>CAXSFM010000016.1:0-97296 GCA_964236735.1 uncultured Pyrinomonadaceae bacterium
CGCACAGGTAATGGCCGCGATTCGGAATCACCGTGCCGTTCGGAATCGTGCAGCGTAGCGTGCCGTCTGAGGCTACGACGGCGTAACCTGTGCCGCCGCCCGCGACCGTCAGGTCAGCGCCCGCGTTGTTGTAGAGTTCAATAAACTCGTCGTTGGCGCCGCTCGGGCCGCGCAGGCGGAACTCCGAGATGAGCATTATCGGGCCGCCGGACACGAACGCCTGACAGGCGAAAGCTCTGGGCGTGACGATCAGCGACCAGCCGTTGAACGTGCCGGTGTCTCCCGCAAACTGATCGGAGACCAGAGTGTTCCAAGTCCCCTGCGTGCTGGTACCGTTCAGACGGCTCAGTTCGCCTACAGGGTCGTGCGGGATAAAGCCGATGGTGTCCCACGTCGGCGAGTTGAAGACGGGTAAGAAGTCGTCCGTGAAGGGCGCTTGCGCCGCTGTGGCTGACAGGTAATCGTTGGGCGCTGCCGCCGTGTCGTCAATCACCGAGTTGGTTATGTTAGCGCCGGTGCCGCCGTCCGTGACTCCGCCGATGACGGAGAGGAAATCGGTGCCGTAGCCACTGGGCGCTCTCAGCATCACCGTCAGATCGCCGGTGAATGTGTGCGTAATGCTATCAACACGGAAGTTGATGTCGGAAATCTCAAAGTCGTCCGTGATGGTCATCGAGTCAATCACGCCGCGCGGGCGGGGGCCGTCAGGAATCGCCTTGGCGGGCGAGATCGTCTTCGTGTAAGTGATGGGCGCTCCGGTGCCGTTCGGCGTGCCGACGCGCAACACGATGTTGCGCGCGTTGGTCGTGCCCAACGCGCTGTTGGGCGTCAGGGTGAACCTGAGCGCCTGGCCGCAGGCCACGCCGCTCAAGGGCACTTTGAACTGGAAGGTGTCGCCGCTGGCGGTTCCCTGCACTGCGATGGCCGGATAGGTCGAATTAGCGTCCGTGATGGTGATGCCGGGAGTCGAAGTGGCAAGCGTCGCTGTGGCCGATGCCACGTTCTTTGACGTTTTGCGGAAGGGGTTTCTCAGGGAGACCGTGAGATTGATCGTCTCGCCCGGATCAATAGCGCCGTTGTTGTTGCCGAGGCTATCGTTGACCGTGACGGTCTGGACATCCAGATCAGGAGTCTGGAAAGATTCCGTGATGCCCATGTGTCCGGCGGTGTAGCCGAACATCTGCGCCAGCGGCGCGTCCGACTTGAAGCCGAGACCGCGGTCGGCAAAGCCGCCCCAGATCGAATCTTCGTTGGCGCAGGCGTTGGCCGCGCAGTCGGCATCAATGAGAGCGTCGCGCGCCTGAATGAAGGTCGGATTGGTCGGCGTCATCTTCATCCCGTCGGTGACGATACGAAGCATCTTGTTGTTGCCGGTCGGCACGTCGCCCGCGTTGGCCGCGATGATGCGGCTGCGGACTTCCCAGAGCGTCAGGCACCAGACCTCGCCGATGTTATGCACCTCGAACGCGCCGCCGGTGTTGTTGCCGAGCGGGTCGGGGGCGATGCCGCCCGAAAGATTGTTCGTGATGTCGTCCACGTCAGCCCATGTGAGCGGGTTGACAGTGTTGTTGGTCGAATAAGGGAAACGGCGGATACCATAGACGTAGTTGTCGGTGTAGGTCGTGATGCCGAACGCCTTGTATGTGGCGTAGCCGCCCTCCACGTAGTTCCCGTTGGGATCGTCCGCATTGGTGTTATTCAAGAGCGAGAGAGCATAGAAGTCGCTCCAGCCCTCGCCCATGCCGCCGCCGACATCCCAGTTCAGCCCGGCGCCGTTGCCGATTAGTCGGTTGGACGTGCCGTGCGTCAACTCGTGCATCAGGATTTCCGCGTCAATGCCGCCGTCGCGGTCAATCGTGGGGCCGGTAAACCGGTACATCTGCGCGCGCCCAGACTGACCATCGGGCGGCGTGGAGAAGTTAGCGTTGTCAACGCCTAAACTGTCCTGCGCCTCGGCCAGCACGCGATCATTGCCTAATCCCATGCCGCTAAAGTTGAGTTGCTGGAAGTTGCCCGCCGCCTCGTCGAAACCCAGCGCGAAGAGGCGGTCGTGATACCAGTTGGAAGTGTAGAAGAGTTGCGTGACCGCGCCGCGACGAAATTGGTCAACGGCGAGGGTGCCGTTGTTACCGTTCCCGGTCGCGGTCTGTCCCGCCTCGGGGTTGCCGCCCTGCGGCGGTGGTAGGTAGTTGGTCTGGAAGTCGCGCGGCGTCGTGCCGAGAAAGTCGCGATTGCGCGCGTTGGCATCCGGGTTGCCCGTCGGCTTGCCGTTGCCGTCAAGCACGGAACTCGCCGCCGTGTCGGGAATATTGGCGTCAGCGCCGCCGACTCGATCAAGATAGGCGTGGACGTTGTTGCCGATGGTCTGTGTCTGCGCTGCGGTGCAGACGCCGCCGGGACAATCGTCAATCCAGCCGTTCGGGCTGGCAGTGATGTTCTGGGCGGTGAACATGCTGACGATGGTAGGAGCGATGCCGGGGGCTTGGAAGCCGGAGCCGACCGTCGCAGTCGTCGGGGAGAGCGGAGCCGGGCTATCCGCAGGTGTCGTGCCGTCGGCCTGCACGTAAACTCTGAAACGCGCGTCGTGGGTCGAGGCGTTGTCGCGAATATTCTTCCGCCACAATAGCTTTCCGGTGCTGGCGTCAACCAGCGTGTACCAGTCGCCGGGGCCGTCGGTGAAAGTGATCTGCGACCACGCCGGGAGCAGCACACCGGGAGCGGCGGGGAAATAGACCAACTTGCTCGTGACGTTACCCGACACGCTCGCGTTGTTGGCGACGACTTCCGTCTTCGTGCCCTGCGCGTTCGTGTTGCTCAGAGTAGCCTGCGATGCGTCCACGGTGATATACACCGAGGCCATCGCGCGCGCCAGCGCGTCCTGCGCGGAGATCAACTCGCCCACATTAAGCGCGGGAGCCGTCGTCGTGGCATCGGGAATCATCAACCCGGTATAGCGGAAGAGTCGTCCCTCGGCGTCGAGCACGAAACGCGACTCGCTCTGGAACACGGGCAGCCCGTTGACCGTCTGCTCGACGCGAACCATCCGCAGGCCGCTCTCATGGCTGACGCTCTCGCCGATGAAATTCAGGCCGGCGATGTCGCGGCGCGAGAATCCAAACAGGCTGCTGTTGTTCTGGATGAAGGAGCGCACGATGTCATTGCCGGAATTGCCCGGAGACGCATCGGTGAGCGCGCCCGTCGTGCTGCGGAGCACTTCGACTGCGCCGGTGATCGGCGAAACGTTAGTCTCGACGCCGGGAACGCTCTCCTTGAGTTGGGAGATTCCCTTTAGAATCGTCTGTGACTGTGACTCCGCCTGTTTTGTGATGGCTAAAGCGTTTGACGCGACCAACGCGCTCATGGCCGCTTTGTCAGTCACGCGCACATCCAAGTTGACGAGGGGATGTCCTTTCGTCCCCCTTGAAGCGATGGGAACTGTACCCTGATTGCCCGGCGCGGCAGGGTCTACCGGCCTCCAGATGGAAGTTTTATCGCCCTTTGTGGTGGCGTCCTGTGCATAGCTGGCGCTGTATGTTGTTCGGAGAGCGGGCGCGGCCAGCAACGCAACGATAATGATCGCGAGCGCGCCGAAAAAAATCGGCCTCATTGAACGGGACGACGGGGAATGAAGAGACATCGAAGAACTCCTTGAGTTAGTGTTTGCAATAAGTTTCATCTCAAAAGCGATGGGCACAACAACATTTGTGTGGCCGATAGCTCACAGACTTCTCAATTCAGAATGAGGCTGAGACATTTTCTCTCGTCTCAGTGTAGAGCATGGTCAGCGTTGAGGACTCCACCTTTCCCGGTATGCTTCCATCGCTTAGGAAGGTAGAGACGGCGACTGAAAAGTCGCTTTCGGTCGTTGAACTTTTGCCACGTCAACTAATGCCAATGGGTTTGTCATGCCAGAGAGATTGAAATCTTCAGTGACTGCCCTTACAGTCGCGGCACACAGCTATTCAGACAAACTCTAATCTACGTGGCGGTAGCTGTTATTATTGGTTGGGAAGGATCACAAATTTTTTGCATCAATCGGGCGCATCATTCTTAACCGAATCGTGTACTAAGTCAAATAGTATTTCGGGTAAGAATGCTGCTAAATGTGAAGCCGCCTGACGAGGAATCAGCCTCCGGGAGGAATATTCCGAATTGCTCCTCATATAAACGACTACGCAATAACCGACTACGCAGCTTCTAAAGGCATTTGATTGATTTTCGATTCATTGTGGCCTGGCGACGACGAGCGGCGTCGCTTCAACTTCGCGCCGATAAAACACACGTGGGCGTTGCACGTTGCGCTCCGCGGGGTCGGCGATTTGTTCTTCGCCTTTCACGAACGCCACCTTCACACCGCGCCCGCTCGTTTCCTTCATCAATTCAATTTGCATCTGCGGCACTCTCTGCGTCGCGTAATCGAACCACTCGCGCACGATGACGCTGCCATCCTTTGGTTCATCATCAGCCTTGCTTTGCTTGATGCCTTCTTCAACTAACGCGAAAGTCAGAAAGCCGTGTCCGAACTTCGACGCTTCCTGCGCCGCCTGATAACTCTGCGCGGCGGTTAAGATGTACATCCCTTTCTCATACGCGAGTTGCGCCAGCCCTTTCGAGTTCATCGGTCCGCGTCGCTTCTCTTCCGACTCTAACGCCTGTCCTGAATTGCAGGCGTCAATCACCATCAATAACTGTCCGGCATCTACGCCTTCGAGTGCATCCTGTAATTCGAGGTCAGAGACGCTGTGCGTCAAAATAGTTTTCAATCCGGCTTCATCTATCGCATCGCGTCCGCCTTCGTAGCCGAGATCATGCGGGATGAGATAGAAGCGATTCGCCTGCGCTGTGCCGTGTCCGGCAAAGTAGATAACAAGTGCGTCTTCCGGTTTCACTTTCGCTTTCAGGTCGGCGAGTGCTTTCAGGATGTTGGCCTTTGTCGCCTGCATGTCTGTCAGCACGACGGGCGGCGTCTGCGTGTATGAAGCGAGTCTGGCTTGTTGTGTCTGCCACTCTGCGCTGAAGTCCTGTGCATCGGCGACGGCGTACTTCAAATCGAAATCTTTGTTCGCATAACTATTCACGCCGACGGCCAGCACATACGCCGTACCTTTGCGCCTCAAGCTCTCCGCACCTTTCACAGTCAACATCGCGTCGGAGCTTTTCACGTTGTCGCGGTTGAAGGCGTAAGCCGTGAATTGATTTTCTCCGGCAACGACAGGCACGGTCGCGTCGAGCGTCGCGCTGCTGCCACCTGCGAGCGCGTCTCCATGCCAAACGCGGACGAGCGAGCCGTTGCGAAAAAGTCGCACATCCTGCGCGCCGCTCCCGCTCGCGTGTGCGCCGTCAGCCGCCGCTTCCGCAAGATTGAGCTTGAGGTTAACGGTTGCCTTGCCCGCACTCGCGGAAGCACCGCCTGCGAGCGCGAGGTTGAGCTTCGGTTGCCGACGATCTTTTTGTGAAATGTCCTGCGCGGCATGAGGCCGCTTGCCCGCGATGATCTCCGCGAGCAGGCCAGGGTAATAAAAATCGTTGAAGAAGGTTTCGACGGGCGCGTAATCAAACGTGTTGCCGTTGAACTCCCAGAGAATCTGTTTCCATGCGGGCGGCGTCCCGTCAAAGAGTCCGTCCACTGTCGCGATCAGCCAATCGTTGTCGCCGAGCGCGAGCAGCGTGGCGAGTTCGCTTCCCGTCGCCACGTCCCACAATTTAATTTGCCGATCATTGCCGCCACTCGCGAGCGTTTTCCCGTCGGGGCTGAAAGCGACACCTTTGACGTAGCCCTGATGTCCCTGCAACACATAACGCGCGTCGCCCGTCGCGATGTCCCAGATGCGCGCCGTCTCGTCCGCGCTCGCGCTGGCAAGCAATTTGTTGTCAGGACTGAACGCGATGGAATAGACGACGTTGCGATGGCCTGCCAAGGTTCGCACAAGGCTGCCGTCCGCGACGTTCCAGACTGTGATGAAATTATCATGCGAGGCAGCCAGCAGTTTGCCGTCCGCGCTAAACTGAATGTCTTTCGCGATAAAACCTTTCCCCAAATCGGCAGGTGCAAAACGGCGCAACGTCTGCCCGCTTCCGGCGTTAATCAAGCCAATGCCTTTCGGGTTGCTGATCGCATAAACGGACGACTTCGCATCGGGGCTGAAACGAATCTGGCTGTAAGCGAACGTCGGGTCTTTCAACGCAAGCACCGATTTTCCGGTCGTCAGATTCCACAGCTTGAACGTCCCGCTGACATCTGATGAAGCGAGTAGTTGCGCGTCGGGGCTAAAGGCAATCGAATACACATCGTCGCTGTAACCCGTGAACGTGCGGACATCTTTTCCGGTATCAATCGCCGTGATGGTCACGTCGTGCGTCTCTTCGTTGGTGGCCGCATTGCGATGATAAAACCCGCGCGTCATCAGTTGCCCGTCCGCGCTAAAGACAACGGAGTGCGGTTCTCTGGTGCCCGTCGGAAGCGTGCGAAGCGAACCGCCGGAAGCTGTGTCCCAGAACTTCACAGTGTTCTTTTGAAAGCTGACGCTGGAGAGCGTGCGCGTGCGACGGTCGAACGCCAGCGTCGTCACGTCCGCCGAACTAACCTGCGGCGGCGTCACTTCATTGCCGCTCGCGACATCCCACAACAGCACTTCAATTCCGACTGCGCCCGCGAGTCGTTTGCCGTCGCGATTGAAGGCGACGCTTTCAACGTTCTGGTATTTACTGTAGAGCTTGTTAATCTCCGCGCCGCTCGCAGTGTCCCAGACCATGATGCGGTTTCCGTAAGTGCCGCCCGCAACCCTCAGGTCGTCTGGACTGAAAGCCACATCTTTGATCCAGTACTGATCGTCCTTCAACGTCCGCAATTCGCGCCCCGTCGCCGCATCCCACAGCTTGAGCGTGTTGTCGTTGCTGCCGCTCGCAATCATTTTGCCGTTGTGACTGAACGCGACCGCGTTGACGCCGTCCGTGTGTCCTTCAAGCGTGCGAATCTTTGCAGCCGTCGCGACATCCCAGACATTGACTTTTAAGGCGCTGGCGCTCGCGAGCCGTTTGCCGTCGGGACTAAAGGCAACGGAGTCAGTAGAAATCAGTTCGTCCGGCGAAGTTTGCACAAACTCGCGCAGATTCTCGCCGTTCGCCACATCGTAAAGCTTTACGGGCGCGACGGACGCGACGGCCAGCGTCTTGCCGTCTGGACTAAACGCGAGCGAAGCGATTTGTCCGCCTGCCACATTCACCGTTCGCAGTGCCGCTCCCGTCGTCGCGTCCCATAATTTGAACGTGCCGTCGTAGCCGCCGCTCGCGATGATTTTACTGTCAGGGCTAAACGCGATGCTGGTCACGCCTTCGGCCTGCGCGGTCGGGATGGTGCGGAGTTGCATGTTGGTCGCGGCATCCCACAGCTTGATCGTCTGGTCGGCAGACGCGCTGGCGAGCAGGCGACCGTCGGGACTGTAAGCGACGCACTTAACAGTCGTCGCGTGCCCGTTCTGGACGATAATCTGCGGCTTCTGCGCGCGCGCGATGAACGGCAGCAACAGTGCAAACAACACCACTGTTGCGACACGAGGAATATTCATTCGCTGGTTCATAAAGTTTAAGACTTGAGCCTTCCGGCTTAGGGTTTGAAGATTGAACTTTCAATTCAATCCGAGTTTGACAATAGTTCGCTACGGCTTCGCCACGACAAGCGGCTGCGCTTCTAATTCTCTGCGATAGAAGACGCGCGGACGTTGCACGTTGCGCTCCGCGGGGTCGGCGATCTGTTCCTCACCTTTCACAAACGCCACCTTCACGCCGCGCCCGCTCGTTTCCTTCATCAATTCCACCTGCATCTGCGGTACGCGCTGCGTCGCGTAGTCGAACCACTCGCGCGCCACGACCTTTCCATCTTTCGGCTCGTCATCCGCTTTCGTCTGCTTGATGCCTTCTTCAACTAACGCGAAGGTTAAGAAGCCGTGACCGAACTTTGAAGCTTCCTGCGCCGCTTGATAACTCTGCGCGGCGGTTAAGATGTACATCCCTTTCTCATATGCAAGTTGCGCGAGTCCTTTAGAGTTCATCGGCCCTCTACGCTTCTCTTCGGATTCTAAAGCCTGTCCTGAATTACAGGCATCAATGACCATCAAGAGTTGTCCGGCATCAACGCCTTCGAGCGCGTCTTCGAGTTCGATGTCGGAGATGCTATGCGCGAGAATTGTTTTCAAGCCCGCCTCGTCAATCGCGTCGCGCCCGCCTTCGTAGCCGAGATCATTGGGAATCAGATAAAAGCGGTTCTGTTGCGCCGTGCCGTGTCCGGCGAAATAAATGACGAGGGCGTCTTCCGGTTTCACTTTCGCTTTGAGGACGGCGAGAGCTTTCAAGATATTTGCTTTTGTCGCCTGCGCGTCGTTGAGCGCGATGGTTTGTGTGGAAGCGTAGTTCTGCAAAATTGTTTGTTGCGTCTTCCACTCATTGCTGAAGTCCTGCGCGTCGGCGACGGCATACTTCAAATCGAAATCTTTGTTCGCATAAGCGTTGACGCCAACGGCGAGGACATACGCGATGCCTTTGTGCCGCAAACTTTCCGCGCCGTTAATGACGATGACAGCGTCAGAGCTTTTGACGTTGTCGTGATTGAAGGCGTAAGCCGTCAGACGATTCTCGCCCGCGATGATGGGAAGATTCGCCGTCAGGGTCGCTTCGGTCTTTCCCGCCAGCGCGTCGCCGTGCCAGACGTGTACGAGCGAGCCGTTGCGAAACAGGCGCACGTCCTGCGCTCCGGCGGGAGCGTTGGCGATTTTGATTGTGACGTTGACGATTGGCGTCGCGATGGAACCGTTGCCGCCCGCGCTCGTGGTTAAGCTGACCTGCGGCTGGCGACGATCTTTCTGCGCGATGTCCTGCGCGACTTTGACGTTGCGCCCCGCCATAATTTCGCCGAGCAGGTTCGGGTAATAAAATTCGTTGAAGAAGAGTTCGACCGCCGAGATGTCATAGAGCGCGGGCGAGAATCGCCAGTCGAGGTTGCGCCATGATGCGGGCGTGCCGTCGAAGAGTCCGTCGGGCGTGATGACGAGCCAGTCGTCCGTTGCGCCGCCGCCGCCGATCATCGAGCAGAGTTCTGCGCCCGTCGCAGCGTTCCAGACTTTGATGTTCGTGTCGCGGCTGCCGCTTAAGAGTTTGCTGCCGTCAGGCGAATAGACGACGGTGTCCACCCCGCTCGTATGCCCGACGAGCGTGCGTATTTCTGCGCCCGTCGCCGCGTTCCACAATTTGATTTTGTGGTTGCTGCTCGCGCCCGCTAAAGTTTTCCCATCGGGACTGTAAACAAGATCGTTCGCGCCATTAGCCAGTTGTGTTGGGTCATTGAGTCCGGTCAGCGTGTGCAGCAGCGCGCCGTCGGCGACGTTCCACAGATAGACGTTATTATCCGCGCAACCGGCGGCGAGCGTGCGCCCGTCGGGGCTATAGGCTAAAGCCGAGACATAGTTTTTGAGTCCGCTGATCGTCTTCAACAACGCGCCGTCTTTGACACTAAACAACAGCACGTTGTCGTGGTTGCCGAAGAGTCCGACGGCGAGCGTTTGATTGTCGGGACTGAGCGCGAGTTCGTTTGGAAAATCAATGAGGCCGGTGAGCGTGCGGACTTCCGCGCCCGTCGCCGTGTCCCACACTTTGACTACGTAAGCTTCACCATCTTTAGTCCCGTTAAAGAGCAGTCGCCCGTCGCGGCTGAAAAGCAAAGGTCTCTGCCCGTTGATGCTTTTGAAGGACTGGCGCAGTTCGCCTGTCGCCGTATCCCAGAGCAAGACCCTCTCATCATGCGCGCCGCCCGCGAGCAGACGCCCGTCCGCGCTGATGGCGACGGAGGAGAAACCTCCGGCCACGTCTTTGCCATAGACGCGCATCGTGCTGTTGACCAAATCCCAGACCTCGATGCCGCCGTTAAAACGCGCGCTCGCCAGCGTCCTGCCGTTCGCGCTCATGGATATGTCCAGCACCGAGTTCAAGCCGCCTTTGGACGCGCCCTTCAACGCGCCGATCTTTTTTCCATCGGCAGCGTTATGCAAAGTGATGCCGTCATGCTGCGTGGCGACGGCGATGGTGTGATTGTCGGAACTGAAAGCGGCGTCGAGAGCGAGGTCGTTGAAGTCTGGAATCGAGTACAGCATTTGCCCGTCACTGATGCGCCAGACTCTAACTTTTTCATCGGAGATGTCGCTGCTGGCGACAAGCAGTTGCGCGTCTGGACTGAAGGCGACGCTATACACTTCTTTATACTGACGCACGAAGTTCTGAAGGACAGCGCCGCTCGCCACGTCCCAGACTTTCACAGACCCATCCCAACTCGAACTGGCAAGCATCCGTCCATCTGAACTGAACGAGAGTCCGCTGATGGTCTTGGTGTGCCCCGCGAGAGTCTTCGTCAACTCTCCGGTTGCCACGCTTAAAAAGTTGATATTATTGTTGGTCCCGCCGCCCGCGACTATTGATTGACCGTCAGGACTAAACGCGACACGTAACGAGCCTGTGCTGGCAGCCGTCGGCTGTCGCCATGAGCGCGTCAGTTGTCCGTTCGCCACATTCCAGACATAGATTCCCTGCGCCTGCACACCTGCGTCATTACTCGAATCAATGCCCGCGAGGAAGCGCGCGTCGGGGCTAAACGACAGCCCTGAAATCCCGTTGGCGTTTTTAATGGTTTGCACCGCCGTGCCGTCCAGCACATTCCAGACGACGACGTTTCCGTTGTAGTCGCCGCCCGCCAGAAGTTTTCCATCGCGGCTGATGCACAGCGCGACAGCCTGTGTCGTCAACGCCGTGAACGTTCGCAACTCCTTGCCCGTCGCCGTGTCCCACAGCTTAACCGTGCTGTCATCGCCCGTGCTGGCAAGCACGCGCCCGTCTGGACTGTAAACGACCTTTTCAATGACCGCCGTGTGCCCCGTTTGCATTTGTAGTTGCGGGCGTTGCGCGTTTGACGAATCGGCGCAGCACAACGCGAAGGTGATGACGGCTGCGACATAAATAGATTGGCGCATGATAATGTTTCCCTCAATTCTGTTTGAACCGAAATTATAACGACGTGTGACTGAGCGCAGACTGCTCGATATGTGCGAGCCTTACGGTTTCGCGACGACGAGCGGCTGCGCTTCCTGCTCCCTGCGATAGAAGACGCGCGGACGCTGCACGTTGCGCTCGGCGGGATCCGTGATTGTCTCTTCGCCTTTCACGAATGCGACTTTGACGCCGCGCCCGCTCGTCTCCTTCATCAATTCAACTTGCATCTGCGGCACGCGCTGCGTCGCGTAATCAAACCATTCTCTAACAATCACGCTGCCGTCCTTCGGTTCATCGTCAGCCTTGCTTTGCTTGATGCCTTCTTCAACGAGCGCGAAAGTTAAGAAACCATGTCCGAACTTCGACGCCTCCTGCGCTGCTTGATAACTCTGCGCGGCGGTAAGGATGTACATGCCTTTCTCGTAGGCGAGTTGTGCAAGTCCCTTCGAGTTCATCGGCCCCCTGCGCTTCTCTTCCGACTCTAACGCTTGGCCTGAGTTGCAGGCATCAATCACCATCAGGAGTTGTCCCGCGTCAATCTTCTCAATGGCGTCTTGTAGCTCAAGATCAGAGACGCTGTGCGCGAGGATGGTTTTTAATCCCGCTTCATCAATCGCGTCGCGCCCGCCTTCGTAACCGAGATCGTGCGGGATGAGATAGAAGCGATTCTGTTGCGCCGTGCCGTGACCGGCGAAATAGATGACGACGGCATCTTCGGGCTTGGCCTTCGCCGCGAGGTCTATCAGGAATTTTAATATCGCGGGCTTCGTCGCCTGCACGTTGGTGAGCGTCGTGACCTGACTACGCTCGTAGGTTTGCAAGCGTGCTTGTTGAGCTTGCCATTCAGTGCTGAAATCCTGTGCGTCTGCAACGGCATACTTCAAATCGAAATCATGGTTGGCGTAAGCGTTGACACCAACGGCGAGGACATACGCGATGCCCTTGCGTATTAAACTCTCCGCGCCTGTGAGCATCAACGAGGCGTCCGCGCTTTTGACGTTATCGTGATTGAAGGCGTAAGCCGTTAGACGATTCTCTCCGGCGATGACGGGAACATTCGCGGTCAACGTCGCATCTGTTTTTCCCTGCAAGACATCGCCATGCCAGACCTTCACGAGAGAGCCGTTGCGGAAGAGGCGCACGTCCTGCGCTCCGGCGGGGGCGTTGCTGATTTTGATTTGCACGCCCGCGCTCGGTGCGGTCAAGGCAGCAGTTGATGCGCCGCCGTTCGCGCTCGTCGTCAAACTTACTTGCGGCTGGCGACGATCTTTCTGTGCGATGTCCTGCGCGGCTTTTGTCTGGCGTCCGGCCATGATCTCGCCCAAAAGGTTCGGGTAATAAAATTCATTGAAGAAGATTTCGACGGGCGAGATGTCGTAGAGCGCGGGCGAGAATCGCCAGTCGAGGTTACGCCATGATGGGGGCGTGCCGTCGAAGAGTCCGTCGGGTGTGACGACGATCCAGTCGTCCGTGTTTGTGCCCGCGCCGAGCAATGTGCAGAGTTCCGCGCCCGTCGCAGCGTTCCACACTTTGATGCTCGTGTCGCGGCTGCCGCTCAAGAGCTTGCTGCTGTCCGGCGAAAAAACGAGCGTGTCAATCTGCCTGGTGTGTCCGAGCAGCGTGCGGAGTTCCGTTCCCGTCGCAGCATCCCAGAGCGTCAGCGAGCTATCCTCAAAGCCGCTCGCCAGAGTTTTCCCGTCGGGACTGAAAACAAGAGCATCAACCCAACGCAGGAACTTCCGCTCATGCTGCCTGGTCAGTGCGCGAAGCTGTGAGCCGTCGGCGACGTTCCACAAAATCAAAGTTTCATCCCAACTGCCACTGGCGAGCGTGCGCCCGTCTGGACTGAAGGCTAAAGCCGAGACGACGTTTTTATGTCCGCCGAGCGTCCTTAACAAAGAGCCGTCCCTGACATTGAATAACAGCACATTGTCTTTGTTATCATTCGTCCCAACGGCGAGCGTCTGACCGTCTGGACTGAGTGCGAGTTGGTTTGGATAATCTTTGAAGCCTGTCAGCGTAGCTGTTACTGCACCCGTCGCCGTGTCATACACTTTGACCACCTTCGCGTCACCATCTCGGAGTCCATTGAAAAGCAAACGCCCGTCGCGGCTGAAGAGAATTGGCCTTAAACCGTTAAGGCTTGTGAAAGTATGACGCAGTTCGCCCGTCGCCGTATCCCAGAGCAAGAGCCTTTCATCATGCGTGCCGCCTGCGAGCAAACGCCCGTCGGCGCTGATGGCGACGGAAGAGAAACCTCCGGCCACGTCTTTGCCATAGACGCGCATCGTGCTGTTGACCAAATCCCAGACCTCGATGCCGCCATTGCCGCGCGCGCTCGCCAGTTGCCTGCCGTTAGCCGTCAAAGACATTCGGACGACGGAGTTGTCGCTGCCTCTGGACGCGCCTTTGAATGCGCCGGTCATTTTTCCGTCCGCAGCGTTATGTAAGGTGAGGCCGTCCTTTCCGGTGGCCGAGGCGATGGTGTGATCGTCTGGGCTGAACGTGGCGTAGAAAGCGAGGCCCGTGAAGTCATGGAGTGTGGTGAGCAACTGTCCATCGGCGACGCGCCAGACCTTTACAGTGCTGTCTGCCTTATCGCTGGTAGTGACGAGCATCTGATCGTCGTGACTAAACCGGACGCTGGAAAATCTTGCATTATTTTCCGCAAGAGTTTGTCGCGCGACCCCGCTCGTGACATCCCACAGCCTGACCGAAGAATCATCACTCGCACTGGCGAGCGTGCGTCCATCGGAACTAAAAGCGAGGCTGTTGATATCCTTTGTGTGACCGGCAAACGATTTGCTCAACTCGCCCGTCGCCACATTCCAGAAGTTGATATTGTTGTTGGCGTCACCGCCGCCCGTGACGATTGTCTGTCCATCAGGGCTAAACACGACGGCATACGCAGACTTCGGCGTTTGCCAGGTGCGCGTCACTTGCCCGCTCGCGACATTCCAGATGGTGACTCTGTGTTCATCAACGCTCCCCGTCGTGCTTCGATAGCTGACGCCCGCCAGCGAACGATTATCGCGGCTGAATGCCAGATCGTTGACCGTGAGTTCGTTGGTAATGAGGTGCAGGAGCGTGCCATCCTGCACGTTCCAGATTGCGATGTTGCCCGCGTAATCTCCACCCGCCAACAAGACCCCGTCACGGCTCATCGAAAGTGCCCTGACGGTTGTGGTCAGCGAAGTGAATGTCCGCAACTCTCTCCCCGTCGCCGTGTCCCACAACTTGACCGTGCTGTCTGAACTCGAACTGGCGATGACGCGCCCGTTCGGACTATAAACCACTCCGACAACTGAACTGACATGACCCGTTTGTAATTGCAGTTGCGGGCGTTGCGCGGCAGCCGGAACGATGAGCATGAAACAACAGACGCTGAAGGCACAGAGATGTCGGAGGTTGAGACGCATTGGGGTTTCCTTTTATTCATCAACGACGAGACGTTATTCTGCGTGGTAAGAAGAATCTTTAGAGTCAATTTCTACGGCTTTGCAACGACGAGCGGCTGCGCTTCCTGTTCCCTGCGATAGAAAACGCGCGGACGCTGCACGTTACGTTCATTAGGGTCGGCAATCTGTTCTTCGCCTTTCACAAATGCGACTTTGACGCCGCGCCCGTTCGTTTCCTTCATCAACTCGACTTGCATCTGCGGCACGCGCTGCGTCGCGTAATCAAACCATTCTCTAACAATCACGCTGCCGTCCTTCGGTTCATCGTCAGCCTTGCTTTGCTTGATGCCTTCTTCAACGAGCGCGAAAGTTAAGAAACCATGTCCGAACTTCGACGCCTCCTGCGCTGCTTGATAACTCTGCGCGGCGGTAAGGATGTACATGCCTTTCTCATACGCAAGTTGCGCCAGCCCTTTCGAGTTCATCGGCCCTCTGCGCTTCTCTTCCGACTCTAAAGCTTGTCCAGAGTTGCAGGCGTCAATGACCATCAATAACTGTCCGGCATCTACGCCTTCGAGTGCATCCTGCAACTCAAGATCGGAGACGCTGTGCGCGAGAATCGTTTTCAACCCCGCTTCATCAATCGCGTCGCGCCCGCCTTCGTAACCGAGGTCGTGCGGGATGAGGTAGAACCTGTTTGCTTGCGCCGTGCCGTGTCCGGCGAAGTAGATAATGAGGGCGTCTTCCGGCTTCACTTTCGCTTTCAGATCAGCGAGAGCTTTCAGGATGTTGGCCTTCGTCGCGTCCGCATCTTTGAGCGCGATGATTTCTGTGCTGGTGAAAGTTTGCAGTTTCGTTTGCTGCGTGCGCCATTCGTCGCTGAAATCCTGCGCGTCGGCGACGGCGTACTTCAAATCAAAATCTTTATTGGCGTAACTGTTGACGCCGACGGCGAGAACGTAAGCGACGCCTTTGCGTTTGAGTGAATCCGCGCCTGTGATGTCTAAGATTGTGTCTGTGCTTTTGACATTGTCGTGATTGAAAGCGTAAGCCGTCAGACGGTTCTCTCCGGCGATGAGCGGGACGATTGCGCTCAAGGTCGCTTCCGTTTTTCCCTGCAAGACATCGCCGTGCCAGACCTTCACAAGCGAGCCGTTGCGGAAGAGGCGCACGTCTTGCGCTCCGGCGGGTGCGTTGTTGATTTTGATTTGCGCGTTGATGGTCGGTGTGTTCGCGGCCACTTTCGCGGAAGCGTCGCCCGCGTCCGTCGTTAGATTTACCTGCGGTTGGCGACGATCTTTTTGCGAGATTGATTGCGGGGCTTTCGGGTGCTGGCCGCGCATGATTTCGGTGAGGAGTCCCGGATAATAAAAGTCGCTGAAGAAGGCTTCGGCGGGCGCGACATCGCGGAGCGCGTTGGAGAATCGCCAGAGGACTTTGTTCCACGCGGCAGGCGAGCCGTCAAACAATCCGTCGGGCGTGATGACGAGCCAGTCGTTGTCGCCGAAGGTCAGGAGCGTCGCGATTTCTTCGCCGCTCGCGACATCCCAGATGATTGTTTTCGAGTCCCACGCGCCGGTGATGAGTTGTTTGCCATCGTGTGAGAAACTCGCCGCGCCGTAGAAGACTCCGGTATGCCCGTTGAGCGTGTGCAGCACGCGGCGTGTGGCGGCGTCGGCCAAAATTATTTTGCTGTCATCGTCGGATGCTTTGTAGAAATAAGTTTTCCCGTCAGGGCTGAGATGAGAGGCCAGGATGCTGTTCTTTGCGCTTAAGGCGGAGGGAGCTGTGTTCAGCAGTTTGCCTGTTTCGGCGCTCAATAACAGTTTGTTTTTTTCCGTCTCCACGACCAGAGTTTTGCCGTCCGCTTTGAACTGTAGTTCTATGACAGACGCATTGACCGGAATGTTGCGGAGTTTTTCACGCCGCGCGACATCCCAGATGTAGATGCTGTTGTGCGCGTCCGCACCGCTACTGCCGCCGCTCGCAAGCAGATGACCGTCAGGGCTGAATGCCAGCACCCCACCGAAGTCGCAGGGGAAGGCCGCGACCTCTAGGTTGTCCGCGTCGAGGAGCTTGATCTCATATTGCGGATTGTCGTAACTGACTTCCACATAATAGGCGAGCAGTTTTCCGTCGGGGCTGTACGTCAAACCTCCCGGCGTTCCGGTTTCGCCCTTTCCGCGCGGAATCTCCGGCATCACGCGCGAGCGCATCCCCCCGCTCGTCGCATCCCAGACCTTGACGATGTTCGCTTCTTCGTAGCGATTGCTGTTGACCGCGAGCGCCTTGCCGTTCGGACTCGCCGCCACAGAGCCGATTAAATCGCGACGGCCTTCAAGGATGAACGGCGCGCCTTCGCTTTTCGTCACGTCAAATAGCGCGACGTTCGAGCCGTCCTCTGAACATGCCGCGACAGTCCTGCCGTCTGGACTGACGGCGATGCCCGTCACTTCTTCCTGCGTGTGAAAGTTTTGGAAAACAAGCGGCGAGGCGAAAAGCTGTTTCCTCGTCGCGCTGTCCCACACTTTGACCGCGCCGCCGACGCTGGTCGCGATGGTCTTCCCGTTGGGGCTGTAAGAAATCGCCGGACAATATTCGCAAGCAACACTCGGCGCGGGCGCGCCCGTCGCCACGTCGAAGAACGAAGGCTGTGTCAGCGAATAGCCAATGGCGAGCGTCTTGCCGTCAGGACTGAGCGCGAGCGTCTGACCGTTCGTGACATCGAAGGTGCGAACGGAAGTTCCTGTCGCGATGTTCCAGAGCCGCGCGTCCTCGCTGCTGAGGGTGGCAAGATTTTTGCCGTCGGGCGTGAACGCGAGACCGACGTGTCCGAGCGTCGCATCATCGCTTGAGATTTCGCGCACGACGCGCCCCGTCGTCACGTCCCATAGCTTGAGCGTCTTGCTCTGCGTACCGCCGATGGCAATCGTCCTGTTGTCGGGACTAAAAGCGAGAGCCTTCACCTCAAAGGGCGCGGCCTTATACTCGCGCACGACGCGCCCTGTTTCCACATCCCAAACGACGACGAGCGTGGCAATATCAAGATTGCTGTTATCGTCGCCGCCCGCCGCCGCGAGCAGTTTGCCGTCGGGACTGAAAGCGATACAGTTGACGACAAAGATGCTGCCTCGATAGACGCGCAGTTCGCGATGCGTCGCGAGTTCCCAGACGCGCACGGTCTTATCAATGCTGCCGCTCGCCAGAAGTTTTCCGTCGGGACTAAAGGCGACGGAGCGCACGCCGTCCGTGTGTCCCGTCTGAATTACAATTTGCGGGCGTTGCCCGTTCGATGAAACGGCGTGACATAGAAAGCAGACGATCACAGTTGCGAGATAGAGAGACCGGCGCATGATGATGTTTTCCTCAAGACCGTGTGAAGAGACTCGGTTGAAGCGGCTCGACTCATCAACGCTTTAGCGATGCTTCAGCGTCAGCTTGAAGCCAATCGGTTTCGCCAGAGCCTCATCGGACGCCAGCACGTAGCTGTCCGTGTTGTCTTCGACCATTTTCAAATCGCGACCGCCCGTGAGAGCGCGCGAGTTGAGCGCGGCGAGTATCTCCTGCTCCTCTGTCTGCGGCGCGGCGGCAGCAGCAGCAGTCGGCGCGGGCGTCTGTCCGTTCGACGCGCTCGTGTTGCTGTTGTCGTTGCCGCTGTGATTGTCGGGCGTTGATGTGTTCGCGTGCGGAGTCGCAGCAGAGGCGTGGTTGTTGCCGCTGTTATTGCCGTTGCCGCTGTTGTTATTAACCGTCGTGGTCGTCGCGGCGGGACTCGCGGCGTGCGTGGCGGCGGTGCTGATCTGCGTCACTTCCTGAATCTCGCGCTTCGACATAATGAATGTCAGTTGCTCTGCGCCCGCCGTGTTGTCGAACTCAAACCACGCTTCGCCCTGCGGCACGGTGTAGTCGGCAGTCCTGCCGATGTGATTGCTCACGCCCTCATAAGGAAAGAGCAGGCTGCGCTTGCCCGAAGAGCCTTCATTGATGATGACGACGTAGCCGGGAAAGTTCATCGCGAAATGGAAACGCACTTTGTCGCCGGCCTGAAAAGTCGTCTTTGAAGACACCCAACGGACGCGCCCTCCGCGATCAAGCTCGACGCGCACGCGCACGCCGGGGCGACCCGATGCGGGTTTGCTCGCGGTGGTGGCGGCAGTCGCAGGCGTCGTCGCCGTCTCGCTTTTGTTGTAGGTGTTGTAGAGATCGCGCGGGCCGCTCGATTGCGCCGCGCCGCCGGTTTGCGCGAAAGTGTGTTGCGCCGCCACCGCAGACAAAAACAGGCAGGCCGTGATGATGATTAGTTTTTTCATGTCGTGTTTGATCCTTTATCGGTCGGACACTATTATTCGGCGGTTAAGCGAAAGGCGAGGATGGCGTAGCCCGCCTTCGCGCCCTGTTTGACTTCGAGCGTGCTGAGAAAAGTCTGATAGCCTTCGCGCACGACTTTGATGGGATAGACGCCCGCCTTGATGTTCGTTCCCTTCTCGTCGGAGTTGAAGACGCCGCTCGCGTTCGTGCGTCCGAGCATCAAAATATCTTCGCGCCGGATTTCGCCTTTGACGGGTTTGACGCCCGGCTTGAAAATCGCGAACGAACACTTATCGAGCAGGCGACCCGAAGAGTCCATCACGAGCAACAACACTTTGAGCGGCGCGGCGGGAGCAGACGCGACAGTGGCGCTGCCACTCGCGCTTGAGGTTGATGAGGTTGACGCTGGCGTCGTGGTTTGAGACGCCGGCGTCGCCTGAGCGGGCGCGGCAGTAGCCGCGTGCGGCGTGGATGTTGTCGTCGCGGCAGAAGAAGTTGCTGTCGTCGTGGCGGTGGCGGGAGCAATCGCCTGTGACGGCGCGATACCCGGCGATGCGCCCGGCAGCGAAAAGATTTGCTCGTCGAGATTGCCGCTGTAGAAGCGCGTGTCGAGTTGCGGGTCTTGATTGTCCTTCGACAATTTCTTGATGATGTACTCGGAGTTCTCGTAGAGTTCTCTGTAAGTGATCTGCCCGCCTTTTAAGGCCACGAGCTTTTGAAAGACATACGAGAACAGACCGCACGGCTGTCCCTTGTCGTCTCTCCATTCGGACGAAGGCTGGAGACTATTCGACGATGAAATGACGAGATACCTGCCGCCGAGATCGCGCGCGGCGGCGCGATGCTGCGTCGCGGGTTTCTGTAACTGGTCGAGCGAGACGCCGAGCGCGTCCGTCAATTTCATCGAGCGCGTTTTGTAGAGGTCGCGCCCCTGCGTGCCGGAGAAGCAACTGTCCGTCAGGTAGTTGACGACCGCTCCCTGACCGGCGAATTTCGAGAAGCGCGCGTACAGTTCATCGTCGAGAATCAAGTTGTGCCACGGCTTGCCGCTCGAAGTGTTGCGACTGTCTATGGGGCAGATGGCGGCGTCATATTTGCCATCTTCAAAGAACGGCTTGTTTTCGTTGCGCGGGTCTGGAGCGAAGTGGAGCGTTTCGGTTTCGTCCTGCTCTTCCGAATACGAGTCGGGAAAGAGCGTGCCGTGGCCGGAGTAGGCGAAGACGAACAAATCGTCTTTGTGCAACATCGCGGCGAAGCTGTCGAGCTTGGCGAGAATATTCTCGCGTGTGGCTTGCTCGTCCGTCAGCATGACGACGTTTGAGGCGGCGAAGCCGAAGTTATTGATGAGCATCTCGCGCAGATTCGTCACATCGTTGACGCATCCGTTCAAGGCATTGCCCGGATACTTGTTGACGCCGACGAGCATCGCGTACTTGACCGGCGCGGCCATCGCGTTCGTCGTAGCGATGCGCGCGCGCGTCAACACACGCGCGTGAACATCAGGCGGCGAAGCCGAAAGCGTTGACAGCAAAAGCAGCAAGCAGAGTGACAGTGTCGAGGCCGTGCGACGTTGAGACATAAGATAAACTCCAGTTAATTTGAAATGTGGTTGGTGTAAGAACGGGAAAGCGGCAAACGTCACTGCTTCCCTGTTTTGTGACGCGCGCTCAGGGTTTGGATTCGACGACGACGGTCGCGCCCTGCCAACTCTGCGGGTCGAGTCCCGTGCCCCTCGCTTTGACGACGACGGCGCGCGACGAAGCCGCGTTGCCGATGGCTTCCTGCAATCCGCGCAGGTTGAGGCGTTGAAAAACTTCGCTCCATGTATAGTCAACTTTGTCGCCGATGTTGATGCGCTCCGTGGTCACGAGCGCGACGAAGACATCGCGCCCGAAAGGCTCGCTGACGGGAAATTCGTAAGTGTTCGCGCGCGGGATGGTGTGCGTGCCGGGCGTGATTTGATTGTCGCGATCTCTGTCGTTCGGGAAGATGCACGTCGCGACGTTGTCACGGCTGAAGACGAGCAGGTACAGATAGCCGCCCGTATCCGTTGTGACTTGATACGTGACCTTCTCGCCATTGTGATACAGAATTTTATTTTCGCCCGTCGCGAGACTCACGCGCATCGGCGAAATCGGATTCGTCAAGGCGATGGCGGGCGCGCTTTCGGCGGTCGCGAACAGCGGCTCGTCGTCGAGCGCGACGGTCGAGATGACATCGAACTGCGGTTGCTGGTCGCCGTCGAGTTTACCGCTCGCTTGCAGCGCGTTGATGCGTTTGGCGATGCGCGCCTTGAGATTCCTGAGCGTCGGCGCGTCGCCCTCTTGCTCGCTGGCGAAAACATAAGAGAGCGCGCCGCGCAAAGTGTTGCCGACTTCAAGCGGGTAAGCGCGTTGCGTGGCCGCCGCCGCCGAGATGACGACGACGCCGGAGAGCGTTTTGATTTTCGATGAATCGAGGAAGCCTCCGACGCGCTTCAAATCGCGCGAGCGTGGCGCGCCCGCCACCGAATAAGGGGACATGCCTCCGCCGCTTTCGCGTGCTTCCTGTTTCGCGGCGACCAGAGATTTGAATTGATCCGGGCGCGGCAGGTAACGCGCGCCGCCGCCGCGCGGGAAGGCGTGGAGTTTGGGAATCTCGCGCGAGATCGTGCCGGAGTGGCACGAGTCGAAGACGAGCACGGCGCGGCGTCCTGAAAGCTGCGCGATCATTTCGTCGAACACGTCGTCGCGTATCTCGCCCGTCCCCGTCTCTGGATTCACGTCGTAAGGAGCAATCGTTTCGTCTTCCCCGTCCGACTCGTCACCGTTGTCGTCCGGCAATTGCGAGCCGTGTCCCGCGTAGAGAAAAAAGACGCGGTCGCCCGGCTGCGTGCCTTCGATGAGCCAGTGGCGAAACTCCGACTCGATGTTGGCGGCGGTCGCCTTTTCATTCGTCAGAATTTTTATGTTTGAGTCGGTGAAGCCGTATCTGGACTTGAGAAATTCGGCGGTCTGTGTGGCGTCCTGCACGCAGCCGGGCGTCTCCGGCACGCGGCTGTCGCCATACTTTTCCACGCCCACCACGAGCGCGCGATCCGCCGCACGCGCCGGCGCGAGGCCGGCCAGCCAGCACAATATGAAGAGAGACACGACGAGAAATAATCTGCGCGGGACGAGGGATTGATTGTTGGTCATAAGGGAAATCGTGTTTGACGTTTGACATCGTACTATCAAAACGTCAAGGCCTCTAACAAATTTATGCCTCTGTTCTAATCGCAGGAAAATTTGTTGGAAGGTATCAGGCGGGATGAAACGTTAACGGGAGGTTTTGTAAACTTTACGGAAAGACGAGCGCGAGCAGCGTCGCGGCGACAGCGGTGAGGAGAGCGCGGCGATGAATTTTTTGCGCCTTCGCGCGTAATTGTGCGTTCAGATTTTCATCCTCGATTGGCTCTTCGCCCACATCCATGTTGCGCGTCCCGCGCGCGGCCATCGCGATTCAAGTTTTTTCTCGCGACTGCAATAGTCCCAGCCCCGCGATCCAGATAGGAAAAAAGACGACGAGACGGGACAGGCGCGGCGCGTCATAGACGACCAGCACGAAGGCCGCCGCGACGCCGACGGTGAGCGCGACGAATCCCATCAGACGCCGCTTGCGACGCTCGCGCGGCCCGATGTTGACGGCTTCTGGAAACATCGTAGAGGTTTTACGGTTGACCGGCGCGCAACGTCGCGAGCGGTTGCCCTTCCGTGACGTGCTGGCCGGGTCGCACGTTGATGATGCTGACCGTCCCCGCCGATGTCGCGCGAGCCGAAATGATTTGTTCAGTTGGCGACGAAGGTGCGGTGACGGCGACGGGATTTTGCGTTTGCTGTCTCGCCACGACGACGCCCGCCTGCGCGCTCTGCGCCGCGTCCTGCGCTTTGCGTAGGCGTTGCTCCGCGCGGTCGAACATCGCACGCGCTCCGTCGAGTTCGCCCTGCGACGACTGGCCGGAGGCGACGAGCGGCGCGAGACGCTGCACCTCAACTTCGTAACGCACGACTTCGGCGCGCGCCGCCTTGATTTCCGTCTGCGAGGCTGCGACGTTTTTTCCCGCGCGCGCCAGAGGGTTTTCGGCGATCTGCTGTTGTGCGGGCGGAATGTTCTGCGCCTCGTTGCGGACGGCAATCTCGATGATGGCCGCGCCCTCGTTGACGGCGACGCCCTCGCCGACGTTGATGCGCCGGACTTCGCCCGTCGCCGGCGCATTGACGATGATGATACCGCGCGCTTCGCTCGTGTTTCCGCCGCCCGCGCGCCGCCCGCACGCAGAGGACACGACGCACGCCGACGCCGCTACTAAAATAAAAAGCGTGCGCGACATCTTGTTTGATGAAAAGCCGCGCTGAAATTTATTCATCGTTGTTGTCTCTTCTCGGCAAAGTTGCGGGACGCGCTTGATGATGGAGACGGAGGAGCAAACGCGCCGCCCGCAGCCTCTGCGTCACCTCCACGCGCCGGCATCATTTCAAGCTCGCGCCCGCTCTTGTCTGTGTGGACGGCGACGTTATTGACTTCGAGCGTGTTGCCGGTGGCGCGATGAAATTCGGAGATGGCCTTGTTGAGATCGGTCTGCGCCTGTAGCTCGCTCCCGCGCGCGGCGAGCAACTCGGTCTGTCTTTGCAGGACGAGGAAGATGGTCGTCGTGCCCGCGCGAAATTGCCGCTGCTCGCTTTCATATTGCTGCTCGGCGGAGGCGCGCGTGGAGGCGGCAGAGGCGAGACGCGCTTCGGCGGAGCGCAATGACTGCGTGACGTTTCGCACGTCGGCCTCGATGAGTTGCTCCTGCTGCGCGCGTTGATTTTGAATACGGCGGCCTTCGGCGAGCGAGCGTCCCAGATTCGCATCGGCGGTGCGATTTCGCAGCGGCAGAGAGATCGCCGCGCCGACGCGATAGGTCGGATAATTTTGATCGAACAGATTCGTCAGAGATTTGCTGTAGCCACCGACGAGATTCGGCGAGACGCTGCCGCTGGTCGTCGTCGCCGGCAGCGGCGGCAACCCTGCGAGCGCGGACAAATCGTTGACGCGCGTGCGAAGCAGTGCGTTTGAACTCGTCGTGCTGCTGGTCGAGATCACTTGCGAACCGGCGAGTCCGGCGGTCGTGTACGTTCCGATGAGATCAACTTGCGGCTTCAACAGTTCACGATAGTAACGCTCGTCAATCCGGTTAATCTCGGCGTTGGTTTGAAGCTGCGACAACTCTGGACGAGACTTGAGCGCGGCGGTCAGAGCTTCCGCCAGCGGCACGCGCGGAGCTTCGAGATTGACGGGCGTGACGGGCGTCAAAGGGCGCGACCAGAGCGCGGCGGTGCGGTCAGGCAATATCAACGTCTTGAGCGTATTCTCGGCGCGCGTGACGGCTTCCTGCGCGGTATAGACGCTCTGCTCGAAAGTCGTGACCTGCGTGTTGGCGGCGATGATGTCTATCGGCGCGAGCGCGCCATGCGCGACGAGACGTTGATTGCTTTCGACCTGCGTGCGCGCCTGTTTGACGGCGTCAATCTGCACTTGCAGGTTGCGAAGCGAGAAAGCCAAATCCCAGTAAGCCTGTTCGACCTGCGTGATGACATCAATGGCGCGCGCGCGAAATTGCGCGTCCGTCAGCGAGAGATTTTTCTTCGCGATTTCAATTTGACGACGATTGAGATCAAAGCGACGCCCGCGTAGAAGCGGCTGCGTGTAAGTGAAAGTCAGGGCTGATGGAAACTGCGGATTGAGCGTCACGTTTTGGTTGTTCGTCATCAAGCGCGTCGAGGAAAAATCGAGTTGATAAGAGCCGCCCGCGTAAGGCGAGAAACCACCGAAGCGCGCCGCGCCGGTCAAGTCCTTTTGCGTGACCGAGCCGTTCAAACCGCCGGAGATGGTCGAACTCGTCGGCGTCGTGCGGCTTTCGTAATAATTTTCCGATGAGATGATCGGGTCATAAACTCCGCGCGCCGCCGTCAAATTGAACTCGGCGACCTGCACGTCTATCCGCGAGCCGTCAATGTCGTTGTTGTTTTGCAAGGCCAGCGCAATCGCTTCGTTGAGCGTGAGCGGCGACTGGTCGGCCATGTCCACGCCGACGCGCTCGGCTGAAGGAAGCGGGCGGGCGGGAGCCTCGAAGTTCGGCGCGATGGGCGGCGGGTCTGCCGGCAACTCGGCGGGCGCGGCTCCGGTCGAGACGCCGACGCTCTGCCCCGGCGTCTGCCCCGCGCCGTTCGTGTTCGTCTGATTGCCGGTCGTTGTTGTCGTGCCGTTCTGCGGCGCGACCGTTCCGGCGGGCGTGGAAGTCTGCGTCGTCTGTTGGCCGGGCGCGGTCTGTTGTTGGCCGGGCGTCTGCGGCGAAGGCGGGCGCGGCCCCTGCGTGTTCGGCGTCGTCTGCTGTCGCTCCTGTTCGGGGCCGGTCTGCGGCTGCGTGCTCTGCTGCGCCTCGTTGCCGGGACGTATCGGAGCCGAAGAAGAGTTCGGCGGAAGTTGCGACGGCGAAGGCGGAGGCGCGCCGGGATTTTGTTGCTGCGTGCCCTGCTGTGTCGTGCCGACGGGCGGCGACTGCTGTGGCGTCGTTGGTGGCGGCGGCGTCTGCGATTGACTCTGCGCGCGCAACGTCAATGCCGCGCAGGGAGATGCCACGAGCGAAGCCACGACTAACAAGGCGACGACGATAAGACGGAAACTCTGCAACTTGAAAATGCGTGGCATACTTTTAATCACCCGATGCTTGATCAGCATATTCGTCCTTCTGAGTTTGACGTGTGAGCGTCGCCCCGGCCGGCTTCGGCTTGCGAGAGAATGCGCCGGCCACGCCGGAGAACGCTTCCGAGACGCGGCGTCCCAAGCCTCCGCCAAACTTACCGGAGCGCGCGCCGATCCAAGACCACAGGCGCGAATCTTTCGCATCCTCGAAGAGCGAATAGAAAACTGGCACGGCCAACAAAGTCAGCAGCAGGCACATGCTCTGCCCGCCGACGACGAGCACGCCGATGGAGCGGTTCGTCGCCGCGCCCGCGCCGCTGCCGACGATGAGCGGAATCATGCCGGCGACGAGCGCGATGGTCGTCATCAGAATCGGGCGCAGCCGGTCGCGGTTCGCTTGAATGATCGCGCTGTAGCGTTCCATGCCGTGCGAGCGCAATTCGTTCGTATGGTCAATTTGCAGAATCGCGTTTTTCTTGACGATGCCGAACAACAGAAGAATGCCGAGCGCGGAGAAAATGTTGAGACGCTGCCCCGCGATGAGCGTCGAGAGCAGCGCGAACGGAATCGAGAGCGGCAGCGTCAGCAAAATCGTGACGGGGTGGATGAACGACTCGAACTGCGCCGCGAGAATCAGGTACATGAAAATGAACGAGAGCAAAAATGCCAGCATGAAAGATTGATTCGCGCGCGCCAGTTCTTTCGATTGGCCGGTCACGCCCGTGCGATAGGCGGCGTCCATCTTGAGTTCACCGACGTAACGCTGCACGGCGGCGACGGCGTCCGCTTCCGAGCCGCCGGGCGCGACGCTCGCCGAAATCGTCACCTGTCGCTGCCGGTTGAGACGGTCAATCGAGGCGGGACTGTCGCCCTCTTGAAGCTGCACGAGTTTGTCGAGCGAGACCGTCCCGGCGCTCGTTGACGCGACGGAAAAATCTTTGAGACTCTCGCGCGTGCGCCGCGCCTCTTCTTCGGCCTGCACGACGACATCGTACTGCTCGGAGTTTTCGCTAAACGTCGTCACGCGCTGGCCTGCGGCGAGGATGTTCAGAGCCTGCGCTACATCGCCCGCTTTGACGCCGAGGTCTCCGGCGCGCGTGCGATCAATCAACACGCGCACTTCCGGGCTGCCGAGTTGGAGCGAGCGATCCGCGTCGCGAAACTTGTCGTCCTTTTTTATTTTGTCAACGATCTGCTTCGAGTATTCATCGAGCTTTTGGATGTCGGGGCCGCTGATGAAGTAACCGACCGACGAGCCGCCACGACCCGTCCCGATGCTCGCGCCGATGGAAGAAGTGCCGGAGACGCCGATTTGATAATCCTTCGGGTATTTCCGTTTCTGAATCATCGCGCGCGTCTGTTGAATCAACTCGGTCTGCGAGGCGTCGCGATCTTTGACGGGCTTGAGGCTGACGTTGACCGAGCCTGAGTTCGGCCCGCTGCGTCCGCCGGAGCCGGCGAGCGCGAGCGTGTTCTGCACGCCCGGAATCTGCTCGCGCACGTCGCGCGCGATGCGGTCGAGGATGCTTTGTGTGGCGGCGAGGCTCGTGCCCTGCGGGGCGCGCAGAGAAATCTGGAAGGCCGACTCGTCCTCGTCCGGCAGGAAGTTGTAGCCGACGTATTTGTAGAGCGGCCAGATTGACGCGATGACGATCAAGCACAGCACGACGATGATCCAACGATGCGCCATCGAGAGCTTGAGCATCCACGTATAGGCGCTGTCAATCGGTTTGTAAAAGCGTCCTTCCTTTGAAGAAGACGAGTGCGCTTTCTTCTCTTCATTCGTTGTCGCGGTGTGAACTTCGTCGCCGTCCTCAACGCCTCGTCCATTCCCGCTGCCTTCGCCGGCTGGCACGCCTTCGGGCGTCACTAATTCCTGCGGCGGTTTAATCCACCGCGCGGCAAGCATCGGCGTCAACGTGAACGAGACGATCAGCGAGACGGCAATCGCCGCCGCCGAGGTGAGTCCGAACGAAGACATGAAACGCCCGACGATGCCGGTCATAAAACCGACGGGAATGAAGACGGCGAGCAAGCTCAAAGTCGTCGCGGTGACGGCGAGGCCGATCTCGCGCGTGCCTTCAATCGCGGCTTGATACGGGTGCATTCCCTTCTCTTCGACGAAGCGATAAATGTTTTCCAGCACGACGATGGCGTCGTCAATCACGATGCCGACCATCAGCGTCAAAGACAGCATCGTCATCTGGTTGAGCGAATAGCCGAGCACGGCGATGAGCGCGAAGGCCGAGATAATCGAAGTCGGGATGGCGAGCGCGGCGATGAGCGTCGAGCGAAAATTCCAGAGGAACAGAAAGACGATCAGCGCGGCGAGAAATCCGCCGACGATTAAATGTTCTTCAATGGAGTGCAGAGACGTTTCGATGAACTCTGACTGGTCGCGCGTGACGGCGATTTTAAGATCGGGCGGCAAGAGCGGCTGTATCTCCGCCATGCGCTGCTTGATCGCGGAGATGACGGCGACGGTGTTTGAGCCGGATTGCTTGCGTACCGCGAGCGAGACGGACGGCACGCCGTCGAGAGACGCGGCGGATGACGGGTCAACGCCGCTGTCCTCGACGCGCCCCACGTCTTTAATCTTGACGGGATACTTATTCTTCGTCGCGACGACAATGTCGTTGAAGTCTTCGACCTTCTGCACGCGCGAGATGGTGCGAAGCGTCACCGATGTCGCGCCCTCATTGAGGCTTCCGCCGGGCAGCTCAAGATTTTGCGAGCGCAGTGCGTTGACGACATCCGTCACCGACAGGCTGTAGGCGCGCAGGCGGTCGGGACTCAGATAGACTTTAATCTCGCGCTGGCGTCCGCCATAGATGACGACTTCGCCGACGCCGTTCGCCGATTCGAGCCGCTCTTGAATTTGATGCTGGACGAGGTCTGTCAACTCGATGGACGAGCGCGGCGCGCTGATCGCGTAATTGATGACGGGCTGCGAGTCGGGGTCGGACTTCGTGACGATGGGCGCGTCCGCCGTCTCCGGCAGACGGTTGATAATCGTGCTGACCTTATCGCGAACTTCCTGCGTGGCAACGTCCGAGTCAACTTCGAGATTGAACGTGACGGTCACGTTCGAGCGTCCCTGCGATGATGACGAGCGCATCTCGTCTATTCCCGGCACGGTGTTGACCGCACCCTCGATCACGTCCGTGACTTCCGTCTCCATCTCTTCCGGCGCGGCTCCCGTGTTGCTCGTCGAGACGGTGACGGTCGGCAAATCAATTTTCGGAAAGCGGTCAACGCCGAGCGTGAAAAACGAGAAGCCGCCGATGACCGTCAACAACAGGATGATGACGGTGGCGAAGACCGGGCGACGGACGCAAATTTCTGCCAGCTTTTGCATAACTTAAATCGTAGTTCAAAGTTAAAAGTTAAAAGCCTGTCTTCACTTTGAACCTTGAACTCATTGTTGCGGTCGGACGCGCGCGCCCTCGAAAAGTTGTTGGAGGTTGCTCGTCGCGAGCGTCTCGTCGGCGTTGACGCCGGAGAGAATTTGTATCGTGTCGCCTTCTTCCGTCCCGATCTGCACGACGCGAAGTTTCGCGACGTCGTCCTGTATGACGAAGACGCGATAGGATTGCGTGTTCTGGTCGGAGACGACGGCGGCGCGCGGCACGTAGATGGCGTGCCCGCCGCCCTGCCGCACGATGCGCGCTGTGGCGAACATGCCCGCGCGCAGTGCGTTGTCGCCGTTCTCGACGAGTGCCTCGATGGTGGCCGAGCGCGAAGTCGGGTCAATCGCCGGGTTGACCGCCGAGACTCGGCCTGAAAAATTCTTATCGCCGTGCGCGTCCACTTTGAGCGAGACGCCCATCCCGGCGTTGATGGATGGCACGTCCGACTCCGGCACTTGCAGTTGCAACTTGATGGGATTGGTACGCAGCACCGTCGCCACGACTGACGCCGGCGTCACGTACTCGCCAATGGCTATCGGGCGATTGCTGACGAAGCCCGCGTAAGGCGCGCGTATGACGGCGTCGGCGACGGCCTTCTGCGCGATGGAGACCTGCGCGCGCGCTGACTCGACTGCGGCCTGTGCGCTCTGCACGGCGCTGTTGCTTTGACGCGCGGTGTTGAGTGCGGCTTCAAATAGCTGGCGCGCGCCGTTGACCTGCGCGCGCGCCGTGTCGCGCGTCGTGCGATATTGTTCATAGACGCTCATCGCCACGTCGCCCGTCGCGACGAGTTCGCGGTAACGCTTCTCGTTCGCTTCGGCCTGACGCAAGAGAGCCTGCGCCTGTTCAAGATTGGAGCCGGCGGAGCGCACTTCGGGAATCGTGACGGCGTCGAAGTTGCCGCCCGGTCGCAAGCCCAGACGCGCCTCAGCCTGACGCACGCCCGCAACGGCTTGCCCGACGCCCGCGTTCGCCTGTTGCAGACGCAGTTGCGCGTCCTTGTCGTTGAGACGCGCGATGACATCGCCCTGTCTGACGAACGCGCCGACACCGACCGGCGTCGCGATGACCTGACCGGAAGCCTGCGTCGCCACGTCCGATGACTCGTCGGCGATGAGGCTGCCCGTCGCCTCGAAGTAAGAAGGCACTTCGCGCATCTCCGCGCGCGCCGTCGTGACGTTGACGGGCGCGGCGACTTCCGCCGTCCCCGCCTCGCGCTTGCCGTTGTCTTTGGCGTTGGCCTTCGATTCGGAGCGTCCACACGACACGCCGGCGAGCGCCAACGCAGAGAGCATCGCGCAGACGAGCGCGATGGTTTGTGCCTGACGCGATAAATGTTTAGACGACATTAATTAAGTGACCCGTTTTGGTTTTCTCTATCTTCTATTTGAAGACGGCGCGCGGCGGCGTGCGGTTACAATATTCTCGGTAAATCGGCAGCCAGAGAGCAGCGGCGGAAAATTAACTTGATAGAATATACGTCTGCCCGCCGTCAGGCATCACATGAGACACACGATTGAATGAATTACGGTGTCGGAATTATGTCACAGGAAAGGGACAAGCGTACATGAATGAATGGATGCATGAGCGCGTCGCGAAGCTCAGTGAATTTTTTGAACTCGGCGCGGACGCAGAGTTAAACGCGCCGGAAGCCACAGAGTTTGAGTTGAAGCCGGAGACGGCTGAAGGTCTGGCGCACTTCAATATCGAGTGGCATATCATCCCTCCGGCAACATCCCTCGCGCTCGACGATGCTTACTTCAAGCGCATGTATCCACACGCGCCGCGTGGCTTCGCGAGAGAGCGTGAGCATTCGCCGAGTTATCGCGAACAACTTTTCAAAGGCCACCAGCGGCTTCAGGGACGCATCGCCGGCGTCGAGACAACCGCGAAGCCACGTTATCTTCCGGGCAACAGGCAGTTCTACGGCAGCGCCTACGGCCACGACTCTTCAGCCGATCCGTTCGCCGCATACATGGGACGCGTCGGGATGGTCAACGGCACGCGCTACGCGCACAACTATCTCAAATTGCGCGAGTTCGTCCGTATCGTTAACGAAGACTGGCGCGCACGCGCACTGTTGCCCGCAGGCTACCGCGCGACGATCTGCCCGCCCGCCGTCTTCAATCTCGTCGGCATGGTTTTTCATCCTGAATGGAGCGAGACGGAGACGCTTGAACTCGGCTTTTACCGCGACGAGCAGGGCAACGCGACGTGCTACGCAGTCGGCTCGAACGCGCCGGGCGATTTTTCTTTCATCAGCGAAGTCGAGGGCGATGACGAATGGTCTCTGATGGGATTTCGCGTCGCGCTCGTGCCTGAATGAGCGCGACGGGCAGAGCAAGTAGAGGAAGTGTAAGTTGAGATAGTCGGCGCGCATGAGTCCGGCGACATACGGGCGTCGCAAAATTTTGTAACCGTTATTTCTTGTGCGGCGTCTTGCATACTGTCTGGCCGGATAGATACGACAGTCTCTCCTACGTGTCCGTTGCGGCTTTCAATCAATGTTTACCTGGGAGATAAAAGCAAATGCAGTTAACTAATTTGAAGAGAACCATTGGCGGCGTGGCGTTGGCCGGAACCATTGCGTTGACGGGAATCATCGGACTCGCGCAGCAAGGCGTCAAGCAAGGGCCGGGCGGTGGCGAGCCGAATCACGGCGACCGCCAGTGGAAGCACGAAGGCGACGAGGGGATGCGCGGCGGTAGAGAAGGTTTCGGCGGCCCGTTTGGCCATCTCAACCTGACGGACGCGCAGAAGGAACAGATGCGTCAGATCGTCACTCGATACCACGAGGCCAACAAAGGCGCGCATCAGGGGCGTGAAGAAGGCGGACGCGGCGGCGAGGGCTTCGACCTCTCCAACGGCGGCACGTTCAACGAGGCAGCCGTCCGCGCGGCGGCACAGGCACGCGCCAACGCGCGCGTCGAGATGGAAGTCACACATGCGCGGATGATGTCCGAGATGTACAACGTGCTGACGACGGAGCAGAAAGCGCAACTCAACGCCGAGCGACAGAAGCATGAGCAGATGCGTCAGGAGCGTCGCGCACAGCACGAAGCGCAGCAGCAGGGTCAGAATAAGTAAGCGTTCGATGCTTGGATTTTGACTGGCAGACGATGAAAGTCGGCTCGTGGCAGCCTCGGTTCGCGGGGCTGCCACTTTCTTTTGTGCGGCGAATAAAGAATAGTATGTCTGACTTTGGAGGAGAATTTCAGCGCGCGACAGTCTCGCGAATATTGCATGGATGAGATGTCAGACAACTCAGGCTCCGTAGATGTGGAAACGTCTCCCCGACATTCCACTGAACCGACGGATGCGGAAATTGTCGCGCGCGTCCGTGCGGGCGATGAGAGCGCGTTCGAGGAACTTTTCAATCGCCATCGTCGTCGCGTCTCACTCATCGCGAGCCGTTTCTTTCGCCAGCAAGAACAAGTCGAAGAGATCGTGCAAGAGAGCTTTATGAAGGCTTACTTCGCGCTCCCGGATTTCTCTAACCAACAGGAGGCGTCGTTTGCCGCGTGGCTCGCGCGCATCGCTTTCAACGCCTGTTATGACGAACTGCGGCGCACCAAGCGGCGGCCTGAAGGCGCTCTGAATGATATGTCTGAAGAGGAGTCCGCCACGTTGACCGGGCAACTGCGCGCTGTCGGAGCCGGCGCAGATGTCGAATCCGCCACCATCGCGCGCGACCTGGCGAGCAAGCTGCTCGCGCGTCTCAGCCCGGAAGATCGGCTCGTGCTCGTGATGCTCGACGTGGAAGGGCTGAACGTCTCAGAGATTGCCGATGTGATGAAATGGTCTGCGTCGAAAGTCAAAGTGCGCGCACATCGCGCGCGTGCAGGGTTGCGCCGCGTGTTGCAGAGATTCGTGTAACCGTTGGCCGCACGCGCCCGTCTTTAGTTTCAGAAGCCCGTGAAAAAAATAACGGGCGGAGTGTAATTTGATGTTCAGCAAAAAGAAAAACTCCAGCGATGATGTGCGGCTCGATGAATTCGGGCGCGCGATTGTCCGCGCCTCGGCGGAGAACGAGGCGGTGGCGGAGACAGTCTCATCCGCTCCTTTCCTCTACGCGCGCCTGTCTGCGCGAATCGCCGCCGAGCGTGCGCGCCGTGAAGAAGGAGAAGGATGGTTCGCGCTGCCTTCGATGCTCTGGCACGCCGTGCCGTCAATGGCGCTCGTCGCCGTCTTAGCCTTTTCACTTTTCTGGTCAATCAGTTTCGGAACGCAACCCGCGCAGGGCTTTAGCGATGCCGCGCTTTTGGGCGAGCATGACACGGGAGACGAGCAGGTCGTGTTTGCAGACCGGCAACCTCTCTCCAGCGATGAAGTGCTGGCGACAATTTTGAGTGACGATGAGCAGGGGTTAACGAAATGAGCCTGCGCGGAATGACTCGCTTCAAAATGTGGCTGGCAGTCCTAGCGGTTTTCGTGCTCGGCTGCGTGACCGGCGCGTCGCTCGATAGTGTGTATCGCTTACGCGCGCGCGATGGCGAGCGTCCCGGCGCGCACGGTCGTCATGGCAACGACGACATTTTCGAGAACATGAAGCGTGATCTGAATTTGAGCGAGCAGCAAGCGACGGAGATACGCGCGATCCTCGAACAGACACGCAACGAGTATCGCAATCTACGCAGTGAAGTACATCCGCGTTACGAGACCGTGCGGCAAAATGCGCGCGCACGCATTCGTACTTTGCTGACGCCCGAACAACAGAAACTTTTTGACGTGAAGACCGCCGAACATGATGCAAAGCGCGAAGGCGACGAGAAATAGTTATCGAACTTGATGAAATCTCTAAGCTTTATCAAGCTCCGCTTTCGGTAGTTGCTGACCGCTTCGATATAGCTATCGCGAACGGAAAAGCGTTCATCTCAAGGGACGACCTCGCCCGCTTTACTCACCTGCCCTTCAATCAAAAACAATGCGGCGAGCGCGCTCAAGAGTGCGAGTCCCGCGCTGATGTACGCGATGAGGCGGAAGCCTGCGACGAACGAGTCGCCGATGGCTTGTTTGACCGCTGCTTGCGTCTCAACGCTCAAGGCATCCGGCACTTTCATACCGGCGAGACTGCCGCGCCTCTCTTCCAGTTGCGCGCGCGTTTCAGACGGTAGCTCAAGCGTTGTTAGCCGCCGCTCGAAATGTGAGTTGAAGGCGTGCGCCATGAAGATGCCGAAGACAGCAATGGCGAGCAGGCCCGCAGTGCGCGAGACGGTGTTGTTGATGCCCGACGCGATGCCCGCCTGATGCTCTTCGACAGCACCCATCACAGTGGTCGTCAAAGGCGCGACGCTCACCACCATGCCGAAGCTCATCACGATGGTGGCGGGAAAGAAACTCGTCCAGTAACTTCCCGCATCTGCGCCGGGCAGTGAGAACAGCGCGAACCCCGCGCCCGCCATGATGGGGCCGACGACGAGCGGCAACTTCGAGCCGTAATGCGCGACCAGACCGCCCGCCCAGCGCGAGAGCACGAACATCATCAAGACGAATGGCAACAGCGCCGCACCGGCTGCGGTCGCCGTGTAACCCTGCACCTGTATGAGATTGAAGGGCAGAAAATAGAGCAGGATACTGAGGGCGGCGTACAACGTCAGCGTCAACAGATTTGCGCCCGCGAAAGTTGCCGAGCGGAAAAGTCCGAGCGGCATCATCGGCGCACGCTCGCGCCACTCGGCAAAGATAAAAAGGGCGAGCGCGGACGCTCCGACAATCAAGCTCGTGATGACGCGCGCGTCGCCGAAGCCCCGCGTGTTCGACTCGATCAAGCCATAGACCACGCCGCCCAGACCCAACGTCGCGAGGAGTGCGCCGGCAAAATCCAGACGCTCGGACGCTTCCCGGTCTCGGCTTTCAGGCACGCGCCGCCACACGATGAACAGCACGGCAATGGCGAGCGGCACGTTGATGAAAAATATCCAGCGCCAGGAAAAATTCTGGATCAGCCAGCCGCCTAAAACAGGGCCGAGACCTGCGGCAATCGCCGTGAAACCCGACCAAGTGCCGATGGCGCGACCGCGCTCTGCTTTCGGAAATGACGCGCTGATAATCGCCAGACTGCCCGGCACGAGCAATGCCGCGCCCACGCCCTGTACCGCCCGCGCGATGATGAGATGAGATGTGTTCGGTGAAAGTCCGCACCAGATGGACGCAACGGCGAAGAGCGCGACACCTGCGGCAAAGATTTTCTTTCTTCCGTAATGGTCGCCCAGTGAACCGCCGACGAGAAGCAGCGCGGCGAGCATCAGCGCATAAGATTCAACAATCCATTGCGCGTCGGTCGCGCTCGCGTTGAGTTCGCGTTGCAGGACGGGCAGCGCGACGTTGACCACTGTGCCGTCTATGAAAGTGATGCTTGAGCCGAGGATCGTCGCCGCCAACACCCAATGCCCTGTGCTTTTGTCGCCGGAAGTTTTAGCACTGGCAGACCCTGCATGGATGACGCCCTCGTCGCAGGGCGCTCTGACATTGATCGCCAACGCTTTCCCCTCCCCTACTCACTACTTCTTGTTTTCCATCACCCGCCCTCATCGCTCGCTTCAGGCTCCAGAGACTGCAACGCGCGTTCGAGCATGGCGCGATGCGCCGGATTAGTCGCCCGCCCGAGCTGCTCCCCAAGACGCGCTCTGGAAAGTCTCACGGACTCATTCATTGCTATGCGCGCGCGATCTTCGGGCGTGGATTTCTCCTTCCGCGCATGATGACGCGCATCTATCGCTTCCTGCTGCCGTTCAAGCGCCTGCTCCATGCTTCCGGCGAGTGCGTCTCCATCCCAACCTGCCATAAATATTTTTCCTTTTCAGTGGTTCAAGTTTACTCTTCATCATACCCCAGAAAGTTGACGGCGTTCTGATCGAGGTTCTCCCGACCGTGGTCGTAGCGCATCACCGTCTTGGGATCTTTGTGCTTACTCATCATCTGCACCTGCCGGTAGGAGAGACCGCTATCCAGAGCTTTCGTGATCGCCGTCCGTCGCAGGTCATGTGGCGAGAGATTTCCGATGCGCGAATAATCAGCCCACTTCTTGACGATGTTCTGCACCATTCTGGTCGAGAGCGCTCTATTGAAATCAAGCGTGCGGTAATTCGTGTGTGGCTGGAAGAGATGCGCGTCCTCGCCATCACAGCGCTGCACCTCGCGCCTTTTTCTGTCCAGTTTCAGGTAAGCATCCACCGCCTCTTTGACTTCTTTCGGCAGCGGCCAGACCTCTTCCCTGCCCCCTTTCACCTTGCACTTCAGAATCCAACGTCCCTGACTCCACTTGATGGAGGATGCGCGCAAACTGCATACCTCCGAGACGCGCAGAGAGAGCCTGAGCATGACGAGCATCAAGGCGTAGTCGCGCGCGCCCTCCGACTTCTCTCTATCCGGCCCTGAGAGCAGATAACGCACTTCCTTTGAGATAAGCGCCCGACCGGCTGGCTCGGATTTCAACTCCGGCGGTGAAACCAATTTCGTCGAAGCCGGGTTGAGTGAGATTGCCCCGGCAGCCTTCAGATATTCAAAGAAGGAGCGGATGACTGAAAGTTTGAAGGCGACCGTGGCCGCGCTCTTCTTCTGTGCGCGTAGATGATCCCGCCAGCGGAGTACGTCGTTCGGCACGACCTCTGTGGGATGTTTGTTGCCGATGAACTGAAAGAAGTCTGAGACACCCCGTCGGTACGCCCGGCGGGTTTCTTCGGAGACAGACTTATTGATGAACGGGGTGGCGCTTTTAAGGTTAAAACTCTTCGGTGCGATATCTCCGTGGCGAAGAATTTCGGGGATCATTGCTTCGATAGGCAAAGGGAGCAACCTCTCTGAACGATTTGAGGAGCAATAACACTGTGAAGCATGTCGCAATCGGTTTACTTAGTCAATCAATTTATTCGTAAAAGATGCATTATCGGAAATATAATTTGTAACCGTGAAACATTCATCTCCATGTGACTTACTTCTTTTCTTCCTGATTGCCTACCGGATTAGTTAACTTCTCGTGCCTGCATTTCGCGACGCCCTTTTCATAGCCGCCCGGATACCACATGCCGCTGCCGAAGCAGTCAACGCATTCTGCCGCATTCACTGTAGGTTGAACTGCCGGCGCTTCCTTCTCTTCACGATCAAGCTGCGCCTTCTCTTTCTTGAAAAGACGACGGCGCAGATGTTCAGCAAGAAATGATGGAGCGCTTGAGACTGATGTGCGTCCTGCGGCAATTTTCAACTCTGTGACTAGCACCTCTGCCACCTCTGCCCAGCGTGCTGTATCCGATGCAGAGGGTTCTCTACCCGTCACGTCCTTCGTGGCCTGCTTCAGTGCGGAGCACATGGCGGCGAAAGCCTCATCATCATCGCTCCGCTCAGTATTAGTCTTAAAAGAAGTCTTAGCTGGCTCCGAAGTAGTAATAGACTCAAGGGTTTGACCCTCACCACCACTCCCCGAAAATTGGGTATATCCACTACTCGTTTTTTGACTAGTGGTGACTAGTGGTGACTGGTGGTGAGTCGTGGTGAGTCGTGGTGAGTCCTCTGGGAGTCGTACCTCATATTCTGAACCTTCAGTCGAGCCAAGCTCCCAGTGTCTTACGATCAACCCTACAGTCATTAGATGCCGCACATGATTGTCAATGGTTTTAAGATTCTTGATGCCCGTCCATTCGAGGAGGTCACGGCGCGATGCTCTCACAAGACTGCGCGGGACAATTGCGCCTATCGTGCGAAGATAAAGCGCATCATAAATCTTCTTGCTTGATCCGGGAAAAAGCCCGGATGGCATAGCATCCCGCTCGAGACTATTTGCGCGGCGATTGAAGTCCCGGGCTGGCGCAATGGATTCTCGATGACTGGTGGTGACTGGTGGTGACTGGTGGTGACTGGTGGTGACTGGTGGTGACTCCCCTAAAATCTTCGGAATATCTTCTTGTGGCGCATCGTGTGAGCCCTCAAGTAGAAAGGCTAAAGTCTTGCGTGCCGGAGACTTACTCTCCGGCGCCGCACGCTCAAGCGCTTCGTTCGCCCGTTGCGTTGCTGGCGATTGTTTGGTTTTCTGTTGTGACATGAACGACCTCTTTAGCTAGACGACTGTAATCCAGATAGCCGCTGGAGCGCTGATAATCAAGAAGGGGGCGTCCAGCTGACATGGCAACCGAAATATCCGTATTGAGATTGATCTTGGCGTCGAGCAAGTGTGTGGCGAACTCTTCAGCGAGACGATTCCGAAGATTCTCGGACTCTTTGACACCCTGCCGAAAGAAAGTCTGCAGCGCGAGTACTTTCCACCTTTTGCCGAAAGCTTGGCTTAGTCCAGACATCAAGTCGAGCAGTTCCAACGCTTCTTTAAGAGCAAGCGACGACGAGATGGGAACAATTACATAATCGGCGGCCATCAGCGCGTTGACAGTGAGCAGTCCGAGATTGGGCGGACAGTCTATAATCCCGTACTCATAGTCGAGCGCATCAAGCGTGATCTTTAATTTTTCCTCACGGCGATAGACATTGCGGAGTTCAACTTCACCCATCGCAAGTTCGCGGTTCGCCGGTAAAAGGAACGTGTGTTCTCTGAGCGAGCGGATTGCATCGTCGGCCTGCGCCTTCCCGAATAAGACATCGTAAATCGTCGGAGAAAGCAGGGTAGCGTCGAGCGCGAAACCCTGCGCGCAGTGTCCCTGCGGATCGAAGTCGACGATGAGAGTTTTGTGTTTAAGACCAAGAAATGCTGCCAAGTTGACGGATGTGGCAGTCTTTCCCACACCGCCTTTCTGATTGGCAATAGCGATGATCTTCATGCAGCTTTCCTCCGCTCTTCGTCGGTCGGTCGCCCGGCTTTGCCGTAAACCTTAACTCCGATGAGTGCCTGCTCTTCGATGGCATGCTCATGCCCCAGTTTGTGTGCCCGGAGTTTCCCGTTTGCAATCAGCTTGCGAACGCGGCGGTCACTGACTCCAAGACGAGAGGCGGCCTCTTTAACAGTCAATAGCTTCATGTCCACGAACATTACTTGAAAAATAATGTTCCGTCAATGGATATTTTTCTTAACAATGTGCCATTGATGATTTAGATCCCCTAACAAAACCTCAGAAACGAGGTGAAACTCTGAGATATTGAAACCAACCCTATCCAGCAAACAGGGTTCTGTTAGAGGACTTGAATTCAACTTGGAAGTGCAACTTTGACAATGGCAAGTAATAGTGAAAAAACAGTGGCAACTTTTAGGGAACGATAGTTTGGAATGAGCGTCTGAGCATAAGCAGATCAACGTTAATACGACGCTCCGGTTGTGGGTTCCTGAAAATATTTCTAAACACTTTGATCTGCGCTCCGTGATAGTCCGGCTCGTTACTGTCAAGTGTGACGGTTTCTTCGAGATTAAATCGTTCGGGGTGATTCACGACAACTTGTCTCACCTGATCCTCCGCAGGAACTTGTTCAGCCTGCTTCGCCTCCGCCACGATGATGAACTCCGGGTCGTAGTTGAAGATCATATCCAGAATATCTTGATCGCTAGTGGCGAATTGCTTAAAGCCAACTTCTTTGTTGACGAGCACGCTGTAGAAGAGCTTGTCTGCACGGAGCGTCCAGAGACGGCGGGCGGGATCATGGCGTCGCAGTTGATAGATAAAGTCGCCGTTCAGTCTTCCGACGAACAAACAGAACGGGGAAGTGTCTGAACGCTCCGCGACGAAGCGTGCGGCATCCTCGTAGCCACGGACGTAGTGTCTGGGTTTCGCCAGATTCGTCGCCGCCATCGCACACACGACGCACGCGGCCACAGGGACGAAAAACTTCGATGACCGCGCCTGACGTGCGATGAATGCAATCCCCACGGCGGCGAACAAAGAGAACGCCGGTATCCAGTAAATCGTGTGTCGCGAATCCGTCTCGCCAATCGGCGTGAAGGTCACGTAGGTGGCGATGATGAGCGCGAAGTAAATCAGCGAAGTTTGACGCCGCGCCGTCGTGACTCCGGCGATGATTCCGATGACGGACGGGACTAACGCAAACCAACCGAACTGCAACGGAAGCAATGACAAATAAAAGTAGTATCTGTTCAGTGATAAGTAGCCGGGGAAGTTTGGCGAGAGAGATTCCGACGCCTGTCTAAAGTGAAACCAGCCGACGCCGCTGGCGGTCAAAGCGTAGAACGGCAGCACGATGAGCAGCGCGAAGGCTGCGACCGTCAGCACTTCTTTTCTAATCAACACTTTCGTCTGCTGGCGAACGATGAGCAGGCTTAAAAATAGCGGCAGCAGATAAATAGCATCGAATCTGGTTAAAGCGGTGAGCGCGGAGAAAAGACCCGCCAGCACGATGTCGCGTCGGCGTTCCAGATCAAGATAGCGTATGAAGTGGTAGGTCGCGGCCAGCCCCAACGCCAGCGTCGGCATTTCGAGCATGACGTAGTGTGACAACTCGAACACGAGCGGCGAAAGGCCGAAGATCAACAACGTCACGGCTGCGGTGCGCGCATCATGCGTGCGGCAGACGAGTCTGAACAAATAGACGCAAGCCATCGCCACGAAGACTCCGATCAACGCCTGCGGCACGTTGATGGATGTGCCGAAGATGCTCATCAACAAGCCTTCGAGGATATAAAAAAACGGGGGCCAGACTAACAAGCCGAGCGCCGGATATTGCAGGTAATAGTTGATCGTGTACTCGCGTAAGTTCCAGACCGGCAGGTCGTGTAGCACATCTCTGAAGTAAACCCCGGTCATCACATGCCGGGTTTCATCGTTGTAAAAAAATGGCTCGCTGAACCGATACACGCCGGCATGAATCGCGCCGAGTGTCAGCAACAAGACAAAAAGGAGGAGCAGCTTTTTTTGACGTTCGTCCATGAGATCGCGGCGTGCGATTTAGACCGGCGACGTTTCAGCGTCGAACAGTTGGAGAGTGGCAGATCAATTCAGGTTTGATGTGAGGCCGCGCATCTTCTTCAGCGTGCGCCAGTAAACATCCTCCATGAAGATGTGCGAGAACTCGCCGTTGCGACCGATGCTGTGCAGATTCTTGACCGGCGTCGAGTCCTCGAAGCGTTGGCGTTCAGGTTCGTACTCGTTGAGAAACACGGGATAAGCGATGGGCGTGCGAAGCACGCGACAGCCGAGGTAACGCTCCCGCGCGCCTGCGATGAGCGGCTTGAGATGCTCCAGACAAAACTCTCCAAGTTGCTCGTCAGACATGCTCCACGTTTCGTCGCCGACGCTGCAGCCAAGATCAACGGTGACGAGCGTTTTGCCGGCAGGCGCGAGCCAGGGCATCGAGAGCGCTGTTTCCGTCAAACGGAAAAAAGGGAAGTCCGCTTCAGGCGTCCACAGCACCGTCTCCGGCAACAGCCCGCGTCCCTCGAATCGCATATTTACGAAAACCATCGGGCGATAGCGAAAGCGTGCGAAAGGAGCAAGCGCGTCCGTGCCGCTGACGAGTTTAGCGAGAATGTGGCGCGGCGCAGTGCTGACGACCGCCGAAGCATCAATCTCTCGTCCATGAACACGGACGGCCACCGCTCGCCCGTCGTTGACCAAAATAGATTCAACCGGCGATTCAAGTTGGACAACGTCTCCGAGGTCTTTCGCCAGACGCTCGCATAAAAGCCCGACGCCGCCATCTGGATAGACGTGCCAGACGTTTGGGTTCTCCGGCATCTCGCGGCTGTATCCGCAGGCGACGGCGCGGCGTGTGACGACGCTTGCCGCCTTGAGCATCAAAGTGCGCGCGATGCTGCCCGGAATGCTCGCGCCGACGGACGGAGCCAACCCGGTCGCCGCCGCGCCCGACCACGCCTCGACCAGAGGGATCGCCACTTCATCGGCGAGAGCGCGCCCGTACTTATCTTGAAACCACTCGGCGGCAGATTGCGGCGCGCGCCTCCTGCCTAAACCGGCGACACGGCTGGCCGCGCCGCTCGCGGCGAAGCGCGGAACTTTCATCAAGCCGAATGGATAGCTGTACATGCGCCCGTCGAGTTGCACTGACTCGCCGTAGTGTCGCACCGTGCGGCACTGCGCCCCGACGCCAATGGCCGCGGCCAGCCGGTTCGTGATGAAGTGCGCGCCGAAGTCATAAGTCCAACCGTCCGCATCGTGAAAACTCGCCGCCAGCCCGGCCACCTTCGAGCCGGCTTCAAACAGGCGCACGGGCACGCCGGCTGCACGTAGCGTCCATGCCGCCGTCAACCCGGCGAGACCTGCCCCGATGATGACCACGGGTTTTCGTGCCGCGTGATTCATAACTCGCATTACCCTCTATCTAAATTCAAATGATGAAATCACTGTGGACGCCGGAGAATCGCCCGCAACAGCGCGCCGCGACCTACGGCTTGATTGATCGTGTCGAAAAGCGTGAAGGCGGCGAGCGCGCCGGGCGACTGAAGACTGAAGCGTCTGATGAGCCACGCGGGGGCTGAAAGGTCAACGAGCATATTACGCAACGAGTAAGTCCAATTCACGGGACTGACGACGGTGTCCAGCGACTCGACTTCCATCTCCACTTTGTCGGCGAGCAAATTCATCGTGCGCCGGTTGAAGAGATTCCAGTGACGCGGAAAGTGATAGCCGCCCCAGTGTCTTCCCTTGAAGAGTTTGAAATCGAGCGAGTCTGTGTTGTCGGTGACGATGATAATTTTCCCACCGGGACGCAAAAGCTCACGCACGGCGCGGACGACGGCGGGCGGGTCGGCGACATGCTCGATGGTTTGAATCAGGAACGCCGCGTCGTAAGCCCCGCGCGGCAAGTCGAGTTGTTCGATGGTCCCTCGATGAACCGTCAAGCCGTGGCGCGCGGCGGCGTCAACCGCCCGCTCGCTCATGTCCGCGCCTTCGAGTCTCCAACTCGGATTGCCGAAGTCGCGCAGCAGGCGCAGGTGAAAGCCGTCGCCGCAACCAACATCAATGATGCGCGCGCGGTCGCCGAGTCCGCGGCAATAGTTGAGCAAGCGATGCGCTTCGAGTCTTCGCCGCACTTTATAAACGAAGCCGTAACGCTCTTCCGAGAAACTGAAGGCGTGATAGTCGGGCGGATAGATGCGCGGCAAGTCGGCTTCCGACGGGCGCGGGTTGAGATAGACGAGTCCGCAATTCGTGCAGCGCATGGCGAGAAACGTGTCCGGGCTAGTCCTGTATTCGAAGTCTTCGCCGACCGCGATTGGTTGAGCCTCACTCGTGTCGCAGATACAGCAGCGCGCCGGTTCGAGTGAAAGCGGAAACGAACGCCCTGAAGAATCAGAAGTCACGTCCCTCTGCTCGCCGTCTGGCGCGGCTGCATAGAGGTGCGGGGACGCACCTGTGTGTTCCTCAAGTTGCATTATCCGCTCACCGCCAGTTGTGAGTCGGGCTGTGCAATCTCCATGCTTCGCACCGGAAGATGAGCCGTGCGGAGAGCTTCGCGGACGTGCTGCCCGACGGTCATCACCGTGAAGTGTTCGGCATAGACGCGCAGCGCTTCGCTCACGACGTGTAGCTTTCTCGCGCCCGGCATATTCATGCCGGGGAAAAATGATAGCTCCTGTATGTCGTCGCAGCCGAGAAAATCGAGCGGGTGGAGCAGCAGCGACGGCGCGGTGCGGGTCAGACGGCAAAGCGCCAACGCCATCTTGAAATAGCTCACGGCGAGCGCGGGCGAAAAGCTGCTCAGATATAAAAGATAACTGACGTGAATCGGAGTTTTCAAAAGCGGCATCGTCGTCACAGGCATCTCGACCAACTCGCCCGCGCCGACTTGCCAGCGATAAGGCTTGAGCGGTCTGAACCCGTCCCGCAGCGTCCCGAATAAATTGTTGCGCTCGCGCATCTCTTCGCGGCTCAGGCGCGTGGTCATAAAGTAGTAGGCGCGCGCTAACGGGCCGAAGAAAGTCGGAAACGTCGAGGCGTCGTACTCGTAGCCGCGCCGTTCGAGCACGCGCAACGTATCGCTTGAGAAGCTGAATCCGGGGCCGCGAAAACCGCGCGGGCGGCGGCCTGTGACGCGCTCGATATGCTCTTCGGCTCGCGCCAGTTCGGTTTCAATTTCGTTTTCGGTATAGAGATGAAACCACGGTTCGTGTCGGAAAGAGTGATTACCGATTTCGTGCCTGCCGTCATTGGCGGCGGCCAGCGAGGCGATGGCTTCGCGGTTTTCGTCGAGCGCGGCATCCTGCCCGACAATGAAGAACGTGACGGCCAACTCGCGCGCCGCGAGAAAGTCGAGCACGCGCGGCACGACGATGTTCAAGTACGAAGGGAACTGCTCCCACCCGGCATCGCCGTGCGTCTTCATGTACGACCATTTGTTATCGAGGTCGAGAGACAGACTGGCGATGGGTTTCTGCTGTTGCGACATAATGTTCCAATGATAAGCGATGTCAGGCGGCAATGACGGCTAAATCGTTCCGCGCGGGCAGCGTCAGAAATTGCGCCGCCGTCTTTTCTGCAAGTTGCACGGTCTCGTTGACGTTGAGCGTGCCGTTGACGATGTGCGCGGAATTGACGATGTGGACTCCGGGCACAGATGTTTCGATAGGCGGTAAACGCTCCGAGTAATTCAGGACGGGAACGGGGAAGACGGAGCGCACCCGTGAGACGCGAAAGGCGATGAGGTCGCGCGGGTCAAAGTGCGGGTACATGCGCGCGAGCGCGTTCAGGAACTCGTGCTGCAACTCGGCGTCAGAGCGGTCGAAAGCAGGGTCGTCCGGCGCGACGTACTTCGGCAGATAGACGAGCGCGTGGCCGTCGAACTGCTCTCGATTGACGAGCGCAGACATCTCGATGACCGCCGTGAATGGAACCCACGAGTCTGTAATGTTCGTGACGTAAAAGTTTGCGAGCGGACGCTTGAGCAACAGCGAGGCGCAGATGATGCCCTGATACCGCACGGCTTCAAGCAGCCTCTTCTCTTCGCGTGTCAGGTTCACGCAGGCGCGTGCGGCGACGTGCGATGGAGTCGTCAACACAACTTCATCAAACCTTGCGCGGCTCCCGTTTTCAAACTCGACGCAGACCTCCGCGCCGCCTGTTGTCTCGACGCGCTTGACGGCGTGTCCAAGTTCGATGCGGACGCCTTTCGCCGTCAGCAATTCGCTGAAGCGTGCGATCACGCGCGCGTAGCCGCCGGGGACGTAGCCGAACATCTCGCGCTTCAGTCCCGTGCGCCTCGCGGCGTACATGCGTTGGATGGTTGACCAGATGAAAGCGGCGGACGAGTCGCGGTAACCTTCGCCGAGTTTCGCGCGCAGCAGCGGCAGCCAGATGCGCTCGAATGTGCGGCGACCTGACAGAGAACGCAGCCATTCGGCGACCGGAATCCGCTCCAGTTTTTGCCAGTCGCTCAACCGGGAAGCGTAAAAAATCGTCGCGCCCAGACGCAGCTTGTCTAAAAGATTGAGCGGCGGGAAACGTAGGAACTCGACGGTGTTCGACATCGAGTAGAGCCGTTCATCCGTGTAGAAGCCGGTGCGTGTTTCGACCCACTCCATCTCATGCTCTAATCCAAGTTGAACGAGCAATCGTCGCAGAGCCGTGTCCGACAACAGCGTAACGTGGTAGTGCCGATCCCACGTCACATCGCCGAGTTGCCACGCGCTCGCCAGACCTCCGAGACGGTCAGCGGCTTCAAAAAGCGTGACGCGCTCGCCCGCTTCGGCAAGGCGCAGGGCGAGCGTCATGCCGAGCAGCCCGCCGCCGATAATCGCCCAACTTTTTTGTCGCTGTGGTTTCATGGAAACATTTGCGGAGACGCCGGACATTCAGCGCGGCGGATCGAGTTCAAACACTACTTGATCATCAACCCTGTACTGCAAGCCGCAGACGCTGCACGCGATTGCGTCCTCGTTGTCGTGACCCTCAAAGCGCATGAGCAACTGCCCGCAACGGCAGACGCAGCCGACCGAGTGCGCCGGGCTGCCCAACGCGAGATGAAAGTCGGGCACAGATTTGGTGACGAGCGAACCCATCCCCACCATCGCCCAACGCCCGACGGTGAGATCGTTGCCGATGGTGCAGCCCGCGCCGATAGTTGCGCCTTCGCGGACGAGCGTCGGCAGCGTGTGTTCGTCCGGTTCGGAAGGACGCAGGCTGCGTAAGTCGGTCGTCGTCGCGCGTGGGAAACGGTCGTTGGTAAAAATCGTGCCCGCGCTAATCATCACGCCGTCCTCAATCGTCACACCGTTGCAGAGATAGACCATCGCGTTGATCTTGACGCGACTGCCAATCGAAACGTCATAGGCGATGTAAGACTTCTCGCCGATGATGCACTCCGAGCCTAACTTTGCGCCGCGTCTGATGTGGACGTTGTCCCACACGGACGTGCCGGGGCCGATTTCCACCGCTTCTTCGATGATGGCCGTCGGGTGGATACGTGTCGTCATGCCACCGCCTGTTCTCCGAGTTCGATCAGTTTATCGGTGTTCAGCCTGCCGCTGCCCTGATTGGAAATTCGCGTCCACTTGTCTTGACGAAGCGCGATGTATGCGGCTTCGACGGCCTCCACGGAAGCGAGGGCGTCGGCGGCGGTAATCAGCGATGTCTCTGCGCCGCTGATGGAGCGTGCGAAATTAACGATCTTATGCTTAAAGGCCTGCACTTTGTCATAGCCGTCGCCGAATACAGTCCATTCAGATGCAGACGCCGTGCGAAATTTCGACTCGCGCCACCCGACGGAGAGCGTGCCTTGAGAGCCGTAGATGTTGATGTAGCCCGGCAGTTCTTTGTCTATGCTCCACGACAAATCAATGTTCGCCATCACGCCATTCGCGCTACGGACGGCGAGATGCACCGTCTCTTCGACGGCGAGTTGTTGGCTGCGCCTGCCTTCGACGGCCTGTATTTCCGCGAGCGGGCCGAGAAAGTAGCGACAGATGTCGAGCGAGTGCGTGCCGTTGTCAATGAGCACGCCGCCGCCGCTAACTTCAGGGTCGGAGTTCCAACGCGCGCGCATGTCAACGCGCGACGTAAAGGCGTTCTCGAACAAAATAATGTCGCCGATGAGACCGGATTCGACGATAGACTTGGCGCGCACCACGTCTTCGACATAGCGAAACTTCGAGGCCATCGTCAGTTGCACTCCGCTCGCCCCGGCGCGCTCAAGCATTCGTTGAGCGGAAGCCGTGCCGATGCTGAGGGGCTTTTCACAGAGCGCATGGATGCCGCGCTCGATGAGGCTCAGGCAAATTTTCTCGTGCGTGGCCGGAGGCGTGCAGACGATGCAGGCGTCCGGCGCGAGTGTGTCGCACATCGTCTCGAACGAATCGAAGCTCGCGCATTTGAGACGTTCCGCCAAAGCTGAGGCGGCATCCTCGCGCACGTCCGACACCGCCACGACCTGCGCGAACTCACAAGCTTCAAACGCCTGCGCGTAAGACTGCGCGATCCTCCCGGCTCCGATGATGGCAAACCGTAACTTGTCCTTCATGTCTTCGCTTCTCCTGTGTTGACACACTGCGCCGCATCAATGTCAGTTCGTTAACTCGGCGACGGCGCGTTGAATCGCGTCTGCGATGTACGAGACATGCACGTCCGTGTAACGCTCGTTCCACGGCAGGACGAGCACGCCGTCGAGCGCCTTGAAAGTTCCGGGGAAGCGTGCGGGGTTGTAGTCAACCGCTTCCGGTCGGGCGAGCGTGAACGGAAAGCGGCTCGTGCCGAAGGTGCGTTGCTGCTCGAACACCTGACATTGAAACGCCGGTTTCTGAATGTAGCGCGGCGCGCTGGCGATGCCGCGCTCCTTCAAGAGTCGCGCCATGCCCTGCGCGCCGCCTTTGATGACGGCGTCGTCAACGCGCAAAGCATACTTCCAGTAAGTATGAACATTTGACGGATAGATGTGCGGCGACTCGATGCCGTGTACGCCTTGAAGCGCGCGCGTCAACTTGTCCGCGAGTTCGATGCGGCTTGCCACCACGTCTTGAAGCTTGGCGAGTTGGGCGACGGCGACCGCTCCCTGCAACTCGCTCATGCGATAGTTCAAAGCGAGGAAGTAATGATCCGGCTGCGGGTCGCCGTAACCCCAGGCCTTGTTGATGAAGAGAAACATGCGGCGCGCGAGTCCGTCATCGTTCGTCGTCACCAACCCGCCCTCGCCGGTCGTCATGTGCTTGCCCTGTTGCAGGCTGAAGCAGCCGACTGCGCCGATGCCGCCGACGTAGCGCCCGTCATGGCTCGCCATAAAACTCTGCGCGCAATCTTCAATCACGGGGATGCCGCGCCGCTCCGCGAACTCCATAATCTCTGTCATCTCGCACGGGTTGCCGAACAGGTGCGTGACGATGATGGCGCGCGTCCGTTCGCTGCACACGCGCTCGATGGCTTCGCGCGTGACGTTGTAAGTGAGCGGGTCAACATCGGCAAAGACCGGAATCGCCCCTTGATAGAGGATCGGCGACAGCGCGCCCATATCCGTGATTGACGTGGTGATAATCTCGTCGCCCGGTTCCGGGTCTATCGCGGCCACTGCGATGTGGACGGCGGCAGAGCCTGAGGCGCAGGCGAAAGCGTGTCTGACGCCGAGCCGCTCGGCGAATTGCGTTTCGAGCGTCTTGACGAACGCGCCCTTCGTGCTCGTCAGCGTGCCGGTGCGGATGACTTCCGTCAGGAGGGCGATCTCTTCGTCGCCGAGCGTGCGCCCGGTGGCGTCTTGATCCGACGGCAGAGTCAACAGTTCTTCTGCGTAAGTCGCAACTTGGTTCATGGATTTACTCTTGAGGCAGGGTGAATTGTGCATGGACGGCTGAATCGAGTTGGCCGTCCGTTGAAAGATTATCCGCAACGGTAGAAGCAGGGTCAGCAATTTTACTGCCGGCGTCGCTTCTGCCGCGCCGGATACGCATTCGGGTCAAGCGCGTGAGAAGCCGTAGATGCCCGCCGATGGTTCGCAGAACTTTCATCTTCGACTGTCCGAACAGACGCACTTCGAGCGTAGCCGGATGTTCGACGATCACCGAGTCGTTGAGGTCGAGCAGGCCGAGTAGCTCTGTCACGCCGAGAAAGCCTTGCTCCTGCACGACAAGTCCGGCGACCGCGCTCCGCCGGTAAACACGGAAGCAACTCGTGTAAGTGTGAAGTTTCTGACGCAACACTTGCCGGTAGAGGTGCGACGCCGCCTGTGAGAGCTTGAGCCGCCAGCCGGGCACGTTCAGCACACGCCCGCGCGGGTGATAGGGCGAGGCCGTAACCATGTCCACCCCATCCGTGAGGAGCGGAATCATGTGGCGTAGTTCGAGCGGGTCGTAGGTGCAATCGCAGTCCATCGAACAGACCACTTCCGTTTCGGCATGACGAACGCCCGTCAAGATAGCCGCGGCCACGCCGCGATTGCGTTCGTGCCTGAGCAACGTATAGCACGGTTTAGCGCCGAAAACTTCTTGCAGCTTGTCCCACGTCTCGTCCGTGCTGCCGTCGTCCACAAAGATAAAGCGCAAATCGTAATCCTGCCGGAGTGACGCCTCCATCCCGCGCAGAGTGTTTGACAGATATGGCAACGTCGCGGCCTCGTTATAGCAGGGCACGACGATGCTGACGGGCCTCCGGGTCGCGGCTTCGGGATCAGCCGTCGCCGTCTGATTGACAGGCGCGCTCGCGGCAACTCTCGGCGGCTCTTCCTGTGATGTCAGATCGGTACGGGGCGCGGCGGCTAAACCGAGATGTTCGGCGACGGAGGTGAAATGGTATTTGCCGAAATAATATTCGAGCACCCACTGCATCTTATCGAGTTTGCGATAGTGGCGCAGGCGCGTGAGGGGCGAGGCGGCGCTGATGCGCGGCTGTTCCGGGTCAAGTTCCCAAACGTGCGTGTACATCACGAACGGCGCATCGTAAGTGTGATGCCAATGCTCGACGGCGTGTCTGAGAAGCGTATGCGGAATTTGACGAAAGAAGTTGCCCCCGGCAATCGGCAGAGAATATCCGAGCAGATTAAAGGTTGAGACAGGGAACTCCCAGAGTTCTTTTCCGCCATGCGTATGCGCGAAGCGTGATGCTTCACCACGCGGGGTACGCGCGGCGGGCACGAAACTCGAATCGTACTTGTAGCCCTCTTCGGCTAACACATCCAACGCCCACGAATCCACGGGCGCGTGTAAGCGTGCCGCCGCGCGATAACCGTGAACCTCGCTGCCGGTGGCGCGTTCAATCGCGTCTCGCGCCCTCATCAAATCGGCGCGAAATTCGGCGGGCGTCATGTCGCGCAGGGGACGGTGATAATAACCGCGACTTGCAATCTCATGCCCGCGCCGCGCGACCTCGCGGATGAGTTCCGGCTGTCGCTCCGCGATCCAGCCAAGCACGAAGAAGGTCGCCGTGATGTCAAAACGACTTAAGAGGTCGAGCATTTTGATGGTGTTCTGCTCGAACCTCGACTCGAACCGCTCCCACTTGCCCTGTCCGATGACCTGATCCAATGCCCCGACGTGAAAATAGTCTTCGAGCATCACCGTCAAGAGGTGCGATTTGACAGGCGCTGTCGGTGCAAATGTGGATTGGTTATTCATCTGGAACTTACGTATGCCATGTTTTGCGCGCAGTTGACGTCCGGCATCTGTATCAGCCGTGCCACAATCGCCGCAATACGCATACCGCTATCCCCACGACCGAAGGGGTTTTCGATTCGCGCAACTTCTTCCACCCAACTTCCATCCCCATGCGCTTCTTCGAGCATCGCCGCCAGCTTCTGCGGATGTGACCCGACGAGGCGCGCGATGCCGGACTCGATGGCTTCCGGTCGCTCTGTGTTCTCGCGCAAAATTAAGAGCGGTCGGCCAATCGTCGGCGCTTCTTCCTGCACGCCGCCGGAGTCTGAGACGATCAGCCAGGCGTGCCGGAGCAACGCGATGAAGTCTTCGTAACCAAGCGGCGCGATAGGATAAATACGCGGATGCTCTGCCAAAATCCGTTGCGCTGCACTGACGACCGCCGGGTTCGGATGAACTGGAAAGATGAGCGCCACGTCTTCGTGCGCTTCGACGAAAAGGCGCAACGTTTCCAGATTGTTAGCCAGCGCCTCGCCAAAACTTTCGCGGCGGTGCGTCGTCAGCAAAATGCGTCTCAATCCGCGCGTGCGTTCGAGCAAGTCAGCGACGAGTGCGGACGGTTGTAAATCTTCAAGCACGAGTTGAAGCGCGTCCACGACCGGATTTCCGGTCACGAAGATGGTTTCAGGGCTGACGCCTTCAGCGAGCAGCGTCTCGCGATTACCGACGGTCGCGGCGAAATGATAGCTCGCCAATCCGGTGATTGTGCGACGGTTGAGTTCTTCCGGGTACGGGCTGTGCAGGTTGCCGCTTCGCAAGCCCGCCTCGACGTGGCCGACCGCGATGCCGAGCGCGTGCGCCGCCGACGCGCCGGCCATCGCTGTGGTCGTATCGCCTTGGACGAGAACTAAATCCGGCTGCTCGTGCGCCAGCACTTCCGTGAAAGCTTTGTGTATCCGCCTCGAAATTTCCTGCGGGGTCTGGTTCCGTACCATGACATGCAGGTCATAGTCAATAGATAAGCCAAAGCGCCGGACGAATGGATAGAGCAAATCCGTGTGCTGTCCCGAAAGGACGTTGATGGTCTGGAGCGACTCGCGATAAGCCTTGAGGTGTCGGATCACGGGAGCCATTTTGATAGCTTCCGGGCGCGTCCCGAAGACGGTCAGGACTTTCTTGTCCCGCCCGTAAGTGGAGCGTGAGAGGACTGATTTGTTGAGCCAGTGGGCTGGCTCTATGGCAGCCGCTTTAGGATTCATCGGGTTGTAAAAATGACGGAGTCGAAAGGTGACGAGGCGTGGCGGTCGGCGCTTGATGGAGCCGCGTCCCGCTTCAAGGCAGAGACTTGTTTGTTGGTAGAGCAGTTCAGGCGCTCAAAACCGACCGGCTACTTGAGTTGAACAGGACGGATAAAATCCGGGCAACAAAAACAGGAGGTGCGCTTGAAAGGTTATTTGAGAATTAACGATTCAGACTTGAGCGATGAAGTTAACTGAAAGGTTAACCGAAGAACTAACCCCTCAAAAAGAGTATCATAATATTAAGGGAGGCCACAATAATATTCTACCGGTCAGATTCAGGCTGAGGCAGTGAGGGCTAGCAGACGCCGAATGAGGTATTTTTCAAATTACCACTTATTGCACGAACTACTTGAATCCACGTTTCACATTTAGACAAAATAGATGTTGATTAAAATAGTTACACTCGGTTAATCTAAATGGGACGGCCTACCAAGAGGCTATGATTTCCCAACGTATCTTCCTCAAATCACTAAGCCACTGACAGATTGCCGTCTCTCAAAGGAGTTTAACCAATCTATTATGATTGAACCGGGGACATTGCTCCAAAATCGTTACCGCGTAACCCGACAGATTGGTCAAGGCGGGATGGGCGCGGTTTATGTCGCTACAGACGAGCGCTTTCATAGCATAGTTGCCATCAAGCAAACCTTCTTCTTTGATGATCCCGCGCTTGGCAAGGCCTTCGAGCGAGAGGCGCGTCTCTTAAATCATCTGCGCCATTCCGCACTCCCGAAAGTCAGCGATCATTTCACAGAAGGTTCGGAGCAGTTCCTCGTGATGGAATTTATCGAAGGCACGGACTTTTGGGCGTTGATGAAGGAGCGGCGCGGAGCATTCCCCGTCGCCGACGTGTTGCGCTGGGCCGACGAGTTGCTCGACGTGCTCAATTATCTGCACAGACACGAACCGCCAATCATCCATCGCGACATCAAGCCGCCGAATATTAAACTGACAGCGAGTGGCCGGATCGTCTTGCTCGACTTCGGGCTGGCGAAGGGAACTCCGGCGCAGACGCCTGCGAGTGTGACGGGCAGCGTGATTGGCTACTCGCCCATGTACGCTCCGCTCGAACAGATTCAAGGCACGGGCACTGATCCATGCAGCGATCTCTACTCGCTTGCTGCGACCCTTTATCATTTGATTACGGGCGTCGCCCCTATTGATGCGCTGGCTCGTGCCGGCGCCATCATCAATCACCAGCCAGACCCGTTGCGTCCGCCCCACGTCGCGAATACGGAAGTTCCCGCCGCCGTCAGCAAAGTTATCTGGCGTGCGATGGCGTTGAAGTCATCTCTGCGCCCGAAGTCAGCGGCAGAGATGCGTGACATGTTGCGTCAGGCGATGAGCATGTCCCCATACGACGCGCGGCAATCTCCCGCGCCCTCGGCCTTCATGCGGAGCCAGACCGAGATCGGCGAGGCCACGATATTAGAGCCACACGCGCAAGCCGCATCGCTCGCGAGTCAGTTCGCTTCATTCAGTGGAGTAACAGTCGAAGCTAATTCCTACGGTGGCCGCCTGCATCAAGTTGAAAACCAGACCACGCAGACTGTTCGCACGCAGGAGCGTCCTGCGAGCAACATGTTAGCGAAAGTTTTAATCGCCGCCGCGGTGCTCGCCATCTGTGCCGTCGCCGCTGTCACATTGATAACTCGCACAGACGCTCCTCACACCAAGCTCGATCTCCAGAGTGACGCTTCAACAGGCGCGTCTGCGAAGTCGCTGCCGGACACGCCCGAAGGGACGACATCACTTTCCGTCAATGGTAATCCGGCATCACCTGCACAAGGTGCGTCAACATCGTCGCAGACCCAACCGACGGACGTGCAAGTCGTCGCTAATGCACCGGCGGTTAGCAGCCAACCTGCCTCCGGCGTGGCATCGCCGGCAGCGGGTGTCTTAAACACAGGCGAAAGCGTGGCAGGTTCCGGGGGCGCTAACAACCAGAAGCCCGCCGCCATTGCGGAAACGGAAAACAAGTCGCCCGTCGTGACAGTAGTACAACCGCCTGTCGCGACACCGACGCCTCCCACCGATCTCAGAGCCGCTGAAATAGAAGCGCGTCGAATCGAAGATGCGCGACATGCTGAAGATGTGCGTCGCGAAGAAAATGCGAGGCGAGTTGAAGAGTCGCAACGCGCGGATGAGCTTCGGAGGAGTCTCCCACCGCCTCCGCCGGATGAGAGGCGTCCCCCGCCGCCCGGTGGTCAGTTTCCCCCGCGTCGTCCACCACCATTTTGATAAGAGCGGAGACATTGCATGAGACGCTCGTTTGTGTAAGGCCGAACTCGTAAACCACTATCGAACTGCGGATCACGTTCTTCTCAAATCTTCTCTGTGTTATTCTTTCGCGTCGAAGAGAAGGGAATGAACTTGCTTCATAAATTCCTTGATGTAGGCCGCAACAATACTAAGGAAGTAGTCTGAAGGTTGAAGATCGCGGTTTGGCACAACTTGCCCAGCGGCGGCGGAAAGCGTGCGCTTTACTATCAAGTTCGCGGCTTGGTAAGTCGTGGACATCAGCTTGCCTGTTGGAGTTTGGACACAGCCGACCACTCTTATTTGCCCCTCTCAGAGTTTGCGCCCGAACGCATTATCACCACTGACTTCAAAGATCGCTCGCACAGGTTTAGAGATAGATATAGCCCCCATTACCGCGAGGCAATCGGCAACATGCGCGCGTTCGACGAAGCGTGCCGGCGCTCTGCGCGAGAAATTGAAGCGGGCGATTTTGACCTGCTCTTTGCCAATAGCGCGCACCCCTATAGCGTGCCTTACGTCATGCGGCACTTGCGGATGAAGAAGATACTGTATCTGCAAGAACCCTGCCGGTACTTGTATGAAGCACGACCGATTCTGCCGTGGCTGTTTAATGCTTCGGACGACTTGGAACAGTCCGATTTATTTAGCCCCCGCAAGTTCTTCGCGGATTACCCCCTCTTACAGGCGCTGCGTCTTCAGGCAAAACAAGAGTGGCTCAACGCGCGTGCTTGTGACCGCATACTCGTCAACTCTTATTTCAGTCGCGATAGTGTTCTACGTGTTTATGGAGTGGACGCTAAGGTTTGCTATCTCGGCGTGGACACGACGCTCTTTCGTGACCTCGGTTTGAAGCGCGAGCGTTTCATCGTCGGGGTTGGCTCGTTTGATTCGATCAAGGGGATTGACCTGGCTGTGAATGCCGTCGCGCTTCTCCCGGAGCCTCGCCCGCCGCTCGTCTGGATAGCAAATTCAGGGGACGACGCTTACCAGAACGCGATGATCGAACTCGCGCATTCTTTAGGGGTTGAGCTTCGCATTCGGATGGCTCTCTCGGATGCGGAACTCGTCGCAACTTTGAATACCGCCGCGTTGCTGCTTTACACGTCAAGGCTTGAGCCTTTCGGTTTCGCGCCCCTTGAAGCGAACGCTTGCGGCTTGCCGGTCGTGGGTATCGCGGAAGGCGGCATACGTGAAACTATCCAAGACGGCGTGAACGGATTCTTAGTTGAGCCGGAAGCCGAGAGCATCGCGCGCGCTATCACCCGACTCTTGCAGAATCCCGAACTGGCAAGGCAGATGGGAAGGCAGGCTGTCTTGCATGTTCACCAGAACTGGAACATAGAGCAGAGCGTTGACCGGCTCGAAAGATTCCTGCTTCAAGCCGTTTCAGCCGAATCGAAACCTGGCGACCAAGCGTGAGACAGGAAAATTGGAGAAGCTGGATTTGGGAGCCGATGACTAAGTCACAACGCCGCAGCGAGAATGAATGACAGGTCTGCTCATCTGATGAGCATCGCGAGTCCGATGATCGCGAAGAGCAAGCGATACCGTCGTTGCATCCATAACGCGGTCTCAAATCCCAATCCGCGCCGGAGCGCGCGCAGAGACCATACGACATGCAAAGGCCACAGGATCACGCTCCAGAGCAACAGCCCTGGCAGGATGCCGAGCGCGGCTAGACCGGCGAGTAGCGCATAAGCAGCCGTGAAGGTGCAGAGGCTCGCGAGAAACGTTCGCCGGCAGCCGAACACGACGGCGCTAGTGCGAATCCCGTTGAGCAGATCACCCTCGTAGTCGCGCACCTCCTGATTGAGATGGCCGCCGGCGAACACCAAACCAAAGAAGAGACTGATCGCGAGACCGCTGGCGTCGAGGGCGTGGCATAAGCTGTAACCAAGCAGGAAGTGCAGCGCGCCTCCGAGCAGGTGATTGAGCGACGCCACAATGGGCGCGCTCTTGCCGAAACTTGTCGAACATGAGTACAGAAGGCTGAGGACTGTGATCGCCGCGCCAAGCAGTATCGCCGGTCTGCCGACGGCAGCGAAGGCGACGTTCGCGAAGATGAGAAGAGCGATGGCAACGCGCGCGACTTGACGCCTGCTAATGCCCTGCCGGGCAAAGACGTGTGTCGCCCGACGCGGATCACGAATGTCGCTGCTATGCCCGGCCCAATCATTGAAGACAAAGATGTGGGCTGTCAGCGCGAGGCTGCCGAGGAGTAGTAAACCCAGCCGGATCATGTCGCGCTGTTCAATATGGAGGCCACCGAGGAAGCTGCCGAGAAGCGGAGAGGCTTGAAGCGCAAGCACCTCCGGCGCGCGAGTAGATGCGAAGTGTCGCATGACTCGCGCGTAATGCCGGACAGGCGAATGAGAAGTCATGGCGATGGTTGGTGAAGCTGTCCGGGTTCGACTCCAGCCGCTTCGTAAAGCCGGAGCCACAGGGCGTATCCAAAATCCTCAGACCAGTAAAATCGTTTGACGGTCGCGCTCAGATCGTTGTGATAGAGCAGTGGCGGCGAGCGACGAAGCTGTGCAAAGTCGTCGTCGCCAAGTCGCGCAAGCAGATTGCGAATCGCCTGTCGCAAGTTCGCGTCCTGCGTTGGCGACGCCATTGTTTCAACGAGCCGGTGCGCTGCCTCGCTCCAGACCTCCTGTCCCGCAGCGGGAAGCGCCAGCCGCTCCGCGGGCAGCGGAATTGTGCAACCAAGCTGCCGCAATTCGGCGCTACGGAGGTAGGGCACCAGTGGAGCTTTGGCGTAGTAAGGCCAGATGTCACCGTCCCAAAACGAGCGTTGGAGCGCATGGCAAAGGTTCTGCGCGGCAGGCGGATCAAGTTCACGCAGCATCAAGTACACATGCATCTGGATAGCGATGTCTGTCGGATTCGGATCGCTTCCGGGGTCTAGACACTGATATTGCTTTTGTGGGGCGAGCCAGGTGCGATAGAGTCCCCTCGCGTCGCGATAGAGAGCTAGCTCTTCCAGCATGGGTTGCCGTCTCGGATCATCTTCGCCATCACCGGCGATTCTCCACGCTAAAGCAGTGTCGTCAGAGTCGGGAGTAATGACACATCCCAGCTTGCCAATGGTCGGGGCGTCCGGCAATCCGTGATAGCGTACTAATCCGTCGCTTTCGATTTGTGCCGCGAGATGCCGTCGCGCATGCTCGACCACATCGTCGAGATTTCGCTGGCGTGCGATTGGCGAGAGCAAATCCACCAGCATTGAAGTCAGGTACGTGTTCATTTCCGGTCGCGGGGCTTCATAGCGAAGTCCCTTCGTATGCGAGGTAAGCCAAAAGCCGTCCCCGCTCTGGTGTTCCCGCAACAACGACGCCGCGCGCTCTGCCATCGCATCCAACTCAGCCCCCGACGCCGGCTTCTGTGGCAGCGTGGCGGCCTCTCCGGGAGACTCCTGTGCGATCACGTTGACGCGCTGTTCACGAACGATGCGGATATCGCTATTTAGCTCAATGCGAACAGCGAGTTGAAGCACGCGCTCGCCCGGTGACACGCCCCACAGGTTGGCAGATACGCGCCAGCCTGAAGGCGAAGTGTTGTGCATCACGTCGTTAACGTCTGCTCGCGGTAGAAAGTCTGTGGCCGAGCCGATCACGACCCCGTCTATCAACACCGACAGTTGGGCAGGCGTGCGCCCGCAGGTGAGCGCCCATCCTTCGAGTGCCGCTCCGGGTTCGAGGTCGGGGACTTCTCCGTCACCGGGAAGCAATCTCTGCCCTACGCGATCAATCGAGCCGCCCGCGTCGCACTGAAGCTCGCTGCGCGCGCGTGGATGACGCAATTCGACGAGGAACGGAACATTGAGAGGATTCCAAGCCGCGCGCATGGAGGCGGGGTTTCCAGCGAAGATGCGTGCGTCACTCGCCTTCGTGTACCAGAAGGCTCCTATCGTCTGCACTCCGACCGACGCTGCCATCGCCAGGATGAGCAAGCCGCGTGCGTGCCGACGCAGGACGAGCGGAACGGGCGCAAGCATCCACATCAGGATCGGCAAAACATCTGTGAGCCAACGCGGCCCCCATGACACTCCGGCGCGCCAATCTGCGTGCGCGTAAACTAAGACCTGTGCAACGACGGCAAAACTGAGCGCCACGGCGAGCGCTCTTGATCCCGGTGAGCGCAGGCGTTGAATCACCCCCACGGGAACGAAGACAAAGAAGGGCGAAAAGACGAGCAGTCCGCGCGCCGGGCTGACCAGCAACCCGGGCACTCCTGACCAGATCGGTTGGAAGAAGTCCTTAGGAGGCTTGACAAGGGCGTATCCACCAGCAAGGTTGCCGATAAAGCTGAGGTTGTAGTAGAGGAGCGCGGCCAGTGGGACAGCAGCGCCGGCGAGAAGCCACAGAGCGTTGCGCCTGCGGCTCCAGACAATGAAGAGTCCCATTGCGCCGGCAATCAGCGCGTCCGGCGGGCGATTCGCCGCCATGAGAACACACACCGCGCCGAGTAGCGCAGTACGCACGGGTGAAGAAGGTGCGACGACCAGCAGCAATGCCAGAGCAACCAAGAGTTCTCCAGTCCCGTGCTGCCAGAGCGCCTGGCTGGAGATTACCCACGTATTAGTCCCGAAGGCGAACACCAGAGCGAGGAGGAGGCTCCACCCTGTGCCGTCGCGACGCAGCGCCAGAAACATCAGGACACATGCGAGCGAGGCCAGCAGCGACGCCGAGAGCTTCTCCATCAATTCCGCCACACGGTCAATCTGTGGCTGCTCCCAACCGTGCGCGTCGAGCCAGAGAACGGCGGGAACATAGAGTGGAGCCACGAGCAATGGCGTCACGACGGGATAAAGGGAAGCGAGTTGATGCTGGCGAGTGCGAACCATCCAAAAGGCCCACGGCTCGAGGTAGATGACCTTACCGTCAGCGCCCGCTGGCCGACTTCGATCTGCAATCATCGAACGACCATGTGCCACCAGGCGCGCGTTCGCATCGAGATCGAGCGTGCCATCATGCCAGAGAATCAGCGGCAGATAGCGAGCGGGCACTGTGTCACCAGCGCCAATCTGTCGCAGGTTCGCGTTGTAGATCAAGAAACAGAACAAGCCCAGAAGGAGCGGCGCTTTCCAGGATTGCAGGTAACGGCGGAACGATCTTCTGGACGATGGCGAAATGCGTGCGTGCATTGTCAATTCACTGACCTACGACGGCTCGCCGTTGCATCTGCCGATGAACGGACTCACCGTCGCGCAGCTCGACGGTTGCGTCGGGGTGCAAGCAACTCGCGCTGAGTTGTATTTCAAGATGCAATAGATGGCGCGCACGCCATCACGCCAGCCAATCTTTTTGCCTTTATCATAGGTGCGACCTGAATAGGAGATGCCTATCTCGTAAATGCGGTAGCCGCGCGACGCGACTTTCGCCGTTATCTCAGGCTCGAAGCCGAAGCGATCTTCCTCGATCTGAATGCTCTGAATAATCTCGCGGCGGAAAACCTTGTAGCATGTCTCCATGTCCGTCAAGCTCAGATTCGTAAAATAGTTGGAGAGCCGCGTTAGAAATTTATTGCTGAGGCAATGCCGGGAATAAAGCGCGCAATGTGCGTCACCGTCTTTGAAGCGCGAGCCGAATACCACGTCAGCTCGTCCATCAAGGATCGGTTGAATCAATTTTGGATATTCCTGCGGATCATATTCAAGGTCTGCGTCCTGAACAATGACCAGATCACCAGTCGCAGCGGCGAACCCCGTCCGCACCGCGGCCCCTTTGCCCTGATTCTTTTCGTGATAGATGACGTGGACGTTCGGCTCTTTGACCATTAACTTCAGCTTGGCTCGCGTGCCATCGGTTGAATAGTCATCTACCAAAATCAACTCTTGATTTAGTCCCACAGCTTGCACGCGCGTGATGATCTCTTCAATAGTCTCTATCTCGTTATAGACCGGCATTACAACGGACAGCTTCATACATTTACCCCCTGATTAAACTCTGTCGCGAGAGCTAATTTTTTCTCGGCGATGATGATGGTTTTAAGTAGTGGTGCTAAGAACTTTCTATTTATACCAGATATTGAAGTAGCTTTGTGTCCTTCACTACTACATATTGTAGCCGAGTAACTACGCCGAGCCGACTTCACTGATGAGCGCCATAAGCTTGGAGCATGGACTGCTGGCGACGATGACGATGTGCAAGGTGCAGTTGACACTTTCCGCTTCGATACTTACGTCACGCAAATGCTCAGTCCGCCTTGATGGATAGCCAAAAGCAACTATCTTACGACACGTTCGTTAATGACATTGAACAATCAAAAGCGAGCGTGATATAAGCCGCTATCAATGAGTTGAGGAAAGAGAAAAATTGAAGTGTTGGACGAATGACCTCTCAGCCCAAAATTCTATGAAAACCAAACTGCTTTTAATCGTCACGTTTGTTCTGCTCGCAGCGCCCCTCCGCGCGCAGAACTTTCCAACTCCCTCAGGTTACGTCAATGACTTCGCAGGTGTGCTGGATCAACAGAGCCGGGATGATCTCGCAGCCAAAACCAAAGCGCTTAAGGACAATAAAAACATCGAGCTTGGCATCGCGATCATCACGACGACGGGTGACCGTGAGATTGCCGAATACGGAACTGCTCTGGCTCGCGCCTGGAGAGTGGGCGCTAAAGACGGAGAACGTCGCGGCCTACTCTTAATCGTTGCGACACAAGACCATAAAAGTAATATTCAAGTGAGCCGTCATCTGGAAGGCGATTTCACAGACGCCAGATGCGGTCAAATACTGCGACTGTCCAGCGCGGACTTTAAGGCCGGAAATTTTGGTCTCGGCGTGGCTAAGATCGCCGATGCTCTGATCGCGCAGGCCAACTCCGTCGGCATCGAAGATAAATCAGCCACAACATCTGTGAGCTTGAATACTGGTGTTGGATGGGGGGTTTATGGCCTTCTAGGAATTCTGGGGATCGTCGGTTTCATTATCTACAGAAGACGTAGAATGACTCCAGAGGCGCGTGCAAAAGCCGCCAAACTTGCTGAACTCCTACGCAGACCTCCAGCGCCGAGGACAACCCCCACTCCCACAAATGAAGCCGCACCTTACGGGGAATCTTATCCATCCACCTATAACTCGACGCCTGACAGCTATTCATCAAGCCCGTCCGCAAGTGATTCGAGTTCGTCGTCAGATAGCGGCTCCAACTTTAGCGGTGGCGGTGATTTTGGCGGCGGCGGCGCGTCAGATTCATGGTGAGCACAAAGAGCCTGCATCAGCGTTAGCGATGACGACTCAACCAAGGAGGCCACAGTGAAAGAATTGGAGTGGATTTATGATGAGGAAATTTTGTGCTACACAGCCAACATTGAAGACGGGATAATGTATGACATCTTCCGTACATGGGGGCCGCTCCATTATATTGTGATGTACAACGAGAACGAGGAGCTTGGGCATTTGGTGACCCTCGAAGAGGCGCAGGCCATCGCTGAGCAGCATTACCGCAGCCAGAGCCAATAATGCGCTCTCATTACCTGAGGCGAGGATAGTAGCAAGAGATGGTCGAACGCCCGCCCGGCCGCTGAGCGTCGGTTCGTTAGACCGCCCCTCGCGCCGACCGTGAACATGCTCTCCCCTCAGTCGAAAGCCGCCGCTCACGACGAGAGCGGGTTCGCGCTCCGCCCTGCACATTCCCTTTGCGCGTCCGAGATGCAACCTCACCCGTAGCGCGCCGCCTCGATAGCAGCGATGTCAATCTTTTTCATCCCCATCATCGCGTCGAACGCGCGCTTGGCGGCAGCCGTGTCGGGATCGGTGACCGCTTGCGTCAGGGCGATGGGCGAAATCTGCCAAGACACTCCCCACTTGTCCTTGCACCAGCCGCACATGCTCTCCTGTCCGCCGTTGCCAACAATCGCGTTCCAGTAGCGATCCGTTTCGGCTTGGTCAGCAGTGGCGACCTGAAATGAGAACGCTTCGTTGTGCTTGAACTCAGGTCCGCCGTTGAGCCCGAGGCATCGAACGCCCATCACGGTAAATTCGACGGTCAACACGTCGCCTTTCTTCCCAGACGGAAAGTCTCCCGGTGCGCGATGCACCGCGCCGACGGATGAATCGGGAAAGGTCTTAGCGTAAAAGCGCGCCGCGTCCTCAGCGTCGCCGTCGTACCAAAGACAGATCGTATTCTTTGCTGGCTCTACCATGTCACTTCTCCTTCGTGATGAGCCACCCGATGCCGGAGTCAACGATGCATACGCAGGCGGGGGTAATTGGCTCGGCTGTACCTTTCGTAACTATAGAGGTAGTTGGCGAGAAAAGAGCTTAACTTTCAGCGGGTTGAAAGACAAGCGGCTTTCAAGTTAAGTCGCGCTTACAGGTCTTCAACTTTGTCTATGAGGCAATGGAGGCGGCGGATGAGAGCTTCAAGACCGCGATCATAAATTCTTTAGATATGAGCTTCGCTGTAAAGGTTCATTGTCGAAGTTATGAAGACGAAAATGATGAAACGAAACGGGAAGGTCAGAGGCAGGATTGCCTAATCCTTCCGTGTAATCGTTTCGTGCAGGTGGCCTACTGGAATTCCTAGCAACGTGATCTTGCCCACGTTGTTGATGGTCTTTCCATCAGGCATGAGTTCAAGTGTTTGGTGCATGATCAAAGGCCCCTTGAGTCGGTACTCTAGGAGCAAACGAGAGCCATTCGTATGCCCGGTGACGGGACCTGCTGCATCACTCAGTGTAGCCGTGTAATGATTTTGGCGGATGGTCTTGAGTATCCATGTCCGCTCTTGGCTCGGTTGACCTTGAAAAGTGACGGTTTGATCGAGGCGGAAAGTGCCGTCAGCCTGATCATATCCGTGACTCTCAACGTGGAAATGACGCTGCTTGCCGAAAAACAGCCTGAGCTTGCCATTGCCCTCGCTATGACCGCTGAACCCATTGCGCGGAGTGAACTCTTTCGATCCGTCTTTCGACTGCGATGAAACGCTGACGACTGAAATGCATAGAACAAGAACCAGTAGTGCTGAAATTTTCATAATCACCTCTTACTTTGATTTATCCTGACCGCCAGCGGTCAGGATAAACAGACAATCGTCTGTTTAGAAGTAGGCGCGCTTGTCTCTAAAACCTAATAGCTTTACCACCATACCCGCCTTCTGCCGAAGCTGAGAAGGTTGATTTAATCCGAACCTAGCGCAGGATAAGTGTAGCCGCGAAATAAAGCGAGTCCGATAATGAAACTTATGTGGTGGGCGTTCGTTTAGGGAAAATTAAAGATTATCAGACCCTGACTTTTTGTTCGTCTTCTTGCCGAGGACGTGCAATGGAAACCATCGTCTTGGCAGAGGGAAAGTGATTTCCGCGTTGGCGGGCGCTTGCATCAACGTATTGCTTTTATAACTTTTGAGATATGCGCGGGCGACATCAATTTTATAGAGACAGAATTGACCGAGACCTAAGTGCTTCTTTACGAGTTGCGGAAACTCGCTCCTGAAAGTGTGGTCGTAAAGCCGCTCGCTGATCCCGCCCTCTTCAAAGTCTGCTATCACCTGTGGCACGTATTTTTGCTGCACGCCTTCAGTTGATAGACATTTCAGGTTCAAAGCCCAATCAGCGAGCAGTGGATACTTCAAATCGTATTTGCCGACGAGATCGAAAATCGTCCTCTCGTAAAATACTGATTGGTGACAGACATTTCCCGTTCGGAGTCCTGATTTTGAAAATTCGCACAAATAATAAATTTCGCTTTTGGCAAAATAAGTTATCCCGTAAACAATCGTCGCCGGCTTATCCGGCATCATCTCTTCAAGTTGCTCTAAGATACCTTTTCTCAAGCAGTCACCAGCCCCCAGAAAGTACAGATATTTACCCGACGCAAAATCAATCCCCTTGTTGTATGCGTCATACACGCCTCGATCTTTCTCGGAGATGAACGTCACTTGCCCTTGATACTGTTGAAGAACTTCCAGCGTGCCATCTGTCGAGCCACCATCGAGGACGATGAACTCGCACAAATCCTGTTTCTGCGAGAGCACTGATTCAATGGTCAAAGCCACTTTCGACGCGCAGTTGTATGTCGCCATGATGATGGAAAATAGTTTTCGTTTCATCGCGCTTACTCAACGCTGGAACGTGCAAGTGATGTGTTCCGCTGAATGACAAACCTTAGCGTGAGGCTATGAAGTTTTAGCTCCGAGCAAACATTCTGATAACTGCTCGCAGACGTAATCAATATCTTCCTCATTCAATCCCGCCCATGTCGGCAGGCTGATGCCTCTGCGCGCTAACCTTTCGGCGACTGGATAGCCAGCAGCTTCGCGCGCTGAGTCCCTGTAAGGCGGCAGCAGATGCACGGGATAGAAGACGGGGCGCGTCTCGATCCCGCGCGCCTGCAAATATTCCATGACTTCATCGCGTTTGAATGGAGCATCCTCTTCGAGCATGACGGTGAACATCCAGTAAGCATGTGTCGCCCAAGCCTGTTCGGTTTGCCACGACACGACGCCGAGAGCTTTTAGTTTGCGGCGATACATAGCGGCGACTTCCAAATGCCGTTGCAGATGCCAATCAACTCTCTCCAGTTGGGCGAGACCGATAGCGGCGGGAAGGTTCATCATCCGATAGTTATAACCAACGACGGGGAACCAGTAACGCCGCTCGGCATCCATCCCCTGCCCCCTCAACAGACGCACGCGCGCGGCCAGCGCGTCGTCATTCGTGACGACCATGCCGCCTTCGCCCGTCGTGATGATCTTGTTGCCGTAGAAACTGAAAGTAGCGATGTCGCCGAGAGAGCCGGCGCGGCGTCCTCGATAGAGCGCGCCGTGAGCTTCGGCGGCATCCTCGACGAGAAAAAGTTTGTGGCGGCGTGCGATGTCACGCAGTTCATCCATCTCCGCCGGATGGCCGTACAGATGGACGGCGATGATGCCCTTCGTGCGTGGAGTGATCTGCGCCTCGACGCGCGCCGGGTCGAGATTCCACGTTTCCGGCTCAGAGTCCGCAAAGACCGCGCGCGCGCCGCAGTATGTGACGGCGTTGGCGGTCGCGATAAAAGTTAAAGTCGGGACGATGACTTCGTCGCCCGCCTGCACGTCAAGCGCGAGCATGGCAAGGTGCAGCGCGACCGTCCCGTTGCAACATGCAACCGCGTGCTTGACCCCGCAAAATTCGGCGAAGCTCGTCTCGAACAATTCAACGTATTTACCGCCGGATGAAATCCAACCCGTCTCCATGCAGTCAAGGACATACTCTTTTTCATTCCCGACAAGCATCGGGGACGCAATCGGAATGCGCCTTTCCCCGATGCCGGGAGAGCCACTACCGCTTCGTGTCTGTTCTTTTTTAATACCTGACTCGAAGATCATCGCTTTTCAAGTCCCTCAACCTTCGAGTGTTTGGAAACGGAGACCGACTTGAGCCTGAGTGACATGAACACGCCGAGGGACGCGAGCGAGGGCGTGACAGCTTGCACCTTACCAGCGCCGTTACTTTGCCTCAGGAAGTTGCCGAGGACGGCGGGCAGATGCACTCCCGCCTGCGCCAGCGCCTCGTAACACAACGCCGCGCCGAGACAGGCAATGACCAGCGCGCTCGCGACCGGCAGGAATCGCAGGAGTCGGCTTTCGCCGATAGAGTGCGAGATGAAACGCCCGGCATAAACGAAAATCAAGCCGATGGCGGTCAGCGTCGCGGCGAGTCCGACGCTGAAGGCGACGACGAGCGCGAGGCCGTATCCGATGCGGTCTGCGGTGATCGCTCCGAGCATCACGACGAGCGCGGACGGGCACGGCAGCAACCCTCCCGACACGCCCAGCGCGAGCAGGCTGCGCCACGTCACGCCTCCGCCAGTTGCGCCCGGCGGCAGATGCGTGTGCTCGCTCCCGCCGTGCGAATGGGGCAGCGTGGGGTCTCCTTGTTGATGAGCGTGGCTGTGTTCGCGCTGCTCGCCGTGCGCGTGCGGCGCGAGACCATCGTGCATGAGTTCATGCGCGTGCGCGCCTTCTTCGTCGTCATGTTGATGCGACGCGGATGATGCGCCGAGCATCACGCGCAGGCGTTTGACGAAGAGGCTCAAGCCCATGAGCAACACAATCGCGCCGGAGATAAAGCCGAGTATCGGGATGAGCCGCTCGGGAAGAATGTAATGAGCCGCGAAAAGCGTGATCAGTCCGAGCGCGATGACGCCGATGGTGTGCGTAATCGTCACGGTCAGGCCGAGGAAAGCGGCGTGCTTCGCCGTCCCGCGCGTGCCGACGAGATACGCGCCAACAACCGTTTTGCCGTGTCCCGGCGAAAAGGCGTGTACCGCGCCCAAACCTGCGGCGAGCAACAACCCAAACATGGCGACGAGCGGCGTCAACTCCTGCACGCGGATTAACTCTGCGAAACGATCAGTCACCACTTCGACGGGATGCCCGTCGCGCGTGCGGAGCGCGACCGCGCCGATGGGTATCGCCCCGCTCGTCCAAGACAAATCCGCCACGCGCTCGTTAAGCGGCGTGATGAGCATGTCCTGCGGATACGCTCTGAGTTCGTCCGTCATCGCCGAGCCGTAAGCGTTGGTGTCGAAAATCGCGACGCCCGCCTCGGGCTGCACGACGAGTTCTCGCCAGCCGATTCTCTCAGCAGAATTCGTGTCTTCAAAATGCAGGCGGCGTGCGGCCAACGCATCAGTTGCTTTGGGGACGGCGGCCTCGAAATCACACTCGATCCGCAAAGTCGGGAGGCCGCCTGCGCCTTGTTGGAGCAAGATATTTTTCGCGGTCAACGTGGCCGGCAGGCGCGCGCCGTCAATGGTCAGCAACAGACCTTCCGCGTAGCCCGGAGCCGCGCGTTCGAGATACGCATTCAACTCTTCATTCGACACCTTGCCGTCTTGATTCGTGTCTATTGCCTGCGACTCCTGAAAGGTCGGAATCTCGGCCATGTCTATCACGTAGCGCAGGCGTATGCGCTCTGCGCCGACGTTGATGCGCGAGAAATGATTGACGGTAAAGTTTCCGAGCGGGTGCGCGACGGCGGCGCATCCCCACCCGCCCAACAGGATGAGCAGGAGCGTCGAAAATATTCTCTGAGACATCCGGCACATGATGACGTGGGGGATTTTCATCCGCCTCCTTACTACATTTGGACGCTGGCACGCTCGCGCCTTTGGCGAGCCGGCGCGGGATTCAATTTTTCTCGCCTTGTCGAAATTAACAGTGTCGCTTGAAATTTTTGAATCAGACGAGAGATGTGATTCGTCCGAGCAGCGTCAACATAAATAGCGCCAGCAACGCGAGACCGGCGATGTATGACCAACGCAGGACAATTCTATTGCAATAGTGGCATCGCGTCGCTGCTCTACGAATACGAGTTTCACAATGTGGACAATACCTTTTACGATTACTGCTCATACTACAACTTCTTTACGGGACGTGCGTCGCCGCTCGGTGCGGCATTCGCATCTCGGACGGGATGCGACGCCGTCAACTCTTTCATGCCTGAAGTGCGCGTGTGATTAAAACGCGGTGGGTAAGTTAAACGCAGCACATTAGCCGGCGATGGCTGGGGCGCTCAGTGTCTTCTTCGCCACATCGGCCTGCAACACATCGAACGAGGCATTGATACTGAGGGCTTGCTGTAAATATTTCGCGCCGCCGCGACGATCACCGAGCGCGTTGGCGATCATCCCCGCATGATAAAGCAGGCGAGGGTCGCGCGTGCCGAGTCTGAGAGCTTCTGCCATCGCAGTTTTCGCTTCCGCGAATTGCCCCTTCCGGTACAGGCACCACGCCAGAGCATCGCACGTATAGACATCTCCGCGCAGGGCGCGCTCGCGTTGCGCGGCGGCCAGCGCATCGTCGAGACGCATGTCATGGTCTGCCCAGAATAAAGCCAACTGGCGCGAGTACGTGCCGCCCTGCGCGCCCGTGCGCTCGACGAACTCGACGAGCGCGTACTGTTTTTTCGCGTCGTCCGCGCGTCCCAATTTTGTGTAGATGTCTCCGAGCGCACCCGCGTAATCGGGCAGCGGAATACGCTCGACGGCGCGCTTGTAATAAGTGACGGCTCCATCCGTATCGCCGGCGGCGAGACGCGCGCGCGCCTTCGCGGCGAGAGCTAAATGGTAATCGGGAAAGATGAAGAGCGCGTGATCGTACTCACGCTCGGCGTCCGCCAACTGACCCGCGTTCATCAATTCGTCGCCGAGATGGACGCGACACCACGCGACGCTTTCGAGGTCTCCCGGATTGGCGGCTTCGACGGCGATACGCATCGCCTCAATCGCGCCCTTCGTGTCTCCATGAAGCGCGCGCAGGTAGGAAATTCTCGAATAGGAAGCCGTATCGGGGCGCAGGTCAACCATTGTTTGCGCGGCCTCGACTGCTTTGTCGTACTCGCCCAATTCGACCAGCGCGTCCGTCATCGCGCCGTACACGTCATGGTCGCGCGGGTTGATGGCCTGCGCCTGTTGCGCCGCCTGTAAAGCTTCGGCAAAACGGTGATACGTGAGCAGAAGTTTAGCGCGCAGCTTGATCGTGTTGTAATCATCGGGCGCGAGTTTGGATGCACGGTCGAGAGCTTCTTCGGCTTTCGCGTTTAATCCGAAATCGCCCGTCTCGCGAGACTTCTGCATGTATGCGGCGGCAAGTAGATCGTAGCTGTTCGGCTCTGACGGGAATCGTTCGAGAGCGGCTTGCGCGGCGCTGATTTCGCGGTCGCCGACCGTCGTGCTTCCGGTGTTCGAGGCGATTGAGAGAGGTGTCGTTCCCCCCTTCTGAGCAGTGTTGTGCGAGGCTGCTCTGATGCCGAAAAAAACGGCTAACCCGCAGAGAACGACGCCAACCAGTATGAAAAATTTCTTGTACATGCGCTTAAAATCACGGCGACTGAAAACTGCCGCCATCGCAACAGAGAGATTCCGGGGTCAGACTCTATTAAGAGCCTGACCCCGGAAGAATGGTTACTGCGCTTCATGTCTGCGGCAGCAACGAATTGAACTGCCAGCGATTGATTAGTTCTTTCCACGCAGAACAATCGCGCGCGGCGGCGTCGGCGACGGCCCCGGCGTAGTCGTATCCGCCGATGCTGTGCGACCCCTGTAAGGATTGGTGTAACCATCCACAGGAGAAGCCAGGTACGGGAACGTGGTGCGGAACGGACGGTCATTCTCGTTGACGCCGTCGCCGAGTTGATTGTTCGGCGCGGTGTTGCAATTGACCGTGCCGCCGGCGCAGGCATTGCCCGGCAGAAGCACGCCCGCCGCGACACGCAACGTGATGTCAACCACATCATCACCGACGCGACGCCCGTTCGGATAACCGGCAAGATCGCCGGCGATGACGCCAAGTCTATTGACTGATCCCGGCGCGGTCGCCGGAACTGCCGTGTTCAAGCGCATGTATTCCGCAGGAGCGGAACCGGGTCCCGCGCTCGGATCAGCCGGATCAGCCTGGAACGGGAAACGTGTTGCGCCCGGAACGCCTGTCAGGAAAACTTCGACGAGGTCGTTACGGTTTGAAGTCGGTGCATCGGCAACCGGCGGATAGAGCAGGTTGATCAATCTCACCGGCTCGACCGGACGTGACGCTGTGCCACGGATGAAGTCAATGCGATTTACATCCGTCGCCGGAAGCTGCGCGTTGAAGAGGTCTTTGTCATTCTCGGATACAGTCGGCGAAGTGCCCATCGGGATGAACAACTCGTTGACAAGCGGATTGCCGAGACGCGAAACCTGCACGCAGGTCGCGGTCGGAGCCGACCCTTGCGGCGCTGCTGCGGTACCGCAACCGGACGTGTCTTCCGTCTTCGTGCCGTTAATGTTCAGCACTCTGGTTCCGGCACGGCTGGCAGTCGAGTAGATGCCGAGAATCGCGGTCGGGTCGGTCGGCCCGGTCGGGAGCGCGCCGGTGCGCGTCAGGAGTTGGGTCGGAAGCTGAATCGCGATGGTATGGACGTTGGAGCCGGCGAGCGCATCAACGCCGTTCGAGTTCGGCAGCGGCGCGAGATGCGCGCTGTTGAATGGGCGCAGGCCGACCAGATCGAAAATCGAGCCGAGGTCAATGTAGAAACCCTCGTCGCGCTGTCCGGCGAACACTTTAATGTCGCCCGCGCCCGTCGGAATCGTACTGATGGAAGGCTCGGCGAGATTCGTCTCGTAGTTCGGCGTCGAGCGCACGCCGACGTTGACGGGCGGCGTCGGCAGATTCGTGCCGAGGGCGAACGTCGCGAACGTCGGATTGGCCGGGTCGCCCTGACGAATCAAGGCCGTCACATCCATGAACTGCTTGACGTTCCAATCAGGATCGGACAGGCTGTTGATCGTGCCCTCTCCGTTGTTGTCGAAGTCACCGTTGTAGAGGAATGAGTCGCCGTTGCCGACAACCGTCCTGAAGCGGAACTGGATGGCGAGATCAAGGCGGCCATCGCCGTTGTTGTCAAACCTGATTTGATAAAGCACGCTGTCATCGAACCTGAAGAAGTTCGGCCCGCCCGCCGGATTCTGGTCTGGGATAAAGTTGGCAAGCACGGTGACTGTATTTGGTCTGTCCGGGCTGATGAAGGCGTACACGTCAGTGTTGTCCGCCAGTGGGTCTTGAGAGATGAGCGGCGCTTCGCGGTGGCTTGAAGCCTCGACCACTTGCATCCTGCTGAAACCTCCGAAGAGCAGCGAGCCGCCCAACATGGCGATGGCGCTCGCTGTTAAAACTTTTCTGATTGTTTTTCGCATCTGCTTTACCTTCCTTGGAGTCTTCCTGTGAGTCCGTTGCCTTTACCTGACCATACCCGCCTCACGATACAGACGACGAATTTGATCAAGCTACTCTGAATAGACAACTCCTGATGCCTCAACTTTTGGGGCAGAACCGGAGATTGAAATAAACGTGAACCGAAGTGGTGGCAGTATAAATTGCCCTGAGTTTTCCTGTTGTCAGGAATGCTGGCAACTTCTATCAGGGAAACCAACCACAGTGTCAGGGACTAGCTGACATCATAGCTATCTTTGTCAAGAATCTGTCACTACGCCGTCACATATTTTGCAGCCATCCGCGATGCAGCGCGTAACGCACCATCTCGGAACGGCTATGCAAATCGAGTTTCTCGGAGAGCCGGCTTTTATAAGTCTCGACGGTCTTGACGCTGATGCTTAACTGTCCGGCGATCTCTTTATTACTATAGCCACGCGCGACAAGCCGCAACACTTCGCTCTCGCGGTCGCTCAACTCTCGATGCGTGGCGTCATCGGAGATGCTTTGCGGGCGCGCATAGCTATTCACCATCTTGCTTGCCAGCATCGGGTCAATGTATGTGCCGCCGGCGGCGACCATACGGATGGCATGAATCAAATCTTCCGTCGCCGCCTGCTTGAGGACGTAGCCGGTGGCTCCCGCCTTCAGCAATTGACGCAGGTATCCATTATCTTCGTGGATGGTGAGCGCGAGCACTTTGACTTTCGCGCCGCTCTGTTTGATTCGCTCGGTGGCGAGCGCGCCGTTCAACTCCGGCATCGAAACATCCATCACCACGAGATCGGGTTCGAGCTCATTGACTTTCTGCCACGCAGCCCGCCCATTGCTCGCTTCGCCGACGACCATCATGTCGGGTTGCGAGTTGATCATGGCCTTGAGTCCCTCGCGGATAATCGCGTGGTCGTCGGCCAGAACGATTCTTAGCTTATTCATCATGCTTACCAACTTCTTTGTTCTTTTTGACGGCCAGAGGGATACGCACGAAAATCGCAGTGCCGACGTGCGGCGCGGATTCGATGTTGAGCGTGCCGCCGGCCAATGCCACTCGCTCGCGCATCCCTAATAAGCCGAACCGCAGTTCTCTGAATTTCACACTCGAAGCGGCTTCCACCTCGAAACCTTCGCCGTCATCCTCGACGATGGCGAAGACGTGATCGCTTCGCAATTCGAGGATGAGACTGACGCTCGTCGCCCGCGCGTGTTTGAGCACGTTGGTCAACGCTTCCTGAATAATCCTGTAGAGCGTCGTCTCGATTTCGGGCGGCAGCCTTTGCTCTTCGAGTCCCGCACAATGAAAGTCAACCGCGACGCGCGTGCGCTCCGTCCACTTTTCTATGTAATTTGCGAGCGCCGTCTGCAAACCCAAATCATCGAGCACGGTCGGGCGCAGTTCCCACGCCAGAGTTTTGACTTCGCGCGCGATTTCGTCACCCAGTTCCTGCAACTGTCGAAAGCGTTCATTTGCTGCGGACTCCCATCTGTGCGAATCCTTCAACGCCTTGATGCCGAGCATCATCGCCGTCAGATGTTGTCCCATCTGGTCGTGCAGTTCGCGCGCGATGCGCCGGCGTTCATCTTCCTGCGCTGCGACCAGACGCCGCAGCAATTCCGTGCGCGCCGATTCCGCATCGTTGCGTTCGACGATTTCACACTTCAACGCTTCATTGACTTGCGCCAGTTCGCGCGTCCGCTCCTCCACGCGCTTTTCCAATTCGTCGCGCGCCTCGCGCAAGGCTTCCTCCGCCTGCTTGCGTTCGGCGATGTCACGGATCGCGGTCGTCACGAAAGCCTTGCCGGAGATAACTGAAACCGAGACGGAGGCTTCAAGCTCAACGAGCGTCCCGTCCTTCCGCATTCCCTTGAATTCATAGACTGAGGGAACTGTATCGCCGCCGCGCACGCGCCGCTTTCCGTAGTCCAGCATCCGCTCCCTGTCTGTGGGCGGCAGAACGGTCGAGATGTGCTTGCCGATCAAATCATCCGGCTGATCGTATCCGAGCAGAGTCGTATAAGACTGGTTGACATAAATGATACGCTCGTCGTCTTCGACGATGATGCCGTCGCGCGAAGCTTCAAAGATCGAACGCAGCCACTCTTCACTTTCTTTGAGTTGCCGCTCGGCGCGTTTGCGAGCCGTGATGTTCTCATGCGTGACGACGATACGAATTGGCCCCGCTGTTTGGAACCGCGTCACACGACCGATGAACCAACGTTCTTCCGTTGGCGAATGACAGGGATACTCGAACTGATACTCTTTCAACTCGCCGGCGATGACGGCGCGGATACTGGCGGCAAAGGCTGCGGCATCCTCCGCATCATCACCCGTCGCATGATCGCACGCGGCTAAATAATTAGCCTCTTCGTTGAGTTGATACGGGGCGTGTGAGTTGGCCGCAGCAAACTCGCGCCACGCTTGATTGACGGCGATGATTTTCCCCGATGCTTCGAGGACGGCGATGTGCGCGGCCAGCGCATCGAGCGTCGCGTATGCAAAATCCGCCGACGCGCGCCATCTATCCTTCGTTAATTCTGTATCCGCTGGCTCCCGTATAAGACAAACCCCGACCTCTGTTTTGTTTGAAGCTCGCTCTAAGAGGACTTCTTCAACCAACTCTTTCTGCGAATGCACGTAAACTACGTCCGGTGATGAGATTTGGATTGGTGACAGAGTAAAGGTGAGAGAGTCTTTCACGCAAACGTTTTGGTGTGTGCGTGGCGTGTGGTGGCGGCAATGCTAAACTGTGAGCATGTCAACTCGTTACGAATATTTAACCGTTCGCCAGCTTCAGCCTGCTGATGCCTCCAGTGTCTCCACGCTGTTGCGCGCACAGCCGCAGGGTTACGCGCGTTTCTTTTACGCTTTCGATTTCGACGAAGACGCCATCGCGAAACTTCTGGCTGAGAGAGTAAGAGACGAGTACGCGGGCATTTACTGGCAGGGCGAGTTGGCCGGTTTCTTCATGCTACGCGGGTGGGACGCCGGTTATGAGATTCCTTCATTCGGAGTCTTGATTGACGAGAAACAGCGCGGCGGCGCATTTATGCGTCTCGCGCTCGACATGGCAAAACTCATTTGCAGACTCTCCGGCGCACCGCGCCTGATGGCGAAGATTCATCCTGACAACGTCTCGCCGAGAGGCGCGCGAAGGCTCGGACTTGTCCAGACTGGAGTTGAAACAGAGAGCGGCAACATCATCTATCATCTCGAACTTTGAGACGTGTGAAGCGTGCTTTTGAAATTTTCTTATGCGTCTGCTCAAGCTCGGCGTCAATCATCCCGCATATCACAAACAGTTCTACGACGCGCGTCCCAACTTGGCGACGCAGTCTTATACTCTTCAGCACGCCGCGTTGATTGAGGACTGTTATGGCTCGTCGGATTTCTGGACGAGCGCGCTCGGCCAATTCGGTTACGAGATGCGCGACGTTATCGCCAACGCCGCGCCGCTGCAAAAACGTTGGGCGCGCGAGCATGGTGAGAGTTACGAGGAAAGCCGCTGGCTCTTCGACATTTCAGCCGCGCAGATCAAAAAGTTTCGGCCTGACGTGCTTCTCGTCGCTGACTTCTCGATTTTCAACGCCGCCTTTCTCCGTCAAATAAAACGCGAATGCCCTTCGATACGTCTCGTCATTGGCTGGTGCGGCGCGCCTTACAACGACGCGACGGTCTTTCGCGAGTGGGACATCGCGCTCTCGTGTATCCCCGAACTCGTCGCACATTTCAGAGACGAAGGACACCGCAGCTTTCATTTGAATCACGCCTTCGCGCCGCGCATTCTTGAGAAGATAGATACGTCGTCGGCAACTGTGCCCGTCAACTTTTCCTTTCTCGGTTCGATCCTCAAGCACGACCGTTTTCACATCGAGCGAGAGAAAATTCTGTTACGACTCATCGCCGAAACCGATTTGCAAATTTGGTCGGATGTCGCGGGACGCGCCACGTCGCGACGCGAGCGACGCGGTGTCCGCGCGCGCCAGTTGGCATTCGACGCCGTTCGTGTCGCGCGCGCCTCCGGCATTCCGGCTTCAATTTTACGGCGCGCTCCGCTAGTGCGCCGTGTCGCACGCTGGGAGACGCGCCCCGGCGCTTCGGCCACGCACGTTGACGAGCGCATCGCACGCCGCGCGCATCCGCCGCTCTTCGGCCTCGCGATGTTCCGGCAACTCCGGGACAGTCGCGTCGCGCTCAACACGCACATAGATATTTCGCCGCACAGCGCATCGAACATGCGTCTCTTCGAGGCGACGGGCGTCGGCTCTTGCCTGCTCACGGATTGGAAATCGAATCTCTCGGAGTTGTTCGTGCCGGACGTTGAAGTTTTGACTTATCGCTCTCCCGCCGAGTGCGTCGAGAAGGCGCGATACATTCTCGCGCATGAAGACGAGCGGCGCGCCATCGCTGCCGCCGGCCAGCGACGCACTCTGCGCGCTCACACTTTCACCCAACGAGCCGAGCGGATTGACGAAATCATCCGCGCCGCGTTATCTAATGTCTGACTCTCAAGCATCAAGCATCGCAACAGCACAGCGTTCAATTTTATACGTCTTCCGACTTGGTTGACGGCGTGTGTTTGAGAGGCTTGACCTGACAGACTGATGAAACCGGGCATCAAAGTCGAAAATTTAGGAAAGAGGTATCGCATCTCCGCATCGCGCGGTGCGTCGTATGCGACCTTGCGCGAGACGATTGCCGGAGCGATGCGTTCACCCGCGCGTCTCTTCGCGCGTGCGGAGCGTGCGAGCGCGGATGAGATGCTCTGGGCTTTGCGTGATGTCAGTTTCGAGGTTGTGCCCGGCGAGATCGTCGGCATCATCGGACACAACGGCGCGGGCAAATCAACCTTGCTCAAAATACTCGCGCGCATCACCGAGCCGACCGAAGGCGGCGCGCGTATTTGCGGGCGCATCGGTTCCCTGCTCGAAGTCGGGACGGGCTTTCACGCGGAGCTGACAGGGCGCGAAAACGTCTTTCTGAACGGCGCGATTCTCGGCATGAGAAAGAGGGAGATTACGCGCCGCTTCGACGAGATCGTCGCCTTCGCGGAAGTTGAAAAGTTCATAGACACGCCCGTCAAACGCTATTCATCGGGGATGTACATGCGCCTCGCGTTCGCCGTCGCCGCGCATCTTGAAACCGAGATACTCGTCGTTGACGAAGTGCTGGCGGTCGGCGACGCGCGTTTCCAGAAGAAGTGTCTGGGCAAGATGGGCGAGATTGCCAGAGACGGTCGCGTCGTATTGTTCGTCAGTCATAACATGGCGGCCATCGAAAATCTTTGCGTTCGCGGACTCGTCCTCGAAGATGGACGCATGAAATTCTCCGGCACACAACACGAGGCCATCACACACTATTTAACCGGCGCGGAGACGACGGATCAGACTTCTTTACGCGAGCGGACAGACCGCACGGGTTCGGGCGAGGTGCGTCTCGTCGCCGTCGAAGCGAGAGACGCGCTTGACGGGCGTCGGCTCGACCTCGTGTCGTCGGGTCAGGACGTGGACATCTATCTACACTACGAGGCCGCGCAAGGTTTTACACACACCGATGTCATCGCCGGGTTGATTGTCACGACGCCGTTCGATGTGCCGGTTTTTTTGCAGCACAACCGTCTCACGCGCGATGCATGGGCGACGCTTCCCCCGCGCGGCGCGTTCGTGTGTCGCATCAAGCGTCTCCCGCTTCCCCCTTCAACGTATCGCATCGGGTGCAGTCTGATGCGCGACGGCGAATATCTCGACATGATTAACGAGGCGTGCGAGTTGAACGTGACGGACGGCGACTTTTACGGTTCCGGCGAAGTGCCGCCGCTCACGCACGGCTGTTGTCTCGTGGATGCGGCGTGGCGTCTTGAGACTGACGCGACGCCGCAGCCGCCGGGTGAAGTTGCGGCCTTGTACGAAGCGAGAGTGAGCCGCTCGTGAGAAATCAATTGAAAGCAATGGCTCGTCGCGTGCGGCGGCGCGTCTTAGCGGATGCGCCTTCATCATCGTTTATGGAGATCGAGCGCGCGGAGCAAATGTTTTATCTCGAATATTTGCGCGAGGGCATGACGGTCTTCGATGTCGGCGCGAACATTGGAGAGTTGACGCTGCTATTCTCCAGATTCACCGGCGGCGATGGGCGCGTCCACGCCTTTGAAGCAAGCGGCGACGCCTTCGCACGCTTGACGACTATCTGCCGCGCCGCCGCCCGCCGCAATGTGACGCTCAATCACGTCGCGGTCTCTGACAGAGAGGGCGCGGTTCAGTTACACGTTTACGATGAAGATCATTTGAGCTGGAGTACGCTGGCCGCGCGCCCGCTCGAAGATTACGGTATCAACGTCAAGCCCATCAAGACGGAAGAAGTCTCCGCGACGACGATTGATGCTTACTGCGCGAAGAACGACGTGACGAACATTGACCTCCTGAAGATTGACGTGGAGGGCGCGGAGTTGCAGGTCTTGCGCGGCGCGCGCCGGATGCTTGAGCGCAAACAAATTCGCTGTCTCACGTTCGAGTTCGGCCAGACGACTTTCGACATGGGCAATCACCCGGACGAGATCGAAACTTTCCTGCGCGACGTTGGCTATCAACTCCGCAACCTCGTTCGAGGCGAGCCGATTTTTCCGGGTCGCGCGAGCGCGCAGACCGCGTGCTATTCCATGCACGTCGCGACTCCAAACGAATTTTGACGTGGTGGCTACACTGCCTTTGACGTTGACGATTTATGATCCCGCTGCACGCGCTTCCTGAGACGACACATCAATGCCCTTTCTGCGGCGTGCGTTTGGAGAGTCGTGGCTGGCACATTCCGGGAATGCGGAACCTCGCGGATTTGCGTTGCGCGCAATGCGGGCGTGAGTTCTACGGCGACTTGCCTTCGGGTCAGGCTCTCTACACGCCGATGCTCCTGGAAAAAGCGACGGGCGTCGTCCACGACCTGTACGGCGTTGAGTGGTTCGCCGGTTGGCTGCGCGCGTCTTATGCCGGACGCACCGATGCGCCGCTGCCCTTCGTCGTTCATGAACTCAAAACGGTGACGCGCGGAGTCGTCCTGCTCAACTGTCTCGACACGCTCTACGGCCATTCGCTGCTCAAGCTGCTCAACGCGCAACATTATCTCGACCGTGATGAGTTGGACTTGATCGTCATCGTGCCGTCATTTCTTGAATGGATGGTTCCGGCAGGAGTGGCGCAGGCGTGGGTCGTCGAGTTACCTCTGCGATGCGGAACTGAATGGAACGAATGGCTGGCGCGCGAGATTCGTCGTCGCCTCGAGGTGTTTCCACAGATCAATCTGAGCCTCGCCTTCTCGCACCCGCACCCGCGCGATTACGACATCGAACGCTTCACGCGCGTCCGTCCTTTCCCGCTCGAAGAATGGTCGAGCCGCCTGGCGGCAAGACCGACGGTGACATTCATCTGGCGCGAAGACCGTCTCTGGGGCGAGTCCGCGAATCCGTCCGGTAATTTGAAACGCATTCAACGAAAACTCGCACGCCCTTCCAACGTCGCGGGCGTGCAGCGAGTGCAAGTGTTGGCGACGGCGGAAGCGTTGCGCCGCTCATGGCCTGCGCTCGATTTTGCACTGGCCGGGCTGGGCACGCCGGGAGATTTGCCCAACTGGATTTCAGACTTGCGCCGAACGAAACCGGATGCAGTGATGGAAAAACTTTGGTGTGAGCATTACGCGGCGAGCCATGCTGTCGTTGGTGTACATGGCTCGAATATGCTGTTGCCTTCGGCGCACGCGGGCAGCGTCATCGAGTTAATTGCGGAGGATCGTCATGGCAATTTTTTACAGGACATTCTTTTTCAGGAATCCGATAGTCGAGAAATGTTTTTCCGTTATCGCTTCGTGCCGCAGGCGACGACGCCCGAAGAGTTGGCGCGTCAGTTGGATTTAATCCTGCGCGGCTATCCAGAATTTCTGCGTCTCATGGGACGCGAGTCCACGCGCCATAACGCGACGAATGACACGGCGCGTTGGCAAACGGCGAAGCGCGATGCCCAGCGCATGTAAAGGATTTCATCGCCGACTTTCGACGCGCGGCGATACTCGTTAGTTGAAGACAAATACATGTGCGGAATCAGCGGCATCATCACGCGCGAGTTAATTTCGCACGAACATCTCACGCAGGTCTCGCGGATGAACGCCGCGCTCATTCATCGCGGCCCCGACGGCAGCGGCGCGTACAGCGACACGCACGTCGCGCTTGAGATGCGGCGACTGAGCATCATTGATCTCGCGGGCGGCTGGCAGCCTCTCTACAACGAAGACCACTCGCTCGCGCTCATCGCCAACGGCGAAATTTATAATCACATCGAGTTGCGCGAGAGTTTGGAATCCGCCGGCCACAGCTTTAAGACGAAAAGCGACTGCGAAGTCATCCTTCATCTGTACGAAGACTCCGGGCTTGAATTCGTCAAACGCTTACGCGGCATGTTCGCCTTCGCGTTGTGGGACGCGCGCCGCCGCCGTCTCGTGTTGGCGCGCGACCGGATGGGCGAGAAACCGCTCTACCTCTACGAGCGCGACGGCCAACTGCTGTTCGCCTCCGAGTTGAAAGCTCTGCTGCGCTCCGGCATCGTGCCGTTCGAGTTAGACGCCGAAGCCGTCAATCTCTACTTTCATTATCAATATGTGCCGGAGCCGTTGACTCCACTGGCGGGCGTTCGCAAGCTCGACGCCGCGCACCTACTCGTCGTTGACGTAGAGCCGTGGCGCGTGCGCGAGCATTGTTACTGGCGGATGGAGGACGCGCCCCCGCTCGACGGCGACCCCGCCAGGTTGATTCGTGAGCAATTAGAAGAAGTCAGCGAACTGATCGTCCGCGCGGACGTGCCCGTCGGCATCGCCTTAAGCGGCGGGTTGGATTCCAGCGCGCTCGCCGCGCTCGTCGCGCGACAGCATCCGGGCGCATTGCAAGCCTTCAGCGTTGGCTACAAAGGGCGACCGGAGTCGGACGAGCGCGAAGAGGCGCGCGAGTTGGCGAATCTGTTGCGCCTGCCGTTTCACGAAGTTGAACTCGATGAGGAAGAGATCGTCGAGTTTTTCCCCGCGCTGAATTTCTGGCGCGACGATCCCATCGCGGATATTTCCGGCTTCGGTTATTACGCCGTGATGAAACTCGCGCGCGCGCGCGGCGTGCCCGTCATGCTGCAAGGTCAGGGCGGAGATGAATTCTTCTGGGGCTACACGGAATTGCGTGAGGCCGCGCACGAAGCCGCGCAGAAAAATTCAACGCGCGGCAAGTCGCCCCTGCCCGCGCTGTTCAAATATTTATCAGTTAACAGTCCGGCGAATCTGTCTCGACGTGAAGTTTCAGAATGGCCGCGCCGCAGTCTCAGAGAATTACGCGCAGGTTGGCGACAATTTCGCAGACACCGCCGCGAGCCGCCGGACAGAATGCCTTTCTACGATTTGTCGCCGGACTTTCGGATGGCGATGGATGGCGCGGGCGCGCTCTACAGCAAGGCGTTTATCGAACGCATCAGGCAGCATGACGCGACCGGGTTATTCACTTTCGCGCTGCCGTGGCCGGATATTGAAGTGACTTTGACAAGCCTCGTGTGCGCGACGTATTTGCGCGAGAACGGAGTTACGCAGGGAGACCGCCTCGGCATGGCTTCGTCCGTCGAGATGCGCCTGCCGTTCCTCGATTACAAACTGGTGGAGACGATCATCGGTCTTCGCAAAACGCATTCGGATGCCGGACTGCCGCCGAAGGCATGGCTCCGGGAAGCTGTCAGAGATGTGCTGCCCGCATCAATTTACGCACGCCCCAAGCGCGGATTCGCGCCGCCCACACATCGCTGGCATGACGCTCTGTTCGCATCTTACGGCGACTCTCTGCGCGACGGTTATCTCGTCGAGGCCGGCATCCTGAGTCGTGAAGGCGGCGCGCAAATGGCAAACGGGTTTTTTCCGCCGGGCGCGACGTGCCCTCTCTCTTTCAAAGCTCTCGTCCTCGAACAATGGTGTCGTCAGATGCTCGGCAGCTTTGAGACAACTCATGCCGGAGACACGCGACAGCGATGGCAGGCATCACCACACAGCATCGCGGGGGACGCTTGAGCAAGAGACTTCGCATTGCCATCAACGCGCAGATCAAACCCGGCGACGGCACGGGCGGGATCGAAACCGTGCTGCGTGTCCTGACCTCGCTCGGACGGCTCGACGATGGAGATGAAGAGTACATCTTCATCGGGCCGTGGGATGAATACGATTGGCTGCGCCCTCTGCTCGGAGCGCGCCAGACCATCGTGCGCGGCCCTCGCCCCAATCCGCCGACCCAGACACGTCCCGGCACACGCGCATCACTAAAGCGACTCGCGCGGCCTTTAATTGCGACGGCGAGAAGTGTCAGGCGTTCGTTATCCACGACCAAAAAAAGCGCGGGCGTTCCTGTCTCGGATGGTTTTTACGAGAGCCTGAATTGCGACCTCATACATTTTCCCTTTCAACGTTTCATAGGTTGCGCGATGCCGTCCATTTACAATCCGCACGACTTGCAGCACCGGCACTTCCCGCAGTTCTTTTCTACAGATGAAATTCGCTGGCGCGATACGCTTTACTCTTCCGCCTGTCGCGCCGCCCACACAATCGTCGTCGCCTCGCAGTTCGTCAAGGATGATGTGGCGCGCAGCTACGACATCTCTCCAGAGAAGATACAGGTCATCCCGTGGTCGCCATCGCCAATCGAAACTCTACACCGGCAGCCAGAGAGCGCCTCGCGAGACGTGTTGGCGAAATACAATTTACAGAACGAGCCGTTCGCGCTTTATCCGGCGATGACGTGGGAGCATAAAAACCACATCCGACTGCTCGACGCGCTCGCCACCTTGCGCGACCGTGATAAATTAACTGTGCGTCTCGTCTGCACGGGTCAGCAAAATCTTTTCTGGCCGCGCATTGCCGAGAGGCTCGCCGCGCTTGGTCTTCAGGAGCAAGTCAGATTTTTGGGAATCGTGTCGCGCGAGGATTTGGGCGCGCTCTACGAATTGGCGCAGTTCGTCGTCATTCCCACATTGTTTGAAGCCGCGAGCGCGCCGCTCTTCGAGGCGTGGCAACACGCGACGCCCGTCGCTTGCTCATCCGTCACGTCGCTTCCCGAACAGGCGGCGGGTGCGGCGTTGCTCTTCGATCCGTTGTCGGTTGAAGCAATCGCAGTGTGTGTGGCGCGCATGGCGACTGATTCCAACCTGCGCGAAGAGTTGCGCGCGCACGGCAACCGGCGCTTGCACGATTTTAGTTGGGAACGTACTCTCAAGGCATATCGCGCCGTCTATCGTCGTGCCGCCGGTCGTCTTCTCAGCGAAGAGGACGAGCGGCTTTTGCGTTGGAATTCGATGAGTAGTTTTGAGAATAATGTTCAACCATGAAGCGTCTCGGGTCTGCGATAATTTTACGTGTGAGCGAACAATCAAGGATGATAAAGGCTGACGCGCCACTTCGACTTTCAAGGAATCATAGACATCCGCCCGCAGCTTACCATTCGTAAATTTACTTCAGGGGGAAATCAATAGTGTTGAATAAATTCAGATCGTGCGTCGCCATCTGTGCGACTTTAATCGTGCTCGCTTGCGGCGGTTGCGCGCCACCCGCCAATACAAACACAGAGGCCAACGCATCGAATGCAAATCGAGAGATAAATGCGCCCGACATGACCGTCAACAACAGTAATAATCCGGCAGTCGCGCCGGGCGGGATGACAGATAACAGTTCGCCGGTTCCGCCCGCCGTCAATCCTGAGCCGGCGGGCGTCGGCGTCAACAACCCTGTGAAACCGACCACTCCGAACGCCTCTAAAAACACGCCGCTCGTTCCTGCGCCGACGCCTCAAATCGGCTCCGGCGCTAACGATTTTTTTCTCTTCACGCAGGTACGCGGCGCGCTGAATGCAAATGACGAGCTGAAAAATTCCGCCATCACATTTGACATTCACGCCGGAGCGGTCACGCTCAACGGCACCGTCGCGAGCGACGAGCAGTCGAAAAATGCCGCACGTTTGATGCAAGGCGTGGCGGGCGTCAAGAGCGTCAAAAATCAGTTGCGCGTCTCTGCGGCGGGCGGGCGAAAGTAGAAACTCGACGTGTCAAAGAAGCCCTTCTATTTAAGAGGGCAACACACACCAGAGGGGAGCAATAAACATGAGCGGTAAAAATCCACGCGCCTTAATCTCGACGTTCGCGTCGCTGGCTTTTATTTTCCTTGTCACGACCGTCAACGCGCAGCAACCTGCGCCCAAGCAAGAGCCGGAGACGAAACCGACAGGCAACACCGTTGATGCATGGCGCACGGCGATGCCGGAATCTGAAAAGACTTCGCCGGTTGATGATGAAGTCGTCCCGGCCAGCGACGTGGAGGAATCGTCCGAGCAGATCGAAAAAAGACTCGACTTGCTTGAGCGTAAATTGGCGGATGCCATCAAAGGACGCGACGCCGTCACGCTCAAGCGAATCATTGCCGACGACTTCACGCTCACCGGCGCACAACCGGCGGCGACGCTGACGGACAAAATCCGTTATATCGAGAGCGCGCTGCGCGATGATAATTTAACCGCTTACAATTTCGAGAAGTTGAAAGTGCGCGTCTATGGCGCGACGGCAATCGTCAACGCGATTTACAAGCCGCAGCCGTCGGTCGCGGGTAAGGAGACGGGCGTTGATGTCTTAATCACCGATGTCTGGGTCAGACAAGGCAAACGCTGGCGCGTCGTGACGAGGCATTCCAGTTCAACCGCAAAAATGCCCTGAAGGTTTAGCCTGATGTCTTCATGCGTGGATAAGTCCGGGTTACGAAGCTGCGCTCAACGCGCGTTTTGCATGACGATCAGCGTCTTCCAGATATGACTTGACGCTGCTCTCTGCATTTTCCCCTTCATGGAGCTGACCGGAGCGTACGTGAAACACACGGTTACACAGGCTCGTGACCGCCTTCATGTTGTGGCTGACGAAGAAAATCGTGCGCCCGTCGCGACTGATTGACTTGATCTTCTCCAGACATTTCTTCTGAAAATTTTTATCGCCGACAGCCAGCACTTCATCGAGCAATAAAATTTCCGGTTCAAGGTGCGCGGCAATCGCAAATGCGAGACGTAAATACATGCCCGAAGAATAATATTTGACCGGCGTGTCGAGAAACTTCTCGACCTCCGAGAAGGCCACGATCTCATCGAAATTGCGCTTAATCTCAGGCAGCTTCATGCCGAGAACCGTGCCGTTGAGAAAGATGTTTTCGCGCCCGGTCAGGTCTGGGTGAAAGCCCGTGCCGACTTCGAGCAAGCTGCCCACACGTCCATAGATGTCCACCTCGCCCGCCGTCGGTTTGACGACCCGCGCGAGGATTTTGAGCAAGGTTGATTTGCCCGCGCCGTTGCGTCCGATGATGCCGACCACTTCACCGGGAGCGACCTCGAAACTAACATCTTTGAGTACCCACAATGGATCGCCCCCGCCATTGCGCTCGCGCAGGCGCGCGATGGGAGAACTGATAACATCAACTATCGCCTCGCGGAATGTGGGGCTGCTGTTACGCAGTCGTCCGACGTGATAGAGCTTGCTTAATTTTCTGACGCTGACGATTGGCCTCATGTTTAATTCCAACTACGCTTCAACACTAAACAACGTCAACGAATTTATCTTCCAAACTCTTGAATGCGAACATGGAATAAACGAGTAAAGCCAGCGTGACGGCAGTTGAGATCGAGAGGCTGCGCCAGTTGAAATCAAATCCCAGCAGCGAAGCTCGAAATCCGTCAACGATTCCCGCTAACGGGTTGAGGTCGTAAACCCATTTCCAGTTGGCAGGCACCATCGCCGACGGATACACAATCGGCGAAGCGAACATCCAGAGTTGAAGCAGCACAGGCAGCACCGTGCCGATGTCTCGATATTTCACATTCAAGGCCGAGAACCAGAGGCCGACGCTCATGGACAGAAGCGTCAAGAGCAGCACGAGCAGCGGCACAAGCAACATCGTGCGTGTGAAAGGCTGGTGATAGTAGAGCAGCAAAGCGACAAGGATAAACGAGGCGACGATGAAATCCGACAGTCTCACCAGGATCGCAGCCGCCGGAATCAACGCGCGCGGGAAATAGACTTTGGTGAGCATGCTCGCGCTGGCGATCAGGCTATGGCTGCTGCTTGAAACGGCATTCGAGAAAAACGTCCAGGGCAATAATCCCGCGTACAGAAAGAGGATGTAAGGGACGTTGCCGGATGGGAAGCGCGCGATTTTTCCGAGAAAGACGGCGAAGACGAACGTCATCAGGACGGGCTGTAAAATCACCCACGACGCGCCCAAAACTGTCTGTTTGTAGCGTACTTTGAGGTCGCGCCAGACAAGAAAATATAGCAAATCGCGGTGCGCCCAGATTTCTTGCAGGTCAATCGAAGACCATCTTTTACTGACTCGAATCTTAATCAGCGGAGTGTCCGGCAGCGGCGCGCGCGCGCGTCTTTCTCCCGACAAAGCAGCAGTTGCCGCGTCGGGCGGATCGGACAAAATCAGACTTAATTCTTCGCTCATTGCCATATCGCAAATTCAATCAAGAAGCGCCGGGATGAAACTCAATCAAACGGCGCAAGTAGGTCACTCGTGCAACCAAACACGAGAGGCACTGTCGGCGCTGCATCTGTTTAGTGTGGGACATAAAGCAACGCTCAGTCTAGTCATCCGCTTGAAGATGCGTCAAGCAAGGCGCTTGAATGGCGCGTGGTATGATGCGCGCGCTCAACTCTGATGTGTCATTTCGTGATGATAGAAAAATTCGCATGTCCGAAACAAGCTGAGGAAGCAGATTGTAGATGCAATGTCGAATGCAGCGTTGATCGGCTTGAGAAAATGATGCTTCAAGTCGTTTCAACTAAAGGCGTGTGCGAGTAATGCAAGCTGCTGGTTTACGGCGTTGCAAACAATTGGCCTGACATGGAAGAGTCAAGGACGAATCAGGGTCGCGCGATTTGTACGATCATCGCCAAAAACTACGTCGCGTTCGCGAGGACGCTGGCGCAGTCCTTCCTCTCTTTCCATCCTGACGACAAGTGTTATGTGCTCGTCGTTGATGAAGTCGAAGGCTACATCAATTCTGCGGATGAATGCTTTGAGATAGTCCGGCTCACGGATTTGGAAATTCCAGAGCTACGCGATTTTTGCTTCAAGTACGATGTCAAGGAGTTATGCACTGCGGTCAAGGCGCATCTGCTTGAATATCTGGTGCGCGAAAAATCCGTCAGCCGATTGTTATATCTCGACCCGGACATTTTGATTACCGCGCCGCTCGTTGAGCTTTACGACAAGCTCGACACTGACGACATCGTTCTCACTCCGCATCTGGATACAGATTATCCTGACGACGACTTGATGCCGGATGACGGCTACATCTTGAGAGCCGGTCAATTCAATCTGGGTTTCATCGGAATCAATGCGAGTGAAAACGCGCAAGCATTTCTGAATTGGTGGAAGCCGAAGCTGTATAAGAAGTGCGTCGTTGATGTCTTGAACGGCTACTTTGTAGATCAAAAATTTATAGACTTTGTCCCGACCTTCTTTGAGAATGTTTTTATTGAAAAGAGTGTCGGCTACAACGTCGCCTACTGGAACCTGCATAGCCGACGTGTCAGAGACGAGTACGGCGCGTGGAAGTGTAACGACGGCGCTTTGTATTTCTTTCACTTCAGCGGCTACAACCCGCAAGGCGATGCCATCACAACGCACATCCCGGACAGCTTATCCCGCGCTCAATTTTCGAGCCGTGACGATCTGGGAAAACTATTTGCGGCATATAAAGAGATGCTGATTAAGAATGGATTTAATCAGGTGATCTCGTGGCCTTACACCTTCGGATATTTCAAATCCGGCGAGCGCGTGCCTGACAGCTTGCGAGTTTATTACCGGAGCCTGCCGGAGAAGTGGCGAAGCTTCGTTGACCCGTTCGACTCCGGCACGCTGAAACATTTGGCCGCCAACGACATCAGGTTTCGTGAGTCAGGCGCGCGCGATGAGCACGGCGTCGTCTTACTGACGCCCGCCGAGCAACTGAACGCAATCATCAATTCGAGAGCGTGGCGCTGGGTCTGTCGTTATGGCCGCTTCAAGCATCGTTACCTGATGCCGCTACTTGAAATTGTGGGACGACTGACTGGACGCACGCCATGACTTCAACTTTTCGATTGCTGATCGTCTCTGACATCGGAGGAGAGGAAACGCGACACATCGGCGACGAGGCGATGCTCGAAGCTAACCTCGATGCCTTTCGCAGATTGATGCCCGGCGTCTCTATCACCGTCGTGTCGCGTGATCCGGCGTGGACGGCGGCGCGCTATGGTGTCGAAGCCGTCGCGCCATTTGGATTTTCACGCGCTGCGGCGGCGCGCTCTGAGCGTGCTGCTCTGCTCGAACATCTGCTGGCCGATGCCCGGCGGCGGGCGACGGGGAATGCGGCCAATGATTCAACGATCTATCCTGCCAGCGATGCCGTCTTTCGCGCGGATGCGCTCGTCGTCTCCGGCGGTGGAAATCTCTCTTCAACGTGGCCTGACCTTTTCTACGAGCGAATTGCGCTGATGCAACTCGCAGGCATCTACGAAAAACCTATCGTCATCCTCGGCCAGACCCTCGGCCCAAGATTAGAAGACGACGAGCGCCGGTTGCTCGCCACAGTTCTCCGCACGGCTCGTTTCGTCGGCCTGCGCGAGATTCCATCGGCTGCGCTCGCAAAGGAGTTGGGTGTGCCGCAGGAACGCATCTGGTATCAAAGTGACGACGCTTTTTCTCCCGAAGCGAACGACGAGTCAGTGTCTATCTCCTCTCCTCTGACCACGCTCTCCGCCAGACCGTGCATCTCGGTGACGATTGACCCACAGATACGCGCGGCGGGAGCGGCATTGTTTGACTCGCTCGTTTCGCAGTTGCGCCAGCTTTCAGAGACGACGCGCGCCTCTCTCATCATCATCCCGCACGCTTTCGGCCAAGAGTCCGCAACCCTTTCGTCAGACCTGACAGAGGCGCGCGTGCTCGTCGAACGTCTTGGAATATCCGGGACGTGCGTGGCCGCTGGACTCGATGCGGGACAGGCGAGGAGGGTCACGGGCGATGCAGCATTGATCATCAGCAGCCGGTATCACCCGCTTGTCTTCGGGCTGGCTGCAGGCGTCCCGTGCCTTGGAATCTACGGCGATGACTACTGTCGGATTAAGCTGCAAGGCGCGTTGACACATGCAGGCCTTGAGCATTGGACTATCACATACGGCGATGTTGCGCGTGGAGAGTTGCTGACCAGCGCGCTCAAACTCTGGCATAGTCGCGTCGAAGTGCGACGACAGATCGAGTCTCGACGCGAAATGTGGCGCGAGGAATCGCGCGCGCGCTGGATTGAAATTCTTCGCGCGCTTGATTTCTCGGCAAAGCCACGACAAATGGGAAGCGAAATGATCTTCGGTCGCCCTCGCTCGCAAGTGATTCCGGCGCTTGTCTCCGCGCTTGAAGCCCGACGCCAATGGCTCCGCTATGAAAATGAGTCACTTGAAAAACGAGGTGCGCGTGGCAATGAGGGCGCACGACATTCGGGCTTTTCGGCGAACGAGATGGGAGCGAAAAAGGCTCTCCGTCGCCGCCTGTCTGCCATGAGATCGAGACTCCGACGCGCGGGTCTGTGAGTTCCCTGACCGAATTTTTGCTCAAGCTCTGTTCCGCCACGGCGTCAGCTTTTCCCACCAACGCCCCGCGCCATTCTCCGATTTATGCTCTGAGTAATTGTGCAGCGGCGTGTCGTCGCCCGGAGGCCACATCGTGCTCACGGCTCCCGGATGATAAAAAGTCGCCGTCAAACTTCGCCGCGAGAGACGGCAACTCTTCACCACCGGCGAGACTGCGTGCCAGGAGTTGTCTGAGCGCATCAGCACCGCAGAGTTGCCGACGACCGGCGAGATTCTCTCAACGATGTCGGACATGTCAGATGAGCGGAGAATGTTCAGACAGCCGCCGTCTTCGTCGTTCCAAGACTCGTTGAAGTAGAGAACGTGCGTGACGATCTTGTCCGGCAAATCGGCATGTGCTCCGAGCAAACCTCCGGGAGGATAATGGAAGACGTTGACTTCAAGCGGAACGAGGCTCAAATCAATGCCGGCCAGCGAAGACATCGCCGCACGATAAGCCGGTGACAGGAAATCGTTCGCCAGCGCGCGCCATACATCACTCAAATTATCTGACCCCGCAATTGTCTGCTCTCCCATGCCGACGAGCGCACGCGCTTCATACTCGGAGTCTTTATCACCGCCGTAGTACGAGTGCCGCTTGAAACGGTCGTGCGGGAACGTCGCCGACAGAAGGGCGGCGTCGGGTGGCGAGAACATCCCGTCAATGATTGCCCATCGGTACGGCTCGTTTTCGAGACGGCGCTGGCGGATTCTGTCCAGATTGATCATGGTTTCGTGAGACAGCATACACATGAAATGTCGCCAGAGGCAGACGCCCGTCGCTGTTTGAGCAGATAGCTTCTGGTGAGTTCGCCGTTACTTTCTGCCTCGCAGTCGCCAGTACACGGAAACTAATTTGAATGACTTCGAGTTGAGGATTTCGGTTAGTGTCTGCTCGCGCGCGGCGTTGGTTGCTCTCAACTGTTGGAGTTGATTCAAGAGCGCGCTCACTTCGTTATCTTTCGCGCCTCGATGCTCAAGCGCATCTGCCTCTTCATGTCTCCGCGCCTCTCTGTAAATTGTCCCGGCTTCGGCGCACAGGCTGAAGTATAAGCTTAGAACTTCGTCGGGAACATCCGCCTCAATCAATTCTGCCGGCCTGACGTAATGATGTCGCAACCCGGCGGAGACTTGAGCACAGGCGCGCTCGACGGTTTCGTCGGAAACTTTGAGATCGAGCCAGTCTAAAATTCTTAAAAGCTCTGCGCGTGGATTTTGAAAATACGAGCGATAATGTGTGACGAGGCAGTTTTCAGGTTGCGTCGCCGACAGGAGTTGGCGATTGTATGTCAGCCATAAAGCAAACTGCGCTGGACTCTCTGAATCGCCGCGCACGAAGAGTGAGCGCGCGACCTCCAAAGGATTTCTGACGCAGACAATGACCTTCAAGTCAGGAATTAAACGTTGCCAGAAGGGCAGCGTCAGAGAACTGCGCGGGTCTTTCCAGCCCCAGTAATGACGGCGCGACTGGCACAGTAAATTTTCAGCCGTTCCGAGAAAGGAATTAACCTCCGGCATCAACTCCCAATTCATCGGAAGCGTTGGCGGGTGATCCCAACTCCCGCCGAATCGAGTCAGAATGTCTTCGTTCAATCTTACGAAATCTGGATTCTCAAAATACCCTTCGGCGTTATCCGGGACGGGCCGGCTAATCTCGTCCTCCGGCCCGAGGAACATTCCACAGGCGTGCAACAGACTGGCGACCATCGAAGTCCCCGAACGATGCATCCCGGTCAGACATGCGGTTGTTGTCGGACTGTTACCGGCGGGAGCATGGAGACGCGGCACAGACGAGGCCGTCCGGGTTTCGACATTCAAATGCTCCATAGCGTTTAATGGCTCCTGCTGCTGCTGGCGTCAAACAATAACTAAATCGCGCTCTATGGTATCAGACACTTCCACATAAACGGACAGGATCAAACATCACGTTGTCGTCATCATTCAACATCACAGAGAAGCCGGACGTTGGGTTTGTCGCCTGCATCGAAGCGGGCGTGCTTGAGGCGCAGACGCTGCTGCTCTTTGAGAGCATACGCCGTTACGCGGGTCGTTTCAGCAACTGTTCGCTCTACGCCCTCACGCCACGCGCGGGACATGCGATCACCAACGACGCCAGTCGTAAATTAGACGCGCTTGGCGTCGTCCACATTGATCAATTACTTAACACAGAGTGTCCTGAATACGGGTCAGCGAATCGTGTGGCCGCCGCCGCGTACATCGAGCGGACATATCCGCATGAGACGCTGGTGATACTCGACAGCGACACGCTTTTCCTGCGCGAGCCGGCTGAGTTTGTCCTTTCGACAGACATTGATGCGGCTGTGCGCCCGGTTGATGTGAAGGGAATGTCAACGGGCGGATTGTCAGATGCGTTTGATGTTTACTGGCAGGAACTCTGTCGCTGTTGCGGCGTGGATTACGACGAGATTCCGTGGAGAGAATCTTTTGTTGACCGTCAGCGAATCAAGGCCAATTACAACGGCGGGCTAATCGTGGTCAGAAGCAAGCTCGGCATCCTGCATCGTTGGGCGGATTTTTTCTTCCGATCAATTCGGCAGGAACTGAGGCCGTTCAATAACGCCCGTTCTTTTCGGACTGGCGCAGGCTGGGTCGAACCCGCCGCCGGCAATCTGTGGGGATCGAATCAGGCCGCGCTTTCGCTTGCCATCTGGAGCGCCACACGGCGCGTTCAGGAGCTACCTCCGACCTACAATTATCCTCTCACTCATCACAACAACATTGACGCGGCGTTAGCGCACGAGGTTTTTCCGCAACTCGTACATGTCCACTATCACTGGCTCTTCGCACCCGACTCGCTCCCCACCAATCCGCTCTTTTTGCGCCGCAGCCCTCTGTCCGCATCACAGCGGGATTGGCTACGCTCGGCGACTCCCATCGGCTAATCTGCTTTGTCCCCGCGATTGATGCGCTTTTGCGCCTGCCGGTATCTAACCGGAATTTGTCCGGCTGTTTAGCCTTCAACTCACTCAACCTCTCCTAACAGATTTCGTTCTGACACTAATTCCACAATCTCTTAGCAGAACTTTGCAATAAAAAATGCGGCGGAGTTGTGCGACTGTGTACGCATCTTCGCTCACTTTAATCGAAGTAAAGAATGTGGACGAGGATAAGGAGAACATGATGGCACTTTTCGGCAATGAGAAGACGGGCGCGACGGCGCAAGGAGTAACGCTTGAGCGAGCGCAGGCTGTAGTTGAGGCGGCGCTTAAGAAGGCTGCGGAGATCGGCGTGGCGATGAACGTCGCCATCGTGGATGCGGGCAACAATCTCGTCGCCTTCGCGCGCATGGACGGGGCTTGGATCGGCAGCATTGACATCGCGCAGGGGAAGGCGTTCACCGCACGTGCCTTCGACATGGAAACCAAAGTGCTCGGCAAGATGGCACAGTCGGGCGACCCGCTCTTCGGCATCCACACGAGCAACGAAGGCAAGATCATCATCTTTGCCGGCGGCATCCCGCTCAAAGATGACGGCACGGTCGTCGGCGCTGTCGGCGTTAGCGGCGGCACCGTGGATCAGGATCAGGAAGTCGCGGAAGCCGGAGTGGCGGCTTTCTGATTTGAATGAGGACGAAAACTTACAAAGAAGATTTTGGGATCGAACCAAAAGGGGGAAAACAATGAAGGCACTCTGCTGGTATGGGAAGGGCGATGTACGGGTCGAGACGGTTCCCGACCCGAAGATACTTGATCCGCGCGACGCCGTTATCAAAATCACGACGGCGGCGGTTTGCGGCTCTGACTTACACCTGCTGGACGGCTACATGCCGACGATGGAGAAGGGCGATGTGCTCGGCCACGAGAATATGGGCGAGGTCGTCGAGGTCGGCAAGGATGTGAAGAATTTGAAGGTCGGCGACCGCATCGTCACGCCCTTCACGATTGCTTGCGGCGAATGTTTTTTTTGTAAGAAGGGACTGACCTCGCTCTGCGACACGTCGAACCCGAACGCGGAAATGGCGCGTGCAGCGATGGGACAGTCGCCGTCCGGTCTCTTCGGCTACTCGCACATGCTCGGCGGGTTCCCCGGCGGGCAGGCGGAATATTTACGCATCCCGTTCGCCGATTTCGGCCACGTTAAGATTCCTGATGGGATTCATGATGAGAAAGTTCTCTTCCTCTCTGACATTTACCCGACCGGCTACATGGCGGCTGAGAATTGCCAGATCGAGAAGGGCGACACGGTCGCGATCTGGGGCTGTGGCCCGGTCGGACAATTCGCGATTAAGAGCGCGTGGATGCTCGGCGCGGGTCGTGTGATTGCGATTGACACTGTGCCCGAACGCCTCGCCATGGCACGGGACGAGGGCAAGGCCGAGACCATTGACTTCAAAGAAAATGACATCTACGACAAGTTAATGGAGATGACGAACGGGCGCGGCCCCGACTCGTGCATGGATGTGGTGGGATGCGAGGCTCACGCGACCGCCTCGCTAGATTCGGCGCTCGATGCGGCGAAGACTGCTGTCATGCTCGGCACAGACCGCCCGCACGTTTTGCGCGAAGCGATCATGTGTTGTCGCAAGGGTGGGACTGTTTCAATCCCCGGCGTCTATATCGGCTTCCTCGACAAAATTCCGTTCGGCGCGGCGATGAACAAAGGGGTCACGATGAAGATGGGTCAGACGCACGTACATCGCTATCTCGAACCGCTTTTGCAAAAGGTCGTGGACGGCGAGATTGATCCGTCGTTCGTCATCACGCATCGCGTCTCGCTCGACGAAGTGCCGGCGGCCTACAAAACCTTCCGCGACAAAGAGGACGGCTGCATCAAGGTTGTGCTCAAGCCGTAGAAGTTGAAGGCTCATGTTATTCAATTGCGGGCGGCGATTTGGCTGAAATTAAATTGCCGTCCGCAATTTCTTGAATGAGTAGAAAAGAACTCGAAAGATGCGTATCTCAAAATACATTCACTCTTGCCTGTTGATGGAAAAGGGCAACGACAAGCTCTTGTTCGATCCGGGAAAATTTTCCTTCGTCGAAGGGCTGGTCAAGCCGGATGATTTCCGAGACCTCTCGGTGATTTTCCTGACTCACCAGCATCCCGACCACATTGACGATGATGCGCTGAAGCAGATTCTGAAGAACAATCCTTCGGCTCTCGTCATCACGAACACTGAAATCAAATCACGCCTTGCCGAAAAAGGCATCGTCGCCGCCGAACTGCTCGAAGATGGAAGCCGCACGGTCGGAGATTTCACAGTGCAGGCGCTGGCGGCGCAGCACGCGCAAATCCTGAACGCTGCGATACCGCAGAACACCGCTTACGTGGTGGACGAAACGCTGCTCCACCCTGGCGACTCTTTCGCTTCCAATCTCGACGCATGGAAAGGCGTCCCCATCCTCGCGCTGCCGATCTCGGCTCCTTGGACGACGGAACTCGAAGTCGCAGAGTTTGCGCGCCGGATGTCTCCGAAGAAAATCATCCCCATTCACGACGGCTACGTGAAAGACTTTTTCCTGAAACAGCGTTACGAAAATTACGGGAAATATTTTTCGCAACTCGGCATAGACTTTCAATGGATGGACAAGCCCGGCGATTTCGTAGATGTGTAGCTCTGGCTCTTCGCGCCTCATGGTAAGCATCAGACGAAAAGCTTCGGATGTTTGACAGCCATGTAAGCTGTAGATAGTATTCTGAACTGTCAGCTCATAAGCATTTCAGACGATGAAAAGAAAGCCAACGGTAAATTTCAGACACGCATCTGCGCTCTTCGCGCACGTACTGTCTTGTCTTTTACTTGCTTCAATCATCTACGGCTCGACCGCCGGCCTGACACACCACCACGGTTCGGCTTCGCTCAGAGTAGTCTCCGGCACAGTAGGCATGACGGGCGCAGTCAGCGCGTCTGAACAGACCGGCTCTACGACGGGCGGCGCTCTGCGAGAGCGCGACTGCTCAATCTGCCAGCTTCAACAGCAACTCAATAGCGGACTACTCTACGCGCCAGTTTTCACGCCTGCGCCGCCGGCGCAACAGGCGACGATTTCCACTACCTCAGTCCGTTATCTCTCCGCGAGCAACGCTCCGCAGCGTGGCCGCGCACCGCCTCAAATCTCTCTTTGATGAATTGCCTTTTCGCCGGCGCGCCAGCCTTCCAGCTTGCGCGGCGAACTTCCGCAAACATTCAATGATTTGACCACTGCCCTCGCGACTTTCGCGTCGCCTGCGGTGTTCCGAATCATTGTGCATCACCAGAGAGAGGTTATATTTCCATGATTCAGAGAAGCTTTACCCGTTTCGCACTTCGCCTTGCCCTTCTGTTGTCCATCACGACCATCTTCAGCTTGACGATTTCCGCGCAATCACTCGGCAGCGCCGGCACGATTAGCGGGACAGTCTCCGACGCCAACGGGGCGATCATCCCGAACGCGAACGTGACCATCTCAAACCCGATCACCAAATACACGCGCACGGCCACGACCAACGCCGACGGCTCTTATCGTTTCAACGACGTGCCGCCCAACAGCTACCAACTGACGTTTACGGCGAGCGGCTTTACCACCGCTCAACAAGGATTGATTGTGCGTACATCCGTGCCCATCACACAAAACGTGACGCTCGCCGTCAGCGGCGTCGGCTCGACTGAAGTGACGGTCACGGACTCGCTCAACGTACTTGAGAACGTGCCGACGACGCACACGGACGTTGACCAGACTTTAATTACGCGCCTGCCCATCAGGTCGCCGGGTTCCGGCCTGAGCGACGCGATTACTTTGGCCGCGCCCGGCGTCGTCGCCGACTCGAACGGGTTCTTTCATCCGCTCGGCGATCACGCGCAGACTTCTTACTCGATTGACAACCAGCCCGTCTCAGATCAACAGAGCAAGGCTTTCTCCACGCAACTGCCGCCCAATGCCATTCAGTCAATGGAGATTATCACCGGAGCCGCGCCCGCCGAGTATGGCGACAAGACGAGTCTCGTGGTCAACGCCATCACCAAGTCAGGTCTGGGGCAAAAGAGACCGACGGGCAGCTTGAGCACGCTCTACGGCACGTTCGGCACACTCAGTCAGGAGGCGACGCTGGCCTACGGCAATTCCAAAGTCGGCAACTTCGTCTCGTTCGACTTCGAGCGTTCGGGACGCTTTCTCGACTCGCCGGAGTTCACGGTGCTCCATGATCGCGGCACTTCCACGAACATCTTCGACCGCATAGATTACAGTCCCAACAGCAAGGACACTTTTCACGGCAATCTCTTTCTCGCGCGCAACGATTTCGAGCAGCCGAACACTTTTGATCAGCAGGCGCTCGGACAAAATCAACATCAACTCGTGCGCTCGATCAATCTCGCGCCCGGTTACGTCCACGTCTTCAACCCGAACACGATTCTGTCCGTCAATCCTTATTACAGGCTCGACGAGGTGAAGTATTTCCCCAGCCCTAACCCTTTCTCCGATCAACTCACGACGATCAGCCAGCAGAGACGGCTCAACAACGTCGGCATCAAGGCCGATGTGGCTTACGTCAAAGGCATCAACAACGCCAAGTTCGGCGTGCAGTTCCAGCACACATTTCTGACTGAAGCCTTTCAGTTCGGCATCACCGACCCGAACTTCAACGATCCGGCGAGCGACAGCTTTCTGCCCGGACTGGCGCAATTCGATTTGACGCGCGGCGGGCATCTCTTCGTCTTCAACGGGCACACGGACATCAAGCAGGAAGCGTTCTACGCGCAGGACTCAATCTCCTTGAAGCAACTAACGCTCAACGCCGGACTGCGCTTTGATAACTACGACGGCATCAGTCACGGACGCTCGCTGCAACCGAGACTCGGCGCTTCGTATCTCGTCAAACGCACGGGCACGGTTCTGCGCGCTTCATACTCGCGCAACTTCGAGACGCCGTATAACGAGAATCTCATTTTGTCGAGCGCGACCGGCGCAGGCGGACTCGCCGACGGCGTGCTCGGCGACGCGACCGATCAAGCGCTCAAACCGGGACGGCGCAACCAGCTTAACTTTGGCTTTCAACAGGCGCTCGGCAAGCTCGTCTTCGTTGACGTGGACTACTTCAACAAACGCACGACGAACGCTTATGACTTCAACGTGATTCTGAACACGCCGATCACGTTTCCGATTTCGTGGAGCAAGTCGAAGCTCGACGGCGTCTCGATGCGCGTCAACCTGACGAACTACAAAGGGCTGTCGGCGTTCTTCGTCGCAGGCCACACACGCGCGCGTTTCTTTCCGCCTGAGTCGGGCGGGCTGTTCTTCAACTCCGACCTGCCGGGCGGCGTCTTTCGCATTGACCACGATCAGAAGTTTCAGCAGACGACGCAGGTGCAGTACCAGTTCAATCAATGGAAAAAGCTTCAGCCCTACGTCTCTTTCACTTGGCGTTATGATAGCGGTCTCGTTTCGGGCGCGGTTCCCGATTTCGCCACCGCGCTCACCTTCTCTGCCGACGAGCAGGCGCAGATCGGCCTCTTCTGCGGAAGCACTGTCGCCACTCCGACACAAGGCATCACCGAATGCACGTCATCGAATCGCGGCGCGCTTCGCATCAGAATCCCTGCGGACGGAACGGAGAACGACGATATCAATCCGCCGCGCGTCGCTCCGCGCCATCTGTTTGACCTGAGCGTCGGCACGGACAATCTGCTCCGCACTGAGCGCACGCGCATGACTCTGCGCTTCACGGGAATTAACCTGACGAACAAGAATGCGCTGTACAACTTTCAATCCACGTTCAGCGGCACGCACTTCGTCAGCCCTCGTGTCTTTCAGGGTCAAGTCGGCGTGACCTTCTAGAGCGGTTTGCAATTGGATGTGACCTCCGTCAGTACCGCGAGCGGTAGCGAGCGGGTCTCGCTTGGTCAGCAGACCCGCTCGCTACCGCTCGCGGTACTGATAAAAAGCCCTGCGCCAGAGGTCACATGTAATTGCAAATCGCTATAAAAGATGAAGTTTTCCCTGAATGGAATTGCCGCTCGATAATTAAGCAACTCAAAAAGAAAGGCCGCGTGAGTGAATAGCTCACGCGGCCTTATCTTTGTTCAGCTTCATCTGACTTCAGACGCTGGCTTTTTTACGGCAAGGCCTCAACGTTGACGAGAATCCTGAACGATCCAGTCTGTTGAATACCGAGCAGGA
>CAXSFM010000017.1:0-94574 GCA_964236735.1 uncultured Pyrinomonadaceae bacterium
AACGAGGTATTCTTCAAACTACCACTCGTTGCACTTACAAGTTGAATTCAAGTTTCCAAGAAATCAATTTTATTACAGAAGCAAATAAGGGTAAAACTAAACGCGCAAACAGTGAGGCTTGCTCCCGGCGAACTCTACGCCAGCGTCACGGCGCGGGATCTCCTACGTGCTGCCTCACTCGACGATGCTCTCGTCAGATACATGCGCGAGTGCGAACAGAGTTGGGCAAGTAATTTGAATGGTAGAGGCCGGTCAGAAAAAGCGCACGCCTGAACACACTCCATCCTTATTCTACTTTCCAAATTTTTATCTGCGTGAATGTCGCAATGTCTTGGCCGGTGGATGTTGGAGAGCGGGTGGCATCGTTATTGGTGAAGGTGCGGGCGTCGAAGAAGGCGTCGGTGTTTGAGGCGCAGGCGTCTGCACAACAATCGGCTCGACCACTGACGCCGTGCCCGGATAAACGAAGTGGCGAATCAATCCAGCCGCGACGATGAGGCTGAAGATAATCGTGCCCGGCGGGGCGAACACGAAAAAACCTGCGAGCAGGAGCGCGGCGATCCGCTTGGCACGTTTCATAGCTTCGTAAAATGATGGATAATATCGCGCCTTCGAGTCTTGTCGCCCGCGCCGTATGTTCTGGACGGGGCGACCCGCTCTCTCGTCGAACACGAATCACAAGATGCAACTGCCCCATCTTTTAACTCGCGCGCTGCTCGTCTGTGCGAGTGCGCTGCCGGCCTGTTATCTCGGCGCGCTCATTTACAAAACGAGCGTTGACGTGCCGTTCATCGAACAATGGACGGTCGCATTCTATTTTGAAAAACTTTTCAAGGGCACGCTCACACTGTCCGACTTGTTTCAGCAGATGAATGAGTTCAGACAGTTTTTCCCGAACCTGCTTTTCCTCTCGCTCGGATGGCTGACACGCTGGAACGTGCGTTACGAAATGCTCTTTATCTTTCTGCTCGCGTGTCTCATCTCGTTCAATCTCTATCGCCTCGGCGCGCTCACGCTCGGCGACGATAACTATGTGCTGCGGCTGCTCGCGTTGCTCATTACAAATACCCTGATTTTCTCGCCGCTGCAATACGATACATGGCTGAATGGTATTCAAGTCGTCTATCTCGTGCCGATGGCCTGCCTGACCAGCGGCCTGCTCATCGCCACATCCAGCCTCAGCGTGCGGACGAAATTTCTCATCTGCATCTGCCTGTCAACCGTCAGCACTTTTTCTTCGGCCAATGGAATATTGTGCTGGGCGATCTTGCTTCCCGTCCTGATTCTCCCCTGTTCGCGCGCCGCGTTGTTCGAGAAACGTTGGATGCTGACGGCATGGCTGGCGGGATTCATCTCGAACGGCGCGCTGTATTTCTATGACTATCAAAAGCCCGCCGGAAATCCGAGCCTGCTCGCCGCCGTCCGGCATCCACTTCAGGGCGCGCTCTATTACTTAGCATATCTCGGCACGCCGCTCGGTTGGGGAGCGTCTAAAGTCACCGTTCCCATCGGGCTGATACTCGTAACTCTTTTCGCGCTGGCGTGCGTTTACCTGTGGGCGAATCGCAGAGACCACGCGCTCGTGCGGCGCATGACGGTGTGGCTGGCGCTCGGTTCTTTCACGCTCCTGACCGGCTTGATGATCACGGCTTCAAGGTTAGGTTACGGCGTCGGGCACTCATCCAGCCTGCGGTATCTCGCGTTCTCGCTCTATCTCGTCGCGTGCTTGGCGCACCTCGCGCCGGTTGTCTGGCAAGACCTCCATAGAAAGGGAAAGTTAGATCGAACTGCGTCGCATCTCAGACACGTCTTGACGGCGACGCTCGTGCTCGCGCTCGTGATGCACTTGCGCTTCTACCCGTCCGGCGCTCATTTTATGAACCGCCTGCGGCTTGACCGCGAATACACGAAGGCGTGCCTCCTGTTCGTCAACATCCTGCCAGACACTTGTGTGGCAGACCCGGAAGCGATGCCGCCCAACGTAAACTTTGTTAAGTTGCGCGCGAACGCGCTCGACACGCGCGGGTTTTTGCGTCCCGCTCTTATCAAAAGCGCGACGCTCGAAGACATCGAGGCCACAGAGACATCTCCGGGCGCAGGCCACAATGTTTTTGAAAATTTGAATGCGAGAGGAGACGACACCTACGAGGCTTCCGGCGAGGCGGCGCGCGCGGCGAACGTGAACGCGCCGGCGGATGTCGTCCTGCTGGCTTACGAGCGCGAAGACGACGACGGAGACGGCGAAAAAACGTCAACCGTCTTCAAATTCAGTGAGCCATGCGCGCAACACAAACCGCCCACGCTGCGCGCGGATGAAGTTGATTGCACGAGCCTCCGTTGGCGCGCGACGTTTTCCGCGAACGAGATTCCCGACGGCAAAATCAGATTGACCGCGTGGGCGTTCGACGCCGAAACGGGGCGCGCGTTTCGCCTCGCGGGGTCGCACACGATTAACAAATCCGGTTCGCTTCCGGCAAACGTAAAGTCAGATGACTGAGCCGCGCAACGAAAGTATCAGCGTTTTTTTTCCCGCTTACAACGACGCGGACGCCATCGCATCTCTCGTCGAAAACGCGCTCAACGCGCTCGCCGCACTCGCCGACGATTACGAGGTCATCGTCGTCAACGACGGCAGCACGGACAACACGGGCGAAGTGCTGGATGAATTAGCGCGCAAGTTTTCGCGTGTCCGCGTCGTTCATCACGAAAGCAATCGTGGCTACGGCGGCGCGCTCCGCACAGGATTCGCGAGCGCCGGCAAGGATTTGGTTTTCTACACGGACGGCGACGGGCAATACGACGTGCGCGAACTGTCGCAATTGCACGCCCTGTTGGTGGACAGGGTTGACATCGTCAACGGATATAAGATAAAACGCGCAGACACACGAAGTCGCCAATTGATCGGAGCAGTCTATAACCAACTGGCTCGTTTTCTGTTCCGGCTTCCGATCAGAGATGTTGATTGCGACTTTCGACTCATGCGACGTTGCGCCATCAATCGCATCGAGTTGGTTTCCACGAGCGGCGTCATCTGCGTCGAACTTGTATGCAGGCTCCGCGACGCCGGATGCGTCTTCGTCGAGACGCCCGTTCATCATTACCCGCGACAGCATGGCCGCTCGCAGTTTTTCGCGCTCCGGCCTGTCGCGCGCACGGCAACAGACTTTTTTTTGCTCTGGTTGAAACTCGTCGTCTTCAGGCGATAGCAAAAGACACGCGCGCTTCCCGAACGCACGCCACGCCAACTTAGAAGGGTCATCCACATTTCGTCCGGCAAAAGTTCGAAGCGGCCTTGCGCCTTCGTCATATATATGTCTGCGGCAACACACTACAACGAATACAGGGGACGCTCCGTGCTCATCACGGGCGGGCTGGGTTTTATCGGCAGCAATCTGGCGCGCAAGCTCGTCGAGATCGGCGATGTCGAAATCAATATCCTCGACGCGCTGCTTCCCGAACAGGGCGGCAATCCGTACAACGTGCAGGGCATCGGCGATTGCCTGAAGCTGCATCAGGCCGACATGCGCGATGATTGGGTGGTCAACCATCTCGTGAGCGGGATGGATTACATCTTCAACCTCGCGGGCAACGTCAGCCATCTCGATTCGATGAACGAGCCGCAGCGCGATCTGGAATTGAACTGCGCGGCGCCCCTTCGTTTATTAGAAGCGTGTCGCAACTTTAACCCGCACGTCAAAATCGTCTTCACCAGCACGCGACAGGTTTACGGCAAACCCGTCTATCTCCCGCTCGACGAGCAGCACCGCGTCGCGCCGCTCGACGTGAACGGCATCAACAAGCTCGCCGCCGAACACTATCATCTGCTTTATCATCGCGTGTACGGCACGCGCGCGACGTGCCTGCGCCTGACGAACACTTACGGGCCGCGCCAGCTTATGCGACACAACCGGCAGGGCTTCATCGCGTGGTTCATTAGACAGGCGATAGACGGCGGCGTCATCGAACTGTTCGGAGAAGGAAGACAACGACGCGACGTGAATTTTGTGGACGACGTGGTCGAGGCGATGTTGCTGGCGGGAGCGAGCGAGCGTGCGGAGGGCGAAATTTTCAACCTCGGCGGCGAAGAGCCGGTTCCGCTCTCGGAACTCGCCGCGCGCCTCATTTCTCTGACCGGACGCGGCTCGGTCTGCTCTGTGCCCTTCCCGCCCGAACGGCAGTTAATCGAGATCGGCAATTCATATTCGAGTTTTCAGAAAATTTACTCCATGCTCGGCTGGCGTCCGCGCACCCAACTGAGCGACGGGCTGGCGCGCACCGTCGAGTTTTACAAACGTAACCGCGCGCATTACTGGGGCGCAGAAGATGCAAGTGAGCTTTCTCGACCTCAAGAGACAGCATCTCGAAGTCGAGGCTGAAGTAGCGGCGGCGGCGGCGCGCACGCTCTCCGGCGGCATCTATATCCTCGGCGAAGAAGTCGCACGCTTCGAGGATGAATGGGCGCGCTTCTGCGGCGTGCGCGCTGCTGCCTCAGTAGCTAACGGCACGGACGCGCTCGCGCTCGCGCTCGTCGCATCCGGCGCAGTTGTGCCCGGACGCGGCGACGAAGTCATCACCACGCCGCTCACAGCAGGCTATACCGCGCTCGCTATCCTCAACGCCGGCGCGACGCCCGTCTTCGCAGACATAGACCCGCACACCTACACGCTCGACCCGCGCGAATTTGAGCGCGCCATCACATCACGCACGCGCGCCGTCGTGCCCGTGCATCTCTACGGGCAGATGTCCGACATGCGCGGCATCTGCGAAGTGGCCGCGCGACACCAACTCATCGTCATCGAAGACGCGGCGCAGGCGCACGGCGCGCAACTCGAAGGGCGACGCGCGGGCGCGCACGGCCACGCCGCCGCTTTCAGTTTTTACCCGACGAAAAATCTCGGCGCATACGGCGACGGCGGCGCAGTGACATCAAACGACACGGAATTAATCGAGCGCGTAAAGACGCTGCGACAGGGCGGACATCCAGACGCCATGCGCGCTGTTAACAGAGATGGCGGGCGCTTCGCGGCGGGACGCAACTCGCGCCTCGATGAATTGCAAGCGGCGATGCTGCGCGTCAAGCTCAAGCGGCTCGACGAATGGAACAGCCGCCGGCAACAACTCGCGGCGAATTACGGACGCGAACTCGCGCGTGCCGCGTCGTCATCAAACGATCTCCGTCTTCCCTCAGCGCGCGAGCCTGAGTCGCACGTCTTTCATCTCTTCGTCATCGAACACGCGCGCCGTGACGCTCTGCGCGCGCATCTCGCCGCGCGCGGCATCGAGACGTTGATACATTATCCCTATCTACTTCACGAGCAGCCTCTCTTCGCGTCGCGCACGCCGCGACGCGCCTTGCCCGTCGCCGAGCGCGCCGCATCGAGGATTCTTTCGCTGCCGCTTTATCCTCAACTCCGCACGGAAGAGTTGCGCGCCGTCGCCGCAGCGATTCTCGATTTTGAATCCTGACTGATTAAGAGAGAGACGATGGTCAGCCGCGAAGTTTTTGCGCGACGCAGATGGCGGAGAGACCTGCTGGCAGACGCGCGCCCGGCATTTTCAACAAATTGGCTTCGCCGCCGAGCACGTTCGAGAGGGCGCGGTTGAGCCAACTCAAATTCGGCGCGAGCGGTTTCACGTCGGAGCCGCTTCCGGCGAGACCGAATGGTTTCAGCACATGCCGTTTCAAGACGGCGGCGGGAAAGAGAAAACTGTTGGCGTAAGTCGCGCGCAGGATTTTGAAATTCGCGCGCCGCATCTTTTCAGTCAATTCAGTGAGACGATAACGTCTCTGCGTGTTGAGAGCCTCGTCGTGGCCGCTTCGCATCCAGTCGTAAGCCGCCACGCGCACGAACGCGATGCCATCATCGCGCAACACGCGATTCATTTCGCGCATGGCGACTTCATCCGCGCCCGCGCCCGGCACTTGCACCAGCACGTCGAAGCTCGTGACGAGATCGAATTGCGCGTCCGCGAAAGGCAGATGCGTGACCGACGCCTGCGCCAGACGCGCGTGTCCGCGCGCGCGCGAATAGTCGAGCGCAGTCCCCGAATAGTCTATGCCGAACACGCGCTCGCGCCCGGCGTAGCGCGCAAGCCAGTCGAGCATCCCGCCCGTGCCGCACCCCGCGTCGAGCACGCGCCGGTCGGCGGACGCGGGACGGCAGAACGAATCGAGGAGCGCGGACGTTATCTCGCGCATTCCTGCGAACCACCAGAAATTTTCCTCCAACTCGTACAGGTCTCTGTAGTCTTCGTCTCGCATCAATCCTTCACGATTTTTTCAACGCGCCGCCGTCCTCTTGACAGTGATGACCAGCACGAACAGTTCGTCGGGACGGTTGGTTGAGATCGTCCCGACGACGGTCGGCTCGCCCTCGCGCACGCTCATCTCGGTGTTGATACCCGTGTCCTCGTATTGAATGACAGGGAAAGACGGGACGGTCATGCTGGCATCCTGGCGCACGCTGGCGGTCTGGACGGGAACTTTAAGTCCGAAGCTGAAGCGTGGAATCTGTATCACCTGCTGGCCGTCGGAGTCGGTCGCCAACTTCACCCTTTGCAAATTGAATCGGTAAAAAGTCGGAGACGCGGCATTGCCCGGAAGATTGGAAAGCGAAAGCGTGCCGACGCCGCTTACTTCGAGCGTGCCGCCATCTTTGACGCGATTGAGAAAAGTGTTTGCCAGACGAAAATTCGAGAAAGGCAGAGAGGCTTTCAACTGTTTCAAGACCGCGTCCATAGATGACGGCAACTGCGCGCGCGCGCCCGGTTCGTTGGAAGCCGAGAGCAGATACAATTGCACCTCGTGATTGATGTCGGGACGCGCGACGGCTGTTTTCGCCGTCGCCGACGATGTTCCCGCATCCTGTTCCTGTGCGGCGCGTGCCGCGTTCGCGCTGGCCGAGAGTAGAAAACAACAGAGCGCGCAGGCGAGGGCGAAGAATTTACTTTTAGTCCTGTTCATCGAAAGTCTCCTTGAGTCAACTGTCATCTAAACGTGTGCGCCATGATTGACGAACAGGTTATCTCACGCGCGCCCGTCGCTTAAGTTCCCAAACTCAAGCAGCCATCGACGGCGAACGCTCGCACGGGCGTCGCCTGCTTAATGCTCGCGGCGTTTATCGAATTTGTTGAAGGCGCGTGTGAGACGCTTGACGCGCGTCTTCTCTTCCTGTGCTGTGCGCGCGTCCTGACGGATGGCCGTGTGGCGCATCTCGCCCTGCAACTTCTGGAAGCTGGCGTAACGCTCTGCGTCGAGCGTCGCGTCCGCCAGCGCGTCCCTGATGGCGCAGTCGCGCTCATTCTCATGGCGGCAATCGCTGTAGCGGCAACGACTCGCGATCTCTTCAATGTCGTCGAACGTCTCGCGCAACCCGCGCTCGCTGACCAGCAGTTGCAACTCGCGCATCCCCGGCGTGTCAATGACGAGGCCGCCCGTCGAAAGTACGAACAACTCGCGATGCGTCGTCGTGTGTTTGCCGCGACTGTCGCCCTCGCGCACGGCCTGCGTGCGTTGCGCGTCCGCGCCGAGCAGGCGATTGACGATGGTTGACTTGCCCACACCCGAAGAACCAAGCAGCGCGACGGTTTGCCCCGCGCCGATAAACGCCGTCATCTGCGCGACGCCCTCGCTGCCGTGCTTCGCGCTCATCAGCACGACGGGCACATCCGGCGCGATGCCTTCGACTTCGCGCCTTCGCGTCTCTGCTTCTTCGCTCAAATCTGATTTATTCAAAACGATGACGGGCTGCGCGCCGCTCTCCCACGCCATGATGAGATAGCGTTCGAGCCGTCGCAAATTGAAATCATTGTCGAGCGCGGTGACGATGAAGACCGTGTCCACGTTGGCCGCGACGATCTGCTCTTCGGTCTTGCTGCCCGCCGCGCGGCGCGAGAATTTGCTGCGGCGCGGCAGGATGCTGTGAATCTTCGCCTTGCCTTCTTCCTTCGTGCGCCTGATCACGACCCAGTCGCCGACGGCGGGCAAGTCCCCTGCGCCGCGCGCGTGATAGTGGAGCCTGCCGGTCGCCTCCGCCCACACTTCGCCCGCCTCCGTGTAGAGCATGTAAATTTTATTGTGTTGCAGAAAGACGCGCCCGACCTCGTCGCCTTTGGCGGCGTAAGGCTCGAAACTTTTCGCGAAATCTTCGTTCCAACCGAAATCTTCGAGCTTCAAGTGCGCGTCCTTTTCTTTCTGATGAGATTGATCGTTCCACGACACAGAGGCGCGCCGCAGTCGCACGCTTTCGTGTCCGGGTGATACGACTCGACGTAATCGAGCGTCAACTCGTCGCCCGGCTCGATGTCTCGCAGCGCGAAGAAAATGATGTGCCCGTGCATGATTCTGATGAACGTGTTCGGCGCGCACGAGTGATTGATGAACTGCGTGCCGTTGCCGCCACGATTCGCATCTATGCCCCAGTAAGAATCCACCGCGCAGATGTGCAGGCGACGACGCCCGCGCATCCGCCGCGCCGCTTCGACACGCGACACGCGCTCGCCCGTCAACTCCGCGATCTTCCGTCCTTTCAGAAAAGACCTCGTCGCGAAACATCCCCTGCCGTCAATCTGCGACGCGCGCACCTCGATGCCGTCCGCCACTCCACGATTTAACCCGTCGCCTGAAACAGTTGAACTCATCCTACACTTTACCTGCCCACTGCCTTCTGCCTTCTGCTTACTGTTTTCGGCCTTCTGCCTACTGCTTACCGCCTACTGTTTTCCCCGGCCCGAAGTAACGATAGTGTCCCGTGATCTTCCAGTTGAAGAGCACGTCTTCCATCTGCGGCCCCGCGCCGATGTTATGGACGATCAAGAGGCGATTCTCGTCCGACGTTGACGGCACGTTGACGACGAGGCCGATGTGCGTCTGTCCCCCGCCCAAATCCCACGTCACGGCGTCGCCCGGTTTGTAATCTTTCGCGTCCGCTGTGATGGGCAACGCTGCGCCCTGTCGCTCGAAGAAGATTCTCAGGTTCGGCACGCGGCGATGGTCTATGTTGGCGTCGGGCTTTTTCTGTCCCCACTGGCGCGGGTACGCAGCGAAGTCGCGCGCCATGTCTTCGTGGACTTCCCTTTGCAAGTCAACGCCGACGGCGCGATACGAGCGAATCACTTCGTCCGTGCAGACGCCCGTCTCTTCCGGCACGTCGCCGTTCGGATAAGCGAGCACGACGTAAGCCGGGTCGTAGCGGACTTCGCGCGTCGTCCGCTCAATCGCCGCTTCGACGAGCCGGTCGAGAAACGGCGAGCCGCTCGAAAGTTTCGGCGTGACGCTCTGATTTGTTGGTGCGCCGTTTGACTGCGACGGCGTGACGGCGCGACGCGAAGACTGCGAGCCGCGCGACGTTAAGCCGCAACCGACGCAGGCGAACAGCAACAGTGTCGTCGCGCCGGTGCGAAGCGCAAATGCCGTCAATCCAAATTTCATCTTGAGCCTCAACTTAAATTGAACGGGTCGAGAATTATGACCGCGCATGTCCGCTCCTTTGCGGCGGCGATTATACAGCATCACGCATCACTGACATCGTTTGGACATCGCTTCGACGGGCTACGTGTGCCGGCAACGCACGGCGGTGTTAAAATAAACGGACGATGAATGAGTTGGCGCATCTGACAGGATTGACGACAAAGGAGCTTGAATGTTTTGTTGCGGAGACGGGCGAGCCTGCATATCGCGCGCGGCAAATCTTCAACGCGCTCCAACGCCGTCGCCTGCGCTCGTTCGAAGAGATGACGGACTTGCCGAAAGACTTTCGCGCGCGTCTGTCGGAACGAGCGACCGCTTCCACGCTCAACATTGAATCGCGCTTCATCGCGCAGGACGGCACGCGCCGTTATCTGTTGAAGACGCGCGACGGCTTGCCCGTCGAGGCCGTCTTCATCCCCGAAGAGAGGCGGGACACGATCTGTTTCTCGTCGCAATCGGGCTGCCCTCTGCAATGCGATTTCTGTCTGACGGCGAAGCTCGGACTGCTGCGAACTTTGACCGCCGGCGAGATGGTCGAGCAAATCATCATCGCCTTGAACGACGCTTACGGCGTGGGCACGAAAACGCCGCGCGGCACGAATCTCGTCGCGATGGGCGCGGGCGAACCGTTCCTCGCCTTCGAGCCTTTGATGCACGCGCTCGGCGTGATGGCGGACAACAACGGCTTGCATATCGTACACAATCGCGTGACGGTCTCGACCGCCGGCGTCGTGCCGAAAATTAAGGAACTCGCGCGCATCAAGGAGCGTCCGCACTTGGCCGTCTCGCTCGCCGCGCCCGACGATACGTTGCGCGACGTGCTGATGCCGATTAACAAGCGTTGGCCTCTGCGCGAATTGCTCGCCGCGTGCAAAGAGTTTGAAGAGACATTGAAGCCGGGCGAGCGTTTCACTTTCGAGTACGTGCTGCTCGACACGGTCAACGACACGGACGCACACGCGCGACAACTCGCCAATCTGCTCAATCGTCACGAGCTACAGCGCGCGAAGGTGAATCTGATTCCGCACAACGCGGCGGAGGGTCTTCCCTATCGTCCCTCAACGGATGAGCGCGTGCGCGCCTTCAAAGCCATCCTCGAATCGAAGGGCGTGCAGGCCTACGTCCGACGCCCGCGCGGGCGCGACATCTACGCCGCCTGCGGCCAACTCGCCGCGCGCCAGCTTGATGTTCCGAAGACAACGGCAATCGCGCAACAGACGCTTTATCAATTATCGTGAAACTCCTGCGGGAATAATTCGACGCGCGAACGGCATGATGTAGTTGTGGCGAGTTAAAAATTTCAGGACGTTTGATTGACGACGCTTGAATCGTCCTCGCCGAGATAAAAACAAATTGAAACGACAAACATTAGTTTCCAACTCAAGACAAATATGAACGGAAAAAATTTAATTCAACGCGCGTGTCTCTTGCTGCTGCTCTCGACAATGTTGCTCGCGCCCGCGCATCTCATCAACGCCGACGCCGCGCCCTCGCCTGTTCGTTCAATGCCCGCCGCGACCACAGGTGAAATCAACGTCAATGGTTTCTTTTCCGTGGACATGGCGCCACAGGGCGGCACTTTCCAGGCGGCTATCGTGTTGGACATCCCCGAAGGGCTGCACATCAATTCCAACAAACCGCTCGCCAAATATTCCGTGCCGACCGTGGTCAAGGTTGAAGCCCCGCGCGGCTTTCGCGTGACGCCCGTCACATACCCGCGCGCCGTCGTGCGAAGTTTCAAATTCGGCGACGACGCGCCCGCCGAGCAGCTCTCGGTTTACGAAGGCCGCGCGCTCGCGCGTTTCAACGTCGCCGTCCCGGCCAATTTCGAGAAGGGCGTGACGAACGTGCGCGTGCATGTCCGTTATCAGAGTTGCAGCGACTCGGTCTGCTTCCCGCCCGCGACGCGCGACCTGACGCTTGCCATCGGCATCATCGCGGCGGGCGAGCAAGTCCAACATGTCAACGCACAATATTTCGGGAACGGTAAGAGAGCAGGACGGAAATAGGAAGACTTCAACTGTGAACGCGAAGATGGAAGTGTTAGATGAAAACTCGACTTTCAATTCGTCGTGTTTTCATCATTCATCCTTGCTCCTCGCTGTTCAATCTTTCATCTTGCTTCTGCCGATGACGGACATCAGCCGTCCCGTTCGCCCGTACAATTTTTTCTCGCGGCGATAGGAAAAGAAGATGTCTGTGCGGCACATCGTACACAGCGGCAGCGTGTGGATGCGCTCTGGTGAAACGCCCGCCACGACGAGTTGATCGCGATTCGCTCTTTGAATGTCGGCGAGCGCGTGACCTTCGCGCGTCGGCGTGAACCAGCTATCTGCGGCGTGCGGGAATTTATCTTTGAATGCCTCGATGACATCCGCGCCGACTTCGTAACAGCACGCGCGAGCCGACGGGCCGATGGCCGCGCGCACGTCTGACGGATTTGTCCCGAACTCCGCGCGCATACGTTCGAGCGTGCCCGTGATGATGCCGGCCAGCGTGCCGCGCCATCCCGCATGAGCCGCGCCGCACGCGCCCGTCCGCCGGTCGCCGAGAAGCACCGGCACGCAGTCGGCGGTCTTGACGCCGAGCAGCACGCCCGGCACTCTCGTCACCTGCGCGTCGCAGTGTTCATGTTCTACATGCGCGATTTCTTCAGGCGTGTGAATCGTCCGCACCTGCGCGCCGTGTACCTGCCAGCAAGCGGCGAGCGTCCAATGCGCGCTGCTGCTGCTGCTGTCGTCGCCGTCGTCGAGCAGTTGGAAAAAGCGGCGGCGATTCTCGTAAATATTTTCCGCCGCGTCGTCATCAAATCCGGCGAGATTGAGCGCGTCCTTTTGGATTGGACTGACGCCGCCCGTGCGCGTCGAGAAAAGGTTCGCGAATCCGTCCGCTTCGAGCGGCGCACAGACTAAGGCGCGCACGCCCCTCTCCGTCTCGCGCCAGACGAACCCGGCGCTTGAAAGTTGCTCTGGTGATTCTGTGATCGTCTCCATCGGCATAGACCTTATCGAAATCAAGCGCGTGCGTGAAGCGCTCAGGCGCACGCCGCGCTTTCGCGTGCGCGTCTTCACTGAAAGTGAGCGCGCTTACTGCGACAGTCGCGGCGAGCCTGTGGCGGCGCAACATTACGCCGCGCGCTTCGCCGCCAAAGAGGCCGCGCTCAAAGCTCTCGGCACGGGTTGGAGCGGCGGCATCAGTTGGCAAGATGTCGAAGTGGTCTCGCAGGAAAGCGGCGCACCGACGCTCGTCATGCACGCGCGCGCGCGCGAACTCTTCACGCAAAGCGGCGCGACACGCGCGCACCTCTCCCTCTCGCATACTTCGGAGCACGCCATCGCGCAAGTCATTTTTGAAAGTTAAAGCGATTTTCCCTTACATTCGTGGATCGGTCAGGGCAGGCTTGCGAAAGAGACGCGCGGCTCGTTCATCAGACGCGCGCGGCCTCCGCTCGTGACCTCGATCCCCGTCGCGGGCGCGGGGCGCAGTTCCTTCACCGTCAAACTTGAAGAGACACGCGCCGGCATTCGTTGATGCGTGCCGGCATTGACGGAAACGTCTGCGACTTCTTGTGGCGCGGCGCGCGTGTCTGATGAAGAAAAGACTGCGCCGCCTGTCTCCGCAACTTCATCCGCCGACGTGTCGAGCGCGTCGAGGGGTGCGCGATGCTTGAGACATTCGGAGCCGGGCGCGAAGGCGGGCGTGACGGCGATGCGCTCGCGTTGCGGGCACGACTCGGTGGCGAGCGCGCCCGTCTCCGGGTCAATCTCAACCGTCGTGACGCCGCCGGGACGCTCGAAACGCTCGCCGCCCAACTCCGGCCTCAACGCCACAGCATTCTTCATAAAATTCGTCCAGACGGGCAACGCGCTCTCCGCGCCCGTGAGATTTAGTTCCGTGTTGTCGTCGAAGCCGATCCACACGACGCAGACGAGGTTCGGCGTGTAGCCCGCGAACCAACCGTCGCGCGACGTGCCGGTCTTGCCCGCCACCGCCGTCCCCTGCAACGCGCCGCGCGCCGCACGCGCCGTCCCCTCCTTAATCACGTCGGAGAGCATGTCCGTCAACATGTAAGCGGTCGAAGGCTTCAACGCCTGACGTGCGTCGCCGCTCGCGAGTTGCGTCTGTGTTGTTTCAGATGTCAGAGGCCGCGCCGCGTCTTCGATGCGCTTGATGGCGGACGGGCGCACGATGCTGCCACCGTTGGCGAAGGCCGCATAAGCGGCGGCGACTTCGAGCGGCGTCGCCTCACTCGTGCCGAGCGCGAGCGAAGGATACGCGGCGGGACGCGGCAACCCTAAATTTTCGGCGAGCGCGGCGACCTGCGGCAGTCCCGTGCGAAGCGCAGTGTCAACCGTCACGACGTTGAGCGAATGGACGAGCGCGTGGCGCAGCGTCACATCGTGCATCGAGAAACTGCCGCCGTAGTTCGACGGGTGATACTTCGCGCGCGTGTCGTATGTGAATTCGCGCGGCGCGTCGAGCGAGGTCGTGAGCGGCGAGATGCCCGCCTCCATCGCGGCGGCATAGACGACTGGCTTGAAGACCGAGCCGGGCTGGCGTCGCGCGTCCGTCACGCGGTTCAGTTGCGAGTCCGCATAAGCGCGCCCGCCGACCATCGCGAGAATGTCGCCCGTGCGCGGGTCGAGCGCGACGAGCGCGGCTTGCGGCGTGCGCGTGCCTTTGTAAATTTTATCGAGCCGCGCGAGTTGAACGCGGACGACTTCTTCGGCCTGTCCCTGCAATTCGAGATCAATCGTCGTGTAGATGCGCGGCGCGCTTTCGACGCTGGCGTCATTCGCTTGACCGCCATCGTCGGCGCGCGATTCCGCAACGCGATTCACATAGTCTATGAAATAGGGCGCGGCAGCGGACTCGACTTGCGCGGGCGCGACAGCAACAGGTTCGGCGTCAACCGCTTGAGCTTGCTCCGACGTGATCGCGCCGTCGCGCAGCATGGCTGCGATGACGGTGTTGCGGCGAGCCTGCGCGTGATCGGGGTGACGGTCAGGCGCATAACGCGCGGGACTTTGAATCATCCCGGCGATGGTCGCCGCCTCCGCGAGCGTGATGTCTTTTAATTCTTTGCCGAAGAAGACGCGCGCCGCCTGCTCGACGCCGCGCACCGCGACTCCGCCGCGCTGCCCCAGATAAATCTCGTCGCAGTAGAGCGCGAGGATGTCCCCCTTCGAAAGACGACGCTCGATGACGCTCGCCAGAATCGCCTCGTGAAACTTGCGACGCAACGTGCGCTCCGGCGAGAGGTATGTGTTCTTGACGAGTTGCTGCGTGATGGTCGAGCCGCCCTGTTTGAAGTCCTGCCCGTCGCCGCCACCACCGCTCGCCGCATCGCCCCAACTGACGAGCGCGCGACCGATGCCGATGACATCCACGCCGCTATGCTCGAAGAAACGCCTGTCTTCAATCGAGAGAACGGCGCGCACGAGCGCGGGCGGCAAATCTTTGTAAGAGAGCGCGCGTCGCTCCGCCGTCTTCATCGCCGCGTCGTTCGTCAGAGGCTCCGGTTCGAGCGCGTATGAGTCGAGCCGCGCGCCGTCGCCCGTGACCTCTGCGATGCGCCCGCGTTTATCAAAACTGACGTTGACCGTTTCAAAAGACAGCGTGCCCGGCAGAGCGCGTCGCGGGCGAATCTCGATGCCGTCCGCCGTCGCCTTGAAGCGACCGCTCCACACGTTGCTGACCGCATCTCCGTCGTCAACATATCCGTCGCGCCGCAGAATTTCGGAGAGACGCTCAGGCGAAATATTTTGCCCGGCACGCAGGGCGCGCGGCGCGGCGTAGATGCCCGCGCGGCTCGTCAGATAGCCGGAAGCCAGTCGCTCGTCAACGACTTTTGAATAGTAAGAATAATAATGCGCGACGACGGCGGCGGCAGAGACGACGGTGAAAATGAACAGCACGCAGCAGAGTTGGAAGAGGCGTTTCAAACGGCTGGGACGCGCGGCGGCGCGACCTTGAAATTCCGTCAATGATTTATCGCGACGAGTCCAGCGACGCTTGTGCCGGACGGATGTAATTTCGATAGCCATGTTGCTTCAACCTCTGTACACAACTCCGCCTTGACGATGACGCCAAAGCGTCTCGCTTGTCTGGCCTGCCGATTCTTGTGTGCTGTAGAGAAACGACTAATCGTCGAAGTTTTCTTGTTCTCTGCGCGGCGAAGCGTGACAGAGAACAGAAGCGGGAGAGAGTGTGTGCGATGCTACTGTGCGCCTGTGGCGGGCGCGGGTCTTAACCGATCAACTGCGAGAGCGCGCCCAATGAGACGGCCACTGTCACCAGTCCGACAATCACGGCGAGCAGTTGCGCGAAACCGTTTGCTATTTCCTTCATCAGAATTTCCCCCTCCGCCTTAAATCTCGCCGCGCCATAGTGCAATGACTGTGCCGTGTGGATTCAAGTTTCGGGAGACAGATGACGCATCACTCTAATCCCCGCGCAAAACGCACTTAAACAATTCGTAGCTCAGTTGGCATACGTCTCTTCATCCGAAGCGAGCGAGCCTCACCTGCTATCTTTCCATGCATTATTTGAGAGACAGGCTTGTCTTCCGTCGTCTGGAAACGATTCAAGCGCGTGTTGGAGTTAAGCGGTCTGCTTGTCGCGGCCACGTCGAAAGGGCAGCCAGCGTGAAAGGGGCTGCGGCTGCGCCTGCGGTTCAAGCAGTTCTTTGATGGCTGAGACGGCGGCTCGCGCGGACTCTTCGCCTGCCGCGAGCAATTCATCGGCGCGCGTCATTTCATCCCAGCGGACGTGCCCGACGCGCGGGCTGATGACGATGTCCGCGCTCTCGCGTTGATGGACGACGGCAGTGCGCTGGACGAGAACCATCGTTTGCAGCAGCACGCCGACGATGGAGGTCGGCTCGCCCAAAAATTTCGCGCCGTCGTGATTCACGTCAACGGCGACGACGATACTAGCGCCGAGAGCGCGCGCCGCCGCCGTCGGAACGTTCGAGACAAGGCCGCCGTCAACGAGTTGACGCCCGTGCTCGTCCGTCACAGGGACATACCAGCCCGGCACGGCGCAACTGGCGCGGATGGCGAAAGCCACGTCGCCGCGATCACGCATCACGACGGGCGCGCCCGTGTGCAGGTCTGTCGCGACCGCCGCGAAAGGGATGGGCAAATCTTCAAAGCGCGTGCGAGGGAAACGCGCTCGGATATACTCTTCCATACGCGCGTTCGACTGCACGCCGAGCCGCGACAGAGTCATGCGTCCGAAGTCACGCCAGCGCAGGCTCTTGCCTAACTTTTCAAGTTCCTCGACCGACATGCCCGCAGCGAACGCTCCCCCGACGAGCGCGCCCGCCGATGTGCCCGCCACGCAATCAACCTTGATGCCGTGCTCCTTAAAAACTTTGAGCACGCCGACGTGCGCCACGCCGCGCGACGCGCCGCCCGACAGAGCCAGCGCCAGACGCGGCTTCTGCTGAGTTTGATGGTTGTCTCTGCGACGCATAAAAAAGTAGAGGTTAGAGGCTGGAGGCTAGTGAAAGACGGAAATCTCAGACGCGCTTGTCAATTACCAGCCTCTAATCTCCAGTCTCCAGCCTCTAGTCTTTAACCCCTATTCCAAAATTGTAATCTCCGCATTGGAGCGCGACTCTTCGAGGAACTCGTCCGTGTCGGACTCGATCTTGCTCTCGACCAATTCTGTTTGAATCTCTTTGGAAGCGTCTTCGAGTTTGGGCACGATGCGACCGGGCGAGGCTTTGCGAAAGCGCGGGACGTAGGTGTCGCGGTAGAAGGCTTCGATTTCCTGCGGCGAGACGACGGTGAAGGAGCGGAAACGAAAGTCGAGATAGTTTTTAATCGCGACGCGCTGGCGCACGATCTCGCGCAACTGCTCGGAGTCCTGCCCGAGTCCGACGCGATTGAGCCGCTCGTAAAAATCCGACTTCGAGGGAAAGAAACCGATGAGTTGCGCCAGTTCCGCCTCGACCGCTTCGGGCTTGGGCGCGGCGGTCGGCAGCTTCTCGGCTTCCTGCGAAATGAGCCGCTGATCTATCAGCAAATCGAGCGCGCGTTTCAAATCTTCCTGTCGCGGATTGTCGAGCGGAATGTTCGGTTGCAGCGCCAACTGCCAGAGCAAGTCCGTGTAGGTGATGAGTTCCGTGCCGTTGATGACCGCGACCATCTTGTCCACGACCTCGCCGCTGCCGCCGCTGTTATTACTGCTCTGCGGAGTTGTTGCCGGCTGCTGCTGCTGCTGTCGTTGCTGCGCGCTTGCGTCGTGCGTTGAAGCGATGAGCAGGATGAACAAGAAAGAAAGTGTGATTCGTTTCATGGCCGACACCTTTTGATTTGAGGCGATGCTCTTTGATTGAGACTCGCCGCCTTCGCCGCGCACGCGCGCAATAATTTTTTGCGTCCCACTCATCAAGATGCTTCCCGCGCGACAAAAGCTTACCGCCGCCAGGATAAAAAGAAAATGGTGCAGCGCGAGCACATAACGATACTCGGTATGCAGCAGCGATTGCACGCAGAAATAATAAAACGGGACGGCGAGCATGAGCAGAAGCGTGCGACGCTCGCCCGCGCGCCAGAGCAGGACGCCGCCTAAGATCGAGAGCGGCAGCATCAGCGCGGTGATGAAAAGTTTTTGCAGTTGCGCGACGAGGAAGCGCGGGAAGCGCGTCCACAGCGAAGCAGCTTCGCCGAGCGCGAACAATTTAACTTCGCCGATTTGCACGATGGGACGCGGCGTGTCGGAGGCGGCGTTGCTGAACAAAAGTCTGACGCGCGCATGTTTGAGGTTAACGAAAGGCAGCCTGATCGTCTCGCGCGGTTGCTCGTCCGCCGGTTTCACTTCCGTCGTTTCGATGACCGTCGAGACGAGCGGAAGCCCGCGCAAGTTTTCGTCCATCACGCTCACAGTCATGCGCCCGCGCTCGATTGTGAGCGGGGCTTGAAAGATGTAGTCGGTATTTTCCTTCAACGCTATCGGCGCAGAGGCGAATTGCGGCGCGTTCTTCGCATCGTCGCACGCGAGCATGAAATTCTGCGTGTCAGGCGCGAGCGAAGCGACGGCGTTCGCCGTCAAGATTTGTCCGCCGCGCATCAATTCTTCCGGCGCGCTCAACCACACAGGTTGAGTTTCGTCGGCGACTTCGAGCGTGTGCGTGACGGGCGGCAGAGGTGAAATTTGTCTGGCACGTTCGAGCCGGAGCATCGAGAGTGCGCGGCGCGTCATCACCGTCGAGAACCAGAGCGGGTGCGCGGCAATCACCGCAAAGCCGCGAGACATGCGCGCGCGCTCGCGCTTGAGTCCGTCGGGGCCGAAAAGAGTCTCGGCATAATCGGGTCGCCCGGCGGCTTCGGCCTCGCCGCGTATAATCGCGAGGTCAGTTGAGGGAATCCCGAACTTTCCCTCGCGGTCGTAATCGCTGATGCCTTCGAGCAAGGTCTGTCCCGCGCCGAGCGAGAGCGGGATGAACGAGTGAAAGACGACGGCGTTGCGAATCGTCAGCGGCGCGACGACGAAGATCATTCCGCAGACGAGCGCGAGCGCGTAACGCAGACGACGCCCTCGCTCAAACAAGAAAGGGATGATGACGACGGCGATAAACGGCGCGAGCAAAAGCGCGTTGGCGCGCAGCCAGCAAGAAAGACCAACGAGCGCGCCAGCCATGAAGATGGTTAACAAGCGCGGACGCTTAAACGCGCGGACGAGACAATAGACGGCGACGAGCAAGGGCAGCGCCGCGAGCGTGTCCGGCAAAAGCAGCACGGAGTTCCACGCGAACTGTGGCGACAGAGCCGCGAGCAATCCAGCGACAACGGCCACACGGCGCGGCAAAAGTTCGGCGGCGATTAGATATGTCACGACAGCAGCAACCGCGTCCGCCGAAATCTGAAAAGCCTGCGCGCCCGCGTCCATGTCCATGCCGCCACGCAAGTGATGGATGAGCGCGAGCAGAATCGAGTAACCCGGCGGATGTCCGAGCGTGTTGAAGTCTGCGAGCGGAGACGTGGGGCTGAAGAATGCCGCGACGCCGCCCTGCCACAGCAGCCGCGCGACGTGTTTGTAATTTTCGCTGACGACCGTTTGCACCCGTCCCGCTTCGAGCCGCGCATCCTGCCACACCAGCACGCGCACGCCGACTCCAATCAGGAAGATTGAGAAGGCAAAAGGCAAAAGGCAAAAATCAAAGGGCAAAAGTGAAGACAATAAACGGTCAACGCGCCTTCCCCCTTTTGCCTTTTGCCTTTTGCCTTTTGCCTTCATCCTGCCTTCATCTTAAAACGTCTGGCCGAAGCGGAAATGTATCTGGCTCGTCTTGAGTCGCTGCGTGGCAAAGAGGCCGCTCGCCTGCGGGATGAGAAATTCGGGCGGGTTGAGCAGGTAGCCGTAGTCAACACCGAGCGCGCCGACCGGCGTCTTGATGCGAAAGCCGAGTCCGACGGTGTGCGTCCATTTCGCTTGCAGGTTATGCAGGCGCGCGTCGGTGACGTTCTGGTCGCCTTTGCCGAAGATGTCTTTGACGCTTTGAAAGACGTTGCCGCCGTCGTAGAAGGGCACGACCTGTATATCTTTCGTCAGCCCGACGCGCGCCTCCAGATTGACGACGGCGAGCGCGTTGCCGCCGATGGGCACGCTGAACGGATTGAGTTGGATAAGCTCTCCCTTCTCGTTGCGGAACTGTCCGCAGGGCAGAGTTGATGTCGTCGTGCGATTGAAGAGACAGTCGGGCACGACGACGCGCGGGCCGGCCTCCTCGAAGCTGAAGCCACGCAGAGAGGTCGAGCCGCCGGAGAAGAAACGCTCGCTAATCGGAAGACGCTTGTCCGCCTCGTCAATGACGCCGTTCTTGTCGCGGTCAGTCGGATTGAAAAGATTGGCGAGGCCGAACTGGACGTTCGCGGCAAGCACGGTCTCGCGCACGCGATTCTTAAACTTGTAGTAACGCTGGTAAGTCGTCAGCAGTTTGTTGAAAGAGATGCTGCCGCCGAGTTGTTTGAGCGCGAGGCCGTAGTCAACGGTGAGGCGGTCGCCGCGCGTCGGGTCAAACTGTCTATCGCGCGTGTCGCGTGCGAACGACGCGCCGAGCCTTGAGAGACGGATGGCCTGATCCGCGCGCAGCACGGGCGCGATGAGCAGGCTGCCGATGTTGAAGAGGCGCACGTCCTCGTAGTTGTAGCGCAGGATGAGCGTGCTGCGCTTGCGTATCGCGCCCGACGGGGCGGTTACGAGTTCGAGGTCGCGTTGCGTTTCGGCGTTGAAGCTGAAGCGATTGATGGACGGCTCGTTGACGCGCTGGCCGAACTCATCTATCAGCTTTCCGTCGGCGTCGAAGCGTTGGACGATGCCCATCGCGCCGCGATCAATCGTCGAACGGAAAAAGCGCGTCACGCTCGTGTCGCGTTGATATTGCAGCGAGACGGTGAGCGGCGCGAATTCTTTCGCCCCGTAGCGCCTGAAACGCGGGTCGAAATATTCGGCGCGGACGAGTTGCTGCCGCCCGCTGAAGCGCGTGCGAATCGTGCCCTGTCTAAGGTCGCCGAAGAGGTTCGTGTTCCGCACCTCGACACCGCCGAGCGGGCCGTTTTCGGTCGAGTAACCGACGATGTAGTCGGTCGTGATGCGCTTGCGCTCTTCCACGTCAATGATCACATCGCGGCGTTTGAAACCGCCCGCGCTTTCGCCCGCCGGCTCGGTGCGAATGATGACCTGTTGAAAAGCGTCGGTCGTGTTGAGCAGGACGCGCTCACTCTCCGCGAGTTGATCTGCGCGCAGCACATCGCCTTCATGGATGGGGATGGCGCGCAGCAACGCTTCCTTCTTCGTCTTGACGATGCCGTTGACGACGATGCGATTGATGAAGACCTTATTCGATTCGGTGATGGTGTAGCGCAGGCGCACCGCTTCGTCCGTGCTGGACGCCGCGCGCGGCAGTTCGATGATCGAAGTCTCCACGTCGGCCTCGAAGTAGCCTTTGCGCGCGTAGAAGTTGCGAAGCCGCTCGCCATCCGTGCGCGCCTGCGTGCGCGAATACGCGCCGCCGACGATGAGGCACGACTCATCGGCGAGAGGGTCGCGCGGGCAACGCTCGTCGAGCAGACGCTTGGCCGTGTAGAGTTGATTGCCGCGCACCTCGATGTCGGCGACGCGCGTCAGCGCGTTTTCCGTGACGGCGAAGGTGATGACGAGATTCTCGCCTTCGAGCGTCACGCCCTGCCGGACATTGACAGCGGCCTGACGATAACCGATGTCGCGCATTCGCGTCTCGATGGTGCGACGGTCTTCGTTAAGCGCGTCTTCGTTCGTGAAGCCGCGCCCGTAGCCGAGCAGGGGGATGATGCCGAGCACCGTCGCCTGCTTCGTCCGCAAGTCGGCGGACACGTCTTCGAGGCTCAACTTGTTCGTGCCTTCGATGCGTATCTCTGTGAGCTTGAAGCGACGCCCGCGCTCGACATTGTAAGTGACGGTGACGGTGTGTCCGGTCAGTTCGTCCGGGTTGAGCACCTCGCACGTCCCGATCTCTGTGTCGCCGGCGATGGCGGGCGTGTTCGTCGTGTCAACGCTCGCGGGAAGCGGCGGATTAACGGCGCAACTCGGCAGCACTTCGGCGAAGAAGTACCCTTGCTCTTGCAGGCGATTGCGAATGCGCCGCTCGCCTTCTTCGATGGCGGCGGGGTCAATCGTGCCCTCGCGCAGGATGGGGAGGAGCGCGCGTTGCTGTTTCTCTTTCAACTCGTAGCCGACGATTTTCACTTCCACCTGCGGCCCGATTTGCCCCTTAAGATTGACGGTAATGGTGTTCGTCTCAGAGTTGAGAAGGACTTCCGGCTCGCCGAGCCTCGGCGCGAGATTTTTCTGCTCGATGAGCGCGCTGCGGATGCGCGCGATGTCCGCGCCGAGCGACTCCTGCGTGAAGCGCGCGCCAATTTGAAGTTTCAGTTCGGGACGCACGCGCGCGGCGTCGAATCCACTGATGTCAATATTAAATGCTTCGAGCGTGGTGGGCGCGCCCGGCGTGACGCGATAGGTAATCGTGGCGCGCGTCTTCGTCGCATCCAACTCTTGATCGTACTCGACGAGCGCGCGATAAAAACCGTGGTCGCGCAAGTAAACTTGAATCAAGTCGGCGTTATTTTTCAACGCCTGCTCCGAAACGCGCCGTCCCGGCTCCAGCAAACTCAAACGCCCCCGGATGTCATCTTCCGAGACGCCAGTGCCCGCCGCCGGAGCTTCCGCCAGCACGATATTGATGTTGCCGACGAGCACCTGCGGGCGCATGATGAAACGAAGTCGCACGCGCGCGTGCCCGTCGTCGCCCGAAGTTCCCAACACCTCCGACGCCTCGACGCGCGCGTTGGCGATGCGTCCCGTATCGAAGAGAGCTTGCAGAGCTTCGCGCACCAGCACGGCTGAAAAACGGCTGCCCGCCGCGACGCGCACGAGCGCGCGAAACTCGCCGAGCGCGGACTCGTCAACGGATGCGCCCTCAACCTCGAACTCGACGCGCTCAATCGTCCGCCCCTCGTAACGGCTCAGGTCAGGCGCGACAGCAGCAGCAGCACGCACCTTCGCCCACACGCCCGACGGCGCGATGAGCAGCATGATGACGATGAGCAGGCCGTATCCCTTGAAATTCACAACAGTCAGTGGTTAGTGGTCAGTGGTTAGTGGTCAGAAAAAGAGCATTTGTCTTGACTGCTCATTGTCCACTGCCCACTGCCCACTGTCTTTCAATATCTCTTCCTGAAACGTAGCTCGAAACTGAAATTGCTGGTCTGCGTCCGCAGCGTGTCGGTCGCGCCCTGTTGATATTGCGCGAGGAACGAGAGACGGTCGGAGACGCGATACTCGATGGCGACGACTTGATTCTGCTCGCCCGTGACGTTCGTCGAATAGGTGACGGCGAGATCGCGGTTAATCTGTCGCCCGACGGTCAGCCGTGCCGTTGGAGACGCGCCGCCACGTCCCGTGATGAGCGGGTCGAACTCGAAACGGTTGAGACCGAACAGTCTGTCAGTCGCCTTGCGGACGGGCGCGTTAATCAGCGTGTCGGTCAACAAACTCGTCGCCGTGCCGATGCCCGTCTGCGCGATGGTTGACTGGCCTTCGACGCCGGACGAGAGATTGCCGGTCGTAATCAGAGAGACGATGTCGGCCTGCGGCAGCGACGGGTCGGAGCGCAGAGTGACGACGGGCTGCGTGAGCGGCCCCGTGATGCCGGCGGTGATGCGATAGCCGCGCGTCTCTGATTCGGCCTGAATATTAAGGATGGGGTCGGCGTCGCGTCTGGGCGGCAAATCAATGATGGCGCGCTGGATTTCGTAACGGTCGTTGCGGAAGGCGAGCGTGCCGCGCGTCGCCGTGATACGACCGGAGATGACGGGGTCGTCCACCGTGCCGCCGACGCGCAGAGAGACTGAGCCGACGGCATCAGCCAGATTATTACGCACGACGAGCGCATCGCGTCCCTGCAAGGCGAGATCGAGTTGCGTCGCGCCGAAGAGATTGGCGTTGCCCTCCGTGATCGTCGTCTCGCCGCGCTGCCCGATTAAGTCTGCGAGGTCTATGTCCTGCGTGTATTCGGTGCGACGCAAGTTAACCGTGCCCTTGATCTTCTGTCCAAGCTCGCGTGTTCCGCTGATTTCGAGATCGGCGTCGGCGGTCGTGCGGAACTTGTCGGGGAACGGCACGGTGACGTTGTTGCCGCGCACGGTCAAGCGAAACTGCGACGGAGAGAGACCCGCGAGCAGCGCGCCGCCCGTCACTTCCACGCGCCCGCCGCCGAGATTGCCGTTGAGAGTTTCGATGCGCGCCTGATTGGTGTCGAAGCGGACGAGTCCGTTGATGTTCGTCGCCGTCAGACGTTCGTCCGTGACGAGGATAGCGAAAGAGGCGTTGGTGACGGAGGCCGTGCCGTTGATGCGCGGATCGGCGTAAGAGCCTGTCACGCCGACGGCGACGCGCGCCGCGCCGGACAAGAATACGTCCGGCGAGACTTTATTCAGCACACGCAAATTCAAGTCGCCGTTGATCGTCAAGTTTTCCGTTCCGCCCGCGCGCAAGGCCGCCGTGCCGCCGAAGACGAGGTTCGTGCCCGGCCCCGTGAAGCGAGTCTTCTCGAAAGTGATTTCATTGGGCGAGAAAAGGATGACGAGCGGATTCTCTGCGGTGAGCGGCACGTCTTCGATCATCACGGTCAACTCGCTGAACTCGGCGCGGCCTTTGAGACCGCTGATGTCGAAGCCCTCTTCGCCGAGCAGATTGCCGCTCGCCTTGAGCGTGCCCGTCGCGCGTCCCGTCACGGCTACTTTCGAGTCGGGCAGCAACGTCTGGAAAAGCGGCGTCAGGTCTGTGCCCGTCAAAGTCGTCTCGATGTTGGCGGCGAGGTCTTCGCTGCCGAAATCAATCTGCGCGCTGACGACCTGCGGCTTGCCGAGCAGCCCCGTCGTGAATTCGACGTTGAACTTTTGGTCAGCGGTCGTGCGCCCCACCAGCGAGAGTTCGCCCGCCGGTCGCCCGTTGATGGTCACGTCGCGCCCGCGCGCGTCGAGTTCAACTTTGTAGCTCGTCGGGTCTGTCAATGTGCCGGAAGCGTTGGCCGTAAAGTTCGCGAGGCCGGTGATGGGCGGCACGTTGCGCGCCCCTGCGCCGAAAAGTTGCGCGAGCAAATCGAGCCGCACGTCGTCGCCCTTCGCGCGCAAGTCGAACGACTGCGCTTTGACGTTGACCGTCCCGCTCGCGTTGATGCGTCCGGCGGGAAGGCGCGCGTCCAAAGTTTCGAGGTTGATGTTCGCGCCGCTGAAAGTCGCGCGCGCCGCAATCTCGTCGTAGGGCTGAGAGCCGATGCGACCGGCGGCGACTTTGAGGTCGGCGCTCCCCGTCATTGCACCCGGATAGCCGGACACGCTGATGCGACCCGACGCGGGGCCGAGTCCAGCGAGATTTTGAGCGACGTTGTACATCAAGCCGCTCGCATCGTGCCCCGGTTCACCAGCGAGCGCGGCGACGAGATTGCCGGCGTTCGCATCGGCAAGCGTCGCCTCGAAAGAAACGTTGTTGTCGCCCGCGCGCGGAATGACGGCGCTGAACTGCGCGCCGCCGCCGTCCGCTTCGGCGAGTCGCCCGTCGTTGATGCGCGTCTCCGTCTCGTTCGAGACGATCTCCGCGCTCAGTGCGCCGAGGTCGCGCCCGCGCAGTGCGAGCGAGCCGAGCGCGACGCGCCCGTTGACGAGCGGCGCATCGAGGCTACCCGTGAGCGTGCCCTTGAAATTGAGATTGCCGCCTAAGCCCACACCGTACTCGTCGAGCTTATCTTCAAGCGCCGGCGCGAGTCCCGACGCGACGATCACGCGCTGCAACTCCGATGCGTCCGTCGAGTCGAGATTGACGGAGAGATTCGAGCCGCCCTTGAAAGAAAATCGTCCCGCCGCATTCAACTGTGTCGCGCCCGTCCTCACACTCGCGCGCTCGATTTGGAAGAGGCCGCGATCCGCCGTCAGCGCGAGGTCGCCCGTCAGAGGCGTGCGCTCGCTCGCATCGCGCCCCGTCTCGCCCGTGAACTGCGCGTCGAGCCGACCCGTTGCGGATTTGAAATCCGTGCCGGGAAAGCGCAAGTCAACCTTGCCCGTCGCCGCGCCGTTGAGCGGCACGGCGTTGCCGGTGAGCGTCGCGATGAGTCCGCCCACGTCCACGCCTTCAAAAGTCGCCGCCACGCTCGACGTGCCAGTGCCGCGCGCCGCCGTGCTGATCGTCGCGTTGCCGCGCGCGCGCCCTTTGAAAACTTCGGCGTCGAAGTTGTTGAGGTGAATTTGATTGTTCGACGCGACGACCGCGCTCTTGACCGCGCCGAGAGTCATCTGTCCGAGCACGCCGCCGCCGAGACTCAAGTCCGCGCTCGCGCGATAACGTCCGTTTGGCTCCAACACGAAGACCGGATGCGCGAGACGCACGTTGTCCGCGTGATCGCCGCCCTTGAGCGCGACTGTCCCGGCATTGATGTCGCCCGACGTGCCCTCGACGCGCCCGCCGCTCGTGATGGCGAGACGCACGCCCGCGATGTTGAGCGCGCCCGTCCGCGCCGCGCCCGCCGCGTCGAGTCCATTGACGTGAACTTGATCTACGGAGACGTTCCCGGAATTGTCCGCGTTGATTTGCGCCGTGACGCCGTTCGCCGTCACGCCGCCAATGGTCGCACCTTGCGCGTTGACCTTGCCCGCGCTCGCGCCCGTCGCGCTGACATTTGTCTGACCGTTCGCGTCGCGTTTGAACTTCACGCCCGACGCGCGCAAGTCGGCTACTTGCGCGCCGCTCGCGCTTAAATTCCGCGCCGCTAAAATTTTCGCGCTGCCCGATAAATCGCCGCCGCGCATTTCGGCTGAGGCGTCGCTTAACATCAATCCCGCGATGCTCGTCGAACTGCCGCTCCGTGCAGATGCCGCGCGCAAGTCTCCGACCCAGCGAAAGTCCGTCCCCGTGCCCATCACGCCGCCCGCGAGTTGCACCGAGTTGATTTGAAAATCTCCCGCCGTCAAAAGCTCCGCGACGGCACGTCCCTGCGCCTCGTAAGATTTTCCCTCGCCCGTGACGGTCGCGTTGATGTTGAGAGCCTTCAGGCGCACGTTGTCGGCGGCGAGCGCGTCTGAGGTGATCTGCCCGTCCTCGATTTTGTACTTGTCGCCCTCGCCCGTCACCGTTCCCGTAAAACGTCCCGCGCCGCGCAAAGTCGTCTCGCCCTGCAACACGTCGGAGATTTGCGTCAGGTCAAAACTCGATTCGGCGCGGAGGTGATAACGCATCGCGCGCCAGTCGTCGAGCGCGCCCACGAGATGCGCTTCCGCGACGGGCGAGCGCAAAGTCAGATCGCTCACGTCGGCGCGCACTTGATTGACGCGCGCGTGGGCTTCGATGCCGATGTCGTTCACCGCGCGCCCGTCATAGACGAACGTGGAATTGGCGAGCGCGAGGTCAACTCGGTTCATGCGGCTCTCGACGGGCGCGCTTGGGTCGTCGGGCTGGACGGTGACGCTCATGTTGCGCGCCTCGCCCGACAAGTTGTGCTGCACGTCTCCGAAATGAATCAGCGCGCCGTTGAGTTTGACGGTCGCCGTCGAGTAAGAAAAAAGGATGCGGCTGTTGGGGTCGGGCGCGGGGATGGTGATGTTGCGAAAGTTCGAGTTGCCGTCGGCGTCAAACGCGATCCACGCTTCGAGTCCGTCAATCGTCAGCGATTCGAGATTGACGTTGCGGCGCAAGTTGAGCGCCCACATGTCTTCGATGCGGATGGTGGCGACGAAGCGGTCAATCTTTCCCAACTGCGCGCCCGTCGTTTGGTCGTAGAGTTTCACGTCGCGCAGTTCAGCCGTGCGCGGCCCGAACTTCGTCTGGAACGAACCGATCTCGGCGCGGATGTTGTACTGGGCGAAGGTGCTGACGATCTGCCGCGCGATGATTCGATCAACCTGCCCGCTCCGGTAGAGAATGAAAAAGATGAGCGCGAGCGCGAGGACGGCGACGACGGCGACGAGTCCTGTCCACATCGCATTGCGACGATTGACGATGCGACGCCACCGCGCTCGCTCCCCCTTCGGCGTGAGCGGCGCGTGCGCGTGCTGCTGCGGCGCGCCCTCCGTAGCTTCGGTGAGCGTCACGCCGGGCGCGTCAGCTTTCGGGATTGGAGGAGTGGAATCCCCTTGTTCATGCTCGTCAGATGGCATAGGTCTCGACAAACGAGCCGTCCGGGGATTGACGGCTAACTAAATGATGAATGATGAATGAAAGACAAAGGCATCTTTGATTATATTCATCACTCATCATTCATCACTCATCATTTGCTTTTCTCATTCCGCATTCATCATTGTTTTCTTCGCATCTTCTCGCGCGGCGGGCGTGCCGAGCGAGACGTTGCCGACAATCTCCAACTCGAAGCCTTCGAGCGCGGAAACTTTCGGCGGATGATTCGTCAGCAATAATATTCTTCGCAGCCCAAGTTCGTGCAAAATCTGCGCGCCGACGCCGTAGTCGCGGTCTGCGCCGTAGCCCGTCTCCAGACATGCCTCGCGCTTGCCTAAGTTTCGCTCCTGCATCAAGGCGTAGGTACGGAGCTGATGGATCAAGTCGAGATGCCCGTGATGCTGCCGCAGATAGAGGACGACGCCGCGACCCGCCGCCGCGATTTTTTCGAGCGCGGCGTGGAGTTGATGACCCGTGTCATCAACGAGCGAGCCGAACATATCGCACGTCACGTTCTCTGTGTGGACGCGCACGAGGACGGGTTCGTCCGTCTTCACATCGCCCAAGACCATCGCGAGATGCACTTCACCGTTGACGACATTCTCAAAAGCGATGGCGCGAAAAGCTCCATAGACGGTCGGCAAATTGGTCTCGACGGCGCGGCGGACAAGCATCTCTTTCCGCATACGATACCGCACGAGGTCGGCCACCGTAATCATCTTCAGTTGATGCTTCGCGGCGAACTCATCGAGTTGCGGCAGACGCGCCATCGTGCCGTCCTCGTTCATAATTTCGCAGATGACGCCCGCCGGGTAGAGTCCCGCGATGCGCGCCATGTCAACGGCAGCTTCGGTCTGCCCGGTGCGGACGAGCACGCCGCCGGCCTTCGCGCGTAAGGGGAAAATGTGGCCGGGACGCGCGAGGTCTTGCGGGCGCGTGCGCGGGTCAACGGCGGTCAGAATCGTCGTCGCGCGGTCGGCGGCAGAGATGCCGGTCGTGACGCCTTTGCGCGCTTCGATGGAGACGGTAAAGGCCGTGCCGAGAAACGAGGTGTTGTCGGCGACCTGCATCGTCAGTTGCAATTCGTCGCAACGCTCTTCGGTTAAGGGCAGGCAGACTAGGCCGCGCGCGTGCGTCGCCATGAAGTTAATAATTTCGGGTGTCACCAACTCCGCCGCGCACGCAAGATCGCCTTCATTCTCGCGGTCTTCATCGTCCACGATGATGATCATGCGACCGTCGCGAATGTCTGCGGCGGCCTCTTCGATGGATGCGAAAGGCATGGCTTTGTTACTCGTAAACTTCTTTCAGGAGAGTCCGGGAAGTCAGTCTGCATGTTACATGAATGAGGCGTTTTTTGCGAACGACGAAAAGCAGGAGGCAGGAGATGGAAAACGGTGGGCAGGAGGCAGAAAGCAGGAGGCAGTCAAGATGAATTTGGGATTTGGCGTTGGCGTCGAATTGATATTGAGAAGGTTCGGAGTTACGCCTTCAGGCGTGACGTGTAGCCGAGTTCCGACAGCTTTTCCCGCGTGATGCCGGACGCCTCGCTCATCGAATTTTCTCCGGTGGTCGTCGCGTCGCCTCTCACCGTCAGGATGCGCTCGACGTATTTAGCGATGATGTCGGCTTCGAGGTTGACGAGGTCGCCCGGCTTGAGACGCGAGAGGTTCGTCACCGTCCACGTCTTCGGGATGACGGCGATCTCGAAATATTCTTCGGTCAAGGCAGCGATGGTGAGACTGATGCCCTCGACCGCGATTGAGCCTTTGAAGACGAGATAGCGCGCCACCTCTTGCGGGTACGCGACGCGCACAGTCCAAGAGCCACCGTGATCTTCGGCTGAGAGGAAACGCCCGCGCGCGTCAACGTGTCCCTGTACGATGTGGCCGCCGAGCCGCGTGGCGGGCGTCACGGCGCGTTCGAGATTGACGACCGAATTGCTACGCAGCGTGCCCAAAGTCGAACGCTGCAAAGTCTCGCGCGAGCCGTCCGCCGCAAACGAACCTGGACGCACTTCGAGCGCCGTCAGGCACACGCCGTTGACTGCGATGGAGTCACCCTCGTTTGTCCCTTGCGTCACCGCACGCGCCTCGACCGTCAAACGCACGCCCTCGCCGCGCTTCTCGATGGAGCGAATGCGTCCGAGTTCTTCGATGATGCCTGTAAACATAAATTTAGTGAGAGAGCCACGCGACGAAGTAGATGAGCAAGCCCATACATGGAAGCGCGAGGCTTAGAAGCAGAATCCACTTCGCTTCGGATTTGAATGAGAATCCTATCTGTTTCATTTCATGTTTCCTTTGACTGCCGCTCGCGAATCACTTCGAGCATCCGTTGGAACACGTCTTCGATGGGAAGCTCGCTCGTGTCTATGACGACGGCATCGGGGGCGATGGCGAGCGGCGAGTCTGAGCGCGTGGAGTCGCGCCCGTCGCGCGCGTTGATGTCGGCGAGCGTCTCTTCGTAGTTGATGTCCTGCGACTTCAAACGCTCTTCCTCGAAGCGGCGGCGCGCGCGCTCTTCGGGCAGCGCGGTCAGGAAAAATTTCACGTCCGCGCCGGGAAAGACAACCGTGCCGATGTCGCGCCCGTTGAGGACGACGCCGCGCCCCACGCGCCCGAACTCGCGTTGCTGGCGCACCAACTCGCGGCGCACGGCGGGAATGGTCGAGACGACCGAAGACGTATGCGTGATTTCTTCCGTGCGAATTTCTTCGGACACGTCGCGTCCTCCGAGTCGCACCTGCATCGAGTCCGGGTCGCCCTGCAATTCGATCACGGCGCGGCGCGCGACATCCGCCACCGCTTTGTCATCCGACACGCTCACGCCCGACTCTTTGACGGCGAGCGCGACGGCGCGATACATCGAGCCGGTGTCTATGTAGAGCAAGTTCAACTCGCGCGCCAGCAAGCGGCTGAGTGTTGATTTGCCGGAACCCGAAGGGCCGTCAATGGCGATGATGAGTGGTCGTTGAGTCATCTTAAATGCAGTAGTGGACACTAAAGACAAATTAACACGGATGGACAGGATGAACAGGATAAGAATCTTCGCCCTGTATTCATCACTCATCACTGCCGCATTCATCATTTGTCTTCATCCTGTCTATCCTGTCCATCCGTGTTAATTCACCTGTCTGATTATTGGAGCACGAGCGACGGACTTGCACTCCCCCTAAATTTCCTTTGTCACATTCTGTAAAGCAACGAGAGCATGTTCGATGTCGGCGCGCGAAACGTCGTAGTGCGTGACCATGCGAATCGCCGTGCCGAAGCCGGAGGCGAGCACGTTGTGTTCGCTGCGAAGTCGCGCGCAGATTTCGTCAGCCGCGAGATTGGTTCTTGATGTGTCGAAGATGACGATGTTGGTCTGCACAGTTGTTGGGTCAATCGAAAGGCCGTGCAGTTCAGAGATGCCTTCGGCGAGACGCCGCGCGTTGGCGTGGTCTTCGTGGAGACCTGCGGGCGACTCGGTGAGCGCGACGAGTCCGGCGGCGGCGAGCACGCCGGCCTGACGCATTCCGCCGCCCAAAAGTTTGCGCCACTGCCGCGCTTCAGCGATAAAGGCGCGCGTGCCAAGCAGCATCGAGCCGACGGGCGCGCCCAATCCTTTCGAGAGACAAAACATCACGGAGTCAACCGGACGCGCGAGCGCGGCGACCGTCTCATCCAACGCCGTCGCCGCGTTGAAGATGCGCGCGCCGTCTAAATGGACGGGCAACTGAAGCGCGTGCGCGGCGTCGCAAATCTCTGCGGTGCGCTCGCGCGTCAGGCACACGCCGCCCGCGAGGTTGTGCGAATTCTCAAGCGCGATGAGCGCGGTCGGCGCGACGTAATAGGGCGCGTCCTTCCCGTGAATCGCGTGCGCGATATCAGCCCACGCGAGCCGCCCCGTGCCATCGCCGCTTTTGACGGGACGCGCGAGCGCGCCGGAGATGGCGGACATCGCGGCCATCTCGTAGTTGTAGATGTGGCCGCGCTCTTCGATGACGACTTCTGTGCCGGGGCGCGTGTGAAGTTTGACGGCGATCTGGTTGCCCATCGAGCCGGTGGGGACGAAGAGCGCGGCCTCTTTCTCGAAGATTTCGGCGGCGCGTTCCTGCAAGCGATTGATGGTCGGGTCTTCGCCGTACACATCATCGCCCACTTCCGCGTCGGCCATCGCGCGACGCATGGCGGGCGTCGGCTGCGTGACGGTGTCGCTGCGTAGGTCAATCAATTTCATACTTTCTTTTCGCGCCTTTGCGACTTGGCGTGAAACTGAATTTCACGCCAAGTCGCAAAGGCGCAATTAAACAAGTGGCGGCGTCAGACAAAAGCCGCGAAGACTTCATTCGAGAGCAGCGCGCCGTGCGAAGTGAGACGGAGCGTGTCGCCGTCGAGTTCGATTAGTCCGGCCTCATCAAAGCGCGCGAGGTCTGCGCGGTAAGTCTCGCGCACGTCCACGCGGAAACGCGCTTGATGCTCCGCGAGATTGACGCCGCGCCGCAGCAGTCGCAAGCCGAGAAAGAGAGCTTCGGCACTCGACGCACGCGCGTCTGTCTCGATGCGCTCGACGACGGGGCTGGCGCCGCTCTCAATGAGTTCGACGTAGCGGCGCGTGTCGCGCTCGTTCGACCAGCGCGCGGACGTGCCATCGTATGAGTGCGCCGAGCAGCCGAAGCCGAAGACGGGCGCGCCCGTCCAGTATTTCGAGTTGTGCCGCGACTCATAACCGGGAAGACAGAAATTGGAAATCTCGTACTGCACGAAACCTGCGGCGGCGGTGCGCTCGACGAGCAGCTCGTACATCTCGACGGCGAGGTCTGCGTCCGGCGCGCGCCACATCCCGCGCTTGATTTGCTCGGCAAGCGGCGTCGCTTCGTGGACTTCGAGCAGATACAAAGAAAGATGTTCGGGACGAAGGGCGAGCGCCTCTTCGAGATTGCGCGACCACCCTTCGAGCGTCTGTTCCGGCAGTCCGGCGATGAGATCGAAACTGATGTTCTCGAATCCCGCGTCGCGCAAATCTTGAAGCGTGCGGCGCGTCTCGTCGGCGGTGTGCGTGCGTCCGAGTCGTCGCAACTCCTGTTCGTCGAAAGTCTGCGCGCCGAAGCTCGCGCGATTGACGCCGTGTGCGCGAAACTCTCGCAAAGTTTGCGGCGAGAGCGTGCCCGGATTCATCTCCATCGTAATTTCGTAGTCGGCGCTGAGGCGAAAGCGTCCATGCACGGCGTCGAGGATGCGCGAGACCTGCGCGGGCGTGAGCAGACTCGGCGTGCCGCCGCCGAAGTAGATCGTGTCAATTTCGTTTGGCGTATCGTCGGGCAGACGCGCCGTCTTCAACTCCTGCACGAGTGCGCGGACGTAAACGTCTGCGAGCGCGCCTTCATACATGCCGGTCGCGAAGTCGCAGTAAGAGCAACGCGAACGACAGAAAGGGATGTGGAGATAGACGCCGGCTCGACTCATCTTGATTGCGAAAAATTATATCACGCGCGTGAAGCGAGCCGCGTTTGTGGACGCGCGAAGACAAGCAGGACATGACGCTCAATGTGCGCCCGCTTGTTTGCGTTTTTCCAAGTTGAAAGTTTCGGACTTTGTTAGAGCGATTGGGCGTCCTGCTTACGCAGCAACTCGAAGGCGCGCGCGAGGCCGCTTTGCAGATTTTTGCGCGAGTCAATATTGTGCAGTTCGACGCCGAGACCGATGAGAGTCTGCGCGACGCCGGCGCGAATGCCCGTCAAGATCACCGTTGTTCCCAGTAGCGCGGCAGCCTGCGCCGCCTGCACGAGCGTGTTGGCGACGTGCGTGTCAATCACTGTCACGCCCGTAATGTCTATGATCGCGATGGGCGCACGGCTCTCAGCCAACCCGCGCAGCAAAGTGTCTATCATCCGTCCCGCGCGCGCCGCGTCCATCGCACCGACGAGCGGCATGACGACGATTTTGTCTGTGATGGGAATGAGCGGCGTGGACAGTTCCGCGAGTTGCGCTTCCTGCACGCGGATGAGTTGCTCGCGCAAGCCCGTCCGTTCCTCTTCGGCGCGTCGTCGCTCGATGACCTGTCCGAGTTGATTGCCGACGTGCGACATCATCGCCAGCAGAGGCTCGTCGGGCGGTCTCACTTCGCGTGTGAAAAATTCCATCACGCCGAGCACTTCGCCGCCGAGCCGGATGGGAAACGCGACGGCCCCGTGCAAGTCGCTGAGGGCGGCGACGGCAGCGCGCGGGAAATTTCCGTTCGTCGCTAAATCCGAAACCCACGTCGCTTCGCCGCTCTCCCAGACCTGACCCGGCAATCCTTGCCCGCGCGCGAAGCTGCGACCCGCGTTGAACTTCTCGAACTCCGCGAGATTGTCTTCCGCCGTCGCGCGCCACGTCTGGACGCAGCGCATGATTTCCTCTTCACGCTCGACGCGCCACAACGCGCCGAACTCCCAGCCGAGGCTTTCGCACAGAGATTGCAGAATTTGCGGCACGGCGGCGCGAAGTCCGACTGATTCGGCGAGGATGCGCGAGACGGCATACTGCGCCGACAGATGAAGCTCGGCGCGCTTGCGCTCTGTGATGTCGCGCGCGATGCCCGTGAAGTAACGCTGGCCGCCCTCCGTGAATTCGCCGAAGGAAATTTCGAGGGCGATTTCCCTGCCGCTCTTGTGTAGTCCCGGCAGTTCGACGCCGTCCCACGTAATGTGCTTTTCGCCGGTCTCGATGTAGCGTTGCATCCCCGCGTCGTGCAGGCGGCGCAGGTAGTCCGGCATCAGCATCGTGAGGTGCGCGCCGCGCAATTCGTCGAGCGTGTAGCCGAAGATTTTTTCCGTCGCCGGATTGACGAAGATAATCGTGCTCTCGGCGTCAACGGTGATGATGGCGTCCGAGACGGTCTCCGTCACGATGCGGTTACGCACTTCAATGTCCGGTAGTGAAGCTGGCTCTTTGATGTTGGCCTCCATTCTCGCGGCAGCGTCCTGACTGCGGCGAATCTTATCAGAGCAATTGCCCGCGTCAACGTCAAGCGTCGCGCTTCAGACTGAAGACTTGACGCTTCATCATTCCGCAGACAACATTCCAGCGCACCTTATTTCTTCTTGCGTAACGCGCGCGCGCGCGGCAAAGTACGGACGAATTTTCTAATCAGAGGGAAGACGCACATGCCAGACGACACATCCGACGCACCAACGCACGCGACGATTGAGTCAACGCTGCAAGAGTCGCGCACGTTTCCGCCGACGGCGGAGTTCGCGAGCCGCGCGCGCATCAGTTCGATGGAAGAGTATGAAACTTTATGCGCGGAAGCTTCAAAATCACCCGACGCATTCTGGGCGCGCATGGCGGAGTCCGAACTACACTGGTTCAAAAAGTGGGACACGGTTTTGCAGTGGAAGCCGCCGCACGCGGAGTGGTTCGTCGGCGGAAAGTTGAACGTCTCCGACAATTGTCTCGACCGTCATCTTGAAACGCCGCGACGCAACAAGGCCGCGCTCATCTGGGAAGGCGAGCCGCAAGGCGACACGCGCACGCTGACCTATCAACAACTCCACACGGAAGTCTGCCGCTTCGCCAACGTGTTGAAAGCGTCGGGCGTCGAAATCGGCGACCGCGTCGCGCTCTACATGCCGCTCATTCCCGAACTCGCCATCGCGATGCTGGCGTGCGCGCGTATCGGGGCGACGCACTCCGTCATCTTCGGCGGCTTCTCGGCGACGGCGATTGTTGACCGCGTCAACGACGCCGGTTGCAAGCTTGTCGTGACGGCGGACGGCGGCTGGCGTCGCGGCTCGGAAGTGAAACTAAAGCCGGTGGTTGACGACGCGCTCGCACACACGCCGACAGTCGAGCGTTGCATCGTTGTCAGACGCACGGGCACAAGCGTCGTGATGAAAGAGGGGCGCGACTTCTGGTGGCACGCGCTTATGGAGACGGCTTCGCAAGTGTGTCCTGCCGAAGAACTCGACAGCGAACATCCGCTCTACATCCTCTACACGTCGGGCACGACGGGCAAGCCGAAGGGCATCCTGCACACGACCGCAGGCTATCTGCTGGGCGCGCATCTGACGACAAAGTGGGTTTTCGATTTGCGGGACGAAGACATCTACTGGTGTACGGCGGACATCGGCTGGGTGACGGGACATTCTTACGTCGTCTATGGCCCGCTCTCGAACGGCGCGACAATTTTGATGTACGAGGGCGCGCCGAACTGGCCGGAGCCGGATCGCTTCTGGTCAATCATCGAACGCCATCAGGTCAACATTCTCTACACCGCGCCAACCGCGATTCGCGCCTTCATCAAGTGGGGCGCGGAGTGGCCTCTCAAACACGACCTCTCAAGTTTGCGTCTGCTCGGCACAGTGGGCGAGCCGATCAACCCGGAGGCGTGGATGTGGTATCACAAAATTATCGGCAAGGAGCGTTGCCCCATCGTGGATACTTGGTGGCAGACCGAGACGGGCGCGATGATGATTGCGCCTCTGCCCGGCGCGACGCCGACGAAGCCCGGTTCGGCGACCAAGCCTCTGCCCGGCATCGAGGCCGCCGTGATGACGAAGGAAGGGCGCGAGGTCGGCGCGAACGAGGGCGGCTATCTCGTCATCAAACGCCCCTGGCCTTCGATGCTGCGGACGATTTACAACGACGACGCGCGTTACCGGGAGGCTTACTGGTCGGAGATCGAGGGCGTCTATTTCGCGGGCGACGGCGTGCGGCGCGACGCGGACGGCTACTTCTGGATTATGGGTCGCGTGGACGACGTGATAAACGTCAGCGGCCATCGTCTCGGCACGATGGAAATCGAGAGCGCGCTCGTCTCGCATGAAGCCGTCGCGGAGGCGGCGGTCGTCGCGCGCCCCGATGAACTTAAAGGCTCCGGCATCGTCGCCTTCGTCACGCTCGAAGGCGGACGCGCGACTTCGGACGAGTTGAAAGAAGCGTTGCGTCGCCATGTCACGAAGGAGATCGGCGCGCTCGCGCGTCCCGACGAAATACGCTTCACGGACGCGCTGCCCAAGACGCGCTCCGGCAAAATCATGCGCCGACTGTTGCGCGAAATCGCTTCGAGCGGCGGCGCGGCGGTCAAGGGAGATACGACGACGCTCGAAGATTTTTCCGTGCTTGAGAAATTGCGTGCAGGGGAAGAAGAGTGACGGGAACAAGCGACGTGGGTTGCGGCGGCAGCAAAAGCGTCCAGCCCTGTTACTTCTGAGCGTCGCCCCGCCCCCGTTTTCCAATCGGGTGCGCTTTCGTCGTTTACCTGTAGAATACTGCCCTGTTTGTTGAAGGAGGAATATTCGCCATGTCCACCGATATGTCCACGGATCAGCGCGCGGGGGCGCGTTACCCGATTCACATTCCCGTGCGCGCCGAGTGGGACGACGAAACGTCGGGCGAGCACATCGTCTCAGAGGGTGAGACGGAGAACGTCGGGCCGGCGGGCGCGCTCGTGCATCTCAGCCAGTTGCCGAACGTCGGCAATCGCGTGCAATTGATCGTCCTCGACGCGCAAGGGTTGACGCTCGAAACCGCGACTGAGGTGCTGCGTCTGGAGAGAAATCCGGTGCAACCGCTCGCCGCGTTGTTTTTGATTGACCCGACGGAAGAATGGCGCGGACTCGTCTGGGAGCCGTCCGCGCCGCACCTGCAAGTCGGCAAAGGCGATCAGGAAATTTACGACGAGTTTTGATGGACGGCGACGACGAATGCCAGCGTTGATGAGCCTGTCGCTGTGATGGCGAAACGGGCACGCGCAAACAGAAGAAGCGTGAGGACTCAAAGACCGATGACGGTTTGAGTCCTCACGCTTCTTCTCTTTTTCGTCAACGGCTAGAAGCGGTCAATTTCTCGCCCGTGCAGAAATTGCGATTGACCGCCGCCCACCCCGCTTCCCTTCTTCCATTCATCAAACGCGAGCGGCCTGACCGGCTCAAGCCCCTTCCCCTTCAACGCGGAGTTGAGCGCGGCTAAATCTTTCGCCGACCACACATCGAACGCGCTGACCACGTCCGCCAACTCCTTCGCGAGCGCGTCCGTCCGCTCGACCTGCGTCTGCGAAGGTCGCCCGTCGTATGAGACGACGTTGCCGTAGAGGTCGCTCAAGTTTTCGCGCAGGCGTTCCTCGCCCGTAATCATGCCGCCCTCTTTCGTCGCAACGATCTTGCGGCGAAGCTCGTCCACCTGCGCCGACGCGGACTGCAAGCGTTGTCGTAGCGAATCGTCAGCCGGAAGTTTGGCGGCGCGTTCTTCAAGCGCGAGGCGGACGCCGTTGATGCGATCCACGGCGAACGTCATCTCGCCGAGCGCGTTATAGAGTTTCAACGAAAGGTCAAACTGCGCCTTGCGGTCTTCCGCCGTGTGCGTCGCGCGCGAGTCGGGCATGACCTGTAGCTGCGTCGTATAGACCGCCTTGTCCTTCGTCATCTTGACGGTGTAAGTGCCGGGCAGAACGCGCGGGCCAACCGCCGCACCGAAGGCCGCGCTCGCCGCCGTCGGGACTTTCGGCGCGGGCAGGCGCATTGACCACGTCGCACGATTCAGTCCACGTCGCTTGCTGCTCGGAATGACGCCGAGCGATTTGCCCGCCGCGTCGAAGACTTCGATTTTCAAGTCGCCGAAGATGTGCCGCTTCTTCTGGTAATAAGTGATGACCGCTTCGTCCGTCGGATTGTCGCCGATGAACTCCGCATCACCGCTCGCCCATCCGCCGCCGCCGGAGACGCTCCGCACGACCGGTCTCGCATCAATGAAGACGGCATCTTTCGCGAGCGTCGCGGGCGTCAGAGCGCGCAGGGGCGTAATGTCGTCAATGATCCAGATGCCGCGCCCGTGCGTCGCGATGACGAGGTCGTGATCGCGCGGGTGAATGGCAAGGTCGCGCACCGCCACGTTCGGCAGGTCGCCGCCCTTGTACTGCTCCCACGCGCGCCCGCCGTCGAGCGAAACCCAGAGGCCGAATTCCGTGCCGACGAAGAGCAGATCGCGGTTGACCAAATCTTCCTTGACGACGTGCGCGTAGCCACGAACGTTGCTGCCCGTCGGCGTCACGAGCGGCGTCCACGTCTGCCCGAAGTCCGAAGTCTTATAGACGTAAGGCCGCATGTCGCCGAACGTGTGCAGATCGAAGGTGACGTAGGCCGTGCCCTCATCGAAATGTCCGGCCTCGACGGACGTGACCCAAGCGTTTTTCGGCAAGCCCTGAATGTTGGCGACGACGTTCTTCCACGTCTTGCCGCCGTCGCGCGTCAACTGCACGTTGCCGTCGTCGGTTCCGACCCAGACGAGACTCGAATTCTTCGGCGACTCGGCGATGGCGTAAATCGTCGTGTGCATCTCGGCGTAAGAGTTGTCAACAGAGACGCCCCCGGAGAGTTCCTGCTTCTGCTTCTGCGGATCGTTCGTCGTCAAATCCGGCGAGACGCGCTCCCACGTCTGTCCACGGTCGCGCGAGCGAAAGAGAAACTGCGCGCCGATGTAGATCGTGCCCTTCTGCGTGGGCGAAAGATGAATCGGCGTGTTCCAGTTGAAGCGAAGCTTCCCTTCCTTGTATTCGGGAAGCGGTTTGATGTTGCGCGTTTCGTGCGTCTTGCGATTGATGCGCCCGATCTCGCCGCCCTGCGACTCGGCGTAGATATAGTCGGGGTCGGCAGGGTCTGAGAAGACGTAGAAGCCGTCGCCGCCGTAGATATTTTCCCAGCGCCCGTTCGAGATGCCGCCGGGAAATTGCGAGTCGGCCACCCAATCGCTGTTGTCCTGCAAGCCGCCATAGACGTGATACGGCGTGTCCATGTCAACGCTCGTGTGATAGAACTGCGAGATGGGCAGGTTCTGCGCCTTCCACCAACGATTGCCGCCGTCGTAGGAGTACCAGACGCCGCCGTCGTCGCCCGCGATGAGGTGATCCGTGTTATCGGGATTGACCCACACGTCGTGGAAATCGCCGTGCGCGCCGCCGGAGATATTGCTGAAACTCTGCCCTCCGTCGTTGCTCACGATGAGCGAGAGGTCAGGCTTGTAAATTTTATTTTCGTCCTTCGGGTCAACGATTAAATTCGCAAAGTAGAACGGACGCCAGATCATGCTCTGGCTGCGGTCGAGAGCGTTCCAGGTATGCCCGCCGTCGTCCGAACGATAGAGCGCGTTCTGCGGCGGCACGGCTTCGATGAAGGCATAGACGACGTTCGGCTTCGACGGCGCGGGCGTGACCGCGACGCGACCCCACGGCTTCGCGGGCAGTCCCTTCGCCGTCGCTTCGTTCAACTCCGTCCACGTCGCGCCGCCGTCCGTGCTCTTGAACAGACCGCTCGCGCTCGGAGAATCCGCGCCCTCGCCGCCTGAGCGAAACGTCCAACCCTTGCGACGGAAGTCCCACATCCCCGCGTAGATGGTTTTCGGATTCTGCTTGTCCATCGTCATCATGGAGCAGCCGGTCGAGAGGTTCGCGCCTTTCAAAATTTTCGTCCACGTCTTGCCGCCATCCGTCGTTTTATACAGACCGCGCTCGTCCGAATCGCTCCACAGTTTGCCCGGCGCGCAGACGTAGGCCGTGTCCGTGTTCGTCGGGTCAACCACAATCTTCGCGATGCGCTCGGAGTCTCGGAGTCCGACGTTCGTCCAGTTGTCGCCGCCGTCCGTTGACTTATAGACGCCGTCGCCGACCGAGACCGAGTTGCGCGTCCAGGGCTCGCCCGTGCCGACCCAGATGACTTTCGGATTCTTCGGATCAATCGTGATCGCGCCGATGGACTGCACGCTCTGCTTATCGAAGACGGGCTTGTACGTCGTGCCGCCGTTGACGGACTTCCACACGCCGCCCGACGCCGATCCGATATAGACCGTCAGGCGTCCGCCTTCGCGCACGGCGTCAATCGCGGCGACGCGCCCGCTCATCGCCGCCGAGCCGATGTTGCGCGCGCCGAGGCCGGAGATGGTTTCGGAATCAACGCGGACGGTGGAAGACTGCGACGGCGTTGCTGCGGCGGCCTGCTTTGTACCTTGCGCCGACGCTGTGACGCACGCGAATGAAATTAACAGGAACGCGGCTGCGAAATATTTCTTGATGGTGTGCTTCATCGCTCTCGAATCCTTTCTCGTGGTTGAATAATTCGTTCCTATTTCACTTGCGGTTTGGCTGCCGGCGGCTGCGCGGACGGAGTTTGCTGCGCGGGCGAGGCCTGTTTGTCCTCCGGCCTTTTCGGTTGCGTCTGCGAAGCGTCGGGCGCTTGCGGCGCGCGCGACGTGGCGGCGACGGGCAAATGGAACAAGTTGTCATCCAGCGCGACGTTGGCTTCGATCTTTTCGTAAGTCACTTTCTGCTTGAACTGGCTGCCCTTCGGGCCTGACTCGACGGAGTGCGGCAGGTACCAGCCGTTGACCTCTTTGTAATCGCCAAGGATGGTCTCGAACTCGCGCTCGGCTCCGCGAATCATGCGCTTGGCTTCGATCTTAATCGGGACGTAATAATCCGTGTCCATAAAGTAGTAACGCACGTCGCCGTTCGCCAGCGTCAGCTTGAGCTTGAAGGCGTCCGTGCCCTCGAACTGATCCATGCCGACGTATTCGACCTTGTTGCCCTTCTGTTGATAGTTGATAAGCGCGCCGTCGAGGTCTGAGTCTTCGAGGATGCCTTTCAACTCCTCTTCGCCGAGCGGCTCAGGGTCTTTCTTGCCCTGCCACGGCTCGATCTTCCAGCCCGTCTTTCCGTCATAGGCGTTGACGCCGGTCAGACCTTGAATGACAAACTCCTGCCGCACCATCGCGGGACGTTTGTTCTCTTCGAGGATGGCGGCCTCGAACCCTCCGCCGCCGTTGAATTTGCCCGTCCGGCGAAGCGTCTTGACGGCCTGAATTTTTTCCATGCCGCCGACGGTCTTGATGTACTTGGCGATAATTTCGTCGGCGGTCTGCGCCGAGGCGGACACACTTAACAAGGCCAGACCGACGAGTCCTAACAAGAGCTTACGCATGATTTTCTCCTCCGATGCAAATGCAGAAATTTGGACGGCGACAGTATAACGCGGTGAACTGTGCATACGGCACGTCAACGCGCATTGTTTCAGGGGAGTAACATCGAATTGACCAAGCCCTTTGCCGCCAGTGTCGCTGACGTTGTTTAAGTTACATGTCTTGAGGCATCATTGGGCGAACTAAAAAATCGCGGACACGATGGGAGCGAAAATTTTGGGCGAAGAAATTTCGAGGCGTGAGGAAATAACCAACGTGGCGGAGAACGCCGCCACCGTCGCTGCCGCGCGCACATCAGGGATAGAGTCGCGCGCCGTGATGCGCGTCGTGCTCATCATCGTCGTGATCTTGCTCGTCATCCTCGCCGCCGGCTGGATTCTCTATTCGCTGACGAGCGTGCTGGTGCTGTTGATCCTTTCGATTTTCTTCGCTTATCTAATCGAGCCGCTCGTCGGATTCGTGCGCCGACCACTCAGAATCGGCGGGCGCGAGCGCGAGATGCCGCGCGCCGTCGCCATCGGCATCGTCTATGTCGTCATCTTCGGCTCTATCGCCGTCGCCGTGTGGCTGCTGCTGCCGCGCATCGGCAACCAGTTGGCCGACTTCGCCAAGCAAGCGCCGCAGTATCTGACGAACGCACGCGCGCGCGCCAACGGACTCAACGAAATTTACACGCGCATGAATTTGCCGCAGGCCGTGCGCGAAGCCGCCAACAACGCTGTGACAGGCGTCATCAACGGGCTGGGTGGATACATCACTGGCGAAGGCTTCAACGGCGCTCTCTACGTGCTCGGCTTCGTGCCGTGGCTCGTCCTCGTGCCGATCCTCGCTTTCTTTTTGCTCAAAGACGCGGAGAGTTTTAAGCGGTCGGCTCTGCTCATGCTGCCGCAGGGACGCATCCGCTGGCGCGGCGATGAGTTTTTCCAAGACATCAATTCCACGCTCGCCGCATACATTCGCGCGCAACTGACGGCGTGCCTGATCATCGGCGGCATCTGCTCCGCCGGCTTCGCCCTTCTGCATGTGCGTTACGCGCTCGTGCTCGGACTCGTCGCCGGACTGCTGGAATTCATCCCTCTGCTCGGCCCGCTCGTCATCGCGGTCGCGGCCTTCATCATCGCCGGACTCGATGCCGGCAGCAGCGCCGCGCTCGTGCTGCTCTTTCTCGCAGTCCTCCGCATCGTTCAGGACTATGTGATCTACCCGCGACTGATCGGCTCCGGCATCCATCTGCACCCGCTCGCCGTCATCTTAGCGATCCTCGCCGGAAATGAAATGGCGGGACTGACCGGTATCTTCCTCGCCATTCCTGTGATCGCGATTCTCACCGTCACCTATCGCCACTGGATCGAGCATCGCGGCGGCACGGGCATCGTCGCCGAACTCCTTAAACCGACGGACGCCACGCCGGCCACGGGCACGGACGTTGAGGCGACGCCGGACTTCGTCACACCGACGACTTCACAACAAACGTCCGCGCTTTCGCACGCCTCCAACGCGACGGCCAGCGCTGACTGACGCCTGAAAATTTTTATTGACGTGAGATTTTCGTTGCGGTTCAGTTGAGAGAATCAGCGCGCGGCGCGTTCGCGCTCCATCAAAGCGATGAAGCGTTGAAAATGATGCGCGGCGTCGTGCGGGCCGGGCGCGGCTTCCGGGTGATACTGGACGGAGATGACGGGCAGGCGCGTGTGGCGCAAACCTTCGACACAATCATCATTAAGATTAATGTGCGTCACTTCGACTTCTGCGGGCAAACTCTCGGCGCTGACCGCGAAGCCGTGATTGTGTGAAGTGATTTCAACCTTGCCCGTCAGCATGTCTTTGACCGGCTGGTTGCCGCCGCGATGGCCGAAGCGCAATTTGTAAGTCGTCCCGCCGAACGCGCGCCCCAAAAGTTGATGGCCGAAGCAAATGCCAAAGGTGGGCACGCCGCTCTCCGTCAAACTGCGAATCTCTTGCACGACCGCATCCATCGAAGCCGGATCGCCCGGCCCGTTCGAGAGATAAACTCCATCAGGACGCATCGCCAACACGTCTGCCGCCGGAGTCTGCGAAGGAACGACGGTCACGCGGCAACCCGCGCGCGACAATTCGCGCAGAGAATTCAGCTTGACACCGAAGTCGTAGCAGACGATGTGAAAACGCTCCGCGCCTTCCGCCGCGACTTCGTAAATTTCTTTCGTCGTGACGACGCTCGCCAATTCCCTGTTCTCCATCTTCGCGGACTGCAAAGTTTTTTCCAACACTTTCTCCGCGTCCGTCTCAACCGTCGAGATGCACGCGCGCATCGCGCCGCGCTCGCGGATGTGTCGGACAAGGGCGCGCGTGTCTATGTGGTCAATGGCGACGACGTTCCAGCGTTTCAAATATGCGTCGAGCGTTTCGTCCGCGCGCCAGTTCGACATCGTGCGGCTCGCCTCGCGCACGACGAAGCCTTCAACCCACGGGCGCGCAGACTCTTCGTCACGCTTATTCACGCCGTAGTTGCCGATGAGCGGATACGTCATGCACACGATCTGCCCCGCGTAAGACGGGTCGGTCAAAACTTCCTGATAGCCCGACATCGAAGTGTTGAAGACCATCTCGCCGCACGCCTCGCCCGACGCGCCCCACGCGCGCCCGCGAAAACTGCGACCGTCTTCAAGAACAAGCAACGCTGCTTTTGTTTCAACTCTACTCATGAACTTCAACGGTTTCCGATTGGAGTAACGTAGCTTAAGAGAGCGGCTAACCCAAATAAGATAAGCAGAAACCCGAATGCACATAGCCCCGACAATTCGAGTGTTGCCAGTCCACCTTTGCGCGCGAACTTAGGGCGCGTTCTCAAATAAATTTTTCGGGCGCGCTCATTGCTCGCTATGAGCAAGCATCCTACGCCCACAGCAATCATAATAAGACTTATCCAGAAAGCGTTTATCATGCCAGCGAGCGAAGGAATTGTTGCGCCTCGTTGAGCCAGCGTTTTTCGGTGCGGTACTTGTAGGCGGGCGCGGTCTTGACGGCTTCGATGCAGGCGCGCATCCAGTCGGCGGCTTCGCGTCGTTGCCCCATTCCGGCGTGTGCGCGTCCCATCAAGTAAAGGCCTTCGGGGTCTGACTGTCGCTCGTCGAGGTAGCGTTCGAGCGCGTCGCGCGCATCCTCGAACTGTCCGGCGTGGACGTAGGTCGCGCCGATCTCGCGCCAGATTTCGTGCTGCGCGTGCGTCCGGTCGCGCGTCACGACTTGCTCGAAATGCTTGATGGCGTCGGCGAGCCGTGCCTGCGAGCGTGCGATGCGGCCTAACTGAAAATGCGAGTCCACTTCGTCGGCGTCAATCTCGGTGGCACGCTCGAAACGCGCGCGAGCCGCGTCCAACTCTCTGCGTTGAAGATGAATGAGTCCGAGATTGTAATGCGCCGAGGCGTCCGCTGGATTGAGCGTCGAGGCTTCAATGTTTTGCTTGAACGAGGCGCGCGCGCGTTGCCCGCGCATGACTTCTGTGAAGTAGCCGCGCATCAGCATCACGAAGACGAGCAGGATAAACGGCGACGCCAGCAGGCGACTGAACAGCGGCAGGAGCGCGAGCGAGATTGGAACCATCAGAGCGCAGGAAATGAACGTCGCGATGGCGGCGCGCGCCCACGTAAAACTGAACGCCTCGCGCACCGCCACCACGAGCCACGGGATAAAAAAGATCAGGATCAGCGAAAAGGCGAAGCTCTCCGCACGCTGGATGGGACTAATCAGCGCGAGCGGCGGCGCGTCGGGCGGGAGTTGCTTTTGAACCTCCTCGGCCATCAAGATGGACTGTCTGATCACCTCCGCCTCGAAGCCGCTCACACGCGCGAGGATGGCGGCGGGCAAAGCTATCACGCTCGCCACCGCACGCGCGTAGAAAATTGACGAGGCGACCGTCGCGTATTCCTGTTGCACTGTCAGGCTGAAACTCCCGCGCCGCTCGATGACGTTCGTTACAAAAATCACGACCAGCACGAACGGGATGGCGATGAAGAGCACCGACATCGCCGATGTCCACACGAGCGAGAACAGCGGACGCGAGCCGCGCCAGACGTGCGTCTCCGGTGCGAACAGGTAAGGCCATTCCACGTACAGGAGCGTCACGCATTGCGCCGCCCACGTCAGCAACACCGCCGGGCCGAGCGGCGCGCGTTGACGCACCTCTGCCATCGCGCGCGCGGGCGAATAGAACATCAACAGCAATGGCTTGAGCCAGTCGGTCATGGGGAAAGCGTTCAGCTATTGTCTTCGGTTAGAAGTTCAAGCAGCAACCAGTCGAACGTAGGTCGGGCGCAGTTGAAAGTGATCGTTGACCGCGCGTTACCTTCTTTCTACGGCTCGACATTTTCTACTGCTCGGTGTCCCCGTCTTCCTCTTCGGCGTCGGGTTGGGATGGGATGGCGGTGTCGCGGCGCGAGAAACCTGGATAGTCAGTCTCGTGGCGAATGATGCCGGATTGCGCGAGCGGCCAGTAGCGCAGGAGCGCCTTGCCATAGATGTACTTCTCCGGCACGAGTCCCCAATAACGCGAATCGCTCGAATTGTCGCGGTTGTCGCCCATCACGAAATAATAATGCGGTTTGACGTAGATCGTGCCGCCGCCACTACTACTGCGTCCCAACGTCGCATCGCTCATACTTTGCAGAGAGTAGGGCGCGGCGTTGTGCGACGGATCGAGATAAGGCTCGGCGAGTTCTTTGCCGTTGATGAGAATGTGGTTGTCGCGCACCTGCACGCTCTCGCCGGGCAGACCGATGACGCGCTTGATGTAACTCTTCGACGGATCGTTCGGATACCAGAAGACGATGATGTCGCCGCGATCAACGGGCGGCACGCCGTAATAGACGAGCTTGTTGACGAAGATGCGCTCGCCGTCGTGCAGTCGCGGGAGCATCGAAGTGCCCTCGACCTTGACGGGCTGCACGACAAAGACGATGACGATGACGACGAAGAGCAGAGCGAAAATCAAGTCGCGCACTAACAGGCGCGACTCGGCCCAGAAGTGCCGCCTTGATTCTTCCTGCGGTCGTCGGATTTCGATGTCGTGGTCGTCGTCCGCGTGGATGTCGCCGAATGTGGGCGACTTCATTTTCTGACGTGTAAACATAAGATGATGTGTCGTTCCATCTGTCGCTTCAACCGAAAATTTACGCGCGCATTGCGACAGAAGCCTTCAGTTGGCGAGGTTAGCCGCGCGCCGCGCGCTTTGTCAAAGGAAGACGTGAGAAGGCAAAAGGCAAAGGGCAAAAGGCAAAAGATGAAAAGGCATAAAGCAAACGTAAGGTGCGCGCATCTCTGCACTTTTGCCTTTTGCCCTTTGCCTTTTGCCTTTTGCCTTTTCATCTTTTGCCTTCTTCCGTCTTCCTTGACAGGCTCGCCGGCGCGTCTCTATTATTCAGACGTAAGTTGTTGCCAGCCTTAGACAAAACCATCAATCGAGAAAGCAGGCGGGAAAGCGGAGGCGAAGGAAACTACCGTGATTAAACTCGACATCGTCAATCGTGTAGCAGACCGGACGGGCGTCCCCAAGATGAAGGCCGAGCAGGCGGTGGACGCGCTCTTCCATTCGATGAAAGAGGCGCTCGCGCGCGGCGAACGCATCGAGCTGCGCGGCTTCGGTGTCTTCGTCGTCAAGCCACGCAAGCGCGGCGTCGGACGAAACCCTCGCACCGGCGAAGAGGTCGCCATCCCCTCCGGCAAAACCATCCGCTTCAAACCCGGCAAAGAACTGCAAGCGCACGGCTTCGGCGACGAAGAGCACGACGAACACGAAGACGGCGACCAGGCGACAGTCAACGGCGGCTCCGCTTCATCTCCCACCGAGACAAGATTCTGAAAGCAGTGACAAGTGACGAGTGACAAGTGACGAGTTAAAACTTGCCTCTTGCTCGTCACTTGTCACTCATCACTGCTTTTTATGTCCCAATCAATTCGCAGCATTCCGAGCTACGTGCCGCGTGCGGAAATTTTTACCGTGCGACGCCGCCATGCCGTGCGTCCGACGACACGCGAGTGGACGCGACACGCGACGCTCTTCGTGTTGACATTGTTAACCGCGACGTGGGCGGGCGTCTCTCTGCTCATTCCCGGCGATGCGTTGGCTGAACCGGCGACGTTCTCTCCCATCTCGCCTTTCGACTACGCGATTTTAATTCCCAACTATTACGCGCAGATGCTGCAAGGGGTCGCCGCTTACGCCTTCGCGCATCCGTTCATCATCATGCAGGGCGCGCTCTTTGCCGTCGCGCTGTTGACGATTCTGCTCGCGCACGAAGCGGGTCATTACATCGCCTGCCGTCTCTACGGCGTGGACGCGACGCTACCCTTCTTCATCCCTCTGCCGCCGCCGTTCATGGCGGGCACGCTCGGCGCATTCATCAAAATCAAGTCGCCGATTCCGTCGCGCCGCGCGCTTTTCGACATCGGCGTCGCGGGGCCGCTCGCGGGCTTCGTCGCGCTCATCCCTGTGGCCTGCGTCGCGCTGTTGACGGCGAAGGCGCAGACATCAACGCTCGCGCGCGCTGCGACGGAAGGCTCCGCGATTATTTTCAACGACCCGCCGCTCCTGCGCCTGCTGGCGAGCGCGCTCGGCGTCCGCGACCTCGCGCATATCGCGCCGAATCCTTTTTACTTTGCGGCGTGGATCGGCTTGCTGGTGACGAGTCTTAATCTTCTCCCTGTCGGACAACTTGACGGAGGGCACGCGACTTACGCCGTCTTCGGCTCGCGCGTGCATCGCCGCGTCGGACTCATCGCCTTTCTCTCCATCGTCGCGCTCGCGCCGCTTGGCTGGCTCTGGCACGGCGCGCCGAGCGGCATCGTCTATGCCGTCCTGCTTTTCGTCATGCTGCGCGTGCGCCATCCCGAAGCCGAAGACGAGCGCGACTCGCTGGGCAATGCGCGCACGCTCGTCGCGGTGCTCACGCTGCTCGTTTTCCTGCTCTCGTTCACGCCGTTCCCTCTCACCATCACCTAGAGAAAACGTCGGTCACGTAAAAAAAGCCGGTCACGAAACCGACGACCTTTGTGTCCGCGTGAACTTCTGCGGCGGCAAGGCGCGTTGGTCTATTGACCGGCTTTGGAGTTTCTGTCTGACTTCGATTTATGCGCCGGCCATGCTCACGGCGGCGGGCAACAATCCTTTCAACTCGCGCACGACGCGCGCGGCGTCTTCCTGATCTTTGAGCGCGATCATAAAAAACTTGTAGCCCTGATGGAAACAGATGACGCCGTTGGCGAAGAGCCAGATGCCGTCAAGCACCGGGTTGCCGCCGAGCAGCCAGCTAATCGGCGCGCCGACGATTGTTCCGGGCTGAAAAATCTGCGCCCAGATCGCCACGCCCGCCGCGCAACTGAACGCGCCCAGGAGAGGCGCGCCGACGTAGCGCACGATCTTGCGTTCGAACGCGACGCGCTCCGCTTCGGCCTTCGTCAACTCGCCTGCCGCCAGCAACTCTTCGCGCTCGTGCAGATAACTGTCAAACTTTTTCGCCGCGACGCGCAACGCCCAGACGGGCAACGCCGAGTGCGTGAACCAGTGCGGGTGAGCGCCGATGAGCACGGCATCGAGTCCGGGCAAGGCCGCGCCGAGACGGACGCCCGCCGCCAGCGAGAGCGTCAGTGTGATGGCGCGCTTCGGATTTTCGCGCGCCCAGTCATACGCGCGAAACAGTCCGACCGTCGAGGCGGTGGTAACTCGCGTCGCGCGCGCGCCGACATCATAGACGCGAGCCGCGCGCTCGTAATATTGCTTCGCGCTCCCGATGACTTCGCCTGCACGCGCGCCGGCCTTGCGACTCTGCGCGCGAAACTTTTCGCTCGCCTCGCGTGCCGCCCGCGCGGCTTCTTCCGCCGCACGCTTCGCGCCTTCGCCCGCGCCCTGTGCGTGTGCGCGCACTTCGCTTGCGCGCTCGCTCAGGTCAAACTCTTCGCCGAGGCGTTCGGCTTCGGTGCGCGCGCGCTCCGCTCCGTCGGCGACCTTCTCCGCGCCGCGCCGCGCCGCATCAGACGCCGCCCGCGCGCCCTCTTCGACGCGCTCTTTGATACTATACTTCTCGTCCAACTCGCGCGCTTTGCTCCGCGCCGCCTCGCGCCACTCCTCAAGCTTGTCTCGATAATCAGCCATAAGCACTCCTGAAATGATGAACGATGAATGCGGAATGATGAATGGAAGACAGGAACGATGATTTTCATTCATCACTCATCATTCCGCATTCATCACTTCACTATGGTACGCCTTGCGCGGCCACAGTGTTCAACTCGGATGTTAACGACGGCGCGCGTGCGACGCGGTCGCGTCCGGCGCGCTTGGCCTCATAGAGCGCTGTGTCTGACGCCGTCTTCAGTTCGAGGCCGTTGCTGGCGCACGCGGGAAACGCGGCGACGCCGATACTCAACGTGACATTTCCAACCTTCGGGATGTTAACCGCATGAAGAGCGGCGCGCAGGCGTTCGGCGACTTCAAGTCCGCGCTCGAAATCCGTCTCCGGCAGAATCACCGCGAACTCGTCGCCGCCGATCCGCGCGCCCGTGTCAATGCCGCGCGTCCCTGACTGGATGCAAGTGCTGACGACGCGGAGAGCGTCGTCGCCGGAGAGGTGCCCGTGCGCGTCGTTGACATCTTTGAAGCGATCCACGTCGAGCATCAGCAGACAAAATTGATGGCCGTAGCGCGTGCTGCGGGCGACTTCCTTTTCCAACTGCCGCTCGAAGCGGCGGCGATTGGCAAGTCCCGTCAAGGGATCGGTGAAGGCCGCCTCTTCGCAAGAGTCGAGATAGTTTTTGAATTCGAGCAGCGTCTTTGCAATCAAACGCAGGCGTTCGAGGTCGGTCGGGTCAGTGGGTGCGGTCAGATAACCGAGCGCGCCGACCTCTGCGCCGAGACGAATGTCGTCCGCCTCGTGGCGCGCGGCGGACTGGATGATGACGGGGATGAAACGTGTCTGCGGGTTGGCGCGCACGCGGCGAATCATCTCGAAGCCGTCTATGCGCGGCATCATTACGTCGGTGACGATAAGGTCTGGCTGGTGCGTCGCGATGGCCTTCAGCCCGGTTTCGCCGTCGTCTGCCGTCTGGACTTCATAGCCTTCAAGTCGCATCGCGATGGCAAGCATTTCGCGTTTGTCGGGTTCATCGTCAACGACTAGGACTTGATATTGAGCTGCCATAGTTTTTGTCTGAAATCAGTTCTTGCGCGCGATAACCTCTCGTGTTAGAGTGCCCGCCAACAAGGACGGTTGCCGTTCGCGTTCGTTTGAATGTCGAGCTTTCCTGTCGAACGCGCTTGAAGGAAAAACCTTCGTACTACTGACAACAATTTCTACACTCGCTTTCGCTCCCACATCACGACGTAAACTGTTTGAAGCTTCACCGCTTCTCTGTGCTGTCCGTCCCGTGTGCGGAATCGGGAGAACCGAACGCAACCCTGATTAAAGTCCCTGCACATAACCCTTAAATCAAAGAGGATACCCCCATCATGTCACAAAGACGCGCCTGCGACCTGACAACAGAAGAACGCGCGGAGATTATACGCCATTCTGAAATCGGTGCGCGCCTCGATGAAGAAATTGTCACGCGGCTGGCCGTGGCCGCGACGACTCTCGATTACCGCCGCCGCCGCTTCATCTACCGTCGCGGCGATGTGGCCGACGCGCTCTATCTGATCGCGTGCGGGCGCGTCAAAATCTGCGCCGTCGAAGAGCAGACGAAGCGCGAGGCCGTGATTGACATCATCGGCACGGGCGCGCTCTTCGGCGAATCCGCTCTCTACGCCTTTGGCACGCGCGGGAAATGCGCCGCCGCGTTCGAGAACGTGCGCCTGTTGCGGATACCTGTGGGAGATTATCAGGAGGAGATGGCCGCCAATCGCGAACTCTATGATTACACCTTCCATCTGGTCGGTCAACGACTCGCACGCGCCGAGTGCCGCGTCGCAGACTTCGCGCTCGACACCATCCCGGCGCGTCTCGACAAGTTGCTCGCCGAACTTTCAGAACGCTACGGGCGGACGCAAGCCGGCGGCGTGCTGATTGACCTGACGCTGCCGCACCGCGAAATTGCATCCATCGTCGGCTCGACGCGCGAGAGCGTGACCGTCCGCTTGAACGCCCTCCGGCGCGCGGGTATTATCGAGTTCGTAGATCGCAAAATCCTGATTAAGACGCCGGCCTCCACGAGCGCCGCCGCGTGAGCGAAAGACGCGAATGGTCAGCCGTGAATAGAAGAAAAATGCTTTTACCTATTCATCATTGACCATTCACCATTTACCAGTTATGCCTCTCGTTGAATGTCCAAGATGCGGCCAACCCGCCGAGTGGAAAGATAATCCGGCCAGACCTTTCTGTTCCGAACGCTGCAAGCTGATTGACTTCGGCGCGTGGGCTAACGAAGAATACTCCGTGCCCGCCGAAGAGTCTGCCCCGCCTATCGAAGACGCCGTCCCCGACAAGCCGACCGATGCCGATGGAACCGAACATCATCCGGCCTATTAAACACGCTTCGCATTAACTTGTGCTTCGCGAACACGGCCTTCGTGCTTCACCCGCCTGCCTTGTGTAGAATACTCCCGCTCGTTCAGAGGAATCTCGACATGCTTTTTTCTTTCTCCACACAGGCGTCCACGCGCCGCGTCAGTTTGAAAACGCGGGGACGATTCGTGCCGTCGCTGCTCGTCGGATTGGCGTGCATGTTTGCGCTCGCCGCGTGCAGTCTGGACGGCGCGTCGAAGAAGGATGTAGTGACGGAGACGCCGCAGGGCGCGCGACCGCCGCGCACTTCGTTGCCAATGCCGCCCGTCGAATCGGCGCATCGCACGAGCGAGCGCACAGCATTGGAAGGCGCGGGCGGGTGGACGATGCTCGACGGACGGCGCGCGAGCCTCCTCGATTATCGCGGGCAAGTGGTCGTGCTCGACTTCTACGCCACATACTGCCCGCCGTGCCGTGATGAGATACCGCACCTCGTCGCGCTCCAGAAACGACTCGACCCGCAAGGCTTCAAAGTCGTCGGCCTCAACGTCGGCGGCGCGGAGGATCGCGACAAAGTTCCAGACTACGTTAAGTCGCTTGGCATCCAGTATCAACTCGGCGAACCGGACGAAGAGATGTCCAACACGTTTCTCTCTGAGAACGATGTCATCCCGCAGACCTTTGTCTTCGACCGCGATGGCCGCCTCGTCGAACACTTCACAGGCTTTGACGACGGAGTCGCGGCTGATCTGGAAAATGCCGTTCAGACAGCGATGAGAAAAGCAGTGACGAGTGGCAAGTGACGAGTAGGAAGAAAGAAATGATGAGCGATGAGTGATGAGTGATGAGAAAGAATTAAAAAGTTTCCAGGGGGTTCTTAACAGTTGAGAAAAGCCAAAATACTCGCCACGCTCGGCCCGGCCACGCGGGAGCCTGCGGTGCTCGATGCGCTGCTCGCGGCGGGCGCGAACGCCGTCCGCATCAACATGTCGCACGGCGCGCAGGAGGAACACACCGAGAGCATGAGGCGAGCGCGCTCCGCCGCCGAGAGGGCGAAACGCGCTCTCGCCGTGCTCGTTGATTTGTCGGGGCCGAAGATTAGAACCGGCGTCCTCAACGGCGGCCAGCCCGTCACGCTTGAGACAAACGCGCTCTTTACGATCACGACGCGCTCCGTCTCCGGCGATGCGCGCGAAGTTTCGACGAACTATCCCGGCATCTCGCGCGACGTGCGTCCCGGCTCGCGGCTGCTGCTCGACGACGGAGCGATTGAGTTAACAGTTGAGCGCGCGACCGAAACGGACTTAGTCTGCCGCGTCATCAACGGCGGCATCTTGGGCGAGCGCAAGGGCATCAATCTGCCCGGCGTCGCGCTGCCGATTCCCTCTCTGACCGACAAAGACCGGCGCGATCTTCAATGGGCTGTGCGCGAGCGCGCCGACTACATCGCGCTCTCGTTCGTGCGCCGCGCAGAGGATTGCGTCGAGGCCAAGTCGCTCATCAAAGCGGCGGGCGGCACGGCTCCGCTCATCGCGAAGATCGAGAAGGCCGAAGCGATTGACCATCTCGACGACATCATCGAAGCCGCCGACGGCGTGATGGTCGCGCGCGGCGATCTCGGCGTCGAGACGAGCGTCGAACTCGTGCCCGTCTATCAGAAACGCATCATCGAAACCGCGAACCGGAAGGGCAAGCTCGTCATCACGGCGACGCAGATGTTGCAGTCTATGATTCACGAGCCGAGGCCGACGCGCGCTGAAGCCTCCGACGTGGCGAACGCCGTGTGGGATGGAACCGACGCCGTGATGCTCTCCGCCGAGACGGCGACGGGCAAGTATCCCGTGCTCGCCGTAGCGACGATGGCGCGCATCATTGATTCAGCCGAGGCGGGACGGCAGAGCGCGCAGTTCGACATCGCGCGCTGGGCCGGCAAGCAGACGGGCAAGGTGAGCCGCGCGCTGTGTGAGGCGGCGGCCTTCGCGTCCGAAGAGATGGGCACGAAGACCACCGCTGTCTTCACCGAATCAGGTTTGATGGCGCGACGACTCGCCGCCCTGCGCCCGACGCAACGCATCGTCGCGCTCACGCCCGACCGCAATGTGCTGAATGAACTCGCGCTCGTCTGGGGCGTCGAGGGACTCATTCATCCGCCGTGCAGCAACACGGAAGAGATGCTGAGAGTCGGCGAGCGAACGCTGCTCGAAGCCGGACTCGTGCAGCAGGGCGAGACGCTCGTCGTGATGGCGGGCAGGCTTTCAGGGATGGGTTTGTCGAGTTCCGTCACGCTCTACACCGTCGGCGGCGCGCTGCCGCGACATGTTTGAGCGCGCGGAGATGAGCGCGGCAACGGCAGGCTGGCAACTCTCCGCCGGCGACTTCTCTGAACTGCTGCGCCCGTTAAGTTACATCTGCGCCGCGCTCGCCTCCGCCGTTTTGCTCGCACAACTCAGGCGACGAAATTTCCACACGCGGCCTTCTCTGGCGCTGGCGCTCTTAGTTTTCCTGCTCACGTTTCTCTTCCCCTTCGTCCTCCTGCCGCTTCTGCTCGCCCTCTGGATATTCGCGCGACGCGACACACTTCAAGACACATCAACAGAGCGCGACACTGCAACCGCGTCGGACGCAACGGTAACGACTGACGGGGCAGAGGCTGACGAATCATCGCTTGCCAGAGAGCCGGTGAAAAATCGCGTGTACGTGCTGCCACATCTTAAGAATGCCGCGCTGCCTTTATTTTATGCGGCGATTATTCTCGCCTTCGGCGCATACTTTTTCATCCGCGATTACAAAAAATTTGATGCTCATGTCTCACGCGCGCACCATGCGAAACTGCACGGGCGAGACGCGCAGGCGATGAGCGAGTATCGCGCGGCGTTGCAGTCGGAAGATGACGCGCACACGCGCAAACTCTTGGGATTGGAACTCGAAGCGACGGGACAGACGGATGACGCTCTCGCGCAATTTCTCGCAGCGGAGCGCGGCGGCGAAGCGGACGAGACGCTCGCCTATCACATCGCGACAACGCTCGCGCAACTGGGTCGCACGACGGACGCTGCAATTAAATATCGAGAATTTCTGCGAAGCCCGACATGCACGCAGACGCGCCCGCCCGCATCCTGTCAGGACGCGCAGAGTCGCTTGCCAGAGCAGAGCGGCAGCAGCAGCAGTACCGGCGAACATCATCCGACAAACTAAAAGCCCCGCATGAGAAGGAGCGTCCATCTCATCGGGGCATCAACACACGAATCGCCGCTTTAATTATTCGCTCTCAAGCGCGCATGACGCGCCCGATGGCGTCGCGGAGTTTCTGCGGCGGGGCGTTCTGCGCGCCGTCCTGCGGGTTGCGCCAGTTGTCGAGGATCGAGACTTTGTGGACACACGCCACCGTGCAGAAAGGCGCGCACCATTTTTCCGTGTTGTACTCGCGCTCGAAATCTTCCATCGTGTAATCTTCGAGCGGGATGCCGGGCAGTCCGCGCTGCTGCGAGCAGTAATTCACGATGCCGTCTTCGCTGATGTAGAGATAGCGCGCGCCGGCGCGGCAACGCCACTCGTTCGGTTTACCCTCCGCCAGATTTTCCTGAAACCAACCCAGACGCGCGTAGTCGGTCTTACTGATCCGGTTGATCTCGTCGAAGACCTCGCGCTCTTTTTCGCCTAAAGGTTTGAGCGTGCCCTGCTCGTCGTGGATGACGCCGACGGTAGTCGAGAATCCGAGTTCGAGCGCGCGATGAGCGACGACGAGCGCATCGTCCGGGTTCTTGATGCCGCCGCCGATGACGGAGTTGATGTTGACGTGAAAGTCCGCGTGCTCGACGAGGTTCTGCAACTTCTTGTCGAGATTCTTGAGACTCTTCTTTGACACTTCGTCCGGCTCGACGTTGTCAATGCTGATCTGCAAATAGCGGAGGCCGGATTTGTTGAGACCCTGTATGCGCTCCGGCGTCATGTAGTAACCGTTCGAGATGAGGCCGGGAATCATCTTCAGGCGGCTGATGTGGCTGATGATTTCGTCAAGCTGCGGGTGCATCATCGGCTCGCCGCCGGAAATCGTGATGAGCGACGTGCCGAGTTCCGCGAGCTTGTCGAGCCGCCGCTTCATCACATCGAGCGGCACGGGTTCCGAAGTTTTGTCGTACTCGTTGCAGTACGTGCAGGCCAGATTGCAACGCCGCATCGGGATGATGTGCGCCAGCACGGGATGATGCGTCGAGAGCAAGGCGCGCGTGATGAACTTCGCCTCGTCGAACTTGAGTTTGAGAAATGAGCTTCTCTTCATTGAAACAATTTGACCAATGGACTTCGCAGCGCAAAGTATCGCTCAACGACACGGCGCGAAAGCGTGCGTTCGCTTCCAAAAACTATCTCAGAAAATACGCGATGGAGACGCTTGAAGCAAGGCGGCACGTTTGGACTTAAGGAGTCTGATGTGACCTTTACAAAAAACGAAGGGTTCCGAACGTGTCAGCGTCAGAACCCTTCATTGTCGCCGTGTTTGCGTTGAGCCGCCAGTATTAGCCCTTGATGATTTTCACGCCAGGGCCGAGTTGCACCTTGAACACAGAGGAATCAATACGCGCATTTTTCTGGATGTTGTTGAGACGAACGAGCGTCGAGTCGCCGTTCTTTTCCGTGACGCGCGTCTGCACGATCATCCCGCTATCATCCACCCAAACCTCTGCGAACTGGTAGCCAGCCGCGCCCTTCGGGATCAGCTTGAGCCAGAGAATGTGAGCGCTGCTGCCGTCCAACGTTCCCTCACCGACGGGCTGCACGTCGAACTTCGATTTCAACTGCGAGCCGGAGGCGTTGAGGCCGAAGCCGAGCACGCTGCTCACCTTGTTGTTCTTCGAGTTGGAAGCGGTGTTGCCCTTGTAAGCCGTGTTAATGCGCGGGCGATACAGCGTGTATTGTCCATCCGTCACCGCCAGCAGTTCGACCTGCGGCTTGCTCCAGTCAACACGCACGGACATGTTACGACCCGCGCCGGGAATGTACTGCACTTCACCGAGAGACGTGTCCGTATCCTTAATCTGCGCGTTGTACTTCTGCATGATCAAACCGGCGCGCAGACTGTGCATGTCGCGGCGATTGCTTTCCATCTTGTTGAGAATTGAACTAACGAGGCCGGGGCCTTGCGCGCTCGTCGTGCGCGAAGGGAAAAATGCCAGCGAGGCGCATAAGATAAAGGCGGCGAGGCCAAATGATAAAAACTTCTTCATACCAACTCCTTTGAGAGACTTACGGTGAAAACTCCTGCCCGGTCTCAAATCCGGGTGATTATAGTGAATGATTACTCTATGTCAATCTCGTATGCGACCGTCTGGCCGTCAGCACCGAGCACTTCGCGCCACCCTTTGACGCGCACATCAGGGTCGGCGATTGCAACTTGCGCGCCGCGTAAAATTTCCTGTGCGCCGGGGTTTTGCCCGAGATTTTCGGGCGAAAGGAGCAGTTTTTTCGCTCCAGCAGTCACATTGTGATGCGCCTGCGGCGTATTGAGTTCGCCCCGCGCGAACCAACTCTTCGGCGTCAGGAAGACGAAGGCGAGAATCAGCACACACAGCACGTCGTACTGCCACGTCGTTCGCCCATAAGACCAGAAGATGATTTTTTTGATGATACTCCACATAAAAAGAGACTAGAGGCTGGAGACTGGTTTCGAGCTAGTCTCCAGCCTCTATCTTCTAGCCTCTGCATTATATGAGGATGCGGTCTGGTGACGCAACGATCTGCCCGTCGCGCATCTGGATGATGCGTTTGCACATGGCGGCGGCTTCGGGGTTGTGCGTGATCATAATGATGGTCTGGTTGAGGCGATAGTTCATCTCCTGAAACATGTTGAGGACGATGGCGGAGTTTTCCGTGTCGAGATTGCCGGTCGGCTCGTCCGCGAGGACGATGGCCGGGCGCGTGACGAGTGCGCGTGCGAGCGCGACTCTCTGTTGCTCGCCGCCGGAGAGTTCGAGCGGCTTGTGGTGCATCTTGTCTTCCAGCCTGAGCAGGCTCAAAACTTCGCGCCGACGTTCCGGGTCGTCCTTTTTGCCGCCGTTACCTTTGCCTGCGTGCAGGCGTTCGGCAAGTCGCAAATTGCCTTCCGCTGTGAGCGTCGGGAACAGGTTGAAGCGTTGGAAGACGAAACCGATTTTGCGGCGGCGTATGTCAGTGCGGCGCGCGTCTGTGGCGGCTGTCAAATCTTCGTCGTCAATGATGATGCGCCCGCGCGTCGGCGTCAGCAGTCCGCCCAACAGGTGCAGCATCGTTGACTTGCCGCATCCACTCGGCCCCATGATGGCGACGAACTCACCTTCTTCGACATCGAGCGAGACGCCGCGCAAGGCGTGTACGTCAACGCTTCCGACGCGATAGACCTTTTCCAGATTTTCAGCTTGAAGAATTTTTCTCATCAGTCGTCAAAAGGTGAATGGTAAATGGTAAATGGTGACAAGACAAACAGACTCTTCACTATTCACCTTTGACCGCTGACCATTTACTCATACGAAAGCGCATTGACCGGATCGAGACCCGCGGCACGCATCGCAGGATAGAGCGCGCCGAGGATGCCGCCGCCGAGACCGATGAGCGCCGCCGTCAAACCCCAGCGCCAACTGTATTCAAACAGCAGGCCGTAGTTGCGCTCGATCAAATAACCGACGACGAACGAAACGGCGAAACCGGCGACGAGTCCGAGCAGGCTGATGACAATCGCTTCCGTCTCAATCGCCCCGACGATATAGCCGCGCGACGCGCCGAGAGCTTTCAAAATACCGATCTCGCGCGTGCGCTCTGTGATCGTCGTGTACATCGCCAGCATCACGACGAGCGCGCTGACGAGCGCGGACAGCGCGACGAGCGTCCGCAGGAAGACGCCCAAGTAAGGGATGCTCTTCTCGATGTTCGTAAAGATGTCGCTCGTCAACTGGATTTTATTTCCCGGCAGAGCTTCGTCCAGACGATGCGCCATCTCGACTGTCTCGGCGGAGTTTTTCAGCTTGACGTAAACCCATGTGCATTTACCCGGCGCTTCCAGCGCGTCCTGCATCGCCGCCAGAGACATCTTGATGCGCGGCCCCGCTTCGGGCGTGTAGATGCCGGCGACAGTGTATGGCTGGTTGCCGAAAATTTTGATGGTGTCGCCCGCGTGGAGATTGTTGTTGTGCGCTTTGGACTCGTCAATGACGACTTCGTTCAACGCTTGCGGCGCGTGTCCGGCGACGAGCGTCATGTCGTTCATGCGCGCGAAGGCGTCCCAGTCCACGCCTTCGATCTGCTCGAAGCCGAAACCGCCTTTGCCCTGCGAGATGTAGCGAATCGCGGGCACGGCCATCTCCACGCCCTCGATTTTCTGTATCTCGTCCGCGTACTTGACGCTCAGGTTGGCGGACGAACTCGTCAACTCGGTCGAGCCGGGGCGCGTGAAAATAATTTCCGCACGCAGGTTCGACGAGCGACGTTGTAAATCGTTCGACATCCCGCGCGACAATCCCGTGAAGAGCATTACCAAACACACGCCCAACGCCACGCCCGCCGCGCTCACCATCGCGCGCACAGGGCGTTGCCGTATGTTGGAGCTAACGAGATTATCCATAAAAGGCAGAGGTTAGAGATTAGAGGTTAGAGGTCGGAGGTTAGTGAGAAGGCTTTTACTAACATCTGACCTCTAACCTCTAATCTCTATTTCTTCGTTGCGTCCAGATTCACTTCCGGCAGGTTGGAAGCGTTCTTGAGGACGAAGATGTCTTTGTCGAACGGCTGATTGACTTTGACGGCGGCGGGTTCCTGGAAAGTGATGCGAATCGAGTAGCTGTCGTGCGGTCTGGTTAACTCGACTGTGCCGGGCAGTTGTGCGCCACCCTCGCCGAAACTTTTCAACTCGCCGTAAACCACATCGGTCACCAGCGAGCCGCGCTCATCGTAGCTTTGAATGCGCGCCAGACGGACAGCGTTGACGCGGTCGAACCAGAAACGGCGCACGACACGCGCGCGGTTCGCGCCCTGCGGCTCAAGCTCCGTCAAAATATAATAGCCGCGCACGACGCGCGCGCCCGGCTTCGCGGTGGCGCGTGTGTCAGGCTCTTCCTGAAAAGCTTCGGACTGCGCGTAGATGAGGTTCGAGTTGTCGGGCGCGACGGGCTGCAACATCAGCGCGTCCGTGAAGTGCTGCGGGCGCAGACTCGACAGCGTGTTGACGGTGGCGCGCTGCATCGAGGCCATCTGTTTTTTGCCGTCGCCGTCGCAACGCGGTTTCGCCGCCGCCGCTTCGCCATCCAGCTTCGGATAGGCGGCGCGGTTTGTCCCTTGCACGAAGCGCCTGTATTTCTCGTCGCCCTGGTACAAAGCGATCCAGAAATGCTCGCCGTCCGAACTCATGTCCGCGATCTTTACGGTCACGACGAGCGGCGCTTCAATCGAGAGATAAATTTCGCCGGGACGCTGAATAAAGACCTTGCCGTCCGCCGTCCGATATTTCTCCGCGATACCGCACTCGGCAAATGCCGTGTCGAGAAACTGGATGTCAACCTTGCCGCTCAGAGAGCGCACGCTCGCCAGACGGTTGATCTCGTCGAGCAGCTTTCCCGTCTCGGCTTCCGCCAGCGGCGAAAGCACGGGCGGCACGGTCACTTTCCGCTTCGTCAGACGGCTGCATCCGGCGGACGTGGAAATCAACAGAGCGATAATAAAAAAGACCGCTAGACGTTTTAGCGGCACTCTCATCGGGGGTTCTAAAATGTTCATCTGCATAAAACTGCGCGCGCGCCACCACAACAAGCCTCTTAAAAAATACCTCCGCTCAAGATGGCTGAATTGATTAAGGGAAGCTAACAAACGCGCTTCGGCATTGTCAACGCGGCACGCGAGCAGGACTGCCTTATGAAGGATGCGAAATGAAGTGAAGTTTGATGTCTGATGCCGTTGCTTTCGCTCACCCTTTCTCATTCGAGGACGAGCGGAGGGCTGCTGAAACGCTCGCGCAAATTGTTGATGGCGCGCAGCACGCGCGGGCGACTGACGAGCCTGTATTCCAGACCACGCTTGCCCGGAAAATCGAGCAGCATAATGCCCATCAAAATCGTCAGGATGCCCTGACCCGGCACGCCCGGCAGAGACATAATGACGCCCAGCGCGACGAGTAACAGCCCCAACAAATTCTTCGCGACGATGCCCGCCCAACGCAACACTGGATGACGCTCGACCCAAAATTCGCGCCCGTGCGAAGCATGAAAATACGTCGCCGGAAGTTTGACCAGCACCCACGTCACGACCGCGAGGCTGACGACGAAAGTCGCCACAGAGATCGCCAGCCCGACCAGCACCGCGCTCCACGTCAGCCCGTATCCGTGCAAAGTTTGCGTCAGCCAATCGAACATTCCAGTAATCCTTAACACCTTGTCCGTCTCTTTCTTCTGCTGCGACTTTGCGCCTTTGCGTGAAAATCCTTCCCACGCAAAGGCGCAAAGGCGCGAAAAATAATTCACTACATCGCGTGACGCGCTTCGATCAACGCGGCGATAGTTTCAGCGACCACTTCTCTCGCCGCTCCCTCCAAACCGAACTCGCGCGACGTTATGCCTTCCCAGAACTCGTCCAGCCCGCGCGCCCCCGCGCGCTCGAACGCGAGCGCCTGCGCCAGCAAATCAATCACGTCCGCCGCCTTCACGAGACGCGCCTCCACGCTCGCGCGTCGCTCGTAATCCTCGTGCAACTCACCGTAGCGTGCGGCGTTCGTCGCGCCACGCATCACGTCGTCGAAGGCCGCACGCTCGGCACGCTTACGAGCCTCCACATCGTAATATTTCGCCATCGTGCGCGGCATGTCTCCCGTCCGCGTCTCGGCCAAGTCATGCAGCAACGCGAGACGCAGCACACGCTCGACATCCACCTCGACGCCGCGCGCCGACACCTCATCCGCCAGCAGCATCGCCGTCAACGCCACGCCGTAAGAATGCGACGCGACGGACTCCGCGCCGGGCGGCATCCCGCGCAAAACCCAGCCCGTCCGGTCGAGACGTTTCAGACGTTGAAGCTCATTGAGTACGGAAATCATAGAAACGGTGATAAGTGATGAGTGATGAGTGATGAGAGAAGACTGATTCTTTCTCATCACTTATCACTGATCACTTATCACTGATCACTGTTGTCGAAAACATTTTGCCTGGATTCAGTATGCCGTTCGGGTCGAGCGCGTGTTTGATGCGGCGCATCGCGTCAATCGTCGCGCCGGTCAGCGCCATATCGAGATAAGGGGCTTTGACGTAGCCGATGCCGTGCTCGCCGCTGATCGTGCCGCCAAGCGCGACGGCAGCCGCGAAGGTTTCGCCGACGGCTTCACGCGCGCGTCTGACGGCGGCAGCGTCCGCGCGCTCGCACATAAAGTTGACGTGGATGTTGCCGTCGCCGAGATGCCCGAAGTTGACAACGAAAGTTTCATGGCGTCGCGCGATTTCGTCCACGCGCTCGATGAGTTCGGGAACGCGAGAGCGCGGCACGACGACATCCTCGTTGAACTTGAGCGTGCCGTATTTTTTAATCGCCGGAGACAAAGAACGCCGCACGTCCCACAGACGCTCCTCCTGCTCGCGCGTCTCGGAGCGAATCACGTCGTATCCGCCACCCGCTTTGACGACCTCTTCAACGATGCGCGCAACGCGCTCGACTTCCTCTGACGCGCCGTCAACTGCGACGAGCAGCAGCGCGCCCGCCTCTTCGCCGATGCCGAAGGCGAACTCGGATTCGACGGCGCGAATCGCGTGGCGGTCGAGCACTTCAATCGCGACGGGCGTGATGCGCGCGCGCGTAAAATCGGGAACGCACGCGCAAGCCTCTCTCATCGTGCGAAACGTGGCGCGCACGGTGCGCGTCGCGGCGGGGAGAGGAAGCAGCCTGAGTGTCGCCAGTGTGATGATGCCGAGCATTCCTTCGGAGCCGCACATCAATCCCGTCAAGTCGAAGCCGACGACGTTCTTGCTCGTCCGCCCGCCGGTCTCGATAATCTCGCCGGTCGGCAAGACGACTTCGAGTCCGAGCACGTAATGCTTCGTCACGCCGTACTTCGCAGAGCGAATGCCGCCCGCGTTCTCCGCGATGTTGCCGCCGATGAAAGAGTCTTTGTAGGACGATGGATCGGGCGGATAAAACAGCCCGACGCGCTCGACGGCCTGTTGCAAATCGTAAGTCGTGACGCCCGGCTCGGTGACGACGAGCAAGTTGTCCGCGTCAACTTCGCGGATGCAGTTCATGCGATCCGTGCCGATGACGATGCCGCCCTCGATGGGCACTGCGCCGCCCGTGTAGCCGACGCCGCCGCCGCGCGCCGTGACGGGAAAGCGTCGCTCGTTCGCGAGCCGCATGATGACCGAAATCTCGGCGGCAGTGCGCGGCAAGACGACAGCTTCCGGCGGAAACTTTTCCTTGATCGCATCCTGCGCGTAAGGCTCGATGCGCGCGTCGTCAACGAGCACGTTCTCCGCGCCGACGATTTCACGTAGCGCATTCAACACCGCGGGATCCGACGCCGCCGTGCGCGCGCGTTGTCCCGTGTCTGCAAAATGAATCGAGCGTGACATCTTCGTTGATTGATTCCTCGATTGCATATTATAGCGATTTGCGAATGAGTGCGACTCCTGTCAGTACCACCTGCAATGCTGGGTGGGTACTTACTGAGCCACGACCCACCCAGCATTGCAGGTGGTACTGACAAGGCGCAAATAATTTGGCGGCGACGCTTCACAAGAAAACGCCGCCGCCCGTGTTTGAGTTAAGTTGCCCGCGCGATTGTCGCGCCAGTTCGTCTGACGTTTCAGCCGCAGTCGGGGTGATGGCAAGTGCAGCCGATTTCCATGATGTGAACTTTGGCCGCGTCCTCGCACTCTTCGCTGCAATACTTGCTGCCCTGCGCCACAGGACAGCCGCACGTCTCTCGCGCGCACACTGTCTTCTTATTTTCGTCTGCCATCTCGCTGTACCTCCTTCACAGAAAAACAACTCAACGGAGAAACAATCCACCGTCAAGATTTATCGTCGAGCCAAGTTTCCGCCCGCTTGCACAATCGAGTCAAGCCTTGAAGGGCTGCGACGGCATTGCACGGCAGGAACTTGAGCGCGACGCTTTCATCCCTCATCCTTCCGCCCGCATCCCTCACCTTCACGGCGCGGGTTGAACGACGATGCGGACACGCTCTTTGCCGACGACGATCTCGACGGGATTGCCGAGTTGGACGTGAATGGTCTTGCCGTTGACGTTGATTTCGAGCGGCGGCACGACGGATGCTCCCGTCGCGCCCGTCGGAGATGTCGTTGTCGTGCCCGTCGCGGGCGTCGTGGCGTCAGAGGAAGCGGCGGGCGTCGCAGTTTTTTCGACGGCTGGCGGCGACGCTCCCTCCGCCGGCTTTGCCACGTCGCCGGAGCGCGTGAGCAGAGTCGTCGCGGTCAGACGCCACGTCGCGGGCGTACACGTCAGACGCAAGCCCGGCGTGTCCACCTCCACCTGTTCGTTGGGCGCGAAGGCTTCGAGCTTCCACAGACCCTCGCCGCAGCGCACGTTCTCGCCGTCGTAAAACGTCACCCAGCCCGCCACGTAGTTGTAAAAATACGAACTGCGATTCTCGACCACGATGCGCGTGTTACGCACCGGCGCGTCGGGCGTGCCGGAGAGAGTCTGCGTCCGCAGGCGACCCTGCAAAGCCTCGCGCCCCGCCACATCGAAAGCCGTCGCCGCCTGCGCGAGCGGGACGTGCGGCTCGCCCGGTCTGGCTTCGCCCGTTGCTGTCGTCGCCGTTGTCTGCTGCGCGCTCGCACTCGCCACACACGCCAGCGCGAACAGCGCAAGGCACGTCGCTCTTTTGATTGCCGATTTCACTTTCGTTGCCCTCACTTTTTGATTCGCTGTCTGTGATTGACCTTGATGAGAAATTGTCGAAACTCAAAAGCCACTCTATCGCCGCACGCGCCCGTGCGTAAAGTCTGTTTGAACTGCATTGACGAAATTAACGGCGCGCATTGTCAGTGTTCTTTCGTGACAGGAAGAGCGGGAGATGGGTTGCCGTCATGCTGGAAACGCCGGCTGACGAGCAGTGTCGCCAGCAACAACGGCGCGAAGATGGCGAACTCAATCAAGAGCGCGCGAAGCACTTCCGTAGGGAGCAACCGTGAAGGAATTTCCGACAGCCCGATGACTCCCAACTTAAAACGCTCCTGCGAAAACGGCCACAATAATTTAACGCCGCCGCCGAATTTCGTCGTGATGAAATCCAACACGCCGTGCGACGCGAAGGCCAGCCCGTAAGCGACCGCTTCTCTCAAACGCGACCTGCCGAAGTAGGCGAGCATCAACAAACCGACGACGAGCGCGAAGACGAGCGAATGTGTAAACGCGCGATGCCAGCTTTTATCGTGAAACGCGCCGACGAGCAAAAAATCCGCGTCGGGGCAATTAGCTAAAAACGCGCCGACGAACAGAGGGACGCGCCAGCGCGAGTGCGCCGGGTGTGGATGAATCGCCGCGACGATGCTCGCGCCCAACAATCCGTGTGCGATGGGTAAAGGCATGGTGTCGTTCGACCGTACGTGACCGCAGCCTTCAACCGACGACGGGCAACAGAGCCGCGCCGCGTGGCAGCAAGTAACCTTGCGAAACACTTGCGCCAACTTGCGCGAGCGCTTCGTCGAGCGTGCGCGCGGGATGCAGGCGCATCCGCCGCACGTCTTCGTCCGCGAGTTGCGAGATGAGATGGACGCGGAACCGCTCGGCCTTCATCAGCAGTGACCACGCGGTCTGCCCGCTCACTTCATAATTTTCTGCGAGACGAGATTCAAGCTCGCGCGCGTCTTTGGCATCAAACCATTTCAAAAAATCCTCACGCCCGAAATTGTCCGCGCATTCGGCCAGCAAAATTATCGCGCCGCCATCTTCGCAGGCGTAAGAGGCCATCTCCAGAGCCTTGTGTGCCTGCGTGAGATTGATGTCATGCGGCGCGCCGCCCGCCGACGCGATGACGAGTGCGCGCTTCTCAGAAATCTTGACGGTGTGCGTGTCCGCGTATTCGGCGCACGCCAGACGATGCGCGTTGCGCCAGTCGCCGGCGTAGAGACGCACGGCACGCCCCTGCTCGTTAACCACCGTGTTGATGAGAAAAGACGGCGCGATCTCCGCCGCGATGCGCTCGCACTCTTCGTGGACGGGATTGCCGTCGAGCCGTCCCGCGCCGACGCCCGCACGACGCCCGCCCCGCTCGAAGTCGAGCGCGAGCAAGTGCGTCGCCGCCACCGTGCGCGCAGAGGCCAGCCCCGGACAGATGCTTTTGCGACCGCCGGTGAAGCCCGCGAAGTAGTGAAAATTTATTCCGCCGGTGATGATGACGTGCGAGTGTTCGACGAGCATGCGATTGAGTTCGATGGGCGTGCCGCGCTCCGTCTCACCGAACGAGATGTGCTGCGAAGCGTCGTCCGGGTAATGCTTGAGCGCGCGCACGCGCTGCGCGACGAAGGGCGAGAGCAGATCGTTTTTTTCTTCCTTCGTAACGGCGCGATGAATGCCCGTCGCGAAGATGACTCGCAAATCGTAGGGCGCGACGCCGAGTTGAACGAGACGGCGCACGAGCAAGTTCAAGACCTGCGCGCTCGCCGTCGCGCGCGTGGCGTCGGAGACGACGATCAGCACGCTCTCGCCCGGCGAGAGAATGTCTTCGAGCGGCTGCGAGTCAACGGGCTGATCAATCAACGCGCCCATCTCGCCATCCGTCAAAGGCCGTTCGTCGCTCGTCTCCACATCGAGCACGCGGAAACGCGCGTCGTCATAATCGAACAAGATTGAATCGTGCCCGTACCTTAAATTAATCTGCGACATAAAATTCTAGTAGGCAGTGAGCAGTAGGCAGAAGGCAGTCAAAACATTTCGCCGGAAGTCGCGTTAAGAAACGATTGTTCTTACCGCTCACTATCGTCTGCCTACTGCTCACTGCCTTCTGCCGACTGCTTTCTGCCGACTGTTTTTCACACACCGAATTTAATCAACTCGCGCTCGATGACGTTGAGCGAGGCAAAGTCGGTCTTCCCCGACGCGCGCGTCTCCGCGAGCCAGCGACGCAGCCCGCGCGCTTCGTCGAGCGTCGAGATGCGGCACGCGCCCGTCAACGCCAACGTCACCAGACAATCCGGCGCGCCGTGCGTCACCAGAGCCGCCTGTAGCGACGCCTGTTCGCGTAAGTCGAGCACGAGAAGAAGATTGATTTCCATAATGAAAGCGGTCAGCAATCAGCGGTCAGCAGTCAGCAACTGTACCGTATGCAACAATCAGTTTGCGCGTCGCTCTCAACTTAATCCAGAGATGGAGTCGAAAGCTGATTGCTGACTGCTGACCGCTGATTGCTGCTCTCCGAACGAAAGCACGCCGTCGCCGAAGTGCAGAAGTGGAATGTTTCATCCTCGAAGTCGTCCGTCTCCATCTGAATCGTCAAGTGTCCGACGCCGAAGCGGTCTTGAAGTTTGGCGCGCAGTTCTCTGAGGAGCGCAGGCGGCGAGACGGTGTGCGCGTGGATGACGTGCGCGCTCAGGGCTTCGCGTCCCGAAGTAATCGTCCAGACGTGTAAATCATGGACGGCTTCGACGCCCGCCGTGTCGAGAATCGCGTCCTCGACCGACGCGAGATTGATGTGCGCCGGCGTGCCTTCGAGCAGCACGTTGACCGCTTCGCGAATGAGCCGCCACGAACTCCAGATGATGAGCACGGCGATGAGCGCGCTGAAGAAAGCGTCGGCGCGGAGGAAGCCAAAAAACATGACGAGCGCGCCGGCGACAATCGCGCCGACCGAGCCGAGCGCGTCGCTTAAGATGTGCAGCCACGCGCCGCGCATGTTCAAGTCGTCTTCGTGCGCGCCGTGCAGCATCCACGCGCACGCGAGATTCGTCGCGAGTCCGCCCGCCGCGATGAGGATCATCGTGCCGCTGTGCGCGAGTTGCGGCGGCGCGAGCCAGCGCGTGTAAGCCTCATAAAAAATGAACAGCGCGACGACGACGAGCGCGACGCCGTTGACGAACGCCGCGAGAATTTCCAGACGATAGTAGCCGAACGTCTTGCTCGGCGTCGCCGGTCGAGAGCCGAACCAGAGCGCCGTCAATGCCAGTCCCAATGCCGCCACGTCCGTCAGCATGTGGCCCGCGTCGGCCAGCAGCGCGAGGCTGCCAGTCCACCAACCGCCCAACGCTTCCGCCAGCATGTAGGCGGCGGTCAACGCGAGCACAACGAGCAAGCGACGACGGCTGCTCGCCGCGCGTCCGCCTGTGTGGTCATGCGCGTGCGCGCTGCCGCCATCATGCGCGCTGTGTTTATGTGTGTGGCCGTTCGCTGAAACCATCGCCAGTCAAGCCGCTCCGACGTGACATCTCTCAAGCCTCTCCATCCGGGAAAGAGGTTATACCTTCGTCGTTGAGACGCAAAGCATTTTGCTCATCGTCGCACGAAAAGGCAAAGCGCGCGGGCAAAACGCCGCGTGTCGCCAGCGGCAGAGGACTGCGGGCGCGCTTCTCGCGTGCTTGCTGTGGTGGATTATGGAAACTTGCGGGCGGCGGCGCGGCGACGGGTTGCCAGAGACGTTACAACGCTGTGAGGTTGAGCGACTTATTGAACTCGCGGTAGAGATCGTTTAGCTCGCGGACGTTTTTTTCGAGAAGCTGCGGCAGGTCTCCGGCATCCGCTTTGTTGATGATGAGATTGACGTTGTTGACGAAAGCGGCATGGACATCGCCCGTGCGCGTCGTCGGCGAGAATTGGACGAGGACGAGTCGGCGGCGGTCGGCCATTCGCATCGCGCTCAGTTCGCGCGTGATGAGCGACGCGCCCTGCCCCAACACGTCGAACTCCGGGTCGAGCAGCAACACGTCAACCTTCTCTTCCCTCATGTGTTCCAGTGCGCGCACCCCATCTTCGGCAACGATGAGACGATGATTATTCAAGGATAACGCGCGCACCACTTTGTCTCGATACGACGATCCGATGCACACGAGCACGCGGCGATTGTCCCAGACGGGACGGCGCGCGCCCGCCGTCTCGACTACTGCCGGCGCGACTTTCACGTCCGACTCATCGCTCAGTGCGCGCTGCAACACCGACGCCAGCAGACGTATCAAATCGCCGCTGTCACCCGTCGCTGCGGCGGTCTGTGTCGCGTCCGATGATTCGCTCTGAGGTTCGGCGTTGACGTAAGGCATGAAGCTGCTGCTCGTCTCCTGCTGCGACGTGCGCGTCGTGGAGGGCAGATGGCCGGCGGCATCAATCGCAGCGCCCTTCTTCTGCACGGCGGCGGGCGGCTCCGTCTCGATGATGAGTTGGCATTTCGGGCAACGCACGCTGAAGGCGCGCGCAGGAATTTTCGCGTCGTCGAGTTGCAGGCGCGTCGTGCAGTTCGGGCAGGTGACAATCATAAAGTAGAGGTTAGAGGTTGGAGGTTAGAGGTTAGAGTTGTCTTTGACTGACATCTAACCTCTAACTTCTAACCTCTGTTTTATTCGATCATATCCAGAATGGAAGCGGCTTTGGATGGGCGAGACGGAAAGCTGGCAGTGGGGCGATTACTGCTGCCGCTGCTTGCTTTCATGCTGCTCGTGAATGTGTCGGGAACCATGAAATCGTCGGACGCAGACATTCCCTTGAGCGCGAGTTGAAGATTGTTCGGGTTCGTGGCGAAGGCGAGGCCGTCTTCGAGCGTGACGGTTTTTTGCTCGATCATGCCTTTGATGACGGAGTCGAAATCCTGCATCCCGTCGAGCTTGCCGTCGCGCATCGCGTCGAGCAGAGACTTGCCCTCGCTCTCGCCCTCGTTGATGTACTCGCGCGTGCGCGGCGTGGAACTCAAAACCTCGACGACGGCGGCGCGACCGCGCCCATCGGCGCGCGGCACGAGCCGTTGCGAGACGATGTAGCGAAACGTCTGCGCGAGGCGCGTGCGGATAACCTGCTCCTCGTTTTTCGGGTAGAGGCCGATGATGCGGTCTATGGTTTTGGAAGCGTCAATCGTGTGCAAAGTGGAGAGGACGAGATGGCCTGTCTCCGCCGCTTCGAGCGCGATCTCGGTCGTCTCGTAGTCGCGCATCTCTCCGATGAGAATCACTTTCGGAGCCTGCCGGAGCGCGCCGCGCAGAGCCGAAGGAAAGTCTTTCGCATCCGTGCCGATCTCGCGTTGATTGATCGTGGAATTTTTATGCGTGTGCAGAAATTCGATGGGGTCTTCGATGGTCACGATGTGATAGTGATGCGTTTCGTTGATGCAGTTGATGACGGCGGCGAGCGTCGAGCTTTTGCCCGCGCCCGTCGGCCCCGTCACGAGCACGATGCCGTTGCGTAGCTCCGCGATGTCAGAGAGACGCGCTGGCAAACCGAGCGTCTCAAGCGTCGGCACTTCGGTCGGAATCACGCGCATCACAATCGAGTACGTGCCGCGCTGCTGAAAGATGTTGACGCGAAAGCGCGTGCGCGAAGGGATGCTGTAGCTGAGATCAGTCGAGCCGCTGTGCGCGAGCCGTTGCGCCGCTTCCGGGTTTCCCTCCATCAAAGTCATGGCGATGATTTCGGTCTGGAACGGCGTCAGCTTTTGCACGCCGAGCGGCTGGACGAGCGTCAGCTTGCCGTTGATTTCCACTTGCGGCGCTTGCCCGACGGAAAAGTTGAGGTCGCTGATCTTGTCGGAGACCAGCAGCATACGCTCGATGACGGGCGGCAAATCAAAGTATCTCATGCCAGAAATGTAGCTCCCGAAGAGTAGGAAAAGGTGGCGGGCAAGTTGTTGAAGTCAGATGAAAACGTGGCTGGAGACGGTCATCTCCGAAGGCATCCCGATTGTGGCGTAAAAACGATGAAAAAGCAAGTTGAGACTTTTAACGCTTGCTATTCTCTCATTTAACTTCGCGTTGGCGACGATCTTGACGATAAAGCGGCGAGCATCCGTCGCGTCCGGCGACTGATTTCGGGAGGATTGTCGAAGGGCAGCAACGCGCTGACAAGGGCGACGCAATCAGTGCCTGCATCGAATGCGCGGCGCACGTTTGTCTCGTCCAAGCCGCCGATGGCGACGAGCGGCACGCCCGCGCAGGCAGCGCGCACCACGCGCAAATCTTCGAGGCCGACCGTCGGGTCTGGATTCTCTTTCGTCGCCGTCGCGAAGATGGGGCCGATGGCGATGTAGCTGACGGGAAGCCGCGCGGCATCAATCGCCTGCGCGACGCTGTGCGTCGAATATCCGATGATGGCATCCGCGCCGAGCAGCGTCCGCGCCGCCTCCGGCGAAAGATCGTCCTGTCCGAGATGCACGCCGTCCGCGCCAAGCGCGAGCGCGATGTCGGCGCGGTCATTGATGATAATTCTCACGCCGCGTGCACGAGCGACACGTAACGCTTCCTCCGCCTCATCATAAAACTCGCGCGGCGACAAAAACTTTTCGCGCAACTGAATGAGCGTCGCGCCGCCATCGGCCAGACGCGCGGCCTGCTCCGCGTGCGACAGTCCCGACAGACGCCGGTCGGTAATCGGATAAACTTTTGGCAGATCGAAAAGCATGAGTGATGAGTGATAAGTGATGAGTGATGAGTGAAGACAAAAAGCCTTTTTCTTATCACTCATCACTCATCACTTATCACCTTCCCCTCTATCTTGCGTCGGGCGCGATGGCTGACGTGTTGCCGTTGAGATATTTATCGAACCAGTAGATTTGCCAGTTCATGCTTTCGACTAAATGCTTCGGCTCGCCGGTGCGCGTGAGGTTGTGATTCTCGCGCGGGAAGATGACGAACTCAGTCGTAACGCCGTAGTGCTTGAGGGCGCGAAACCACTGCTCGCCCTGCTCTAACGGCACGCGATAGTCGTTGTCGGAATGAAGGATGAGAATTGGCGTCTTGACGTTCTTCGCATATTTGAGTGGCGAGCGTTCCCAGTACATGTCGAACTTGTCGAAGAGATCGCCGCCGAAGTCTGTCGCGTGGCCGTATGCGCCGTCGCGCGTGCCTTCGTCGCTGATGAAATTGACGACACTACGGAGCGTGACGGCGGCCTTGAAGATGTTCGTGTGGCCGACGATCCAGTTCGTCATGTAGCCGCCGTAAGAGCCGCCGGTGACGCCGAGCCGCTCGCGGTCAAGCCAAGGATATTTCACGAGCGCGGCCTCGACGCCGTTCATCACGTCGGTGTAATCGTTGCGTCCCCATTCGTTCTCGATGCCGCGCTCGAACTTCTGGCCGTAGCCGGTCGAGCCGCGCGGGTTCGTGAAAAAGACAGCCCAGCCGCGCGACGCATAGACCTGAAATTCCTGATACCAATCCACGCCGTACTGACCCGCCGGGCCGCCGTGAATGCTCAAAATCATCGGATACTTTTTGCCTTCCTGCCAGCCGACGGGCTTGACGAGAAAGCCATCCACGTCCCAACCGTCCGCGCCCTTGTAGGTCATGCGCTCCACGTCTGCAAGTTGGAATTTCTGCCATAGCTTGTCATTGAGATGCGTCAACTGTCGCTCATTTTTGCCGTCAAGCGCCGCGATGTAGAGATCGTCAAGGTGCTTGAAGTCATTGGCCGCGTAAACCATTCGCTTAGAGGCGTCGTTATAATCCGCACTACGCACGGCACGCGCGCCCGTCGTCACCTGCCGCAATTTTCTCGCCGCTACATCAATGCGAAAAAGATGCAACTCGCCTTTGACGCCGGTCTCGAAAGAGAGCGCGCGACCGCCTTCGACCCAAACGAGTCCGCCGGGGATGAGGTCGAGTTCATCCGCCGCGAGACGCGAAGGTGCGCCGCCCGTCGCAGACGCGAGCCAGACTTTCGGATGATCGCGCTCATGCAGTTCGCCGATGTAGGCGATGGTCTTGCCGTCGGGCGACCAGCGCGGGCTGTCGTCGGCTTCGTCGTGGTCGGAGATTTTCACGAGCGCGCCTGTGCCGTCGGCGTTCGTGACCCAGACATCCGTGTTGCGGCTTTCGTCGAAAGATTTTCCCGTGCGGTCGGAGACGAAAGCGATGCGCGTGCCGTCGGGCGACCACTGCGGATCGCTTTCGTTCCACTCGTCGCCCGAAGTCAGTTGTCTCGACGCACCCGACGCGACATCCACGATCCAGATGTGGCCGCGCTTGTCGTCGAACCAGCCGCTGTCGTTGAACTTGTAAGAGAGATGTTTGTAGTGGCGCACATCGCTCGAGGCGGCGCGCGCGTCAGACGGCCCCACGCGGCTCGTGACGGCGAGGCGCGTGCCGTCGGGCGACCATGCAAAACTGCCCGCGCCGTTTTTAAGATTCGTCACGCGACGCGCTTCGCCGCCGTCCATCGAAAGTAGATAGACCTGGCTGCGCGGCGTCTCGCTCAGAATGGTTGTCGTGATGGCGGTGGCCGTTGTCGTCATAAGCGCGCTCGACACGCCCGGCGTCGTGGCCGTCGCGAGCGTCGCACCGCCCGGCGTGCTTGCGGGAGACGGAGTGTTGCTGCCTGTGCCCGGCATCGGTGAAGCGTTCGGCGCAGCGGAAGCTGTCGGCGCGCTCTGGTTATTGGTGTCCGTCGTTGCCGGGCGCGAAGAAAGAAACGCGAGCGATTGACCGTCGGGCGACCAGCGCGGCGAAGTCGAAGACTGCGGCGAAGTCGTGAACGGGCGCGGCGCGCGGCTCCCGTCAACGCTCGCGAGCCAGATGTTCGACTGGCGGCGATTCTGTCTCTGATCCACCGTCGTCAAGACGTAAGCCACGAGCTTTCCATCCGGCGAAAGATGCGGGTCGCTGACGAACTCGAAGGCGAAATAATCCTCCGGCGTGATGCCGCGACGCTTTGACGCTTCCTGCATCCTGCCGCGAGGAACAAGCGGCGAGAGAAGACAAGCGACGGCCAGCAGCACGACGGCGATGCGCGAAGACTTTTTCATGATCAATTCCTTGAAGTGCAGATTGATTGAGCCTGACAGCGTGTAACTGACGCAGGTCAGTAAAAAAAACACGGACATGCTCCTGCGAGAGTTTACTGCGGCTGCTCAATGAATGCGACCGGTGATTGACCACAGAGGACACAGAGGTTCACAGAGGGAAGAACAAAGGAGATGTAGAAGCTGTGCATGGCTCCGCCTTGTGCTCTGTGTTCCTCTGTGTCCTCTGTGGTGAAACGTTTTTCGTTCACGCCGCACTCAATCGCAAAGAGCGATAGTATTAAAGAAGAGCGTCCCCGCCCGTTGTGCAGTTTGATTCAGAGAGGAAGAGGTGTTGAAGAGACTGGCCTCCCAAAGGAAGGGAGGCCAGTCTCAGGGTTAGTGGTTGAATTTATTTGACCGACACGTCATCCACGCGGAATGAGGTGGGGAGCGAAACGTCTGTGGTCGAGCGGAATTGTATTCGCACAGTCTGCCCGGCGAAGCCGCCGAGGTTGTACGGCCCTCTCAACACGTAAACGCCCGCCGTGCCGCTGTTCTGGTTGCTGAATGTTGCCAGCGTCCCCAGCAGCGTCCCCGAAGTGTTCCGCACTTCGACGAAGAGTTGGTCATAGACGGGCGCGCCCGCCGCCTCGCCCGTGGTGACGTTGAGCCAGAAGTTCAGGTTCGCGCCCCCGCCCGGAATCGTCACCTGCTGGTAGAGCGTGTCGGTCGTGCTGTTGACGGTGCCGAGAATCATGTAGCCCGTGCCCGAATGCGGGTACGCGCCGGTGCTGCGGACGGTCTGCCCGGTGATCACCCACGGCGTCGTGCCGGTCTCGTAGCCGGGGTTGATCAGCAACTCTGTGCCGCCTCCGCCGGTCGCGCCCGCCTGCGTCACGGTGAACGTCTGTCCCGCGATGGTCAGCGTGCCCGTGCGCGAAGTGCTGGCGGTGTTGGAGGCGACGGAGTAAGAGACCGTGCCGTTGCCCGTCCCGCTCGCGCCCGCAGTGATCGTGATGAAAGAGGCGTTGCTGACCGCCGACCAAGTGCAACCGGCGGTGGCAGAGACGCTGACGCTGCCCGTCGCGCCGCCCGCCGCGACGCTCGCGCTCGTCGGGTTAATCGAGAAGGTGCAAGTGCCGCCGCAATCGGACGGGACGTTCGTCGCCGCAGTGTGCGTCGTGCCGTCGTTGCCGACCGCAGAGACGCCCATCCCGTGACGCGCGAAGACAGCCCAGATGGCGCAGCGATTGGCTCCGCCGTTCAAGTTCTGGTCGGCTTGGATGATGCCGTCGCGCGCGTTCAGGAACGACGGGCGGCTCGGCGTGAACTTCATGCCGTTGAGGACGATGCTGTCCGAGATCGTCTTGCCGAGTTGCGTGCGTAAATCCCATAGCGTCGCAGCCCACACTTCGCCGTCGTTGTGCACTTCACAACCGCCCGCGCAGACGTCCGCGTAAGAATCGTGGACGGCGGCGGCGGGAACCGTGTATGCCGCGCGACGGATGCCGCGCACGTTGTCCTGCGTGACGTACTCGCCCATCACGCCGTCGTTGTTGATGGTCGTCGCCCAGTAGTCAGACCAGCCTTCGCCCATCGCGCCGGACTGCGTGCCCTGAAGGGCGGTGCCGCCGTTGCCGATGAGACGATTCGAGATGCCGTGCCCGTACTCGTGAAAGACCACATCCGAGTCCACCGAGCTATCGCGGTCGGGATTGGGCGCGGTGAAAAGGTATTGCTGCATACGCGGGCGCTGGCCGTCGGGCGGCGTCGCGAAATTCGCGTTATTGGTACCGGAGCCGTCCTGCGCCTCGGCGCGCACGCTGTCGTTGCCGACACCGCCGCGACTGTAGTTGTTCGTCTGGAAGTTACCCGCCGACTCCGTGAAACCGAGTCGGTATGAGAAGTCGTGCATGTAGTTGTTGTAGTAGAACAGGTTCGTGACGATGGCCGCCTGTTGCGTGCGCGGGTCGGCGGTGGTCGAGAACGGGAAGGTGAAATTCTGGCTGGCCGAGATCGCGTGGCCGTTCGACAAATTCGTGCCGTTGTTGGCGTCCGGCGCGTTGTCGGCGTTGGTGTCGAGATAAGCCTCGACGTTGTTGCCTGTCGTCGTCGTCGAAGTTCCCATCCAGCCGGCGGTCGTGTTGATGGTCGTGTCGCCGAGGAAGCTGACGAGCGTGCGCCCTCCCGCGTCCGGGTCTTCCGTATAGACCGTGCCCTGTGCCTCAAAGACGTAGAGGTTCTGGCGCAAAAGCAGTTCGCCCGTATTCGCATCGAGGAGAATTTCGTACCACTCGTTCGGGCCGACATCGGCATAGACGTGCCATGCCGGACGAACCGTGTCGCCCACGCGGACAACGTTCAACTCCGAGGTTACTTCCTCGTAATCAGGCCGGAGCGGATTGGCGAAAGACGAAGACTCGCTCTGGTCTGCGCGGAGGCGAGTTTCGGCGAACGACGGCAGCACGTTTCTCCCGGCGTGCTCGAAAGCTTTGGCGATGCCCTCCGCCTCGGACAGCGCAGGCTTGACCCGCGATAATTTCTGCGTGGCGGGGACGAGGAAGCCCTCGCGGACGGAAAGCACCTGCCCGTCCCGGTTGACGACGACGCGCACGTCTCCTTCAAATACTTTGACCCCGCCGACCGTCTGTGTGTAATTGAGAAAAGTAACGCCCTGATCGTTGTCCTCTTTATTGAGCTTGAGATTGCTGACACTCGTCTCGTTGAGCGCGAAGAGCGTGGCCTGTCCTTTCAGGAAATTGCGCGCGATGTTGTCAGGAAGGTCTGACTGCGGCTCGGAGAGCGCGCTGCCGTCAATAAAGAAATTTTTCAACGCGCCGGCTTCGTTGACCTGCGCGTGTAGATTTCGCGCGGCTTTAGGATTGAGGCTTGCGCGGAAATTCTCGACCGCCGAGCCGCGTGACTGAATCGCCGCGCTCGCATTCCGCATGACGCTCTGCGTCTGCGCGGTCGAATTGAGATCGGTGTCCGCAAACTCGCCCTGACCGGCGAGGCGAATGTCGTAGTTGGGAAGCGTCGGGCGTTGTGCCCTTGGCGCGGCGGTGTAAACACTCTGCTTCTGGGTCACGCGCGCCGCGTCCGACTTGATGGTAGGAAAGATTGAGGCGGCTATCAAAGCGAAGCCCAGTAAACCGATGAGCAAACTCTTACGCATGATTCTTTTCCTTTGTTGATGAACGATTGAGGTAAGGCAACAAGTCACCCGCCAGCCCCCGTGCCGCATCAACATCGTTAGAGACGCACGGGTATGATGGATTGTCCGCCGGTTTGAGGAGTGACCTATTGTCGTAAGTTTGCGACGCGCATTAGCGTCGCACGTATTCATGCGGCCTGTGGTTAAGGTGCGGGAGCACGGACAGAATTCGTCGTCGCACCGTTTGGATTCACGATTAAAGTAGTCTCGACCCTTCTCTTGCTTCGGATGGACGCTGACTTCTCTCGTGCGGGCTGTCGGTTGAGGCACCGGCAACAAATCGTCATCGCTGTCTAACTTTGTTGAAGTGAGCGGTAGCGTACCAAAATTTTGGACGAATGTTAAGACGCCGGCGTGCGACGGGCGGGAAAGCAAACATCCTCGCACATTTTTTTGGAAGAGCGACGCGCAGGGTAAGAGAACTCCGCGCCGCTTGAAACCGTCTGCGCTTCACAGGAGACGAACGACGTTCGACGCAATTCTTTCAGAGACGCGCGACTAATACACACGCGACTCGCTGGTGGCCTTGCGCTCAAGTTTACCCCAGCCGACGATTTTGCCGTGCAGCGCGACGCCGAAGGATTTGACCATCACGTAGTACATCACCTGCCGGTAACAGAAACGTTGCAGGAACAGCCACCACAGCAGACTCCACTGCTCGCGTCGCTCCAGCGCGAAGGCGAGCGCCGCCGCCAGCCAGTCAATCGCGAGAAACAGCGCGTAGTAAAAAAGTATCTGTCGCAGGTTGGTAATAGAATATTCTTCCGTGTGCATCGCGCGTTCAATCATCGCGGAGATGAAAGACCAGACGAGCATCAAGTCCATAATCGGCGAGATGAGGGGAAAGATAATCTGGAAAATCCAGACGTTCGGCATCGCGACGAAACCGAGCGTGCCGTAGCGCGGGCGCAGCAGCGCGTCGCGGTGCTTCCACATACATTGCAGCGTGCCGAACGACCAGCGGAAGCGTTGCTTGGCGAGCGCGCGCAAAGTGTCCGGCGCTTCTGTCCACGCGACGGCGCGCTCTTCGTAACCGATTTTGTAACCGAGGCGTCGGATGTTGAGCGTCAGGTCTTGATCTTCGGCGAGCGTGTCGGCGGTGAAGCCGCCAACCTGTTCGAGCAAGTCACGTCGCCACGCGCCGACCGCACCGGGCACGACCGTGATGCAGTTGAGACTGGCGAAGGCGCGGCGATCCATGTTCTGCGCCGTGATGTATTCGAGCGCCTGCCAGCGCGTGACGAGATTGATGCGATTGCCGACTTTGGCATTACCCGCGAGCGCACCCAACTGCGGATCATAAAAACGATGCGCGAGCGCGCCGACGGTCTCCGGCGCGAAGATTGTGTCGGCGTCGAGCGCGATGATGATTTCGCCTTGCGCGTGTCGCATACCGTAGTTGAGCGCTTCGGCCTTGCCGCCGTTTTCTTTGGTGAAGAGTTGGACGCGCGCATCGTTTGCGAATCTCTCGCTGACCACTTCGCTCGTGCGGTCGGGCGAGCCGTCGTCCACGACGATGATTTCCAGCTTCTCGTAATTTGACGCGAGCAGACTCTCGATGGTTTGCGCGATGACTTTCTCTTCGTTAAAGGCGGGCACGATGATCGAGACGAACGGCTGCGACGTTTCGCCCGCGTGCGTCACTTCGCGGCGTCGCGCGCGTAGTCGTTGCGCTGCGGCGAGCAGGCCGATGAAAGCGACGCGCGCGACGCCGAGAATGATGCCGATGAGAAAGAGCCAGTGCAGCAGCCAGCCCGCGAGCGAGATGGTGTAGAAGCCGACGGCATCGGCGCGCGCCACCGCTCCCTGTCGCGCCGTGACGGGCGGCATCGCCTCGTCGCGCGTCAGTCCCGCCAACTGCGAGATGGTGACGAAACGAAACCCGCGCGAGCGCAGATCGTGAATCAAGAGAGGCAGCGCGGCGACGGTCTGGCTGCGGTCGCCGCCGCTATCGTGCAAGAGGACGACTTGCCCGCGCTTGTCCGGGTCTGGATTCGTCAGTCCCGCGATGGTCTCGTTGACGATCTTTTCGACGCCCGGTTGTTTCCAGTCGTCGGGGTCAACGCGCAGGCCGACGGTCAGGTAGCCGAGTTGTTTGGCGCGCACAATCGGCTCGACTTGATCCGGCGTGGACGGCTCGGCGTCGCCGAAGTAAGGCGGGCGAAAGAGCATCGTCGAGCGACCCGTCAGCGATTCGATGAGACGCTCCGTGGCGGTCAGTTCGAGGTCGCCGATGCGCGCCGGGATTTCGCCGAGGTTCGGGTGCGTGAACGTGTGGTTGCCGATGTCGTGCCCCTCGTTCACGATGCGCCGCACGAGTCCCGGATTGTCCTGCCCGTTCTGCCCGATGATGAAAAATGTGGCGGGCACATTCTCTCGCTTGAGCACGTCGAGAATGGCGGGCGTCCACGTCGCGTCGGGGCCGTCGTCGAAGGTCAGCGCGACGAGTCCCGGCTGCTCGCGCGTGCGTTGAATAACATAAGACGAAGGCAGCGCGGTGTAAGTCTCTTTCGTAATCAGTCCGCTCGTCCCGTCAACGTCAATGTCGCGCGCGCCCTCCTGCGGCTGCGCCGTGACATCGAGAATTTCACCCTCGCCCTCGTAGTCAACGTCGTAACCGTATCGGATGTGGCGCAAGCCATCAGGCACAGACGCGCCCGTCTCCGCGCCGAAGAACGACCACAGCGAAGGGTCTTCCGAGCCGAGACGCCAGAGCGCGAAGCCCGCCGGATGAAACGGCGCGGCGGCGCGCATCTCGTTATAAGCCGTCACCGCATCGAGGAACCAGACGGTGTGCGCCGAGCCGTCTTCGTCTTCATACGTGTAAGTCGGATTGCGCGTCGCGGGGTCGAGCGTGATGTCGCTTTCGTTATCATGCGACGTGAGGATGGCTTCCTGAAAAGTCAGCTCCTGCGTCTCCGTCCCCTTGCCGCGCGTCCAGTCGTAGCCGTAGCCGCCGAAGCAGATGATCGTCTTCGACGGGTCAAGCTCGCGCAGACGCTTGGCGAGCGTCGTCTCGAACCAGTTCTGCGCGGAGACGGGGCCGGCGGGGCCGGTCTGCCAGTGCTGGTCGTAGGCCATCAGCATCAAATGATCCGTGACCGCGCCGTAAGCGCGATAGTTCCACTCCTCATCTTCAAACGGCGCGGCCTGCGCCACCGTCCAATTGTGCGACTGAAAGACGGCGTGCAGCTCGCCCATGAAACTTAAAAGATTCGCCTGCGATGCGGCGGGCACTTCCTCGAAGTCAACGCAGACGCCCGCGAAATTATTTTGCTCGACGAACCCCACGAGCGCGTCAATCAATTTCCGGCGCGACGGCGCATCGCTGATCATCGCGGCTAAGAGTTTGGGATTCCAGACGCCGGCCTCGCTGTTTTGCACGATGGGAATGATTTGCATCTGCGGTCGCTCGCGCCGGATGAGGTCGAGCGCGCGCGCATCCACATCGCGATGCAAGGGGTCTCCAGCGCCTTCCTGCAATCTGCTCCATTCGGGCACGATCCAGTCGAGTTGTTGCAAATTGCGCTTCAAGGAATCATAACTGGAATCATCCCAGTTGACGTAGAAACCGATGGCGAGGGGCTTCGTGTTTGCGTTGTCAGATGCGACAGGCGTGGACGATGGCGGCGGAGTGTGCGAAGGCGCGGGCGTCACCTTCATCAACGACGGACGCGCGCCCGGCACTGTGCGCGTCGTTTCCAGTGCGCGGCGCAGCGCGACTTCCGCGCGTCTGGCTTTGACTTCGCGGCGCGTCGCGTCGAGCGCGGGCGGCTGCGGTTTGGTGTCAGAGGCGTGCGGCAGATTTTCCAGCGCGCGAATGTTGAGTTGCGGCAGCAAAGGGTTGACGAGCACGCTCGCCACAAAGAGCGCGGCGGCGGCGGAGACGAGCGCGCCGACGACGAGCGACGTGCGGCTCACGCGCCGCCAGCGGCGTTTGCTGGGATCGGAAAAAACAGGCTTCGTAATAATCTCTGGCATGAGTAAGGCTCAGACTTCAAACCGACAGGCGGAGCATTCGTAGCCGTCGCATCCAAGCACGGGAGAGCGTTTTTGTTTTTCTCAACAGGAGCATCGGGCTTGTTCTTAACGAACGTTAACTTATCAAACTTTAGATGCCGCTCGCAGGCGGCACGGTTGTTGACGGCTGTGCATCAGTTGATGCCGCATCATCATTTGTTATCTCATCGCTCGAAGCATTATCACCAATGAGCGCGCCGGAGCGAATGCTTGAGAGCGCGACGCCGCCGAGCAGTGGGAGCAGTGCGAAAAGCTCGACGACGTAGCGCGGCTCCGGGTTTTCGAGCGTGGACATAAACGCGAGTCGCGGCACGATGAGCAAGAGCGTCAGCAGCAGCCAACGCCATGTGCCAAGACGACGCCAGCGCCACAACATCACAGCGCCCGCGACGCCGAGCAAAGTGTATATCCAGACGAGCGCGGCGAAGAGCGGCAGCCAGTATTGTTGTCGCTCGTCCGTGTCGAGATCGTCGAGCGGGAACAATTCGCCGGAGAAGCGATAGTACTGCGTGTGCGTGTCGAACCACAGCGCAGCGGCGCGTTTGACGGGGAGCCAGCAATAATAACGCACGGGCGCGCGACTGATTCGCTCGTCGGCGATTTGCGCGAAGCCCGCGTCAATCTCCGGCGTCATCTGGACGGGCTGCGCGGCTGCATCGGCTTCCAGTTGCGCTTGCCCTTCGTCAGTCGCATCGCTCGATGAATTATCCGCGCCATTCTTTGACTCGTCCGCGCCGCTCTCGTCCGCTTTGTTGTCTGTCTGATCCTCTTGCTTGTCTGTCTCGTCCGCTTCGTCCGTGTTATCGGCGCTGTCGCCGTTGTCAGCATTATCCCCATCGGACTCGCCCGGTTTTTCTTCGCCGGCTTGGTCGTCCGAAGCATCGGGCGGCGGATGATTGTATGCGTTGAGCAGGGCGGCGACGCGCTCGCGCTCGTCCGGCGTGTCGAACGCCTTGTCTGGAACTTGCTCGATCTTGATCGGCTTGTCGTCGAGCGTCCAGAGCAGCGGCTCGATGTCGCGCTCGTCGTCAATCCACGTCCGCACCCAGCGAAAGTATCCGCGCGCGACGAACTCGTCCGGCATGTTGGCATAGACCGGCGCGAGCGGCTGGAAGAGATGAAAGACGCGCTCGTTCCTCAGTGTCCAAGGCACAAGAAACGAGGCAGTCACCAACGTCAAGACCGCGCCGCACGCCAACGTGTTCAAGACGCGACGCATGAACAAACGAGCGCGCGATTGCTGCTGCTGCCGCAGCACTTCCCCGTCGCTGACATCGCGGCTCATGGCATCACTGTTGCTGCCGTCGCGCGCCCCGCAAAGTCGCACGATGACGAGCGTCAACCCGACGCCCGCCACGAAGAGTCCACCGTCGGGTCTGACAATCGTCAACGCGCCGCCGCACAAACCGGCGCACGCCCACCAGAGCAGTTGCGCCCACCAACTCTCTGCCTTGAGCGCGAGCGTCGCGAGCAGCACAAGGGCGAGGACGAGAAAAGTGGTCAGCGTCTCCGTCAAAATCGTCGCCGTATAAATCGCGACGAACGGGCAGACGGCGATGAGCGCGAGCGCGAGCGCGGCGGCGTGCCACTTGCGCGCCGCGAGCGGTTGCCAGATAAAAGCCAGACACGCGATGAGCGCGCACGAGGCCGCGTCGAGCAGAGCTTGCACGAGTCGCACCGCTTCGTTGTTGCCGTGCCCGAAGATGAGGTAGATGAAAGCGATGAACAGCGGATAGCCGGGAAGCCGTATGAACGTCGGATCGTAGGGCGGCGCGGCGGCCAGCGAGTAGGTCTGCTGCTCAATCACGTTGCGCGCGAGTTGTGCATAGACGATGCCGTCGTTCGGCTCGTCGTTGGCGAGGAAGTGCGCGACAGAGAGACGCAACGTCAGGGCCAGCGCGAAGAGTAGCAACAGGATGATCCAACGCTTTTTGCCCATAACGCAAAAGTTTTCGCCCCCGACTACTACTTCCCTTCCAGATTGCGCCAATCTCCGACGGGGATGAAGCTCGCCCAGAAGTATGGATGCGCGCGATCCTTGCTTCGCAGCATTTTCAACTGCACCTGTCGCAGAGCCTCCGTCCGTCCCTCGCCGGCCTTGAGCCTTTGGTAATACTCCGACATCAATTCGCCGGTCGCTTCATCCGAGACAGGCCACAAAGTCATCAACTCGCTTTCGGCTCCGGCCAGCACGAGCGCGCGACGCAATCCATAGACGCCTTCGCCGTTTTTCACTTCACCGACGCCCGTCTGGCAGGCCGAGAGCACGACGAGCTTCGTGCCCCAGAGGTCTAAGCCCGCCGCCTCCAGAGCCGTCAGCATTCCGTCTTCGCCGCCGCCGCCGTTCAGTTTGTTGCCTCCCGCCAGCACGAGAAAACTACGCAGCAGCGGATTCTCGCCGCCGACTGCTCTGGCGGCTGTCGCGCCCGTCAAGCCATTGCTGCTTTTCGCGCCGAGACCGAGTGGACTATCGCCTGCCGGCGCGTCGGGCTGGTCTGGCAGAAAGCGTCCGTGCGTCGCGATGTGCAGAATGCGCGGCGCGCTGACGTGTTTGAGCGCGGACTCCGTCGCCGCCGCGCCCATCAACGGCTTGACGCCCGGAAAGAGCGCGGCGATGGCCTGCGCTTCTTTCGCCGTGCCGACGAGCGGCAGGAACTTTCCTGTCGTCAGGTCAACCGAGCGACGTGCGAGAGCAGGGTCGGATGTTTGACTCGGACTCTCCGCGCGGCCAATCGCGCCGTTACGATTCGGCGCGGTCGAGTTTTTCGTTTGACTCGCGCTCGCGTCGAAATCGAAAAGCGGATTGGCGAACACGACCATCCCCTCTCTCGGCTGCGCCTGTGTTGCGAGCCGCAGCAAATCTCTGCCGCTCGTCAGATAGCTGATCGAGTAAGTCTCAACCAGATAACGGTCGCGCTCATCCACGAGCGCGTCGAAGGGCACGAGATTGAGCGCGCCATCGGGCGAGATGAGGAGTTGCCGCACCGCAGACGTGCCCAGAAGCTTTCTGATGGGCTGCATGACGAGTTCATCGAGCGCGCGCCCGGACTGTCTGGCGTCCGCGCTTTCCGGGTCGAAGAGTGCGACGCGCAGTCGCCCGACGACGCGATTGATAGGCGCGACTTCTCCGAGATCAACGAATAATGGTGCGCCCTCGCGCCGCAGCACGTAAGCCGCATAGCGACGTTTGCCCCATATCTCAAATCCTTTGCCTTTCGGATTATCAAATGGCAGGTAAGTGGTGAGTTCGATCAATGCGGCATCTGCCGGGATGGCCTTCTGCACGCGCTCGATGGTGGCCGGTTGAGTCTCGACGCGAAACTCCGCGCTCCTCGCGCTCACCTGCGCTTCCAGACGCGCGGCGTCGGCTTCGAGTCGCGCGACTTCAGACAGATGTTGCGCCGGATCACTCGCGCCCGCGCCTTTCAGCACCGCAGCAGAGAGTTGCGCGCGCGCGTCCGAGAGTTGATCAAGGAGCGCGCGGTCTTGCGGATCGAGGCGTCGGCGCAACGCGGTGATCTGGTCGGTCATGGCGTCGAGCGCGCGCCCCTTGCGGCGGAGAATGTTGGTCAGCGCGAGATGGAGCGCCGCGATGTTGTGCGGAGCCAGCATCAGATGTAAGGAAATGGAGCTATCGGTTTCGCCGGCGAGTTTCTTGATGTAAAGCTGCTTCTGATTCTCTGACCCGCTGTTGAGGACGAGATCGAGATTGTATTCTCTGATCTCACTGGCGCGCGTCATCAAGCTAATGGCTTGCTCCAAATCGCCCTTCAGCATGTACAGGCCAGTGAGATTGTACAGCGCTGCTGCCACATCGAAATGCTTCGCGCCTAACACCTTCTCACGAATCGCCAGCGAGCGCAGTAACATCGGCTCGGCCTTCTCGTATTCGCCTGTCAAGACATATAGCTCGCCGAGATTATTGAGCGCCGTGGCGATGCGCGGGTCGTCGGCTGCCAGCCGCTTCTCCAAAATCTCCAGCGCGCGCCTGTCAAACTGTTCGGCCTGACTGTAATCACCCTTCGCTTGACGTAACCCTCCGAGTTGATATAGCCCGCCGAGATTACCCAGCACATCGGCGACGGCAATATCGTCAGGGTCAAGCTCCTTCTCGTGAATCGCCAGCGCGCGTTGATACAGCGACTCCGCATGAGCGTAGTCGTCGCGCGCGGCGTCGCCTCTCTCCTGATACAACGAAGCGAGATTGTTCAGCAGCGTAGCGACAAAAAATTGGTTGTCTGTCTTTTCCTCGAGCTTCAGAGCGCGCAGGTATAACGGCTCAGCCTGCGCGTAATCATTCTTCTCATAATATAAAGTGGCGAGATTGTTGAGCACGCCGGAGATATAAGGATCGTCAGCTCTCAGAACTTTATCGTAAATCGTGAGCGCGCGCCGGAACAACTGCTCGGCGCGCGGATAATCACCCTCGGCCTGATATATCGAGGCGAGATTAGACAGCACGTCGGCCACAGCGGGATGATTATCTCCGAGCGCGTTCTGGCGAGTCGCGAGCGCGCGTTGAAAGAGCGGCTCGGCGCGCGCGTTCTCGCCCTTCGATTGATACGCCACCGCGAGCTTGTTCTGCAATGCAGCCACATCCAGATGGTCAGAGCCGAGCGCCTTTTCGCGAATCGCCAGCGCGCGTTGCAATAATTCCACGACATGCGCGTAATCGCTCTGCGCCCTGTACGCATCGGCCAGATCGTCCAGCGCCTCTGCGACGTAGAGATGTTCTTTTCCGAGTTTCTTCTCGATAATCGCCAGCGCGCGCTCGATGATCGGTCGGGCGCGCGCATAGTCGCGCTTCGCTTGATACAGCATTGCGAGTTTTTTCAACGCTGCGAAAACGAGCGGATCATCAGCCGCAAGAGATTTGTCTCGAATCGCCAGAGCGCGCACTGCCAGAGTGATGGCATCATCAACTCGCCCCTGATTTTTAAGATCGTCGGACTGTTGAATTAACCTCGCGGCTTCGGCCAAATCTTCTTCCGATGTTGGCTGCTGATTGCTCTGACCAGTCGCCTGAGCCGGCGTCGGCGTTTGCGCGTTTGACTGTGTTGCGGCGAGCGCGCTTTCATGCAGCACGCAGAGTAGAAAAAGAGTTGAGGCTAAGGCGATGAGCAGCGGACGAGCGGCGCGGCGTTTGGGCATCTGTGAACTCCTGCGACTTTCGTCAATGAGCATCGTGCGATTCACCGCCGGATATTCCCGAAAGTTTTTTGACCAGCTCGACGCGATACTCGACCGCGAACTCGTAGATGAGCACGCAGATGAGCACGGGGATGAAGAACGTCGCGCGCGACATCGAGCCGAACGCGAGATAACTGCACACCACTGCGATGACGACGACGGACAAGAGGTTCAGCAAAGTCGCCTTCACAAAACCGAGCGTATGGAAGGTGTGGAATAAAAGGATGACCAGCACGCCCTCGAAAATTTCCAGCAGCACGAGCGCGGCGCGATTGGGAGCCTTGTCGCCGCCGCCGTCTAACTCGGTTTCAATGACCTGCGCGACCACTCGCACGCCGTCCATCCGTCCGAGCGGCGTCAGATGCCGGTCGGCGTCACCGTAGCTTCCGCCGAGCAGGGCGATTTTATCTTTTAACAAATTGTCTTCAGGCAAGCCCGCACCTTTTGAAAGCTCGATGAGCCTCGAAGCCGTCAGGTTGATGCGATGCGAGCCTTCGGCGTCGCCCGCATAACGGATAAAATATTTATCTGTGGAAGCCTTCAGCGCGGACGTTTTGGCCGAAGCGAGTTTGCTGACAATAGCCCACGGAAACGAAGGCAGCAGACTGCCGTCCTCCGTCTTAACGAGACGACGGTAACGTCGCGTCAAGCCGTCTTCCGCATCGTCGAACAACAGGGACAATCCCGAATTATCATTGAGCCGCGCGTCTCTCCCGCCGAGCACGTCTATCGCTTCAGGCGGCTCGTCCTCGAACTCCGGGAGTTTGAGCGTGTCTCGCTCCCAGATCACCGGCGGCCACTTGTCACTTATTTGTATCTCCTTAAATTGCTCCGCCGAAGTGCTGATGTCCACGCCGATGACTTTTGGATGCCCGCGCGCGATGAGGTCTATCAGCATCCGCAGCTTCGCGGCGTCGAGCGGACTTTTGCTTCCGAAAATTTCTTTGTAGTCTTCGTCCGTGATGTCAACAATCGCCACGTCGCCCGGCGCGTGCGGCGCGCTCAGACGCATCCCTGTGTCTGAGACGAACGTCTGCAATTTGTGGAGGACGCCGAGGCGGCTAAAGAGCATCACGAGCAGAAATGTGACGAAGACGGCGGGCAGAATCCTGAGCAGGCGTCTCCACCATGCGACCTTCGGACTGTCATCCGCGTCCTCCGTTTTGATTCTTGGACGGCTCGACTTTTTCCTTTTCTTCAACATGCTGCCGGTGCGCTTCTACCCTGCGGGCTTGGCTGTTGTCGTTGTTGTCGCCAGATGATCGAGTTGAGCGCGCAGGAAACCACGCACGCCTTCCGGCGGAACATCCGCTCCCCATTTACGAGTCAACGCGACGGCCTCTTGAAACGCGGCGGCCATCTTGGCGTATTCCTCCGGCTTGCTGGCGAGCACCCACGCGCTCGCGCCCGCCGGTAAATAATCGTCGCCGTCGCGGTCTAGTAAAGCTATCTCATACAATCCCGGCTGAAGACCGGACACTGAAACCGTCGCCGGCTGAGACCCCTTCCAATCCAACGTGAGAGGCGCGCTCCACTTTCCGCCCGTAGGCTTTCCGGTGCGCGGAATCGCACGCAGGCGCAGGTAGTACGTGCCTTTGCCCTTCGACTCGAAGAGAGGACTGAGGTCGAGCGCGCCGTCCTTTAATTGCACGACGCCATCGGCCAAGTCCCCGCCTCTCTGCTTGGTGCTGGCATAACGGTCAGGCTCGCCGACCATCAGATTCATCAAAGAAGAAACGAAGACGTGCAAAGTTGAAGGCTCCGGCGCGACGGCGCGCGGAAGTTTGATCGGATGACTGCACTCGTCGGAATTGCGACAAAATCGCCGCGCCAGAGGGTCGCCGTTGAGTTTGACGATGACGATGTAATCGTTCTCCGTCGGCGACTGAATTGAAACGACGCTGCCTGCCGTGAGCGCGCTTCCGTCGGCGAGCGGCGCGCCGCCATTGAGGAGCCATGTGCCCTCCCTGTGCGCCACGTATCCGATCTGTTGCTGTGCGGACACGGATGCAGGCGACAAAGCGATGATGAGAAGGAAGCACAGCGCCATCAAACTTCGCGATGTGAAAGCGACAAACTTATTCATCGAATGTACCTCTCGGAAACTGTCTGAAAATCACCGTCGCCCCTGATGTGGCGGATAAGTTTCGAGTGTGCCTGAACACGGTTAAAGCCAGCGCGAGCAGACGAAGCGGCAGAAGCGCGAGGCGACTGTTTCATGTTGTGTCTATAACACGAAGCGCCGGAGAGATGGAAGCAGTCGCGTAGGAGCCGCTCACGCTATAACGTGCGCGAGCGGCTCTGTCGCGAAGCGAGGCTAATTCTTCTTAGCCGCCGGTTGACGGAAGGCACGCTCCGTCATGTCGTTCGGGTCGGTGGACACGACCGACGCATCGCGCCACAGCCAGCGCATCATCTCCGGCATAATCGCGCCGCCGAACTTCTGCCCGTGCAGATTCATGCCCCAGGTGTAGTTCACGTCGTAGCCCTTCTGCGTGAGAGCCTTGAGCAGCCGGACGTTCTGTAAGAACCAGTCGCGCTTCTCGTCATAGACGCCGTCGCGGATGCCTCGATTATCGTTGCGGCCATCGCACAGAAAAATTCGGATGGGTTTCTTTTCGCTCGCCAGCACACGTTCGGGATAGACGTGCCCGCCGCGTATGTTCGTGAAGCTGCCGACGTTGCTCAACACTTTGCGAAACTGGTTGGGACGCTCCCACGCGACAGTGAAGGCGGCGATGGCTCCCGAACTAGAGCCGCCGATGCCGTGCTGCTCCGGGTCTTTTGAAATGTTGTACTCCTTATTCAAGACCGGCATCAGTTCCTCTGTAATGACGCGCGCGTATTTATCATCGAGCGTGTTGTATTCCGTCGGGCGATTGGTGCTTTTGTCGCCCCAATCCTGCGGGTTGGGTTCGGGTTGCGCGGGCGTGCGTCCCGGATTGATAAAGACGCCGATCATTACGGGAATCTCGCGGCGATAGATCAAATTGTCCATCACGTTCTGTGCGCGCATGTCTCCGTTCTCATCTTTGAAGGCCTGCCCGTCCTGAAAAATCATCAGCGACGCCGGAGTTGACTTGTCATATTGTGCCGGGACATAAACCCAGTAGGTGTGCTGCGTGCCGGGATAAGCCGTGCTGGGGAGCGTGTATGGCCCGCGAATCTCGCCCTTCGGGACGCCTTCCTGCGGCAGAGAGTCGGGGCCGAGACGGTATTGAGAATTAGGGCTTGGCCCCGGCGGCATCGGCGGCGTTGGTGATGGCTGAGAAGGTGCGCTGCTCGCTTGTTGCCGCGCCGCCGCGCCCGGTTGTGGCGCAGGCGTTGGCGTCGTCGGAGCTTGCGCGAGCGTCACCGTCGCTGTCAACGTTCCCGCAAACAATAAACTGCTGACGCACCTTGCCGTTTTTCTCATTCGACATCTCCTTGAAGTATGGAACATATCTAATGTTCGACTCTACTAGGCCGAGATCAGACCATCAAGGTCTAACGGGTTCACGACCGAGTTGTAAGTTTAGAAAGACCATCACGGGATGTGATAAAACCTTGCGAATTAAGCGATGTTGAAAATGCCATAAATCATGCACGCGAATCTTATCAATCCCGAAGCGCGTCGTTAAGTGTGAGCCAACGGTTTCCACGATTTTGCGAATCCGCCGACAGAACTTGAGTAAAGCCGATGGATGCTGCTCGATCATGTTTGTTCTGGCAGGAGTGGCAGCTTTGACTCCGTATCTTTCCAGCAGGAGTGCCTGACGAAAGGGATCGATAAAGCCTTTGTCGGCTAGGCAGAGTTCAGCGAAGCCTTCAACCAAAGCGTTCATGTGGTTAACATCGTGGGGGCGCGCATTCAGCAATGGGAAGTGGGTGATGAGGCCGATGGCAGAAACTCTCAAGCCAAGTTTGAAGCCGTCGTAGTCAAGTTCCCTGGCGGCACAATGTCCGTAATCGGCGAGAGTTTTGAAACACCGGTCGCGCACCGCACGCCTATAAGTACAGACTGGCAAGGGCGACGTATCAATCACTTGCACAGGGCTTGTGCCTTGTTCGCTGCGCTCGACGAGAAGTTGCCGGAGAGCGGTTTTAACTTGCCACAGATTGGCCGCTTGGCGGACAAACAGCGAACGGTTCGGTAAACGGGGAATGAGGTGGCGGTAATGAGCGGCAAAATAATCATAGAGGTCTTTGTCGGTGTGATGTTTGAAGTATTCACCACAGACTTCGTATGGTGATGAGTTCCTCATCCGACAAGGCTGGGGCAAAGCCGCCGTGTCGCACTGAGCGCTCGCGCACGACTTGCGCGTACATTTCGCTTACTAAACAGAACACAGTGATGATAAAAGTATCTCGATCCATCAGAGGTCTCCTGTACAGAGATTGATTTGGTCATCAACCACTGTACAAGGCGTGGTCTCCGGTGGATCACCTCTTATAGAGTCGAACATTAGCTGGTTTGATAAGCAGAAGCTATCTAACGCTTGAGATGACGTGGGGCGAAACCGAATACACACAAGCTAAGGGAAACCATAGACCGTTTTAAGAAAGTCGCTGTTTCGCCCTCACGCCCATTAAATTGTTCTGCCGCCCACTCGTAGAAAGGTGCCGCTTGCTTTTACGATTGCCCAACAAACTTGTTCAGATAAACTTTCAGCTTATCAGGCGAAGTTTCCGCAGAGATAAATCCAATATAATTATCCGGTCTTAACAGCACAGTAAAAGGATTGCTCGTGCCGAAGTTTTTTGCCGCTTGCGGGTAAAGCGGGACAGCATTGAAATCAACCGATTCGGCATATTGACTTTCGAATTCTGCTTTCAACGCTTGAAAATCGCTTTCCGTGTTCGAGAAAATGAGCAGATGAAATTTCGGCTCGCGCAGAAAGTCGTAAACGCTCTTATCGTCAACTAGAAAATACGGCATCCGGTCTCCGGCTTTGATTTTGAATTTTCCATCGCCCAAATGTGCGCTCAGTGAACTGTGGCGATAATTGATGCCGATTTGTGAAACACGCGGAAACGCGAATTTTTTAACCGCGTCAAGGCTGATAGCAAAACGAGCGATATACGGAAAAATATGTGTGCGTAAACGGGAGATGAACCATTTGGGACTGACGGCGAGTTCAAACATCTGGTCGGTTGATTCCAAAAGATTTTTGGCGTTTTCGAGCCGTTCGTCGCTGTAGGTTTCCAAAATCTTGACAGTATCGGCTTTCCCCTGCAAAACCAGCCAGATTTTCCACGCCAGATTGTAGCCGTCCTGAATTCCCGTGTTCATTCCTTGCGCTCAGGCGGGCGTGTGAATGTGTGCGGAATCTCCGGCGAGAAAACATCTTCCTTCGGAAAATTTATTGACCCAGCGCGTGTGGACTTTGTAGGTTGAAAACCAATTTACATTTGTGATATTGAGGTCGAGTTCCGCGTCCTGTCTGATTTGCTCTTCGATTTCTTCATACAAAATGTCGCCTTCGTCTTTGGCAAATTCTTCGGGAAAAGTGCCGACGATGCGCCACTGATTTTCGCCCGTCATCGGGAAAAACGCGAGCATCGAATTTTTCAATAAAAAACCATGTCCCGCATCATGTGAAAATTTCCAATCAATCTGCACGTCGGCGACATAATACATCCGCTCAAACGTGCTTCCTTCAAACGTCAAACCAAGCGCGTGGCGCACGGGGCTTTTCGCGCCGTCACAGCCGACCAGAAATTTTGCTTCGATTGTTTCAATTTCGCCGCCTGCGGTTTTGATATTTGCCGTTACGCCCGATTCGTCTTGCGTGAAACTTTCAAGTCCCGTATTCCACAAAACGTCTTTGCCGTTTGCTTTGATAAAATCATACAAAATCTTTTCGTGCTTGCCCTGCTCGACAATTAAAACAAACGAATACAGACTCATCCCTTCGCCGATTTCGCCGAAATTAACCTCGCTGCGGACTTTGCCGCCGACAACCATTCGCACTTTTCCGGCAATTGCGCCTTGTTCAATCAATTTGTCTGCCAAACCAATTTGCTCATAAATCTCAAGGGTGCGCGCCTGAACTCCGATTGCCTTTGAATGCGGCGTGGTTGATTCGTTTCGGTCAAAAATGACAAAATCAACGCCGTATCTGATTAACTGACACGCCAGAGAAAGCCCTGTCGGACCCGCCCCGATGATTATTACGTCCGTTTTGATTGCTTTCTCCATAGTTCAATTCTAACAACCGCACTTATTTCCACACAAATATGCGAATCAGTAGTTGAAAACGAGCAGAAAGAAAGCAACTGCAAGTTTTCCCCAGCAATGTACCATCAGCGCGTCAGATGAACGCACTTTGCTTGCTCTTTGAATCTGGGTCTTCTCTTGTATCCAATTGAACAAACTTTCAATCGGTTGCCGGATGCGGCGCACGAGCCGATTGTAAGACTTCTGGTCGTCGGTTAACTCTTTACCTTTCGGCTTTTTTTGTGGCGTGACGAGGCGCGTCTGCTGTTATTTCAAGTGCGAGATAATCTCCGGTGTTGGATATGCCAGGTCGCCAAACAGTTCGGTGGTGGCGATTTCCGGTCGCTGCTCGATGAAGGCTTTTGAGTCGTGGTGTGACGCTGCACAGAGCCACACTTGAGAGGGGAGCGGTAAACGATTCGCCCGTCGTTGTGCCAGGCAGTGCAGCCGCACGCCATGAAAGCGAGTCTTCTTGGCGGCGCAAAAACCGACATCGGCAATCTCACGAGCCACACGAGCGCGATAGGAATGTCCATGCTGGGCGAGCATCACGGGTAAGCTATCAACCAGATGGTCACACTCCGGCGTCTTCGTGGCGGCCACAGCACCAGCCAAGACCGCCCCGAAAGTCTGGAAAGTCGGTTCAAGCGCAGGACGAAAGTTTGATAGCTGGGCAAGAGTGGAAACCACTCTCGCCAATACTTTTCAATCAAGCGATGCATCCTCTTTTTCTCGAAGCAGCCTTCTAAATGGGCACAGAACCAGATGGTGATGAGTTCTTGGTCAGTGAACTCTGGTTCTCGATTATTGCTCAAGCGTTGATAACAAGTCGCTGGCGAAGTATCGTACACATGACAGACAAACAGGTAGATTTCAATTAGTAGGTTTTCCATGGTAAGAAAATTCTACTAATTCTGCTGTCTGTCTTTCAACTACTGATTCGCATTTATGAGTTTTTGATTCTCCAAGGAATCCATCGAGATACATTTTTGCAATACTGCCGGTATGATTCACCAAACTTCTGCCTCAAGATGGGCTCTTCGTAAAGCACTACAAAAAGGAAAAAGAAGATGAAAACAATGGCTGTATATTCAAACAATCTCCATGATGCACAGAGCAAAGCCTCGCCGAGAAGGATTGATAGAATTCCAACGTACATTGGATTTCTGACATAATGGTAGAGTCCCCGCACGACAAGTTTTTTTGGCGGATCAATTGGAGCAGGTGTTCCTCGACCGGCAAACGTAAAATCCCAAGCGCACCAGAAATAAATTGCCGCACCAATTAAGGTTGGCAAGACTCCAAAGTAGCGAAAGACGCCAAGCTGCATACGCGGCGGGGTAGAAGGAGAAGACAGCAACCAGTAAGGGACTAATATCGTAACTGTCCCCGGCACAAGAAAGGTAAAAATTATCGTCTTAATCAGAACCATTGTTACATTTTATGAGAGCCGCCGAACGCCCGAATTTGTATGTTGACGGATGTGGGTTGAAGCATCAAGCTTCAGCCAA
>CAXSFM010000018.1:0-89671 GCA_964236735.1 uncultured Pyrinomonadaceae bacterium
GTAGCGAAATTCCTTGTCGGGTAAGTTCCGACCTGCACGAATGGCGTAACGATCTGGGAGCTGTCTTAACGAGAGACACAGCGAATTTGTAGTACCGGTGAAGATGCCGGTTTCCCGCATCTAGACGGAAAGACCCCGTGCACCTTTACTACAACTTGATAGTGAACGCGGGCAAACGATGCGCAGGATAGGTGGGAGACTGTGAACTCGGGGCTTTGGCCTCGGGGGAGTCAACGGTGAGATACCACCCTTCGTTTGTTTACGTTCTAACCTAGTCCCGTTATCCGGGACAGGGACACTATCAGGCGGGTAGTTTGACTGGGGCGGTCGCCTCCGAAAGAGTAACGGAGGCGCTCGAAGGTTGGCTCAGGCTGTTTGGAAATCAGCCGTAGAGTGTAAACGCAAAAGCCAGCTTAACTGTGAGACAAACACGTCGAACAGGTACGAAAGTAGGAGTTAGTGATCCGGCGGTTCTGTATGGAAGGGCCGTCGCTCAACGGATAAAAGGTACGCCGGGGATAACAGGCTGATCCTACCCAAGCGTCCACAGCGACGGTAGGGTTTGGCACCTCGATGTCGGCTCATCGCATCCTGGGGGTGCAGAAGCTCCCAAGGGTCTGGCTGTTCGCCAGTTAAAGCGGTACGTGAGCTGGGTTTAGAACGTCGCGAGACAGTTCGGTCCCTATCTGGTGTGGGCGGAGCAGGATTGATGGAATCTGACCTTAGTACGAGAGGACCGGGTTGGATTGACCTCTAGTGTACGAGTTATCCCGCCAGGGGTAGCGCTCGGTAGCTATGTCGAGCATGGATAAACGCTGAATGCATCTAAGCGTGAAGCCAGACCAAAGATTAGTCCTGCCAGTGAGACTCCTTGTAGACCACGAGGTTGATAGGCTGGAAATGTAAGTACAGTAATGTGCTCAGTTGACCAGTACTAATGTTCCCAAGGCTTGACCGTAAGATTTACTTACGAGCAAACCAATGAAGCTGCAATCCGCACAGCTTTGAAGTTAACTATTCGATTCTCAAAGCTCTTTCCCAAAGAGTTGACAAGTTTTCCGGTGATTTTGTCGAGAGGGTCACACCCGTTCCCATCCCGAACACGGAAGTTAAGCCTCTATGGAGCCGATGGTACTGCGCGGGTAGCTGCGTGGGAGAGTAGGAAGTCGCCGGGATTAATCTTAAAAACGAAAGCCCGCTCGGTTTGATAACCTGAGCGGGCTTTCGTTTTTTAGCTTTCTCCGAGACAATGTGTTTTCCAATTCCACGAATCAGAGACTTTGCTAAATCGAGACGAGAAGAAGTCGAGCGAGGAATTTAATGATGAGATATAGCGTTGAAATTATTCTGGCGCTCACGCTTCTAACTTGCGCGGGATGTCGCATGGACGCTTCAACACAGGCGACGAACGCCAACGCCGTCGCGACGAATCAGACAACGTCAACATCTAATTCAAGTGATAAAACCAACCAGCCTGCGCCTGTTTATGGCTATGAGATAGTCAACACTTTCCCGCACGACCCGCTGGCGTTCACGCAAGGCTTGATTTTCCAAGACGGTTCTTTGCTCGAAAGCACAGGGCAAAACGGCAAGTCAAGTCTCCGCCGTGTCGAGTTGAAGACGGGGAAAGTTCTACAGAAGGCAGACGTGCCGGGCCTGTATTTCGCCGAAGGCATGACGCTTTTTAACGGCAAGATTTATCAATTGACCTGGCAGAATCATAAAGGCTTTATCTATGACCCGACGACCTTCGAGAAGCAGGGCGAATTTCGTTATGACGGCGAAGGTTGGGGACTGACGCATGATGCCGAGTCGCTAATCTTAAGCGACGGCACATATCAAATTCGCTTTCTCGACCCGCAGACCTTTGAAGTCAAAAAAACGATCAGTGTTTATGGCCACGGCAAGCCCTTGGAGGAGATCAACGAACTCGAATACGTGAAGGGCGAGATTTACGCAAACATCTGGCATGAAGACCGCATCGCGCGCATTGATCCGCAGACGGGAAAAATCGTCGGTTGGATTGATCTGGCAGGACTTCTCCCCGCCGGCGAGGTGACGAGCGAAGAGGCTGTCTTGAACGGCATCGCCTACGACGAGACTGGCGACAGGCTTTTCGTGACGGGCAAGCTCTGGCCGAAGCTTTTTGAAATTCGGCTCAAACAGAAATGACGTTTCGCACAAATAATTTCCTAACCGGCGAAGAAATTCAGGACAGCCGCAGCAATATCATCAGCCGGTAAAATGTTTTCCGCCCATCGTGACGGGAATCTTACAAGTCAAAGCGTATCGCGTTGAAGTTCGACACCTATTTCCGAATCTCCTCTTACGCCATGATCGCGTGCGGCGTGCTGGCGCTCATCGTGTCGGGCGGGGTTAATGCATGGCTGGCCTCGATGTTTGCTGCCGCCCTCGTAGCGTCGTGGGCGCTTCAGAATAAAGGCTGGCAATTGTCGGAGCGGACGGGACTCATCATCGTCGTCGCGACGCTGCCGCTATTTTATCTCGACTGGAAAATACAGAATTCAGGCATCTTCTATCTTGAGTACGAACCGACACACTCTGGACTCGGCGCGCTAGTCCATCTCACACTGTTTCTTTCGGCGGTCAAACTTTTTCAGGTCAAGGCCGACCGCGACTGGCTTTTCCTGTATCTCATTTCCTTCTTTGAAGTCTTGCTGGCCGCCGGCTTGAGCATCAGTCCGGCCTTTCTCGCCGTGCTCGGCCTTTACACTTTCTGCGCGCTGCTGGCAATCATCTGCTTTGAACTTCGCAAAGCCGCGCGCGCAGTTCCATCCGGCGCGAGCCGTCTGGTTGAGGAGCCGCGCACGAGGTCTCTGTGGCGGCGTAGGCGCACGCGCGAGCGTCGGACGCGAGAGTTGCGGAGAATACCCGTCGCGGCGTTGTGCCTGTTCGCGTTGATCTTCGTCTTTGCGCTTCCCATCTTTTTTCTGACGCCGCGCGCGAGCCAAAGCGCGATGGCGATAGCTGGCGGGCGCGCTTCGACGGGCTACGTCGGATTTTCCGACCACATGACACTCGGCGACATCGGGCGTTTGCAGCAGAGCAACGAACTGGTGATGCGCGTCCGAGTCGAAGACCCGCAGGCTCCGCGCAATCGTCGTTTGCGCTGGCGCGGCGTGGCGCTCGATTATTTCAACGGGCGCGCGTGGTCGCGCTCTTCCGAACAAATCGAACCGGTATTAGAGGGGCAGCAGCGAAACTTTTTCCCCGTCGGCAAGACCGAAGACTTGAACCGCCTGACGACGCAGACGTTTTTCGTCGAAGCGATTGACACGCCCGCGCTCTTCGTCGCACCGCGTGCCGTCGCCGTGCAGGGCGCGCTCCCTTTCGTGCGCCGGGATCGCGGAGACGGTCTCGCCTCGCGCGCGCATCCATTTGAGCGCATTACATACGTCGCCTACTCCGACACGGTTGAGCCTGCGCCCGAACAGTTGCGCGCAGACCAGCAAGCCTATCCGCTCGTCGAGACGGCGAACCTGCGCCTGCCGGTAGATAATTATCTGCAAGTGCCGGCGAGTCTTGACCCGCGCGTGGCTGCTCTCGCAAGGCAGGTCAGTAACCGTGCGAACGCGCGCAATCGTTACGACATCGCGCGCGCCATCGAGTCGCATTTGAGCGACAACGCTTACGGCGGCGCATACTCTTACACTTTGGAGATGAAGGCGACGGGAGTCGACCCGGTCGCGGATTTTCTCTTGCGCGTGCGCGAAGGCCATTGCGAGTATTTCGCGTCGGCGATGGCGCTCATGCTGCGCTCGCAGGGCATCGCGTCGCGCGTCGTCAACGGTTTCCAGCGCGGCGAGTACAACAGCACGGCGGACGCCTACACGGTGCGGCAGGCGGACGCGCATTCGTGGGTCGAAGTTTATTTTCCCGAAACGGATGCGTGGGTGACGTTTGACCCGACGCCGACAGCGGGGCGTCCGAGCGGCGCGACGGGCGCGGGTTTGCGCGGCCAGTTGCAGAGATACGCGGAGGCGCTCGACCTGCTGTGGATACAGTATGTCGTGACCTACAATAAACAGGAGCAGCGCACGCTGGCGCAGACTCTGCGCGGCAAGCTCGACTCGTACCGCACGCAGGCGACGCAAACATCGCTCGGCTTGAGCGCGTGGCTTTCCGCATGGTGGAATAGCGCTTCTCCGGGCAGCGCGGTGAGCATGAGGCAGACGAGCGTGCTTGTGTGGATGCTGCCGCTCATCGCGGGGGCGTTGATAGTTCTCGTTTCAGTCGTTTACTTCCTGCGTCGGAGAGGTTTCCGTTTCGGACTTCGTCGCCGCGACGCTGACAAAGCGACGGCGACGCGAGCCTCGGTCATCAACTTTTACGCGCGGATGCTCAAGGCGCTGGAGACACGCGGCCTGCGTCGCGCGGGCGACCAGACGCCGCTTGAATTTGCTTTGGCGAGCGGCGTCCCCGAAGCTCTGACCATCACAGAGGCTTATCACCGCGTCCGCTATGGCGCGCGAAACTTATCCGCGACGGAGGCCGCCGAAGTCGAGCGACATTTGCGACGCCTGGAAAGTTTGGAGGGCGAATCGTGAGAAGTCGGCGGAGAAGCAGATTAAGATAGATTGCGATTTAGTTTTATGAAAAAAATAGGATTTATCAGTTTAGGCTGCCCGAAGAATCTCGTGGACAGCGAGGTGATGATGGGCAAGCTCAAGGCGGACGGTTACGTCCTGACGACGGATGCGAGCGAGGCGGATACGCTCGTCGTCAATACCTGCGGCTTCATTGATGCGGCGAAGCAGGAATCAATTGACGCGATACTCGAAGCCGCGCGTTTGAAGTCCGAAGGCAAATGCACGCGGCTCGTCGTGGCGGGCTGTCTCGTCGAGCGTTACCGCGACGAGTTGCGCGCGGAGATGCCGGAGGTTGACGCCTTCATCGGCACGAATCAGATCAACGACATCACGACCGTCTGCGACGAGAAAGTCAACACGCGCTCGCTGCCCATCCTGAAGCTCGGCGATCAGAGCGCGACGTACTTGTACGACGAGTCCACGCCGCGCGTGCTCGCCACGCCGGGCTACAGCGCCTACGTCAAGATTGCTGAAGGCTGCGACCGCCCGTGCGCTTTCTGTTTTATCCCGCAGATGCGTGGGCACTTTCGCAGCCGACGCTTCGGCTCCGTGATCAGCGAAGCGCAGACGCTCGCCGCGCAGGGCGTCAAGGAAATCATCCTCGTCGCGCAGGATTCTTCGCGCTACGGCGAAGACCTCGAACAGCCGGACGCGCTCGCGCATCTCATGCGTGAACTCTCGCACCTCGACGGCATCGAATGGGTGCGCGTGATGTACACCTACCCGACGCACATCAGCGACGCCTTTCTCGATGTGCTGGCGACGGAGCCGAAAGCCGTCAAATATCTCGACATGCCTTTGCAGCACGCCTCCGCGAACGTCCTTAAATTGATGAAGCGCGGCGGCACGCGCCAGTCGCTCGAACGTTTGATTGAGCGTGTCCGCACTCGCGTGCCCGGCATCGCTGTCCGCACAACTTTCATCGCAGGCTTTCCCGGTGAGACCGAAGAAGATTTCGAGGAACTGCTCGGCTTCATCCGCGCCGTCGAATTTGATCGCGTCGGTGTCTTCACTTATTCAGACGAAGAGGGGACAGGCGCGTTCGATCTTCCTGATAAAGTTGACAGGAAAGTCGCAGAGCGTCGTCAGGCGCGTCTGATGAAAGAGCAGGCGCGCATCTCTCTCAAAAAGAATCGCGCGCGCGTCGGCGACACCATGCGCGTGCTGTTCGAGGGCGCGTCGAAAGAGACAGACCTGCTCTGGCAGGGACGCACAGAGACGCAAGCGCCCGACATAGACGGCTGCGTCCTCATCAACGACGCGCCCGAAGATTTCGCGCCCGTGCCCGGCGATTTCGTCAACGTGCGGATTACAGAGGCGCAAGCATACGATCTTGTCGGGCACATCGTCACGTAGTTGTCATCAGCTTAGAACATGCCGATAGTCAAAGAATCAAGCGACGAGCTTAACCCGCCGGTGTTGACGCAGGGTGTGTCCATCACGCCGTCAACACAGAAACGGACGCCCGGCGATTACGTCGCGCTCGCCATCGCGACGTGCGGCGTCGGCCTGATCCCGCTCGCGCCGGGGACATGGGGATCGGCGGTCGGCGTCTTTATTTACGTCGCAATCGGTTGGCTTGCCGATTTTACGTTTGGGAACCAAGACATTTATCTGAACAGACCACCAACGCTGACTTCAGCGATGACAACGGCGCTCTTGTTCGTCATTATTATGGTGACTTGCGCGGGGACATGGGCAGCGACACGCGCGGAAAAGCTTCTCGGAAGGAAAGACCCCGGCGCGGTCGTCGTGGATGAGGTAGCGGGACAGTTAATAGCTTTTTTATTCGTGCCTCTGCACGCTGGTTGGTGGGCGATTGGCGCGGCCTTCGTCCTGTTCCGCCTCTTCGACATCTGGAAGCCATACCCGATTAGACGGCTCGAAAGTCTCGGCGGCGGACTCGGCATCATGGCCGACGACGTGCTCGCGGGAATCTACGCAGCGATTGTCATGTCAGTGCTAATCTCAATTTATCTTTTAGCGTAAGGGAGAGCATCATGGAAGAAACGAAAGACCCGAAACCAACAGCCAGCGATACAAACCTAACGAATGACGCGAATGCTCCGCAGCGCGACGAGGAAGCGACGAGCAGCGAGACTTTGAGCGACCTCGAAGAAAGCGAGCAGGTGAGCGGCGACGAGAGTGGTTCGGGAAGCAGCAGTTCTCTCGAAGGCGCATCACCATCGCCCGTCACAGAAGGCGGCGGGCGTGCTGACGGCAGCGACAGCGGCGGCCCGATGTGAGGAAACAGTAGCCAGTAGATAGTAGCCGGTAGTCAGTAGTTTTCGCTTTAAGGAAGTTGACGCTTCCGCCCTGACGACGCGGCAGCGAATGTCTTTCTACCGGCTACTATCTACTGGCTACTGACTACTTTTTTATGACTCAAACTAAAATATTTGTGGCAGATGATGTCAGCGAGAGCGGCCTTGAGCCTCTGCGCGCTGCGGGTTTTATCGTTGAGAAGCGAACCGGCCTGAAGGGTGCGGAGTTGCTTGCAGCCGTTGCCGATTGCGAAGGCTTGATCGTTCGCAGCGAGACGAAGGTCAACGCCGAAGTGTTGGACGCGGCGAAGAGTCTGCGCGCCATCGGACGCGCGGGCGTCGGCGTGGACAACATAGACGTGCCGGCGGCGACGGCGCGCGGCGTCGTCGTGATGAACGCGCCGGACGGCAACACGATGACGACCGCCGAACACACGCTCGCGCTCTTGCTCGCGCTCGCGCGCAACGTGCCGCAGGGCGATGCGAGTTTGAAGGCACATCGTTGGGAGCGTAAGAAATTCGTCGGCGTCGAATTGCGCGGCAAGACGCTCGGCATCGTGGGGCTGGGACGTATCGGTCGCGTCGTGGCGAGCCGCGCGCGCGGCTTCGAGATGAAGATTGTCGCCTTTGATCCGTTCGTCGCTCCCGAACAGGCGCGCGAACTCGACCTCGAACTAACGACGCTCGAAAATGTCTGCGCGCGCGCCGACTTCATCACCGTCCACTCGCCCTTGACGCCGGAGACGCGCGGCATCATCGGCGCGCGCGAGTTGGGTTGGATGAAGCGCGGCGTGCGCGTCATCAACTGCGCGCGCGGCGGATTGATAGACGAAGCGGCGCTTCATGTGGCGATCAAGGAAGGCAAAGTCGCGGGCGCGGCGCTCGACGTGTTCGAGCAGGAGCCGCCGCCCGCCGAGCATCCGCTGCTCGCGCTTGAAGAAGTCATCGTCACGCCGCATCTCGGAGCCTCGACGAAAGAGGCGCAGGAGGGCGTGGCCGTCACGGTCGCGGAGCAGATGCGCGACTATTTTCTGACGGGCGCGCTGCGCGGCGCGGTCAATTTCCCGGCGGTCGCCGCGAGCGAACTAGTCGCGCTCAAGCCGTACATGAATCTCGCTGAGCGCATTGGCAGATTCCACGCGCAACTTGTTGACGAGGCCGTGCGCGAAGTGCAGATCGAGTTCGCGGGCGACGTGGCGGAGTTGGACGCGACGCCCGTCACGCGCTCGTTCATCGCGGGCTTGCTGCGAAACATGAGCGCGCGCGTCAACGTCGTCAACGCCTTGCTCATCGCAGAGGAGCGCGGCATCTCCGTCACCGCTTCGTACAAGCGCGGCAGCAACGCGGGCGGCGAGTTAACGCCCGCCATCCGCACGCGCGTCTCGACGAGCGGCGGCGAGCGCACGGTGGCGGGCGCGCTCTTCGGCCAGCAAGCGGACGGGCGCATCACGGAGATTGACGGCTTCCGCATCGAGGCGACGCCCCACGGCAACATGCTCATCACGCGCAGCAGCGACGTGCCCGGCGTCATCGGTCAGGTCGGCATGTGTCTCGGCGCGCACGGCGTCAACATCAGCCGTTTCTCTTTAGGCCGTCGCGAGCGCGGCGGCGAGGCCATCGCCGTCATCGAAATTGACGCGCCCTTAGACGAGGCGACGCTCACCGAACTGCGCGCATTCGAGCAAGTCATCTCCGCCAGACAGATCGAACTGGACGCTTCGAGAAATTGAACGCTGCGCTGACGTATGAATGCCGATGAGCGAACAGAGGGCAGGGAACTTGCTGCGGAGCAACCGCAGGTGATTCGCGGCGTCGGGCTGACGGGCGCGACGATGCTGAACATGATTGACATGATCGGCGTCGGCCCCTTCATCACGATCCCGCTGATGATCGCGGCGATGAACGGGCCGCAGGCGATGCTCGGATGGGTGTTGGGCGCGGCGCTCGTGATGTGCGACGGGTTGGTGTGGGCTGAACTCGGCGCGGCGATGCCCGGATCGGGCGGCTCGTACCGCTACCTAAGTGAGATTTACGGGAAGGGACGCGCCGGGCGGTTGATGTCTTTTCTCTTCGTCTGGCAACTGAGCTTCAGCGCGCCGCTCTCCATCGCTTCGGGCTGCATCGGCTTCGCGATGTACGCCGTTTACGCTTTCCCCGTCCTCGACACGACACTCGTTTCACAAGCATATAACCTGCGCTTGCCGCTGGCCGGTGAACTCCATTTCAGCCTGCTCGTCACGCTTGGCTCTTTCGTCGCCGTCGGCGTCTGCCTGCTCGCCGTCTTCCTGCTCTACCGGAAAATCACGATCATCGAGCGCATCGCACGCTATTTGTGGGTCGGCGTCATGCTCACGATTGTGTGGGTCATCGTCTCCGGCGTCTGGCACTTCAACCCGGCGCTGGCGTTCGACTTTCCGCCCGGCGCGTTCACGCTCAGGCCGGAGTTTTTCACCGGACTCGGCGCGGCGTTGCTGATCGCCGTCTATGACTACTGGGGTTACTACAACGTCTGCTTCATCGGCGGCGAGGTGCGCGACCCAGGGCGTAACATCCCGCGCGCCATCCTGCTCTCGATTGTTTTCGTCGGCGCGATTTACATCGTGATGAACATCTCGATACTGGGCGTCATCCCGTGGCGCGAGTTCGGCGCGACGGCCAACTCCGACGCGCGTCGTTATGTCATCTCAGCTTTTATGGAACGGTTGTACGGTCGCGGCGCGGGGCTGCTCGCTACAGCCTTGATTATGTGGACGGCGTTCGCCTCGGTCTTTTCACTGATGCTCGGCTATTCGCGCGTGCCTTACGCGGCGGCGCTCGATGGCAATTACTTCCGCAGCTTCTCGCGCCTGCACGCGCGCCACCGTTTCCCACTCGTCTCCCTCCTCTCACTCGGAGGCGTCGCGTCGCTCTTCTGCTTTTTCCGCCTAGCCGACGTGATCGCCGCGCTCGTCGTGATACGCATTCTCGTGCAGTTTCTCGCACAGATCGCCGGCGTGATGGTTTTGCGCGCGCGCCGCCCCGACATGCCGCGCCCGTTCAAAATGTGGCTGTACCCCGTGCCTGCTCTGCTGGCGATGTGCGGGTTCATCTACGTGCTTCTGGCGCGTCCGAACTACCTGAAGGAAATACGCTACGCCGCCGTGCTGATCGTCGCCGGACTGTGCATCTACTTTGCGCGCACGTTTCGCACGCAACAGAGCGACGGGCGAAGCGGCGCGTTGAGCGGGTAAGCTATTCGATCATAAAGTTGACGCGCTGTGTAGTGCTGGCTTTGGCGGCGCGGTCTATGGCTGTGACCTGTAGCACGTAGCGGCCTGCGGGGAAGGTGTCGAGGGCGAGTTCAGCCGCGTAAGGGATGCGCGTGTGGTCGGGGATGCCTTCAACCGAAACTTTCTTGAGCGGGGTGGTCAACACCGGCTGGTCGTCGCGGAAGAGTTGTATCTGGAGCGCGACATCGGTCGTCGTGTCGGGATTCGCCCCCGCGTTGTAGATGAACGTCATAAAGCGCACCCATGATGTGCGCGCGAAGCGGCGGTCAACGCTGAACTCGATGGCTTGTGGCGGCGCTTCCTTCTTTTCTGTGGCAGCGGTGCTCCTTTGACGCTCGCCGAGGAAGATACTGCTCATGGCAAGTTTGCCGGGTTTGAAGTCGGGGATTTCTATCCACTGCATCGCGCTGCCCGTCCGTCCGCTCTCCGGGTTCTGCGTCGCGACGCGCACTTGATAGAGGCCGGGCTTGAGCGAAACCGTGCGGCTGTAAGCGACGTGCGGAGTCTGCGCTTCGGTCTTGTCATCCGGCTTGAGTATCGCCTGCGGAATACTGATGTCCTGCTTGAGCGAGGCGACCGGATGGCCTCCTTCGTCATAGACAACCATCACTGTGTTGACGCGGGCGTCCTGATTTGTGGCGCTGCCAGCGATTAAGTCGAGCGCCTCGCGTGGCAATTCGAGCGAGGCCGTCAACTGTGCCCCTGCGTTTGGAACGCTCACGTAGCCGAGCGAGAGCAGGCTGGGCAGATTGCTGCGCGGGTAAGTCGCTTTGATGGTTTGAAGCAAATCATGCTCCGGCGTCTGCTTCGTAGAGGCTGCCGTTTCCGCCGCCGCAGGCTTTTTCTTACTCTTCTTTTCGTGCGCGCGCTCATCAGTTGGCGGCGCATCGTAAAAACCGCGTCGCAGCGTCACCTTCAAGTCCGGCCTGCCCTTCACGCTGGCCTCGATGCGGTGAAACTTCGCGCTGCGTCCACCTTGACCTTCGACGCTGTCGGGTCGCCACGCCAGCAGGTAATAGACAGAGGTTTCCTGCAAAGCTTTGGTCACAGCCAAGCCCATCGCATTCGTATTGACGAGCGCGCGCCCGCCCGTGTCTAAGGCGAGCGTAAAGAGCGGCTCCTGCTTGGCGGATAGTTCCTGCGCGTTGACGGCTGAGAGGCGGCCAGTGACATCGAAAGCCTGATCGCTGGAAGCATCCGGTAATCCCGTCGCCAGTCCCTGCACGTCGAGGCTGTAGATGATGACGCTGGAGCGTGCCGCCGAGTCGGTCACGCGGCGCAGGTAGTCTCTCGTGTCGCCGTTGAAATTGATGGCAAAGCCGCCGGAGACGAAGAAGAGAATTTTGCGTCCCGGAAGAGGCGCGGAGTCGCGTATCAGATAATCGAGCGAACGAAGCGTGTTGGCCGCGATGCTGTCCGACACGGTGACGATTGCTTGAGCGCGCGAGTTGACCATCTGTTCGGCAGTGTCACGTCTGATGCCGGGGTTTTCACGCATGTAAGCGTCCACAAAATAATCCGTGACCTGCATATCTCGATGATTGATTGCCAGCGCCTGCACGTCTGACATCGGCGGACGCTCGCCGTCAGCGCCAGCGGACGGGCGCGGGTTCAGGCGCGCGATGGCCGCACGCAGCACCGCCTTGTTATCCGTCATTTGCTGTAAAAATCCGACTTGGCCGCTGGCCGACGCAATCGCCGCCACGTCGTTTTGTCCTAACTCTTCATTGACGAAGCGGAGCAGCGTTTTACGCATCCTCATCGCATCGTTGGCTGATAGGTGCAGATCGTCCACGAAAAAAAAGATGGTGCGCCCGCGATCCAGCGGCACGACCGTCGAGCCGTTGCTCTTGTCCCTCGACGCGCGTGTTGCTCCGCCACGCGCGGCAGCAAGTTGCGCGTCTTCGTTGACCGCGCCCGACTTGATGCGCTCGAAGAAAGTGATGGCCTGTGGTTTGCCGTCCACGCGCAACTCAAACTGTTCGGGCTTGAGTCCGTCAATGAACTTGCCCCCCTTGTCGAAGACCATCACGTCGGTCTGAAAGAGTTCAGAGTTGATCCGCACCACATCGTCGGGCGTCTCCGCCTGTTGATTGGCGGGCGGCGGCGCGGGCTTCACGTCCTGAGCGAAAAGGGTCTGTGCGCTGAGACAGGCGAAGATGAATAAAAAGCAGAAGCGGCGTGTGATGTGCGTGACGTAGGAGGGCATGAAATTCTCCCTGCGAGTAAAACGTTCCAATTTGTTCATGTTATCACGGCGTAGCGGACAGTGCGAAAATCCAACGTGCGAGCGCATCGTAGAACTGAAGTGAGCCTTGAACTTTCGCGTCACGCCTTCCGTATGAACACACGATGCTAAAACAACCTGTTTCGTTGCCGCGCGGCATCTCAACCGAGACCGCCGCAGGGCAACCCGCCTTGATGAGCGATACGCAACCGACTCTCAAACTCGAACACGTCACGAAGAGTTTCGACACTTTCACCGCCGTCAACGATTTTAGTTTGACGGTGCGACGGGGAAGAATCTTCGGCTTGCTCGGCCCGAACGGGGCGGGGAAGACGACGACGATTCGCATGATCGTCGGCATCACGATGCCCGACACGGGGCGCGTCGAGTTGTTCGGCCAACCCTTGAGCGCCAAGTTGCAAGACCGCATCGGTTACTTGCCCGAAGAGCGCGGCCTCTACAAAAAGATGAAGGTCGGTGACCAGTTGCGTTTCTTCGGCGAGTTGAAAAACGTGCGCGGCAGAGTCGCGGAGGAAGCGATTGACCGCTGGCTGGCGAAGGTGAAATTGACCGAGTGGAAAAATAAAAAAGCGACCGAGTTGTCGAAGGGGATGCAGCAAAAGATTCAGTTCATCGCCGCCGTCATGCACAACCCTGACTTGCTGATTCTCGACGAGCCTTTCTCCGGCCTCGACCCCGTCAACGTTGATCTCCTGAAAGAACTCGTGCTGGAGTTGAAAGCGGCGGGCAAGACCATCATCTTTTCGACGCACCAGATGGAAGTCGCCGAGCGCATCTGCGACGACATCTGCCTCATCAACCGTTCGCGAAAGGTACTCGACGGCAGCATCCGCGAAGTTAAAAGCGGCTTTAGTCGCAACGCCGTCTCGCTACGCGCAACAGGCGGAGAGGGAGTGCTCGAAGATGCGTCGCTCGTCGCGAAAATCACGCGCCACAGCGACGAGGTGGAAATACTGCTCGCGCACAATGCAGACCCGCAGGAATTGCTGCGTCGTCTTATCGCGGAGGGCGCAAGCGTGACACGTTTTGAACTCGTCGAGCCGAGCCTGCACGACATCTTCATCGAAAAAGTTGGAGGCGCGAATGAATAAATTTCTGGCCGTCGTCAAACGCGAGTACGTGCAGCGCGTCCGCAGCAGAATGTTTCTCGTCGCGACGCTTCTGGGGCCGTTGATGCTCGTGCTTTTCACGGTCGTGCCCGCCATGCTCTCGCGCATCAAGACAGGCGGCCCCGTCCGTCTTGCCGTCGTTGACAACAGCGGGCGTCTGTCCGAGCGTGTCCGCCAGTCAATCCTCGCCGCGCGCGACGACAGCGACGAAGACGAAGGCCAAAGCGCGGAAGAGCGTGCGATGGAGAGCGCGAATCAAAACACGGCAGAGCGTCTGCGGAAAACCGGCGCGGCCATCGAACAGAGCTACACGGTCGAGACAATCGAGTCGAATGGAAAACCGCTTGATGACATCAAACGGGAATTGAACGAGCGCGTGAAGCATGGCGAACTCGACGCCTATCTGATTTTGCCGCCAGAGATTCTGGAAAACGGCGAGGCGGAATTCTACGCGCGCAACGTCGGCGACGTGTTCACCAAAAGACAAATCGCAGACCGCCTGACGAATGCCGTCCGCGAGCAGCGCATGGTCGAGCGCGATATCCAGCCCGGCGCGATGCGCGAGATCAACAAATCGCTGACGATGAAGTCCTCGAAGATCGGCGAGAGCGGCACGGTCGAGGAGGATTCGGGGCAGGGTTTTGTAATGATCTTCATCCTCGGCTTCACTATCTATTTCTCTATCCTCATGTACGGGCAAGTGATTCTCGGCGCGGTCGTGGAAGAGAAAGAGACGCGCATCGCTGAGGTGCTGTTCTCGTCCATGCGCGCGTTTCCCTTGATGCTGGGCAAACTGATCGGCGTCTCACTCGTCGCGCTGACGCAGTTCGCCATCTGGGGATTGGCCTTCGCCGTCTTCGCGCTCTACGGCGTCGCGATGCTCGCGGCGAGTGGCGTGCCGATCAATCTCCCGCACGTCCAGCCGCTCGTCTTCATCTACTTCCCGCTCTTTTTCCTGCTCGGCTATTTCCTCTATTCGACTATCTACGCGCTCGTCGGTTCGATGGTCACGACATCGCAGGAAGGCGGGCAACTCGCGCTGCCGATCATTTTGATTCTTGTCTTCGCTTTTTATCTCGCGTTTCCCGTGATTCGCAGCCCGAACTCACCGTTCGCCTTCTGGGTTTCGATGGTTCCGTTCTTCGCGCCGATTACGATGCTCGTCCGCATCGTCACACAGACACCGCCGTTCTGGCAGATCGCGCTTTCGCTCGCGCTCGGCTACGCGACAGTCGTGCTGCTCATCTGGATCGCCGCGCGCATCTATCGCGTCGGTATGTTGATGTACGGCAAGAAAGCTTCAATCCCGGAAGCATGGCGTTGGCTACGGCAATCTTAGGGGCGGCGCGGGACGCAGAGTTTTGTGCAGAGAAAAAAGATGCATCATTCTCAACGCACGAGCGTGAACGGCCTTCGTCTGATCGCAGTCTTCAGACTGTTGAAGGGCGCGCTGCTCTTAGCCGTCGGCATCGGCGCGCTGTCGCTGTTGCACAGGGATGTCGCGGTTGTGGTGGAGGGCTGGGTTAACTCTCTGCGCGTTGACCCCGACAATCATTTCATACATGGCCTGCTCCTCAAGCTTAGTCTGTTCGACGACACGAAACTCAAACAGTTAAGCGCGGGAACGTTCATCTACGCGACGTTGTTGTTAATCGAAGGCGTCGGCCTCTGGCTGCAAAAACGCTGGGCGGAATATCTGACGGTCATCGCCACGAGCCTTTTTATCCCTCTGGAAATTTACGAACTCGTCGAGCGAGTGACCTTCACGAGACTCGCCATTCTCATCATCAACGCCGCCATCGTAGTGTATTTGATTTACAACTTGCGGACGGAGAAGAAGTGAAGCCGCGAGAGCAATCCGCTTGTCAGTACCGCCTGCGGTAGCGGGCGGGTCGTGCTTGGTAAGCACCCGCCCACTACCGCAGGCGGTACTGACAAAACCAAGTTAAGCGCACGCAAAAAGGCTTCGCTCTCAGATAGAGCGAAGCCTTTTTGCGTGCGCCAAAGTTCGGCGTCTTTCTTACATGCCCATGCCGCCGCCCATGCCGCCCATACCGCCGCCGCCCATGGCCGGAGCCTTGTCGTCGTCGGGAATATCAGCGATGAGAGCTTCCGTCGTGAGCATCAAGCCCGCGATGGAAGCGGCGTTCTGGAGCGCAGAGCGCGTGACCTTCGCCGGGTCAATGACGCCCGCTTCGACGAGGTCTTCGAGCGTGTCGGTCGCCGCGTTGTAGCCCCATGTTTCTTTCTTCTGGCTACGAACGTGCTCGACGATGACCGCGCCTTCTTTGCCCGCGTTATAGACGATCTGACGCAGAGGCTCTTCGAGCGCGCGCTTGACGATGGTGACGCCGATCTGCTCGTCCGCATCGCCTTCGCCCGCGTTGTTCGCGAGGAACTTCTCAAGCGCCTTCGCCGCGCGGACAAGCGCCACGCCGCCGCCGGGAACGATGCCTTCCTCGACCGCCGCGCGCGTCGCGTGCATCGCATCTTCGACACGAGCCTTCTTCTCTTTCAACTCGGTCTCAGTCGCCGCGCCGACGCGAATCACCGCGACGCCGCCGACGAGTTTCGCCAGACGCTCCTGCAACTTCTCGCGGTCGTAGTCAGAGGTGGTGTCCTCGATCTGCGCCTTGAGAGTTTTGACACGTCCCTGTACGTCCGACTCTTTGCCGCCGCCGTCAACGACCGTCGTGTTGTCCTTGTCAATCGTCACCTTCTTGGCGCGACCCAAATCTTCAATCTTGACGTTCTCAAGTTTGATGCCGAGGTCTTCCGAGATGACGCGCCCGCCGGTCAGAATCGCGATGTCTTCGAGCATAGACTTGCGTCGATCACCGAAGCCGGGAGCCTTCACCGCCGCGACGTTCAAAGTGCCGCGCAGTTTGTTGACGACGAGCGTCGCGAGAGCTTCGCCTTCCACGTCTTCCGCGATGATGAGCAAGGGCTTGCCCATCTTGGCGATCTGCTCAAGCAGCGGCAGCAAGTCTTTCATCGAGCTAATCTTTTTCTCGTTGATGAGAATGAGCGGATTATCAAGCACTGACTCCATGCGCTCAGGGTCTGTCACGAAGTAGGGCGAGAGGTAGCCACGGTCGAACTGCATTCCGTCAACCACGTCCAACTCCGTCTCCATCGTCCGCGACTCTTCGACCGTGATCACGCCGTCGCGACCGACCGTCTCCATCGCCTTCGCGATCATCTCGCCGATGGTGCGGTCGCCGTTCGCCGAAATCGTGCCGACCTGCGCGATAGCATCGCCCTTGACCGGCTTCGACATGCGCTGAATCTCCGCAATCGCTTTCTCGACGGCCTTATCAATGCCGCGCTTGAGAGCCATCGGGTTCGCGCCCGCCGCGACGGTCTTCACGCCTTCGCGGTAAATCGCCTGCGCGAGCACGGTCGCGGTCGTCGTGCCGTCGCCGGCCACGTCCGAAGTCTTCGACGCGACTTCGCGCACCATCTGCGCGCCCATATTTTCGAGCGGGTCTTTCAAATCAATCTCTTTCGCCACCGTCACACCGTCTTTGGTGATCGTGGGCGAGCCGTACTTTTTGTCGAGCACCACGTTGCGACCCTTGGGGCCGAGCGTGATTTTCACCGCATCGGCGAGTTGATTGACGCCGCGCAAAATCGCCGCGCGCGACTCTTCGCCATGTATCACTTGCTTTGCCATGTCAGATTCTTCTCCTTCAACAACAACTTGTCCAAATACATCTAAAAACTGTAAAAGCGGCAGTCGTCCGAATCGTGTTCAGACTATTTGCCGCTCTTCTTGCCACTCGATGCTGCGCCGGCGCGCTCGATGACGCCGAGGATTTCGTCCTCGCGCATGATCAGCAATTCTTCGCCGTCGAGTTTGATCTCGGAGCCGCTGTACTTACCGAAAAGCACGCGGTCGCCTTTTTGCACATCCAGCCCGAGGCGCGTGCCGTCGTCCTTGCGCTTGCCCTCGCCGACGGCGATCACTTCGCCCTCCTGCGGTTTTTCTTTGGCTGAATCCGGGATGATGATGCCTCCACGCACCTGCTCGCCCTCTTCGATGCGGCGGACGATGACGCGGTCATGTAGCGGTTTGATGTTCGTTGCCATACTGCTCCTTTCCTTTTTTTCACCAGCGTTGTTGTGGTGAGTTTGGTTTGATAACAAAGAAACTTAAAGCTTTGCCCTCTGGAGTCTGAGATGTTCAAGTTGCCAAAGTTGCGATTTTATTTGGAAAAGTCGCAATCTCTGGCACTCCCGTCAGGCAAGTGCTAAAAATTATAACAGCGTGCGGGTGGATGTCAAACGGATGGTCAGGCAGCTACGTTGAAGGGTTCTCAGAATTTAACGCGCGCGGCCTTTGGCTGACTTGCGGGAAGCGGGATGGCTCGCGGCGCGTTCCTGCGTGCGATAGGCGGCGACGCGCTTGGAGAGCGTGTTGCGATGGATGCCGAGCGTGCTGGCGGTGCGCGAGAGATGCTCTTTGTGGCGCGCGAGGGCTTTCTGGATATAGAGTTTCTCGAATTCGGAGAGAGCTTCGTCAAGCATAATCTGACCGTCGAGCATCTCGTCTATCAAAGCTTCGAGGCGGGCGCGCATCTGCATAGGTCGCTCCAGCGGAAAAAATAAAATTTCATTGACGGGCAAGTCCATGTAGGTCAGCAGTGTCTAAGCGGTGAGACGTTTGTACTCATCGAAAAAGCGTGTACGCACATCGGTGGAAGTACAGACTGAAAGAATTCGCGCACCCTGTGCCAGAACGGGAGCGCAGAGTGCTCCTGTCACAGAGTTGAGACGGACGGGAAAAGCGGTCAACGCCAGAAAGATGACGGCACAGACTGCCCACCCGCGTATGAAGCCGAAGGCCGCGCCGAGTATGCGGTCGAGCCAATCGAGGCGCGCGTGTTTGAGACTTCTCCTCACCAGGCTACCGGCGGCGAAACCGAGCGCCACTATTAAGCCGACGAGCAAGAGAAATCCGCCGGCGCTCGCAGCCGCGCTCGACTCAACAAGGCCGGCGTTCCGCAAAGCCGCGCCCACCATTCCGTAGCCTTGCGCGGCGACGACGATGCCCACAATCAAAGCTGCCCCGGCGATTAACGCGCGCACCAGCCCGCGCATCGCGCCCGAAACGACGGACGCTCCGACAATGACGAGCACGAAAAAATCAAAGACGGTCATGCGGCAATTTTCAAAGCTCGCGCCCGGTGAGCAGTTGATAAGCGTCGAGATAACGCGCGGTAGTCGCCAATGCCACTTCAGCAGGCAGCGACGGGGCGGGCGGTTGTTTGTCCCAATCGAGCGTTTCGAGATAGTCGCGCACGAACTGTTTGTCAAATGATGGCTGCGCGTGCCCCGGCTCGTACACGCTCGCGGGCCAGAAACGCGAAGAGTCGGGCGTGAGCGCCTCGTCAATCAAAAGTATCTGCCCGGTTTCGTGGTCGCGTCCGAACTCAAACTTGGTGTCGGCGATGATGATGCCGCGCGTGCGCGCGTAGGTTTCCGCCTCCCGGTAGAGGGCGAGCGAAGTGTCGCGAAGCATGGTCGTGTCATCCGCGCCTAGAATTTCGCGCATCGTGTCTTCGCTGATATTTTCGTCGTGACCGTGTTCGGCTTTCGTCGCGGGCGTAAAAATCGGTTGAGGCAGTTTGTCCGACTCGCGCAATCCTGCCGGTAAAAGATGGCCGCAGATTTCGCCCGTGCGTTGATAGTCTTTCCAACCCGACCCGGCGAGAAATCCACGCACGACGCATTCTACGGGAAAGACTTCCGTGCGACGCACGAGCATCGAACGCCCACGAAGCATTGGCGCGTATTTTTTAACCGCGTCAGGCATCTGCTCGACTTCGGTTGTGATGAGGTGATGCGGCGTGATGTGGCCGAGTCGCTCGAACCAGAAACGCGAGAGAGCCGTCAGCACTTCGCCTTTGCGCGCGATTTGCGTGGGCAAAATACAGTCGAAGGCGGAGATGCGATCCGTCGCGACGATGAGCAAATGCTTGTCGTCAATTTCGTAAACGTCGCGTACTTTGCCGCGTCTCAACAAAGACAGATCGGGCAGCGATGTTTCGGTGATGGGCTGTGCGCCTGTCATATCGGTGTGGCCTGTTTGTGTTCGGTGCGAGCTATGAAAGAGACGAGCGCCGGAGGCGAGTCGGGATTGTGCTTGCGCCTTCGGAACTTGTCAAGAGTTTGAATTGCCAAAGACCTGAAACGGCGCAATGAATGTGCGGCTTCAACTTAGTGCTTGAGTTTAATGCTCTTATCCTGTTATATTTTCTTAGGTCGCGACGCACTGTCGCCGACGCCACGTCCAATGCGAGCGATCTGTTCGCAGTTTTCCCAGAATAAACGTGATGAGCACAAAACCCGCTGCTGACAACGGCAGAGCGAAAAGTCCTGAAGCAGAGCACGCGGATGAGGCTGACCGTAAACTGAATCTTCTCGTCATTGAAGACGACGAGAAAATTCAGGAGACGATCACCGAGTATTTCTCGCGCACGGGCTACAACGTGCGAACTGCTGATGACGGATTGGCGGGCGTGCAGGCGGCTCTGAACGATCACCCGGACGCTATCGTGCTCGATTTGATGCTGCCGAAGATGGACGGACTCGCGGTCTGCCGCGAGTTGAGGGAGAAGGCTCCATACATTCCGATCCTCATGTTGACGGCGAAGGACGACGTGGTTGACAGAGTACTCGGTCTGGAGATGGGCGCGGACGATTACATCACCAAGCCCTTTTCTTTGCGTGAATTGGAAGCGCGCATCAAAAGCGTTTTGCGCCGGGCACGCGCTGCGACGCACACCGGCGGCGCGGGCGAGGATGCGCCGATCACTCGTGGCCGGCTACGGATTGACCCGTCGAAACGCGAAGTCACCATCGGCGACAGGCTGGTGGAATTAACGCCGAAGGAGTTCGAGTTGCTGCGCCTGTTCGCCACCAATCCCGGTCGCGTCTTTCCGCGAAAATATCTCCTGGAGAAAATCTGGGACTATTCTTACGAAGGCTACGACCGCACCATTGACTCGCACATCAATCGCCTGCGTGCGAAGATCGAAGAGAATCCTGAAAATCCGCAGATGGTTTTGACCGTCTGGGGCATCGGCTACAAATTCAGCGACGAACGCTAAACGTCGCCTCCTGCTCTCACTTACAACCTTCGAGCAAAGGGCATCAAAGGCCCGCCGCTCCCAACCACGCCGCCAGGGCGAACTCCAAACCATCCGCGCATTCCCGCCTGACAGGGCTTGACGCCCGTGTGAGAAAAAAAACATGAATCAAGAGAAGTCACAACTGCTCAAAGCTGTCTCGACAACGCGAGTCTTCCTGAACGTCAACTCATCGAGGTGTATCCGTCTCGGACTGATGGCGGCGCTCGGCGCGTCGTTTATGTTCGGCCCGCGAAACGTGCAACACGCGCAGCAACAGCAACGCTTCAAAGAACCGACGGTGAAAGTGACGGGCATCGCCGCGAGCGGCGGCAACGTTTCAATCTCCGCCGACGGCTCGCTCAATCGCGCGCAGACGTGGCAGGACAAAGAAGGCTTCCACATCGTCCTCGTCAACGGCGAGGCGGGGCTAGCGGCCAACACGCCGCACGGCGTCAAGGTGCGGCACATCGGCAACTCGCTCGAACTCGTCGTGCCTGTCAGCGCGGGCGCGAGCGTGTCTGTGCAACCGCATGGCAATCGCCTTGACCTTGAGGTCGGCGGCGGCAGCGTCACGCTCGCGCCCGTCGAAGAACGAAAGCCGCAGGGCAAAACGGCAAACGACAATCCCGTCGCACAGCCGTCGCATGATGCGAGAGAGCGTGCGCCGCGCGTTGTGCAGCCCGGCGACTATGTGGCGACTTGGGGCGGGACGAAGCGACAGAATTCAAGCGCGCTTCTCAACGGTGAATCCGCAGCATCGGTGAAGAAAGAAACTCCGCCTTCTTCGACAAACGCGGCTGCCGAAGTTGTCGCACCGAATAACTTGCCGCTCGTCAATGTGGCGCCTGCTCCGGCGGCGGGCGCGGTCAATAATCCGCTGATGGCTGACGCAAACATCAACGTCAAGGTTGACCACGCGGCAAATCCTCCCGCCAACGCTGCGAGCGTCAGTGTCGAGTCGAATGGCGAGGCGAATACTTCCTACTTCTCCATGACGGCGTTGCTGGCCGCGCTGGGCACGGGCTTGTCGGGCGCGACTTATCTTGTCCTTCGTCGCCGTCGTCGCAGACTTGTTGATTTCGATGACAAGACGGAGAAGCGCAGCCGCCGTGCGAGTTCAACGAGTCTGAGTCTTGAAGCGGAGGCCGAGCAAAAGCCTTTCGAGTTGTTCAGGGGCGATCGGCGACAGCAGGGCATCAGCGTGCCCTTCGAGCGTCGGCGCACAGGGGGCGGCGCGGAGGATGAGGCTTTGAGACATCTCGCGAGTTTCAGCGTCACAACCTTGACGGAGAACGGACAGCAGGCGAGTCAGAAGTCCAACGTCAAGGTTGGAAGCATGGCGACGCCCGCCGTCGAGTTCGGCGCGTACAAAATTGATCAGGAAATCATGCGGCTCGTGATGGGCGATTCGCACAACGTGGAGATTCTCGCTTCGCGCGTCCCGGACGACCGCCGCGCCATCGAGACTTCATTGATGAAGGCTCTGCGCGCGCCGGAATTGGATGAAGACGGTCGCCGCCGCGCGCGGATGGCGCTCGAAGATTACGGCCTCGTGGCGCGTCAGTGCGCGACGCTGCTGCTCGGCACGGATACTTATGACAGAGTCTCTGCGGCGCGCTCGCTCGGCGAGTTACGGTCGGCGCAGGCGCTCCCGTTCCTCACTGAAGCGCTCTACGACGGCGACGCTGTCGTCCGCACCGAAGCCGTGCAGAGTCTGGGCGCGCTCGGTCTGCCGTCGGCCATCGGAGCCTTGCTCGACATGGCGCGGCGTCACCCGGACGTTCCCTCTTCCATCCTCGGCCCCGCGCTCACCGCCTGTTCGGTCGAGTCTCTGGAGACGAACCGGGGCATGTCTGTCGCGGGCGGCGCATTGATGAACGAAGATTTCTCCGGCGAGATTAAATCGCTCGAACCCATCGAGACGGTCGAGCCTCTGCCTGAATGGCTTGAGGATGAATCGCTGCGCGCCGCTCTGAACACGATAGACAGCGAGGATGTGGAAACGCGCGTCGCTGCGGCACAGATGCTCGCGCAATTTCAGGTGCGTTGCGCCGTCGAGGCGTTGACTTCAACCGCCATGCGCGACGCAGACCCGGCAGTGCGCGCGGCGGCGGTGACGAGCCTCGGCACGATTGACCACGAGTCGGTCTTCGCGCCCGTGTTAATCGGGATGGGCGACGACGCCCGCGAAGTTCGTGCGGCGGCGGCACGTGCTCTCTCGCGCCTGAGCTTCGAGCGCGCCGACGCATATGTGCGCGTCATCGAATCGGCGGATCGCGAGATGCTGCGCGAAGTGGCGCAAGCGTGTGTCAAGGCGGGTGTCGCGGCGCAGGCAGTCAGTCGCCTGTCGAGCGAAGACCGGCGGCAGGCATACGAGTCTTACGCCGTGCTCTCTCTCTTGCTGAAGGGGGGCGAGGCGGCGGCGGTTCTCGACGCGGTGGAAAATCATCACGACTTGAACGTCCGAATGGTCGCCGCGCGTCTGTGCGGCTCGCTGCCGGAGCCGGAAATGATCGAACAGCTTAAGCGCATCGCGGCGCGCACCAACGTCCCGGAAAAAGTTCGCGCCGTCATCCTCGACACCATCAAGGTGGCCGAACTTCAGGCGGTCGAAGCATAAGAGGGAAGGCAAAAGGAAAAAACGGAACGGGAGTTGGCTGCGGCAGAGTCCGGTCAAATATCTGACCCTCAACATTTTCCTTTTGCCTTGAATGACACCCTATTGCATAATACGGCGGCATCTTCGGAACACTGTTTCGAGTCACACCTGTCACACTAAAACTTGGCGATTCCAATGCCCCAAACACGAAACTCATTTTTAAGACACGACGCGCAACGAAAGCGCGCACTCAAAGTATGCGCGGCTCTGTTACCGTTCATCCTCGCAGGCTTGCTCGGCGCACCCATGCTCGCACGGCAACGCGGCACGAAACGCGGCGCGCAGGCCACTACCGTGCAGACGCCCGCCACCGCGACGAACGCCAACACATCCGCCGCGACGCGGCAGGATCAGCCCAAGCGCGTCTTCATCGGACGCGGCAGCGATTCGGCGCAAGGCTCGCGCCAGACGATCAAGTCCGACAATCCGCTCAACGATTATTCCGCGTATCGAAGCGGCGACCGTTTTTACGTGGTGCTGCCGAAGTCCGCCGCCGACGCGCTGCCGAAAGGCGGGAGCGGTCGCGGTTATTCCGACATGCAGGTGCAGCGTCGCGGCAACGATGTCGTCCTGTCGTACAAAGTGCAGCCCGGCTCGAAGCCGCGCGTCGAGCAGAAATTCAACCGCCTCGATGTCGTCTTCGACACCGACGGCGCGGCGACTGCGGCGACTGCTAACAACAACGCGCGCCCGAATCCGACTCCGCAGACGCCCGCGACGAACGCCACCACGAATCCTGTTAACAACACACAGACCGCGACGCCAAACGCGCAACAGTCGTCAACGCAAACGCCGAATCCCAACAACCGGCAACAGACAGGCTCGGAGCGGACATTAGGCGTCACACCTCTATCGTCCAACACCGAAAACGGCGTGTCTAATTCGCAAGCCGATGTCAGCGTTAAGCCGGAGTTGCCGACTTCGCTCCCGCCTGTCGTTTCAGCGAATACTGCGGAAACGCCTGCGGCGACTTCGACGCCGGAAGTCGCGCCACAAATCGCGGAGAACAAGCCGCCCACCGCAATTGCGCCGATCACGACTGCACCGGCTCCTGCGGCCACGACGAACACATCTTTCGGCGCGCTCGTGCTTCGCAACTGGCCGGTCGCCTTGATTCTCGCTCTGATGATTGTCGGTCTCGGACTCTTCTTCGTTTCTCGCAAAAGCGGCGCGGAGGAAGCGCCGGAGGCCGCAGCGCAAACGGGCGCGCTCCATTCCACGCTTGATGAGCCGCAGGCATCCGAACTCGCCTCTGCATCCACCAAACTCGACTCTCTCGCCGCGACGCCATCTTCCGCCGCCGCCGAAGCAGCAGCGCTTGCCGCTTCCACGCGCGTCGGAAAGAGAAAGGGTGAAACTTCAAAGTCAAAAGAAAAGAAGAAGGTTGAAGAAAAGAAGAAGGTTGAAAACAACACTTCGCTTGCGGAAGCGCAGCCTTCAGCTGTCGCCGCAACCGAAGCCGTCGTCGCGTCGGAGCCTGTCGTTGAGACAGCAGCGCAACCTGTCGTCGTCGCGGAGCCGACCGCGAGCGGCGTGGCCGCATCGTCAATTGGAGGAGAGCAACCGACAGTTAAGACCGTCGAGCCTGTCGCGCACGTCAAAGAGTTAGCGATTGACGCGCTTCCCGTCGTCGCAGCCGTCGCGGCAACGACTGTCGAATCTTCCACAGACATCGCGCCCGCCACGACGCCGGACGCCGAGCGCGTCGCCGCTGAAACGAAGCGACTGCTTGACGGCGAGCCTTACGACAAACGAGTCATCGCCTCCGCCGACATGATGAGCAGGCAGTTGATCACCGCCGAACTGCTCTCCGCACTCTCTGGCCGCAATCCCGAACGGCGCGAGCGCGCGCGCAAGGCTTTCTCGGAGCACGGATTTTTCAACGAGGCGGCGCACGATCTGCATTTCGCCTCCGCGCCCGCCGAGCGTTCGTCTGCCGCACGCGCCCTCGCGCTGGTCGGAGACTGGGCGGCCACTTCGCATCTCGTCGCCGCGCTCGAAGACCCGGTTCTGGAAGTCCGCCGCGCTTCGGTCGAATCGCTCGCCACGCTGCGTGATCCGAAAGCCGTCGCGCCGCTCGAAGCATTGATCGCGCGCGAGCAACAGGCAAAGGATAAGGTCAATCGTAAACTCGTGCAGCACGCTATCGAGTCGTGCCGCGAGAGCGCAGAAGCAGCGATAGTTAACGCCATCGAGCCGGTCGTATCCGAACCGGAGTTATTGTCAGAGCCGGAACTATCGAAAGGTATTTCTCCCGTCGTAGAGTCTTTGCCCGTTGCGTCGGAGCCTGCCAGCGCGTCGCCGGAATTCGCCGCGCTCGATGAACTTCCTGTCGCTGCTGGTGGAGAATTGAAGCACGTCGCTCTGGAAGAGGTTTCACCGCAAGAGGCCGTCTCACCGGCATTGGCCGCAGAGACTGCCATCGAAGTTGTCGAGGCGCGCGAAACATCTCCACACACGAGCGTTGAGATTTTACCGGCGACTGAGACAGCGTTTGAATCACGCACGGCCACGCACATCGAAGAGGCCGACGTTGAAACGCCAACGCTTGAAACCTCTTCAGGCTTTGTCGAACATTTTGAAGTTCAACAGCCGGGCACGATTGATCTCTACGAAGCGCCGCCCGTCGAATTTGAAACGAATGCGACGCCGCACGTCTCACCTTCTTCAACCATGCAGGAGGCTGCCGCGCACGTTGACAGTGTGCCGGTGAATGATTGGGTCGAGCTTGATATTAGCGATGTGCAAGTCGCCTCGCCGGTGACGAACGCCATCGAAACCTTCGCTCCTGAAGCAGAACCGTTGCAGCTTGAAATTCCGACGCCTCTTCCGGCGACGCCTGTGGCACAGGCCACGAACGAGACGGAGCTGTGGATGGACTCGTCCGTCGCCACAGATGTCGCAGAAAAAGCCGTCGCCAGTACGCGGCGCGAAGAAAGCGCACCGCAACAGCAGCAGGCCACGTTGCTCGCCGATGAGACACAGGCGCAGAGCGCGGAGCGGAGCATCGAGCCTTTTAACGAGCTATCCACCGTCCCGAAAGCGATTCAGGTGCGACTGACGAGCGATGAGCCTTCATCACGCGCCGGAGCCGTGACGGAGCTTTCGCATCTCGATTCGGGCGACGCTTTCTATCGCATCTGCTCCGCCTTCGACGACGAAGCGAAGGAAGTCAGAAACGCCGCCGCACGCGCGCTCTACGAACTCAAGAGCGACCGCGCGGACTCTTTCACGCGCGCGCTGCGCGAAGCTTCACCCGAACGACGCCGCAACATCGGCTCAGGCATCGCCGCTTCCGGCCTCGCCAGCGAAGCGCTCGGACAGTTGACCGGCGAAAGCCGCGACAAAACTTACGAAGCCTTCTCGCTCCTCTTTTTGATGGCGAAGGCCGGCGAAGTGCAGCCGCTCGTGCGCGCCATCGAAGGCCATCCAGACACGGAGGTGCGTCTCGCCGTCGTCAAACTGCTCGCGCTCTCCGGCCAGAAAGACATCCTACCCGCCTTCCGCCGTCTCGCCGTGCGCGGCAGTCTGCCGACCGAAGTCCGTTCGGCGGTGATGGAGGCCATCTACCAGATCAGCAGTAGCAATCAGCCCGCCGCGCAAGAGCATTGACAGAAGCGGTGACGTGTGACAAGTGGCGTGTGACAAGTTAAAATTACTCTTCAACTTGTCACACGCCACTTTTAACTTGTCATAGCTTTTGTCCGCTTATGCCTTTCAAACTACGTTCAGATTTCACGCCGCAGGGCGATCAGCCGCAGGCCATCGAGACGCTCGTGCGCGGACTCGACGAAGGCCAGCAGCATCAAGTCCTGCTCGGCATCACGGGTTCGGGAAAGACGTTTTCCATCGCCACCGTCATCGAACGCACGCAACGCCCGACGCTCGTCATCGCGCACAACAAGACGCTCGCCGCGCAACTCTATCAAGAGTTCAAAAGCTTCTTTCCCGAAAACGCCGTCGAGTATTTCGTCTCCTACTACGATTATTACCAGCCGGAGGCTTACGTCCCGGCTTCCGACACGTACATCGAAAAAGAGGCGACGATCAACGAAGAGATTGACCGCCTGCGCCTCTCCGCCACGCGCGCACTGTTCGAGCGGCGCGATGTCATCGTCGTCGCCAGCGTCTCGTGCATCTACGGACTCGGCGACCCTGACGCTTATTACAACATGCTGCTCTTCATCGAGCCGAAGATGAAGATGACGCGCGACGCGCTGCTGCAAAAGCTCGTCGAGTTGCAGTACGAACGCTCCGACATCGAATTTGATCGCGGCAGTTTCCGCGTGCGCGGCGATGTCGTCGAAATCTATCCGAGTTATCAGGATCAGGCTTATCGCATCGAGTTGTGGGGCGACGAGATTGACAGCATCTCGACGATTGACCCTTTGCTCGGCGAAGTCCTGCACAAGCACACGACGCGCCTGCCCATCTATCCGAAGACGCACTACGTGATGCCGAAGGCGACGCTCAAGCGTTCCGTTAAAACCATCAAGGATGAACTCGAATGGTGGGAGCCGAAGCTGATACAGGAGGGCAAACTCGTCGAGGCGCAGCGTCTTCATCAACGCACGATGTACGACCTCGAAATGATTAAGGAGATGGGTTTCTGTCGCGGCATCGAAAACTACTCCAGACACCTGACCGGCAAACCGCCCGGCTCGCCGCCGCCGACGCTGCTCGACTATTTGCAGAAAGACACGATGGTCGTGATAGACGAGTCGCACCAGACTGTCCCGCAGGTACGCGGCATGTTCAACGGCGACCAGTCCAGAAAGCGCACGCTTGTCGAGTACGGCTTTCGCCTGCCTTCGGCGATGGATAATCGCCCGCTCAACTTCACGGAGTTTGAGGAGCGCGTCGGCCAGACGATTTACGTTTCGGCGACGCCGGGGCCGTATGAATTGACGAAGGTTGGCGGCGAAGTCGTCGAGCAGATTATTCGACCCACAGGTTTGACCGACCCCATCGTCTCCGTCCGTCCCGTCAAAGGACAGATTGATGACCTCTTGGAAGAATGTCGTCTGCGCGCCGAACGCAACGAGCGCGTGCTGGTCACAACGCTGACCAAGAAAATGTCCGAAGACCTCACGGAATATTTTTCGGAAGTCGGCGTCCGCGTTCGCTATTTGCACTCGGACATCGAGACGCTTGAGCGCATTAAAATCTTGCGCGATCTGCGGCGCGGCGAGTTCGACGTGCTCGTCGGCATCAACCTCTTGCGCGAAGGCTTAGACCTGCCCGAAGTCTCGCTCGTCGCCATCCTCGACGCCGACAAGGAAGGTTTCCTGCGCTCCGAGTCGTCTCTGATTCAAACGATGGGACGCGCCGCGCGCAACGCCAGCGGGATGGCGATTCTCTACGCCGACAAAATCACCGACTCGATGCGCCGCGCGATGGACGAGACGGAACGCCGCCGCGCCATACAGGAAGAGTACAACCGCGAGCACGGCATCACGCCGCAGACCATTATCAAGTCCATCGAATCCACGCTCGTCACGGCTTACGAGGCCGACTATTTCAAAGTCCCGCTCGACCTCGACAGCATGGAAGACTACTCGAAGGCCAACATCGTGGCGACCATCGCGCGCCTCGACGCCGAGATGCGTGTCTCCGCCAAGAGCATGGAATTCGAGCGCGCCGCCGAACTACGCGACCGCATCAAGTACCTGCGCGAGCGCGAGCTGCAAGCCGGTTAAAAATTTACACGGATGGGACAGGATAGGAAAAGCAATGATGAATGATGAATGATGAATGAAGACCAGAACTCCGCCTGATATTCATCACTCAGCATTCCGCATTCATCATTTCTTCCGACATCCTGTTCATCCTGTCCATCCGTGTAAATATTCTTTCAGTCTTTAATCTATCGCCGCACGAATTCTTATGTTTCGTTTCACCACCGCCGGAGAATCACATGGTCGCGCGCTCATCGCGATAGTCGAAGGCGTGCCCGCCGGTTTGACGATTGACGGCGAGGCGATTAACCGCGAGTTGGAACGGCGGCAGTGGGGCTACGGGCGCGGCGGGCGAATGAAGATCGAGCGCGACCGCGCGGAGATTTTGAGCGGCGTGCGCCACGGCAAAAGTTTAGGCTCGCCCGTCGCGCTGTTGATTGAAAATAAGGACTGGGCGAATTGGATGGAAGTGATGTCGGTCGAGTCGCTCGATGCGCCGCCGGAAAAGTCGCGACGTGTCAGTCGCCCGCGTCCCGGACACGCAGACCTCGCGGGCGGGCAGAAGTACGGCGCGCGTGATTTGCGCGACATTTTAGAGCGCGCATCGGCACGCGAGACGGCGGCGCGTGTCGCGTGCGGCGCGCTGGCAAAACAACTGCTCGCCGCGTTCAATGTTGAGATACGCAGCCATGTCGTCCAACTCGGCGGAGTGCCGGACGCGCCGCTTGAAGTCGAGTGGGAAAAAATCCGCGACATCCCCGAAGACGCGCCGTTGCGTTGCGCCGACGCAGAGACGCAGGCGCGCATGGTTACACTGGTTGATGAAAAGAAGCGCGAGGGCGACACGCTCGGCGGCGTCTTCGAGGTCGTCGCGCGCGGACTCGTCGCGGGTCTCGGCTCGCATACTTCGTGGGAAGATAAGCTCGATGGGCAACTGGCGCGCTCTGTGATGTCCATCCCGGCGGTCAAGGCCGTCTCTCTCGGGGCGGGTGTCGAAGCGGCGAGTCTGCCCGGCTCGCGCGTCCACGACGAAATCGCTTATGACGAAGCGTCGCGCAAATTTTCGCGTCCGAGCAATCGCGCGGGCGGGCTGGAAGGCGGCATCACGAATGGCGAAGAATTGCGCGTGCGCGGCTTTCTCAAGCCCATCTCGACCTTGCGTCGTCCTCTGCGCTCCGTTGATATTGATACCAAACAGGAAGAGGCGGCGGCCTTCGAGCGTTCGGACGTGACGGCAGTGCCGGCGGCGGGCGTCATCGGAGAGGCGATGGTCGCGCTCACGCTCGCGCGAGCGATGCGCGAGAAGTTCGGCGGTGATAGTATCGCGGAGATGCGGCGCAACTTCGACGGCTATCTCGAACAGTTGCGCGCTTACTGAGAGAACTTCACGCAGAGAGCATGACGCGAACGATGGGAACAAATGAAATCCAACAAGGCTTGATATTGCTCTCGTCGGACATTGAACTGCGCGAGCGTTTTTTTCGCGATCCGTTGAAGGTGGGGCGCGAGATGGGTTTGAGCAACGCCGAGACGCGCCGCCTCGCACAACTCTCCGCGCCGCAACTCAGGATGTTCGGCGTATCGCCGCACGCGCGCCGCTTTCTCGAAGCCTGCAAAGTTCTGCCCTTAACGCATCGCACCGTCAAAGAAATTTTTACGGAACACTTCGAGCAGTTTGCCGCCACGCACGCGCCCGGCGAACTACGACGGCATCTCGGCGACAATCTCGCCTTCGCGCTTCATCTCGAAAACAAATTTCGCGGCCTGCGGCAAACGCTTGAGCCGCGTTGGGCGCTCGACCTGCTGCGCTACGAACGCGCGCGACTGCAAGCGGCAGACCCCGCGCGCCGCATAGTCGTCCAGCTTTTCCGCCACGACATCAGCCGTCTCGTGCGGAGCCTCGCGCGCAGGGAAGATGTGCCGCAAGTGCAGATGCGTCTGTGCCTCGCCGTCTGGTGGCGTCCGCGACGGCGCGGTAAAGTGCGCTATGCGGTGATCACTTATCCGAGACCGGGCGGTCGTCAAAAGACGCCGATGAAGTGATGTCGGACAATTTGATGAGCGCTGACTCGCGCACGGGCTGAGATGTCGCAGCGCATGAAAGAATTTCTTGATCACGGAGAATGTCATGCCAATTGAACTTTCGCGTGTGACGAAGCGTGTCGCCGCCGGTGCGTCCGTTGTGCTGCTGCTCATACTGTTGATGTTGCCGCAAGGTGCAGGCTCGCAGGCTTCAAGTTTAGCGAGTCAGGAGAAGCGGCGAGAGGCGGAGACGAAAGGCAGCGTCGCCGGGACGCTCGTGCCGGGCGCGAATCTTTCGCCGGAACAGGTCATCACGATTCAGCTTGAGGCGTTGCATCATAACGACACGCCGACGAAGGACAGCGGCATCGCCACGGCTTTCGCTTTCGCGTCGCCGGGCAACAGGGAAGCGACGGGGCCGCTCGCGCGATTTATCGAGTTGGTCAAGAGTTCGCAGTACAAGGCGATGCTCAACTATCGCAGCGTCGAGCGCGATGCGATCATCAATCACGAAGGCGTCGCGCACCAGCGCGTCTCGATCATTGACGCGCAGGGCAATCGCGCCGTCTTCGTCTTCATCGTGTCGAGACAGACGGACGGCGCGTGCCCGAATTGCTGGCTGACGGACGGCGTCGTGAGAGTCCCGGAAAAGCCAAAGGATGGCTTGCTTGCCATGAATCACACGGACGCACATCGCATCACGCGCGCACGCGGGAAGAGAATATTTTCCATGTCGAATTTAATGGAGGCGAAGAGTTGAGTACACAGGAAAAACTGCTCGTCACGCTCGACGACGCGGGCGTCAAGCGCATCACTTTCAATAGACCAGAGCGTCGCAACGCGATTGACTTCGAGTTGTTCGCGCTCTTCGCAGATGCCATCGCGCAGGCCGCCGAAGATGAGAGCCGCGTCGTCGTCATCACCGGCGCGGGCGACTCGTTCAGCGCGGGACTCGACCTCGCGTCCATCAATCCCAACGATCTCGCCACGATGGATGTGGCCGCGAAAATTCGCGAATTGATTAACCCGCCGATTTTGCAAATGCGTCGCATGTCGAAGCCGATCATCGCGCGCGTGCATGGCTCCGCCGTCGGCATCGGCTTCAGCTACGCGCTGGCGAGCGACATCTGCATCGCGACGGAAGAAAGCGCATTCAGCCAGAGTTTTATCCGTGTGGGATTGATGCCCGACGGCGGCAGCACGTATTTTCTGCCGCGCCTCGTCGGCACGCGCCGCGCCTTCGAGTTGATGACGACGGGCGCGCAAATCAGCGCGCGCGATGCGATGCAACTCGGACTCATCAATCAGGTCGTGGCCGCCGGCGAACTCGATGCGGTGGTCAACCAACTCGCCGCCACGCTCGCGCAATCGCCGCAACCGTCGCTCGCCAGAGTTAAACAATCGCTCAATGCGTGCGAGACGGCGGAACTCTCCGCCGCGCTCGCATTCGAGGCCGAAGGGCAGGCCGCGTGCCTGCGCTCGCCGGACTTCGTCGAGGGCGTGACGGCGTTCATGCAAAAGCGCAAACCAAGCTTCGGACGGACAAAATCAAGTTAAAATACGCACCCTCCCCGTGATTGTTGAAGCTGACAGGCAGGCAGTAATTATCGTAGAATTCGCATCAAAATAGCGGACTTTAAGGCGGTGTTCGCTATTGTCAGAAAGTTTTCAGGGAAGAACGAGATGGCTTTGTTAGAGATTGTGAAATACGGCGAGCCGGTGCTGGAGACACCCGCCGAGCCTGTCACGGAGTTCGACGACCGGCTCAAGAAACTCGTCGGCGACATGTTCGAGACGATGTACGCGGCGCGCGGTGTGGGCTTGGCCGCGCCACAAATCGGCGTCTCGAAGCGTCTGTTCGTGATGGATTGTTCGGGCGGCGAAGACCCTTCGGCGCGCATCGCTCTCATCAATCCAATCGTCGAGCGCGTCGAGGGCGAGCAGACCGGCGAAGAGGGTTGTCTCTCTTTTCCCGGCATCTACTTCGCCGTCAAGCGCGATCTGCGCGCCATCGTGCGAGCGCAGGATGTGAACGGCGAAGATTTTGAATATGACGGACTCGAACTCGAAGCGCGTTGTATGCTGCACGAGACGGATCACTGCGACGGCATCGTCTTTCTCGACCGCACGACGACGCTCAAGCGCGAGATGGTCAGGCGCAAGATTAAGAAACTGGCGAAGGCCGGACGCTGGATTTAATCACCCGGCGAACTTATCAACCTGAACGGCGCGGCGCGCGGACTGACACCATGTTCGCGCGCCGCGCGGTTTTTTTATCGTTGTGATAGCATGAAAAGAAAATGATGAATGCCGCAGTGACGAATGATGAATACGGGGACGGAGCTTCTTGTCTTAACTCATCACTTATCACTCATCACTCATCACTTTTCAAACGAGGTGTGAAGATGCAGGACGAATTTCGTAACGAGCCGTTTACAGATTTCAGCGTGGAAGAAAACGCCCGCGCCATGCGCGAGGCTCTGGCGCGCGTCAAGTCGGAGTTGGGGCGCGATTATCCGCTCGTCATCGGCGGCGAGCGCATCGAGACGGGCGACACTTTCGAGAGTTACAACCCGGCGCGTAAAACCGAAGTCGTCGGGCGTTTCCAGAAGGCGACCGAAGAACTCGCGCGGTCAGCGGTCGAAAAGGCGCACGAGACTTTCAAGTCGTGGCGCGACGCTCCGGCGGAAGCGCGCGCCGGCCTGCTGTTTACCGTCGCCGATTTACTGCGCGAGCGTCGCCATTATTTTTCGGCGTGGATGGTTCACGAAGTCGCGAAGACGTGGGCGGAAGCCGACGGCGACACCGCAGAGGCGATTGACTTCTGCGACTTCTACGCGCGCGAGATGCTGCGCTATGCGGGCGCGCAACCTTTGACGAAAATCGAGGGCGAAGACAATCGCCTCTCATACATTCCGCTCGGCGTCGGTGTCGTCATTCCGCCGTGGAATTTTCCGCTCGCGATTATGGCGGGCATGACCGTCGCGTCAATCGTCACGGGCAACACCGTCGTCCTCAAACCTTCGTCGGACGCGCCGGCTATTGCCTACAAATTTTTCGAGCTGCTCGAAGAGGCGGGAATGCCGCCGGGCGTCGTCAACTTTATGACAGGTTCGGGGGCTGAGGTCGGCGATACGGTGGTTGACCATCCGCACACGCGCTACGTCGCCTTCACCGGCTCGAAAGAAATCGGCCTGCGGATCAACGAGCGCGCGGCGAAAGTTCACGAAGGGCAAATCTGGATTAAGCGCGTCGTCGCAGAGATGGGCGGCAAGGATGCCATCGTCGTTGACTCGGACACAGACCTCGACGAAGCCGCGACGGGCGTCGTGCAATCGGCGTTCGGATTTCAGGGACAGAAATGCTCGGCCTGCTCGCGCGCCATCATCCACACGGATGTCTATGATTCGATGCTTGAGAAAATCGTCGAACGCACGGAGAAGTTGAAACTAGGCGACCCGGACGATGTGACGACGAGCCTCAGCGCCGTCATCAACAACAAAGCCTTCAAGACCATCAGCGATTACATCGAGCGCGGCAAGGCCGATGGCGGGCGCGTCGTCGCGGGCGGCGGCACAGACGGCGAAGCTGGTTACTATATCGAGCCGACCGTCATCGCCGACGTGAAGCCCGGCGACACCATCGAGCAACAGGAAATCTTCGGCCCTGTGCTTGCCGTCATTCGCGCCAGAGATTTTGACGACGCGCTCGACATCGCCAACGACACGGAGTACGGATTGACCGGGGCGGTCTATACCAACGATGAAGCAAAGCTGGAGCGCGCGAGCCGCGAGTTCCACGCGGGCAATCTCTATCTCAACCGCAAATGTACGGGCGCGCTCGTCGGCGTCCATCCCTTCGGCGGCTTCAACATGTCCGGCACGGACTCGAAAGCGGGCGGGCGTGATTATCTCGCGCTTTTCATGCAGGCCAAAGTCGTCTCCGAAAAAATCCGTCCCGGCTACAACGACAAAGAAAAGCGGGAAGCGATTTAAGGAAATGATGAATGATGAATGAAAGCAGGCGGCTTTTAGTTTGTCATTCATCATTCATCATTCATCACTCATCATTTCTTCTTATGCGTTTAATCTTCATGGGCACGCCGGACGTGGCTGTGCCGACGCTGAGGCGTTGCGTCGAGGACGGGCACGAAGTTGTGGCGGTGTGGACGCAGCCGGATCGTCCCGCGGGACGCGGCAATAAGTTGAAAGCGTCGCCCGTGAAAGAGTACGCCGTCGCGCGCGGCATTCCTGTTCATCAACCAATTAAAGTTAAAACAGACGAGGCGTGCGCGCTCTTTGCTTCATACGAAGCGGATGCGGCGGTGGTTGTCGCCTACGGGCGCATCCTGCCGTCGGCATTCTTGCGCGCGCCGCGTCTCGGTTGCGTGAACGTGCATTTTTCGCTGCTGCCGAAATATCGCGGGGCTGCGCCCGTCAACTGGGCGATTGCGCGCGGCGAGACAGCGTCGGGCGTGACGACGATGTTGATTGACGAGGGACTCGACACCGGCGACATTCTCTTGCAACGCGCGACGCCAATTGGCGAAGGTGAGGCCGCGCCCGAACTGCTCGCGCGTCTTGCGTTGTCGGGCGCTGAACTGTTGAGTGAAACTCTGGCGCGCTTTGATGAAATCGAGCCGCGCCCGCAGCAACACGAAGACGCCACGCTCGCGCCTATTCTCCGCCGTGAAGACGGATTGATTGATTGGACGCTCGACGCGACGGAAATCGCGCGGCGCGTGCGCGGCTTTCAACCGTGGCCGGCGGCGCACACAACTTACGACGGGCGGCGACTCGTCATCTGGCGCGCGCGCGTCATACTTGAAGAGTCGCCTTCGGATGAAGCCATGTCGCAAGAAACGCCGCAGCATGTTGCAGTGGGTAGCATCATTCGAGTGCGTGGCGAAGAGCTTGTTGTGAAGTGCGGCAATGAAACTATACTGTGTCTCGACGAGTTGCAGATCGAAGGCAAGCAACGCATGGGCGCGCGCGATTTCATCAACGGAATGCACGTCAGCGTCGGCGCGCAATTGGGTTAAGAGTCGCTACGGAGAATATTTTCAAAGAGCGTTAAGTGAACAATCAAGCGCGCGTCAAGAAGGGTCAACCGTTCCGGTCAAGCGAGTCTCGCGCTGTCTCGCCGGCTCGTCGCGCGGCGTTTGAAATTCTCCGGCGCGTGGAAGACGAGGGCGCGTTCGCGGCTCCTTTGCTGGCGGACGTGGAGTTGAGCGCGGAAGATCGCGCGCTCTGTTATGAACTGACGCTCGGCGTGCTGCGCCGGCAACTCTGGCTCGACAAAGTGCTTGAGCATTACGCGGGGCGCGACGCTGCCAGCCTCGATGCGCCGGTCAGACGCGCGCTGCGTCTCGGTCTTTATCAACTTCGATTTTTGACGCGCATCCCGGCACGCGCCGCCGTCAACGAATCGGTCAACCTCGCGCACACCGCGCGCCTGCGCTCCGCCGCGCCCTTCATCAACGCCGTGCTCCGCCGCGCCACACGCGAGCCGGACTACGATCCCGCGAGCGGCGCGCAAAATATAAACGAAAAAATCGCGTTTGAAACGTCGCATCCACTCTGGCTCATCGAGCGTTGGGCGGCGGCGTTCGGCGCGGACGAGACGCGCGCCTTCGCGCTTGCCAATAATCTCCCGGCTCCGGTTTCTTTCCGCATCAACACACTGCGCGCCGAAAACGATGTCGTGCTTCAACGTCTTCGCGAGACGGGCGTCGAGATTTCGGCTTCGCGCGTCGCGCCCGGCGGGTGGCGTGTGACCGGTGGCAGTGACGGCACGACTTTGTTGCGCGCGCTCGCTGGTGAAGGTTTGATTTACATGCAGGACGAGGCGTCGCAGCTTGTGGCGCACGTTGTCGGCGCGCGTGCGGGCGAGCGCGTGCTGGATGTCTGCGCCGCGCCGGGAAGCAAGACGACGCAGATGGCGTCTCTGGCGGGCGATGCTGCAAAAATAATCGCGGGCGATTTATCCATGCGACGCCTGCGCGTGGTCGGGGAGTCGGCGGCGCGACAGAGTTTGCGGAGCGTGCGCCCCGTCGTTTACAACGCGGAGAAGGAACTGCCGTTCGCGGACGAAACTTTTGACCGCGTGCTGGTGGATGCGCCGTGTACGGGTACGGGCACGCTGCGCCACAACCCGGAAATTCGCTGGCGCATCGTGCCGCAAGACATCGAGCGGCTCGCGCTCAAACAACAAAAAATTCTGGCCGAAGCGTCTCGCGTCGTGCGGCGCGGCGGGCGTCTCGTCTATTCGACTTGTTCGGTGGAGCGTGAGGAAAACGAAGCGGTCATGGACTCGTTCCTGCACACGCACGACGATTTCAGACAGTTGAAAGTGACGCGCGCGGCTGACGCATTGTTGACCGGGACGGGCGCGGCGCGGACATGGCCGCAACGCGACGACGTTGACGGATTCTTCGTTGCCGCGCTTGAAAAGCGAAGTTGAAAACAGAGGGTGGAAGGAGCGAAAGCAACAAATTTCATCGCTTGATTCTGCTCCGCTATTTCGTCGTGCGCTCTCTGATTACCGCCTTGCGGCGTGTGAGAGGCGAGTGTTAGACTCCCGGCTTGGTTTTGGGCTGGCACGTCTGGTATGGCGCGCAATTTTTTGAGACGGTCGAGAGGGGCGACGAATCTTTGTGGCTGAGGCATCGGGAAATTTCTTCTCGGCTTTAGGTAAGCTCGGAATCATCCTGATCAGCGCCGCGATGTTCGTGGCCGGTCTTTTAGGCGTCGTCTATCTCTCACTCCGCAGCCCCGAAGTTCAAGTGCCGGATGTCATCAACAAAACTTACAATGATGGGACGGCGGCTTTGAGCAAGGCCGGTCTCGACATCAGCGAGCGAGCGCAACGTTATAAGCCGGACGTGCAGCCCGGCATGATTCTCGATCAGACGCCGCACGCCGGCGAAGTCGTCAAGTCAGGCCAGACCGTGCGCGTCGTGGTCAGCCGCAGCCCGCGCGAGGGCGAGCAGCCGCCGGTCGCAGAAGTCCCGGATGAGAAAAAGGACGATGCCGCGAAGAAGTCGAAGAACGATAACGACTCGGATTCCGGGACAGCGTCGAAGAATGAGAATCGCGACCGGCGGAATAAAAATACCAATAAGAATGCCAACGCGAACGGCAACCTGAACGCGAACAGCCGGAATCTCAACAACAGCAACAACACGAATAACGTGAATGCTAACCGCGACGCAAATCGCAATCAGAACGCAAACATCAACGGCACGCTCAACCTGAACCGGAATAGAAACACCGGCAACCGGAACTCGAACGCAAACGCAAACGTCAATCGCAACACGAACACCGTGCGCGCCAACAGCAACGTCAACCGGCATCCATAACCACGAAATCTACGAGACAGTCGCGGCCATGTTGGCGCGAATTGAGTCAGCGCTTTAACGCTTGAAGTGCAATCCTTAACGAACCCGGCGTGACGAAAATTCCGCCCCGCGTTTGTCCTCGAAGAATAAATACATGGTAGAAATTGCGCCGTCCATCCTGTCCGCCGATTTCGCGCGACTCGGCGATTCAATCGCGGCGGTCGAGCGCGGCGGGGCGACGATTATTCATGTAGATGTGATGGATGGTCATTTCGTGCCCAACTTGACGGTCGGATTGCCCGTCGTCCGTTCACTTTCGCGCGCAACCCATTTACCCCTCGACACGCATCTAATGATTTCCGAGCCGGGACGTTACGCCGAGCAATTTGTCGAAGCGGGCGCGCGCATGGTCTCCGTCCACATCGAGGCGGACGCGCACATTCATCGCACGCTCGCGGCCATCAGGAAAAAAGGAGCGCAGGCCGGCATCGTCATCAATCCGGCGACTTCGCTCTCTGCGCTCGAAGAGGCGCTCCAATTCGCCGATTACGTGCTTGTGATGAGCGTTAATCCGGGCTTCGGCGGGCAGGAATTTATTGAAACATCAATCGAGAAAGTTCGTCGCCTGCGCGCCATGATTAAGGAACGCGGCCTCTCGACGCGAATCGAGATTGACGGCGGCATTGACGCGGATAACATCGAGAGAGTCGCCGACGCGGGCGCGGAAATCATGGTTGCCGGAACCGCCGTCTTCGGCCAGAGCGACCCTGAGCGCGCCGTGCGCGAGTTGCTCAAGGCCACGATGCAATTTATTTAACGTCGAACGATGCCATGCGAAATGACGAATGAAAACTTATGCAGACTGCCGTTCATTCGACGCTCATCATTTCGCATTCATCACTTTAGCTTCATTGGAGGTTTACTGATGCGTTTTCGTCAAGTCGTGCTGTTTGTATTGTGCGCGATACTTTTATCATCCACGCTGCCTTTGGCGGCGTCGCCCGTTTTTGGTCAGCAAGGAGGCGCGCAGAGCGGAATGACTGTGTCTCAGCGGATTGACGTGCTGCGCTCGCGCATTGAGACGACGCGCCGCACGCTCAACAGCGCCATCGCCGGTTTGAATTCAAAGGATGAGGGCAAGAAGGAAGCGGCGGACAGCCCGCGCGCGCGTTTGAGCGGTTTGGAGAAGGAGGCCGGCTCGCTGCTCTCCGAAGTAGTCGAACTGCGTGGCAAACAGGATCGCGCAGAGAAGTTCGACCCGACGCTGCTCGATAAGTTAGAGACGGGGCTGACAGACCTCGACGCGCGCGTGCAAATCGCCATGCGCGAGACGATGAGCGAGCGTCGCGCGACTCCTGCCGCCACTAAAGATGTGGCGGCTTCGACCCCCAAGAAAAAGAAGAAGGGACGCTTGTTCGGCCTGCTCGGTGGCGGTGGCGACAACGATAAGTACAGCGAATTAGTCGGCACGGTCGCGCCGGGACGTGACCGCCAGCTTTTTGAGGAAGCGACGAAAGAGGCGCGCAAGGATAATTACGAAGAGGCGCGCTCACTCTATAACGTCATCATCACGACTTACCCCGAGTCGAATTTTTTACCGATGGCGAAACTCGCCATCGCGGACACTTTCTATATTGAAGGCACGACGAGCGCGCTCATTCAGGCGGCGCAGGCTTATCAGGACTGGCTCGCGTTTTTCCCGACGCACCCGCTCTCTGACGACGTGATGTTGAAGATGGCTGAAGTGGAAATGCGCCGGATGGGTCTGGCGAATCGCGACATCACTGCGGCGAAGAAAGCCGAGCAGCGTCTCAAAGTCCTCATGCAGCAATTCCCCAACACCGCCCTGCGACCGGAAGTGGAAATCCGCCTTCGTGAAGTGCAGGAGATGCTGGCGATGCACAACAAAATGGTCGGCGACCTCTACTATGACCGCTACTTCCAGCACAAAGCCGCGAACCCGAAAGGCGCGCAGATGCGTTACCGCGAGATCGCGGAGAAGTGGCCGGACTTTTCGCTGATGGACACGATCCTGTTTCGTCTCGGCATCACCTACGTGCAGGAAGAGGAGCCGGACGAAGCCTCCAAATATTTTCAACGCATCGTGCGCGATTATCCGAACAGCGAATTTGTAGATAAGGCGAAAGAACAGTTGGCCGCCATCGGCGCGCCGGTTCCAGAGCCGAATCCTGAGCGCATGAATTATCGTCCCGATCCGGGGCCGGGCTTCGTCGGCAGTCTCATGCAGGAACTGTCAGGCGCGACGCCGAAGACTGTGGATAAAAATGGAGTCCTCATCGGCACGGACGACAAAGCTCCCGACCGGATGCAGAAAGTCATCGAAAACGAGGGCACGCTCCCGGACTCCTACAACGCGCAACCCGTCCAGCGCGTCGCGCCGGCGCATCGTCTCGACACCGCGCCAATTGTCACGCCGAAGGTTGAGAAGAAGGCAGCCGTCACGCTGACGCCGGCGCAACCGGGTGGCCCGAAGAGCGTCAACGATCCGACCAAGCCTACTTCTACGCAGCCGACCACACCCGCCACCACGCCCCCGCCGGGCGCAGGCAACGAAGCGAAACCGTAGATAGCAGTCGAGTAAAATCACTTTCTGAGAGGGGATGATGGGCACGCCGGATGGCGACCATTCGTCCCTTCATTTTTATGAAGTGGGAAACTTTTGCGCCTGAATAATTGACACGTTTGCCCGCCCGTCAAGCGAGTGTTAGTATTTTTTTCTTTGAAAAATAATTCAAACCTGACGGGCTAAGTCGCGAAATAGATTGAGGTGATTGTGTGGCACAAACTGTCGAGAGTTCACAGAATGAAATAGCACGCAGTCATCGCACTGCGCTGGCAGCGGTCGCCGTCATGTTCGCGCTCACGCTTTTGCTGATGGTGGTGGCAATGTCTGGATACCTGCCGCACGTCCAAAGTAACGATCTCATCATCAAGAATGGCTTGCTCATTGCCATCGTTCTCTTCGGGCTGGGAGCCGTCACTCTGCGAAGAACTAGATTCTCGGCCATGCGCCTGCGCGATATTGCCGCACTACGCGGCACGACCGGCCTGCTGGAAACGCTCCAGAAAACAACCATCTACGTCGCCCTTATCGGCGGAGCTATCGCCCTCATGGCATTTCTCATCAGCATCATGTCGGGCGATGGCACGGACATGCTCAGGCTCGGTGTCATCGCCATCGCCGTCCTGCTCTACGCATATCCACGGCGCGTGGCGTGGGAGCGTGCGGTGATCGCCACACAGGCAAATAATTCGACGGACTCAACATTGCTCAAATGAACTGCTTGTTGAAACAATAATCCTTATCCGTTCGGAATATCCTGCTTTAACGCTAACTGCAGACATATCTACACTTAAAGTATAGATTGGGCGCAGATTTGTGGTTATCCGTGAATTGTTAAAACATTTGATTGACCGCGAGCAAACTCCGTTATACAATTGCCAACAGCGAAAACGATTGCCCCCGCGATAGACTTCGCTGCTGAAGCAGTCTCACAACCTCAGTTAAGTTTAGTTGAGGAGTGTTCCCCCGAATGAATGTTTGCAAATTATTCCCCCGACGAATGATCACACGTCGAGCACTCTCGACACTCGCGTTGGTCGCCTGTCTCGCATTAACCGCAGTCGCGACACATGCCACAGACATCACCAAGCCTGCCGCACGCCCCGTCGCCCGTTTGATCTCGACTTCAAACGCACGGGTAGAGATTCCTGTCAGAGAGAAAGTTCGTGTTGAAGCGCGCGTAGTGATAACGCCAATTTCTTATTCACCCGTCACGGCGCGAGCGTCAGTATCCGTCGCCGCTTCCAATGATGAAAGACGAGCCTTTGAACTGATCAATGCCGAGCGTCGTTCGCACGGACTCAGCCCGTTGGCACTAGATAGCCAACTGACTAACATGGCGCGCTATCATTCAGGCAACATGGCGGGTGCGGCGAACCTCAGTCACAAAGATACAGATGGCCTTGATCTATCAGGCCGCGCCGCACTGCTTGGCGTTCACGGTTGGAAGGCAATGGGCGAGAATATCGCGTACAATCAAGGCTATGAAGACCCTGTCGCGTTCGTCGTCGAGCGTTGGATGAAGTCGGATAAGCACCGCGAGAATATCCTGAACGGCGAGTTCACACATGCCGGTCTGGGTATCGCGAGAACGGCGGACGGGCAGGTCTTTTTCACGCAAGTGTTTATGTCGCGCTAACCGTACTCCGTATCGCCAAACAGAATTTGAGGCGGCTGGCGCAATCTGATTAAGAGAGGCCAGCCGCTTTGCTTGTATCGGGCGAAACTTTTTCACTCCCCGCCTTCGCCAAGATAAACCTCACGCTGCGCGTGCTTGGTCGTCGCCCGACGGACGGCTATCACGAACTCCACACAATTTTTCAAACCATCACGCTGCAAGACCGTCTGAGTTTTGCGCCGCTGCCGGATGAGCGTTTCGAGTTAATCTGTTCCGCGCCGGGAATACCCACCGACGAAAGCAATCTCGTGCATCGCGCCGCAACGGCGCTTCGAGAGCATTTCGGCGTCCGACTCGGCGCGCGCGTCGAACTGGAAAAGAAGATACCGGTGGGCGGCGGACTCGGCGGCGGGTCGTCGGATGCTGCCGTCGCCTTGCTCGGCCTCGCGAGACTCTGGAAAATAAAAACGGACGAGTCTGAACTGACTGAACTTGGCGCGCGTCTGGGCGCGGACGTGCCCTTTTTCCTGATGGGCGGAACAGCGTTTGGAGCCGGCACGGGAACGATTTTAACCTCGCTCGAAGACATCCCCCGTCAGCATTTGTTGGTCGTCGCGCCGGGCGTCAGAGTCTCAACCGTTGAAGCTTACAAAGCATTAAATGCGCCTGCCTTGACAAAGGTAGAACCCGCCGTTATGCTGCCTATTTCGCGCATGGAGCGTCAATTTTCTGATTCTCTCCATGATGCTCTGCACAATGATTTCGAGGCCGTCATTTTCAGTTTGCACCCCGAAATCGAGCGCGCGAGAAACGCTCTTTTGAATTGTGGCGCGCGGCGTGCGCTGATGTCGGGCAGCGGCTCCAGCGTGTTCGGAATTTTTGACAGCGAGGAAGCGGTAGAGCGTGCGCGCACTTCGCTTGCGGTTGAAGCGGACTGGCAAGTGTTCGCCTGCGCGACGCTTGCGCGTGCGGAATATTTGAAGGCTCTTGGACATTGCGGCATGGTCGGCACAGGTCTTTAACATTTGCCGCGCGAGAAAGTTAAGATTGGGGCGTCGCCAAGTGGTAAGGCACCGGTCTTTGGAATCGGCATTCGTAGGTTCGAATCCTTCCGCCCCAGCCAGAAAAGCAGTGACAAGTAATGAGTGACGAGTGACAAGTTAAAACAACTTCTTGCTCGTCACTCATCACTCGTCACTTGTCACTGAAAATATGCCCACGACCGGCAGCATCAAAGTCTTTTCGGGGAATGCCAACCGCGCGCTGACTGAGGAGATTTGCAACTACCTAAGTTGCGATCCCGGCAGCGCGACTTCGGGACGGTTTTCTGACGGCGAGTACAATTTTCAGATTACCGAGAATGTGCGCGGCGGCGACGTCTTTATCGTGCAGCCGACGTGCCCGCCGACCGACTCGAACTTGATGGAGTTGCTCGTCATGCTCGACGCCTTCCGGCGTTCTTCGGCAGAGCGCGTGACGGCGGTGATGCCATATTACGGCTACGCGCGCTCGGACAAGAAGGATCGCCCGCGCGTCCCGATTGCGGCGAAGTTGGTGTCGAATTTGATTGCGACGGCGGGCGCAGACCGCGTGCTGACGATGGACTTGCATGCCGCGCAGATACAAGGTTTCTTTGACATTCCGGTTGACCACCTCTACGCCGCGCCCGCTTTTATCGGTTATTACGAGGCGCACCCGCTGCCGAATTTGACGGTGGTCGCGCCGGACACGGGCGGAGCGGAGCGTGCGCGCGCTTATGCCAAGCGTCTCGTGTCGTCGGATGGCAGTCCGGCGCAACTTGCGCTCTGCGACAAGCGGCGCGAGAAGGCGAATGTGGCGGAGGTAATGAACGTCGTCGGCGATGTGCGCGGGCGCAATTGCCTGATCGTTGACGACATGTGCGACACGGGCGGGTCTCTGACGAAGGTCGCGCTGGCGTTGCGTGATGCAGGGGCTGATCTCATTCATGCCTGTTTCACGCATCCCGTTTTGTCCGGGCGCGCGTGCGAGCAGTTGGGCAAGTCGGAGATTGAGCAGGTCGTGACGACGAACACGATACCTCTGCAAAACGACGCCTGTCAGATGGATAAAATTAAAGTTTTGAGCATCGCGCCGCTTTTGGCGAAAGCGATCAAGTCGATCCACGAGGAGACGAGCGTCTCTTCGCTCTTCGTTTAAGTGAAGGGCAAACACTGACGTTGGAAAACCAAAGAGAGTTAAGAACAATGGCACAAAGAGAAGAGATTACAGTCAAAGCCGAACGGCGCACGGGTCGCGGCAAAAATGATTCAAGACGCCTGCGCGCGCGCGGGATGGTTCCGGTCACGCTCTACGGCGGCGAAGGCGAAGCCGTCTCGGCAGCCGCGCCGCTCAGAGAGTTGGCGGCTATACTGCGTTCCGAGTCGGGACACAACAGCATCTTCACGCTCGACGTGGATGGCATGGACGATGCCGAGGTGATGTTCCTTGACCGTCAAATTGATCCCGTGCATGGACGCCTGCGTCACGCAGACCTGCGCCGTCTCGTGCGCGGGCAGAAGATTGAAGTGACCGTGCCTCTGCATCTCGAAGGCGAGCCGGTGGGCGTGGAAGAGGAAGAGGGCGCAGTCCTCGAACAGCTTCTGCGTGAAGTGGAAATTCGTTGCAGCCCGCGCGACATTCCCGACTCCATCAACGTGGACGTGTCGAGCCTCAAAGCTCACGAAGTTTTGCACGTCTCCGACTTGAAGGTGGCGGAGAACATCGAGATTCTGACCGACGCGGAGACCGCCGTAGCGACCGTCGCCGTCGTGCGCGAGGAAGCGGTCGAGCCATCGGCGACAGATGAAGAGTCCGCCGAACCCGAAGTCATCGGCAAGGGCAAGAAGGAAGACGAAGGCGAAGAAGGGTAAAAGTAAAAAGGCAAAAGGAAAAAGGGAAGACCCCGATTTCGCGCCTCTATCTTTTGCCAATACTTTTGCCTTTCACCCTTTTACTTTTGCCTTATGCTTGTCGTCGGTCTCGGCAATCCCGGCGCGCAGTACGAATGGACGCGCCACAATCTCGGCTTCATGCTCGTGGACTTTCTGGCGCGGGAGTTGGGACGCGAGATCAAGCGCACAGAGTGCCGCGCGCTCGTCGGGTTGGCGGAGATTGAAGGGCGGCGCGTCGAGTTGGTCAAGCCGCAGACGTACATGAATTTGAGCGGCGAGTCGGTTGCCTGTCTGCTCCGCAAGCGTGAAGAATTGAAGCCGGCGCGCGATCTCATCGTCATCAGCGACGACATCGCGATCCCGTTCGGCACGATTCGCCTGCGACCGCGCGGCACAAGCGGCGGGCAAAAAGGTTTGCAGAACATCATTGCCGCGCTCAAGACGGACGAGTTTATCCGCCTCAGAGTCGGCATCAAACCGGAGCATCCGGTGAGCGACACGGCGGGCTTCGTGCTGGAACGTTTCCCGCACGCGCAACGCGCCGAAGTCGAAAAAGTTTTAGAGCGGAGCGCAGACGCTCTCCGCGCCGTCATCCGCGACGGCATTGACAAAGCGATGGCTCAATACAACGGGTGATAAGAGATGAGTGATGAGTGATGAGAGAAGACAGCAGATTCTTTCTTATCACTCAACACTCATCACTCATCACTCCTTATTTCCTTCTTGCTTCACCCGGCATGGCTGAGGCTAGACATCCATAAGGAGGATGATTTTGGCAGAGAAAAGAGTTTACGAAGTTGTCTTCATCATTGACCCGGACACGGGCGAAGAAGACGTGACACGCCTGACAGAGAACCTACAACACATCATCACCGAGCAGGGTGGTGAAGTCACCAAAACAGAAAACATGGGGCGGCGACAGCTCGCCTATCGCATCGGGCGCAAGAACGATGGCCTCTACATGCTCTTCGAGGTCGAGGGCACGGGTCGCGAGATTGCCGAACTCGAACGCCGTATGCGCGTCAACGATCAGGTGCTTCGTTACCTGACCGTGCGCGTTGACGAAGACCGCCGCCGCGCCGAGAAGCTCAAAGCGAGGCGCGCAAATCGCACGACGCGACGCACGACGGCACAGGCGGCGGCGGCGGCGGCTCGTGGCGGCGGCAGCAATAATGCCACGTCGTCGAATGCGTCTGCCGCAAGGAGCGAGGACGAAGCGTAAGGCCGTAAGGCGTTAATGTTTTCGTCAGGTTCGAGTTATGGCGATGGGCGTTCGGTGTGCATTGTTCAACTGAGAGATGCCGCTTGACGCTGCGCCTTCGATAAAAAAGAGAGAAAGATTATGTCGAGAAATTACATGGGCGGTGGTGGTGGTGGTGGTGATCGCGACTTTGATAATGATGATGATGGATCGTTTCAACGCGGCGGCAATGGCCGTTCGATGGGCGGCGGCGGTGGCGGGCGTGGCGGCGGGCGTATGCGCCGGCGCAAGGTCTGCCGTTTCTGTCTGGACAAAGTTGACTTGATTGACTTCAAAGACGTGAAGCTGTTGCAAAATTATATCCCGGAGCGCGGCAAGGTTGTGCCACGTCGTATCACAGGGTCGTGCGCGCCGCACCAGCGGATGCTGGCCGAAGCGATCAAGCGCGCGCGCAATATCGCGTTGCTGCCCTACGCTGCTGACTGAAGAGGAGAAAGAAGATGGGTACCACAAACGTTCTGTTACGTGAAGACGTGGATAATTTGGGAGCGCGCGGCGAGATCGTCAAGGTCAAGGCGGGGTTCGCGCGCAACTATTTGCTGCCGCGCAAGCTGGCCGTGCAGGCGACTGCCGGCAACGTCAAGCAGATCGAAGCCGAACGCGGCGCGCTGTTGAAGAAGGAAGCGAAAGAACGTGGCGGCGCAGAAGCGCAGGCCGCTCTGATGAAGTCCGTCACGCTCAACTTCGAGCGCAAAGTCGGCGAGCACGGAATGCTCTATGGCTCCGTGACGGCGATGCAGATTGCCGACGCACTCAAAGAAAAAGGATTCGAGATTGATCGTCGCCGCATCGTGCTGCAAGAGCCGATCAAGGAGACGGGCGACTTCAATGTCAGCGTCCGTCTTCACCGCGAAGTCTCGGTGGATGTGCCCGTCATCGTCACGGGCGAGGGCGGCGCGAAGACCGCCGGCAACGTCAGCGCGGCGACAGAAGAAACGGCTGCTGCCGACGCAGACGCGACTTCAACCGAAGCGTCGCCATCCGAAACCGAAGCGACCGCGACGGGCGACGACACGCCGCAAGCTTAAATATTCAGCTAAAAACATGGCGCGAGAGAGTCTCTCTTGTCGCGCTCTGCGCTTTGTTGTATAAGACTTGGCGGCGCGTTCCACGCGCTTCTCCGCACGTCACCAGACGGACGGAGACGAGACGCGGAACGCGCCGCTTTTTTGTCTTCAAAATTCTTCTGAACCTAACTCCCGATGGCGAATTTTTCAGGTGACTCGACGCGAGAACAGATGCTCGAGCGCGCGCTGCCGCACAGCGCGGAGGGCGAGCGCGCCATTCTCGGCGCGATTATCCTCGACAACGGCCTCGTCAATCTCGCCATCGAGTTGCTCCGCCCTGAAGACTTCTACGTCCGCGCGCATCAATTCGTCTTCCGCTCGATGATCGCTCTGTCGGAGCGCGGCGGCGAAATCAACCCCATCCTGCTCGGCGAAGAACTGCGGCGCGAAGGCGTGCTCGAACAAGTCGGCGGCATCGCCTTCATCAGCGAACTCACCTACGGCCTGCCGCACTTCAACAACGTCCCTGCTTACGCCAAAGTCGTGCGCGGCAAATCCACGATGCGGCAACTCGTCAAAGTCGCCAACAAGATTACCAGCGAGGCTCTGGAAGAAGAGGACGAGCCGGAAATCATCCTCGACCACGCAGAGCAGATGATCTTCGCGCTCGCCGACGAGCGCACACGGCAGGGCTTCGCGCACGTCAAGCCGGTGGCCGATCATCTGCTCGAAAAAGTGCAGGAGATGTCCGGTCGCTCCGCCATGCTGACGGGTTTGACGACGGGTTTTAGCGAACTCGACGAGATGACTTCCGGCTTGCAGGAATCCGACCTCATCATCGTGGCCGCGCGTCCCTCTATGGGGAAAACTGCGTTGTGCTTGACGCTGGCGCAGAATGCGGCGATACAGGGCGGCGCGGTCGTCGGCGTCTTCTCATTGGAGATGTCGAAGGAGTCGCTCGTCATGCGTATGCTCTGCTCGGAGGGGCGTGTGGACGCGCATCGTTTTCGCAGCGGGAGATTGTTGCGCGACGAGTGGGCACGGCTCGCGGGCGCGCTCGGCATGCTGGCCGAGACGAAAATTTTTATAGACGACACGCCCGGCATCTCCGTCCTTGAGATGCGCGCCAAAGCGCGTCGGCTCGCGGCGGAGCAGAAGCGACTCGACTTGATCGTCGTTGACTACCTGCAACTGATGTCCGGCTCGTCGCGCCGCTCGGAGTCGCGCCAGCAGGAAGTGTCTCAAATTTCGCGCGAGTTAAAAGGTCTGGCGAAAGAATTAAACGTCCCGCTCGTCGCCCTCTCGCAACTCTCGCGCGCACCCGAAGCGCGCACAGACCATCGCCCGCAGCTCGCAGATTTACGTGAGTCAGGAGCCATCGAGCAGGACGCGGATGTCGTCGCGTTTATTTATCGCGAAGAGCAGTACAACCGGACAGAAGAGAACGCGGGGATGGCGGAACTCATTATCGCCAAGCAGCGCAACGGCCCGACGGGGACGGTCAAGCTGGCGTTCCTGAAAGAGTTCACGCGGTTCGAGAACATGTGGAGGGAATAAGTTGCGCGGCGTGCGCGTTGTTGGCGAAGGGCGCGCGGTCAGGCGTGACGCGATTTTCGTAAACCTTAAAGACCGCCGGATTCTCGGCGGTCGTACTTTTTTTGTGAGGCATGAGAAAACGATGAGCGACGCGGCGAACGCAGGCGTGCATGAAGGCGATGGACGACGCCCGACTTGGGCGGAAATTGACCTTGATGCGCTGGCGGAAAATTATCGCGCGGTGCGTAGGCGCGTCACGGCAGGCGTGCGTGTCATGTGCGTCGTGAAGGCTGACGCATACGGGCACGGCGCGGTCGAGTGCGCGCGACGTTTGGCGGAGGAGGGCGTGGAGTGGTTCGGCGTAGCGACGCCGGAAGAGGGCAGCGAATTACGACGCGCAGGAATAGAGCAGCAACGCATCCTCGTCTTCGGCGGATTCTGGAAGGGACAGGAAGGCATCTGCCTTGAGGACAAACTCGTGCCGGTAATTTATCGCGCGGACATGGCGGAGTCGCTCGATACGGCGGCGCGTGATGCGGGAGTTGTCGCAGATGTACATGTCAAGATTGACACGGGCATGGGTCGGCTCGGCGTCCGTTATGACGAGGCGGCGGAGTTCGCCGCACAGTTGAACCAACTTGCAAACATTCGCGTTAACGGTGTGATGACGCACTTCGCGGCGGCGGACGATCCAGACCGCGACTGCTATACGGATGATCAGTTGAAGCGTTACCGCGACGCGCTCGCGGCGTTTCGCGCGCACGGGCATCGCCCGGAGTTGGAGGATTTGGCGAACTCTGCGGCGACGTTCGCGCACGCGGCGACGTGGGGCAACATGGTGAGGCCGGGCGGCGTGCTCTACGGCCTGTGGCGCGACGTGCTGCCGAAATCACTCGCGGACGCGACAAGCTTGCGCGCGGTGATGTCTCTGCGCTCGCGCGTCGTGCTGGTCAAAAGTCTTCACATCGGAGAGACGCTCGGCTACGGCTGCACGTTCGAGGCGACGCGCGAGATGCTGGTCGCGACGTTGCCCGTCGGTTATCACGACGGCTATGTGCGCGGCCTCTCGAATCGAGGGCGCGTGATCGTGCGCGGGCAGTACGCGCAAATCGTCGGGCGCGTCTCGATGGATTTGACGCTCGTGGATGTGACGGACGTGCCGGGCATCGCAGTCGGAGACGTGGTGACGTTGATGGGTGCGGACGGCGCGCTCTCAGTGCCCGCCGAAGACATCGCGAAGACGGCGGGCACGCTCTCTTACGAAATCACCTGCGGCATCAGCGCGCGCGTCCCTCGCATTTACAAATAGTCGTTTGGCATTGGCTGAGACCTTTTCGTTGACCGCAAAGGAATATCACGCAAAGGCGCAAAGACGCCAAACAACGGTTGAAAGAAAAGAGGCTGGAGAAAGAGAGGCGCATCAGACCGGCATCGCAGTCTGTCGAATCTCTCATCTCCAGCCTTCCTTTTATTGAAGGGTGAAGTTGTAAGTGATGAAGCCCGATACTTTCACGGGTTGTTTGGAGAGCAGCGTCGGCGTGAAGCGCGCGCGGTAGGCGGCCTGCACGGCTGCTTGCTGAAGCAGCGGGTGTCCGTTCGAGACATGAGCGGAGGTGACACGTCCTTCCTCGTCAACCAGAATTTGCACGGTGACGAGGCCGGAGATGCGGCCTGCTCTGGCAATCGCGGGATACTCCGGCACGGGCTTGCTGATCGCTTTGCCGTTAATCACGCCGAGCGACAGCAACGTCGGCGGTTTCTTTTCCACGACTGGCGGCGGCGTCGTTTTGATGGCCGGAGGCGGATCGTCACGCTCCGAATTTTCAACAGCCGGGCCGACACCGACGTTGCGCGCATAGCCCGCGCCCGACATGTCAGGGCCGGGGACTCCGCCGGGTATTTCAGGGTCGCTTGAGACTCTACCGATCATGACGGGCGTTCTCGCTGAGACTTCCCGCGTTGATTCGCTCGCGACTTGATTCGTGTGATACGGCGTATTGATGGAAATTTCCCGGCGCACGACGAACTGCGTGGAGCGGCTCGCGCTCGATTCGTTTCTGGGCGTTGACGACCTGATTTCCTCGCGCTGTGCTGCCGGTGCGAAGCGCAGGAGCGAGACTTCGTAATCTCTGCCTTCATCAACGCGGACGTTGTAGGCGAAGACGCTGCCGACGCCAAGCGCGACGAGCATCAGCGCATAAAAGGCGAACGTGCCGAGAAAGAAACGGCTTCGTCGTTTGAAGTCGTTCGCGTGCGATCCCGATTCGACGAGATGGTTGAACATTGCTGTGATCCTCCCTGCCATCATCCGGTGCCAACGGGTCGGGAGCTTCCTCACACTTTTAGAAACCGCCGCGCTTCTTTTGTTCCATAAATCAATTTGTCAGCGCTGCCTGCGATAATGACGACAGCACGCTCAATCGTCGCAACAAGCTCAAGGCTCGCTGTTCATGCTTTGAACCTTGAACTTTGAACTTTGAACTTCTAGGATGAGACGCTCGACAAACATTTAACAATGAGGGAGAAAAATATATGGCGACCAGCGCTGAATGGCATGAAGACTACGACAAGATGAGCGAGTTGGCGCGCAACTTTTCGCGCGCCGTGAAATCCGTGCAGGAAGAGTTGGAGGCGGTGGACTGGTACAACCAGCGCGCCGGAGCGACGACAGACGAGCAACTCCGCCGTATCCTCGAACACAACCGCGACGAAGAGATCGAGCACGCGATGATGGCGCTCGAATACCTGCGCCGCATCAATCCCGTCTTCGACAAACATATGCGAACTTATCTCTTCTCGGAGGGTGACATTCTGGAGGTCGAAGAAAAAGCGGAGCACAGTTGATGAACGAGACTCCCGGCTTTTTAAGTTGAGGACAAGGCGCAAAAATATGGATGACAGCATCACGGTTTACGAAAAACCGACTTGTACCAAGTGTCGCGAAGTTGACCGCCTACTCCGCGAGAGCGGCATCGAGTATGAAAAGGTGAATTACTATCTTGAGCCTCTCGGTGAAGAGAAATTGCGCGAGTTGATTTTCAAGATGAACATCACGCCGCGCGACCTTCTACGCAAAAGTGAAGCCATCTATCGCGAACTCCAACTCGGCAACAAAGAATTCACCGATGATGAAATCATCACGCAGATGGCCGCGCACCCGGACTTAATCCAACGTCCCATCGTCGAGCGCGGCGAGCGTGCCGTGCTTGGCAGGCCGACGGAAAACATTCGCGAGTTGTTGAAGAAGTAATACAAAGGATTGAACGTGGCGAAATCACCGGCGACATATTTCGAGTGTCAGAATTGCGGTCATCAGCAGCGCAAGTTTTTCGGGATGTGCCCGGATTGCGGCAAGGCCGGGACGGGCGAAGAGCGCGCGGGCGTGCAACAGAGCGAGGCGAAGGGCGGCGCGGCGGCGCGCGGCGGTTTTCGCCTGCGCGAAGTGAAGCCGATTCAGTACGGCGCGATTGAGTCACAGGATGAGGCGCGCGTCTCTTCGGGCATCACGGAATTTGATCGCGTGCTCGGCGGCGGCGTCGTGCCGGGCAGCCTCGTGCTCATCGGCGGCGATCCGGGCATCGGCAAGTCAACCTTGCTGCTCGAAGTGGCGGACAAGTTGAGCGCGCAGGGCGTGCGCGTACTCTACGTTTCGGGCGAAGAATCCGAGCGGCAGATCAAGATGCGCGGCGAGCGTCTGAACATCAAGGCGGAGAATCTGTACCTGCTGCCGGAGACGAACCTCGAACTCATCTTCAACGAGATCGAGCGCGACGAGCCGGGCGTCATCATCGTGGATTCGATTCAGACCGTCTTCTCTTCAAAGATCGAAAGCGCGCCCGGCTCTGTCTCGCAGGTGCGCGAAGTGGCGGGACAGTTTTTGCTGCTGGCGAAGAATCGCAATATCCCCGTCTTTCTCATCGGCCACGTCACGAAGGAAGGCAACATCGCCGGGCCGAAGGCGCTGGAGCACATCGTTGACACGGTGCTCTACTTCGAGGGCGAGCGGCATTACAACCATCGCATCATCCGCGCCGTCAAGAATCGCTTCGGCGCGGCCAACGAGGTCGGGGTCTTCGAGATGACGGGCGCAGGGCTAGTTCCCGTCGCCAATCCTTCGGAGATGTTTCTCTCGGAGCGACCGCAGAACGCCTCCGGTTCCGTCGTCACCGCCTGCATGGAAGGCACGCGCCCCGTGCTCGTCGAAGTACAGGCGCTCGCCACCGAGACGAAGTACAACTATCCCATCCGTAACGCGCAAGGCTTCAATACGAACCGCATCGCGCTCCTGCTCGCTGTGTTGGAGAAGCGCGTCGGTTTGCGCCTGCTCGGACACGACGTGTTCATCAACATCGCGGGCGGCCTTGAGATTGACGAGCCGGCGGCAGACCTCGGCGTCATCGCGGCCATCGCGTCGAGTTTCAGGAACGCGCCGCTCGATCCGCACACGGCGGTCTTCGGCGAAGTGGGCTTGACGGGCGAAGTGCGCGGCGCGATGCAGGCGCAGGCGCGCGCGAAAGAAGCGCAGACGCTCGGCTTCAAAAAACTCATCATGCCCGTCTCGAACACCGCCGGATTAGAGCGTCTGCTCGGCCTGCGCGTCGTCGGCGTGCGTTCGGTGGATGAGGCATTGGGCGAGTTGTTCTGATTGATTTGTTCGCTTGCTTCGGCATAGCAAGATGGGCTTTGCTGTAATCTTGCAGCGTAGCGAAAATTATTGTTGCCAGTGAGATGTGATGGGCGTATAAGCAGGCCTGTCGCAGACGTTTCATTTTCCTGTTGACGAAATTCTCACAAAATTCCGTCAGACCCATTCACGATAATCTATCAAAGGAGCATGTAGATGCGTAGTTACCCAAAGATCGGTCTCTTATTTCTTATAGCTATATCTCTAGTCTTTGTATTAGCCATGACCGGGCTGCGAGGGCAAAGTCAGAAGGATAGGGCTTCCGATAAGAATGGAGACGCAACCCCGGTACAGTCCGGCGTCATGTCCGAAAAGCAAAGGCAACACAGCAAGTTATTTAAGAGATATAAAACTGGTCGTAAACTCGACACAGCTTTTGAAGGTGCTTACGTGGAGCCGCCAATTGAAGTCTTTGATCCTAACGCTCCAATTCTGAGCTTTAATGATTTCCTCAAACAAAAAAGCTGTGAATCAGATGCAGTCATAATCGCAGAAATTAAAGACAGGTCTTCTCAGTTGACAGAAAACAACGAGTTCATCTTCACAGACTACACAGCGACCGTGACAGAGGTCTTAAAAGATAATAGCGCTGCTTCTATACCTCCCGGCAGCAGTATCACGCTTACACGTCCGGGCGGAAAGGTCAACATCAATGGTCGAATAGTTAACGCTTTAGATTCTTCCTTCCAACCGTTTGAGATAAGTAGTACCTATCTCCTGATTCTTAAATATGTGCCGACTACCGGTGCATATGAGACAGTGCGAAAGGGTAGCTTTCTTCTGCGCGGCGGTGAACTTACCAAGTTGACCGAGGAGAGCGTGCCGGGCAGCAATAGCAAGACTCAACCTCTTACAAATGATTCCCGCACCGCCATTCAAAACTGTTCTCACTAGAATTAAGGACGGATACTATATGAACCGAACTTCACGCACTGGTACTATTTCTTCGCTGTGCAGCGTTTTCTTTCTCGTAACTGTAACTGTGTTGGCACTCTTCTCAGGTAATATCATGCACGCGCAGACAGGATGCCCACCAGTTACGAACAACGGATGGATTCATTGTACAAAGGTCTATTACACGATAGGCGGCGGTATCTCTTCTACCTCAAAGCAGGCCACGCAAATCAGAGAGGCATTTGCAAGCTGGCAGTCTGCGAATAGCTCCTCCAATAGCTCAAGGGTCGAATTTATCGAAGGTAGTGTGCCTACAGGCGCGACCAACTTTGGAACATTAAGTGTGGTCAATGGAAATTTAGGAGGGCCACCGGCTCAAACAGATAAGCCGAATCACACTGGTACAATAACATCTGCGACAATCACGTTCGACCTGAACTCAACTATCCCAAACACAACCACTCTGGTTTTTGATCCCAATAACGACACGATATTTCGGAAGGTAGGATTACACGAGATAGGCCACACCATGGGGTTTGCAGACGAACCTCTGAATGTTACATTGAGTTGCGGGGGGCAAACTGCTGGTAACACCGTAATGAACGCGATTTGCGGTGCTAACGATTCGTTTAACAATATGCCAACCAATGTAACGACATGCGACAATAGCAGTGTAAATTCAGAAACTATATATCCAACTCCGGCTGTCTGTCCGACGCCTACACCAGCGACAACACCAACGCCGCCATGTTATCAAGGCGATTGTTCCGGCTCTGTGCAATCGGAGTTTCAACAAAGTCACTCACATCCGCAATGCCCTATCAACGTGGACTACTGTGTCTATCCACGCACGGGCTGCCCTGATTTTGGAAACTATAGATACAATTGGGAAGACCAGTGCTGCTGCAACAAACCCTACAGCCCTATCATCATTGACATCTCCGGCAACGGCTTCAACCTGACGAGCAACACCGACGGCGTCAACTTCGACCTCAACCGCGTCGGCATCAAAGAGCATCTGGCGTGGACGGCGGCCAACTCCGACGACGCTTTCCTCGCGCTTGATCGCAACGGCAACGGAACGATTGACGACGGCGGCGAACTGTTCGGTAACTTCACACAGCAAACACCATCAGACGACCCGAACGGCTTTCTCGCGCTCGCCGAGTTCGACAAGGCGGCGAAGGGCGGAAACTCCGACGGCGTGATTGACAGGAGAGACGCGGTCTTCAACAATTTGCGTCTGTGGCAGGACACAAACCACGACGGTATCTCAGATGCGAGCGAGTTACACACGCTGCCCGAACTGGGCGTGGCGATTCTCGACCTTGATTATAAATTGTCGAAGCGGACGGACGGGTACGGCAATCAATTTCGTTATCGAGCGAAGGTCAGGGACGTACACGGCGCGCAGGTCGGGCGTTGGGCGTGGGACGTGTTCCTCATGTCAGGCGGTTACGCACCACAATAGAACGTAGCAACATCACGATGCAAAATCGAAACCGCCCGTTAGTCTTCACAGATTGACGGGCGGTTTCGTGATTGATGCCTGTTTCATAACCTTTCTGATGACGAGCCGGTTGAGGCCGTGCTACTATCCTCAAGTTATGCGGACTAATACTGTTCTGATACGTTTAATCTTTACAGGCATCCTCGTCGTGGCGGGGTTCATGTTGCATCCCGTGCCCGGCTATTTCGGCCTTGACGCCAACGTCATATCTGCCATTGCTTCCGCCGTCATCGCCGGTGTCATCATCCTGCTTGAGATGCGAATCCAGCAGGCTTCGCTGAAGACTTTGATCGGCGCGGCGGTCGGCTCGACGCTCGGCATCGCCGGCGGATTTCTGATCGGGATACTCATCAGCTACCAGGAATCAAGCGCGGCATCCGGCAACCAGAAAGCGTTTCTGACGCTCGCGCTGGCGTTCCTGATGGCCTACGTCGGGTTGATGGTCGGCTCGAAGAAGGGCGACTTTCTCGAACTCTCCGCGCTCGGCGGCATCTTCAGCGACAAGACGATGCGGCGTGACCTGAAAATCCTCGACACCTCCGTCATCATTGACGGGCGCATCGCCGACGTGGCCGAGACGGGCTTTCTCTCCGGCACGATCATTCTCCCGCAGTTCATTTTGCGCGAGCTGCAACAGGTCGCCGACTCGCCCGATTCAAACAAGCGTCAGCGCGGGCGTCGCGGACTCGACATGCTCAACCGCCTGCAAGGCAATAACATTCTCGACATTCAAGTCGTGGACACGGACTTTCCCGCCGTCAAGGAAGTTGACCTCAAGCTGCTCGAACTCAGCAAACAGATTGACGCCGTCGTCGTCACGAACGATTTCAATCTCAACAAGGTCGCGCAACTGCACGGCATACAGGTCTTGAACATCAACGAGCTTGCCAACTGTTTGAAGCCCGTCGTGCTGCCCGGCGAAGCGATGCGCGTCTTCATCCTTAAAGAGGGCAAAGAATACAATCAGGGCGTCGCTTACTTAGACGACGGGACGATGGTCGTCGTGGACAACGCGCGCCGGATGATCGGCAAGAACGCGGATGTGGCCGTCACGAGCGTGCTGCAAACCACCGCCGGCAAGATGATCTTCGGGCGACTCTGGGACGAGAACGAGAACGGCGCGCACAACAACAACGAGACGCGCGCCAACAATAACAACGGTGGCCCCGCACGTCGTCCATATCAGCCACAGCAGCAGCAACAACGCGACTCTCGCACGCCCGCATCGCTTCGCAGCGGCGAGCATGGCGAGGCAGTCGAATAGTTCAAAGTTCAAGGTTCAAAGTTCAAAGTTGAGAATCCGCTTTTGACTTTGAACTTTGAACCTTGAACTTTGAACTTTTATGAACGTTGCGATCATCGCCGCCGCAGGGCAGGGCGCACGCTTTAACGGCGGCGGGCGAGCCAAGCAATTCCGGGAAATCTCCGGCACACCAATCATTATTCATACGCTCCGACGTTTCGAGTTGTGCGCGACGATTCAGCGAGTCATTGTCGTCGCTCCGGCACAAGACACGGCTGAAGTTCACGCGCTCGCCGCACGGTACGAACTCGGGAAAGTGATGCGGGTCGTGGCGGGCGGAAAGACGCGCACCGAATCAATCTGGCGCGGCCTGCAAACGATTGAGAGCGATGCTGTCGAAGTGGTCGCCGTCCACGACGGCGTGCGTCCCTTCGTCACGCCTGAAGAGATTGACCGCACCGTCCGCGCCGCCGCAGAGACGGGGGCCGCCATTCTCGCCGCGCCCGTCGTTGACACGATTAAAGAGGCGCGAGACGGGCGCATCACGCGCACGCTCGAACGCGCGCAACTCTGGCACGCGCAGACGCCGCAATGTTTTCATTACGAACTGCTGCGCCGCGCCTACGAAAAGGCTCTCGCGGAAAACATCGAAGCGACGGACGACAGCGCGCTCGTCGAACGTCTCGGCTCATCAATCGCCATCGTCGAAGGCGGCGCGCACAACTTCAAAATCACGCGCCCGCAGGACATCGCTCTCGCGGAGGCTGTAGTTCAAAGTTCAAAGCTTAAGGTTCAAAGTTAAGAACCCGTTTTCGACTTTGAACCTTAAACTTCGACTTTCGACTTTGAACCTTAAACTTTGAACTTTGAACTTATGTTCCGAGTCGGCATCGGCCACGACACGCATCGTCTTACGGAGGGCAGGCCGCTCGTACTGGGCGGCGTGCCCGTCGTGTCCGAGCGCGGCGGCGAAGGGCATTCGGACGCCGACGCGCTGGCACACGCCATCACGGACTCGATTCTCGGCGCGATGTGCGAGGGCGACATCGGCGTCCACTTTCCAGACCGCGACCCGCGCTGGAAGGATGCGGACAGTTTGCAACTGCTCTCGCGCGTGATGTGGCTGGCGCGCGAGCGCGGTTACAAGGTCGTCAACGTGGATGCCACTGTCTTGCTTGAAGAGCCGCGCCTGCGTCCATACATTCAACTGATGCGCGAGAAACTCTCTGACGTGCTCGGCGTCGGCGTTGATTGCGTCAGCGTCAAGGCCAAGACCGGCGAAGGGCTGGACGCGGTCGGCGAACGCCGCGCGGTCACGGCGCAGGCCGTCGTGTTGCTTGAACGAGCGTGAAAGACAGTGGTCGGTGGTGAGTGGCTAGTGGTCAACATGAAGACACATGCTTTCCTCCTAACCACTGATCACTGACCACTGACCACTGCCTTTATGCGGCCACAAGACATCATCAGACGTAAACGTGATAGCGGCGAACTCTCGCGCGGAGAGATCGCGGCGTTTGTGCGTGGCGTCGTTGATGGAAGTTGGGCGGACTATCAATCGTCGTCTCTGTTGATGGCGATTTATCTCAACGGGATGAGCGGGGCGGAGCAGCAGGCTTTGACGGAAGAGATGCTGCGCTCCGGCGAGGTGTTGAATTTCTCAGACATCAAAGCGCCGAAGGCCGACAAGCATTCGACGGGCGGCGTCGGTGATAAGACATCGCTCATCCTCGCGCCGCTCGCCGCCGCGTGCGGTGTGGCCGTGCCGATGATTTCGGGTCGCGGCCTGGGGCACACGGGCGGGACGCTCGATAAGCTCGAAGCGATTCCGGGTTATCGCGTCCGGTTGAGCCTCCCGGAGTTTCGCGCGATTCTGGAACGTGTCGGCTTCGCGATGATGGGGCAGACCGCTTCAATCGCGCCCGCCGATAAAAAGCTCTATGCGCTACGAGACGCGACGGAGACGGTCGAGGCCATTCCTCTCATCGTCGCATCCATCATGTCGAAGAAACTGGCCGCCGGCCTCGACGCGCTTGTGCTCGATGTGAAGAGCGGGACGGGCGCGTTCATGCAGGACGAAGGACGCGCGAAGGAATTGGCGCGCGCGCTTGTCGCGACGGGGAACGGGTTCGGCGTGAGGACGGAAGCTCTCATCACGGACATGAATCAGCCGCTCGGACGCGCGGTCGGCAATGCGGTTGAGGTCGTCGAGTGCATTGACCTGATGCGCGGCGAAGTAGATGAGCGGACGCGACCCGTGCTCGATTTGTCAGTCGAACTGGCGGCGCGGATGGTCACGCTCTCCGGCGTCGAATTATCGCTCGATGCGGCGCGCGCTAAAGTCAGGCGCGCGCTTGAGACCGGCGCGGCGTTGGAATGTTTTCGTCGCAATGTGGAGGCGCAGGGCGGCGACGCGCGCGTATGTGATGAGCCGGCGCGTCTGGAAGATTTGACGCTTCGTGAAGTCAGGGTAGAATCCGTCCGCGCAGGATTCGTCTCTGCCATTGATGCCGCTGAAGTCGGGCGCGCGGTGGCCGCCATCGGTGGCGGGCGCGCACGCATCGAGGATGAAATTGACGCGGGCGTTGGCTTCCTCGCCGAAGTGAAGATCGGCGACGAAGTGAAAGCGGGCGAGTCGTTCGGCCTTCTGCTCTGTCGCAATGAATCTGATGCGGAAGAAGCGCGAGCGCGTATCAGTGCGGCTTATCAAGTCAGCGAAGAGCCGCCGCCGGCTTCAAACTTAATCAAGGACATAATCGCATGATGAAGTTGAGAGCGTTAATCTCATTGCTCGTTTTGTGCGCGCTTGTCGCGAGCATGTCGTCTTGCAATCGAGAGACGCAGGCGGCGGACGACAAGTCGAAGATTCACGTCGGCATCGTCTTCGACATCGGCGGCAAAGACGACCGCTCGTTCAACGCCGCCGCGTGGGAAGGCGTCAAGCGCGCGGCGAAAGATTTTCCCATCGTGCTGCGCGACGTGGAGCCGGGCACGCCGACCAACATCGAGCCGGCGATGCGCGCCTTCGCCGAGCGCAACTACGATCTCATCATCGGCATCGGTTTCGCGCAGGCCCCGATTATGGAAGAGGTCGCGAAGGATTATCCGAACATCAACTTCGCCATCGTGGACGGCGTCAGCCAACTCCCGAACGTTGCCTCGCTCATCTTCAAAGAACATCAAGGCTCTTATCTCGTCGGGATGCTCGCCGCGAAAACGTCGAAGACGGGCACGCTCGGCTTCATCGGCGGCATGGACATCCCGCTCATCCACCGCTTCGAGACCGGCTACGAAGAAGGCGCGCGGGCGGTCAATCCGCAGGTGCGCGTCGTGCAGAATTTCGTCGGCGTAACGGATACGGCGTGGAACAATCCGGGCAAGGGCAAAGAACTCGCGCTCTCGCAGATTGATAAAGGCGCGGACGTGATTTTCACCGCCGCCGGCAACTCCGGTCTCGGCGCGTTCGATGCCGTCGAGCAAGCAGGCAAGGACGAGCAGGGACGCGCGAGAAAATTCGTCATCGGCGTGGACTCGAACCAGAATGCGGTCAAGCCCGGCTTCGTCCTGACGAGCATGGTCAAGCACGTTGACAACGCCGTCTATGACATCGTGCAAGATACGGTCAGACATCAATTCAAGGGCGGCTTTCATGTCTTCGGGCTGGAGACGGACGGCGTCGGTTATTCGCTCGACGACTTCAACCGCGCGCTGCTTCCGGCAGACGTGCTGAAAGATGTGGACGCAGCGAAACAGAAAATCATCGCCGGGCAGATTCAAGTGACGGACGCGATGGCTAAGTAAAGTTTTTTACGAGTTACACAGTTGAAATGGACGAATAAATGTAGAACAGGCTGTCAGCCTGTTTCCGCCGGCCAGTTGACAGTTGATGGCGAGCGGAATTGAACAGGCTTACAGCCTGTTCTACATTTAATAATCCTCAAGACGAAGGAGCAGACATGAAACGTAAATCTTCAGCGGAATGGCGCGGCGGTTTGAAGGACGGCAAAGGAACGATCTCGACCGATAGCGGCGTGCTCTCGGACACGCAATATTCTTTCAGCACGCGCTTCGAGGACGGCAAGGGCACGAACCCGGAAGAACTCATCGGCGCGGCGCACGCGGGATGTTTCTCGATGGCGCTCTCCGGCCAACTCGGCGCGGCGGGTCTGACGGCTGACAGCATCAAGACGACCGCCGCCGTCACGCTCGACAAGACGGACGCGGGCTTTACCATCACCGAAGTTCACTTGACCGTGACGGCGCGCGTGCCCGGCGCGACACAGGAACAATTCGAGACGGCGACCAATAACGCGAAGGCGAATTGCCCCGTCTCGCGTGTCTTGAACGCCAAGATTACGATGGACGCCACACTGGAAGGATAGGCCGCCGCGTCATGCTCGAACTGAGAGACATCACCAAACGCTTCGGCGACGTGCTGGCGAATGATCACGTCAACATCGTCGTCGCGTCGGGAACGATTCATGCCATCGTCGGCGAAAACGGTGCGGGCAAATCCACCGCGATGCGAATCGCTTATGGCTTTTACACGGCGGACTCCGGCGAGATAATTGTTGACGGCGAGGCGCGCAAAATCTCGACGCCGCAGGACGCCATCCGTCTCGGCATCGGCATGGTGCATCAACACTTCATGCTCGTGGACACGATGACGGTGGCGGAGAATATCGTGCTCGGCGCGGAGCCGGGCACGGCGGCGTCGCTCGATTTAAGCAAGGCCGCGAGCGAGATACGCGCGCTCTCCGAAGAGTTCAAGCTGTCGGTTGACCCGCACGCGCTCGTCGAAAGTCTCTCAGTCGGGCAGCAGCAGCGCGTCGAGTTGTTGAAGGCGCTCTACCGTCGCGCGCGCCTCCTGATTCTCGATGAGCCGACTGCCGTGTTGACGCCGCAGGAAGTCGAAGAGTTCTTTGTCATACTCCGCCGGATGCGCGAGCAGGGAAAGACCGTCATCATCATCACGCACAAACTTTCCGAAGTGCTGGCGATCTCCGACGAGGTGACGGTGATGCGTGACGGGCGCGTCGTCGGGCATGTCAAAACGAGCGAGACTAACGCGGCGGAATTGGCGCGCATGATGGTCGGGCGCGAAGTGCTGTTGCGGATAGAGAAGCCGGACGCGCGCGCGGGCGAGCCTGTCTTGAGCGTCAAGCGTCTCTCCGTCATCACGCACAAAGGCGGCGAGCGCGGCATTCGCGACGTGTCGTTTGAAGTGCGCGCGGGCGAGATCGTCGGCGTCGCAGGCGTCGAGGGCAACGGCCAGACGGAACTCGTCGAGGCGCTGGCGGGACTCGTCCCCGCGTCGCAGGTCGTCGGTGAAATTGATTTCTCAGGGCGCAACATCACGCGCTTTGATGCGCGCTCCAGACGCGAACTCGGCATCACGCACATTCCAGAAGACCGACACCGGCGCGGGCTGTTGCTCGACTTCGACCTCTCGGAAAATTCCATCCTCGGCGTCCACTATCGCAAGCCAGCCGTCTCCATCAGCCCGATGCTCGACACGTCTGCGATTCGCACGCACGCCGTCAAGATGATCAATGACTTTGACGTGCGCCCCGCCAACCCGGACTTGCCGGCACGCGCGCTCTCCGGCGGCAACCAGCAAAAACTTATCATCGGTCGCGAGTTTGATCTTCAACCCAAGCTCTTGCTCGTCGCGCAGCCGACGCGCGGCGTGGACATCGGCGCAATTGAATTCATCCATCGCAAGCTCGTTGAGTTGCGCGACAAAGGCTGCGCCATCTTGCTCATCTCAGCCGAACTCGAAGAGGTGACTGCGCTCTCCGACCGTCTCCTCGTCATCAACCATGGGCGCATCGTCGCCGAAGTTGACCCGAAGCTGACGACGCATGAAGAGATCGGGCTGTTAATGACGGGAGGCAAGAAAGAGTGATGAGTGATGAGTGATGAGTGATGAGAAAGCGCCTCTTGCTTTCTCTTATGACTCATCACTCATCACTCATCACACATCACTTAACTTATGAAGCTTCTGCGCGAACTACTGTTTCCGCTCATCGCCGTGGTGGTGGCGTTCATCGTCGGCGGCATCATCGTCCTTATTATCGGCGACGATCCCATCTACACGTACAAACTTTTAATCGGTAGCGCGCTGTCGTGGCCGGATGGCATCGGGCGGACGCTCTTTTACGCGACGCCTCTGATTTTTACGGGGCTGGCGGTGGCCGTCGCGTTTCGTTGCGGTTTGCTCAACATCGGCGCGGAAGGTCAGCTTTACGTCGCGGCGTTTGCGACGGCGTGGGTCTCGATAAAATTCGGCGGGACGGTGGTTGATGTCTTCGGGACGAAGGTTGATTATTCGTGGATGAGTTTGCCGTCAGTCGCGCTGATCCCGATGGCGATAGCGGCGGCGATTGTGGCGGGCGCGGTGTGGGGCGGCGTGCCGGGTTATCTGAAAGCCCGTTTCGGCGCGCACGAAGTGATCACGACGATCATGCTCAACTTCATCGCCGTCGCGATTGTCAGTTACTTCACGCAGTATCACTTCAAAACTCCGGGCGACCCGATTCTACAGACCGTGCCCATCGGCGCGGCGGCATACCTCCCGCGTCTCGGCGCATTTATTCCGGGCTTGCCTGAACGCATTCCGCTCAACCTCTCATTCATCTTCGCGCTCATCGCCTGCGCGCTCGTCTATCTCTTTCTCTGGCGGACGAAGTGGGGTTACGAGATACGCGCGACGGGCGCGAACCCTTCGGCGGCGGAGTACGGCGGCATCTCGATCAAAAAACAAATCGTGCTGGCGATGTGCGTCTCCGGCGGACTGGCCGGGATGGTCGGCGTCAACGAGGTGCTCGGCTATCATCATCGTTATTACGACAGCTTCTCGAACAATTACGGCTTTACGGGTATCGCCGTCGCGCTGCTCGGACGCAATCATCCGGTCGGAATTATTTTCTCCGCCATCCTCTTCGGCATGTTGCAGCAAGGCGCGATTCCTGTTGACGCCTTCACCGAGCACGTCTCGAAAGATTTAGTGCAGGTACTCCAAGCGATCATCATTCTCTTCGTCGCCGCTGAAGCCGTCTTTCGTGGCTCGTTCGGAAAATTCGGATTGATGAGAAGATCGAAAGTCTAAAAGCGGGGACAGGGAGCGGGGGTCGGGTGTCAGTAACAGCCCGTCCCCCGTCCCCCGTCCCCTGACCCCGTTTGCTTATGAATGAAATCTTCAAACTCTCTTTGCTTTACTCGACGATACGGCTTTCGACGCCTCTGCTGCTGGCCGCGCTCGGCGGTTTGTATTCGGAGCGCGCGGGCGTCATCAACATCGCGCTCGAAGGGTTGATGCTGGCGGGCGCGTTCACGGCGGCGGCGGTCACGCACTACGCGGACAATTCGTGGGTGGGATTGCTCGCAGGCATCGCGGCGGGCGTGGGCGTGGCGAGCATCCATGCCGTCGCGTGCATCAGGTACAGGGCGGATCAAGTGGTGAGCGGGACGGCCATCAACATTTTGATGCTCGGCGTGCCGGCTTTGTTGAGCGGCGCGTTTTTTCTCTCGTCGGGTTCGACGCCGCAGATTCCGAAAGAGAATTTGATGCCGACCGTCCCCGTCGTCCTCGCCTTCCTCGTGCTCGTGCCGCTCACTTATTACGTCTTGTACTACACGCCGTTCGGACTGCGCCTGCGCGCGGTCGGTGAGAATCCCGGCGCGGCGGACGCGGCGGGCGTGAGCGTCAACCGGATGCGTTACACGGCGGTGCTTATCTCGGGCGCGCTCGCGGGCATCGGCGGCGCGTATCTCTCCATCGGGCAATCGTCGCTCTTCACGCGCAACATGACGGCGGGGCGCGGCTTCATCGCGCTGGCCGCGCTCATCTTCGGCAAGTGGCGACCCGTGCAGACGATGCTCGCGTGCCTGCTCTTTGGCTTCACGGATGCTGTCGCCACTCAACTGCAAGGCGTGAAAATCGGCGGCGAGGAAATCCCCAACCAGTTCATCCAGATTATCCCCTACGTGCTGACGATCATCGTCCTCGCGGGCTTCATCGGCCACGCCCGCGCGCCGCGCGCACTGGGCATCCCGTACCAGAAAGAAATGTGAGAAGGCAGTAGTCAGTAGATAGTAGCCAGTAGTCAGTAGGAAACCAAAAACTTCAATTATCCGCAGACGGCGTTCGACAAAAAGCGACAACGCTGTCTTAACTCGCTACTGGCTACTGACTACTGCTTTACGGAGCTTTCATGGGTCTCTCGCTACATCCCGAACATCTCAAGCGTTACAGAGACATCGCGTGGCTGTTGATGAAGTATGGCCGCAGCGATCTCGTCAAGACCGCCGGGCTGGAAGAGGCCATCGAATCAAACGGCGGTGACGCGCCGGCGATTCCCGCGAAAGCCGAAGAGTTAGCCGCCGACCTCGAAAAGATGGGGCCGACTTTTATCAAGCTGGCGCAACTGCTCTCCACACGCGCGGACATTTTGCCCGCAGCATATCTCGAAGCGTTGACGCGCCTGCAAGATAACGTCGAGCCGTTTTCCTTCGGCGAGGTTGAAGAGATTGTCTCGACCGAACTCGGCGTGCGTCTCTCGAAGGGCTTCACGGAATTCGAGTCGCAGCCCGTCGCCGCCGCTTCGCTCGGACAAGTGCATCGCGCCGTGATGCGCGACGGTAGAAGCGTCGTCGTCAAGGTTCAACGTCCCGGCATCCGCGAGCGTATCGCCGATGACATCAAAGCGCTCGAAGAAATTTCCGCTTTCCTCGACGGCCACACGGAGGCGGGCAAGCGTTACGAGTTCAGCGTGATGCTCGAAGAGTTTCGCAAAAGCCTTTTGCGCGAGTTGGACTATAGACAGGAAGCGCGAAATCTCACGCTCTTCGCCGAGAATTTGCGCGGCTTTGACCGCATCGTAATTCCGAGTCCCGTCGAAGACTACACGACTTCGCGCGTCCTCACGATGGATTACATCAAGGGCAAAAAAATCACGAGCCTGACGCCGCTCGGTCGTCTCGATTTGGACGGCTACCTGCTCGCCGAACATCTCTTCCACGCCTATCTCCATCAAATTCTCGTGGACGGTATCTTTCACGCCGACCCGCATCCCGGCAATGTCTTTCTCACAGATGAAAATTCCATCGCGCTCATTGATCTGGGGATGGTCGCGAAACTGGGGACGCAGTTTCAGGAAGGCTTGCTTCAATTGCTGCTCGCCATCAGCGAAGGACGCGGCGACGAAGCAGCGCGGCTCGTGATCAAACTCGGCGCGGCCAAAGATAATTTTGACGACGCCAGTTTTCGACGACGCATCGCGGAACTCGTCGTCGAGCATCAGTCAGCGAAACTCGAAAACATAGACGCCGGTCGCGCCGTGTTGGAAATTACGCGCATCGCGGGCGAGTCGAATTTTCGCCTGCCGCCCGAATTCACGATGTTCGCCAAGACGCTACTCAACCTCGATCAAGTCGTGCATACGCTTGATCCGAAGTTCGATCCGAACTTCGCGATACGCAGTTACGCCAAAACTATCATGCAGGATCGCGTGCGCCAGACGCTCTCGTCCGGCAATCTCTACACGACGTTTCTCGAGGTGAAACAGCTTGCCGAGAAACTGCCGGCGCGCGTCAATCACTTGCTCGACTCGTTCGCCGAAAACGGACTCGAAGTCAAAGTTGATGCCATTGACGAAGTGAAGTTGATGGAGGGTTTGCAAAAGATCGCCAACCGCATCACGCTCGGTCTCGTCCTCGCCGCGCTGATTATCGGGGCGGCTTTGATGATGCGCGTCGAGACGACGTTCAAGATTCTCGGCTACCCGGCCATCGCTATCATCTTTTTCCTGTTAGCCGCAGGCGGCGCGTGTATGTTAGCTTTCCATATCCTCTTCAGAGACGAGAAGCAGAGCGACGATCCAAAATAAATTCGATGTGAGCAAATCGGGAAGGAAGCAAAGCAAATGAGCGCTACGGGAAACCCTGAACCTCAAACTTTGTACGAACGCGCGGAACACGCCGCACGCACCATTCGCGCGCGCGCGGGTGTGGATGTGCGTCACGCGCTCGTGCTCGGCAGCGGACTCGGCGCGTTCGCGGACGAGCTTGAAGATGCTGTGCCGATTCCCTATGAAGAAATTCCCGGCTTCGCGCGCTCGACTGTGGAAGGGCACGCCGGGCGGCTCGTCGTCGGTAAAATCGCGGGCGTGCCTGTCGCGGCGATGCAGGGACGCTTTCATTTCTACGAAGGCTATTCGTTTGAAGAAGTGACGTTCCCTGTGCGGACGCTCGGCGTGCTCGGCGTCAAGAGTCTCATCCTGACGAACGCTGCCGGCGGACTCAACAACACTTTCACGCAAGGTTCGCTCATCGTCATTTCAGACCATCTCAACCTGATGGGCGCAAGTCCTCTGCGCGGCGCGAATGATACGCGCTTCGGCCCGCGCTTTCCAGACATGACCGCCGTCTATGACCATGACTATCAGGAGACAGCCATCTGCGAAGCGCGTGGGATTGGCATGGAGTTGCGACGCGGCATCTATGCCGCGCTCTCCGGGCCGAGCTACGAGACGCCCGCCGAGATTCGGATGCTGCGCCTGCTCGGAGCCGACGCCGTCGGCATGAGCACCGTCCCCGAAGCCATCGCCGCGCGCCAGATGGGAATCAAAGTACTAGGTCTGTCGTGCATCACGAACATGGCGGCGGGCGTCACCGATCAAGTGATTGACCATGCCGAAGTCATTGAAACCGGCGAGCGCGTGCGCGAAACTTTCGCGGAGTTGCTGCGGCGCGTCATACCAAAACTGCAGTGATGAGTGATAAGTGATAAGTGATAAGAAAAACGACTTTGCTTTCTCTCATCACCCATCACTTATCACTCATCACTTCGGAGCGTAGCGACGAATGATTATCGGCATTTGCGGCGGGACGGGATCGGGCAAGACGACGGTGGCGAACCGCATTCTGGAATCGGTGAGCCAGAGCGAAGTCGTGTTTTTGCAGCAGGATTCTTACTACCGCGATCAGGGGCAGATGCCGCTCGACTATCGCCGGAAAATCAACTATGACCACCCTGATGCGATTGATAATGAATTGCTCTGCGAACACGTTCGCGCGTTGAAGCGCGGCGAGGCGGTTGAGCTTCCGCTTTACGATTTCAAGGCGGACACGCGCCGCGCCGAAACGATGCGCTTGGAGCCGAAGGGCATCATCATCATTGAAGGTATCCTGATTTTCAACGACCCGCTCCTGCTCGAAGAGATGGACATCAAAGTCTTCGTGGACACGCCCGACGACATCCGCTTTATCCGTCGCCTGCGCCGCGACGTGGCCGAGCGCGGGCGCACCGTCGAGTCCGTCATCGAGCAATATCTCGGCACGGTGCGACCGATGCACATGCAATTCGTCGAGCCGTCGAAGCGTTACGCCGATGTCATCATCCCCGAAGGCGGCCACAATCTCGTCAGCATCGGCCTCATCTCAGGCCGCATCCGTGAGCGCATCGCCGACGACGAGCGCCAGAGACGCGCCGCGACGACGAGCGCGAATGCCGCCGGAATAACTATCGAGCATGGAGGTTGAGTGAGCAGTAATTACAAAAGCGATCAGGAACTCATTAAGACAGCAACGGACGCGCGCAACTGCGCCCTCGCACAGTATTCAAATTTCTGCGTCGGCGCGGCGCTCGAAGCCGAAGAGGGAAGAATCTTTACGGGCTGCAACGTGGAAAGCGCGGCTTATGAAATGACGATGTGCGCCGAGCGCGTCGCCATCTGGAAAGCTCTCTCCGAAGGCGCGCGCAAGTTCACGCGCATCGTCGTCGTCGCCGACACGGAGCGTCTGACTCCGCCCTGCGGCGCGTGCCGTCAACTAATCTGGGAATTCTGCGGCGACATCCCCGTCATCCTCGCCAACCTGCGCGGCGACACCGAGACCTTGCAGATGGCCGAACTCCTCCCGCGCCCCTTCGACGCGCAATTTCTGGAAGAGACGGGCGTGGGGAAGAAGTAGCTTCCTGCTAAATACAGAGCATGAAAAGCCTATCCATATTGTTCGGGGCATTGTTGATTCTCTTCACGTCATGCTCTATCCGAGATGGGAAAGAGGCTGTCGTAATGCAGCCGAGTGCATCGTCAGACAAAAGTGCTTCTAACTCAGCCGAATCAACTTTGGCTGAAACTAATGAAAGCGAGCCGCTCGATGTTTCTATCGTTCAATTGATCGCCACCCCTGAAAAGTTCAACGGTAGGACTGTTGGGGTAGTAGGCGTCGTGCGGCTTGAGTTCGAGGGCAATTCGATTAGCCTGCATCGAGAAGATTACCAAAACCATATCTTTAAGAATTCTCTATGGCTCGACGTGCCCCCTGCCATAATGAAACGCCGGACTGAATTAGATGGAAAATATTGTAGCGTGGTAGGCGTTTTCTACGGTTATAAAAAAGGGCACATGGGATTATTCAGTGGAACAATTGAGGACATAAAAACTATCGGATCAATCGAGTGATTCGCCGCTTTCGAATATCTCAACGCAAACAGTCAGATTTGCAATTACGGTTAATGCTATGCTCTGCTTTAGTCACCAATCGAATATGAAACGACCCATCTCTCTACTTTTCCTTGCCTTCGTTTTAATCTCTCAGACGATTTTTTCAAGCCCTTCGCTTTCACTCGCTGCCCGTCAAAAATTAAAGCGCATTGACCTAATTGTTAGCGGCGGTACAGTCGTCACGATGGACAAAGACCGGCGCGTGATTGAAGACGGCGCGGTGGCGGTCGCGGGCGGGCGCATCGTGGCGGTGGGCAAGCGCGCGGAGTTGGAAGGGAAGTACACGGCGCGCGAGGTGATTGATGCGACGGGGCGTGTTGTCATTCCCGGACTCATCAACGGGCACACGCACGTCCCGATGACTCTGTTTCGCGGCATCGCCGACGACCTCGACTTGAACGAGTGGTTGACGAAATTTATTTTTCCGGCGGAGGCCAAGAACGTCACGGAAGACTTCGTGCGCGTCGGCACACAACTCGGACTCGCCGAGATGATTCGCGGCGGGACGACGACCTACTGCGACATGTATTACTTCGAGGACGCCGTCGCCGACGAGACATCTCGCGCGGGCGTGCGCGGCATACTCGGCGAGACGGTGATTAAGTTTCCCGTCCCCGACAATAAGACCTTCGCCGAAGCCATGCGCTACACCGAACGCTACGTGGCGAAGTGGCGCGGCAATGCTTTGATCACGCCCGCCATCGCGCCGCACGCGCCTTACACGGTGCTCGAAGAGCAACTCAAAGAGGTGCGCGCCTTCTCGGATCGCACGGGCGCGCCCATCGTCATTCACGTCGCGGAGACGCGCAAAGAAGTGGACGACATTACGAAAGAGAAGGGCGCGCGTCCCGTCGAATATCTGGCGCGCATCGGTTTCTTAGGGCCGCGCGTCATCGCGGCGCACACCGTCCACGTCAACGAAAAAGAGATTGAATTGCTCAGGGATTTCAAAGTCGGCGCGGTGCATAATCCGCAGTCGAACATGAAACTGGCGTCGGGCATCGCGCCGCTGCCGCAGATGCTGGCGTCGGGCGTCGCCGTCGGACTCGGCACGGACGGCGCGGCCTCGAACAACGACCTCGACATGTGGGAGGAAATGGACACGACGGCCAAGCTACACAAGGTCAACACCTTCGACCCGCGCGTGCTGCCGGCGCAAGACGTGTTCGCGCTCGGAACCATCGGCGGCGCGCGCGCTCTGCATCTCGACGCGGAGATCGGCTCGCTCGAAGTGGGAAAGCGCGCTGACATCGCCGTCGTTGACCTCGACTCGCTGCACCAGACGCCGCGCTACAACATCTACTCGACGCTCGTCTATGCGACGAAAGCGTCCGACGTTCGCACGGTCGTTATCGAAGGCCGCATCGTGATGCGCGACCGGCAACTTCTGACGCTCGACGAGACTCTCATCAAACAGAAAGCACGCGCGTATCGTGAACGCATTTCGCGGAGCATTTCCGCCCTCAAGCGCGGAAGAAGAAATGATGTGGCGACAATTCGGCCAATGGAAAAAGGCGCGCGGGGGGTTGATAGAAGCGTTGTTTTGGGGCGATAATGTATGACAGAACAATATCGAATTCATAAGCGAGCCATTTGCGCTCGCTTTTGAATTTATGGAGTTTTAGTTGTGAACGAAATTTGTTTTCAGACGGTGGCGAAGCGCGCGTGCGAAGCTCTCTTGAGTCTCGCGCTTCTCTTTATTTTGACCCAGGCCGCGCGCGCGCAGGATGCGCCCGTGCTCATCGAATCATCGCCCACGCCCGCCTCGACGCCGGAAACTGATCCCATCCAACGACGTATCGCGCGCGCGCGTTCGCTGGCGGCAGTCGGCAAACTCGCGGCGGCGGCGAGCGACCTCGAAGCGCTGCGCTCGACGACCACAGACGATTCCGTGCGTGACGTTTCGCGCATCATGCTGATGTCAATCTACGTCGAGATGCCCGACTACACGCGCGCGGGCACGTTGCTCGACGAGACTTTCGACGCGCGTGCGAAAGAGCCGCGCGCGGACTCCGTGCGTTCTTATTACGCGCTCGCCGGGCAAGTTCTTAACAGCGTCCGCACGCACCTCGAACGTTATCGCACCTTCGGCCTCAACATCGCGGACGGCGATTTGCCGGCGGAGGCGAGCAGCGACCTCAACCAGTTGCGCCTGATGCTTGAACGTGTCGTGACGCACGCGAAAACTTTGAGCGACGAAGTTTCTAAAGCGAACTCAACAACGAAAGATTCTGATCCGACGGCGGCGCTGCTCGAAGATGCGGCCAGCGTGCGCCTGCGCCTCGCGCGCACCGACGAAGATCGCGCGCACTGGCAGACGGAAATCTCCGACGCCCGCCAGCGTCTCTTCACATCAGACACACGCATCGCCAGCATCCGTGATGTGCAGTTCAATCGTCAGACGAGCAAACCAGCGAAGCAAGTCATCGCCGCGCCTGCGACAACCACAAACATTGCTCCCGAACAGAGAAACGCTCCGACGCCGAAACCCGCACCTCCCGCGAAAGAACGCAACAAAGAATCCGCCGCCGCATCGCCGAATAATGTAAGCAGCACGACGGCGGCGACATCACAACCACCCGCACCAGCCCCGCCGAAGCAGACGACGGGCGCGCCTGCCGCCGCCGAAGCCAAAAACCCGGAAGCAAGAATGATTTCTGTCGGGCCGCTCGTCGGCAAAGCGAAGCAGCGCGTCTCGCCCTCATATCCATCGTTCGCGAAGATGTCGCGCGTGACCGGCGTCGTCACGGTCTATCTCATCGTCAACGAAAAGGGCGACGTGGAGACCGTGCAGCGCACGGACGGCCCCGCACAATTGCAGTCGGCGGCGGCAGACGCGGCGCGACGCTGGAAATTCACCCCGACGACGATTGACGGCCAAAACGTCCGCGTCTCAGGCTTCCTCAGCTTCAATTTCGCACTGTGACAACACAGCCCGCGCTGCACAACTTACATAATACAAAGCAAAATTCGAGCTGCGGGGTTGCAAATGAATGTGGCTGGAAATTGACCACAGAGGGGCACAGAGGCCGAACAGAGGAGACAATCAAACCTCCCTCTTTCCTCTGTGCCTCTCTGAGTCCTCTGTGGTGAAAATTCTTTCTCTCATGTCGCACTTATTCGCAAACCGCTATAAATCTTAGACACGAGTAACAAAATCTGGCAGCCGTGCCTGTACAGATGACTCCCGCGCGTATTTTAGCGGTCAGTGCGCGTGAAACCTTATCTGTGCGGGCGAAATGTTGCTTGTGCGGGCTAATTATGAAGCTTACGAGCCATGCGCTGAGGTCTTTCGCGGAGAGGTTCGCAGTGGACTGATGCGGACGAGCGTGACAGGCGCGGGCTTCGACGACGTTTGAGATGTGTTGTTGCCGCAACTGCCGCAGCCTGTCTCGCATCCAGCCGCATCGCGCGCGTTTTGACGGAATGAACGTAAGCGTGCGTATCCGCGTCGCGCGACGTAGAGGCACGCGGCGAGAATGATGAGCGAGACTGTGATGGTCTGCCAGTCGAAAGTCATTTCGTTTCAGGTGAAGCCCAACAGCCGCCCGCCCTGATATGTGATGAACGAGGCGACGTAGGCCAGCGCGAGCATGTAAGCGACCATGAAGAGCGGCCAGCGCCAGGAGTTCGTCTCGCGCCGGACGACGGCGACCGTGGACATGCATTGCAGCGCGAGCACGAAGAAGACCATCATCGAGACGGCGACGAGCGGCGTCCATGCCGGTGTGCCGTCGGGACGCTTCGCATCGCGCACGGCTTCGATGAGCGAGGAAGTGTTTTTGTCGTCATCCGTCCCGGCGTTATAGACGATGGAGAGCGTCGAGACGAGCGTCTCGCGCGCCGCGAAAGATGCGATGAGGCCGATGCCCATCTTCCAGTCGAAGCCGAGCGGCGCGATGGCCGGCTCGATCAATCGTCCCAACTGCCCGGCGTAACTCTGTCGCACCTGCTCGCCCTTATCAATTGACGGCTGCATGACGGTAGCGGCATCTTGCCCGGTCTGCGCGGGCGTGGCGTTTGAGCGCGGGAACGTCGCGAGCGCCCAGAGCAATATCGAGATGGCGAGGATGACCGTACCCGCGCGTTTCACGAAGAGCCACGAGCGCGAGCGCATCGTCTGGAAAATATTCAGAAAGTTCGGGACGCGGTACGGCGGCAACTCCATCACGAGCGGCGGCGGCGGCGCTTTCAAAATCGTGTGCTTCAGTATCCACGCGACGACGACCGCGACCGCGATGCCGAGCAAGTACATTGCGAGGATGATGAGCGCGCCGACTGAGATGAAGCCGAGAACTTTTCGCTCCGAGAAAAACGCCGCGATCATCAACGTATAGACGGGCAGCCGCGCCGAGCAACTCATAAACGGCGCGATCATAATCGTCGCCAGACGGTCTTTCGGATTCTCAATCGTGCGCGTCGCCATGATGCCGGGAATGGCGCACGCGAAACTGCTGAGAAGCGGCATAAACGCCTTGCCGTGCAGTCCGACGCCGCGCATCAACCTGTCCATCAAAAACGCCGCGCGCGCCATGTAGCCCGTGTCTTCAAGCAGCGAGATGAAGAAGAAAAGCAGGAGAATCTGCGGCAGGAAAACGAGCACGCCGCCGACGCCTGCGATCACGCCGTCGGCCAGCAAGTCCGTCAACAAACCCGCCGGCATCCGCGCGCGTAACACATCCGCGAGCGTGCCGAAGCCTTTGTCAATCAAGTCCATCGGCACTGTCGCCCAGGAGAAAATCGTCTGGAAGACGAAGAGCATCACGAGCAGCAGGATGACGGGGCCGAAGAGTCTGTGCGTGACGAGCGAGTCTATGCGCTCGGTGATGCCGGGATGCTGACGCTGCCCGCGCGTCTCGCCGCGCACGACTCCATTGACGACCGACTCGATCCACCCGTAGCGCGCCGTCAGAGGCTCCTGCCACCAGCGCGGGTTACCGGCAGAGAGACGCGCGCGCGCCTCTCGCACCGTCGCGCGTCGCTCGCTCACTGCCGGCAACTCATCGGCATAGAGGTCGCGCAACGCCGCCTCACGCCCGCCGCCGTCTGCGTCATTTGCAGAGAGTTTCGTGATTTCTTCTTCGGCCTGGGGCGAGAGATGCCAACTCGTGCCGGGCGCGCTTCCGCCGGCGGCTTCGATGACGTGGCGCGCGAGTTCGTCAATGCCACGCCGCTGTCTGGCGACGACGCACACGACCGGCACACCGAGCGCGTCGCTTAATTTGCGCGCGTCAATTTCCAGTCCGAGACGTTCCGCCTCATCAATCATCGTCAGAGCCAGCACGAGCGGGCGGCGCAACTCCAGTAGTTGCGTGACGAGATAGAGATTGCGTTCAAGGTTCAGTGCATCCACGACGGCGACGATCACGTCGGGCGCGGGCGTGCCGTTGATGCGTCCCGTCAGCACGTCGCGCGCGATCTGTTCGTCAATCGAAGCGGCGTCGAGACTGTAAAGTCCGGGCAGGTCAATCAGCCGCGCGGGCGCAAGTTCGGGCGCGAGCGTCCACACGCCCTCCTTGCGCTCAACCGTCACGCCGGGATAATTCGCGACCTTCTGCCGCAAGCCCGTCAGCGCGTTGAAGAGACTCGTCTTGCCCGCATTGGGATTGCCCGCCAGCGCCAGCGTCAGAGGCCGCGACGCCTGCGCGCCGTTCGCGTGTTCAAGTTGGGAAGGGGATTCGAGTGTGACGCTCATAGGAAGTGATGAGTGATGAGTGATGAGTGATGAGTTAAAACAGCTTGCTGCTCGTCACTTGTCACTCGCCGCTTGTCACTTCTCGCTGGTTAACTGTCGCAGGTCACGACGGTAATCGTTTGCGCTTCGGAGCGGCGCATCGCGAGATGATAGTGGCGGACGCGGACTTCGATGGGGTCGCCGAGCGGCGCAGACTTGATGACGCGCACGGGCGTGCCGGGCACGACGCCCATCTCCATCAAGCGACGCGCGACTGCGCCCGTGCCGTTGACGTTGACGACGCGCGCAGTAGTGCCGTAGGGCAGTGAGTCGAGCGAGAGCGGCGACGACGAGGCCGCGACGGGAGACGCCGGAATGTCGTAAGAGATGATGGCCGGATTAATCAAGAGCGAACTCATATGGACACCTTCTTAATAAAAGCTGTGGCGACGTGAGAGCTAGACTCTAACTACGCCAGACAAGCAACAGGATAACCTAATTGAAAACAATTTTCAATTTCAAGTCGGCGATGAAGCGAAGTTACTTTCCCGCTCGCGTTGAAGACCAAACGGGTTGAGCCTCTTTTACTGGAGCGTCGTCGGGATAATCGCGAGGTCGGCGTGAACCGGGCCGAGCGGAGTCTGCGCCGTCAGTCGCAGCGGCAAGCGTCGCTTGTCTGTGCTGACCCAGAGACGCAGACCGAGACGGTCGCCCTGCTGTGGATCGTCAGTGATGAGCGACACTTCGACGGCTTTAATTTGCTTGCCGCCGAGCGGAATCGTCGCGCTTCTCAAAGCGGTGACGTAGAGCAGTCGCGGGCGTTTGTTGATGAGCAGTGAGACGGCGTTGCGCTTGCCGACGGAGAGATCGAAGGAGCGCAGCGCGTAGAAGACGGAGATGAGATCGTGCGTCCCGATTGGCATCTCGACGCGCGTGCCGTCGTCGAAGAGCGCGCTGCCTGCGGACGGATCAACCGAGATCGTCCACTTCGCGCGCCGCTGTCCTTCAAGCAGGCTCAACTCTGTGCGGAAGGGCAGCAGCGTCGCCACGTCCACGTAAGAATTAATCTGGTCGTTGACGGGGAAAAGTTGTTGGCCTGCGGGACTCGTCAGGATGGCGGCGGACAGCAAAAGTCCATCGCGCCCAAAATATTTCGCGCGCGGGCGCACCTGTAGAGACGCCGAGCCGACGGGCTGCGTGGCCGCGCCGAGAAAAAAGTTGTAGTTGAGTTGCTCGCCGACGGCGAACGGGATTGACGGAAGCGGCGCGCGCGCGGCGGTCGGATTCGTCGAGGCGAGAGGCGGCGTGGGAAGCGGCGTCGCGCCGGGCGTCGGGTTCAGTGGGTTCGTCGCCGGGTCGAGAGGCGCGTTGACGATCTCCGCGCTGGCGATTTCGGCGCGTATCTCGCCAGCCTCGACTCTGGCGGTGATGAGGACGGGAACGTGCCGCTCGTCGTCCGTAAAATTTGCGCGGAGGCGATAGGCGTCAGCCGCCGGATTGCCGCGCACGCGCAACTGTGTGGCGATGGTGTTTGATGAGCCGATGTTGGTTCTAATCATCTCGGTTCCCGTCACTCTCAACTCGGCGTCATACGTTGTCGTGCCGTCTTGGACGGCCAGCGCGTAGGCTGCGCCCTGCGTGAGCGGCAGCGCGCGCAGGCGAAAGAGCGCGGAAATGAAATCGAAGGAGCCGGGAAAGCCGCCCGTTGTTTTCTTCGACGGGATGGCGGAAGTTCCGGCGGGTTCATTGACGGGCTGGTTGAGGTCGCGCGCCGCATCCGTCACGCGCGCGCCTTCGCGCAGCGTTTGCTGCGTGCGGTAGGGCAGGCCGGTCGCCGGGTCAACGTAGGTCACGTAGTCGTTGTTGATCGAGTAGAGCGCGGCGCTGACGACGCCCGTCGTCTCGACGTGCGCGCGAATCTCGATGCCGTCTCGACCGTAGAAGTCGCCGCGACCTATGACGAGAATTTCGATGTGAGCCGCTGTCGGGAAACTCGAAAAAGAGACGGTGTAAGAAAGTCGCTCGCCGACTTGATAAGGCGCGGTGGAGAGAGGGCTGGCGTTAATCGCATCGCGCCCCTGTGCGGAAACGATGACCGGCGCGAAGACAAGCAGGGCAGAGAAAATCAAAAAAGTCGTGAATAGCGATGTTCTTCGATGCAAAAGGCGCTCTCCCCTGATTCAGTGTTCGGCGTCGTCGCGCGACATCTCCCGCGTCAAGCCTCCAAGCTTCCACAGCCGTCCCTCAAGTTTACACGACAGACGGGCGCGCGTCGTTCCGAAAGCTACGTGTTTGCGAATTAAAGTCCATCAAATTCACTCAACCATTCGCGCACGCGCACGCGCCCGGAGAGAAGCGCAGTGTGTCCCGTGCCTTCCAGCAATTTCAATTTCGCGCGCGGCAACTCGCCCGCCAGCACGCGCGCGGCGGTGACGCTATCAATGAGACGGTCGGCTGTTCCGGCGACGACGAGCGCGGGTATTTTGATGTCTCGCAGGCGCGGGCGCAAATCCGTGTCGCGGATAATTCGCAGCCGCGAGACGTAGCCCTCGCGCGGCACAGCGCCGGTGTGCTCGCGAAAAAGCCTGCGGTCTTCCTCGCACACGTCCGGGCTGAAGAGAACGTGCCGCGCTGATTTCGTGCGATGCGCCTTCATCAATGGATAAGGCAGCAACGAGAAAAGCGCGACGCCCAGATTGATTCTCGCGCGTTGTGTGAAATGCGGAAAAGTGTTGACCAGAATGATGCGCTCGAACAATTCGGGATGCGCGAGCGCCGTTGCCATCGTGAGCAGCCCGCCGAAAGACTCGCCGAGGAAAGTCGCACGCTCGAATCCCGCGTCACGCACAATCCACGCGATGTCTGCGACGAGTTGCTCGATCTTGTAGCGACCCGCGCCGCGCAGTGGGAAAGAAATAACCGTGTGATCCCGCGCGAGGTCTGCGGCCTGCTTGTAAAAAAGCTGACCCGTTCCGTCCAGCCCAGCGACGTAAACGAATGGCGGGCCGCTGCCCTGTCGTTGATAAGTGGGAAACATAAAGAAGCGGTCAGCAATCAGCGATCAGCGATCAGCGGTCAGCAACAATCTCAATTTTCACCGCCGTCGTCTCCCTCTCGATTTCATATCCAAGTTAATCGTGACTGCCATCTGCCACCTGCTTTCCGCCTACTGTTTTCCGGCGTTCTCCATTTCTTCGACAATCTCTCGTGCGGCGCGTGACGGGTCGTGCGCCTTGAGGATGGCACGCCCGACGACGAGGTAGTCAGCGCCGGCGCGAATGGCTTCGGCGGGCGACATGACGCGCCTCTGGTCGTCGTGTGAGACGCCTGCGGGACGCACGCCGGGCGTGACGAGCAGAAAGTCTGGACGGGCGACGGCGGCGCGAATCGGCGCAATCTCGTGCGGCGATGCGACGACGCCGTCGAGACCGCACGCGGCGGCGAGTTGCGCGAGTTTCGTGACTTGAGTCTCAACAGATTGCGCGGCGTTGCCATGCGTGTTGACGCCGATCTCCGCCAGCGTCGTCGCATCGGCGCTCGTCAGGACAGTGACGGCGATGAGGTGCGGCTTAATAACGCCAAGACGCGCGGCTTCGTCCGTCGTGGCTTCAGCGGCGCGGCGCAGCATCTCACTACCGCCTGCGGCGTGGATGTTGAAGATTGACACGCCGAGCCGCACGGCCTCGCGGCAGGCATTGGCGACGGTGTTCGGGATGTCGTGATATTTCAGGTCGAGGAAGACGCGCGCGCCGGAGGCCACAATCTCACGCACCACTGCGGGGCCGGCGGCGGTGAAGAGTTGGACGTTGATCTTAAACATCCCGACGTGCTCGCGCAAAGAAGGCACGGCGCGGCGCGCTTCTTCCGCTGTCGCCACATCGAGCGCGACGATTAGTTTTTCTCTGGCTGACACCTTCTCCGTTGTTTGCATCTTCGTCGAATCGAACTCTCCTGCAAAGGTTTGGGTTTTTCTTCGCGTTCTTTGCGTCTTGGCGTGAAATCTATCTCACGCCAAGACATAAAGTACGCAGAGGGAAAGGCCGCCTCACTTCTCTACATCACGAAGCGGCGGCGAGTTCATCTGCGCGGCAGCCGACGGCTTCGTCGAGCGTGCAAAAGCCGTCATGTTGCATCAATGTGGCGAGGCCTTCGTTGATGTCGCGCACGACGCCGACGCCCTCGTAAATCAGGCCGGTGTAGAGTTGCACAAGGCTCGCGCCCGCGCAAATCTTTTCCCACGCATCATCAGCGTTGAAGATGCCGCCGACGCCGACGATCTCCAGTGAGCCGCGCGACAGTCGTCTGAGTGTGGCGATGAACCCCGTCGAGCGCGCGCGCAGAGGTGCGCCGCTCAAGCCACCTTCGCCGCAGGCCGCGATGCGTGCAGGAGTAGCGAGTAAATTCGTCCGCGCGGTCGTCGTATTCGTGGCGATGATGCCGGATACTTTTGCGCGCATCGCCACGTCAACGATCATTTCCAAATCAGAGATGCTCAAATCGGGCGACACTTTGATAAGCAGCGGAACGGGCGCGCGAATTTTTAACGCGGAGTCTTCATGGTTCGCGCGTTGGAGCGCTTCGATGAGCGTGGAGAGACGGTCTGCGCGTTGGAGTTCGCGTAGGTTGGGCGTGTTCGGCGAACTGATGTTGATGGCGACGTAATCGGCGTGTGTGCGGACAAGCTTGAAACTGGCGAGATAGTCGGGCGTCGCATCTTCGATGTTGATGATGCGACTCTTGCCGATGTTAATGCCGAGCACGCAGCCGGGTTTGCCGTGTCCGAGTCGTTCGGCGAGCGCCGCCGCGCCTTCGTTGTTGAAGCCCTGCCGGTTGATGAGCGCGCGGTCTGCGGGCAGGCGAAAGAGACGCGGCTGCGCGTTACCGGGCTGCGGTAGATGTGTGACCGTGCCGACTTCGATGAAGCCGAAGCCGAGCGCGGCCAACTCGCAGGCGATGCGCCCGCTCTTGTCGAAGCCGGCGGCGAGTCCGACGGGATTCGTGAAATTTAATCCGAAGCGTCGCAACTCTCCGAACGTGCTGCGCGCGAAATGTTGCGCGGCGAGTCGCCGGATAGTTTCAGTCCGCAACGCGAAAGAGAGCATGTTGACCGCCATCTCGTGCGCCGTCTCCGGCGGGAGCGTGAAGAGCAGCGGGCGCAGAATTTTGCGATAGAGCATGAGAGCGTCAGTCGTTTGCGAGCGCGTGTGTGGTCGCCGTCTCTTTGAGGTGCAGCCATCAACGGGCAGACACATTAAGCGGGGAGTGCGAGTTAAATCGCGTGCGAGCCTAACAGAGCGGCGGAAAGCGTGTCAAAAGAAAGATGAGGGAAAAGGGATGATTGATGAAGTGAAAAACAAATCGCCCTCTCAATTCATAATTCCTTTACGCGCCGCTCCAGATCGGCGGTGATGAATGAAGCGTCTGCATCAAGCGCGTAAGTGACTGGCTCGCCGAACGTGATGGTGACGCTGCCGGGTCGCGCGAAGACTCGTCGCCCGCTCAGTTTCAATTCCGAGAGGCCATCTATTCGCAAAGGCACGACGGGAATGTTGAGTTGAGAAGTTAATAGCCCGATGCCGGCCATGAATGGATTCAACTTGCTGTGCTGCGTGCGCGTGCCTTCGGGAAAGACGAGCAGGCTGTAGCCACAATCAACGCTCTCGCCGGCGAAGGCGAAGCTGCGCCGGAAGCCCGACTTTTGCGGCAGCGAAAAAGTGTTGAAGATCGTCACGACGAGCGCATATTGCACGCGCCAGCGCACTCGCCGCATGAAGCCCGTTCCGGCGGGAGGCTGACGCCACCAACGCAGACGCTCGCCCTCCTGCGCTATCGCGAGGTGACGACGGTAACGCCCCGGCAGCGCAGACAGAATCAGCGCATGGTCGAAATATGTGATGTGGTTGGCGACGAAGAGGACGGGCGTGCGGAGTGAGTCAAGATTATATTTGCCGCGCACGCGCACCCAACACAAGACGGAGTTGATGGGAAGGACGACGAGATAAAAAAGCGCGACGCGCAGCCACGAGACGGGAAAACGCTGCGCCCATTCAGGGTATGGATAGCGCGCTGAGTTTTCGTCAGACGCGATGCCGCCAACGCCATGCCTGACGAGACGCTCGATGTCTGCCAGCGTCGTCGCGGAGGTGACGGCGGCCTCGTCAATCTCAATCTGGTAATGGTCTTCGAGACTGCTCAACAACTCGACACGTCCGAGCGAGTCGAGGTTCAATTTTGTCTCCGGCAACATCTGCGCGTCGGATATAAGAATGCGTGCGGAGAGTTGAGTGATGAAAGCGTCGCTGTCATTTTTCAACTCTTGATTCAAGCCGGCATCTTCGCGCTTCACTCTTTCGATGATGTCGCGCTTGCGAATTTTGTGCGTCGCTGTGCGCGGGAAATCCGGCTCAGGCCAGACCATCCAGCGCGCGACTCTCTGGTGACGCGCGAGAGTTTGGTTGGCGCGCTCAACGATTGGCGCAAGGTCTGTCGTCGTCCTGTCGTGCATGATGAGGACGGCCAGCGGCTCCGTCCCGTGCGTGCCTTCGATGCCGACGACGGCGCAGACGCGCACTTCTGGCTGGCGGATGAGCGCGGCTTCGATGTCTTCGGGATAGATGTTGAGACCGGCGGCGGTGACGATTGTATCTTTCGTGCGTCCCTTGAAAATGATGTTGCCGTCGGCGTCAGACTCGCCGATGTCTCCAGTGTGCAGCCAGCCGTCTTCGCTCGACATCGGCGCAACGCCATTCTTCCAGTAGCCGGGCGAGACGTTCGCGCCGCGCACCAGAATCTCGCCCGTCCTCTCGTCGAGTCGCACTTCATGTCCGGGCAGAATTTTGCCGACCGAGCCGCGCGCGCTTTTGAAAGGATGATTGACGGTGATAAGCGAGGCCGTCTCCGTCATCCCGTAACCTTGCAGGATGGCGAAGCCGAGACGCTGCCAGAACGCTTCCGTCTCGTCATTGAGCGTCGCGCCGCCCGCGACGAACGCCCAGAATTTCCAGCCAAAGCGATGATGGAGGCGACGGAAAATCCACCAGCGTTTGACGAAATGCGCGTCCGTTGTATCTGCGAGCGCGCGACGAAATGTCGCACCGCGTCCGGCAGACTCTTCGTGACGCTCGATGTGCTCGCGCAAAGTATCGAGCAGGCGCGGGACGGTGACGACGACGTTGACGCGCTGCTTCCTGACGCTCTCGACAATCTCGGAAGGATTGAGCGAGTCTTGAAAAAAGACTTCGCCGCCGAGCAGGACGGGGACGAAGATGCCCATGAACTGCCCGAAGACGTGACTGAGCGGCAACAAATTCAGAAAGCGCAAAGGGTGGACGAGACGTTCCCAACGGAGATATTTCCGCATCTCCTCTTCGAGCGGCGCGAGGTTGGCGAGAAAGTTTCGATGCGTCAGGCAGACGCCCCTCGGCTCGGCGGTCGTCCCCGACGTGTAAATAATCTCGACGAGATCATCAACGGAAAAGTTTACGACGTTAAAAGGTTGCGCCGCGTGGCGCGCGACAGTTTCCTCCAACGCATCGAGCGAGAGAATCGCTATCATGTCCATGTTCCCGCTGCCTCTCGTGCGCTCGCTCGTCAACAACAGGCGCGCATCGGTTTGCACACGCACGCGCTCGACGAAATCCGGCGCGCTCTCAACGTCAAGCGGGACGGCCACGACGCCGCGCAGCAGGCAGCCGAAAAAACACGCGACCCACGCCGGACTGTTCTCCGCGTGGAAAAGAACGCGCGCGCCCCGCTCGATGCCGCGCGCTTCCAGTTCGCGCGCGAATTTGTAAGCCGTCTCCGCCACACGCCTGTATGACCAGCGTGAAATCCTCAAGCCGCGCCGGTAAGCGAACGCCGTCTCGTCGCCGCGTCGCAGGCAATCGTCTAGGAAACTGTTGAGTGATGAGCGCATCCGTGTTCGAGATCAGAATTAGAAAGTGCTTCGACTAAATTTCTCCCGGCATTGACAAGGCACATGATAACGGCATTCGCCTCTTGGCGTGCGCCTGTTGTTTCACTATCGGAAGTGTTACCTGACAAAATCTTCCATCGCCGCGCGCGCCTGTGTTAGTATGCCCGCCGATGGAATTCGTCGAAAAAGCACGCATCATGGACAGTATGCGGATCAACCGCGCACTGGCACGTCTCGCATCGGAGATTGTCGAAGATAATCACGGTGCGGGGCATCTCTATCTCGTCGGCATCCAGCGGCGCGGCGTCCCGCTGGCGAATCGTCTGGCCGATAAAATCGCTGACCTCGAAGGCGAGCGACCGCCCGTCGGCGTCCTCGACATCACACTCTATCGCGATGACCTGTCAACCGTCGGCGCGAATCCGATTATCAATCGCACGGACTTGCCGACCGATGTCGAAGGGCGGAACGTCTTACTTATAGACGACGTGCTCTACACAGGGCGCACGATCCGCGCCGCGCTCGACCAGTTGATAGACTTTGGCAGGCCGCGTCGCGTGCAGTTGGTCGTCCTCGTTGATCGTGGCAAGGAGCATCGCGAGTTGCCCATTCAAGCGGACTTCGTCGGGAAATTCGTGCCGACGAAAAGGAGCGAGATCATTAAGGTGATGCTCGAAGAATTTGATGGGGACGAGGCCGTCGTCATCGTCGAGCGACCAAACGCGGAAGCGAGTTGAACCGGCGGCCAGCGATGGCCGCTTTTTTGTGCAAGAAAACCGTCAATGAAGCCTGGCCTGACACATAAAAATCTGCTCGGCATACGCGGCCTCTCTGCCACAGAGATTACGCACATCCTCGACACCGCCGAGTCGTTCAGGGAAATCTCCGAGCGCGAAATCAAGAAAGTGCCGACGCTTCGCGGACGCACCGTCATCAATCTTTTCTTCGAGCCTTCGACGCGCACGCGCACGTCTTTCGAGATTGCAGGAAAGCGTCTCTCGGCGGATGTGATCAACATTAACTCTTCAACTTCGAGCGTCACCAAAGGAGAGACGCTGCTCGACACGGCGCGCAATCTCGAAGCAATGTCGCCAGATTTAATCGTCATCCGACATCCTTCGGCTGGTGCGCCGCATCAACTCGCGCGCATTTGCCGCGCCTCAATCGTCAATGCCGGCGACGGCGCGCACGAGCATCCGACGCAGGCTCTGCTTGATGCGCTCACCATCCGTCGCCACAAAGGAACAATCAAAGGACTCCGCATCGCCATCATCGGCGATATTTTGCATTCGCGAGTCGCACGCTCAAACGCGCATCTGCTGACGACGCTCGGCGCGAACGTGTCTGTGGCCGGGCCGCAAACGCTCGCGCCGCAGGATTTCGCCGCGCTTATCAATCGAGCAGACGACGGCGGTGACGATGGACTGTTGCGTGTCGAGTCGAGCATCGAGAATGCGCTCGACGGCGCGGACGTGGTGATAGTCTTACGCATCCAGCGTGAGCGGCAGGGTGCGGCCTTTTTCCCAAGTCTTCGCGAGTACGCCGTCCACTTCGGCCTCAATCTCAAACGTCTCGCGCTGGCTGCGCCCGATGCCATCGTGATGCATCCGGGGCCGATGAATCGCGGCATCGAGATCGCTTCGGATGTGGCCGATGGCGCGCACTCGCTCATCCTCGATCAAGTCTCCAACGGACTCGCCGTCCGCATGGCCGTCCTCTATTTGCTCGGCGGCGGGACAGGTATCGCGCCCGTCTCAACATCAACGGACACGACAGTGCGTGCAAAGTCGCAAACGGAAAGCGCGCCTGAATCACACGACGTTGCCGCCGTCGCTGCCGCTGACTTTGCACGCTCGAACAAAACCGACTACTGACTACTGATTGCCGAACTTTCATTCTCCAACAAAATGAAATTGCTCATCGCCAACGGATACGTGATTGACCCGACGCAGGGAATTAACGGTGGCAAGGATGTATTGATTGAAGATGGGCGCGTCGTTGCCTTGCTCGGACGCGGAGAGACGCGCCCGGAAGATGCGGAAATCTTCGACGCGACCGGACTCGTCGTCGCGCCCGGCTTCATAGATTTGCACGTCCACTTGCGCGAGCCGGGCGAGGAATACAAAGAGACGATTGCGAGCGGCGCGGCTGCCGCCGTCGCGGGCGGTTGGACGAGCGTGTGCGCGATGCCGAACACAGACCCCGTCAACGACAATCCGGCTGTCACGAGCTTCATCATCGAGCAAGCTGCGGCGGCGCGGCTCGCGAATGTCTTTCCCGTCGGCGCAATTACGAAAAATTCGGAGGGCAAAGAACTCGCCGAGATGGGCGAGATGAAACGCGCCGGCATCGTCGCCGTTACGGACGACGGTCGAAGCGTGCCGACGCCGGGCATCATGCGCCGCGCGATGGAGTATGCGCGCGGGTTTGATTTAACGTTGATGGATCATTGCGAGGACAAATCGCTCGCGGCTGGCGGAGTGATGCACGAAGGCGCATGGTCTGTGCGTCTGGGCTTACGCGGCGTTCCCGCGCTCGCCGAAGAGTCGGACGCGATGCGCGACTGCGCGCTCGCAGAGTTGACGGGAGCGCGCGTTCATCTCGCGCACGTCTCGACGAAGGGCGCGCTCGATGCCGTCCGTCGTGCGAAGTCGCGCGGGTTAGAAGTGACGTGCGAAGTCGCGCCGCATCATTTCGTCTTGACGGATGAGGCGGTCGAAAATTACGACACGAACATGAAGATGAATCCGCCGCTCCGCAGCCAAGAGCATCTGGACGCCATCCTCGAAGCCCTCTCCGACGGGACGATTGACGCTATCGCCACTGACCACGCGCCGCACCACTCAGACGAAAAGGCAGTTGAATTCGACCACGCGGCGAACGGTATCACGGGACTCGAAACCGCCGTCGGCCTCGCGCTCGATAGTCTCGTTCATCGTGGACTCATCGGCCTCGAACGTCTCGTCGAACTCTGCTCCGTCAATCCCGCGCGTATCTTTCGTCTCGCGGATCGTGGCACTTTGCGCGCAGGCGCGTGGGGCGACGTGACGATTCTCGATCCCGATCTGCAATGGACGTTCGACGCCTCGCGCTCAAAATCGAAAAGCCGCAACACGCCCTTCAATGGACAAACGATGCGCGGCGCGGCTGTTGCGACGATTGTCGCCGGACGTGTTGTGTTCGGAAAAGAGAAGGGGTTATGAAGGCAGTCTGAAATTTTATCGCACTAACTTGATGGGATATGCAGTTAACATGTCGTCTGCTGTGACAAGTGCCATGTTCTGGATCATGCTTTGAGCTACTAACAAACGGTCGAATGGGTCTCTATGATGAAATGGCAAGGTGTCTAACGCCAGAACATGTGCCAATTCAATCGGCAGAAGTTGTAAATCGTTGGCTTCTTGCTGACTCACAATCAATTCCTTCAGTGGTTGCTTAAGTTTCAATTTGCCCAATTGAACCTTTATCTGAATTTCCCAAATACTGACGAGACTTAAAATCAGTTCATTCGTTTCATTTTCCAGAGCGGAAGTCACTGCGGGTGACAACTTCTCCGGTTCATCCGCCCACCAGATGAAAATATGAGTGTCAAGTAAGAGTTTCATTCCTGACCGTTCCAGAACTCATCCGTTAAAGGCGCATCAAAATCTTCGCTCGTCCAGATTTGACCTCGATTCAATCCGGCAATACGTTTTTTTTGTATGGCGATGGGAACTAATTTAGCCAGAGGTTTCCCCTCATCTGTGATGATAACTTCATTGCCCTCTGCTGCAAGGGCAAGCAAATCCTGCAACTGATTTTTCGCCTCATCAATATTTACCGTTCGAGTCATTGACGTATCCTCTCAGAATTTTAGTTTATCATTGGCAGGCTCAAAACGTGCTGAAAGCCGTGCGCGCCGCTTCGATGGTCTGGTCGAGCAAATCATCCGTATGCGTGACGCTGATGAAGCCGGCCTCGAATTGCGAGGGGGCGAGATAGACGCCGGCGCGCAGCATGGCGTGGAAAAATTTACCGTAGGCCGCGCGGTCTGACGTGGCGGCAGTCGTCCAGTCTGTGACGGCAGGCGCATCTGTGAAGAAGGTGGTGAACATCGAGCCGACGCGATTCGTGACGGTGTTAACGCCGGCCTCGCGCGCGGCCTTAGTCATTCCGTCGCAGAGACGTTGACCGGCGCGCTCAAGTTTTTCATAGACAGTGCGGTCGCGCAGGCGTCTGAGCGTCGTCAGTCCCGCCGTCATCGCGAGCGGATTGCCGGAGAGCGTGCCCGCCTGATAGACGGGGCCGGCGGGCGCGACCATGTTCATAATCTCGCGGCTCGCGCCATAAGCGCCGACAGGGAGTCCGCCGCCGATGATTTTGCCGAGCGTCGTGATGTCGGGCGAGACGTCGAAAAGTTCCTGCGCCCCGCCGCGCGCGAGGCGAAAGCCCGTCATCACTTCATCGAAGATGAGCAGCGCGCCGTGCTGCCGCGTGATGTCGCGCAGGGCTTGCAGATAGCCTGCTTGCGGTGAGACACAGCCCATGTTGCCGACGACCGGCTCGATGATGCAGGCGGCGATGTCTTCGTGCTCGTCGAAAATTTTTGCAAGCGCATCAATGTCATTGAAGGGCGCGGTGAGCGTGTCGCGCGCGACGGCGTTGGGCACGCCGGGACTGTCGGGCAGTCCGAGCGTCGCCACGCCGGAACCGGCCTTGACGAGCAGGCTGTCGCCGTGTCCGTGATAGCAGCCCTCGAACTTGACGATCTTGTTGCGTCCCGTGAAGCCGCGCGCGAGGCGGAGCGCGGACATCGTCGCTTCCGTGCCGCTGTTGACCATCCGCACCATCTCGATGGACGGCACGGCGTCAATGATTTCTTCGGCGACGAGTATCTCTAGCTCGGTCGGCGCGCCGTAGCTCGTGCCGCGTCCCAACGCATCTTGCAGCGCGGAGATAACTTCCGGGTCGGCGTGCCCCAGAATCATCGGCCCCCACGAGCCGACGTAATCAATATAAATATGGCCGTCAACGTCCGTCATCGTCGCACCGCTCGCGCTCTTGATAAAACGCGGTGTGCCGCCGACGCCGCGAAAGGCGCGCACGGGCGAATTGACTCCGCCGGGAATCAACCGGACGGCGCGTGCGAAAAGTTTTTCCGAAGCGTCCTGCTCATTTTTCTGTGATGCGCTCATGCCTTCATGCTAAAGGCGCGCGGATTGATAAGGCAAGCGTGAGCTAGCACACGACGGCTTGTAAACAAAAACGCTTGACTACAAAAAACACTTATCATATAAATCGTCTTTCCCCTTTCACCTCTCGTTCTTTCAACACCATGAACGAGGAGACAATTCCATGAAAAGCCTAAATCTCAGCATCTTGATTGTAGCTTTAACGTTGCTTGCCTTCGGCGGTATCACGTTAGTGCCAAGAGCGTCTTCTCAATCAACAACCTCAGAATCGCCTAAATCACGGCTCGGAGTCAAAGGAGTGATGGGTTTTATCATCACAAGCGTTGATCCTGACTCAACCGTTGAAAATGCGGGCCTCAAATCTGGTGACATTGTACTGGACATCGGCGGCGACCAAATCAGTGGCATCGAACAATTTCAAAAGAAAATCTGGACATCCACACCGGGCACGGTTCTTGAAATCACTTATCTGCGGTTTAACTCATCAACGGGGCAGGCAGATCAGCGTAAGACGAGCGTCAAAACAATTCCGTTTACTACCTCGAATGTATCTGTGAAGATGCAGCCTGTGGCTGCTAAGACGTTTGCGTCCAATGCCTCTCTTTAAAGTTGCCCTCAAGGGTGCTGTGCTGGTTGTGAGGGAACATTTCTCGATCAATATTGTGCAACCATTCTGAACACTTTTACTGGAAAAGCCTTTTGCAGAATAGATGGAGGTAAGTGCAAGTTCAGCTACTGCGCTTAAATCACTTATTCTGAGCATTAATAAGGGGCTAGAGTAGTTAAAGCGGGTATTTTCGCAGCAGCTTCAACAACTCAGCA
>CAXSFM010000019.1:0-87774 GCA_964236735.1 uncultured Pyrinomonadaceae bacterium
ATGCTGAGTTGTTGAAGCTGCTGCGAAAATACCCGCTTTAACTACTCTAGCCCCCTGTTAAATAATATGCCGTGCTGCTAGCACAGTCGCTATTGTCAATGTATTTAATTGTAACAGTATTGAGTCCATTGGCGAACAAACTGGTTACAATCTGTGGAGGTAGAGTTTCAACTGCGAATGTATTTCGAGGATAACCATAAACGTATGAGAAATTTTTTGTGGTTCCATTTGGTTGGGTTACCTCGATTTTGACTTCATCATCAGTGGAAAGTGTGCCGGACCCATCAGGTGTTGAGGATAAAGTGACTGTCCCACCTGCGTAATTAAAGTTTACAGTGTTGGTATAGAAGACTGTATTGAACGACGAATTAACACAGCCTAAATTTATAGCTGGACCTATCTGCACTGATTGCGCTGGGGTAGCACTTAACTTACATTTTCCCGCGCTCCCCGCATTGAAGATCGCCTGAATTTCCGATGCCGACAGAGCACGATTGTAAATACTTAGCTCATCAATTTCCCCTTTGAAGAATCGACCATTATAGAGGTCGCCGCCTATCTTTATGGCATTGGAGTTGGTTCGCATGGGACCTGACAATTGAGCGCAGGTGGCTATGCCATTAACATATACGCAGAATGCACCGGTTGATGCATTATAACTGCCAGCCACATGTGAAAATTCCCCCGGTGAGATTCGATTCGGTCCTGAATTGATATCTACCCAGCCGGAAATTAAAACCTCCCAAGTAACAGACCCATCTTGCTGTATCAGCAGATGATATGGGCCAGAGTCGGGATTATCTTTGGTTATCACAGTCCCCCACACATTACTCGGCAATTCTGCGAGCCGCACCCACCCCTCAACCGTCATCTCTTGTGATTGATTCAGGCTTTCCGAATGGGGGATACTTATATACTGGCGGTTACCATTAAAACTGAATGCCTGTCCTACCTTACCGGTTGCAAATGCAGCACCATTTTGCAGCGCGCCATTATTCGCATTGCCGCTGCTATCGTTTGCATTACCGTCACCTGTCCACCAGCTAACTAGCCCCGATGGTACGGGAGCGCAGTTCTGCGCCGAAACATTCAGTGCGGCGGAGAGAATAATGCTGAAGGAAAAAAGGATCGTGAGCGGATAGGACAAGAGACGGGTGTGGCGCATGGTGAGACCTCCAAACTCACAATTCAGCCGAGCGTTATTTGTTGGCTGAGGATGAATTTATAAACCGCGCATGTTAATCACGAAACCGTAATTACAAGGCGGTAAGAATGCGGCGATGAAAGAACGATAAGGGGCGCAGATTGCGCGGTGGCTACGGCGGAGAATCTACTCTGAGGTAAGCGTAATGTCAAAGTCGTGATTGGCGCTTACGAGGCGGAATAAACTTCATCAGTTCAGCTACGGCTTGATTTCGGGGAGCGGCGTCATGCGAACTCTATCTTCCTCGATGACCGAAAAATGTCCGGCCCAATCCGTCCGCATCTCCAGTACGGCTGAAGCTATGCGTGCGACGCTCGCAGGCGATTGAGCCGTGAGGCGAAACAATATGACTCCGCTTGTCGCGGGCAGCCCGAACCGGAAGGCGAGTTCGCCAAAATCCTTATCGAAAGTAATAACGACCCGGTCTTCCGTTTGAGCGCGGGCGAGGACTTCACGGTCGCTGATCCCCGGCGCTTCAGTCCGCACCCAGAGAACGTCATGCCCTCGCTCGCGCAGGGCAGCGACGGCGTCGCCGGGAAAGTTTTCGTCTGCCAGAATGTGCATCTGCTAGACGTTCAGCGGATAAACCTTCTCGACGCGCAACGCCGCGCTGGCGTAGCCGAGACACGCCTGAATGTCCTCGCACGTCAGCCCCGGGTAATTGCGTCGAATAGCCTCCTCCGTCCAGCCTTGCGCCAGGAGTTCGATGATAAATTCCACCGCCAGGCGCGTCCCCCTGACAACAGGTTTTCCGCTCAGGACTTCAGGGTCGAGCGTGATTCGTTCTTGCCAACTCATGTCATGCCTCTCCCATCTCATCCCATCGTGGCGATGATGGCCTCGGCGAACTCCATCGTGTGCGCCGTGCCGCCGATGTCGCGCGTGCGGACTTTGCCATCCGTGAAAACTTTCAGCATCGAGCGCTCGATGCGTTCCGCCGCCTCGCGCTCGTCGAGATGTCGCAGCATGAGGATGCCGGATTGCAGGAGCGCGGTCGGGTTGGCGATGCCCTGCCCTGCGATGTCGGGCGCGGAGCCGTGGACGGCCTCGAAGACTGCGCCCTGCTCACCGATGTTTGCGCCGGGCACAAGTCCTAGTCCGCCGATGAGTCCCGCGCACAAGTCCGAGACGATGTCGCCGTAGAGATTTTCCAGCAGCATGATGTCGAACTGTTCCGGGCGCATAACGAGTTGCATACAGGCGTTGTCAACGATCTTGTCGTCGGCGACGATCTCCGGGTACGACTTCGAGACGTTGTAGAAGCATTCGAGAAAAAGTCCGTCCGAGAGCTTCATAATGTTGGCCTTGTGAATGGCCGTGACTTTCTTGCGCCCCTCTCGACGCGCGTATTCCAAAGCAAACTTCGCGACGCGGGTAGAAGCTTTCTCGGTGATGATCTTGATGCTCTCGACGACGCCGGGCACGACGACGTGCTCGATGCCGGAGTAGAGGTCTTCGGTGTTCTCGCGCACGACGACGAGGTCGAGTTCGGGGTAGCGCGAAGGCACGTTCGGCAGCGCGCGCACGGGACGCAGGTTCGCGTACAAATCCAGAGTTTTCCGCAGGCCCACGTTGACGGACGTAAAGCCCTTCCCGACGGGCGTCGTGATCGGCCCTTTCAGAGCGACGCGGTTGCGCTTGATGGACGCGAGCAAATCATCCGGCAGCGTCGTGCCGAATTTTTCGAGCGCCTGCGCGCCCGCGTAATGCGTCTCCCATTGCACGTCAACGCCCGTCGCCTCGATGATTCGCACCACCGCCGCAGAGACTTCCGGCCCGATGCCGTCGCCCGGAATCAGTGTGATAATATGTTTCATAAGTAGTGGTCAGTGGCCGGTGGCCGGTGGTCAGTAAATGCGTCTCAGTTTTTACTGAACACTGATCACTGGACACTGACCACTTTTGAATTTGCAGGCATCATACCAGCAGTTTTCTCGAATGCGAAAGAGTGCGGATTCAGACGGCGCGGCTGACGTGATTGTCGTCGGCGCGGGCGTGGCGGGACTCGCGGCGGCGCGTGCGCTGGCGCGGCGCGGGGGGCGCGTGACGGTCGTCGAGCGCGGGCGTCCGGGCGCGGAAGCGTCCGATGCGGCGGGCGGAATGCTCGCGCCGCAGGCGGAGGCCGACGTGCGCGACGAGTTGTTCGAGTTGCTCTGCGCGAGCCGTGACATGTATCAGTCCTTCGCTCAGAGTTTGCACGAAGAGACGGGCGTTGACATTCGGCTCGATCAGACGGGGACGCTCTACCTCGCGTTTAATGAAGAGGACGAGGCTGAGTTGGAGCGACGCTTTGCGTGGCAGACAGACGCGGGACTCTGTGTCGAGCGTCTGACGGCGGACGACGCGCGGCGGCTTGAGCCTTCAATCTCCGAGCGCGTGCGACTCGCGCTCAAATTTCCGCGCGACTGGCAGGTAGAGAATCGCCTGCTCGTCAAGGCGCTCGTTGATTCAATCCACGCGCTCGGCGTGCGCGTGCTGTATGAACCTGTCTTGGGCCTGCGCGTCGAGGGCGGAAGAGTCGAGGGCGTAGTCACGTCAAGCGGATTTTTGAGCGCGGAGGCAGTCGTCATCGCCGCCGGCGCGTGGTCTTCGCGCCTGCCCTTTCTAACGCGCGAGGGAAAGATTCACGGCGCGACGGGCGACGACGCTGACGCCATCACAACGCCCTACGAGCATCCGCGCGTCGAGCCTGTGCGCGGACAGATGCTCTGCTTCGACACATCGGGTCTGAGCTTCAAAGAGTTCGCGTCTCACGTCTTGTACAGCCCGCGCGGCTATCTCGTGCCGCGTCGCGCTTATGTTGCGTCGCTTGACGGTGATGTGGCGTCGCATAGCGTTCATCAATGCGTGCTGGCCGGCTCGACGACCGAGCATGTCAAATTCGAGAAGGCCGTCACCGCCTCAGGGATACACTCGATCACTTCGCGCGCGTTGGAAATCGCGCCCGCGCTCGGCGAACTCGCGCTCGTTGATTCGTGGTCTGGCCTGCGACCGCGTGCGGAAGATGGATTACCGTTGCTCGGCGAGTCCGCAGACATCGCGCGACTTTTTTACGCGACGGGTTACTATCGCAACGGCATCCTGCTCGCGCCCGCAACCGGCGAGATCGTGGCTGACCTTGTGCTCGGCTCGACTACTACTCATCGTGCGTTCGACGCGCGCACGCTCGAAGCTTTTTCGCCCGGACGTTTTCGACGCAGCTTATCAATAAGTGATGGAAAATAATTTGATTAACAAGTTTCGAGTCCGCGCGCTGGCCGGCGTGGTTTCAATCGTCGCGCTTTCGGCGTGCGTCTTCGCGCAGTCAGCGACGCCGCAGACGAAAACTAATGCTGAAGGCGCGAGCAAACAACAGACTGCTGCTGCTGGCGTCACGACGGCGACAACTGATACGAAGACGCTCTACGAAGAGGCCGAAGGTTACGTGCGCCGCAAATTCGATGGCTTCGCGAAGCAGGGTCTGCCCTACAGCAAGTCGCTCGACGACAAAATTCATCAGGAACAGCGCGACCTCGCTCTGCGAAACGTCACGCAGATGGCGGCGCGCGGCACGCTCGAAGGAATTGATCTCTACTACGCGGGGCGGCTCTACGCGCTCGCCGGGAAGGCGCAGGCGTCGGCGGACACGCTCAGACGTTTTCTCGACGAAGGCGCGAGAGACAACGACAACGCTCATGCGGTCTCGACATCCGAAGACAGACAGAACGCGCGCGCCGTCTTCGTGCAACAGTCGCTCAAGCTGAATCTCATCAGTGAGGCGGAGAAAGTTTTGACTGCCTACATGAACGCCACGCCGCGCATCGCCAATGATGTGAATAAGCTGCAAGTCGCATTCGCGAATTATTACGTGAAGGCCAACAACTACGATCTCGCTGCCACGCACGCGCGCGAGGCTTTCAACGCCGCGCAACATCTCGTCGAAGACAAGACGCTCGATCCGCGACAGCGCGACGAGGCCGTCTTCAAGGCGGGCACGCTCGTCTCAAACTTGCTGCTCAAGGCCAACAAGCGCAGCGACGCGCTCGCCGTCGTGCAGGAAATGCGCGCGCTCGCCTTCAAGTTTCCTTCGGCGCGTCTCTACGGCGACGCGACCGAAACGCTCCTCAACTTAAACGAGCCGCTCGGCGCGATACCGTCCGCCTTCGAGAGCGCGACGAAGACGACGCTCGCGCCGGAAATCAAAATCACGGCATGGGTTGACCAGCCGCCCGCGACGCTCGCATCGCTGCGCGGCAAAGTCGTGCTGCTCGACTTCTGGGCGACGTGGTGCGGCCCCTGTCGCGCCTCGATGCCGAGAATCAACGCGCTCTACAAAAAATATCAGGGGAGAGGTTTCGTCGTCGTCGGTCTCACGAATTACTACGGCCACGACAACGAAGGACACGAGTTGACGCCCGCCGCAGAGTTGGCGTACCTGCGCCAGTTCAGGCAACGAAACAACATCGCCTATGGCTTCGCCGTCGCCGACCAGCAGGAGAACGAAGAGCATTACGGCATCGCCGCCATCCCCACCGCCATCCTGATAGATCGTCAAGGCCGCGTGCGTTTCATCACCATCAGCGCCAGCGACGCAGAGGCCAAAACGCTCGCCGCGATGGTCGAGAAACTAATTCAAGAACCGTAATGAGTGATGAGTAATGAGTGATAAGTTTAAGACTTCTTCTTTCTCATCACTCATCACTCATCACTTATCACTCATGTTATGAACTCCTTCATCTATCGCATACACATCTGGCTGGGACTCGCCGTGGCTGTGCCGGTGCTGTTGTGGGCTTCGAGCGGGCTGCTGTATGCGTGGCCGAACGCGGTCGAGGGCGGGCGCGTCGAGACGATTGATGCCGCGCGCGTGCGTCTCTCCGCGCCGGATGCGTTGACGCGCGCAGACGCTTTTGCCGGGCGGCATCTACCGACAACTGCGCTCACGCTGCTCGTGCGCGAAGGGCATCCGGTCTATCAGGTTGTCGGCGGGATGGGCGCGGACTCTCTGCTCGTTGATGCGGAGACGGGCGAAGTTATCAAGACTCCACCGCCCGACGCGCGCACGCGCTACTTTCGACAGGCGCACTTTTATTATTTCGCGGGCGCGTGGCAAACGCCGCTGCTCATCCTGTTCTCCGCGCTGGCGTGCCTTTCGGCGGCGTCCGGCATCTATCTAAACTTGTCGCTGTGGCGCAAACAACGCGAGACGAAAGTGCGCCGCAGAAAAATGTGGCGAGGGGAATAAACGCCGCGTCAATCCACCTTATGTAAGTTGAAGAGCGACAGGCCGGACGACGAGTTAAAAACGATTCGACACATGCCCTGTCAAAGTTCAAGGGCGCGCTCCTCTCGCTCGTGAGAGGCGAACCGGGCGAAATTATTGTAAGCTGAAGAGGCACATGGAAGGCTCAAACATCACCATCGTCATCGCGTTTCTCGCCGGGCTGGCGTCGTTCTTAAGCCCGTGCGTGCTGCCGCTCGTGCCCGGCTATCTGTCGCTCATCTCCGGCGTGAGCATCGAGAATTTGAAAGGCACGGGCGGCTCACGCGCGAAGGCGCGGCGCGCGGTCATCTTCAACTCGCTCGCCTTCAACGCGGGCGTCTCGCTCATCTTTATCCTGCTCGGCGCGACAGCCGGCTGGATCGGCAACGTCCTCTTCTCAAGCCCATGGGTGCGTGTCATCGGCGGACTTATCATCATCGCTTTCGGCTTGCAGTTAATGGGCGTGCTGAAGATCGGCGCGCTCTACAAAGACACGCGCAAATTCTCCGACGAGAAACCGCACGGCGCGCTCGGCTCTCTGATGCTGGGGATGGCGTTCGCCGCCGGTTGGACGCCGTGCATCGGCCCGATCTTGGGCGGCATCATCGGCCTCGCCGCCACGAGCGGAGGCTGGAAGAGCGGCCTCATCCTCTCTTCGTTTTACTCCGCCGGACTCGCCGTGCCGTTTCTTGTCACGGGCTTGCTGCTCGATCAATTCTTAGGTTTCTACTCGTGGTTCCGCAAACATCTGCACAAGGTTGAGGTCGTCTCCGGCGTGCTCCTCATCGTGATGGGCTTGATGGTGGCGAGCAACAGCCTGACGTGGATCGCGGGCTTCGCGTCGCGCTGGATTCCGAATGCTGAAAGTCTCGTGCAGAAGCAGGCGGCGAACGACAAAGCACAGCGCGCGTCATCTTCGACGAACGCGGGTGCGGCAACGACATCAAACGCCGCGACGTTTGAGCCGTTGCCGGATGTTGAGTTGAAGACGCTCGACGGACAGCCCTTGCGCCTGAGCGACTATCGAGGCAAGGTCTTGCTCCTCAACTTCTGGGCGACGTGGTGTGTCCCGTGCCGCTCCGAAATTCCGGCGCTTGGCGCGCTCAATCATGATCTCGCGGCGCGCGGCCTCGTCGTCGTCGGCGTCACGACGAGCGACACCGCCGCTGTCGTCCGCGATTATCAAAAAGACGTGAAGCAGGATTACACTGTCGTCACCGGCGACGATGCGACGGCTGCCAAGTTCGCCGTCGGCGTGCTGCCGACAACTTTCGTCGTTGACCGCGAGGGCAGAGTCCGCCAGAAAATCATCGGTGAAAAAACACGCGAAGGTTTCGAGTCAGCCGTCAACCCGCTACTCGACGAGACGCCCGCCGACGCTTCTACCGCCACGTCCGACAGCGCCGGCGGCGGCCACTGACAACAGCACGCATTGATCTGTCAGGCAACATTGCAGAATCATTTTTCAGGAGAGTCAAAGTTATATGTTCAAGAATCTCGCACGCGCTTCCGCAATGATGACCATCGCGCTCGTCGCGTCTCTTTCGCTCACCGCACGCGCGCAGCAACATCAAGCCGCGACGCCGACCGCCACGACAACGACATCTGCGCCGGCAACATCAGCGACACCGGCGACGCCGGCAGCAGCAACGCCCGTCGCGTCGAACGACGGGCACGAGTACGCGCCGCTGTTGGAGAAAACGATCAATTATAAGGACTGGCAGTTTAAGAGTCTGACGGATAATGCGCCGGTTGACCTGCGCGAATGGGCGAAGGGAAAGAAGCTCGTGATGGTCGTCTATTTCGCGCCGTGGTGCGGCAACTGGCGCGCGGAGGCTCCGGTCGTCGCGCGTTTGTATGACAAGTACAAGTCGCAGGGCTTCGACGTAGTTGCGGTCAGCGAGTACGGGACGCAGGATGCCGTGCGCGCCTTCTTCACGGAGTCCGGCGCAAAGGGCGCGCCCTATTCGGTCGTCACCGAATCCGAAGGGCGCGACGCGCGCGACAAGACGACGCACTACGCGCTGCGCCAGTCGTGCGGCGACACGCGCCGCTGGGGTTCGCCGTTCAACGTCTTTCTCGAACCGTCGAAGCTCAACAAGTCCGGCGACGTGCTGACGGAGAAGGCGTGGGTCGTCGGCGGTGAGCTGATCGAGAAGGACGCCGAAGGATTTATCCGTGAGAAGCTCGGACTCTCCGAGCAGAGCGCGGTCGAGCCGTGCGAGAACAAGACCGGCGATCTCAAGTTGAGCGAGAACAAGTCAATCATCAAACCGTAAGCGTCCCGCGCATCTCGCCATCGCGCAAGAAAACGCGCGTGCGTCTCATCCAACAGAGACGCACGCGCGTTCGCTTTTCTTCCCGCGTCAAATCAACTCTGCCAACTCTGCCCAACGCTCAAGGTCTGCGGCGAGACGCGCGGCAAGCGTTTCCTTTTCCTGATAGAGCGCGAGCACGAGGCTAGAGTCGCTCGCGCTCGCGGCGAGTCCCGTCTCAATCTCCGCCTGCCTGCGCTCGCTCGCTTCAATGCGCGACTCCAATTCGGTTAACTCCTTCCGCTCCTTAAACGTCAACTTTCGCGTGCCCGCGCTCGCTTTGTTTTCACTCTCTGACTTCGCAACCGCACTCTTCACACGAGGCGCAGAAGAAGCAACTGCTGCTGCGGCAACTTGCGCGCTTTCTTCTTCGCGCCCCTTTGCTTCGATGAAGGCCGTGTAGTTGCCGGGATACTCGCGCACGCGCCCCGCGCCCTCGAAGCGAAAGATGTGCTCGACCGTGCGGTCGAGAAAGTAGCGGTCATGGCTGACGACGATCAGGCAGCCGCCGAAATTATCGAGATAGTCTTCGAGCGTGACGAGCGTCGGGATGTCGAGATCGTTCGTCGGCTCGTCGAGCAACAAGACATTCGGCGCGCTCATCAGCACATGCAGTAGATAGAGCCGACGACGCTCGCCGCCTGAGAGTTTCGCGATGGGCGCGTACTGCATCGCGCCCGTGAAGAGAAACTTTTCGAGCATCTGACCGGCGGTGATGAACTGCCCGTCGGCGGTCTCAATTTGCTCTGCGACCGCACGGATGTAATCAATGACACGCTCGCCTTCATCCAACTCTCGATTCTCCTGATCGTAGTAACCGAAACGAACCGTCTGCCCGACCTCGACCGTCCCCGCTTCGGGCGCGATGCGTCCGGTGATGATGTCGAGCAGAGTCGTCTTGCCCGAACCGTTCGCGCCGATGATGCCGATGCGGTCGCCAGCCTTGAACATGCGGCTGAAGTTTTCCACCAGCACGCGCCCGTCATACGACTTCGTGAGGCCGCGCAACTCAAGCACCTTTTTCCCGATGCGGCTCGAAGTGACCGAGATGTCGAGCGTAGGCTTTGCAGTCTCTTTGGGCTGCGCCATCAAACTCTCGGCATCGGCGATGCGCGCTTTAGACTTTCTCGTCCGCGCTTTGGCTCCGCGACGCAGCCACGCCAGCTCGTGCCGGATGAGCATCTCGCGCTTTTGTCCTTCGACGGCGCGCGCGGATTCCTGCGCCTGCTTTTTTTCGAGATAGTAAGCGTAGTCGCCGTCGAATGTCTGCAACGCCCCACGGTCAATTTCGATGATGCGGCGCGTGACGCGGTCGAGAAAATAACGGTCGTGCGTGACGAGGAGCAACGCGCCGCGCGAGCGCGCGAGGTAGTCTTCCAGCCATGTGATTGTTTCGGCGTCGAGATGATTCGTCGGCTCGTCGAGGATGAGCAGGTCAGGGCTTTCGATAAGCGCGCGCGCGAGTGCGACGCGCTTGCGCTGCCCGCCGGAGAGAGCGCCGACGAGCGCGCCCGTATCGTTGATGCCGAGCTTGCTTAAGATCGTGCGCGCCTCGGTCTCCGTCTCCCACGCGCCGGAGGCTTCGAGTTCGTGCGACAACTCCGCGACACGTTGCAGCAGGCGCGCGTGTTCGTCCGCATCGTCATTGCCGGCGACGGCCAGATCGTGACACGCGCGCTCGTATTCACGCAGCATTTCGGTTTGCGCGTCGCCCGCCGCGAAGATGGCGTCGAGCACGGTCTGCGCCGGATCAAACGGCGGATTCTGCGGCAGGTAGCCGACGGAAACCGCTTCGGCGAAGACGATGCGCCCGGTGTCCGTCTGTTCCTCACCGGCGACGAGGCGCAGAAAAGTCGTCTTGCCCGCGCCGTTGACGCCGACGACGCCGACGCGGTCTTTTGAATCCAGACCCAGACTCACGTCCGCGAACAGCGGCCTCAACCCGTAATTCTTAGCGACAGCTTCGAGAGATAAAATGTGCATTCCGCTTCGTGAACTTTCTGCTTCAGGCTTTGACGCTCCGACTAAAAAAATGAGGACGCTGAACTGAGTAACACGCGGCCACGCTTCATGCGAGACACGCGCGACGCGCATCATTCGCATCATTCATCCGTTGCTGGTTTCCCGCGCGCACGCTTGACGCGCGAGCGACGCTCCTTCTCTTCGAGCGTGCGCTCTTTGGCGGCGCGCGTGCGCCTCGTCGGGACACGCTTGGGCTGCCGATAGTTCAAACGCTCGACCTCGTCGCGCAACTTTTGCAGGCACGTCTTTTTGTTACGGTACTGGCTGCGCTCTTCGCGACAGGTGACGACGAGACCCGTCGGCAGATGCGTGAGCCTGACGCTCGTCTCCACCTTGTTGACGTGCTGGCCGCCGGGGCCGCCCGAGCGATAGGTATCAACCTCGCACTCGCGCAGCAGCTCCGCATCCGTCTCCGGCAACTTAATCACGTCAACATTGCTCCTTGCATCGCATGACTCAAGAAAAGTTTACCGCACTCCTGCGTGATGCACATATTCTGTGTTAGACATCCTGATTTTGGGATGAGCAACAGGTCAGTGCTATCCGCCATCGCAGGTGGGGCTGACAACAGTTCGCATCTCAGCGCGATTTGCTATAAACACTTCACGAGTGGCAAAAATCGTGGTCGTAAATTTAGAAGGAGCATCTCTACATGAAACAAACTTTTCTGTCCTGCGGTTTACTTTTTATCTGTCTCGCATCAGCCTGCACTAGCCCCGCTAACGCCAACGCTCAAGACGCTAATCTTGCGGTCAAACCGCCGGACTCGCAGCCGGCGAAGGCAGTAGCAACGCCGGATCAGGAGATGCAAAAGCAGATCGAGCAGATCGCGGCGGCGGCGAAAGGACACGTCGGCGCGGAGGCGTTTTTGCTGGAGACGGGCGAGACAGTCTCTCTCAATCCGCAAGACCATTTCCCGATGCAGAGCGTTTATAAACTTCCGATTGGCGTGTGTGTGCTCCAACAGGTGGACGCCGGAAAATTAAAGCTTGAGCAGAAGGTGCGCGTCGAGAAAAAAGATTTCGTGCGGCAGGGACAGGCCAGTCCGTTTCGGGACGCGCATCCAGCCGGCGCGGATTCGACCGTCAGCGAGTTGCTGCGCTTGATGCTTGGTCAAAGCGACGGCACGGCGAGCGATGTCTTGCTCGCGCTCGCGGGCGGGCCTGAAGCGATTCAAGCTTCGCTCAATGAACTTAAAGTTGACGGAATGGTCATCCTCAATTCGGAGAAAGAGTTCGGGCGAGACCAGACGCTTCAATATCAAAACTGGGCGTCGCCCGATGCGTCAATCGCCCTGGTGCGCGCGTTGTCCGAGCGGCGCAATCTCTCCGAACAGAGCCAAACGTTGCTGCTCAAGTTAATGACTGAATCCACGACCGGCCCGAAACGTCTGAAAGGACTTTTACCCGCCGGAACTGTCGTCGCGCATAAAACCGGAACGTCCGGCACTGTCAAAGGCGTGACGGCGGCGACCAACGACATCGGACTCGTCACGTTGCCGAACGGGCATCATTTCGCGATTGCAGTTTTCGTTTCGGATGCTTCCGCCGATGAAGCGACGCGCGAGGAAGTGATCGCCAAAATCGCCAGAGCCGTGTGGGACAAATGGAGCAAGTAGGAGTTCAAGCGTCGCGCCGTCAAGCGTCAACGCTGACGATGCTCGCTTCACGTTGACGCTCTGCCAGAGCTGGCGCGACGCGCACGACGCGCGTGATGAGACGCAGCTTTTCGAGCAGGAGGATCACGTAGGCCGACGGGTCTATCTGCCACCAGCGATTGTCATGCAGCGCAGCGCGTGGATGCGCGTGATGATTATTGTGCCAGCCTTCGCCAAGAGCCCAGAGGCCGACCCACCAGACGTTGCCGCTCTGCTCGCGTGTCTGATGCGGGCGGTTTCCAAAGCGGTGACAGACGCTGTTGACGCACCACGTCGCGTGCCACACGAAGACCGTGCGAAAGACCGCGCCCCACAGCACGCCGCTCAAGCCACCGACGAGATAACAAATCGCTGCCGTCGCCAACCACGGGACGCCGCTATTGAGACCTCGATCCAGCCAGCTTAAAAATTTGTCGCGCGATAAGTCTTTGACCAACTCTGGATGACGGGGCAGTCCGTCCTTCGCAAACATCCAGCCCATGTGCCCGTGCCAGAAACTCTCGGCAGGCGAGTTGGGCGAATGCGGGTCTTCAACCAGGTCGCTCATTTGATGATGGCGGCGATGCACGCTGACCCACCAGACGGGGCCGCCCTGCAAAGACGCCGTGCCGAGAAAAGCCAGCAGCCACTTGAAGAGTCGAGAACAAGTGAACCCCTGATGCGTGAGCAGGCGATGAAAACCGATGGTGATGCCGAAGCCGGTCAACAGATAAAATGCGACGAAGAGAAGGATGTCCGTTAACGTCGGGCGAAAGAAAATAACGGTGAGCGCCGCCGCAATGTGCATCAGGATGAGCGTGGGCGGAACAGTGGTCGAGGAAAAGCTCGTCCATCTGCTGTCAGCCAGACGCGCGCTCCAACTGTCACCGGCACGCGCCTCGTCGCGAGGAAATGTCTTCAAAGTGTTCAAGCAGCCGCCTTGAGTTCCGTTCTGGTCGAAGCCGCCTCACGTACCTGACCGGCGGTGTTGATGAGTTTGATGTTTTTCGCCAGCCCCAAAAATTGAAGCGTGCGGATGCCCCACCAGTTCATGTCAACCTCATACCATGTGAGTCCGTGACGCGCCGCGCGCGGGTGCGCGTGATGATTATTGTGCCAGCCTTCGCCCCACGTCAGCAGCGCGACCCACCAACTGTTGCGCGAGTCGTCGTCCGTCTCGAAGCGTCGCTTGCCCCACAGGTGCGTCGCCGAATTGACGAGCCACGTCGTATGAAAATTAAACGTCACGCGCAGGAAGATGCCCCAGAACAACATTGACCAGCCGCCGGCAGCCAACAGAATCGCGCCGAGCACGATGAGCGGCACGTAATAAAATTTCTCGAACCAGCGATGCACGGGGTCTTTCATCAAGTCGGGCGCGTAACGCAGGCAGACTGAATCGTCATAGCGTTGCGCCGTCCCTCTCAACACCCAGCCCATGTGCGCCCACCAGCCGCCCTCGCGCGGCGTGTGCGGATCGCCGGGAGCGTCCGTGTGCGCGTGATGGATGCGATGCGTCGTGACCCACGCAATCGGCCCGGCTTCGAGCGCGAGCAGCCCACAAAAGGTTAAGAAATACTCGACGGCTTTCGGCGTCTTGAATCCGCGATGCGTCAACAGGCGATGAAAGCCCATCCCGACTCCGAGACTGCCAGCCATCCACCACAGCAAGAGCGACACGATGAGCGCCGGCCAGCTAAACATAAAGAGCGCGGCCACTGCGCCGAGATGAAACGCGACGAGCGTGATGTTCGTCGCCCAGTTGATGCCGGTCTTGCGTTGGATGTTGGTGATCGCTTCGTTCTGCATTCAAGCTCCCTGCTCATTTGTGGAAATCAAAGGTTGAATCAAAGATTGCTACACAATCTGATGAAACAGCATAACGGATTGCGCGTGCGCGCTTGTAATAGTTGTGTAATTTGTGCGGACGCAACAGCGATAAAGTTACTTTTTGAGTTCCCTCCTTCGACTTTGCTCTAAACTTTTGTATGATGCCCTGTTTTTTCGAGACTGACTTTCTTCGCTGACAACTACAGATGAAACTTCGCTTGCTCTACCACGGCCACTGTTTCGACGGCGTCGCCTCCGCCGCCGTTTTTACGCGCTTTTATCGCGCGCACGTCCGACCCGACGCTGAAATTGTTTACGGCGGACTGCTTCATCGCGCCGGCGACCTCTTCGACGAAGAGATGTTCGACGGCGACGAAAACGCCATCGTTGATTTCAAGTATTCACCCTCGGAACGTCTGACGTGGTGGTTCGATCATCATCAATCGGCGTTTCTCACTCCGTCCGATGAAGCGCATTTCCGCGCCGACACGTCCGGGCATAAATTCTGGGACGCTGACAGCAAGTCCTGCACTGAGTTCATCGCGCGTATCGCCCGCGAGCGTTTCAATTTTCAAGACCCCGCGCTCGACCCGCTCATCGCGTGGGCGCACACGATTGACGGCGCGTTCTACGAATCGGCGTCGCAGCCTGTGGAACTCAAAGAACCCGCGCTCCAACTGATGCAGGTCATCGAAAACGTCCCCGAAGACGAGTTCATCGAGCATGTCATCCGCGAACTGACGGCGCGCACGCTCGACGAAGTCGCGGCGAGCGACGAAGTGCAGACGCGCTTTCGTCCCATCCTCGCCAGACATCTTGAGACAGTTGAAACGATTCGCCGCAAATCAACTTACGCGCGCGGCGTCGTCTCCTTCGATCTTGTTGACGAAGGCTACGACGGCTTCAACAAGTTCATCCCCTACTACATTCACCCCGACACGACTTACTCCGTCGCCGTCACGCGCGGCACGAAGCGGGCGAAGATTTCCGTCGGCTCGAACCCCTTCAGCCCGCGCCCGCGCCGCCACAACATCGCTTCCATCTGCGAGCGCTACGGCGGTGGCGGTCACGCCGTCGTCGGCGCAGTCTCGTTCGGCACGGATGAAGTTGAGCGCGCACGCGAAGTCGCGAAAGAAATTGTCGCAGAGTTACAGGAAGGCTTCGAGTAAGATTAAATTGCATAAAAGAAAGAGGCGCGCGTTCTGTTGACGAACGCGCGCCTCTCTCGCTGTTAGTCGCTTGCTTTTCTAACCCGCCGTCAACGCTTCGATTTCTTCGATCTGCTTCGGAGCTTTGTCCGTCAGCACGCGGTAGCCGTCGGGCGTGACGAGCACGTCGTCTTCGATGCGGATGCCGATGCCGCGATACTTGTCTGGAATGTCCGTCGCGTCTTCGGCGATGTAGAGTCCCGGCTCAACCGTCATCACGATGCCAGCCTCGACCGCGCGCGGCTCGCCGTCCATGTGATAGCGGCCTACGTCATGCACGTCCATGCCGAGATAATGGCCGAGGCGGTGCATGTAGAATTTTTTGTACTTCTCTTCCTCGATCAACTTCGCCGTGTCGCCTTCAAGCAATCCTAAACGCACCATGCCCTCAGTCAGAATTTCCACAGAGCGTTGATGCATCGCTTCCATCGTCACGCCGGGCTTGATCATCGCGGTGCATTGCTCCTGCGCGTCGAGCACGAGTTCGTAAATCTCGCGTTGCGGCGCGGTGAAGCGACCGGCCACGGGGAAGGTGCGCGTGATGTCGGAGGCGTAGCCCTCGTACTCCGCGCCCGCGTCAATCAATAAAAGATCGCCGTCGCGAAGTTCGGCATCGTTGTTGATGTAGTGAAGAATCGTCGCGTTCGCGCCGCCGCCGACGATAGAAGAATAAGCGGGAGCCGTCGCGCCGTTTTTGCGAAAGAGATATTCGATAAGGGCTTCAACCTCGTACTCTTTCATGCCGGGGCGCGCGAACTTCATCGCCTCGGCGTGCGCGTCCGCCGCGATGTCTGCGGCGCGTTGCATGAGCGTGACTTCGTCGTCCGTTTTGAACAGGCGCATCTCGTGCGTGATCGAGCCGGGGTCTATGATGGACTGCGGCGCGCTGATGCCGCGACGAATCATCGTCCGCATCTGTGAGATTTGCCGGACGACGGTGTCGTCGAGGTCTGGATTGCCGCCGCCGATGCGGTAATAAAGGTTGCGCGCGTTCCCCATCAGTTCGAGAAGTTTCGCGGGAAACTCTTCGACATTGAAGGCCGCGTCCGCGCCGTGCTTGTCCTTCGCGCCCTCGACGCCGGAGCGGCGACCAGTCCAAGTTTCTTTTTCAGGATCGCGCGGGCGGACGAAGAGCGTGTAGCTTCCTTCGGCTCTGCCGGGCGTGATGACGGCGATGGCTTCGGGTTCGTGGAAGCCAGTCAGGTAGTAAAAATCCGAGTCCTGACGATAGCGATACTCGGTGTCGTTCGAGCGCGTCGCCTCACGCGCCGACGGCAGGATGGCGACGGAGTTCGGCTCCATGCGCCGCATGAATTCCGCAAGCTGCGGTCGTGGCATTCTCTGTGTCTCCCCGTTCGGTTGATGTTGGACGCTTAAGCTTTCGTATTGTAGCCGACAAACGCGGCGACGCTGAAACGCCCGTCGTGCGCCAGACGCTCTTTATACTTGAATGCCGGATAAGACATCCCACCACAGAGGACGCAAACTTCCTGCTCTGTGTTCCTCTGCGTCCTCTGTGGTTAATTGTTGGTGAGCTTTATTCCTACCGAAGAATGTAAAGACATCGCGCGCATGGCTTTCAACCTTCACTCTTTCGCGCGATAATCAACTTGAGGTCTCAAACAATGGCGACTCAGACTATACAAGCCAACACGTCTTTCCTAACTGCCGCACCGCCGACACATGAAATCATCTCGCTCAATCCGACGACGGGCGAAGAGTTGGGGCGCGTGCCCGTCTGTGCGCCGGATGAAGTCGCGCGTGCGTTGGCGCGCGCGCGCGCGGCGCAAGTGGATTGGCGCGCACTCTCTTTTCGTGAACGCGGCGACATCATCATGCGCGCGCGCGCGATTGTGCTTGAAGAGTTGGAAGACATCGCGCTCTTGATTTCGCGCGAGTCCGGCAAGCCCGTCGCGGAGGCCGTCTCGATGGAGTTAGTGCCGACGCTCGACTTGATGCGCCACTTCGCGCGCGAGACGGCGCGAATGCTCAAGCCGGAAAAATTGAGTATCGGCTTGTACGCTTTGATGGGTCGCACGTCGCACCTCGTTTACAGGCCGCTCGGCGTGGTCGGGATTATCTCGCCGTGGAATTTTCCGTGGGCGATTCCGCTCGGCGAAGTCGTCATGTCTTTGATGGCGGGAAACGCAGTCGTCTTGAAGCCGAGCGAATTGACGCCGCTCGTCGGCTTAAAAATCGGCGACGTGTTCAAACGCGCGGGATTGCCCACCGGACTTTTAGAAATCGTGACGGGCGACGGCGCGACGGGCGGAAGTTTAGTCGAAGCGGGCGCGGACAAAATCATGTTCACGGGAAGCGTCGCGACGGGCCAGCGCGTGGCTGAAGTGGCGGCGCGCACGCTGACGCCCGTCGTGCTCGAACTCGGCGGCAAAGACCCGATGATTGTGCTTGAAGACGCGGACATCTCTGCCGCCGCGCGTGCCGCCGTGTGGGGCGCATTCGCCAACGCGGGACAGGCGTGCGCGTCGGTCGAGCGTTGCTACGTGCATGAACGCATCGCACGGGATTTTACCGAGCGCGTCGTCGCACAGACGCGCCTCTTGCGGCAGGGCACGGGCGAGGACACGGACATCGGCGCGATGTCGAGCGAGCGGCAACTGCGCGTCGTCGAGGAACACGTTGATGACGCCGTCTTGCGCGGCGCGCGCGTGCTCGTGGGAGGCAGTCGCGCGAAAAATTTGTCAGACGCGGGCACATTCCACGAGCCGACGGTACTCGCCGATGTTGACCACACGATGCTGGTCATGCGCGAAGAGACGTTCGGCCCTGTGCTGCCCCTGATGACTTTCAAGACCGAAGACGAAGCCATCCGTCTCGCCAACGACAGCCCCTTCGGTTTGACGGCGAGCGTGTGGACACGAAACATCCGTCGCGGGCGTCGCGTCGCATCGCAAATCGAAGCGGGCACGGTGATGGTCAACGAAGTGCTCTACACGCACGCCATCGCGCAGACGCCGTGGGGCGGCGTCAAGGCGAGCGGCATGGGACGCACGCACGGGCGTCTCGGCCTGCTCGAACTCGTCGCGCCGCACCACATCCACGTCAACCGTCTCGCGCGACTCCATGACGTATGGTGGTTCGACTACACGCCGCAGGCCGCCCGCCTCTTTCGCGGCCTCGCCAGACGCTTCGCCACCGGCTCGGCGTTGCAGGCGTCTCTGCTCGCGCCGCAAATGCTGCGCCGTCTCATCCGTCGCAAATAAATCACGTCGCCGGGAAGAAATGATGGTCAAGGTATTTCCGCACATAATGTTGTTATGCAGAAACTTTCTGCTCATACAGTAGTTAGGTGTATCGGTTGAGAGATGGCAATGGAATCAGAAATCCAGAAGCACATTGACGCTATTCGCGGAGAAGATTGGAATGCGCGTAATGAAGCGGAGGCTGAGCTTATACGGATCGGGGAGCTAGCTATACCCTATGTGGTCAAGTTACTGTTCGATGATAGCTGGATTGAACGTCTGTTTGCCTCGCGTGTATTAGCTAGGACTGGCAGACCCTTCTCGAAGGAATGTGTGGCTCTTGAGAATCTAATCATGACGGAGCAGGATGATTGGGTGCGCCGAAATGCTGAATGGGCCGTGAGAGAAATCAAGGCGAAGGAGGCGGATAGTCTCAATAGGCAGGCTTGATGCTTACGAGATACACCTAACAACGGCATGCACCCGACCGCGAAGAGCGTTAATTCCCTCCGCAAGACGCCGTGCTTGTTTGGTTGAATGCGCGGCGGGTGATACTGGGCATTGGGCGCTAACATCTTGTGAGACGTCAACGGTATAATGTGCTGTCAGTCGAAAGAGGTGAGTTATGAGTACATCTACTGAAGCGACAGTTGAGAATCTTTATCAACTGCCTGATGATGGCAAAGCTGAAATTGTGAATGGAGAGATGGTGATTATGCCGCCCACCGGGTTCTTGCCGCATCGTGCAGGCTTCAAAATCTCAATGAGCTTGTATGAGCATGAGCAAACTCATGGTGGCGGGTACGCAATCAGTGACAATGCCGGCTTCATTGTAAATCTTCCGCATCGCCGCTCGTTCAGTCCCGATGCCGCCTTTTACAAAGGAGAGCCGACGGGCGGCAAATTCTTGAATGGCGCGCCGGATTTTGCCGTTGAAGTTCGCAGCGAAGGCGATTATGGTGCGGCGGCTGAACAGGCTTTAGCTGCCAAGCGCGCTGATTATTTTGCTGCCGGCACACTCGTTGTCTGGGATGTGGATGTGCTCAGGGATAAAGTTGTGCGCGTATATCGCTCCAGTGATCCAGATATTTCAACAGAGTATCAAAGCGGTGACACTGCCGAAGCCGAGCCTGCCGTACACGGCTGGACAATTTCAGTTAATTCATTCCTTTCATAGCCGCGCCCGGAAATCCTGAACGCCGGCGCGTTCCTCCGGGAGATGGTCTTGGAATCCATTCAGGCAAAGACCCTTCAGCTACTCGAAGCACAAGCCACTTAAAAAAGAAGTCGAGGGATTCAATTCTTTGCTCGGACGCATCATCAAGGCACAGGAGCGGCGACACGCGGCGCGGGACACGAACCGGCTCGTGCGTCCTTTCGAGTGGGGGGCGTGCTTCATCGCGGAGCACACGAACGGCGACGACCCGCGCGAGATTTTCCGACGCCACACGCGCGACGTGATGAATCACAGTGCGGAGTTTTACGCTGCGCCGCCCGTTACGGACTACGAACTCGCGGGCGAGACGCTAACGTGGACGAGCGCGGTGCATACCGACTCGACAGTCAATAACACGGCGCGCGCGCGTTTCTTCCCCGCATCTATAAATCCAAAACGTCGCCGCGCGGACTCCGGCAAAGAAACCAATGGTGACGATGAAGCGATGAGCGAAACGAACGCGCGCCGCGCCGTCGTCGTCGTGCTGCCGCAATGGAACGCCGACGCGGAGAGCCACGTCGCGCTGTGTCGCCTGCTCAATCGCTTCGGCATCGCTGCGCTCAGGTTGACACTGCCCTATCACGAGGAGCGTCGCCCCGCCGAACTTGAGCGCGCGGATTATCTCGTCGGCTCAAACATCGGGCGCACGATTCAGTCCATGCGGCAAGCCGTGCTCGACGCGCTCGCCGCTGTCTCGTGGCTTGAATCTCAAGGCTACGAGCGCATCGGCATCGAGGGCACGAGCATCGGCTCCTGCACGGCCTTCCTCGCCTTCGCGCATGACGAGCGCATCCGAACAGGCGTCTTCAACCACGTCTCCGGCTACTTCGCCGACGTAGTGTGGCAGGGCATCTCGACGCAGCATGTGCGAGCGGGCATCGAAGAGGCGTTGACGCTCGAAGAGTTACGCGAATACTGGCTGCCGATCAGCCCTCTGCCCTTCGCCGCGCGACTCACAGGGATGAAGCCGCGCCCCGTCCGTTTCATCGCCGCGCGTTATGATTTGACGTTTCCCGCAGACCTCTCACGCGCCATCATCGCCGAGTTCAAAACTTTGGGCGTGCCGCTCGACGTGGCGTGGCTGCCCTGCGGACATTACACGAGCGGCGAGCGTCCGTGGGTCTATCTCGACGGCTGGAAAATCGTTTCATTTTTCAGGAAGAATCTTTAGAGAAAAGCCGTCAGCGATCAGCGGTCAGCCGTCAGCTTTTATTCATCAGGCAGGCGACATGCAGCATCAACGATTGAGCGAACTACGGACAACCCTCGTCTGTGGCTTTTAAGCTGACTGCTGATCGCTGACTGCTGACCGCTCTTCAATCATTTGACTAGCCGCCGGAATTAGCTTAGAAGTTTTGCTATCGTATTGAATTTTTGACTTTCGTGGAGGAGAGACCGATGGCCGACGAACAGAAAGAGAAAAAGGCTCGCGAGTGTAAGAATGCGCCGTGTAGTTGTGCGGTCGAGGGTAAAGAGAAATTCTGTAGCGTCCACTGCGCGAGCACGGAGCATAATGTCCAGATTGACTGCGACTGCGGACACGCGGATTGCAAGGGCGATTTTTAAGAGCAAGCCTGCTCGATGTGATGACGGGTTGTGGCTCCGGTCTCTTCCTCAACATCGAGCCGCTGCTGTCTTGAACTAATTCGCTTCGCCCGTCGCTCGTTCGCGTGCGATGGGCGAAAAAGGCCGCCTGTGTTTGCGAGGGCACAGGCGGCCTTTTTTTATTTACGTTGGCTGATGTCAAGAGACCTTCTCAATCACGGCCATCTTTCCGCCAGCCGCCTGGCATTCAAGGTTTTTTAGCTCCCGGCTTCGCCGCTTTCTTCAAATAATCGTCCGGGTTGAAATCATTGATGTCAATTTTCCCGAAATCTTTGGGCGGCGTGTAAATTTTGGTTTTGACTTTATCCGGGTCGGAAGTGTGATAGCTGATGTCTTCGGCGCGGACGAGTTGCCACGTCTTGTCAATCCGGGAATAATTAAATTTGTAGTTGGCAGCCCAACGCCACGAACTGCCGCCATACATATTGACAGTGAAAGTTTTCAGCCCCGTTTCCACTCCTTCAAACGGATCGCCGAAGACGCCGCCGCACGTCCGGCAATAAACCACGCCATGATCGTTGCGCTTCGCCAGCGTTAACTTTTTGTCCGCGCCGCGCGTGAGAACGAGCAGCGAACGCGGCCCCTCCTCATCCTCAGACTTGCTTTGCGTATGTTCCAGCACAAGCACGAAATCCTGCGTGCCGTCGCCGTCCAAATCCGCCGCTTCGAGCGCGATGGCCTTCGTGTCTTTCTCGACGAACGGCGCGACCTCCGCAGGAATTTTCAAGTCCGTTTCCTGCGCCGCGATCATCAAGGGCGCAGCGCACAACAAAATCAAGCTCAAAACAATTCTTCGCATCCGTCTTTCTCCTTACCTCGCCGCCCTTCGTTTAATCGTTGGCGAAGCCTTCGATAAACTTAAACTGCCCGCCGGCTTTTTGAAACAGATACCCTTGCTCGCCGCAGAAGACACTGTAACTGCCTTGCTCATCTTTGACGGGTTTGGCGGTGGCGAAACATTTTTGCCGTGCGCGCGTGCCGAACAATTGTTTGTAATCCGCGTCAGACAATTTCTCTTTCGATAAACTCAAAACCGCCGGCTTGTCTTTGGTCACGACGGCGGTTTTGAATTTCTGCCAGAACGCCGGCCAGTTCGTCTGCGCCGCAGCGGACTCGGCGCACATCAGCGCCACCAACGCCGCGAGCGTCAAGAGCATCGTTAATCTTTTTCGCACCGCAATCACCTCTCGAAGTTAAAGACGCCTTCTTCCAAACAGTACTTTACCTCTGACTCGAAAGCTCATCCAGAGAAATTTATGTTCGCCTCACTTCGCCAGCTTGAAAAACACATCCTCGAACGGCGCATCGGCGAGCGAGGTTGACGCGCGCAACTCTCGCGGCGTGCCTTCAGCGACGAGACGCCCCGCACGCATCACGCCGACGCGATCACACACGCGCTCGACGAAGCTCATCACATGCGACGAGATCAGAAACGCGCGTCCCGCATCTCGCTCGCGCTCGATACGCAGGCGCAGCTTTCTCATCATCTCGACATCGAGTCCGTTCAGAGGCTCATCCAGCACGAGCACGTCCAGCGAGTTCAGGAACGCCGCCGCGAGTCCGAGTTTCTTTCTCATGCCGAGCGAATAGCCGCCGACCCATTTGTCCGCCACCGCCTTCAACTCGAAGAAATCAATCTCCGTCGAGACAAGTTGAGCGACGGCGTCAATCTCTTTCAACCCGGCGACGAGTTCGAGATATTCGCGTCCCGTCAGACGCTGGTAAAAGTACAACTCCTCCGGCAAATATCCGAGATGCCGCTTCGCTTCGCGCGCGCGCCGCCGCAAGTCTTCGCCGCATACGGAAACGCTTCCCTCATCCGGCACGCCGAGTCCGACGATCATGCGAATCAGCGTGGACTTGCCCGCGCCGTTTGCGCCGACGAGCGCGTAAGTCTCGCCCGCCGCGACGTGCAAACTCACGCCGTCAACCGCGACGACCTCGCCGTAACGCTTCGTCACATCCGCGACGACGACGGACATTTTCTTCGTCTCGCTCAATCCGTCTCCCTCATCAGATGCAAATGCGCGAGATGCTGCCCGCGCGCGGACATCTGTTGCAGCCCGAAGATGTAAAGCACGACGCCCGCCGGCCAGAAGAGCGCGACGACAAACCCTGCCGCCGCTCCCGCGCAACTCATCAACACTATCGCCAGTCCCGGCTGATCCGGCGCTTCAAACGCCAGCGCGCCCATCACCGTGCTGACCATCCACCACAACCACAGAAGCTCTCCCAACAAAGGCAGCTCGTAGAACGCCGGCGACGCGCCCGTCAACATAGCCGCCGCCCACGCGACGAGCGGCGCGGGCAGAGAGACGAGCCGCGCATACCACAATTTCGCGCGCCACAACTCCGCGCCGCCCGCGCCCGTCGCGCGCTCCAGCCACAGGTGCGGACGCTCGTGCGCGACCAGCACAGGCATCAACGCCGCGAGCGTGACTACGACCAGCGCCGCCGCGAACTTGACCGCCACAATGGGCACAAACCACGTCGCTTCAAACCCCGCGCGCGCGACATCCGGCGGCAGCCAACTCGTCGTCAACGCAGCTAAGAGCAAGATGAACAACAACGCCGCGAGGCCTGTACACGTATAGACGGCGGACGAAAACCCTCTCCGCGTCAGGCGCAAATCGCGCGCGACTTGCGCCGCCGTCGCAGGCGACTTGCCGAACAGACGCGACGACAGCGACGATGACACGCGACCGCCGACGCCCGTCAACTTTCGCCCGCCGCCCATCCCCAAACGCTTCGCGTACTCGATGTCCGACGCGCGCCAGCGACGATGTAAAAGCACAACGAACATCAACAGCGTCGCGCTCATCAACGCGCCGCACGCCAGTAACGGGACGTGCCAGCGTGGTGACGCCACTTTCTGCGGCGCGACGACAATCAACATTAGCCACGCGCACACCGCGACGCACGGCGCGAGCAAGCACACACAGAGCGACGCCTGCGCGCGGCTCCGTACATGTGACCAGTGAATCCACGCGAGCGCGGACAGCATTTCGCACAATGCCGTCAGCACGACGAACAACACGAGCGACGGCCACAACAACCACACGCTTGATGTTTGAACTCCGAACGTCCCGCGCGCCACAAGCGCGACCAATGCCACCGCCGCCGTCCGTGCCAGACGTTGCGACAGAGCCGCCAGCAAATGCGTGTCAACCTTGACCGGCAATGTGTCGAAAAAAGATTCCGCCCCGCGTGGATGATAAAGCTCGTCGCTCGCGCGCGACATGCTCAACGCCACGAGGCACGTCAGCGCACCCGCCGCCAAGACGACGCACGCGAGCGGCGAAGGCTCTAACTCCGCGTGCTCGCGCGCCATGCGCCCCACGCCGAGGTAGGTCATGCCCAGCACGAGCGGCGACAAAATGAGCAGCGCGTACAGATGCTGCCGCGCCCAACGCACGGCGTCTCGCGCGCCGGCAGAGACGATGAGTTTTAGTTGGCTCATTGATTTCCGGCTACTCGTTTTGTGTTGGTTGCGATGACGCCGCTGGCCCTGCGCCGCGCTCTTTTCTTTTGAGCGCGGCGGCGATGCGATTTTCAAGCACGAGGTCGGGCGTGTAATTTTCGAGTTTAAGAAAGTGCTCGGCGGTGCGGTCGAGCGCGGACTGCGGGACGAGTCCGACGATTTCGCTGCCCAGCACTTCGACGCCCAGCGTTTCCGCCTCGCGCCGCACGGCTTCAAAAGCTTGATGCAGATTCGTCTGCTCGTAATTCGTCAAATTCATCGAGACTTGCACGATGCCGCGCGCCGCCAACTCGAAGCCGAGCGCCTTCAAGTGCGGCAAGCCGCCGACGCTCGACGCGCGCACGCGCTTTGCGATGAGACGCGCGATGGCGAGATCGTTCGTCTTCAAGTTGACGTTGTAAGCGATCAGCAGAGGACGCACGCCGACGATGCACGCACCGGCGCTTTCATGCAGCCGCGCCTCGCCGACATCGGGCGCACGCTCCGGCACAGACGCGATCTGCTCGCGCAAAAGTTCGTAGCCGCCGCGACGCACGTCCGCGAGATTTCGTCTCTCAGGACGGAGCGCGGCGCTCTCGTAAAAATAGACGGGGATGCCAAGCTCGCACGCGATGCGCCCGCCCGCCGCGTGCGCCAGCGTGACGCATTCGGCGACGCTCAAGCCGCGCAACGGAATGAAGGGAAACACGTCGCACGCCCCCATGCGCGGATGCTGCCCTGCGTGTCTCCGCAAATCAATCAACCCGGCGGCGCGAGCCACGACGCGCACGCACGCCTCGACTGATGCTTCTGGCGTGGCGACGAAAGTGATGACCGAGCGATTGTGATCCGGGTCAACGTGCGTGCTGAGGACAAGCGCGCCCGCGACTTCTTCGACGGCCTCGACGAGCCGCCCGATGATTTCCGTGTCGCGCCCTTCGCTGAAGTTCGGCACGCACTCGACGATGCGCTCCCACTCTTCTGCCATTTATCTTTCGCGAGACCTCCGCGCTGTTTGTCCGCTCGTCAGGACATAAACCGAAAGCGGCGTCGGTGTCCGTCGCACGCCGCGCCGCTCTCGTCCGAATGAATGATGAAGCATGAGACGCGCTTGGCTCGCGTGCGTCCTCACAAAAAAATCGCTCGCACGACGCCGCGCGTTTACGACGTGGCGGGTGGAATCTTCAACTCCTGCCCGACCTTGATGTCGTTCGGGTTATCGAGCTTGTCCCGGTTGGCCTCGTAGATGGCGTGATGCTGGTTGGCGTCTCCGTAATACTCTTTGGCGATTTTCGACAGCGTGTCGCCCGCCTGCACCGTGTAGGTCACGTCCGGCGAACTACTGCTCGCGCTCTCCTGCGCCTGATTGTTGTTTTCTGCGTCTCCCATAATTTTCTCCTCTCGAATGACGTTTGTTTTCAAGGCCACCGCCGCTGTCCCGTCGTTTTCGTCAAGACGACGAAAGCAAAAACGTCGCGGCAATTAATTATCGAGGTGTCGGCGCATTATACACCGAAGCTGCGCGTGTCCATCATCGTCTTTCGCGCGCGCCGCCCCGCGCGATTCTTCCATCTTGCCGGCGACTTAAAGCGCGTGCTAAGTTTTCTCAGGCTTTCACTTTTACCTTTTGCCTTTTTACTTTCGCCTTCAACCGATGCCTTCCGACCGTTTCATCAAAGAGAGACAGAGCGCGTGGCAACGGCTCGAAGATTTGCTGGCGTTGCTCGACCGCTCGTCTCTGCGTCGCCTGCACCGCGAAGAGGTGCGCGAGTTGGGACGCATCTATCGCCGCACCTCTTCAGACCTTGCGATTGCGCGCGCCGAATCGCGCGACCCGCGCCTCGTCAATTATCTCAACAGCCTTGTCATCCGCGCGCACGGACGCATCTATCGCGCCGAGGCATCCGAAGGGCGTCACCGCCTACGCAATTTTTACGCGCGAGACTTTCCGCAGACGTTTCGCCGTACATGGCGTTACACGGCGCTGGCCTTCGCCGTCTTCATGCTCTTCGGCATCATCGCCTACGTCGGCACGTATCGAGACGTGGAATTTTCCGAACTCGCGGGCGTCAGCGCGGCATGGCGCGCGACGAATACGGACGTGGGCTTGCGCTGGTGGAAGACTCTCAACAAGGCGAATCAGTTGGGCGCGAGCTTCATCATGGTCAACAACATCTTGGTCATGTTCTACGCCTTCGCCGGCGGCGCGACGCTCGGTCTCGGCACGCTCTACGCGCTGGCCTATAACGGCGCGAGCGTCGGCTCCGTGCTCGCGCTAACCTCGCGCGCCGGCTACGCGCATGAGTTGCTCACCTTCATGTCTGGGCACGGCGTCATCGAACTGTCCTGCATCTTCATCATGGGCGGCGCGGGACTGCTCTACGGCACGGCCATTCTTTTCCCCGGCGACCTCTCGCGCTTCGACGCGCTTCGCCTGCGCGGGCGCGAGGCCATCAAGCTCGTGATGGGCTGTGTCCCGCTGCTCGTCGTCGCCGGCATCATCGAAGGCTTCATCTCGCCCGCCGCGATTCCGCCCGCCATCAAACTCGGCATCGCCGCGCTCACCTTCGTCGCGCTCTATTCATATCTCATCCTCGCGGGCAGAGAGGCGGGAACTGTCAACGACTAAATAAGCAAGCGTCGCAAAAGAGAAGTCTGAGAGTCAATGATGAGTCGTGCGCGTCTCTTAAAAGGAATGCGTCGGCGCTGACTTCTTCCGTCAATTGTTCTTCCGTGTGATGTAGCGTAACGTGCTTGTTAAAGCAGTGCGAGATGTTCGCTTGCGTCAGCAGGAACGGTTAACGCCGGGAGATTTTACGAGTAGAGGGAAATGAGGGGGAGCAGATGGCTAAAGGCAAACAGAAAGAATCGAACGCTAAGATCAACGATCTGGCGCAGAACACAGAGAACAGCGCGGGCGAGTATCTGACGACCAATCAGGGCTTACGCATCAACGATAACCAGAACTCGCTCAAGGCGGGCGAGCGCGGAGCGACGCTGCTGGAAGATTTCATCCTGCGTGAGAAAATCACGCACTTCGATCACGAGCGCATCCCTGAGCGCATCGTCCACGCGAGAGGCGCGGCGGCGCACGGCTTCTTTCAAGTCTATGAGTCGCAGTCTGCGCTGACAAAGGCCGGATTTTTGCAAGACCCGAAAGTGAAGACGCCTGTCTTCGTGCGCTTCTCGACCGTCGCAGGCTCGCGCGGCTCGACCGATCTGGCGCGCGACGTGCGCGGCTTCGCCGTCAAGTTCTACACGCAGGAAGGCAACTTCGATCTCGTCGGCAACAACATGCCGGTCTTCTTCATACAGGACGCGATCAAGTTTCCAGACCTCATCCACGCCGTCAAACCTGAGCCGCACAACGAGATTCCGCAGGCAGCTTCGGCGCATGACACCTTCTGGGATTTCATCTCGCTGATGCCCGAATCCGCGCACATGATTATGTGGGTGATGTCGGATCGCGCGATTCCCAGAAGCTATCGCATGATGGAAGGCTTCGGCGTCCACACGTTTCGCTTCGTCAACGAAAAAGGCAAAGCGCGTTTCGTCAAGTTTCACTGGAAGCCTCTGCTCGGCGTTCACTCGGTCGCGTGGGATGAGGCGCAGAAAATTTCCGGCAAAGACCCGGACTTTCACCGTCGCGATTTGTGGGAGTCAATCGAGAACGGCGACTTTCCCGAATGGGAATTCGGCGTGCAAATCGTCGAGGAAAAGGACGAGCACAAATTCGACTTCGATTTGCTCGACCCGACGAAGATTATCCCCGAAGAACTCGTGCCCGTGCAGCGCATCGGCAAGCTGACGCTCAATCGCAACCCGGACAATTTTTTCGCCGAGACAGAGCAGGTCGCCTTTCACGTCGGGCATGTTGTGTCCGGCATTGATTTCACCAACGACCCGCTGCTGCAAGGCCGTCTTTTCTCTTACACGGACACGCAACTGAAACGTCTCGGCAGCCCGAACTTTCACGAGATACCGATCAACCGTCCCATCGCGCCCGTGCATAACAACCAGCGCGACGCGCACATGCGGCAGACGATCAATCAGGGGCGCGTCGCTTACGAGCCGAACACGCTCGGCGGCGGCTGTCCGATGCAGGCGGGCGCGGACGCGGGCGGGTTTACGACCTACGCGGAGAAGATTGACGCGCGGAAAGTTCGCGCGCGAAGCGAAAGCTTCTTCGATCATTTCAGTCAGGCCGCGCTCTTCTTCAACAGCCAGTCCGCGCCGGAGCAGGATCACATCGTCAACGCGCTGCGTTTCGAGTTGGGCAAGGTGGAAACGGTCTCTATCCGGGAGCGTATGCTTTATCTGCTCGCTCAAATTGATAAGACTCTCGCGAGCCGCGTCGCCGAAGGATTGGGCATGAGCGTTCCCGCGAAACTCGATTCGCCTTTGAACCAGAGCGTTCCGGCGGACGCGAACCCCAAACAGTTTCAGTCGAAGCCAGTGACCAAAGCGGTCGGAACTTCGCCCGCTCTGAGCATGGCGAACACCGTCAAGGACAGCATCAAGACGCGCAAGATTGCGGTGCTTGCCGCCGACGGTTTTGATGAAGCCGCGCTCGCCGCGATGAAGAAAGCTCTGATAGGCGCAGGCGCGCAGGTCAAGATCATCGCTCCGCGCGGCGGCACACTGAAGGGCGACAAGGGCGGCGCACTGGCGATTGACCACAGCCTGCTGACGTGCGCCTCAGTCCTCTTCGACGCTGTCTATGTGACGGGCGGTGAGCAAAGCGTCGCGGCTCTCAAGGCGGAAGCTGACGCCATTCACTTCGTCAACGAAGCTTACAAACACTGCAAGGCGATTGCCGCGACGGGCGCGGGCGTCGAGTTGCTAACCGCCTCATACATCGGCGCGGGCAAGTCAGACGCGAAGAAGGGCGACGGGAAAGCAGTGACGGTAGATACAGGCATCGTCATCGGTCGTGACGCTCCTACCGGCAAGGTAGCGACGGAATTTATCAACGCCATCGCACAACACCGTCACTGGGAGCGCGAGAAGAAAGACGACGTGCCGGCATAGTTGCTTTTGAGAAATGCAAGTGAGACTTGGAAACAGTCTCGTCAATTAACGGAAAGTTTTTTGAGTGTCAGCCTTCAGGCTGCCGCGCAGGAAGCCTCCAAATAATTTACGAGACTGTTTTTCTTTTGCGTTGGCCTTCACAGCAGCCCGCGTTCCTTCACGCGAATATAAGTTTCAAGTAGCGACGGCACGAGCGCGGCGGCGGTCACGTCGAGCGCGAGTCCGCCCTGCGCTTCGACGAGGCGGAGCGCGGACTCGCGTTGAAGCATGATTTCTTCGGCGACGGATTGCGCGAAGAGGCCGTTGATATTTTCGGGCGTGTGCTGGACGGAGGCGCGCAAGTCTCTGTCCGCGATGGTCACGACGAGCGGCAGATGTCTGGGACGAAGGATGCGTAACGAGGCGAGCAGTTCGCGCGAGCCTTCCTCGTCAACGAGGTCTGTCAAGACGACGATGAGCGCGCGGCGTTTGCAGTTGGCGGCGATGAATTCAAACGCGCGTGTGTAGGACGGCTCGATCATTTCCGGCTCGACGGCGTGGAGAGCTTCAAGCACGCGGTCTGTCTGCTCGCGTCCCTTCGCCGGCGCGACGTAGGCGCGTATGCGACGCCCGAACACAGCGAGTCCGGCCACGTCACCGCCGCGCTCCGCCGCGCTCATCAAGGCGAGCGCGGCGTTAATCGCCGAATCGAATTTCGATTCGCGCTCGATGCGTCCGGTCATCAATCGTCCGGCGTCGAGCGCGATGATGAGCGTCTGGTCGCGCTCGATTTGATACTGCCGTGTCGTCAGACGCCCGCGCCGCGCCGTCGCGCTCCAGGAGACGTGACGCAGCTCGTCGCCCGCGACATAGTCGCGCAAAGACTCGAAGTCGCGCCCGTGCCCGCGCCACGCCGCGCGCCTGTGCGCCGCCACGAGCGAACGCGCGCCGAGCGCCTTCAACTCCGCCTCTCGCGCGCGACGGATGTTCGGATAAACTTTGACCGTCAGAGGCTCGCACGCTCGCGCCTCGCGCCACACCAGACCGAGCCGCGAGACGTAACGCACCTCCACCTGCCCGAACTGAAAACGCCCTCGACGCGGCGGCGTCAAACTGTACGAGAGCGTCGCCGCGCTCTGACCCTCGACGCGCATGAAGCCTTCGCGCTCCGCTTTCAAAATCATCTCCGGCGGATACTCGTCCTTGATTCGCAGGCTGTACGCGCGCGCCGTATGGTTCGCGACGCGCACGTTAACACTTGTCTCTGCGCCGATGTGAAAACGTCCCTCAACCTCGCGCGTGATTTCCACGCCCGCCGGCAGACGACTGAGGCGACTGTCAACGAACGCCGCGAAGAGCAAGGCCGCGTCGAACCCGACGCCCAGCCACCGCAGACCCGGACGCCCCCAAGACAGAGAGAGCGGCACGAAGCCGAGCGTGAGCAGGGCGTAGAAAAGTTTGGTGAAGACGAAACGCATGTCAGTGGTCAGTGGTCAGTGGTCAGTGGTCGGTGGTCAGTGGATAGTAGTCAGTGAGCAGGGCTGGCTGATCACTATCCACTGTCCACTCTATCTCGGCACTTGCACCGTACTCAGTATGTCCGTGATGACGCTGTCGGTGGTGGCTCCGTCAAGTTCGGCTTCGGCGCGGAGCGAGAGGCGATGTCGGAGACACGGGCGCGCGATGTCGCGCACGTCGTCGGGCGTGGCGAAGTCGCGCCCGCTCATCGCGGCGAGCGCCTTCGAGCACAAGAGCAAGGCGACCGAGGCGCGCGGGCTTGCGCCGTAGGCGACCGACGGATGCTCGCGCGTGCGGCGCACGATGTCCACGAGAAATTGCTGCACGCCCGGCTCCATGCGCGTGCTCTGGACTTCGGCGCGACATTGCCCGATGGCGTCCGCTTCCGGGAGCGGGTGAATGTCCACCGCTTGCAGCCGGCGCGCGTTGAAACCTTCATCCCAGTTCGAGACGACTCGGCGCTCATCTTCCGCCGTCGGATAGCCGACGTTGATTTTGAGCAGGAAGCGATCCAGTTGCGCTTCGGGCAGCGGATACGTGCCCTCGTACTCGATGGGGTTCTCGGTGGCGAAGACGGTGAAGAGCGGCGAGAGCGGTTGCAGTTCGCCGTCAATCGTCACCTGCCTCTCTTCCATCGCTTCGAGGAGCGCGGCCTGCGTCTTCGGCGGCGTGCGGTTAATCTCGTCTGCCAGCAAGATGTCCGTGAAGACGGGGCCGCGCCGCAGAGAGAAGCTCGACGTGGCGACGTTGAAGACGTTCGTGCCCGTGATGTCCGAAGGCATGAGGTCGGGCGTGAACTGGATGCGGCTGAAGTCCGCGCCGATGATGCGTGCGAGCGTCTTGACGAGCAAAGTCTTCGCCGTGCCCGGCACGCCTTCAATCAGTGCGTGCCCTTCAGCGAGAAGCGCGACCAAGACCTGCTCGATCACCTCATCCTGCCCGACGATGGTTTTACGCAACTCGGTCAGAATGTGCTCGACGGTGGCGGGAACGTGTTGAAGCATTTAGATGATTGATGAATAGTAAGATATTTAGGAATGTCAGATTATATTCCGTGTCCATTCGGAATCAATCTAACCTCTGCCTTTCAGAGAAAGTTCTAACTCCTTCAGTTCGTCCAGGATGCTTCTTGAGGTATCGGAATACTTAAAGACTGTGTCCTGTATGAGACCGTATAATTCCGAAGGGTCAAGATTAAATTCTTTCACGCCAGAACCGGCAAGTCCCATACCTGCCAAAGGAGATGCACTGGCAACCATAATTCCAGCATCATTATAGATTTTTAGAAACACTTCTCCTCCCTGATCAAAAACGTGCCTCATTTCGACAGTCACGCTCGATCTGGAAAAATTGGAAGCAAACTCTTCTTCGCCGGTTTTCTCCCATTGAATCTTACCTGCCTTCGTAAGCTCCAAGAGGCGATTGTAGATTTCTTGCACTTCTTTCTCTGTCATGACTTTTTACCTATCTGGCTCTTGAGATCAATCAGCACTGGTTGAAGAAGATCAATCTGCTGCGAGATTGTCTTGTTGAAATCAGCTAGTCCTTCGGGCTTCTCTTGAGAGAGCAAGCTTTGGTGTATTGCATCCTCAATCTTCCTTAAAGCAAACACACACCTTTGAATCTTCCGCCCCGTCTCTTTACCAATTTCCATCGAAGGCGACCTGATTGCATTAAGCAGCACTACCAATGCCGCAATCTTATCCGGCGCTGTCGCAAAGTTCGAGTGTCGTATAAACGATTTTATATCATCCATCAAGGCCAAAGCCTTCTCGAAATCAATAATCGTTGAAATGAGTCGCAGCTCGCCTCTAAACTTCTCGACCTCAGTTTTGGCTTGAAGAGATGCCTCTTTTGAAGCCCTTGCCTCCGCTTCCGCTCTACGAGATGCGTTCCGTGCCTGGCGGATTGATATTAAAGCCATCGGTATGCCAATCAGGCTGGCGATGGAGCCGAGTATTGAGAGAATAGTTATAATAGTTGTGAGGTCAATTCCCTTCATTCGTGAGGTTATCTCCTCTCTTATAAGCTCTGGTCATTGTAGAGGTAATCGTCGAGACGCGCAGACCAGTCCGATGGGCATTGCAGGTTGAGCGAGCGCGCCGTTTGAAGAAAAGATTTTGCTCCCCGCCGTTGCGTCGCGGCGGGTTCAATAGTGATTTTGACGCGCGTGTTCGGCTCAAGCTGAATCGGCTCGTCAGGCCGCAACATCTCGCCGTCAAAGACTGCTTCAAGCGTTTGACTCATCTTCATCTCCTTGCCTTTAGCATACTCCCGACAATCATGTTCTGCCTATCATCGAGTATCTACCCTGTGACCTAACAAATACTGCGTCGCCTTAACGCGCCTCCGCCTGCTTAATTTCTCTGGCGCGCATACGGATACCGAGGTCGCGTTCAAGTTCGCGAAGTTGTGTGACGAGCGCGAGCGCGCGGCGTGCGGAGGTGGGCGCGCCGGCCATCGCGTCTTCGCACTCGCGCATCAGTTGTGCGAGCGGCGCGGGGTCGCGGCCTGAGCGTGCGGCGACGCGCGCGGCGATGTCTGCGTAGGGCGCGTTGCCCTGCGTGCCGCCGTAGCGTGCGAGCGCGCGGCGCGTGCGTCCATAGACGTTTTCGATGGCGAGGTCGTAGGCGCGCGCGCGCTGTTGCAGTTCGGCCATCGAAGCGACGAATTCGAGTTTCGAGCGGCGGTCAACGTGCGGCGCGGGCAGTGGACGCGCGAATCTGCGCCCGCGCGTCCACAAGACGGCGAGCAGGACGAGCGCGCACTGCGCGAATATCCAGAGCACGGGCGTGCCCGCGAAGTAGGCGAGCGCTTGATGCTGCGAAGAGCCGTAGCCCTGATGATACTCGTCGAAGAAGATGAGGCCGCTGTTGTTACTCTCGCTGTGACTGCTGCTGCTCGCGCCGTTGCTGACGACGTTGGTCGCGAGCATCAGATTGTCGGAGAGATTGATGCCGCCGTTCGAGACGATGAACGGGTCGCTCAAGATGACGATGCGCCCGCGCCCGTAAGCGTAGTCAACGAGCAGCGCGCCGTCGCCCTTGCGCCCGTCCGCAAAGTGCTCGACGGGCGCATCCGTTGATTTGGACTCCGCGTTGGCGACGGTGTTGCCGATGGTCACACGGCCTGTGGGCGTGGGCGTGGATTTTGGCGTCGGCGTCGCTTGCGCTGGTGGTGGCGGTGGCGGTGGCTCATCGTCGTCTTCGTCGTCCGCGTCTTCGTTATCATTTGGCGCGTTCTGCGGCGTTGAAGCGGGAGCCGCTTTGATGACGCGCGGCGGCGACGGCGGCCCCACACCCGTCCCTTTGCCAAAGCCCGTGCCGGTTTTTTCCGCGACCGGATAAATGTGCAGGCGACCGGCGAAGCGCGAGCGCGTGACTTGCTCGACATCGCGCGTCAGAAGCGTCGGCTGCGCGGGCGCGAGCGGCGGGACTTTGTCGGTCATGCTCGCCGTATCTTCCGGGCGCGTCTGCGGGTTGGGATACTCGACCGTCTCTGACGTGACGCGCCAACTCCCCGCGACGGGAAGCAGCGACGCATCCGGCCTGCGATCAACGATGACGAGACGCCCGCCGCGCGCGACCCAACGCAGCAGCGCGCTCGCTTCATCTTTCTCCAACTCGCGGCGCAGGCGTCCGACGATGACGAAAGTCGCGCTCTGTGCCGCGCTTTCATCCGTCAACGCGGCGGGCGTCTGCCCCCAGCGCGCGACCTTGTAACCGGACTGCTGCAAAAATTCATAGAACGCTCGCGTGCCCGTCGCGCCCGCATTCTGCGTCGAGCGGTCGGGCGCGAACTCCGAGTCAGCCTCCTGCTCGACGCGCACGTAAGACGCCGCGTTGAGCGCCGCGAGCACGACGAGCATCAACACGATGGTCAGAAAGATGAGCAGGCGACTCTTCATCAGATGAGTTCAAAGTTCAAAGTTTAAGGTTCAAAGTTTGCATCGCTGGCGAGCGCTTGACTCTTGTCTTCGGCTTCGCGTCTCCGGGTTGAACTCATAAACGCAACGCTTGACGACAGCGCGTGCTGAAGCTCGTCCAGTCAGTTTCCGTTGTGTCCTCGAAGCCGTACCAGTGCCGCTCGAAGTCGGACGTGAGCGGCTGCATCGCTTGAAAGAGTTGCGGCGTCGCGGCGCTCTGGCGGACGGCCTTGAGATAGTCGCGATTGGTTTTGTGCTGCGCGAGACGGATGATTTTGCGGTCGCCGAGTTCGCACAAGAGCGCGATGTAAGCCGTGCGAATCGCGCCGCGCAAATCGCCCTCGCGCGCGCGGCGTTCGGCTTCAGAGAGCAGGTCGGAAGCTGTCTGCTCCGCCGTCAGATGCTCGCCGAGCACGACACGCGCTTCGCGTAGAGAGATAGAGTGTGGCGTGTCGCGCCGGCGCAACCAGTAACGCCGCGCGACGTAAGCGATGACGGCGAGGCCAAGCGCGAGGACGAAAATTTGCGCGAAGCGCGAGACGGTCGGGGTCGTGCCCGGTTGAATCGGTTTCACGTCGGGCATGAGGCTGCGAATCCACTTGAGAAATTGTTCGATGAGACGCGCGAGCGCGCCGCCCTGCGAGGCTTTTTGGTTATAGTCGTTGCCGCGCAGGATGGCGGCGAGACGCCCTTTCTCGGCGTCTTTGTCTCGCGCGCTGGCTTCCTTGCTCTCCACAACTTCGGCGAGACGCGCATCGAGTGCGCGCAGGCGCTCGACGATTTCACGCAGCATCCGCGCGCGATTTTTGCTGTCGGCGTTCTTCGCGGATTTCTGCGCGTAGTTTTGCAGCGCGCGGTCAAGCCATGCGTTGTCAATCTCCGTCGCCACGCCGCCACCCCATTCGATTTTTTCTTTCTGCGGCAGCAGGCGGCGCACGTCGTCGAGAATTTTGGTTTCCGCACCAGGCAGCGTCAGTGGCAACTCTGTGTCCGCGCCGGGTTTCGACCAGACTTCGTAACGCTCGCCGTCGCTGATGCGCTCGCAGAGCGTGGCGAGTTCGTCGAGCCGCATCGTCGCCGTCGTCAAGCGCACGCGATATTGCGCGAGCGTCGTCGCGCGTGTCGCTGTCACCGCTGTCGTCGCCGACGGTTTCGCCGCGCCGTGATTGACGCACAGCGACAACAACAGCAGCAGTAGGAGCGCGACTGATGGCGAGCGCGTTGAAATATTTTTCAGATGAACTCTCATCATCTATCAAACAGGCCAAGCACGGAGGCGGGGTTCTTACCGCGCTCACTTGTCGCTCCGTGCATTGATGCTGCGACGGGCGCGCGAGTCGCGGCGGGCGCGATGGCGGGCGAGAGCGGCGTCAGCGTTCCATAGGGCAAGGTTGGTATCTCGCCGAATCTCTGCGCGGCGAGGAGTTCGATGTCGTAACCTTCGTGTCGCACGCGCTCGTCCACGTAGAGCAGAGAGAGGCCAAGCGTCCAGACCGGCGCGAGCAGTATGACGCTCACCTGCCGGACGACCGTCGCGCCGATCTCGTACCAGACGGGCGTTCTGCCGCTGTAGAAGTCGAACGGATTGACGCCGTACAAATAGGCGATCCAGCCGAGCGGAATGAGCAGGAGCATCAACGCCGAATACGTCGCGAAACTTGAGAAGAGAAACATCGCCATCAGGCGACGCACGTTGCCGCGCGCAAGCTGTGCGCTGCGACTGATGGACTCGAACACGCCGCGCCCTTCGACCATCAACACCTGCGGCACATAGGCGGCGCGTCCGGCGATGAGGAAGAACACCGCGAGCGCGAGAATGATCATCGCGAGATAGACGAACAGGCCGATGACGCCCGTCACCCACGGAAGTCCGAGCGGGGCGGTGAACGCCGCGACGAGAAGGATCAGGAACACCGCGAGAATCATCACCATCGTCGCGATGCTCGCCGAGATGATGCCCCAGATGACGACGAGAATCGTCGCGCCGAGCAGTTTCCAAAATCGCGCCCGGACGTTTCTGTAAATCAGTCTGGTCGTGACCGGCTCGTCGCTCAGGAGATGCATGACGAGATTGCGCGACGCGCCTCCCATCACGACGAGTTGCAACAGAAACCCGACGAGCGCGAGCGCGAGACCCAAAACAGAGAGCAGCACATAGACGGCCAGCTTGCCGCTGCTCGCCGTCGAGCCGATGGCGCGAATCATCACCGTGTAGAGAACTGTGCCGACGGCGGAGACCGCGACGGGCGGAGCCGACGCGCGAATGAGCGCCATGAAGTGTCGGCGATAGAGACGCACCGTGCGGTCTATCAGGTCGCCCGCGCCGAGCGGGGCTAGTTGGAGTTGATTGAGCGCGAGCGTCGCCAAGAGTTTGTCACCGGCGTCTGAGGATTCGAGTCACGGCCTGCAATTGTGAACGCGGCGGATTGTAGCACAGGGTCAGAAGAGGCCAGGCCGAAGGCAGAGACTCACAGCTTCGATGCGTCGCTTCACTCCGGCGCGTCGCCTGTGTTTTAGTTCGACTGATCTTAACAGTTGAGCATTTTCGACAGCCCTTCAAAGTCGAGCGCGTGAACTGGCAGATTGAGTTGACGTTCGAGTTCGTCGAGTTTCATTCCATCGAGCATGATGGGTTCGTCGGACTTGTGCGCGGTCTTTGGCAAGATCACAAAGTCGCCTTTGATTTGATCGCGCGCGGCGAGGACGCAGGAGCCTGTGATGAGTCCGGCGACGACGATCTCGGAGCCGAAATATTTGTTCTCGACCGGCAGGACGTGCAGGCGCGTGCCGAAACGCTCGTTGAGTCGCGCGATTAAATCCGCGAGCACGGGCGCGAAGAGCGTGCCGGTCAGGATCGTGCCGTCGAGCTTGGCGGCGTCGCGCGGCGCATGTCGTTCGAGCTTGCGCCAGAGCTTCGCGAAGTCTTCATGGAACGAGCGCACCATGCCGACGCCGTCTTCGATTTGCGGATAGTCGCCATAATGCGCGCGGCCCGGCAGAGGGCGACCCGCGCGCAGGTAAATCTCATCTCCGAGAAAAGCAAAGTTCGTCCCCAACCGCGCGCGCAAACTTTTTTGCACGGGCGCGAGTTGGCGAATCACGCTCTGACACCATTCAGGCGTGACGGGCGTCAATCTCTCGTCCGTGTTGTAGCGCGTGAGGCCGAGCGGAACAATCGCGACCGATTTGACGCGCGGATATTCTGCCGCCAGATCGTCAATCGTGCGCTGCAAAATTTCGCCGTCGTTGATGTCGGGGCACAACACGACCTGCGCGTGTATCTCGATGCCGGCGTCCATCATGCGGCGCATCTTGCCGGAAATGTCCGCGCGCGCTTCGTCTGTGCCGAGCAGCAGGGCACGCACTTTCAAATCGGTGGCGTGGATGGAGACGTACTGCGGCGTCAGGCGTTGCTCGACGACGCGGCGCATCTCGTCTTCGGTGATGGATGAAAGCGTCGTGTAGTTGCCGTAGAGAAAAGAGAGGCGCACGTCTTCGTCGCGGAAGAAAAGCGCGGGGCGCGCGTCGGGCGGATTGCCTTTGCAGAAACAGAAGAGACATTCGTTGGCGCACTGGCGCGGCACGATGTTCTCGAACGTGAGGCCGAAGTCCTCGCCCTCCGCGCGCTCGATTTCAAGCTCCCATTCCTCGCCGCTTTCTTTGAGGACGTTGACCGTCAGTTCCGTCTCGCCGCCGGTCTGAAAACGAAAGTCGAGATAGTCGCGCACCGCACGCCCGTTGACGGAGATGACGCGGTCGCCCGCTTCAAGCTCAAGCTCCGCGCCTAAACCTTCGGGCGCGACTTCCGTGATGTGGACTCCGCGCCTTCGTATCTGCGTGATGGCGGGTGTAACGGCGAACTCGTACATTTCAGTGCTCGAAAAAGTTAACTCACAAAACTCAGGTCTGAGAGACGCGCGCATGGCGGAGGAAATTTCCACGCAAGCGAACGCACAGTATGGCCGAAGTGTGTTGACGGTTCAACCCGCAAGGGCGCGGGCGTCGCTCCGGTTGAAGGCGTGTCGGAAAGAATGTAGATGAGAGCGCGTCGCTTCAAGTTGCAACGCGCGGGCAGTGTCAGCCATCGGTCAACTCAATCGGTCAGCGCGAGCGTTTTGACCGGATGAGGGAGGTCAAGTTGAAAGTTGCCGGGAGACTTCACTATCAGCCGTCTCATTTTAATCGCGAGTTATCAGCTTCTTTGCTCTCTCTCATCCATTCCGCCCGGAGGGCATGGCGATTGCTCTTTCTCATCGTGCGCTTTCTCCGATGAAAGACGCCGCTCGTTAAGACAACCGAGGCAGAGCCAGAAATGAGCACCACACTCCAAGAGGTCAAGCATCCTTCCAACGCAACGCTCCACGCCGCACATGCCACGCAGCCCGCCACCATTCTGCTCGCCGAAGACGACCGCTCCATCCGCCGCTATTTAGAAGTGACGCTGACGCGCGCCGGTTTCAAAGTCATCGCCGCCGCCGACGGACTCGAAGCGATGAAGGCTCTGCTCTCGACGGAAGTTGACGCGCTCATCACCGACGCCGTCATGCCGCACTTGAACGGCTACGAACTCTGCCGCTTCTTACGGCAGCACCCGCGCCTCTCTATGTTGCCCGTCGTCTTCCTCAGCGGCGTTGACCAATCAGCCGCTCCGGTGCGTGATGCGGACGCAGCACGCGCCGACGTTTATCTCGCGAAGCCCGTCCGCGCCGAAGAGTTAACCGACTGCCTCACGCTTTTGCTCACGGCGAAATAAGACCGACACTTAATCATCATCCAATACGAAGAGGCCGCCTTATTTTCAAAGGCGGCCTCTCTTTATTGTCTCGCGCGCGTGGCGGCAGAGACGTGCGCTTTTTTTCGTGCGTCTATTTCGTCGCGCCGCTTGTGATCGAAGTTGAGCTTGCACCGCTGCCGGCAATGACATCATCGAGCGGAGTGTATTCGAGTCCCTGTGAAGCGGCGACGGCTTCATACGTTAGCTTGCCGGCGTGCGTGTTGACGCCTTCCTTCAATCCGGGATCGCTCGCGATGGCGTCGAGGAAGCCTCGATTGGCGAGCCGGAGCGCGTAAGGCAACGTGGCGTTCGTCAAGGCGAAGGTCGAAGTGCGCGGCACTGCGCCGGGCATGTTGGCGACGCAGTAGTGCAGCACGCCCTCTTCGTAATAAGTAGGATTCGAGTGCGTCGTCGCGTGCGTCGTCTCGATGCAGCCGCCCTGATCCACTGCTACGTCCACGATGACCGCGCCGTTCAGCACATCCTTGAGCATCGCGCGCGTGACGAGTTTTGGAGCCGCCGCGCCCGCCACGAGCACCGCGCCGATGATGAGATCGGCCTCCGAGATTGCGCCGTGGATGGCGTAGGCCGAAGAGGCGAGTGTGGAAATCTTCGACAGGAAAATATCGTCCAACTCGCGCAGGCGGTCGAGGTCGCGGTCAATGATCGTCACATGCGCGCCCATGCCGACGGCGATCTTCGCCGCGTTCGTGCCCACCACCCCCCCGCCGATGATGACGACGCGCGCCGCCGGCACGCCCGGCACTCCGCCGAGCAGCACGCCGCGCCCGCCGTTCATCTTCTCCAGATACTGCGCGCCGACCTGCACGGCCATGCGCCCCGCCACTTCGGACATCGGCGTCAGGAGCGGGAGCGTTCCCTTCCTATCCGTGATGGTCTCATAAGCGATGCCGGTGACCTTGTGTTCGAGGAGAGCTTGAGTCTGCTTCGGGTCAGGCGCGAGGTGCAGATACGTGAAGAGGAGCAATCCCTCTTTCATGCGCGGGTATTCGGGCGCAATCGGCTCTTTGACCTTGACGATCATCTCAGCCCCGCCCCACACATCGTCGGCGCTCTCGATGATGCGCGCGCCCGCACGCTCGTACAGCGCGTCCTCGAAGCCGGAGCCTTCGCCCGCGCTGCGCTCGACGATCACTTCATGCCCCGCGTCCATCAGCGCGCGCACGCCCGCCGGCGTCAGCCCGACGCGATACTCGTTGTCTTTAATTTCTTTTGGGAGTCCAACGATCACTTTGTTTAGTCTCCATTGATCAGGATTTTTCGCTCATCTCCACGAGCAACTCTGTCTTGTCATGCACATGCAATGCTTCATGCAAGTCGTCGCGGATACCCTCAACTTCGTCCCGCGTCGCGCCAAGTAGGCGCTCGATTTCCGCATCTTCCAATCTGTCGAGCACATAATTCAAAGCCGACTCGCAGACGGCCAACTCGTCTTCAGAAATTTTCGCCTCTACCAGTTCGACAGAGGCGACAGTTTCTTTCCATAAGTCTCTCACTTGTTTACAAATTCACTTCGTCAATCTGCGCGCGTTGCAGCTTGCCGCTGTAGTCAACGTAGATTGATTTCCACTCGCTGAAAATATCTAAGACCTGCGTGCCCGCTTCGCGGTGGCCGTTGCCCGTGCCCTTCGTGCCGCCGAAGGGTAGATGCACTTCCGCGCCGATGGTCGAAGAGTTGACGTAGAAAATCCCTGTGTACATTTCGTTCATCGCGTGGAAGGCGCGGTTGACATCCTGCGTGTAGATTGATGCGGAGAGTCCGTAACGCACGCCGTTGCCGATGTCTATCGCTTCCTCAAGGGAGCCGGCGGGAATCACCGTCGTCACGGGGCCGAAGATTTCTTCCTGCGAGATACGCATTCCCGGCGCGGCGTCTGTGAAGACGGTCGGTTCGATGAAGTAGCCGTGCGCGTGCGCGCCTGAGTCTAAACGCCGACCGCCATACGCGAGCGTCGCGCCGTCTTCCTTCTCGCCGATTTCGACGTAGCCGAGAATCTTATGCACGGCGTCGGCGTTGATGACCGGCCCCATCTCGGTCTTCGCATCGAGTCCGTTGCCGACGCGCAAGCTCTTGGCGCGCTCGACTAGTTTTTGCGTGAACTTCTTGTAGATTTTTTTATGCACGACGAGCCGCGAAGAAGCCGTGCAGCGTTGACCCGATGTGCCGAACGCTCCCCACACCGCGCCTTCGATGGCGAGGTCAACGTCCGCGTCCTCCATCACGATGATGACGTTTTTGCCGCCCATCTCCAGAGAGCAAATCGCGTTGCGCTCGGCACAGTGCGACGCGACGACGCGCCCCGTCTCGGTCGAGCCGGTGAAGGAGATGAGCCGTACCGCAGAGTTATCCGTCAGAGCCGCGCCGACCGTCTCGCCGTAGCCCGTCACCATGTTGACGACGCCGGGCGGAATCCCTGCTTCCTCGCACGCCTTGATGAGATTGTAAGTGGAGAGCGGAGTGTCTTCGGCAGGTTTGATGACGAGCGTGTTGCCGCAGACGAGCGCGGGGATAATCTTCCATGACGGAATCGCCATCGGGAAATTCCACGGCGTAATCAGTCCGCAGACGCCGACGGGTTGGCGCACGCACATCGCGAACTTGTTCGGCATCTCGGCTGGCGTCGTGAAGCCGTGAAGGCGTCGCCCCTCGCCCGCCGTGTAGTAGGTGCAGTCAATCGCTTCCTGCACATCGCCGCCGGTTTCTTTCAAGACCTTGCCCATCTCGCGCGTCATCTCTTGCGAGAAGCGGTCTTTGTTCTTAATCAGAATCTCGCCGAGACGAAAAAGAATTTCGGCGCGACGCGGCGCGGGCGTCCGCCGCCAGCGATCAAACGCCCCGCGCGCGGCGGCGACGGCGCGATCCATGTCTTCAATCGTCGAGAGCGGAAACCGCCCGACGACCTCGCGCGTGTCCGCCGGATTGACGTTCTCGAACGTCTCGCCGCTCGCAGACTGAATCCATTCGCCATTGATGTAGTTCGAGTATGTTTTGACGGACGGGCGCGGCGCGCGCGCGCTTGTCGCCGTCGTCTTCTTCGTGTTTTTGGAGAGAGCTTTTTTTGCTTGAGCCATAAAGGAAGTGATGAGTGATGAGTGATGAGTGATGAGTGAAAGACATTTTCTCTTATCACCCATCACTCATCTCTTATCACTTATTGAAACGTGAACTGCACGATGGTTTGCGTGATGCGCTCGCCGTTGTAGGCGGCGACGTGCATGACGACGGGGTCGCCGGGCTTGAGCGCAGAGACGATGCGCTCGAAGTCCGCGAGCGAGTTAACCGTCTGGCGATTGACGCGCTGCACGACCATGTTCCTTCTAAGTCCGGCGTCGAAGGCGATGCCCGCCTGATCTATGTCTTTGACGAAGAGGCCGCGCACGTTTTTCAGGTTTCGCTCATTGGCAATCTGCGGCGTCAAGTCGCTCAAGGTCAGTCCGAGCGTCGGGCGGTCTTCCTTCGCGGAAGGCTTGATGACATCCGGCTTCGTCGCGTCGGGCTTGTCCTCTGCGTCGAGAATTGATGACGCGCGCGGCGGACGCTCGGCGATGGTCACGTTGGCCGTGCGCCGTTCGAGTTTGTTATTGGCCTCGCGCAGGTAGGTGACGGGGACGGTCTGGCCGACTTCCGTCCCGGCGACCTTGCTGATTAAGTCGCGCTCGTTGGTGATCGTCTGTCCGCCGAACTCGATGATGATGTCGTTGGTCTGCAAGCCGGCTTTGGCCGCCGGACTCTGCGCGTCGGCGATGTCTTTAACAATCGCGCCCTTCGCATCCGGCAAATCATAGACGCGCGCGAACTCCGGCTTGACGCCTTCGAGGAAGATGCCCAGATAGCCGCGACGCACCTTGCCGGTCGTCGTGATTTGTCGGAAAACCGTGTCGGCGATGTTCGATGGCAGCGCGAAACCGATGCCGTTGTAGTCGCCGGTCGAAGTGGCGATCTGCGAGTTGACGCCGATCACTTCGCCGCGCATGTTAACGAGCGGGCCGCCGGAGTTGCCGCGATTAATCGCCGCGTCGGTTTGCAGAAAACGCTGGAAGCTGGACGCGCCGGGCGTCACGCGCTCGCGCGTCGAGATGATGCCGGCGGTGACGGTTTCTTCGAGTCCGAACGGCGAACCGATGGCGAGCACCCAGTCGCCGACGAGCGCGTCGTCCGAGTTGCCGAGCTTGATGAAAGGCAGAGGGCGCGTGCTGTTGACCTTAACGACGGCGAGGTCTGTCTCGTCGTCAACGCCGACGACCGTGCCGCGCAACTCTTCGCCGGATTGCAGCTTGACCTTGATGCGGTCTGCGCCTTCGACGACGTGCTGGTTGGTCAGAATCAAACCCTTCGGGTCAACGATGAAGCCGCTGCCCACTCCGCGCGAAGGACGCTGCGCGCGATTGCGGAGCATGTCGAGAAGCGGGTTGTTGCTCGTGTCGCCGTCTTCGTTATCCTCTTCGTCGCTCTTCTTATTTTTCTGCGAGACCTGCGGCGGCGCGGAGACGGTGTCAATGTTGACGACCGCCGGCTCGACCGTCTTGGCGATCTCGGCGAACGAGGCGGAGAGCGCTTCGGGCGCGCGCGCGATCCTGTCCTTTTGCGCCTCGCTCTGCGCGACGGTCTGTCGCCCCGCGAGCATCGCGCCGACGCCGATACCGACAACGAGACAAGCGACCGCGAGCGCGGCGATCCACACGCGAAGCTGCCGCAGAATGCTGCGCTCCGCGTCCGTCGTTTGGCCTATGGGAATTTTCAACATAAAACTTGTACCGCCTTCTCACTTCAAAAAGAGAAACCGCAATCACGCGGCACAGTTTGAACCAAAACGTTCGACGTGCCGCCGGTCTGTGCCTCCATGAGCCGTCGGAAAATGCACAGAGGAGCGAAGGGCTTGAGTATAACCAAAGCGCAGACGCGCCGCAAAGCAACACCTTGTAATTCCTCATCTGATTCCGGCATCATCCATCAGACGAAAGCCTACCACGATGCTTTTACTTCTTCCCGACATCACAGACCACGCCGCTTTCGAGCGTCACTTCAATGATGAAGTCTGGCATCAGGCCGCCGCGATGATCTGCGCCCGTCACTCTCTTGAGGTGGAGAGCTTGCGCCGCTCGCTCGTCGGCGAGAACGTCATTTTCTTCGTCGGTGAACGCTACGTTATCAAACTCTACGCGCCGCTTCGCGCGCAACACACGCGCGAGTTGGCCGCGCTCGAATTCGCGCATGGCAAGTTGAGCGTCGAGACGCCGCAGGTCTTGTACACCGGTGCGCTCGAAGGTTGGCCGTACATCGTGATGACGCAACTCACGGGGTTGCCGATGCGGGAAGTGTGGCCGGAGATACGCCAGCGCGAGCGCGTCGAGATCGTCTCGCACATCGGCGTCGCGCTACGCGAATTGCACGCGCACGCCGCGCCGCTCTCGCCGCCCGAACTCAATCGCGACTGGCAGGATTTTGTACAGCATCAAGCGCGCACATGTGTCGAGCGTCAACGTGCCTGCGGCGCGAATCCTGAATGGCTGGAGAGCCTGCCCGCGTACATCGCCGCGCGGATGGATTTATTGCCTGCGGAGTTTGAACCGGCGATGCTTCACGGCGATGTGCATCCAGGCAACGTGCTGCTCAAGGAGCGCGCCGGTCGCTGGCAAGTTTCGGGACTCTTCGACTTCGGCGATTCGTTCTGCGGCTTTCGTGAATACGAGTTCGTCGCGCCCGGCGTTCTCATGGTGCAGGGACGGCGCGAAGAACAGCGGTCGCTCCTGCTGGCTTACGGCTACACCGAAGCGCAACTTGATTTGAGCTTGCGCGCGCGTCTCATGCTGCTGACGATTCTTTACGAGTGCAGTGATTTGCGAAAGTACGCGCTCCGGCTCGCGCCCGACGCCGTGCGGCTCACGCTCGACGAACTCGAAGCTGCCATCTGGACGTTCGCAAACGCTTAGAGCGGCGCACACTTTCAGCCTCACGGCCTGAGCAGCGCTTTCAACACGCCCGGCGCGGCAGCGCGCTCGAACGCACGGACGCCGTCTTCAAGCGCGAACTCTTCGCTGATGAGACTGGCAACGTCAACGACCTTGCGCTTGAGCAAATCGAGCGCGGGCGCGAAACGTCCGCAGCGCGAGCCGACGATGCTCAGTTCATCAACGACGATGGGCGTGTGGTTGAACTCCGTCGCGCCGTGAAAAGTGGACTTCAAGACGAGCGTCCCGCGCGGGCGCAAGAGCGCGAGCGCCGTCTCGAAGCCGCCGCCTGAGCCGGACGCTTCGATCACGACATCGAACGCGCGTGCGAACGAGCGCGGGAGATTTTCCACCAACACCGTCTCGATGTCGCGTCGCGCGGCGATGTCTAATTTTGAACGGTGCTTGCCACAAATCGTCACGCTCGCGCCGGTCAAAACTTTCAAAGCCTGCGCGCACAGCAGTCCGAGTTTGCCGTCGCCGACTACGCCCACGCGCATCTGTTTCGTCACGTTAACGCGCTCGACGATGCCGCACGCTGCCGCGAGCGGCTCGGTGAAGATCGCCTGCTCGTCCGGCACTTCGTCGGGCACGGGCAAGAGATTCTCGACGGGCAGTTGCAGGTATTCGGCGAACGCGCCGTCACGTCCGACGATGCCAAGCACAGTCCTCTCCGCGCAGTGGCGCGCATCGCCCTCAAGACACAACGCGCAATGCCCGCACCCGGCGTTGATCTCGCCGACGACGCGCTGCCCCACGAGTTCCGACGCGCCCGTCGGCGCACGCTCGACCACGCCGACGAACTCATGTCCGAGCGTGCCCTCGAACCCCGCATAGCCGCGCGCGATTTCCAAGTCCGTATTGCACACGCCCGCCACACACACGCGCACCAACGCCTCGCCCGCATCATCACGCGGCGCGTCCAACTCCGCCACGCTCAACTTTTTGTTTTCGTAACGCAGCGCCTTCATAACGAAATAAGTGATGAGTGATAAGTGATAAGTGATGAGTGATGAGAAAGAGATTGTCTTAAACTCATCACTCATCACTTATCACTCATCACTGTTTTAGAAACTCCGCGCTCTTGTGTAAGCATTCTCCGGCGTGAGTTCGACGGTTGTGTCGCGGCCTGAGACGTTGACGGGCAGACGCCACGTCACTTCTTCCGCGCCCCCTGTCTCAAAGAGCGTGGCGTGTACCCACCACTTGCCGGGCTGGACGGCGACGACGGTCTCGCCGTGCTCGTCGAGTTCAGCGGCGAGCGGCTGGCGCTCACCCATGCGCCGCATCACGAAATCCTCGAAGCGCACGCCGGGGCGATGCTCCGAGTCGTAGTCGCGTTGCGCCGCCATCATGTTCACGGGATAAAGTTGGACGGGGATTTTGGCGGCAGGCGCGTGTGAAAAAGATGGATGCCGGAGGATGATGTGCAAAGCGGTCGCCGCAGTAGGCTGCGCTGTCGTTGCGCCGTCGAGCGAGGCGCGCTCGTCGTGCGGCAGTCGCCGGTAGATCGTCCACACGGCGGCGCAGAGCGCGAAGACGAGCGCGACGCGCAAGAGCGCGGTCAGGAGTTGTCCGGCGAAGGTCTGTTGGCTGCTGTTGCTGTCCACTTCAAGCTGTCGCGACGATTATTTCTTAAAACGACGCACGTAACCGGCGAGCGATTCGATTTGCTCGGCGCTCAGACGCTTCCCGAACGCGGGCATTTTTCCGCGACCGTTCGAGATAGCATTGTAGATGTGATCGTCGCTCGCTCTTTCCTGCCATTCCGCATCGCTCAAATCGGGCACATGCTTGAGCTTACCCTTAATGGTCTTCCCTCGCCCGTCTTTGCCATGACACGTCGCGCAATTTTGGGTGTAGGTGACGGCGGGATTGATGGCCGTCGCTTTGTCGCCGCCATGATTTTCGCCCTGACTGCTCTTCGCGGATGCCATCACGACCGCCAACACAGATGCGAGCGCGACGGCAAGCGCAACGATTTGAATAATTCTTTTCATCTTCATCTTCCCGGTCATCTGAAGCGCGAAAGAGTGTGCGCTTGAAAACGTCAGGCCATCAATTCCTTCTCGCGCAGAGCCTGCGTCAACTCGTGCTCGTCCGGCACGGAGAGAATCTGCCCGGCCACGTCAATCGTCGGCTTGCGCTCTTTTCCGTCGTTGTGATCCTTCACCCATTGCGCTGCTTCCGCGTTTTGCTCGACATCAATATATTCGTATGCGACGCCGAGTTTGTCCAGAAACTCCTTCGCGCGCTTCGTGTCGCCGCACCAGTCTGCCCCGTAAACTTTGACCTTCATTGCAGGCATATTCATTCCCCTTTGAATCGAAATTTCCGCCGCATCATAACACGATGAAGACAAGTGACGAGTGATAAGTGATAAGTGATAAGTGATGAGTGAAGAACATGCTTTTGTCTTTCATTCATCATTCATCACTCCTCATTCATCATTTCTGACGTGGATGCTACAATGCGGCTTCAAATTCAAACTCTCGTTTGCGGCTCGCGCGACATGACAGATTCACCAAGCCAAAATATCCCGGACGATTCACAGACGGACGGTTTCCGCGACGAGTGCGGCGTGTTCGGCATCTACGGCCACGATGAAGCCGCGCGCCTCGCCTATCTCGGCCTCTATCAACTTCAACATCGAGGGCAGGAGTCTTGCGGCATCGTCTCGTCCGACGGCGAGAAATTGCGTTCCGAGCGCGCGATGGGTCTGGTCTCCGAAGTCTTCACGGAGGAACGCCTCAACCGTCTGCCGGGCGAGAGCGCCATCGGCCACACGCGCTACTCGACCGCCGGCGAAGTCTCGATCCGCGAGGCGCAACCGTTTCTCGTCGCGGGTCGGCTCGGACAAATCGCCGTCTGTCACAACGGCAATCTCCCTTTCGCCACCGACGAGCGCAAGCGTCTGGAAGAGACGGGCGCGATTTTCTCTTCGACCTCGGATACGGAAGTCGTCTTGCACGGCATCGCACGCGCGCACGACGCCGTGACCGTGCCCGATGCCGTCGCCGAAGTTTTGCGCGAGACCGAAGGCGCGTTCTCGATGCTCTTTCTGACGCCCGACTCGCTCATCGCCATCCGTGACCCGCGCGGCTTTCGCCCGCTCGCTTTGGGGCGACTCGGCGAGGCGTGGGTCGTCGCGTCAGAGACGTGCGCCTTCGATCTCATCGAAGCCGAGTACGTGCGCGACATCGAACCCGGCGAGATGGTCGTCATCACGCGCGAGGGCTTGCACACGTCGCACCCGCTTCCTGTGCGCCCGCATTCGCATTGCATCTTCGAGCACGTCTATTTCGCGCGTCCCGACTCGCTCATCTACGGTCGCTCGGTCAATCAGTCGAGACACAAGATGGGACGACGCCTCGCCGTCGAGCAACCGGCTGACGCGGACATCGTCGTGCCCGTGCCAGATTCGGGCGTCGCCGCTTCGGTCGGCTACGCGGCGGAGAGCGGCATCAGTTTTCGACACGGACTCGTCCGCAATCACTACGTCGGGCGCACCTTCATCGAGCCGAAGCAATCCATACGCTCATTCGGCGTGCGTCTGAAACTGAATCCCGTGCGCGATTTGATCAAGGGCAAGCGCGTCGTCCTGATTGATGATTCCATCGTGCGCGGCACGACCTCGAAGAAGATCGTGCGGATGGTGCGCGAGGCTGGCGCGTCGGAAGTTCACATGCGCGTCAGTTGTCCGCCGACTTTGAGTCCGTGTTATTACGGCGTGGACACACCGAACAAGTCCGACCTCATCGGCGCGCAGATGACGATTTCTGAAATCTGCGACTTCATCGAGGCCGACACGCTCGGCTATCTCTCGCTCGAAGGAATGCTCGAAGCCTGCGGCATCCCCGCCGCCGCGTCGTGTGTCGCCTGCTGGACGGGCAACTACCCGACGCGCATCACGCGCGAAGCCGAAACGATGTTCGCGCGCGAGTGCGAGCCTGTGCCGTCGGACTAAATGATGAATGCCGCAGTGATGAGTGATGAATAAAATCAAGGATGCCTTTCTCTTTCATTCATCACTCATCATTCCGCATTCATCATTCTGATGTGGAGGTAATTCAGCTTGGCGCAAAAAAAGCGTGGATGTGGATGCGTGGCGGCGGCGTTCCTGTTGGCGCTCGGCGTGGCGTCGGTCACTGGCTACTTTTTTTTCGGGCCGATGATTCGCGAGCGTTGGGCGAAGAAGACGCCGCCCGCTTCGGGCAAGGAGTTACAGGTTCACATACTTGATGTCGGACTCGGCGACTCGATTCTCATCATCGCGCCATCGGGTAAGACCGCGCTGATAGATGCGGGCGTGCCCGGCAGCGGCAAAAAGATTCTCGATGCCTTCAAACGCTACGGCGTGGATCACCTCGACCTCGTCGTCGCCACGCACGAACACGCCGACCACATCGGCGGGATGGACGAAATCTTGAAGGCCACAAACGTCGGCGCGTTACTCTACAACGGCGCGGACGCTTACCCGACGAAAGAGTTTCAGGGTTTTCGTCAAGCGTTAAAAGATAAACAAATCACGCCCGTGAAGCCCGCGCCCGGACAGACTTACGATCTCGGCGACGGCGTCATTATCACCGCGCTCGCGCCCATTGACCCGCCGTTCACCGAAGGCGACATGCGCGGCGGCGGCAACGAGACGAACGCCAACTCCGTCGTCCTGCGTCTCGACTACGGCGCGTTCTCGATGCTGCTCGCGGGCGACGCAGAGGCGCAGACCGAACAGCGTCTCGCGAGCAAGAGCGCGCGTCTCTCCGCCGAAGTTCTCAAGGTCGCGCATCACGGCTCGAAGTACGCGACCTCCGACGACTTCATCAAGCGCGGCCAGTTCAAGGCCGCCATCATCTCGACGAGCGCAGACAACCGTTATGGCCTGCCCGCGCAGGACACACTGAACCGTTTGAAGGCTGCGAACGTGAAAGTCTATCGCACGGACATGCAGGGCGAGATTTCCATCGCCACGCACGGCAAAGAGGGCGACATCAAAATCACCGCCGCGCGCGAGCCGAAGCCCAACGAAGACCTCTGGACGGGACGCGCGCCGCTTCGGGACGACTCCGCGCGACGCGGCTTCCTCGACTTCGGCGACCTCCCGCCCGCGCCCAAACCGACGCCGGAAAAAGTGAAGACGAAATCAACGAACGGAAGATAAACGAAGTTGATGTAAGATGATTTTATGAGGATTAACGTATGAGCGCTAACAGAGCCTACGAAGAAGTGATTGACTTTATCGCGGCTGGGACGAGTCCCGGCAATCTCATCGCGTTCCAACCGTCCGCAGAGGCGAAACAGCGTCTTCTCGACTTAATCGAGCGAGAGAAATCTGCTGCTCTTTCATCGGAGGAGAAGTCTGAGCTTGATCATTACACGCAGTTGGAGCACCTGATGCGATTAGCGAAGGCTCGCGCCCGACAGCATCTCTCACATGAATAGATACGTCAGTGCGGAGCTTCGGCGATTGGTCGCCGCACGCGCCGAAAATCGGTGTGAATATTGTTTGATTCGTGAACAAGATACCTTCTTCGGATGTGAAGTTGACCACATCGTCAGTCTTAAACATGGCGGTGAGACGACAGAAGATAATCTCGCTTATGCGTGTCTGGTCTGTAATCGGCAGAAGGGCAGCGATCTCGGTTCAATTTCGCGATGGACAGGTGAGTTGATTCGATTCTTTAATCCCAGAACAGATCAATGGGAAACTCATTTCGAGTTGGATGGGGCAAACATCAAACCGCTCACGGACATTGGTGAAGCTACCGCGCGAATATTTGAGTTCAACGGCGAAGAACGTATTTTAGAGCGCGAAAAGTTGATTGAACTGGGAAGATACCCATAACAATCATCTCTCTCTGAGACCCATGAGCAAATCAATCACATATTCCGACGCGGGCGTCTCGATTGACGCGGCGAACGCGGCGGTCGAGCGCATCAAGACGATGGCGCGCGGAACTTTCAACGTGCGGACGCTCTCCGAAATCGGCAGTTTCGGCGGGATGTTCGACGGCGCGTTTCCCGGCATGAGCGCGCCCGTCCTCGTCGCGTCAGCCGACGGCGTGGGGACGAAGCTGAAAATCGCGTTCCTCACCAATAAGCACGACACCATCGGGCGCGACCTCGTCAACCACTGCACGAACGACATTCTCGTGCAGGGCGCGCGCCCGCTTTTCTTTCTCGACTACGTGGCGGCGGGCGTGCTCGCGCCGGATGTGATCGTCTCAATCGTCGAAGGCGTCGCGCGCGGCTGTCGTGAAAACGGTTGCGTGCTTTTGGGCGGCGAGACCGCCGAGATGCCCGGCATGTATGCGGCGGGCGAGTACGATGTGGCGGGTTTCATCGTCGGCATCGTGGATAAAGACAAAGTGATTGACGGCCACTCAATCGCGCCCGGTGACGTGCTGCTCGCGCTGCCTTCCGCCGGTCTTCACACCAACGGCTACTCGCTCGCGCGCAAACTCTTCTTCGAGATTGCAGGCTACGACGCCGACACGCATCTCGATGAACTCGGCATGACCATCGGAGACGCGCTGCTGCAACCGCATCTCAGTTACCTGCCCGCGCTCACGGGGCTGCTCGACACCGGCAAGCTCAAAGGTCTCGCGCACATCACCGGCGGGGGCTTGCTGGAAAACATCCCGCGTATCCTGCCCGAAAATACCGCTGTCGAAATCACGCGCGGCTCGTGGCCTGTGCTTCCCGTCTTCAAAGTCATGCAGCGGCTCGGCAATGTCGCGGAAAGCGAGATGCACCGCACCTTCAACATGGGCGTCGGCATGGTCATCGTCTGCGCGCCTGCGGACGCCGCGACGATCACAGCGCATCTCTCCACGCTCAACGAAGCGTGCTATGAAATCGGGCGGGTGGTCGAAGGCGAACGCCACGTCACGCTCGTCTGAAAGAGTTCAAGGTTCAAAGTTCAAGGTTCAAAGCCGGATTTCCAACTTTGAACCTTGAACTTTGAACCTTGAACTTTCCATTGCATACTATCCGGGTTATGAACGCACAGATTATTTCTTCAACTCCTGACGTGATGGGCGGCGCTCCGGTCTTCGCCGGGACGAGAGTGCCCGTGCAGACACTCCTCGATTATCTCAAAGGCGGCGAATCCATTGATGATTTCCTCGAAGGATTTCCGACAGTCGCCAGAGAGCAAGTCATCGCGTTTTTGGAAGAAGCCGAAAAACAACTCATCAAAATGGTGGCGTGACGTGCGGCTTCTGTTAGACGAATGTATTGATCGGCGATTGTCACAGGAGTTGGTAGGGCACTCCGTCAGAACCGTGCCGCAGATGGGCTGGGCCGGGGTGAAGAATGGAAACCTCTTAACGCTCGCAGAGGCCGAGTTCGATGTCTTCATCACCGTTGACCGCAATCTCGCATTTCAACAAAACCTGCCGCAATTCAACATCGCTGTTTTGGTCTTGCACGCACCGTCAAACCGGCTCGTGGATTTAAGACTTCTTGTCCCTCGAATACTTTCTTTGCTTCCCACTCTCGTTAAGGGCGTCGCGCAGAGTTTGCATTCTTAACTTCTGCTTTTGAAATTTTGAACTGATGAAAATCGCCATCCTCATCTCAGGTCGCGGCTCGAATATGTCCGCGCTGGCGGACGCCGTGAACGACGGGCGTATCCCCGGCGCGTCGGTGGCCGTCGTCTTGAGCGACCATGCGACGGCTGCCGGTTTGCGGCACGCGGCGGAGAGAGGCATCGAAGTGCTCGCCATCGAGCGTCGCGGGCGGGCGCGCGAGGAACACGAGCGGGAAATCATCGCGGCGTTGCGCGAGCGCGGAGTCGAACTCGTCTGCCTCGCCGGTTTCATGCGCCTGCTCTCGCCATATTTTATCGAAGCTTTTCGCGGACGCATCTTAAATATTCACCCGTCGCTCTTGCCCGCCTTTCCCGGCCTCGACGCGCAAGGCCAGGCCATCGCGCACGGCGTCAGAGTCTCCGGCTGCACCGTCCACTTTGTTGACGAGAGCCTCGACGGCGGCCCCATCATCACGCAGCGCGTCGTCGCGGTTCACGAAGACGACACGCCCGACACGCTCGCCGCGCGCATCCTCCGCGAAGAGCATCGCGCCTACGCGGAAGCCCTCGCGCTCGTCGTCAGCGGCGATTACGAAATCACGGGGCGGCGCGTTATCAAGAAATAGTTCAAAGTTTAAGGTTCAAAGTTCAAAGCTCAGATAATTCAGAGTTCGAGGTTATGGGCAAAGGTTTTGACTTTGAACTTTGAACTTTGAACCTTAAACTCACATCCATGACGATTGACGAGCAACTGGCATTCTTACGCAAAGGCACGACGGAGATTATTCGCGAGGAAGATTTACGCGCGAAGTTGGAGCGGAGCGCACGCACCGGCGTGCCGCTCAGGGTAAAACTCGGAGCCGACCCGACCGCGCCGGACATTCATCTCGGCCACACGGTTGTCATCCATCGCCTGCGCGCGTTTCAGGAACTCGGCCACACGGTTATTTTCCTCATCGGCGATTTCACGGGACTCATCGGCGATCCGTCCGGCAAGAGCGCGACGCGCCCGCAACTGACGCGCGAGGAAATTAACGCTAACGCTGAGACGTACAAGAAACAAATCTTCAAGCTGCTCGACCCCGACAAAACTGAAATTCGTTTTAACTCCGAATGGATGGACGCGCTCGGCTCGGACGGTTTCATCCGTCTCGCCTCGCACGTCACGGTCAAGCAGATTTTAGAGCGCGAGGATTTCGCCAAGCGCATCAGCGAGGAGCGTCCCGTCGCGCTCCATGAGCTACTCTATCCGCTCGTGCAGGCTTACGATTCGGTCGCGCTCAAGGCGGACGTGGAACTCGGCGGAACGGATCAGAAATTCAATCTCCTGATGGGCCGTAACCTCCAACGCGAGTACGGGCAGAAGCCGCAGGTCTGCATCATCACGCCGCTTCTCGAAGGCACGGACGGCGTCAACAAGATGTCGAAGTCGCTCGGCAATTACATCGGCATAGACGAACCCGCGCAGGAGATGTTCGGCAAGATTATGTCCATCTCGGACGAGCTGATGTGGCGTTACTATGAACTTCTGACAGACGCGAGCGTTGATGAGATCGCCGTGATGCGTGCGCTGTCTTCAGGCGGTGAGCATAACGCGCGTGACTTCAAGGTCGGCCTCGCCAAACGCATCATCACGGACTTTCATTCCAGGTCAGTGGCAGACTCTGCTGAGGAAGAGTTCGTCCGCATGTTTCGTAATAAGGAAACACCGGACGAGGTAGAAGTACATACTCTTCCTTCCAACTACCCTCAAGGTTGGGATTTATCTTTCTTGCTGGTTACTGTTGGATTAGCAAGCTCAAAATCCGAAGCGCGTAGATTGATTCAACAAGGTGGTGTGTATATTGATGGTGAACGGCAGGCAATAGCTGTTTCCGTGACACTCTGGAAACCCAAAATGTCAGCTTTACTCAAAGTTGGCAAACGACGCTTTGTCCGCGTCAACTTCACGTAAAGGAGTTAAAAACTATGTCTGAAGATAACAAGGCTTTTATCCGTCGCTGGTTTGAAGAGGTCTGGAACAAGGGACGCGAGGAAGCGATTGACGAGATGTTCGCGGAGGACGGCGTGGCTTACGGATTGTCGGGCGACGATAACGAACCTCTGCGCGGGCCAGCCGGCTTCAAGCCTTTCTTCCGGCAGTTCCGCGCGGCGTTCCCCGACATCGAGGTGGTCGTCGAAGACACGGTCTGCGAAGGCGACAAGGTCGCGGCGCGCTGCACCGTGCGCGCCAAGCACCACGGCGACACGCTGGGATTTGCGGCGACGCACCGGCAGATGGAGATCACAGGGACAGGCATCGCGCGCGTCCGCGACGGCAAGATGGTCGAGGTGTGGAACAACTTCGACTTCATAAGCATGTACCGGCAACTCGGCGTGCTCCGTCTGGATGCCGCCGATCCGGGCGAGTAGGAATGTCCATGCGCCCGTACGAGAGACAAGCCACAAACTCACAAACGCATCTTAACAATAACGAACGGAGAAGTTTGACGTGAAAAAAACCCTCGCGGTCTTCATCCTCGCACTCGTCTGCGCCTCGACCTCTCTCGCGCAGAAATTGCACAAGCCCGAAGAATATTTGGCACGCGCCGTCACGCGACAGAAAGCGGGCGACGTGACCGGCGCGCTGGCCGACATAGACAGCGCCATCAATCTCTTGCCGAAGTACGCCGCCGCCTATGTTCTTCGCGGCAAAATTAAAAAGGATGCGGGCGATGCGACGGGCGCGCTCGCTGATTTCTCACGCGCTCTTGAACTCACCCCGAACGAGCCGCTGGCGTATTACAATCGCGGCTTCATGCGCCTTGAGCAGAAGGATTACGACGGAGCTATCAGCGACTTTGACAAGACGCTCGCGCTCCAGCCCAATCTGGCTATCGTCTTCACTAACCGCGCCGATGCCAAACGCGCGAAGGGCGATCTGGACGGCGCGCTCGCAGACTATACGAAGGCCATCGAGAGCAAGCCGGACACGCCGGACGCCTTCTACGGTCGCGGCATCATTTATCAGTTGAAGGGCGAGCCGGCGAAGGCCGTCGCCAATTTCGACAAGAGCATCGAGTTGAACTCGCAGGTGGCAGATGTGTACTTCAACCGCGCCGTGGCGCGTGGCGCGGCGGGCGACGCGGAAGGCGCTATTAACGACTATGGCAAGGTCATCGAAATGGAGCCGCGCAACGCGGAGGCTTATCAGGCTCGCGGCAACGTGCGTCTCGACAAGGGCGACGTGGAGAACGCCGTAGCCGACTTCAACCACGCCATCGAGATCGCACCGCAACTGGCCGGAGCTTATGCCGCGCGCGGACTCGCGCGTCTCCGGCTCGGCCTCGATGACGAGGCGCAGAAAGATTTCGACCGCGCTCTCGAACTCGACAAGAGTTTGAAAGACTGGCTCGAACAGAGCATCCGTTACGTGAAATATCAGCGCGCAAAAAAGATGGACAAGTAACGATTGATGAGCGAGACGAAGTCAAGGCTTTACTATTTTCGTCGAACACTTCTCTAAATCTCATGTCGCCAGCCATCACCACAGACGAAATTTTAATCATCGAGACGCCGGAGCGCGTGCCTCTGCATTTCGCGCTGGCGTCCATCGGCAATCGTTTTCTGGCCTGCGCGTTCGACCATTTTTTGCAACTTATCGTCATCGCGCTCGTCGCCGCCGTCTTCGTCTGGACGGGCAATCACATCGGTCTCTACGAGCGCGTGAAGGACGCGCCGAAGTGGGTGCTGGCGCTGTTGCTGCTCGCGGTCTTTCTCATCTGGTCGGGTTACTTCGTCGTCTTCGAGTGGTTGTGGAACGGGCAGACGCCGGGCAAGCGTTGGTTGAAACTTCGCGTCATCCGAGAGGACGGGCGACCCGTCACTTTCTGGGAAGCAGCGGCGCGCAATCTGCTCCGTATCTTCGACATGGAGCCGTTTCCTTTTTACTCGGTCGGCCTCGTCTGCGTCTTCGTGAGCGGGAGCGACCAGCGCATCGGCGATATGGTGGCGGGCACGGTCGTCGTGCGCGAGCGCGAGGATCAAGCGCCGACGTTCGATCAAGTCTTCGCCGCGCCGACGAGCGACGCCGCGCTCCGCCGCACGTTCAAGCCCGTGCCCTTCACGGCGCAGTTGAGCGCGCTAACCGAGCGCGAGATCGAAGTCGTCGAAGCGTACCTGCGCCGCCGTTGGGATTTGACGGACGCGACCCGTCAATGGATGGCTTGGCGAGTGGCGACGCCCGTCCTCTACAAAATCCGTCCCGTCTTTGACCCCGCCACGTTCACCTACGAAGGCTTCCTCGAAGAACTGCTCCACCGCTACCACGCCGAGCGACGCTTCACGGATTGAACTCATAGACGAAAAGAAAATCCCACGCCGTGCTTATTGAGAGCGGCGACGTGAGATGGGCTGTCTGTTGTTTGAACGATGAAGAATCTTGTTTGCGCGTCAACACGCGAACGTCCCTGACCGTCTCACTTGCTGCGCCATTCAACAGGGAAGAGCGTGCCGGCCTTCTCCGGGTCGAGTTTCACGCCGACGAGAGAAGCTGCGTGCGCCAGTACGGGATCACGTTTCGCGGCCATGTCTGCAGGCGTCGGTAACGTGATCTCATCCGGCGTCACGCCGGTCTGCTCAAGGCTCTTACCATCGGACATAATCACGTCTGCATCCGTAATGCTGACGCCATAAAATGCCACTGTATCAACTCCTATTTGGTGATTGAAAAAGCGACTCTCCATCACTTTGCCCATGCTCCGGTCGCCGATGACCGTGCCCCTTTTTTCGAGTTGCATGAGGCGCGCGAACACCTCCGACGATGAGGCGGATTCGCTGTCAACGATGACGACGATTGATCCTTTGAATGCTTTCTCGCCGCGTGTTTTCGCCAACATCGGTTTCATCTCTTTGCGCCCTTGACGGTCGGCGATTCTCACGTCGTGATCGAAGACGTTGGAGACGAGCCGCGTCAATGTCTGGATAGCGCCGCCGCCGTTGCCGCGTAGGTCGAGCACCAGCGCCTTGTGTTTTCTGGCCTTGCCCATGAGGTCGTCCACTTCCGCATCCTGCAAATCGAACTGCGGCATCTTCCAGATAAAAAGGTCTTCTCCGAGTTCCACATAACGCTGGCGATGCAGGCGATCTTCGTTCTCCGATTCGCGCATGAGTTCGAATATGTCACTGCTCGCCAAGTCCAGCACGAGCTTGCCCTGCTCCACCTTCGCCATCACATCTTGCTGCTGCTCTTTGCCATCCGGTTTGTGGATCACGATTCTCATCCCGGATTGTGGTCGCAGTGAATAGTAAACGTATTTTATCTTCCAGAGGTTGTCGCGCGTCGGCCCGTAGTCGTCCACCGTCCAGACTTCATCGCCGGGATGAATGCCTTTCTTGTCGGCGTCGCTGTTGGGCCTGACCGCCGAGACGTAACAGCTTTCGCCGATCATCTGCATCTGCCACCCATAGTCCACGCGCGAGGGGCGCGAAGGCGGCACAAAGTAGAGATGCGAATCGTTGAAGTCAACGAGCGTCTGCGCGATGATGCTGAGTGCCTGACCGAGCGATGATGTCGTCTTGATTTTTTCCTCAGCCGTTTTGAAACGCGCTTCCAGGTCAATGCCGTGAAAATTCACGTCGTAATAATTTTTCGCGATGTCGCTTTTAATAGCATTCAGCATCACGCGTGCGCGCTCGCTGTTAGTGCCGCTGATTTTCCGCTCCTGCGCCTGCGAGACGAAGAGCGCCGACGTGAAAAACAAGACGAGCGGCAAGCGGCAAGCGACGAAGACACCGGCGCGCACGCCTGTACGAGGGGACGTGGAAAATTTCATTGGATTTTGATGCTCCTTAGAAAAGCTGTGAAGGTTTAATTTTACCTCTGGCCTTGTGTGATGAGTCCCGGAGAACTCTGCCGGAACGGACGCAGATTAACACTAAACGATTCACACGGTAAAGACCTTTTGCGACCATATCCCGCGCAAATTGACGCCTCCTCAAATGCTCGGCTACACTGCTCTGTTCGACGGAACGTAGATTTTTCATTGAAGAGGATTCTTAAAATTATGTCTCAAGATATTTTTATACTGGGCGGCAAGCGGACGCCGATGACGCAGTACGTCGGCGCGTTGAAAGATGTGAAGGCGATTGATCTGGGCGCGACCGCGGCGCGCGGCGCGTTGGAAGCGACGGGCGTCGAGGCGAGCGAGATTGACCACACCGTCTTCGGCAACGCGCTGCAAACTTCGGGCGATGCGATTTACGGCGCGCGCCACGTCGCTTTGAAAGCGGGCGTGCCGGTGGATCGCCCCGCCTTGACCGTCAATCGCCTGTGCGGCAGCGGCATTCAATCCATCATCAACGGCGCGCAGATGATCATGCTCGACGAGGCGCGCAATGCCCTCGTCGGCGGGATGGAATCAATGAGCATGGCTCCGCACGTTATCTACGGCGCGCGCAGCGGGTTCGCGCTCGGACAGGGCAAACTCGAAGACAGTTTGATGGTCGCGCTGCTTGATACTTACTGCAACACGACGATGGCGGGGACGGCTGAGAATCTTGCGCGCCGCTACGAAATCTCGCGCGAGGATCAGGACAAGTACGCGCTCCGCTCGCAGCAGGAAGCCAAGCGCGCGCAGGATGCCGGCGTCTTCGCCGAAGAGATCGTGCCCGTTGAAGTGAAGACGCGCAAAGGCGTCAAGGTCGTTGACGCGGACGATCATCTGCGCCCCGACACGACGCTCGAAATTCTCGCCAAGCTTCCGACCGCGTTTAGCAAGGACGGCTTCGTCACGGCGGGCAACGCCTCCGGTATCGTGGACGGCGCGGCGGCGCTCGTCATCGCGGGCGCGGATTACGTTAAAGAGCGCGACTTGAAACCGCGCGGGCGCATTGTCAGTTGGGCTTACGCGGGCGTCGAGCCGGATGTGATGGGCATCGGCCCCGTGCCCGCGATTCGCAAGGCTTTGGAGAAGGCGAATCTCAAGCTCGCGGACATTGATCTCGTCGAAGTCAACGAGGCATTCGCGGGGCAGTATCTCGCGGTGGAAAAAGAATTGGGACTCGACCGCGCGCGCACAAACGTCAACGGCGGAGCCATCGCGCTCGGCCACCCGCTCGCCGCATCGGGCACACGCATCGTGCTCACCGCCTTAAACGAACTGCACCGGCGCGGCGCGCGTTACGCGCTCGCTTCGGCCTGCATCGGCGGCGGCCAGGGCATCGCGATTATTTTCGAGCGCGCGTAAAATTTTTCAGGCGGTCGCGCACAACTTACGCGCGACCGCCTCACATTAGAATAGCGCCGCCATTTTTATAGTCTCTCCCCGACAATCTAAAATTATATCAACGCTGAGAGGTTCTTTCGGTATGACTATGTTCCCTCGCACTGGACACAGCCACGGCATCGTTGTTCGCAAATCACTGGCGCGCTCAATTGGCGCCGGCTGTCTTTTTATCGTCGCCCTCGCTTCCTTCGCATTGCTGGCGCAGGCGCAGACGACGAGCGGCTCGCCCGATCTCGTCATCAGTCAAATCTACACGCGCGGCGGTGAGGCCGGCGCGACTTATCGCAACGACTTCATAGAGATTTTCAACCGCAGCAACTTGACCTTGAATCTCATAGATTACTCACTTCAATTGACGGCGCTCGTGCCCACCTCACCCGGAGGCCCTTTGGTGGTGGATGCAGTCTCTCTCAGGTTCGTCTCTTCGCGCGGCAACATCCCTCTCAATCCCGGCCAGTACGTTCTGTACCAATTCGGCAGCAGCGGCAACAACGGCGCACTCCTTCCGGTGACGCCGGACGCTACCAATCCGCAAATCAATCTCGTCAGCACCTCAGGCCGTGTCGCACTGGTCAAAGGCGATACGCCGCTCGTCAAGTTGGGCTGCCCTGTCGGCGTTGATGCGAGCCTTGTGGACTTTGCCGGTTACGGCACAGCTACCTGCTCCGAAGGCGGCGCAACCATCGCGCCTCCCGCCACGTCGAACGCCGCCGTGAGAAACAATTCCGGCTGCGACGACACGAACAACAACGTCGCCGACTTCACGCTCAACGCGCCCGTCCCGCGCAATATGGCGTCGTCCGCACACCTCTGTAATTCGCCCGCGCCGTCGAGCACGATTCAATTTGAGTCTGACCATCTCGATCCATTGGAGACGCCGGGCAGCGTCGAAATCTTCGTCACGCGCACGGGCGATACGAGCGCGAGCGCAACCGTGCAATACGCCACCACCAACACCTCTTTAGCCGCCGAGAAGACGGATTTTACGACCGCGCTCGGCACGCTCCGCTTCAATGCGGGCGAGACGCGCAAAAGTTTTCGTCTCATCATCACGGACGACGCTTTCACAGAAGGGACGACTAGCTTCCCGCTCACGCTCGGCTCTGCGTCGGGCAGCGCGCTCGGCACGCAGAACGTGTTGACGATTAACATTCAACCGAGCGATCCCGCGCCCGCGCCGCCGAACCCGCTCGACGCTTCCGGCTCTTTCGTCCGCCAGCAGTACGCGGATTTTCTGAGCCGCGATCCCGACAGCTCCGGCCTCAATTTCTGGACGAACGAAATAGAAGGATGCGGAGCGGACGCGGCGTGTCGCGAAGTCAAGCGCATCAACGTCTCGGCGGCCTTTTATCTCTCGATAGAGTTTCAGCAGACGGGCTATCTCGTCTATCGCTTTTACAAGGCTTCGTATCCTGACAGCGTTTCGCGTCCGCGCAGTTTTCCGACCTACCGCGAATTCTGGCACGACACGCAGGACATCGGGCGCGGCGTCGTCATCGGACAAACAGGAGCCGATGCGCTGCTCGAAGCGAACAAACAAGCGTTCGCCAACGAGTTCGTCACGCGCCCGGAGTTCACGGCGCGCTACCCGCAGAGCATGACAGCCGCGCAATTCGTTGATGCGCTCAACATGAACGCGGGCGGCGCGCTCTCGACTTCGGAACGTGATGCGCTCGTCAACGGTCTTACTGGCGGCACGGAGACGCGCGCCACTGTCCTTCGCAAAGTCGCTGAAGACGCGGACTTTCAGAACGCGGAGTTCAACCGCGCCTTCGTCCTCACGCAGTATTTCGGCTACCTGCGCCGCGCGCCGAACGACGCGCCCGACACAGACTTTAGCGGTTACGACTTCTGGCTCTCGAAGCTCAACGCCTTTAACGGCAATTTCATCAACGCCGAGATGGTCAAGGCGTTCATCAATTCAAACGAATACCGCCACCGTTTCGCGACGCAGTAGAGTTGATACGGCCAAGGCATCTTAAACGTCTCCGGGCGCGTCTAAAGACGCCGAAACAACTGAAAGCGGGCGTCATGCTCAACACATGCGCCCGCTCTTATTTTGACCTTCGTCTTCAAAACTTAAAGGAAAATCTTTAGTCGTGTTCACCTCGTCCCGCTTTTCACGTCGCGCCGGTCTTGTGCGCTCACTCTTCGCTGTCGCGGCGTCGTTCGTCGTTGCGTTCTCTCTGATCGTCGCGATGCCCGCGCGCGAGGCACACGCGCAAGCCGCCAACGGCGTCACGAGCGATCTCGTCATCAGCCAGATTTACACGCGCGGAGGCGAGCCGGGCGCGACCTTTCAGAACGACTACGTCGAGCTATTCAATCGCGGCACGAACGCGGTCAGCATCAACGGCTACTCGCTGCAACTCACGACCACGAATGGAAACATCACGAGCGGCGCGAATCTCGGACTCTTTTCCCTCAACACACTCTTCATCCAGCCCGGCCAATATTTTTTGATTCAGCTTGGCAGCAGCGGCGCGAACGGCGCGACGCTTCCCGTGACGGCTGACTACAGTTTGAATTTCCTGTCCATCCTCAATCTCGGCAGCACCAACGGCAAAATCGCGCTCGTCAGAAATACGCAGGGCTTGCCGACCGCCATCTGCCCCGCGACGGATGCGAGCGTCGCGGATTACGTCGGCTACGGGACTGTGAACTGCGCCGAAGGCGCGACGCCCGCGACCGCACCGACGCTCGCGACCGCGCTGACACGCAGCGGCGGCGGATGCTTAGACACCAACAACAATCTTCTGGATTTCACTTTCAATCTTCCGAACCCGCACAACGCCAACTCGCCGCGCGCAGTTTGTTCCGCCACCACAAACTCGATTGACGACACGGCCTTTTTCGTCCGCCAGCAATATGCAGATTTTCTCAATCGCGAACCCGACACCGCCGGACTCTTTTTCTGGACGAGCAACATCGAATCTTGCGGAGCGGACGCAGGCTGCCGCGAAGTGAAGCGGATAGACACGAGCGCGGCCTTCTTCCTCTCGATTGAATTTCAGCAGACGGGTTATTTCGTCTATCGAATTTACAAGGCGGCGTACACGTTCAGCCCTGAGCATCCCGGCGGGCTGCTGCGCTTCGGCGAATTTCTGCCCGACACGCAGGAGGTCGGGCGCAACGTCGTCGTCGGTCAGGCAGGATGGGAAGCGCAGCTTGAACAGAATAGACAAAGCTTCGTCAACGAGTTCGTCGCGCGCCCGTCATTTCTCGCGGAGTTCCCCTCCGACATGACGGCGACGCAGTACGTGGAAAAGCTCAACGCGAACACGCGAGACATCAACCCGAATGGTTGGATCACGCAGGATGAGCAGCGCGCACTCGTGCTCGGCCTTGAAAATGGGACGGAGACGCGCGCGACCGTGCTTCGCAAAGTCGCGGACAACGCCGCTTTCCAAAGCGCGCAATTCAATCGCGCCTTCGTCGTCATGCAATATTTCGGCTATCTCCGGCGCAACATCAACGACGCGCCCGACACGGATTTCAGCGGCTATAATTTCTGGCTGCAAAAACTCGACAGCGCGAACGGCGATTACCGTCGAGCCGAGATGGTCAAAGCGTTTCTTTCATCAACCGAATACCGGCGTCGTTTCGCGCCTCAGTAAAATCTGTGCTGCCGCGAGCGCGTGCGTTTCCGCGTGCGGACGACGGGCGAGTCGCGCCGCCGTGTCTAGCCCCTGTTCGTTTTCATACCGTCTTATTCTTTCGTTCACCGGATGGTAACAAAGCCCGTGCATTATTCATCGTCAAACGACAATTGTGTAACTTGACGCCGCCGTCTCGCATCGGGTAAAAGTTTTACATCTAACGGTAGCCAAACATATACGCCTTTGTCTCGAAGGGAGCGGGGCGTCCGACCAAAAGAATTCAGTATCAGAAAAGGGAGTTTGCCTAAGTGTTTAATCTGTCACCTCGCAGAATGCGCTCTACGTCCGCGCATCGCCGCCAATTGCTCGCCGTCATCACGGCTGCATTCATTCTTGTTCAATCCATTGCCTTCTCGAATATCGGCAGCGCACAGAACAAGCGCGGACTCTTTCGTGCAGCGCCACCCGCGCCGGCTGCGCCTTCGACGAGCGTCGTCGTTAGCCAGGTTTATGGCGGCGCGGGCTGCGGAACTGCCGGATGCTCGACCTACAAGAACGATTACATCGAACTTTTCAATCGCGGAGCTGCGTCACAATCGCTCAACGGCTGGTCGGTTCAATACGCTGCCGCCACAGGCACGGCGTGGCAGGTGACGAACCTGACGAACGTCACGCTCCAACCGGGACAATATTATCTGGTCGCAGAAGGCGCGGGCGCGAACGGCGTCAACAATCTTCCGACCGCAGACACAACGGGCACGATTGCGATGAGCGCGACAGCGGCCAAAGTGGCGCTCGTGAATACGACGACGGCGCTGACCGGCGCGTGCCCGACGGGCGCGACAATCGTTGATCTCGTCGGCTACGGCGCAACCGCGAATTGCTTCGAGACGGCAGTTGCGCCCGCGCCTTCGACGACGACCGCAGACGTGCGCGCAGGAGCCGGTTGCACGGACACCGACAACAACTCGACCGATTTCACGGCCACCACGCCGAACCCGCGCAACACATCCACCGCGCTTAATTCGTGCGGCGGCGCTCCGGTGCTGACGCTCAATATCAACGATGTGGCACAGGCCGAAGGCGATACCGGAACATCCACTTTCAACTTCACCGTCAGCCTGACGGGCGGCACCGCGCCGGCGGGCGGCGTCACTTTCACTGTCAACACTGCCGACGGCACGACGAATCCCGCGACCGCGCCCAGTGATTACGTTGCTATCGTCAACGGCTCAGGCAGCATCGCGGCGGGCGGAACGTCAACGACCGTCAGCGTCACGGTCAACGGCGACACCACGCAGGAACCAAACGAAACTTTCTTCGTCAATCTGACGAACGTCACCGGCGCGGCCGCCGGCGACACGCAGGGACTCGGCACGATTACAAACGACGACGTGACGCTCACGCCCATCCACTCGATTCAGGGCAACGGTACGGCCTCGCCCGTCGTCGGCACGAGCGTTTCGACGCGCGGCATCGTGACGGGCATCAAGTCCGGCACGTCTGGCGGCTTCTTCATACAGGAGCCGGACGCAACCGTTGACGCCGATCCGAACACGTCCGAAGGCGTCTTCGTCTTCACCGGCTCGACGCTTCCGGCGGCGGCTGTCGTCGGCAACAACGTGCAGGTCTCCGGCACAGTGCAGGAGTTCGTCTTTACCTCTGACTTGAACAGTCCGCCGATTACGGAAATCTCAGGCACGGTCACGACCAGCGTGCTCTCGACCGGCAACCCGCTACCTGCGCCCGTGACGCTGACCGTCGCCAACACGACCGCGCCCTCGGGAACGACGAACCCGCTCGACTCGCTCGAAGAGTTCGAGGGGATGCGCGTCACCGTGCCTTCGATGACGGTCATTGCCCCAACCGACGGCACGATCAACGAGCCGAACGCGACGGTCAGCGGCACCGATGTTTTCTACGGCGTCGTCACTGGCGTCGCGCGTCCCGTGCGCGAGCCAGGCGTCAATATCTCCGATCCGCTTCCCGCCGGCGCGCCCGCCAACGTCCCGCGCTTTGACGAGAACCCGGAGCGCATCCGCGTTGACAGCGACGGCCAGCCGGGAACGACGGCGGTTAATGTGGCCGCCGGAACGATCCTGACGAGCGTTACCGGGCCGCTCGACTATTCTTTCCGCGCGTACACGATTCTGCCCGACACGACCATCGTGCCCGGCACGCAGCCCGGCGCTGTCCCCGCACCCACGCCGACCGCGAGCGAGTTGACTGTCGCCTCCTTCAACATGGAGCGATTCTTCGACACCGCGAACGACCCTTCAACCAGCGACCCTGTGTTGACGCAGGCGGCCTTCGACAAACGGCTCGACAAGGCTTCGCGCATCATCCGCACCGTCCAGAAATACCCGGACGTAATCGGCGTCGAGGAGATGGAAAATATTTCGACCTTGCAGGCCGTCGCCGCGAAGATTAACGCCGACGCGCAAAGCGTTGACAGCCTTCCCAATCCGAACTACGTCGCCTATCTCGTCGAAGGCAACGACGTGGGCGGCATTGATAACGGCTTCCTCGTCAAAGAGTCGCGCGTCACGACCGTTGACGTGACGCAGTACAACAAGACCGAGACTTTCACCAACCCCAACACGAACGCGCAGGAATTGCTCAACGACCGTCCGCCGCTCGTCCTGCGCGCGACCGCGCCCAAGCCCGGCGGAGGCACGTTCGCTTTCACGGTGATTGTCAATCACCTTCGCTCGCTGTCCGGCGTTGACGACGACGTGACGGTGAACGGCACAGGCACGGAAGGAGGCCGCATCCGCGCCAAGCGTCAGGCGCAGGCCGTCTCGCTCGCCAATCTCATCCAGACATTCCAGACCGCCGACGCGACTGCAAAGATTATTAGTGTCGGCGACTACAATGCCTTCAACGTCAACGACGGCTTCGCGGACGTGATCGGCACGATTAAGGGAACGCCGTCACCTGACAACACGACGGTTGTGGCGGGCGACGGCGCAGACCTCGTCAACCCCGATCTGACCGACCTCGTTGACACGCTGCCCGCCGCAGAGCGTTACTCGTTCACTTTCGACGGTAACGCGCAGGTGCTCGACCACATCCTCGTCAATCAACCGACGCTCGCGTCCATCAGCCGCTTCGTCTATGCGCGCGATGACGCGGACTACGCCGTCAAGAATTACGAATTGGCGAACGAGTTGCGTTTGTCCGACCACGACCAACCCATCGTCTATCTCTCGCTCGTTGCGGGACAGCCCGTCGGCTCGCTGCTCATCAGCGAGTTTCGTGTGCGCGGGCCGAACGGCGCGAACGATGAGTTCGTCGAACTCTACAACAACACCAACGCGGCGATCACCGTCGCCACCACGGACGGGTCAGCCGGCTACGCGCTCGTCGCTTCGGACGGCGTGGCACGCTTCACCGTCCCGAATGGCACAATCATTCCCGCACGCGGCCACTACCTCGGCGTCAACAGCGTTGGCTATTCGCTCGCATCATATCCCGCGGGCAACGGCACGACCGCGACGGGCAATGCCACTTACTCGACAGACATTGCGGACAACGCCGGCATCGCTCTTTTCAATACAGCGACGGTAGCGAATTTCACGCTCGCCAATCGTCTCGACGCCGTCGGCTCAACGAGTGAAGCGAACACGCTCTACAAAGAAGGCACGGGCTATCCGGCTCTGACGCCTTTCTCGATTGACTACGCTTTCGTCCGCGATGAGTGCGGCAAGGGCGGCTCGATCACCACACTTGGTCCCTGCCCTTCAAACGGTCTGCCCGTTGACACCAACAACAACGCCACGGATTTCTACTTCGTGGACACCAACGGCACATCCGCAGGCGCAGGCCAGCGGCTCGGCGCGCCGGGGCCGCAGAACTTGTCTTCGCCGATCAACCGTAACGCGACCGTTCCCGTCTTGCTGCTCGACGCGACTCTCTCGGCGGCAGTAGTGCCCAATCGCGTGCGAGATTTCACGTCTGATCCGGCGAACAACTCGACCTTCGGCACGCTCGACATCCGTCGTCGCGTGGTCAACAGCACGGGCGCGAATGTGACGAGACTGAGGTTCCGCGTCATTGACATCACGACGTTCCCGGCTCCTTCGGGGTTCGCGGATTTGCGGCCACGAACTTCGACTTCCGTGGTGGTTGCAGGAATCAATGATGTGGGGACATGCGCTGCGACTGGAGCGCCGACGACTGCTCCCTGCACGGTGACGGTGCAGGGGACGACGCTTGAGCAACCGCCGAGCCAACCGAACGGCGGGGGCTTCAATTCAAGCATGTCGGCGGGGACGGTCACGCTGGGAACGCCTTTGGCAAATGGGGCGAGCGTCAACGTGCGGTTCCTGCTCGGCATTCAGCAGACCGGCACATTCAAGTTCCTCATCAACGTTGAGACTCTGCCGTAAGCACACAGTAGCCGCCGCTCGAATGAATATCTTGAGCGACGAGAGGAACTCGCAAATATGAAAATGAAGAGGCAGGCGGGACGTGCAAAACACACGCTTGCCTCTTTGTTTTTCTTCGTCGCGAATTTGTCGGAAAAGATTGGCTTGTTAGCGTTCGCTAGAGCCAGGCAGGATGACCGGCGTGACGCCTTCGCGCTCACAAGTTTTTCGCCTTGCACAGGCAGCAAAATTGTTGTATTTAACTTCGCGTTTAGACCGTCGCAAGACTCGCGAAACCGTCCTTCTGTATGGTATAAGTTTCAGTCACCGCTTGAGCCTCTTGACCAGCTAACAGGGCACAATCGAAGTATCGAGACTGAAGAAAGCATGGCGTCTTGTGTGTCTCGCTCCCCGTCGGTTACGCCACGAAGTTTGCGCTTCAGAAACTAAATTTTCAGACATGACGTTGTACCAGGTCACACACGCTCGCCCCAAACGCGGCGAAAGATTACACGGTGACGGCGATGCGGCAGCAACGTGCGCCATTATTGCATTCGACTTTGAACATGCAACCCCGGCGGTGTCTCACCGCTTAAACCCAACAGCCTAATTCAGATTTTAAGGAGTCTGCTCCATGAGTAAGTTTTTACGCATCCCTCTCGCCGCGCTCTTCATGCTCGCCAGCATGTGCGTGGCGTCCTTCGCGCAGTCCACAACCGACGGCGCTATCGGCGGTACGGTCAAAGACCCCAACGGCGCGATTGTGCAGAACGCCGCTGTGACTGCGCGCAACGAAGAAACCAACCTCGAAAAAACGGCGACGTCCGATGACGAGGGACGCTTCCGCGTCGTCCAACTTCAGCCCGGCCATTACACGGTGACGGTTAATGCCACAGGCTTCGGAGCCTACACGCAACAGAAAGTCGTCGTTGAAGTCGGTCGCGTCACTTCGATTGAAGCGGCTCTCGCCGTCAGCGGCACGACGGAGAACGTCACAGTGTCGGGCGAGGCTCCGGTCGTCAACACGACGCAGCAGGACTTCTCTACCAACATCAACCAGACTTCGATTAACGAACTTCCAATCAACGGTCGCCGCTGGTCGAACTTCGCCATCTTGACGCCCGGCTCGACGCCTGACGGCAGCTTCGGCCTCATCTCTTTCCGCGGCATCTCCGGTCTGCTCAACAACAACACGATTGACGGCGGCGACAACAATCAGGCGTTCTTCTCCGAAGAACGTGGTCGCACACGCTTGAGCTACTCGATCAGCCAGTCGGCCATCCGCGAGTTTCAGGTCAACACCTCGAACTACTCTGCGGAGTACGGTCGCTCGGCGGGCGGCGTGACCAATGCCGTCACCAAGTCCGGCACCAACGAGTTCCACGGCGATGGTTTTTACTACCAGCGCAACAACCGTCTCGGCGCGCGTAACCCGCTCGCCTTCCTCTCAACCTTCAACCCGGCGACCAGCACTTCGACGCTCTCCGGCATCAAGCCGGTTGATGTGCGCCACCAGTTCGGCGGAACTATCGGCGGCCCCATCAAGCATGACAAGCTCTTCTTCTTCTTCTCTTACGATCAGCAGAAGCGCAATTTTCCCGGCCTCTCGATTTTCTCCAGCGCGAACCCACTCAACCTAAGTGCCTCGCAACTCACCACTCTGACGGCGCGCGGCCTGACCACCACGCAGGTTAACAACTCGCTTGGCTTTCTCAGCAGCCTGACCGGCATCGTGCCGCGCCGGGGCGATCAACGCTCGATCCTGCCGAAGATTGACTGGCAGATCAACAACTCGAACTCCTTCAGTGCCACCTACAACCATGTACGCTGGGCTTCGCCTGCCGGCATCCAGACACAGGCGACGAACACGCTCGGACGCGCCAGCTTCGGCAACGACTTCGTCAACATTGACTGGATCACGCTGCGCCTTCAGTCCACAATTTCGCCAAACGTCTTGAACGAGGCGCGCTTCCAGTACGGGCGTGACAACGAGTTCGAGAACAGCCAGACGCCGCTCCCCGGCGAGCCGACGACGGCCTTCGGCGGCACGCGCTCGCCCGATGTGTTCATCACCAACGTCATTGATTTCGGCACGCCGACCTTCCTTGAGCGCCGCGCCTACCCGGATGAGAAACGCTATCAGTACACCGATAGCGTGACTGTCTCGCACGGCAACCAGACGTTCAAGTTCGGCGCGGACATCAACCACGTCAACGAGAAGCTCGACAACCTGCGCTTCGAGGGCGGAGCCTACTCCTATAGCAACATCTCCGACTTCATCGTGGACTACACCAACTTGACGACGGGCGGCGCGATTAGAAGCCTCGTGCCGGGAACGGTGGCATCTGGCACTTCGAACTTTGGCGTCTGCACCACCACAACTCGTCGCGCGGGCCAGTGCTACACGAGCAACTTCAGTCAGGGCTTTGGCCCGACAGGCGCACAGTTCAGGACGAACGATATCAACTTCTTTGCACAGGATGACATTCGCGCCACGCAAAGACTGACGCTCAATCTCGGAGTACGCTACGAGTATCAGAAACTTCCCGGCGTGCAGGTTCCGAATGCTCTCCTGCCGCAGACGAGCGTGTTGCCGCGCGACAAGAACAACTTCGGCCCGCGCATCGGTTTCGCCTATGACTTCAAGGGCGATGGCAAGACAGTCTGGCGCGGCGGCTACGGCATCTACTACGGTCGCATCCCGAACGCACAAGTCTCGAACGCCATCACGAATACAGGCGCTGCCGGCAGCCAGCTACAGGCTTCCGTCGCTCCCGCTTCGGGGCCGATCTTCCCGAATATTCTCCCCTCTGCTGCAACTCAACTCCCATCGCCGGTGTATTTCAGGACGGGCTATCAGAATCCTGAAGTCCATCAGGCCGACCTGATCGTCGAGCATCAGATTGCCAAGAACACCGTCATCTCGGCCTCGTACCTGTACAGTCAGGGACGACATCTTGCCACCTACATTGACCGGAACATCTGTCAGGCCGGCACGCGCCGCGATGCTACTATCGCTGGCACAAACTGTGCGGCCAGCGCACCGGCGTCTGCCACTTACACGTTCGTCGGCGGCCCGCTCGCCGGTCAGACAGTGACGACGCCGTTCTTCTCAGCCCCGCGTCCGAATCCGAACTTCCAGGCGACCTTCGAGATCAACGACATCGTCCGTTCGGACTATCACGCGCTGGTGCTTCAAGCCAATCGTCGCTATACGAACGGCCTTCAGTTCCAGGCCAGCTACACGCTGGCAAGTGCGAGGGATAACGGCCAGACCTCAAATGCGTTCCCGTCGTCATTCTCGACGGCGTTCGATCCGTTCAACCCGCTCAACGGCGAGGCGGGCACATCGAGCTTAGACATCCGACATAAGGTTGTCGTGAGCGCAGTTTACACGCCGGACTTCTTCGGCGAGCAGGGCAACAGCAAGGTGGGACATGCCATCTTCGGCGGCTTCACCATCGCTCCCATCTTCCAGTACTACTCTGGCCGCCCGCTCAGTGGCGCGACTGCCGGCAGCGTAGCTAACCAGACCTTTAACGGGGCGAGCATTGCTTCAGCCGCAGGCGGCATCAACGGGTCGAACGGCATCGGTCGTGTTCCCGGACTGGCGCGCAACTCTTTCCGTCAACCGAGCGCGTACAACGTGGACTTGCGCGTCTCGCGTCGCTTTCATTTCGGCGAAACACGCTCTCTCGAACTGCTTGCTGAAGGTTTCAATATCTTCAACCGCACTCAGGTCACGGGCGTTAACGCGACTCTCTATCGTGTCGGTTCGGCCACATCAACTGTCCCCGGCTGCACCAACTCAAGTCAGTTGTGCGTCAACACTGACAACTTTAATAACCCCCTCTTCGGTGCAACCACCGAAGCCGGCGGGACGCTCTTCCGCGAGCGTCAGGTTCAACTTGCCGTGCGCTTCCAGTTCTAACCGAGAAGCAGGCACGGTTTATTTCAGGGGTGCGCTTTCCATATGGAAGCACACCCCTTTTTCTTTCGTCCGAAGACAGGCCGTGTTCGCTGTTGAAATGTACTGAAACAGATAACTACGCATGATCAGACCTCACGTCCGCACATATTTCTTATCGTAATGTTCGGTAGATACTTTGCACTCAAACGGTCGCTTCCATCAATCAACTACAAATCTGGCACGACCATTGCACTCATCCGCACTTGTCCGGGGCGTGAGTTCAAGCGAGCTTACACATCAACAATCTTTGATCATATCAACGAAGGAGAAGTGTGAATTATGGGCTTACCAAATAAGGATGAGGTCGAGGGAAAATTCGATCAGGCGAAGGGCGCGGTAAAGGAAAACGTGGGACGCGCCATCGGTGACAATGACATGGAGACAGAAGGCGCGGCTGATCGTGCCGGCGGCAACGTGCAGGAAGGATTCGGCACTGCCAAGCGCAAAGTCGGCGAGGCCATCGAAGACATCGGCGACGCCATCAGCAAGTGAACTGCAAATGATGAATGCGAAGTGATGAATGATGAATTGAACACAAGACACTTGCCTGATATTCATCACTCATCACTCCGCATTCATCATTTTCTTCTACTCCTGTCTCGTGTGTTCTCCGCCTAAGTCATTAAGCAGTTGTTCAACCTTATCCGCTTCCTCATCCGTCTTCGTCTCGACTCCGATGAGAATGCCGCCCGCGCGCAGCGACGCATCGTAAACTTTCGCGCGATGCTCAGGGATGCCTGCGCCGACGAGCGCGCCGATCAAACCGCCCGCCGCGCCGCCTGCGCCCGCGCCTGCCAACGCCGCCGCCAGAGGCCCCGCTACGATCAAGCCGAGACCCGGCAGCGCGATGCTCGTGCCCACGGCTGCGATGGCCGCCAGCACCGCGCCGAGTGTTCCGCCGACTGCGCCGCCGATGCCCGCGCCCTCGCTCGCGCGCGTGCCCGTCTCGATAGCGAACTCTTTGTTCTTCGTCGCATCCGACATCAACACGCTGATGTCATCGCGCGTGTAGCCGTGTTTGAGAATCGCATCAACCGCAGCTTCGGCGGCGACGCGCGTCTTGAAAACTCCCGTCACAAGTTTAGCCATCACATACTCCTTTTAATTTCCGGCACGACTTTTCCGAAAGTGGCCGGACGCAAAACATTCTGTTGTGCTTTATTTTGACGGCAAGAGACGTGCCGACTCCTACTCGTCAGAAACAATTTGCGCGCGCAGCCTTAAACTTATGAACAGACAGCATTCCAGCGTCTCGAATCGAGGAGCGAGACGCAACACACGCGCGTACCAAAGCGGAACGAAGCGCGCGACAGTGTCCTATTCAGCGTCAAGGTAAAATCAAAGACGACGGAGAGAGAGCGCCTCGAACGATCACGCGCAAACGCATCACCGTTGCTATACTGTCCAACGCTCGCACGCTTTGCAAAACATTTACACAGGGGAGAACAGGAATGATTAAAGCTGTCGTCTTCGACATTGACGGGACGCTCGTGGACTCGGTTGACCTGCACGCGCGCGCGTGGCAGGAAGCGTTCGCGAAATTCGGCAAGCAGATTTCTTTCAAGCAAGTGCGCTCGCAAATCGGTAAGGGCGGCGACCAGTTGATGCCCGTCTTCTTCAGCGAGCAGGAACTCGAAGAGTTCGGCGACGAGATGGAGAAGTATCGCGGCGTAGTTTTCAAGCGCGAGTACATGCCGCAGGTGCGCGCCTTTCCGCAGGTGCGCGAACTCTTCGCGCGCATTGAGGCCGACGGCAGACGCATCGCGCTCGCGTCTTCCGCCAAAGAAGAAGAGATTAAAACTTACAAGCAACTCGCGCGCATCGAAGACCTCGTCGAAGAGCAGGCTTCCGCCGATGATGCCGAGAAATCAAAACCGCACCCGGATATCTTCGAGGCCGTGCTCAAGCAACTCGGTGACGTTGATGCAGACGAAGTGATCGTCGTCGGCGACTCGCCCTACGACGCCGAAGCAGCCGGCAAAATCAAACTTCGCACCATCGGTTTTCTCTCTGGCGGATTTCCCGAATCACACTTGCGCGCCGCCGGTTGCGTCAGCATCTACGAAGGCGCGTCTGATCTGCTCGCACGTTACGATGAATCAATTCTCGCACCGGCGACATCGCACATTGAAAAGCAATGATGAATGCGGAGTGATGAATGATGAATATCAGGCGAAGAGCTTTTTCTCTTTATTCATCACTCATCATTCCGCATTCATCATTTGACTTCCGTCCGTGTAAATTTATTTTGGTTAATTGTTAGCAGCCAGTTTTATCGAGACGCGGTGAGAATCCTTCACATCAGTTCGGCGCGAAACTTAGGCGGCGGCGAAAGACACTTGATTGATCTCGCGCGCGGACTCGCGGCGCGCGGGCACGAAATTCATCTCGCGCTCGTGCCCGGCTCGCCAATGTGTGCGGAACTCTCCGCGCTTCACGCGCAGAACATCCACACTCTTCCGCTTCGTCATGCGCTCGACATCGCCAGCATCGCGCGACTCGCACGATTGATACGCGAGCAGAAAATAGAAATCATTCACGCTCATGTGGGGCGCGACTATCCGCTCGCCGCCTTCGCCGCGCGTCTCGCGCACGACGACGCGCGCCTCGTCATCACGCGCCATGTCATGTTCCCTTTGAGCCGCATTCACAGGCTAACGCTCTCGAATGTCGCGCGCGTCATCGCCGTCTCGCAAGCATCGGCGCGCGCGCTGCGTGAGCGTAAAATTTTTCGCGACGATAAAATTCGCATCGTCTCGAACGCGATTGACGTGGAAAGTTTTGAGCGTGTCGCGCGCGACGCGGATCCGGCATCGCTTCGTCGTGAGTTAGGCGTGCGCGCCGGTGCTTTCGTCGTCGGCATCGTCGGCGAGTTGAGCGAGTTAAAGGGGCAGCAGGATTTCGTGCGCGCTGCCGCACTCGTCTCGCGTCAACGCAATGATGATGTCGAATTCGTTATCATCGGCGAAGACGCTTCGCGAGACGGTCGGCAACGCGCCGCGCTTGAAAAACTCATCGCCGATTTGGAAATGGAAAGGCGCGTGCATTTGCTTGGGCGACGCGAAGATGTGGCGCGCATACTCCCCGCGCTCGATGCGCTGGTTTCCGCGTCGCGCTCCGAGGCGTTCGGGCTGGCAATCATCGAAGCGATGGCGTCCGGCGTGCCCGTCGTCTCGACACAGACCGAAGGCGCGCGTGAGATTATCCATGACGGCGTGAACGGCTTGCTCGTGCCCATCGGAGAGACGGATGCGCTCGCGTCGGCACTCAACGATCTTCTCAACGATGAAGGGCGGCGCGACTCTTTTCGCACACACGCGCTCAGGATGGTGCGCGAGCGTTTCAGCATCGCACGCATGATTGCCGGGACAGAAGAAGTTTACGAAGAAGTCCGGCGCGAGCGTTGAAGCGCGTTCGTGAAGCCAACGGGAAGTTAATCAATCACGCGCATGATGAGGCATTTGAGGTAGAGCGTTTCTGGAACGCCGATGAGGACGGGATGATCGCGCGCTTGGATGCGCTTCTCGATGAGTTGCACGCGGCGACGCGCGTCTGCGGCGGCCTCCGCGATTGTTTCCAGAAAGAGCGACTCGGTCATGTGATGCGAGCAGGTGCAGGTGACGAGCACGCCATTCGCGTTCAGCATCTTCAAGGCGCGCAAATTTATTTCTTTGTAGCCGCGCGCCGCCGCGCGCACGCTCGCGCGATTTTTGGCGAAGGCCGGCGGGTCGAGCACGACAGTGTCGAAGCGTTCGCCCGCAGCTTCCATCTCGCGCAGCGCGTCGAGCACGTTGGCCTCACGGAACTCGACGTTCGTCGCGTCGTTCAGTTCCGCGTTGCGTCTGGCGGCGGCGATGGCTTCCGCAGAGATGTCGAGTCCGGTCACGCTCTCGCACGCTGGCGCGATGTGCAAGGCGAACGCGCCGTTGAAAGTGAAGCAATCGAGCGCGCGTCCATGCGCGTGCGTGCGCGCGGCGACGTGATTCTCGCGCTGGTCGAGAAACGCGCCGGTCTTTTGTCCGCCGAGCGGCGCGACTTGGAAACGAACGCCGTGCTGCGTGACTTCCAAAACTTTCGGCGCGTCGCCGTAGATCACACCCGCGCGCGATTCCAATCCTTCGAGCGAGCGCACGCGCACGTCGTTGCGCTCGATGATGGCGCGCGGCGCAAACTCTTCAACGAGCAACTCGACGAGCGTCTCTTTGAGTTTATCCGTCCCCTGCGAAAGCGTTTGCAGGACGAGACAGTCGCCGTACTTGTCCACGATGAGCGAGGGCAGCAAATCGCCTTCGGAGTAGATGAGTCGAAAGGCGTCCGCCTCGCGCTCAATGCCGCTGCGTCGCTCAAACGCGGCACGCAGGCGCGCGCGCCACCACCCGCGATCAATCGTCTCTTCGTTAAGAGTGAGCAGGCGCAGCGCGATCTCCGAGCGGTCGCTGTAGAGCGCGCGACCGACGAAACGTCCATGCGCGTCGCGCACGTTCGCCACGTCGCCGCCCGGCGTCTTTCCGGCCTCGCTCACGTCGCTACGATAAATCCAGAGGTGTCCCGCACGCGCGCGAGCCGCGCCGCGCCGCGTGACGGAAATCGTTTTCAGTTCCATGCACAGAATGTAAACTTAAACGGCGCGGCGCGTCATGTACTTTTTAACTTTTGTTTTTACTCAAGGCAGCATAGTGGGGCAGAACTCTTCCAGGAATTCCAGGTCAACATCATGCGGCTCAACTTCAACGTGCGCGGCGAGATAATCGAAAAGCTTGCCGACGATGATGGGATCGAATTGCGTGCCCGCGCCCTGTCGCATCCGCTCGACGGCGACGGCGTGCGGCAGTCGCTCGCGATAGGGACGATTGCTTGTCATCGCATCGTAAGCATCAACGACGGCGATGAGGCGCGCGCCGAGCGGAATCTCTTCGCCGCAAAGTTTCGCCGGATAGCCCGCGCCATTCCACCACTCGTGATGATGCAAGACCATCGCGCGCACTTCGTCCATGTGCGGCACGCCGGCGAGCGCCTGTTCGCCATGATGGACGTGGCGGCGCATCACGCTCATCTCTTCATCCGTCAGCGCGTCCGGTTTGCAGAGCACGTTTTCGGGCACGCCGATCTTACCTACGTCGTGCAGCAACGCGCCGAGTTTGACGCTGATCGCTTCGGCTTCCGATAAGCCGCATTGCAGCGCGAGACCTTCGGCGAGACGCGCGACGTTTTTGGAATGCTCGCCGGTACATGTGTCTTTGGCGAACAGCAGTGTGATGAGCGTCCGCACCGTCGCGATGAAAGAATGGCGCGCCTGTCGTTCGAGCGTGCGGTTGCGCTTTTTGACCTCGCTGATGACGAGCACGTTTTGAATGACGTTGAGCAGTTCACGATAGCCGAACGGTTTGTGTAGATACGCGGCGAGTCCCTGCTCCAACAAATCGCGCTGTTCGGCATCGTTGTTGATGCGCGCCGTGAGCATGATGACGGGCGTGTGACGCAGCGTCTCGTCTTCGCTCTGCTGCAATCTCTCGAAGACTTCTTTCCCGCTGATGTCCGGCATCATATAATCGAGCAGGATCAAATCGGGTTGGCTCTGGCGCGCGTGGCGCAGTCCTTCATGGCCGCCGAGCGCGCCTAAGAATTTGTAGCCCGCGCGCTCCAGCGTGAGTCGCCCCAGACGAAGCAGCGAGGCGTCGTCGTCCACGAAGAGGATCAATTTCCCTTTACTCGAAATTTGGTCGGGCATAGCTTGTTACTGGCGCGTTGCGTGTCAAGAAACTATGCAGAGAGACACGGGCGCGCTTCCCCCTTATCAAGAGAATATTCGTCACGAGGTTTATCTTGTTAAGTAGCTCGCACTCGCGGGAGAGTATTAGCCGAGTGCGTTTGCATCCCTCAACAGGTTAGGCTGGAGGAGAGACCGTAATATAATCGAAACCCTGTCACAGAGAGAGGGACGCCGGACGTAGTATAGTGTAAGCCGACAGTTTCAACCATTGCAATTGTGTGTTATTTCCTTTTGCTGTGCTCGCGTTGAAACCGAAACGGGGAGCAGAAGACGGAGGATTTTGTGAGCGAAAATATTAGACAGAAACTTCAAGCAGAGTTGAACGAACTCGACACGGAACTGCGCGTGCATTTGCCGCGACAAATCAAGACGGCGAAAGAGTGGGGCGACTTGCGCGAGAACGCCGAGTATCACGCCGCGCTCGCACGCCAGCAGTTCGTGCAGGCTCGCATCCGCGACCTCCGCCAGCGCATCAGCGAAGTGGCCTCGATTGACGTGACGAAAGTCCCGCACGACCGCGCGGCTTACGGCTCGACCATTGTGCTCTACGACGAAGAACGCGAAGAGGAAGTGACCTACCGGCTCGTGACGCCCGAAGAGAGCGACCCGACGGGCGGACTCATCTCCACGACTTCGCCCGTCGGCAAGAGCCTCATGGGACGACAGGAGGGCGATGAAGTCACCGTCCGTACACCCGCCGGCGCGCGCAGCTTTGAAATCAGAAAGCTCACGACCTTACACGACCAGCCAAAGGAAGAAGCGTCGAGCGAGGAGTAAATTTTATCGTTCGGGTATTAAACCCCTGACGTGTATTCATCTTGTTCGTCGCCGCATGAATAGTTGGATTCTGGTCTAAACAGAGTTGGAGAAAATGTTTTGGATGAAGCGTGGAAGTATCGCATCGAAGAGCGCGTTCGCTGGGGAGACGTTGATGCGGCGCGCATAATTTTTTACGGCGCATACATCCGCTTCTTCGAGTTCGCCGAGACTGAACTTTTTCGCGCTGTGGGATTGCCCTATGGTGTGATGTTCGACGAGTTGGACATCTGGCTTCCGCGCGCGCATCTCGAATGCGACTTTCGACGCGCAGCGCGATTGGATGATTTGCTCGAAGTCGCCGTCTATGTCGGACGCATCGGGCGCACGTCGCTGCGTCTGAACTTTGAAGTCAGACGCAAGAGCGAATCAGCGTTGCTCGCCGAAGCGCACTTCGTCCTCGTCGCCGTGCGCCGCGACACGTTTGACACCGTGCCCGTCCCTAACGCGCTCAAGAGTCGCCTCGCCCCGTACACACAACCGCCGTTGCCAACGGAGAACACAAAATAGTTCCGCCGCTGTGACGAGCGATGAATCCACACCCTCGCGCCACACGTAGATTTTCAAGAGCCGGAGGGTTACAAGATGCAGGCAGACGAATCGAGTATCGAGTTCGATATGTTTGAGGACGTGCGCCTTAACCTGACGCGCATCCTTTTGAAAGAAGGCCGCGATCCTGTCGAAGTCGAGCGCATTGCTTTTTATGTCGTACAGGGAATCCGCGACGTTCCCAAATTTATGTCTGCGCTGGCGAGAGCGGGCACCGATGATTTTGACGCGGATGCTCGCAACCTTCTCGACATCGTTCTCAATAACAGTTCATCGCTCGAACGCGCGCGCGCCATCTTGCACAGACATGACGACGATCAGCCGATTCACTGAAGCTTGATGTTAAGGATTTTTGGCGCGCGTGGAATGTAAAAAATTTATAGCGGCCAGACGGCACGACGCGCCAGCGTCCGCTTGAGATTGACGTAGCCTTGATCGCCCGCAACCAATTCGCGGAGCGTGCGGCGGATGCCGCCATGCAGTCGCGCGAAGTTAATCATTCTGTCTGTGAAAGGCCCGCCCCACATCGTGCCGTAAAATCGTCTCCGCATCTGCGACGCGCGCCGCAAGTCGTGGCCGAAGTCTGCGCGCCACTTCTCTTCGTAAGCCGGGACGCTTCCATTCAAGTACGACTCGGCGAATAGTTCCGCCGAACGTAGCGCGTAATAAATCCCTTCGCCCGTGACAGGGTCTGCGAAACCGGCGGCGTCGCCGAGCAACGCCCAATTTTCACCAGCCGCGCGGCGCGTGTCGAATGTCTCCGGCGCGAGACCGGGAATGCGCGCCGCGTAACGTTCCGCTGTAGCTCGCAGCTTTTCCTCTATCTCATCATCATGCGCTGATGCTACTCCGACGTGTGCGCTCCCACTTGGACGGCGTCGCGTGTTTGAAGCCCAAAGCTCTGATGAATCGTCATCTCTCATCCGGTAATAGCCAATCATAAAATCCCACAGCAAATCGTCGAGCGTTTTATGATCGAAGGCATCCTGCGCGGTCGCGATGCCGAAGGAAATGTGATCGAGACGCGGGAAAGCCCAAGCGTAACCTGCCCAACCGGGAAGAAACGCGATCACCGTCGGGGCGTCGCCGGATGCGTTGAGCGGCGTGCGATAACCGAAAGCCACCTCCATTTCCGCATTCGGTAGCGCACCGGCCAGACGACGCGCGATAGCACTATTCGCCCCGTCTGCCGCGACGAGTACGCTCCCCTTATATTGACCCTCTTGTTTCGCACTGACTGTCCATAAGCCGTCCGCGTCCAATTCAAGAGAGGTGGAGACGCGCCCGGTAAAAATATTGGCTCCGGCGCGACGCGCGCGTTCGAGAAGATACGAATCAAACGAACGCCGCGAATAGATGGCAAACGGCTCACTGAGTTTGAGGCGCACGCGCCTTCCCGCCGGCGAATACATTTCCACTTCCGACACCGTGCGCCCCATGGCATCGAGCAGAAACGGCCAGGCCTTCAAAGCCTTCGATGTCACGCCGCCGCCGCACGCCTTCGCTTCCTGCGCGGGACGCCCATCGAATAAAGCGACGCGCGCGCCTCCACGCGCCAGTTTCTCAGCCGCGAAAGAACCCGCCGGCCCAGCGCCAATAATCAGCGCATCGAATTTTCTACACTCGCTCATCAATCATCACAAAACTTCATCGAAAGAGACGACTAAACTCTATCCAAGACTTTCCAGATCATGCTCCACTGTAACAGCCATCCAAGACATCTCGTATCTGTTCATTACGGCAAATTTCCCACAAAAAAATCCGCTGCATATATTTCGCATATGCAGCGGACAAGTTCCACAGGAGTAAGTTGGCTATATCTTATTGAAGCATGTGTTGCCTGTCAAACAGCTTCATTGTCCGGCTAAGAAATAGATGGAAGGACATAGAACGATAAGAGAGACTTGCATAAGCACCTTGCATTGTCAGTCAAGCAAGGGGTGTGAATTCTTGAGCGTTAGTGGACGTTGAGAATACTGCTCAAGAAGTCTTCTCTTACATGATTCGAGCAGCTTCGATGTAGTTCTATCTAGCTGGAACGACTATTGCTTAACATTCAACAGATGACGCTCTACCGTCATTCGCTACGTTGAACGAGGTGGGTTATCCAGCGTGATTCCTTATACGTGCGCGATAACACCACTTTCATACTTTGTATCTCCCACAGAGAAAGTCCCGGCAGAATCCACCAGTCCTAACAGGCCTCTTAGCACGCTTCATCAGCGAGAGAATTCAACGATCACCAGCTCGATCAATTTTTAGCCGTGCAAGGACGAAGAATCGTGCACACCTTCCCGGACAATTGCACGATCCAGAAGGAAATATTCATGACCAGAATTCATGGGAAAAGAGGCGTACCGGCATTCTTTGCGGCTTTATTCTCAATATTTGTCCTCAGCTTCGCAACGTCATCATATGCACAAGGGGGGCCGCCAATGCTCACGGATGATCCCGGCACGCCCGGCGCCGGGAGGTGGGAAGTCAACTTTCTCTCCACCCTTGAACGAAGTCGCAATGGCTCGTTGTTTGAGACCCCCAACATAGATGTGAATTTCGGGATCGGCAATCATCTTCAACTCAAATTTGAAGCGCCGTGGCTCGTCATGAAAGAGAGTGGCGAGCAGAGAAAAGTTGGCCCCGGCAATTCCATGATTGGTGTCAAGTGGCGATTTCTGGGCGAAGAGCGTCGAAATATTGACATGTCTGTATATCCGCAACTTGAATTCAATAATCCTACTGGTTCGGCGGAGCGAGGGCTGGTTGAGAGAGGCGTGCAATTGTTTCTGCCTGTGGAAGCGGTAAAAAAGGTCGGGCCTGTCAAAGTCAATGGAGAGATTGGATACCGGTTCGTTCAGCATGGACATGACGAGTTGGAATATGGTTTGGCAATTGCTCGGCAGGTAACAAGCCGGATTGAATTGATCGGCGAGTTGCACGGTTCAGCGCTCAAAAATCTGCGAGAGGATGAATTATTCTTCAATGCAGGCTCGCGCTTGAGGTTGAGCAGAAACACCGCGCTATTGTTCTCCGCCGGGCAAACCATTCGCAATCAGGAAACTCAAGGGGCACGCTACATTGCAACCTTCGGCCTTCAAGTCAACTTCACGAATAGAATATTTAGCGGCTGGAAGGGTAAATAAAAAGTCCGTCTGGCAACAACTCAAGTTGACCTCTACATAGGCGCATCCAGTCTGCTATCGCTCAAGCCGGCAAACTGTTCTATCGACAAGAATCGGGCGATGAGGCAATCAGCTTAAAGTGCAAGAGAAGATCTGAACGAAATGACTCTGAATAATGTGAGAACGAAAATCATCGGTGGGTACATCCTATTCACCGCCCTAATTCTTTCCTTCTTAGGGTTGAACTATTTTCTTGTGACTTCAACTGTCCGCAAGACCGAGCGGGTGTACCGATCCAGCGAATGGGTTCGGTTAGAGATGGAGACGGAAAATATTTTCTGGCGACAGATTATCTCCATGACCGACTATTTCCTCACGGGTGAAGAAGCACATAGCGCTGAATTTCATAATTATCAAAACAGTATCGTGTCGCGATTAGATGTACTCGAATCGTCTTTGAAAGGAGACGCCGAGAAGCAGGCCTTGGCACAACTGAAAAGCCGCTACGCCCTGTTAGTCGCCAGGTTTGACGAGGCCGCAACAGTCTACAGGGCAGGGAGGATAGAAGAAGCGAAGCAACTGGTTAAGGAAGAAATTGATCCGGCAGAGCATGAGGTCGAGAAAGCATGGGAAAATCTCTTGAAATTGAAAACCGTCGAGATCAATAATGAGGCCATAGAAGAAATCAGGGCCAACAAAAAATACACAGGAGTTCTCCCTTCTCTCTCAATCATGTGCGAGAACGCCGAGGAGATTTATACGGAGGGTCGCGCGCTTCAGCACTCGCTGGAAGCAGAAGAAAATTTCCTGAAACAGGTTGTTGCCCTCACGGATCTGTTTGTCTTTAATAAGCGGGAGTATATAGATCAGTTTCACGAATACGAGAGTGTATTCCAGAAGGAGTTGCTGAACGAAAAGTCCTTCGCCACAAGGGACAATGAACAAGAGTTGCTGAATCTCATTAAGACCAAACACAGCGCCTTCTCCAATGCCTTTAACGAAGCGGCGCGAATTTATGAAGAAGGCGATAAGGCACGTGCCCTGCGCGTCGAAATGGAGAAGGTTGATCCTGCCGAAGATGAACTCGCGCAGGCACTCGAACAGCTCTACCCGCTCAAGCACCAGAACATGAAGAGGTCGCTGGATAACGTCCTCCTCGTAGATGCGACCGCTGAGTCCATCACCAAGAAACTTGGCCTCTGTCTCTTTCTCACTTTAATGATGGGGCTGATTGTCGGAACGATCAATGCGATCAGGCTTACCAAACCAATCAAGCTACTTGCCGAGGCTTCGCAGAGGATCGCTGGCGGAGATTTTAGCGTTAGATTGGGAGTGAAGAGCAACGACGAAATCGGGCAGTTGTCGCGCTCGTTTAATAGCATGGCCGAGACCCTTCAGGGCACGACTGTCTCCAAAGACTATGTGGATGGAATCATCCAATCAATGGGCGACTCTCTTGTCGTCGCGTCGTCAGAAGGGCGCATCTTGACGGTTAACGACGCGACCTGTCGAATGTTGGGCTACACGGAAACGGAGTTGGTCGGCCAGCCGCTGGAGATGCTTTTTGCGAACGACGATGAATCTGTCGAGTCAGCAGGTGGTCATCCAGACACTGCAGGCGTGGTCAATGATGTCGAGAGGATTTATCTGGCGAAAGATGGGCGTAGAATTCCCGTCTCTTTTTCGCGCGCAGCCTTACGGCTCGATTCCAGTCAGGCGCAGGATACTGTCTGTGTGGTCAAGGACATCACAGAGCGTAAACGCGCCGAGCAGGCGCTGCGTGAATCAGAACATAAACTCTCGCTTCACATTTTGCAGACACCTTTAGCGGTCATCGAATGGAATCTCAATGCAGAGATCGTCGAGTGGAATCCTGCTGCAGAGACAATGTTTGGCTATTCCAGAGAGGAAGTAATGGGTCGCCAGATGGTCGGACTATTAGTGCCGGAGTCAGCCAGAGAACAGGTGGCTCAAGTATGGGATGATCTCCTCTCGCAAAAAGTCGGGCAGCACAGTAGCAACGAAAATCTGACCAAAGATGGCAGAACTATTATCTGCGAGTGGTACAACACACCGTTAGAGAGTGAAGGAAGCGTCTTCGGCGTCGCTTCAATGGTTCAGGATTCAACCGAGCGCACGCGAACAGAGGCGGCGTTGCAGGAGTCGAAACATTATCTGGATCGAATTATCAACACGATTGCCGACCCTATCTTTGTCTGCGACCAACAGCATCGCAAGGTCTTGGTCAATGATGCCTTCTGCCAGCACGCCGGACGCCCCAGAGAAGAGTTGATAGGTAGCTCTCCCCTAGACGTGTGTCTCCCCGATGAAGCGCGCGGTTACATTGAAACGGACGACCTTGTCCTCATCACTGGATTGGAGAATAGCACCGAAGAGACCTTTACGGATAAACAAGGTAACCGCATCGTCATCGTCACTAAGAAGACTGTCTATGAAGCTCAGGGTGGAGAAAAGTTTATCGTCGGAGTTATCCGCGACATCACCGCTCTCAAGCTCACGGAAAAGTCACTGCATCAAGCGCGCGATGTTGCTATCGAATCCGCGCGTTTAAAATCAGAGTTTCTCGCCAACATGTCACACGAGATTCGCACACCCATGAATGGCGTCATTGGTATGACCGGACTTCTGCTCGACACGGAGTTGAGCGACGACCAGCGTGACTTTGCCGAAACGATTCGTCAAAGCGGCGACGCGCTTTTAACTATCATCAACGACATCCTCGACTTCTCGAAAATCGAGGCGGGCAAGCTACATTTTGAGACGCTTGACTTCGATCTCAATAATGCAGTTGAAGGCGTGGTCGAGTTGTTGGCCAAGCGTGCTCACGAGAAGAAGATAGAGTTTGCCTCGCTAATTTACAGCAACGTGCCGACAGACCTGCGCGGCGATCCCGGTCGCCTTCGTCAGGTGCTTACCAACTTGACCGGCAACGCCATCAAGTTTACCGAAGCAGGCGAGGTCATAGTTCGTGCAGAAAAAGAGAGCGAGACGAAAACAGATGTTGTCGTCCGCTTCTCTGTAAGCGATACAGGAATCGGTATCAACGAAGCCGCACAGCAAAATCTCTTCCAGGCCTTCACACAGGCCGACGGCTCCACGACGCGGAAGTACGGCGGAACCGGTTTAGGCCTTGCCATCTCAAAGCAGTTAGTCGAACTGATGGGAGGACGTATCGGGGTCACGAGCGTGACGGGCAAAGGCTCTACGTTCTGGTTCACAGCTAGGTTCGACAAACAGCCTTTCCCTGTCGCCGTCATTGCTCAGGCAGACACCAAAAGTCTTGACCAATTGCATGTGCTGACTGTTGACGACAATGTTACTAACCGAAAGATTTTGTCGCATCAGTTAAGCTCCTGGGGAATGGTTCATGAAGAGGCCGAAGGGGGTCTGCGCGCTCTGGAGTTGCTGCGAAATGCTGCGGCACAGGGTACAGCTTACGATCTGGCGATTCTGGATTTGATGATGCCAGGAATGGACGGATTTGAATTGGCGCGTGCCATCAAAGCTGACCCGGCTATTGCCGGAGTGTCCTTAGTGTTGTTGACCTCCTTTGGACAACGTGGGGATGGCGCGACTGCTCATGAAGCCGGTGTCGCAGCTTACCTGACTAAGCCGGTACGTCAATTTCAATTGTTCGACTGTTTGAGAACGGTCATCAGCCAAGCGTCAATTGAGCGGGGAGCGGAAGCCCCTTCATCCCTCTCATCATCAAAGTTAATAACACGTCACGCCTTGGAAGAAACAAGGATAATGTCAAACAAACTAATTCTCCTTGCTGAAGATAACATCGTGAATCAAAAAGTAGCCGTGCGTCAGTTGCATAAATTGGGTTATCGCGCAGACGCTGTCGCCAGTGGGCGGGAGGCGCTCGAAGCTTTGGAGAGGATTTCTTACGACCTCGTGTTGATGGACTGCCAGATGCCCGAGATGGACGGGTATGAGGCGACTGTAGAGATACGTCGCAGAGAGGGCGAGACTAGGCATACGCCGATTATAGCCATGACTGCACACGCCCTCGAAGGTGATCGTGAGAAATGCATCGCGGCTGGGATGGATGACTACATCTCGAAGCCTGTCAAAGTAGAAGAACTTGGCAAACTGATTGAGAGGTTGTTGGCAAGTAATTGTCAGCGCCAGCAGGCAAGTAAGGAGAGGCATGAAAAGTCATCTTCACCTCCCGTTGATCTGGAGCGATTGCATCTAGCACTAGGAGATGATCCTGAGGAGTTAGCCGACATCCTGAGCATTTATCTGGGTCAAATGACAGATAGTCTCGAACAATTGAAGGCAACTATCGTGTCGGGGAATGCCGACGAAGTAAACTTGATAGCACACAACTGCGCTGGTGTTAGCGCTAACTGCGGGATGATAGCGATTGTACTACCACTACGTGAATTGGAGCGCATGGGAAAAGAGAATCAACTAACGAATGCCGCAGTTCTTGCTGGGCAGGTCGATAGAGAGTTTGAACGGATAAAAAAATTCTTGCAGGATAATCTAGAACAAGTCGCGGTTTGAATTTTACGGAGTCTTAAAATTTAAGATAGAACTTTTGAAGTTTGTTTTCATTAAGCACCCATGCAAATTTAGGTTAAACTATTTGCCATCATGGGTAAAACAAGA
>CAXSFM010000020.1:0-76815 GCA_964236735.1 uncultured Pyrinomonadaceae bacterium
TCCATCTCAGTAGTTTAGCGCCTCTCAAATTGTGCTTAACTACTCTAGCCCCTAGGTTAATTTAAAGGGGGCGAGGGGGCGCGGCCAAAAGACGCTTGAGAAAGCGCCTCAAGTGATTGAAATTGTCAGGGCTGATAACATGTACTTGATTCTCGTAGCTTACTTCCTCGCCTTCGGTCGCCGCTTCAAAGCAAAAGACGACTATCGGCACTTCATCGCTCAGTTCCGCTCGTTCACGGATACTAACAACGCTGGAAATGAGATCGGGGGGCGCCTCGCCCTGACACACCAGAATCAGATCGGGATGCTGGCGGCGGGCTGTCGCCACCGCTTCCCGCGCATCTTTGGCGGTCGTAATACGGTACCCGTTCGCCGTGAGGAGGTCGTTCATGCCGTCGCAGAGCGATTGAATTGCCTCGACGATCAGAATCATCGGCATGATGTGTTGTTCTGTGCTCATGAGCTATCACTTTTCATTTTTCGCACCTCTCCTCCACATGTGATTTCCGCCGCAAGGCAGAAATCGAAACGAGTGAAAGAGTAAATCTGGTGCGTTGAAGCGTCGGGATGGCTCGAAGTATTAACGACGATGGCAGCGCGGGGAAACTATCATCGCCATTAACAAATTTTTAGCGCACTTGATCTCGCCTAATGATGCACCTTTATATGTGCAAACGCATACAAAGAAGCGTGCATTTCAAGGTGGATTTCAGAATCTCTTTTACGCGCAACGGCAACATGTCGTCAAGCGGTTATTGACACTCAAAGCCGCTTACCTTTACTTGAAACGTTTCTTGAAGGGAGAAGAAGAAATACGTTCTTTTTGCTCTCGCAAATCGAAGCGGTCGGCAACCGGGGAAGAGGCCAAACTCGCTGCCGCGCGGACAGTTTGGGGAACGACTATTTTACATGACAAGCTATCTTGAGTTGAGCGAGATGCCTATCCACACGGGCAGGATTTGCAGCGAGCGATTTCTAATGGTAGCCGTTCGTCTTACTGATGTTTCCTGAAGCCGCTTTTCCCGCCGGATGAAGCGCGCCGCTTTTATCTAATTCAGTTCTAAGCAGCTTTCTGCCGCGGCTCAGGCGGGACATGACAGTACCGATGGGCACCTTCAAGATAAAACCAATCTCTTTGTAAGAGAACTCTTCGACATCGGCCAGCAGAATAGCCTCGCGGTAAATGGCCGGTAGCCGCTCAAGGCACGCCAATATCGCTTCATTACAAAGATGCTGCGGGACGGGAGGCTCATAAGCCAACACTGCCAACACCTTTTCGCTATCGTTGACCAAGACGGATCTAAAATTCTTGCGGTAATAATGTTTGATCTTATTAGATAGAATTTTGAAGAGCCAGGCGTGGCAGTTGGTGCCCAGTTCAAACCGGTAAAAAGACTTCCACGCTTGCATGTAAACCTCTTGCACGAGGTCTTCGCTCTCGGCCTGATTGCCGGTGGCTCTGACGGCAGACTTAAAAAGATTATGGCGATAAGGTAAGGCAGCCGACTCAAACTCCTCTGCGGTAATCGTCCTGTGAGCTTGCATAAAACTCCCCTTCCATCAAAGATTTCTGCTTTGGATAGGCAGAAATCTGCTTGTTCTCCCTTGATTAAGAATTCAGTGCGTTCAGTTCGATGTCAGGCCGGCTACGGTATGCAGTAGCGGTCTCTATTGCGCGCAAACTTCATGCGCCATCTACAGGCATTGGTGAAAAAGCGACACCGGATTGATCGGACATCTCCATGTACCCGCTCAAACAACGTTCGAGAAATAGCCCCTCCTCGAATTGGATAGTGATTTCTGCCCTGTGCGGCGATCTCGTTTATGTGCGCGATATTTAGAGGAACGGTAGCCAGCCTGGACTAAGATTAATATGGGGGAACCTTAGACACGACGACTGATGGATACATTCTTTAAAACTGCGAGGACAGCGGAGAGGATACGGCAATGTGCGTGCGTTGTATGTGTGCCAAGACACACAAATTGTGTGTTGAGGTAAAGATATGTCTGCCGTTTCACGAGGCGGCAGTTCAATGTATATCTTCTGTCTGTTGGTCGTGATGCAGGTAAATCTGACCAGAAGCGAACACATCTTCACAGTGGGAATAAAGAGAGAAATTTCCGGCCTTATATTTTAGTGAAGTAAACAATGAGCAGCGTGACACGCGGGAAGACTGTTAAGCGCAATGCGTAGGATGTTTAAAAATAAAGAGCGTGCGAAGATTTTGGGCGCGTTCGAGGCAGCAGCGATGCCGCACCTGACGGCGTTGTTTCGCGTGGCGATGTATCTGGAGCGCGACCGTAGCAAGGCGGAGGACTTAGTGCAGGAGACGTTCACGCAAGCCCTGCAAACGTTTCCCCATCTTGAACCCGACACAAATTCTTGCGCCTGGCTCGTGGAGATCATGTACAGCATTGAACGCCGGCGAGACCTTGAATTTTCAAGGCTTCGCTGAGACATGAACTGTGTCCGGCGCGATGCTTGAAGGTGATGTGCGCTAAGGCTTGGGCATATCCATTGATGAGGAGAACAATGAAGCTTATTAAATTCACTGGGGAAGACGGTGATTGGCTGGCAATCAACGCAGAGCAAATCGAGCATGTGCGCTATCATCCGGCCACAGTCCCTCATCTCTCACGAGTTGAAATCATGTTCGCGGGGAATCCTGCGCGAACTGTTTTTGAAGGGCGCATGGCGGAAAACTTCTGGGAACTCTTAACTGAACAGCAAGCCGACGAGTAAGTTTGCATGATGTAATGAAAGCGTGACGAGAGCCATGAAATTCAAACGGCATTATCATCACACGTCACTCTTTTGACACGTCTCACACATCGCCCGTGACCGAATTTTTGTCCTTCACACACCGGCCTTCATCCGTCTATTTTCCCTCGTAAACCTCGCGGAAAGACTTGGTTGACACTCCGCGCGAGCGCGTGTTAGCGTAGAAAATCGCCAGTCCTCGAAGACATGTGGCGTCTGATAGACAAAGAGGTTTGAGACGGGCGAGAAGCCTCCTGTCGCCTAACGCGAAACGCCCTGGCCGGACACACGACCCCATCTTCCCGACGCGGCAGAAAATTCCCAATGGCATTCGATAAAGCAAAAGTTCTTCGTGCGGCTGAGAAGTCGCTCGCGCAGGGCAAAATTCCCGCCGCCATCGCGGAGTATTGCCGGATCGTCGAAGCTGACCCGGAAGACTTCAGCGCGCTCAACACGCTCGGCGATCTCTACACGCGCGAGGACAAAAAGCAGGAGGCCATCGCCTGCTACCAGCGCGTCGCCGCGCATTATCGCGAGCAGGGATTTTCCTTCAAAGCCATCGCGATGTACAAGAAGCTCGCGCGCTTCGCTCCCAACGATTACAAACTGGCGATGACGCTGGCCTCGCTCTACGAGCAGCAGGGGCTGACGATTGACGCGCGCACGCACTACCTCATCGCCGCCGAAGCGCAGAGGCGTGAAGGCCACACGCGCGAGGCTCTCGAAGTCTTGACGCGCATTGCTGAACTCGACCCGAACAATATCGAGATTCGCTTGCATCTGGCAAAAAGTTGCGAAGCGGAGAAGCTGCCAGACCTCGCCGCCGACGCCTACACCGCCGCCGGTGAACAGTTAACGGCGCGCGGCGATCACGAGCAGGCGCTTGAAGCATACACACACGCGCTCGCACTTCGCCCGCGCTCGCACGCCGCTCTGCACGGACTCGTCGCTGTCCATTCCGCATTGGGCACAGCGGACGAAGCGGCTGAAATGTTGGAGCAGGCCATCGTCGCCAATCCCGGCGATTTCGAGTTGCGTGCGATGCTGGCGCGCGCCTACGTCGAGGCCGAGAACAGTTGGCAAGCCGAGCGCGTCACGGAAGAACTCGTCGGAGTTGAGCCTGCAAGTTTTACGCTCTTCTTTGACGTGGCGCGTCTCTATCTGGCGCAGGCAAATCTTGAGCGTTGCACGCATATCATCCGTCGCGTGCTGGAACTCGCGCCGACGGGCAAGCCCGAAGAGACGCTCGTCGAGTTGTTGCAGGAAGTGCTGGCGCGCGACCCCGAACAGTTGGACGCGCTGCACCTGCTCGTTCGCATACATCAATGGCGGCGCGACGACGAACGCCTGCGCGCGACGCTCGAACGTCTCGTGGATGTCACGGAGACGACGGGCGACAGAGACGAAGAGCGCAAGGCGCTGGCGCATCTGCTCCGGCTCGCGCCCGGCGAGGCGCGCTACAGTTCGCGTCTCGAAACCCTTGGCGGCCCGCTGCCCGGTGACGGCGCGCCGGTGGCGGAAGCGAGCTACGCCGGCATCTCCGGCGAGAGCGAAGTTCCGACCTTCGAGAGTTTCATGCTCAACGATGATTCTTTCGCCGCGCGTGCTCAAACTGACGACGTGCCAACCATCGCTGACTTCGATTGGAGCATTCCCGATGCCAGCGCAGAAACAGTAGTCGCAGGAGACGCTTCTGCCGCCGCCGTTCCCAGTTTCGCCGACCTCGACGATTTGACGATGACCGCTCCGTCCGCCGCCGCGTCCGAAGCAAACAATCAGACGAATTATCAGGAAGTTGATTTCGGCGCTCCCGCCGCATCTCAGCCGCCGGATCGCGCGCGCCTCGAGAAGGCGCTTGTGCAAGACCTCGAAGGCGTTGATTTTTACATCGCGCAAGGATACACGGACATCGCGCGCGATACGCTCGACGCGCTCGAAGGACAATACGGCGCGCACGTTGAGATCGAAGCGCGCCGCCATCTCCTGTCGTCAGAAGTGGCCGATCCTGTCGCATCTTCTATGACGTTGGACGAAGCTCCTCGCGTTAAAGTCGAGAGCGGCGGATTCGTTGACGTGTCCGCCTTTGACTTGGGTGAGATCGCAGCCACAACAGACAACGTCTCCCCGTCAACATCTCAGACAGAGACCGCTGCTGCCGCTTCCGGCAACGGGCAGCCAGCCGCCGCCGGGCTTGACTCCGGCCTCGCCGCCATCTTCGATGAGTTTCGCGATGCGGTAGAAGAGTCTTCCGATTCCACGGAAGTTGATTACGAGACGCACTTCAACACCGGCCTTGCCTACCGCGAGATGGGCTTGCTCGATCAGGCCATCGAAGTCTTGCAGACCGCCATCGAAGCGACCGCGCCAAACGACGGCACGCCGCGCTATCTACAGTGCTGCAACCTGCTCGGCCACTGCTTCATGGAAAAGGACATGCCGCGTCCCGCCGCGATGTGGTTCCGCAAAGGACTCGGCGCGCCCGGCCACACGGAAGACGAGTATCAGGCGTTGCGCTATGAACTCGGCGCGGCCTACGAGCGCATGGGCGATCTTGAAAAGGCCATCGAAATTTTCACCGAAGTCTATAGCACGGACGTTTCCTATCGCGGCGTCGCCGGCAAACTGCGCTCTCTGGAGAAAAGGAAGTCGGAAGTTAGAGGCTAGAGGCCGGCGGCTGGTGAAAGACGAAAGCCGCCTTTACTAGCTTCTAACCGCCAGCCGCCAGCCTCCGCTTTATCATGGCATCAAGGCTCACAGTTATTTTCTACATCGTGCTGTGCCTGGAGGCAGGCATCGTGCTGACGGTTGCGCCGTGGCTGCCGGGTCTGTTCGGCATGGGCGATTGGAGCAACAACTATCTGCTGCTGCTCGCCTCGCAGAAGACGGGACTGCAAGGTTTGCAGATGGCCGTCGCTTCGGGTTGGGTGCGCGGCGCAGTGACGGGACTCGGCCTGCTCAATCTCTCGATGGCCTTCTGGGAAATTGGACACTTTCGCCAGACGACGCGCCGCCTGCAAGGCGAGGCCGACACATCAATGCGCGCCTTCGTCGCAACAACAAACGTAACCCCTTCGACTCTCGCTGCGACGACTCCGCAAAAGCAATTCATCTCCACACGCGCCGCCGCCGATGACGATGCCGCACACACTGCCAACGCCGATCACCTATCTCATCACGAGCGGCGAGACGACGCCGGACACGACTCCCACGAGTGACGCCTTCGTGCGGGTGCTGGCGCAGGTCGAGACGGCAGTCAACGCTCGTCTCACCTTCATCCAACTACGCGAAAAGCGACTCCCAACGCGCACGCTCTACGAACTCGCCGCCCGCGCCAACGCGCTCGTGACACGCGCCAGAGCCGGACACAACAACTGCAGCAGCCTCCACCACATCAACACGCGCCTCCTCGTCAACGACCGCGCCGACGTGGCCTTCGCCGCCGGTTGCGACGGCGTGCATCTAACCACGCAATCAGTCACGACGGCGCACATCCGGCGCGCTTTTGGCGACGACTTTCTCATCGGAGTTTCCACACACACTCTCGCGGAAGCGCGTCGCGCGCGTGATGAGGGTGCGAACTTCGCCGTCTTCGGCCCCGTCTTCGAGACCGCTTCAAAAAAAGTTTACGGCGCGCCCGTCGTCGGCCTCAACGCGCTCAACGAAGCGGCGCGCGCGCTTTCTCCGTTCCCGCTCATCGCGCTCGGCGGCATCATCAACACGACAGACCATACGCGCGAAGTTTTCAAAGCGGGCGCGGGCGGTGTCGCGGCGATCAGGCTTTTTGGCGAGTCGAAAAATCTTCAGCAAACTGTTCGCGAAATTCAAGACGTGTGGGGTGAGATTGACAGGACAGACGCGCAAAGTTGAGCGCGGATTGACAAATGATTCGCGCACCGGAAAATCGCAAAAAGAGATGCACAGGGAAGTCAATCAAATGCCCGTCGCGCTCAGTATCGCGGGACTCGATCCGTCGGGCGGAGCCGGCATCATCGCAGACATCAAGACTTTCACCGCGTTCAATTGCTACGCCACCGCCGCCGTCACGTCTGTGACCTATCAGAACGCGCGCGAAGTCTCCGGCGCATCGCACCACACAGCCGACGCCGTGCGCGCGCAGGTGTTGCCCGTCGTCGCAGATTTTCGCGTAGCGGGAGCGAAGACCGGAATGCTCCCGACGCGCGAGATCATCCTCGAAGTCGCGCGCCTGTTCCGCGAAACGAACTTGCCCGCGCCCGTTGTTGATCCCGTCATGCGCTCGACTTCCGGCTACGACTTAATAGATGAGGCGGCGTGCGACGCGCTCCGGTCGGAATTGATGCCGCTCGCCGCGCTCATCACGCCGAACGTCCCGGAGGCGGAGCGTCTGACCGGCCTGTCAATTAGAGATGAAGAGGGAATGCGTCGCGCGGCCGCCGCGTTACGTGAGATGGGGGCGCGCGCCGTGCTCATCAAAGGCGGACACCTTGCCGTTGATATTGACGCGATAGACTTGCTCGACGAAGGCGACGGTCACATCCACGTTTTTCGCGCCGCGCGCATCGAGACCAATGGGACGCCACCGCGTGGCACAGGCTGCACGCTCTCCGCCGCCATCGCCGCCTGCCTCGCGCGTGGAATGAATCTCGAAGAATCAGCCGGCGCGGCTAAACGTTACGTCACCGACAACGTCATTAGACGAAAGCAGTGACAAGCAGGAATCCAAAAGCAGTGATGAGTGATAAGTGATAAGTGATGAGCGATAGTGAGAAATAAAAGAGCAGTGACGAGTTAGGGTTCATTCTTGCTCGTCACTGCTTTTGTTCTTCATTTGCCACACGTCACTGCTGTTGTCGCCCGTTGCTGCTCGCGTTTTCTACGATGCTTCTTCAATCGTCACTTTTTCCATCACCACATCAGAGACAGGACGGTCGCCGCGCGCGGTGGGAGCGGTGGCGATGGCGTCAACTATGTCCTGCCCTTCAACCACTTGCCCGAATTTGCTGTAGCTCGGCGGGAGCGGATAGTCCGCGTGCATGATGAAGAATTGCGAGCCGTTGGTGTGCGGCCCGGCGTTCGCCATCGCCACCGTGCCGCGCTTGTAGTGTCCCGCGTAGAGCTTCGACGCGGCGTTAATCTCGTCGTTGAAACGCCCGCCCCAGGCGGACGCGCCGCCGCTTCCCGTGCCCGTCGGGTCGCCGCCCTGAATCATAAAATTCTTAATCACGCGATGAAAGATGACGCCGTCGTAATAACCTTTTTCGGCGAGCAGGCGAAAATTCTCCGTCGTCTTCGGCGCTTCGTCTTCGAGCAACTCGAAGCGAATCGTGCCCTTGTTCGTCTTGATGTTTGCGATGCGATTTGCCATAGGTCTCCTTGTTGGAAAAAAGTGGTCAGTGGCTAGTGGATAGTGACCAGTAAAAAGCAGTTGTCGTATAGATACTCGGAGCGTCGAAGGTGATGGAAATCTTCCTGCTGACCACTGCCTACTGCCCACTGACCACTGCATTCAAAACATAGCGCTCGATAGCCAGCGCGACGCCGTCTTCGTCGTTGGTGGCCGTCCGGTGAAAATCCTCGCGCGCGAGCAGCGTCGGATGGGCGTTGCTCATCACGACACCCGTGCCCGCGTATTCGAGCATCTCAAGGTCGTTCAAATTATCGCCGACGGCCAACACTTCCTCGCGTCGTAACTTCAGTTCATCGGCGACAGCGGAGAGTCCCGCGCCTTTCGACACATCGGGGTGCAGTATGTCGAGCAGCGCGAAATCCTGCGCCGGATACAGCGTGAGCAAAAGTTTGACGCGCCCTGCGAGTTCGCGCGTCATCTCCGCGCTCAGACGCTCCATCTCGGCGCACGCGCCGGAGAAGGCGACGTGGAGCGGGTCGTGGTCGAGATACGCTTCGAGCGAGAAAACGTGTTGAATCGCCGCCGCCGCTTCTTCGCCAACGGCGCGGCGCGACCACGCGATATATTTCGCCAGAGCCTCGTTGCCTTCGCTGATGTGATCATAGACGAGCCGCCCCGCGCCGAGATGATCGTCGCTGACAAGCGCATCCGCGCCGTGCGCGCGTCCGAGACGAATGACGGCGTGCGCGGCTTCGCGCGGCATCAGCGTGGCGGCGACGGTCTCCAATGTGCGCGCGTGTTTGGTGAGCGCGCCGTTGTGCGCGATGACCGGCACGTCGAGTCCGAGTTCGAGCGCGAGCGGGCGCGCGTCTCGAAAACGCCGCCCCGTCACGAGCGCGACGGCCACGCCACGCACGCGCGCCTCATCAATCGCGCGCCGGTTCGCGTCAGACACCAGCCCGCGCGAATTGAGCAGCGTCCCGTCGAGATCAAGTGCGATTAAACGAATCATAAGAGAGCGTTCAGCAATCAGCGTTCAGCATTCAGCTTAAAACGTTTTTGCTGATTGCTGGCTGCTGATGGCTGACAGCTATTTCTAACATCTGGCGCGCGAAGGGTGCAACACAGGCGCTCCAACTGGCGTGCAGCAATGGCGTGCGCGGTCGCGGCGGCGGCGCGCGCGGCGTTGATTCGAGCATGAGGGCGTCGCGCGCTTGAGTTGTGTGCGGGCGTGGCGGAGAGGCATTATTGTCGGCGAAACACGCTTAAAATTCAGGGGAAAGGGATTCATCAACTTTATGAACGTGACACATCTGGAGTGCGCCGCGTGCGGCCAGCAATACGAGGCACAGCGGTTGCTAAATCTCTGTACGGAGTGCGGCAAGCCTCTGCTCGTACGCTACGATTTGAGCGTCGCCGCGCGAACTTTGACGAAGGAACATCTGGCGGGGAGACGTGGGGATTTATGGCGTTACAGGGAAGTGCTGCCCGTCGCGCACGACGAAAATATCGTCTCACTCGGCGAAGGCTGGACGCCGCTTCTGCGCGCCGCGCGGCTCGGCGAGAAGTTGGGTCTGACGGAGTTGTACATCAAGGACGAGTCGCAGAATCCGACGCAGAGTTTCAAGGCGCGCGGCATGACGGCGGCGGTCTCGATGGCGAAAGAGTTGGGCGTCACCAAGCTCGCCGTGCCATCGGCAGGTAACGCGGCGGGCGCGCTCGCGGCTTACGCGGCGCGCGCAGGCATTGAGGCGCACATCTTTATGCCGAAAGATACGCCGCGCGCCAACGTCATCGAATGCGAGCAGACGGGCGCGCACGTCACGCTCATTGACGGATTGATTACGGACTGCGGCGCGGAAGTCGCCAGACGCAAAGACGCGGAAGGCTGGTTCGACGTTTCGACTTTGAAAGAGCCGTATCGCGTCGAGGGCAAGAAGACGCTCGGCTACGAGTTGGCGGAGCAAATGTGCTGGACGCTCCCCGACGTGATTATTTATCCGACGGGCGGCGGCACGGGACTCATCGGCATGTGGAAGGCTTTTGACGAGATGGAAACGATGGGATTCATAGATTCAAAGAGACCGCGCATGGTCACGGTGCAAGCGGCGGGGTGCGCGCCCATCGTTCGCGCCTTCGAGGAAGGGAAACGCTTCGCGGATGAATTTCCCGACGCTGCGACGACCGCCTCCGGCCTTCGCGTGCCGCGCGCCATCGGCGACTTTTTGATACTCGATGCCATACGCGCATCTAAGGGAACAGCCGTCGCCGTCACGGATGAGGAATTGCTCGCAGCGGTCAGAGAGATCGGCGCGGCGGAAGGCATCTTCGTCGCGCCCGAAGGCGGGGCGTGTCTGCCTGCGCTCAGAAAAATGCTGGCGGCGGGCGAAGTCGGAAAGGATGAGCGCGTCGTTCTTTTCAACACGGGCGCGGGCGTGAAATATCTTGAGAGCTTCGGCGGTTGAGTGGGCGGCGACACGTCCTGATGTGTGGCGTCGCCGAATTAGTAAATTGAACAGAGGTGTGTTGATGAGAAATAAAAAGTATTTGCGACGTGTCATGTTCGTTGCTGCCTTGCTTATTGCCGTCTTGGCGACGAAGGCGAGCGCGCAGACATCGAAAGTTGACGCTACGCCGCCGCCGACTGTCGCGACAACGACGATGACGCAAACGGGCGCGGAGTTTGACCGCAAGCGTTTCGACGCATTGCGCGCCGAAGGGTTCGAGGCTCTTTACAATCTCGACTACGAGCGCGCGCGGCAGCATTTCAAGGAGATGATGAGATTTTTTCCAGACCATCCGGCGGGGTCGCAGTTTCTCGCCGTGAGCATCTGGCTGAAGACTCTCAACGAGTCGCGCCGCTTGCAGGCTGCGCTCTATAACACGGACGATTTTTACGCGGAGAAAGAGGACAAGGCCGACCCGAAAATTCTCGCGGAGTTTCGCGATTTGACGAGACAGACCAAGACGCTTGCCGAGGCGCGTCTCCGGCGCGATCCGAAGGACGCCGAAGCTCTCTACTTTCTCGGCGCGAGCGAGGCTCTGAAGGCCGCGTTCGCCGGGATGGTCGAGCGCAGTTTCATGTCCGCGTTGCATAACGGCTCGGACGCCGTTGACCACCAGCGCGAAGTCTTGAAGCTCGACCCCAACTTTCACGATGCCGAGGTCAGCATCGGCATGTACGACTACGTGGCCGGGACGCTGCCTCTGCCCGTCAAGCTGATGGCGGCCATCGGCGGCGTGCGCGGCTCGCGCAAACGCGGTCTGGCGACGCTCGAACGTGTCGCGCGCGAAGGCGTGTGGGCGCGCGACGATGCCAGCGTAATGCTCATTGCGCTCTACAAACGCGAGCGGCGTTTCGCGGACGCTTACACGATGGCGAACGCGCTCGGGTTGAAGTATCCGCGCAACTATCTCTTCAAGATGGAGGCGGCTGACGCGCTCGTCTCGCAGGCCGCCGTCGAGCGCGCGATTGACCCGTCTGCCGCGCGCAAGTCAGAGACGCAGGCCTTCGCTATCTTCGACACGCTGCTTCAACGTGAAGAGCATCCGTCGTCAACCTCGCGTCAACAAAACGCGACGACGGCAGCAACCGCAGCGGCAGCAACTTCAAACGCCGCCCGCGCGCCGCTCGACCTTGTGCATTACAGTTACGGAGAGGCTCTGTTCGTCGCGGGGCAGACCGAGCGCGCGGCGAAAGAGTTGCTGGCCGCCGCCACGCTTCCGAATGCCGAGGCGACGCTCGCCACGCGCGCGCGCCTGCGTGCGGCGCAGGCTCTCGATGCGTCGGGCAAGCGCGCGGATGCTCTCGTGCAATACAACGCCGTGCTCGCGCGCCCGAACGTCTTCGACTCGCACGAAGCGGCGCAACGCGGTTTGAAAGAGCCTTACAAAGTGTCGTCTAAAACTTCCGAAGCCTCGTCGCAGCAAACGCAGGCCGAAGATGCGACGACGGAGGCAAAGAAACCTTAGCGCGAAGACTCCATCAGTACCGCGAGCGATAGCGAGCGGGTCTCGCTTGGTAAGCAGACCCGCTCGCTATCGCTCGCGGTACTGACAAACGCCTGCTCTCTCATCTCGCCCGCGTCAATGTTATGATGTGAAAGAAAAAAGGGAGGGATGAATGATCACTGTCGCCAATCGCATCTACGTCAAGGCGGAGTACGCCGACATGTTCGAGCAGAGATTTCGCGAGCGCGCGGGACTCGTGGACAACATGCCCGGCTTCGTCTCCAATCAGGTCTTGCGCCCGGTCAACGAGGGCGACCCCTACGTTGTCTTCACCATCTGGAACAGCCGGGAGGATTTTCTCAACTGGGTGCGCTCCGACGCCTTCGCCAAAGGCCACGCACAATCCGGCACGCTCCCCAAAGACGCCTTCCCGCAACCCAACGTGCTTGAGATGCACGAGGTCGTCCAGGACTCGACCCGCCCCGACCTGCCGCCCGAACCAAACGGCGGCCCTTTTCACATGCACTAAAAGTTGCCGCGCGAAGCCGTCTCACGCCGTCATTGATTCAGCGGCGTGCGCGTGTTAATGAGCCGCGTTGAAATATTTTTCAAGATAGAATTTCTCTGCGAAGTAATGTCTGTACCATGTTGGATTCACTCTGTCGAGCAGTAAGCCTTCACCTGCTCCGATGGGATAGAACGCGACACGTTGATAGTCCTCAAGTTGGAGCGTGGTCAGTTCTTTCGTGATTCTACTCATCATGGCCTGAGCCACATTCTCGAACGATGTAAAATCCTTCAAGCTGCGGAACTCTCTGCCCGGCTTGTATTTTGTCGCCGCTAAACGGGCAATCCTGTATTCGGTATATCTGGCGATACCTTCCTTCCATAGCTGAAAAGAGAAATACTTGTAATCATCGGGACTCAGGATTTTCTGTAGCTGCTGCCGCGCCGCAAGATAGGCTGCGAATTTAGTCGAGAACTCCGTTTTGCTAGTGGCCTGAAGAGCCTCCGCCAACGCGCCACTCAACGTCGTAAACCGCTGCTTCACTTCCAGCGAATCGTAGGGGAAAGCATAATTCAGCATCCACATCCCTGTCTGGTCGCCGTGAGATAAGTTCAACGCCTCAATCTCGGCATACGAGTTAGGCTGTGAATCCTGCAACTGATGAAAATGCTCGTGCAGCAACGTCACGACCCAGGGCGTGGAAGTTTTGGCCTGCGTGTTCTCCGCCTGACCGACGACGATGGTTGATACGCCTCCGACAGCAGGAAAGGTGGCTAAGAAATTCGTCTGCTGAGTTCTCTTGCGAACATAGACGTTGCTCTTCAAGAGAGAATCGTAACCGACGAGAGTGAAATCTTTGGAAGGTTTCGGATGTCGTATGAGAAACTCATCTTCAGGTGTGACGAGCAGCACCGCGAAAGGAGCCTTGTTCCAATCCTGCCAGACACGATTCCCCAAAGTTTCGCCGAGCCTGAACGCTTCCGTCAGACGGATGCGGTCAACTTCGGGCACGCCCGGCTTCTGTTGTGCCATGGCAATGTTTGCGAATAAAAGAAAAACGCACACAAGTGCAAGCTTGATTCTCATAGTTAATATACATCTCACTCGCCGCGGCGAGCCGTATCACCTGACGCTATCGCTTCAGCGTGAGCAGCAATACGCCCGCGCCGATGCAGAGGATGCCTGTCCATTCGCGCAGAGATGGCCGCTCGCCGAGGAAGGCGACGGCGAAGAGCGCGACGAGCACGACGCTTAACTTATCAACCGGAGCGACGCGGGACGCCGCGCCGATCTTGAGCGCGCGAAAGTAGCAGACCCAGGACGCGCCCGTCGCTATGCCTGAGAAGATGAGAAACATGCCGCTTCGCGTTGGCAGCGTGAAAGGATCGCGCCACTTGCCGGTGAAGGCGACGAAGAGGCCGAGAATGACGATGATGACGGCGGTGCGAAGCAGTGTCGCATAGTCCGAGTCTATGCCTTCGAGTCCGACCTTCGCGAAGATCGCCGTCAACGCCGCAAAGACGGCGGACAAAAGCGCCCACACAATCCAGTTCTGCGATGATTCCATTCTTCAACCCTGCTTTCGCCGCGCGCAAATTATTGATGCTTGGCCTTCACGCGCCATCATACTCTCGCCGGACGTGTGAGACGAGAGCCTGACGCGCAGATGCTGAAAAGCAAGAGCGTCCGCCGGACGTTAATCCGGCGGACGCTCTTGACTGTCTAAACCAGAGCGGTTTGTCTTTGAGCGCGTGATGCGCCGTTTTATTGTGGCGGTACGGTCAACGCCTCAACGTTAATGAAGAAGCGGAAGAAGCCCGGCGTCTGGACGCCGAGGTTGAACTCGACGACCGTGCTCGCGCCGTTGGCGAGCGGTGCGGTCGTCGTGATGATGCCTTCGGCGAGGCTGGAGTTGAGTCCGCCGCCGCTAGCTTGCGTGGGCGGCGTCTGCAGCGTCAACGCTTGCGAGTTGACGGTCGTCGTGTCGGTCAGCGTCACGGTCTGAGCCGGCGAGTTGAGCGCGCGGACATCCGCTTGTCCCGGCGGCAACGGGTCGCTCGTGAGCGTCGTGATGATCACGACGCGGTAGCGCAAGGCCACGACGTTCAGCCCCGTGGTGTTGGTGAACCTGCGCCTGATCTTGAGCGTCCCGTTCGCGCCGTTGGTGACAGCGGTGAAATCGCGCACGCGGTTCGGGGCGGCGGTTGCAGGCTGCTGCGGATCAATGGGCGTGGATGCCATCTGCGCGTTGTGCTGAATGGGCGCGCTGGTCGTGGTGTAAGCGGTCGCCGTCGGCGCGCGCTCCGGCCCCGGCGCGCCTAAGATAGTTGGCACGCCGTTCAGGGACGTGCCCGTCGTTTCGACCAGCGCGAAGTCTGCGGCGTTGTTGCCCGTGTCCTGCGGCGTGCCGGTCGTCATCTTACGCACGAAACTGAATTGTGCGGCGGTGGTGATGCCGTTCGCGGGCGCGAGACCCGTGCCCTCTTTGTAGTCGGGATTCGTGACCGAACTGAAGCCGACCGAATCGAGCCGGTTGGCGCTCACCGCATTGGCAGTCCCGAAGACGGCCAGCCCCACATTGTCCGGCAGGAAGCCGACAGTGGTGTCAGCCGGGTTGATCGAGACGTTGGCAGCGCCGCTGGCAGTGATGCCCGTGCCGGTCGGGTAGGTGGCGAGACTATACGTGTTGCCCGCCGGGCTCGGCGTCGTCGGCTGCGTCGTGATCAGGAAGTGGCCGCGCGGCGGCAGTGCCAGCGGCCCGGCGGTCGAGAGTGTCTGCGGCAACACGAGGAACGTCGTCTCGGTCGCGCCCACCGCGCCGCCGAAGCGCCAGCCCGCGCCGGTTGCGCTCGTCGGGTCTGCGCCGGGAATGGCGTCAATGATCGTGATGTTCTGGTCGGTGTTGTTGTAAAGCTCGATGAACTCGTCGGCGGCGCCGTCCGAAGTCGGCGGCGCAGTACCGATGCCGCGCGCGCGGAACTCGCTGATGAGAATCTGCCCGGCGGTCGGCGCGGGCGGGCGCACGTCAAACGTGAGCGTATAGCCACCGCTGAGGCTGCCGCCGTCGAGGTTGGCGTCGTCTATGATGTAGAGGCTCCATGTGCCGTTCGGGGTGTCACCGTTGAATTGCGACAGTGTGTAGATGTAGGGACTGGCTGGCGCGGGCGCGGGAAACACATCGGTCGTGCCGGAGTTCGACGGGCGGTAACTGCCCGTGACGAACGGGAAGCCGGTGTTGCCCGTGACGGTCGAGGGTATCGGCGTATTCGCGTAGTCGTCGAGCGTCACGTTGATGCCGGACACGCCGGGCGAGCCTGCGCCGAAGTCGGACATGATGACCACCTTGCGCCCCGATGGCGAGACGAGCAGCATGTCAATGTCCGAAGGGAAGGCATGGGTGAGTCCGTTAAGAGTCACCGAGACGCGCTGGATGACGCCGACCTCACCCGCGACCGTGATGGGCGAAGGGTACAAAGAAGCCGCCTGTCCCGACGCCGGGCAAGGGCTGGGGCAGTCGGTGATAGTGATAGGCGTGGTGTTCGAGTATGAAGTGGGGGCGGTAGGCGTGCCGACCACATTATTTACGCTCGACGCGCGGACGTACCTTTTTCCTTTATTTAAAATAATGGATGGAGCGGCGGAGTCCGGCGTCTGCGAATCCACGACCGGAGTTTGCTCGGCCTCGACGATATTGCGCTTGCCGGTACTCTGCGCTGAACCGCCGGGCACGATGCACAGAGAAAGCAAAATGAGCAAGCTGATGATTAACGAGATGCTGGATGTTCTGGGAAGTTTCACGGGTTACTCCTGGGTTAGACTGGTTAACGAGCGCTGGTTACCTGTAGCAGTGATTCAAACAAAAATGGACGCGAATAAGATTGGTACCTCGCAATTTACATGCTCAGCCTAATGCACGTCAAGATGAATGTGTCGCGCCGCGCTTTTCCATGATGGAAGAGACTTTCCATTCACCTGCATGTGTCATGGAATTTGTCGCCGCGCGGACACGTTTTGCCGCTCGATGGACGATTAACTTGTCCGTCAAACGAACTAAGTCGTCCGGCTCCGGCTCAATGCATCTGCCGTACCCAGGCGTGGCCGTCGGCGTACTCGATGCGATAAATCGTGACGCTCTCGGTGAAGGGTTGGAGTTTGTCGTGCGGCGCGGCGGCGCTGACCGTCTGCGTGGGCGGCGTCGTGGAAAAGAGGGTAATTTCTTTGCTCTTTCCGGGCTTGATATTGATGAGGCTGGCGAACGGATGATGCTCGATTGTGTGGCGCGCGTCGCGAGAGGTAAAGGCGTAGTCCCACACGATCCCTGTGATGACACGTTCTCCTGTGTTCTGGACGGTTACGTGATATTGAAACCCTTTGACTCCCCACAGAGATGAATCCGACGCCGCACCGGACTGTGACCCCGGCACGCCGAGATCGGCGCTGCCGCGCGGCATCGTCTCCGGCCTTCCGAGTGTGGGCGCTCTCGGCTGTGGCCGATTAGTCGTCACCGTCTGCCTGACCGACGACTGCGTCTCGTTGCCAACCGGTTGCATCGAAAGTGGCTTGTCCCAACCCGGTCGCTCGACGAATTTATTCCACTTGAACTTGAGTACGGCGACTTCGCTCGTACTTTCCTGATTCGTCGAGACGGGATTCGCTGGTTGTTGGGCGCGTGCCGCCGTCAACGCCAACAACAACACGACGATGAGCAGCGCGACTTTTGAAAGGCTTCGCATCACATCTCTCCTTTGCCGTAAGAACAAAATTGGCTGTCCATCTTGTGACAGTTTGCGCCCGGACTGGCGCTCGTCACAATGTAATTGCACACCGGAAATAAAATCTACGTTGCGGGAAGTTGTTAATTGCAGGGGCGGAACTTTGAGGCGCAATCGCCGGCGATGTTCCTGAGCTTATCCAAACACTCTCGGCAGACGCTGCCGCCAGCCCTTCGGCAATAATAATTCCATCGCGTCGTCAACGGTGACGATGCCGGCGATGTCGCCCACATCGTCCACGACGGGCAACGCGAGCAGGTTGTATTCGGCGATGCGCTCGGAGACTTCGCGCGCAGAGTCTTTCGGGTGCGCGTACTGGAATTCGTGGCGCATCACGTCCGAGAGCGGCGCGTCGGGGTCTGCGAGAATTAGACTGCGGAGCGCGATGACGCCGGAGAGCTTCCACGATTTTTCTTCCTCGACGACATAGAGGTAATAAATCATGTTCGGCGTCTCGGCCATCTCACGCAAGCGTGCGAGCGCGCCGGCGACGGTCAAATCTTTCGGGAGCGTGACGAACTCCGTCGTCATCAATCCGCCCGCCTCGTCGTCGGCGTAAGGCAGCAGTTCCGCAACGTCCGCTTTCTCTTCGCCCTCCATGCGATGAAAGAGGTCTTCGGCTTTCGCTTCGGGCAAATCGCCGAGCAGGTCTGCGGCCTCGTCCGGCGACATCCATTCGAGGATGTCCGCCGCGCGCTCTTCGTCCATCCCGTCAATGATGCGTACCTGATCTTCCTCGTGCATCTCTTCGAGCGTCTCGGCGGCGGTCTCGTCGTCCAGAGACTCGATGACCTCCGCGCCCTGATGATACGAGAGAGCCTCTGTCAGACGCGCGATTTCCACCGGATGCAGCCGCGTCAGTTTTTTCTGCGACGACTTGAGATGGACGCCCGCCGCGTCCGTCGCCAGATAGCCCACGTCCGCCCAGTTGATGACGCCGACCGGCTGCGCCTTCGCCACGCCTGCGGGCGCGAGCCGACGCCACAAACCTTGCAGACTCACGTCCGCGCCCGTCACGCGCCACTCGCCGCTCGCCTCGATCAACTGCACGTCGTTGACGCGCACGACGCGCTTGCCGTCAACGTCTATCAACTGTTTGTCGAGCACGTCGCGCGCGAGCAGGACTTCGCCGTCGCGCTTCCTGAACGGGCGTCGGTCGAGAATGTCGGAGTTGAGCCGGACGCCGCGCTCATCGAGATGGCTGATGCGCGAGCGCAAAAGAAAAAAGTCGCGACGACGCGAGCGCGCGACGACGCCCATCAGCGGCGGATGGTCTTCGCCGAGACGGACGATCAAGTCTTTGACGACGCCGACGCGCTCGCCTTCCACGTCGCGCACGGGGCGTCCGAGCATTTGTGAGAGATAGAGCATACGAAATTAAAACTCCGACGATTTCGATTAAGAACGGATGATAGCACGAGGCCGCGACGGTGTCGGAACATGTTTGCGAAAAGCGTTGCAAACATACGCGCGTTACCCTATGCTCGCGCCGCAAAGTTCGCTGACGACGCTCCGCATATTTCAAGCAGACAAAACCCGAACCCCAAGCATGTCATTCGTCGGGACAGAATGGATTGTTGACGCCGCAGGCTGCCGCGCCGAATTGCTCAGAGACGCGGGCGCGCTCGACGCCGTGTTTCGTCGCATCGTCGCGGAATTGGAGTTAAAGCCCGTCGGCGAGACGCACTGGCACACTTTCCCCGCGCCGGGCTGCGGCGTCACCGGCCTGCTGATGCTGACGGAATCGCATCTCACCTGCCACACCTACCCGGAGCACGAAATCGCCACTTTCAATCTCTACTGCTGCCGCGCGCGTCCGGCATGGGCATGGACTGAGCGGCTGACGGAAATGCTCGGCGCGCGTGTCGTCACTGTGCGCGTCTGCCAACGTCCGGCGGCATCGGCGCTGCGAGTTGTCAATGAATGCGAGCGGAGATTTACCACAGAGGACACAGAGGTTCACAGAGGATGAAGAGGAGAATCGGTGCATGTTTGCTGGTTGACTCTGTCTTTTCTCTGTGTCCCTCTGTGTCCTCTGTGGTGAAAATTCTTTCTTCCATGTCTCATGCAACGACGAACAATGAGAGACGCAGCGTCGGAGGCGCGAGACGATGACGGCATTTCAAGCCAACTGTCCCGCGTGCGGCGCGCCCGTCGTCTTCAAGACCGGCTCCGGCGTGGTCGTCGTCTGCGACTACTGCCATTCGGTCGTCGCGCGGACGGATCGCGCTCTCGAAGACCTCGGCAAAGTGTCGGACGTGTCCGAGTCCGGCTCGCCGCTCGCAGTCGGTTTGCGCGGGGTGTGTCGCGGCGTCGCTTTCGAGTTGACGGGACGCGCGCAACTCGGACACGCGGCGGGCGGCATGTGGGACGAATGGTACGCGGCCTTCACGGATCATCGCTGGGGCTGGCTCGCCGAAGCGCAGGGCAAATTTTATCTGACCTTCGAGAGAGAAATTCCCGACCCGCAACATCTGCCGCCGATTGATGGTCTCCAACTCGGTCAGCCCGTGCCCGCGATTTTGACGCCCGCGCCGCTCATCGTCGTCGAAAAAAACATGGCGCGGATGCTCGCGGCAGAGGGTGAGATTCCGTACCGCCTGACGCCCGGCGAGACTTATGCTTACGCAGACCTCTCCGGCGCAGGCGGCGTCTTTGGCACGATTGATTACGGCGAGCAAACGCCGCGCGTCTTCGTCGGGCGTCAGGTGACGCTCGACGAACTCGGCATCATCGCGACCGGCGCGACGCAAGCGCGCGAGCCGCGACGTGTGACGGCGGCGCAACTCAACTGCCCTAGATGCGGCGGGCCGCTTGAGCTTCGCGCGCCTGACCAGTCCGAGCGCGTGACGTGCCCGAACTGCGCGTCGCTGCTCGACATCACGAAGGGTCGCCTGCTTTATCTCAAGACGCTCGAAGCAAAAAAATACGCGCCTTCGATTCCGCTCGGCGGCGTCGCAGAGTTTGAAGGGCAATCGTGTACCGTCATCGGCTTCATGGTTCGCAGCGTCGAGTTCGACGCCGTGCGTTACTTCTGGCAGGAGTATCTGCTCTACAACGCCGCGCTCGGTTTTCGCTGGCTCGTCGAGTCGGACGCGCACTGGAGCTATGTGCAGACAATCGCGCCCGGCGACGTGAGCGAGAGCGACAAGTACGCGAAGTATCGCGGCACAAATTATAAAATCTTCCAGGATGCGACGGCGCGCGCAGAGTATGTGCAGGGCGAGTTTTACTGGAAGGTGACGACGGGCGAACTTGTCCGCGCGGTGGATTACGTGCGCGCGCCGGAGATGCTCTCGAAAGAAGTTACGAGCGGCGAGATTAACTGGTCGCACGGCACTTACGTGCCCGTCAAACAAATCGAGCGGCAATTCAAAGTTGACTTGCCCACCCCGCGCACCATCGCGCCCAACCAGCCGTTCCCGCATGGAGGCATTTACAAATACTGGCTGCTGCTGATGTTCGTCGCGATGCTCGTCGGAATGGTGATGTTCGTTGTGTCGAGCGCGGGCAGCACGAAAGTCTTCGATGAGTCTTACATTTTGCAGCCGCAACCCGTCGCGACGCCGACGCCCATCATTGCCGAAGGTGCGAACAATGCGGTCGTGTCGGTCACGCCAATTATTGCGCCCGCGCCAGACGAACAGGAAAACACGCAGGTCATTTTCAGCAATGCGTTTCAACTCAAAGCGCGCCAGAACATACGTGTGCAGGGACGCGGCAACGTGGACAATAACTGGCTCTACGTGGAAGGCGATTTGATTAACGAAGAGACCGGACTCGTGCAATCGTTCGAGTTGCCGATTGAGTATTATCACGGCACAGAAGACGGCGAATCGTGGACGGAAGGCAACGTGGAGCAGACCGTGTATCTCTCCGCGCTCCCCGCCGGGACGTACACGCTGCGGCTCGAAGCGCAGTGGGACAAGCAGAATCCGGGCACGCCGCAACTCTCCGTCCGCGTCGAACAGGGCACGCCGCGCGGTCTTAATTGGTTGCTCACGCTCATCGCTCTGTCCGTCATCCCCGTCTTCATCGCCATCCGTCAATTCAACTTCGAGCGGCGACGTTGGGCTGACAGCGCGTTCAATCCATATCAATCAAGTGATGAGTGATAAGTGATGAGTGATAAGAAAAGCTGTCGGGTCTTTCTTATCACTTATCACTCATCACTTATCACCGGAGGCAATATGCTCAGTAAATTTTATCTACTCTTCGGCGTGGCCGTGCTCGCGCTCTACGTCACGGCGGCGTGGAGCGGTTGGGAGTTAGGCAACACGCAGAGGCAAATTCTGCCCGCCGACGTGCGTAATTCGCCGGGCGGTTATCGCTCGTTCCACTTCTGGCATTCCGGCTATCACGGAGGAAAATAATGCTCAACGAAACATTCGCACAAAGCGCGGGACAGTTTTCTTTACCGCACGTCTGCGGGCTGGTCGTCAATCTGGGCGACTTGACGGGAGTGCTCTTGACGACGGCCATCTTCACGCTCTTTGGCCTGCTCGTCTTCGGCCTCGCTTACATGATCATCGTCAAAACTTCGCCGTTCTCTATCCGCAAGGAAATCGAGGACGACCAGAACACCGCGCTCGCCATCATCATCGGCTCGGTCATCATCGGCGTCGCGCTCATCATCGCCGCCGCGATTCATGGATAAGAGCGTTCAGCAGTCAACGTTCAGCAATCAGCTTTTGTCTTGAGTTGAACAATCGAGACAGGTGGCGAGCGTTGAGCCTTCACCCCGCCTAAGTGTTGAATGCTGACTGCTGAACGCTGAACGCTTTCTTATGAATCGCACGCCCATCCTTTTTCTCAACGTCCTCGTCATCGCGACTTGCGGCCTCGTCTATGAATTACTGGCGGGCACGCTCGCCAGTTACGTGCTCGGCGATTCGGTCACGCAGTTCTCGCTGATCATCGGCATCTATCTCTCCGCGCTCGGCGTCGGCGCGTGGGCTTCGAGATTTTTTGACGCTGAGCTCGCGCGCCGCTTCGTGGATGTGGAACTCGGCGTCGCCGTCGTCGGCGGGACGAGCGCGCCGCTTCTGTTTTTGAGCTTCGCGCATCTCAGCTACTTCCACGTCGTACTCTACGGAATCGTCTTCCTCATCGGCGTGCTCGTCGGTTTAGAGATTCCGCTCTTGATGCGAATTATGAAAGACCAACTCGACTTTAAGGAGTTGGTCGCGCGCGTGCTGGCATTCGACTACGTGGGCGCGCTCGTCGCGTCGCTACTGTTTCCCATCTTCCTCGTGCCGAAACTCGGACTCGTTCGCACGTCGCTCGTCTTCGGCGTGCTCAATGCGGGCGTCGGTCTGTGGGGAACGTGGATTATGCGCCCCATCATCAAGGGCGAGGTGACGGGCTTGCGCGTCCGCGCCGTCATCGTTATGACGCTGCTCGCCGTCGGCATCATCAAGGCCGACGCGCTGACCTCGCTCGCGGAGGATGCGATGTTCGCCGATGACATCGTCTATTCCAAGACGACCGCGTACCAGCGCATCGTCATCACGCGCAACAAGGCGGGCTTTCAACTCTTCCTCAACGGCAATCTACAATTCAGTTCGGCGGACGAATATCGCTACCACGAAGCGCTCGTCCACCCGGCGATGACGCTCGCGGCAGAGAGAGGAACTGCGCCGCGCCGCGTGCTCGTGCTTGGCGGCGGCGACGGACTCGCACTGCGCGAGCTGCTCAAATACTCTTCCGTCGAATCCATCACCCTTGTTGACCTCGATCCCGGCATGACGCGGCTCTCGCAACATTTTCTCCCGCTCGCCGCGCTCAATCATCATTCGTTCGACGATGCGCGCGTCCACGTCGCCAACATGGACGCGATGATCTGGCTTGAGCAGACGGACGACGAGCCGCCGTTCGACGCGGCCATCGTGGACTTTCCAGACCCCAATTCTTTCGCGCTCGGCAAACTCTACACGACGCGCTTTTATCATCTCTTGAAACAAAGACTCGCGCCCGACGCAGGCGTCAGCGTGCAGTCCACTTCGCCGCTCTTCGCGCGCCAATCTTACTGGTGCGTCGTCCGCACACTTGAGGCGGCGGGCTTCTCCGTGCGTCCTTATTACACCGCCGTTCCCTCCTTCGGCGTCTGGGGCTACGCGCTCGCGCGCCGCGCTCCCTTCGACGTTCCGCAGCACGTCGCAAACGCGCCCGACCTCCAACTAAAATTCCTCGACGACTCCGCGCTCGTCTCGATGTTCATGCTCTCGGCAGACCTCTCTCCCGTGCCCGTCGAGGTCAACCGTCTCGATAATCAATCGCTCGTGCGTTACTACGAAGCGGAGTGGAAGCGGTATGAATAGGCGCGAGGTGCTCGCGGCCTTTCTCGGCGTGCCGTTCGCGCTTGCGGCGTGTCGCACAAAAGAAGACGCGCCGTTTCCCGAAGGCGAGATTGTCGGCGCGTCCGACGTGATCGGCCATCGCCTGCGCGACGGTCTGCGTGTCGAGCCGGCGATGGATGCATGGGAGCGCGCGGGCGTCGTGATTGTCGGCGGCGGCGTCGCGGGACTGTCTGCGGCGTGGAGATTTACACAGGCGGGCTTCGATGATTTCGTCGTGCTCGAACTCGAACCCGCGCCGGGCGGGACGGCGCGAAGCGGCGCGGAGCATGGCGTTGTGCCGTACCCGTGGGGCGCGCATTACATCCCTGCGCCGACGAAAGAGAATCGCGCTCTCGTCCGGTTGCTCGGCGAGATGAACATCCTCGAAGGCGCGGATGAGCGCGGCGAGCCAGTGGTCGCGGAACAATTTCTCTGCCGCGACCCGGAGGAGCGTGTCTTTTATCGAGGTCGCTGGTACGAAGGTTTGTACCTGCACGCGGGCGCGTCCGATGCGGACAAGGCGCAACTGCGCGCGTTCAACGAGCAAGTTGATCGCTGGGCGGGCTGGCGCGATGCAAGAGGGCGACGTGCGTTCGCGATTCCCGTCGCGCAATCTTCGGACGATGCGGAGGTGACTTCGCTCGACCGTCTGACGATGTCCGAATGGATGGACGCGCGCGGCTTCGACTCTCCGCGCCTGCGCTGGCTGGTGGACTACGCCTGCCGCGACGACTACGGTCTGACTCACGAGCAGGCGAGCGCGTGGGCGGGACTCTTTTATTTCGCCTCGCGCACGCCGCAGCCGGGCGCGGACGCGCAACCGCTCATCACCTGGCCGGAAGGCAACGGGCGACTCGTCGCGCATCTCTACGGCAAGACTTCAAGCAAGGTGCGTCTCGGCGTCGCCGTCGCGGACATCCGTCCCGCGTCGAATGCTGACGGACACAACGGCGCGGCGGCGGGCGTGGATGTCGTCACGATAGACCACGAAGGACAGCGCGCGTCGGGCATTCACGCCGATCAAGTCGTCTTCGCCGCGCCGCAGTTTCTCTCCAAATATCTCATCAGGCAATATCGTGAAGAGGGCGCGCCCGCGCACGTCGCGGAGTTTCAGTACGGCGCGTGGATGGTGGCGAACTTGTTTCTCAAGGATCGCCCGCGCCAGAATTTTTCGAGCTTTCCGCTCGCGTGGGACAACGTGTTGTACGAGAGTCCTTCGCTCGGCTACGTCGTCGCCACGCACCAGCGCGGGCTGGATCGCGGCGCGAGCGTCTTCACTTATTACTATCCGTTGACCGACGCAAACCCGCGCCTCGCTCGCTCGCGCCTGCTTGAGACCGACTGGCGCGGTTGGGCTGACGTGGCGTTGACAGACCTCTCACGCGCGCACGCGGACATTCGCGCGCTCACCGAACGCCTCGACGTGATGCGCTGGGGACACGCGATGATTCGCCCGCGCGCGGGTTTCGTCTGGGGCGGCGCGCGGGCGGCGGCGCAGAAGCCATACGGTGCGATTCACTTCGCGCACACAGACCTCTCCGGCGTCCCGCTCTTTGAAGAAGCATTCGATCACGGCATCCGCGCGGCGGAAGAAATCCTGGCGGCTCGCGGAATGAAGTTCAAGAGCGTGAGATAAAAAGGTCAGTACCGCGAGCGATAGCGAGCGGGTGCGGCTCACGATGTACGATCCGCTCGCTATCGCTCGCGGTACTGATAGAGCAGCCAACTCCGGCGACTTAACGCGCGGCTTTGCGTGCTTGCGATTGGACGGCGGTGATGGCGACGGCGTCCACGATGTCTTCGGCCTTACAGCCGCGCGAGAGATCGTTGCAGGGTTTGTCGAGTCCTTGCAGGACGGGGCCGATGGCGGTCGCGCCGGCGAGTCTCTCGGTTAACTTGTAGGCGATGTTGCCGGCTTGCAAATCGGGGAAGATAAGGACGTTGGCGCGGCCCGCGACGGGGGAGCCGGGTGCTTTCGATTCCGCGACGCTTTGGATGAGCGCGGCGTCGGCTTGCAGTTCTCCGTCAATAAACAGTTCGGGCTGGCGCGCGCGGACGGTGCGCGTTGCTTCGACAACCTTGTCAATCAACTTGTGTTGTGCGCTGCCCTTCGTCGAGAACGAGAGCATCGCGACGCGCGGCTCCGTCGCGAGCAGCGCGCGACAGGAGTCTGCCGATGCGAGTGCGATCTCTGCGAGTTCCGCCGCCGTCGGATCAATGACGACGCCGCAGTCGGCATAGATGAGCGCGCCCTCTGCGCCGAAATCCGCGCGCGGAAGCTGCATGACGAAGAAGCTGGAGACGAGTTTGAATCCCGCGCGCACGCCGACGCATTGGAGCGCGGCGCGGACGGTGTGCGCCGTCGTATTCGTCGCGCCCGCGACCGAGCCGTCGGCGCGTCCTTCACGCACGAGCAAGTTGCCGTAGTAGAGCGGGTCTGCGACGGCAAAACGCGCCTCGTCCGGCATCATGCCCTTCGCGCGTCGCAAGTCGTGATAGAGCGCGGCGACCTTGTCAAAATCCTGCGCGCGCTTGTGGTCTAAAATCGTCACGCCGCCCAACGCAACTCCTGCTGTGCGCGCCGCCGCGCGAATCTTTTCTTCATCGCCGAGCACGGTCACGCGCGCCACTCCATCGCGCGCGCAGATGGCAGCGGCCTGCACGGTGCGCGGGTCTTCGCCTTCGGGCAGGACGATGTGCTGCAAGTCAGCGGCGGCTCTCTGTCGAATGCGTTCGAGGATAGACATGGACGGAAATTTACCACGAAGCGTCGGGGCACGAGAACCGTGTGGGGCTTAAATGTTGAGCGTGCGGTCAATGATGTCTTCGGCGGCGGCGGCGAGATGCGCGACGATTTTCGGGTCGTGAGTTTTGAAGGCGCGAAAGTAGCGCGCGTCGAGCACAGGAGCGTCGAAGCCATCTTCATCCGTGCCGACGAGCGCGCAACTCAGCATCGGCGACTCGGCGATGACGAACCATTCGCGCGCGAGCGTGAGAGATGATGAGAGCTTGACGACGCGCATGTTTGGATGGCGCGGCGGCTTCCAATCATCTTCGCCGAAGATATAGACGCGCTCGGACAGGTCAGCCAGACGCAGGTAGCGTTCAGCCACGTACTCCATCCGCGACAGTTTCTGAAAGCCGGCGTAGGCGCGCCCGCCGCGATGTGTCTTTAAGAGCAGCGCGTTTTCGATGAGCAGGCTGATGTATTCGAGGGCGGGAACCTGCGCGCGAAAGCTGAACGTGACACGCTCGTCGTAGTCGCGCTGAGAGATGTGCGCGACCGTGCCCAAATCCTCAAGCGTCTCACACGCCGCACGCTGAAGGGCGCACTCGTACATTGAGAAATCTTGCATAAAGAAAAAATCCCGGCGCGAGGTGAGCCGGGACTTTTGTAACGCTTCAAATCTTCGCGCGCGTCGCGAATTTATCGTGAAAGTGTGATGGACTGGAGAAGAGAAGGCAGAAAGTAGGAGGCAGGAGGCAGGAGGCAGTCAAGAGCGTTCGCCTGTTGGTCGCTGCTTATGCAACTCGCAAGAAAAGTAGAAGGCAGTTGAGCATTCAACCGGCTGCCCACTGCCTCCTGCTTTCTGCCTACTGTTCTTTCAGCGCGGCGAGCAGTTTTTCGTGGATGCCGTCGAAGCCGCCGTTGGACATGACGGCCACGATGTCGCCGGGGCGCAACTGCGGCGCGAGATGCCGGACGATGGCGTCCGCGCCGTCAATGCAGTGCGCCGGTCGCTTCTTTGTCGCCGCGATTTCTGTCGTGAGTTCTTCGGTGTCGAGCAGTTCGCCGTAGAGACTTCCCCTTTCGCGCGCGAAGACGGTGGCGACGACGATGTGGTCGGCCTGCGCCAGCGCGTCCACGTAATCTTTCTGGAAGACGGCGAGACGGGAAGTGGCCGAGCGCGGCTCGAAGACGGCGAAGACGCGGCGTCCGGCGTACTTCGTCTTGAGCGCGTGGAGCGTTTCGCGCACGGCGGTCGGGTGATGCGCGAAATCGTCTATCACGATCACGCCGCGCTCTTCGCCGCGAATCTGCATCCGCCGCTTGACGCTCTGAAAGGTGGCGAGCGCGTCTTTAATCGCCGCGCGCTCGATGCCCCACGCATCTGCGGCGACGATCACGGCGAGACAGTTGCGGACGTTGAAGTCGCCGATGAGCGAGGTCTCGAACGTGTCCCATTCAACGCCTTCGCGGAAGACGCGAAACCGCGTGAGCGCGCCCGACGTGTAATCAATGTCGCGCGCCTGCCACTTCGCATCATCGGAAGTTCCAAAGGTTTCGAGTTGCGTGTGAAGCCGCGCGCCCATCTCCGCCACGACCTCGCGGACGGCGGGGCTGTCCCATCCCGCGACGAGACGACCATTCGAGGGCACGAGATTCATCAGCCGTCGAAAGGCGAGCTTGATGGCCGCAAGGTCTTTATAAATATCCGCGTGGTCAAACTCGATGTTGCCGACGATGGCGATTTCGGGAAGGTAGTGCATGAACTTCGGCCCTTTGTCGAAATAGGCCGTGTCGTATTCGTCGCCCTCGATGATAAAGCGGTCGCCCTCTGTGACGCGAAAGCTCGCGCCGAAATTCTGGACGAGTCCGCCGACGAGAAAGCTTGGGTTCAAGCCTCCGCGTTCCATGACCCACGTCGCGATGCTCGTCGTCGTCGTCTTGCCGTGCGTGCCCGCGACGACGAGCGAGCGTCGCCCGCGTATGAATTCTTCCTTGACCGTCTCGGCCTGCGAGCGATAGAGCAGGCGACGATTCAAAGTCTCTTCCAACTCCGCGTTGCCGCGCGGGACGACGTTGCCGACGACGACGCAGTCGGGCGCAGGGATCAGATGCTCCGCCTTGTAGCCTTGCATGACGGGGATGCCAAGCCCTTCGAGCATCGTGGACATCGGCGGATAGACGTTTTCATCCGAGCCTGTCACTTCGTGCCCGCGCGCCTGAAGCATTCCGGCCAGAGAAGCCATCGCCGTCCCGCAGATTCCGATTAAGTGATAGTGCATAAGAAAAGTGATGAGTGATGAGTGATGAGTGATGAGTGAAAAGCTGTTTTCCAACTTGTCGCTCATTGCTAGTCACTGGTCACTTTGTCTGCCACAGGAATAGTGAAAGAAAATGTTGAGCCTTGACCTAGCTCAGACTTGACTTCGATTTTGCCGCCGTGCAGTTCGACGAGTTGGCGCGTGATGTAGAGGCCGAGGCCGGTTCCTTTCTCGTTGCGCGTGGCGCGCGAGCGTGCCTGCTCGAATTTATCGAAGAGGCGCGCGAGGTCGTCGGGCGCGATGCCGACGCCGTCATCTGTGATTGAGACGCGCAGGAATGCGCCCGCACGTTCCGCGTTGATCTCGACGTGCCCGCCTTTGGGCGTGAACTTCAGCGCGTTCGAGAGCAGGTTGACGAGGATGCGCCGGAACTTCGCGCGGTCGGCGAGAATCGGCGGCAAGTCGTCGGGAATTTTTTCGACGAGCGTGATATCTTTCTCTCGCGCCAGAGGCGACATCGTCTCGTGCGACTCGGAGACGAGCGCGCGCAAATCCGTCGCGGTCAGGTCGAGGCGCAACGTTCCCGATTCGAGCTTGGAGGCGTCGAGCAGATCGTTGACGAGTTCGATGAGGCTCTGCGTGTTGCGCTCCATCATCGTCACCATGTTCTTCTGCTCCGCAGTCAAATCGCCGAGCCGACCCGAAGTGAAGAAGTTGATGACGCCGCTAATCACCGTCAGCGGCGAGCGCAAATCGTGCGTCGTGAGGGCGAGAAATTCCTCTTTCATGTCGGACAACTCGCGCAGCTTGGCGTTGGCGTCGTTCAACTCGACGTTGCTCGCTTCGAGCTTGCTGTTGAGACGCTCCAACTCTTCGCGCTTCTCTTCCAACTCGCCGAGCACGGCGACGAGTTCCTTGTTCTGTCTGGACAACTCTTCGACGGCGGAATCGTCAACGTCCTTCTTGACGAAGAGACGCAGTTCGTCGAGCCGCTCCTTTACCTTCGCGGCTTCGGTGGGCGGCAGCCATTTGATGACCGTGACGCGCGTGCCCTCGTGCGGCTGCGACGCGATGTCGAATTCATCCATCAAGCGGCGCGTGCCCGTCAGCCCGACGCCCATCCCCGTCGCCGAGCGATAGCTGCCGCGAATTATCGCTTGCAGTCGTTCCTCTTCGATGCCGGGGCCGTCGTCGCGCGCGATGACTTGCAGCCCCGCGGTGTTCATGCCGCGCTCTGCGACGGCCAGAGTGATCGCGCCAGTGCGCGCGTATTCATAAATATTGCGTGTCAACTCGGAGACGGCGGTCGTAATCTTGATCGTCGTCGTTGAATCAAAACCCATCTCGCGCGCCAGTGCGCGCACGCGCTCCCGCACCTTCACGATGTCGGCCTCGCGCCGCACGTAGATGTCACCGAGTCGCGTGATGTTGATGCGTTGCATAAGAGTTCAAAGTTCAAGATTCAAAGTTCAAAGTTTGATGTTTGAGGCGCGAGATTCAAAGTTGAGAGCGAGGCTTTCGACTTTGAACCTTAAACTTTGAACTTTGAACTAACTGACGACGAGGACGGTCGCGTCGTCTGTGTCGCGACCGTAGTCGCGCATCAGTATGCCGGCGAGCAGTTGCGGGTCTTTCATGGTCAAACCCGGATACGAAGCGATGTCCCACGTCGTGCTCAGTCCGTCGCTCGCCAGTACGAAGCGGACTCCCTCAGTCCATTTGTACGGCCAGACGCGGATGCTTGAGACGCGCGCGCCGAACGTGCCGTTGCTCGGAATGGGACGCGCCGGCTCCGGCGAGCCGAAGACGCGCACTTCCACATTTCCGACACCTGCGTAATAAAAAGCCTCGCGCTTTTTGTCCACGATGATCGCGCCGATGACCGCGCCGCGCGTGGGACGGAGCGCGTCATGCGCCGCCCACAAAATTTCGTCGAGCGGCTCGCCCGTCCAACGCTCGAAAGTGCCGACGGCGGCATCGGACGCTTCGCGCGCGCCGCGACCGTGTCCGAGTCCGTCAATCACGGCGTAGAGCGTGCGGCCTTTGTGCTCGCGGACGAAATAAGAATCGCCGATCACGTCTTCGCCCTTGCGCGGCCTGCTCCACACTCCAACGCGCGATGACGACGCCGTCGGCGTCACCGACATGCTCAACGCTTGCTCTTCCGCGTCGCGCGCGGCGGCGACTGCTGAAGCGACCCACTTGCGACCCACGAGCGCCATGCCGTGCGTCGTGCGCCGCGAGTTCGTCAAACGTCTGGTGTGGCCGCGCGTGGTCGAGTAAGCGTCGAACTCATCCAACAGGCGGCGCATCGTGCCGAAGCCCGCGCCGAGTCCGCCGCCCGTCGAGACTCCGTCGCGCGCCGCGCGTTCGAGGTCGTCAATGCCCGGCCCCTTGTCCCAGTAAAAAATCTCCAGCCCCGGCGCTTCAACTTCACTGACGCCGCGCGTCAACGTCGTCGTCCAGTGCAGGCAGCCGCCGCCCGCCGCATAGCGCACGGCGTTGGTTCCGATTTCCTGCACGACGATGTCGAGTTGCGCCAACTCCGCGTCGCTGAAATTCAACTCCGCCGCCAGCCGATGCACGCCGCGCCGCGCCGCGCCGACCTGCGTCTCATCGTTGATGCTGTGTGAATGAAATTCTCGCACAAAAAAAGGGACGTGGGACAGGAGGCGGGGGACAGAAAGAGAGGCGGCTTTGACCGACCCCTGTCCCCTGTCCCCTGACTTAGAGCCAGCGCACGATTGTCACGCGCGTGCCTTGCCCGACGATGGACTCGATCTGGAAATCGTCCACGAGACGTTTAGAGCCGGGCAAGCCTTTGCCGAGTCCGCCGCCGGTCGTGAAGCCGTCGCGCATGGCGGCGTTGATGTCTGGAATGCCGGGGCCTGTGTCCTCGAAGATAAGACGCAATCCTGTGCGCCCGCGCGCGTCTTCGGTTGGTTGAGCGATCATGCGACCTCGCGTGCCGTACTTGATGACGTTGCGCGCCAACTCCGACGCCACCGTCGCGAAGCGCGTCTGGTCAATCAGACGAAAGCCGAGCGCGGCGGCCATCGCGCGCGCTTCGTTGCGTGCGGCGGAAATATCCTGCTCGCGCTCAAGTGCGATTGATCTGCTCGGCAAACGCGCTCCAATCTCCCTGCGTTACCTCGTCGTCGCCACTCTCGCCGATGCCGAACTCGTCACGCAGCAGCCGGATGCCTTCGTCCACGTTCAGCACTGTGTCCACGCCGCGCAGTTCGAGGCCGAGTTCGACAAGCGTGATGGCGACCGCCGGCTGCATCCCGACGACGACCGTGCGCGCGTCCATGATGCGCGCCATCGCTGCGATGTCCGAGAGCACGCGCCCGATGAATGAATCAACCATCTCCAGCAGAGAGATGTCTATCAAGACGCCGCGCGCGCCCGTGCGTTCCAGTTCGGTGAGGATGCGTTCCTGCAAGTGCATCACCGTCTGGTCGTCCATGTCCACCTGAATCGGCACGATCAGCACGCGGCCAACCTTCAAAATCGGAATGCGTTGCAAGCCGTCCATCAGCGTTCGTCTCCTGTCGGGAAATTAGCGGATTGCTCGTCCTTCAACGCTTGTCGCGCTGCTTGTTGTCTTCGTTGATGTTCGCGATCTGCTCGGCGAGCCGCGCCGTGGTGGAGTTGCTCGCGTCGCTGTTGCTCGACATCTGCGCCAGCGCCTTCGTCGAGACGACGGCACGCCCGCTCATCTCAAGCGCGAGCTTGATACCGTCCGACATCTGCGCGCGCGTGGTGATCTGCGTCAGGTCTATGCCCAGTTGCACCATCGTCTGCGCGATAGCGGGCGAGACTCCGGTCAGGATGCAGCGCGCGCCCATCAGACGCGCCGCCGTCACGGTTTTGATGAGATGGTTGGCGACGAGCGTGTCCATCGTGCGGACGCCGGTGATGTCGAGGATGGCGATGGTCGAGCTGGTCTCGACGATTTTTTGCAGTAAGGCTTCCATCATCATCTGCGCGCGGCGCGAGTCGAGCGTGCCGATGATGGGGAGCGTCAGAATCTTGTCCCAGACTTTGATGACGGGCGTCGAGAGTTCGAGCATGTCCGCGCGTTGCTGCCGGATAATCTCCTCGCGCGAGCGGATGAAATTCTCGACCATCACGAGTCCCATTCTATCGAGCAGTTTCGTGAAGTAGTTCATCTCGCGCACGAGCGCGTCAGAGATGGTCTCGAAGTCTTCCGCAAGGAGCGGCATGACGACGTTACGCAGCGACAGGATATAAGTCGCGTTCTCGGCGGGCGTGTAGCCCTTGACGGCGCGCATGTGCGAAATCTCGTTGAGGTAGGCGCGGATGTCGTCGAAGGCGGGATCGTTGAAGTCCGCCTCGCCCGCCACGCTGATGGCCTGCGCCAGCATCTCGATGAGTTGGCGCGATTGCTGCCGCAAAACGTCTTTGGAAATCAACTCGTCGCGAAACTCGTCTGCTTCCAGACGCTCCGCGATCCAGAGATTGAGAATCTCATCACGGCGCGTCGAGAGCAGTTTGGCGATGCGCCGCGGGTCGGGTGTATGTGAAGCGTTGTCGTCCGCCATCTTAAGTCCTCTGCGGAATCGCACCGTCATGGTTGTCGGCGGCGCGCCCGGGTTTCATCATGTTGCCGGAAAAGTTAAAGGTAAAAGTATTGCAGGGCGTGTGAAACTCGCACGCTCATCTTAGCATCGCGGCGGCGAAAAGCAACTTGGACTTTGTGGAGAGAGTGTGTCTGCCGCGATGACGAAAGCGAGAGACGTTGAGACGCGGATGAGTCAGCGAAACGCACGCGCCATAACGAAGATGAGAGTATCAGCGCAGCGCTGTATCTTCAAATCTGGAAGCCGCCGACCTTCTCGATTTTTTTCTGTTTGGCCGATGGGCCGGCGATGATGGCGTCGTCCTGCTCGCGGTGCTGGCGCTCGTCCGCCGTGTGCCATTTGGCCCACACGGCAGGCGCGTCGAAAGTCTCGCCGCCGTGTTGCGTGATGCGCTCGCGGACGCGGCACATGACGGGCGTGTTGACGCCGACGCCGGAGATGACGGCCTGTCCTTTCGTCAGCGCGGGAAGTTCGGCGAGCAGTTGCCGTCCTGCGCCCTCGACGGATTTCGCCACCGTGTCCTGATCCACAGGGTTGACGATTCGCATGATGATTTGCGTCATGCACTGCGAGAGCACGTCTTGATCGAGCTTGCCGGGTCTTTGCGTGATGAGGCCGATGCCGACGCCGAACTTGCGACCTTCGGAAAGTATTTGCTTGAGGATATTAGTCGAGACGACGGTCTGCCCGGCAGGTGCGAAACGATGCGCCTCTTCCAGCAAAGTGAAGACCGGATAGGGAAGATAGCTGTCGCCGTGCGGTTCGGCCTCGCCGCGCACGGTGGAGACGCGCGCTTTGTTGGCGCGGCGCAGGAGCGTGGCGACGACGACCTGCTGCTCGTTCTGCTCGATGTCGGAGAGTTGCAGGACGGTGCAGCGACCGGGACGAAACAACTCGTTGAGCGGGATGTGTTCGTTGTCGGAAAAGATGGAGCCGGGCTTGTCGAAGCGATTGTCGAGCCGCCACAGCAGACCGTCAATCGAGCTTGAGTTACCGCTTGAGTTGCCACGCCCGTCGTCTTCGCCATACTTTTCTTCGAGCACCGCGTCGCGCAAATCGTGATAGCCCCAAAGCCCACGCGCGCCGCGCTCGCTCGCCGTCAGACGACGGAAAGCCTGTGCGAGAAAGTGCAGCATCTTGTCCGAAGTGCCTTCGGGCAAAAGATATTTCACGTCCGCCTCGGTCAGAGAAGAGAAGCGCACCTTGACGCGCTCGTGCGTGAAAATTTTGACCTCCGGGCGATAGCCGTCCGTCGCGTGTCGAAAGCGCGCGTCGTCCTCAATCGAGCGCAGCGTGTCGTACTCGCCGTGCGGGTCAACGATCAGCACAGACGCGCGGTTGTGCGGCATCATCAACTCTTCGACGAGCACGCCCGCCGTATAACTTTTGCCCGATCCGGTCGAAGCGAGGATGGCGAGATGCGTCGAGACGACATCTTTAATCGAGAGCACAATGGGCACTTCGCCCGCCTCGCGCGTCAGCAAACTTCCGACGTGCGCCGAGCCGACTTCGCCTTCGTGTCGCGACGAGAGCACGTTCGAGAGCGTCTCGGACGAAGCGAGAAAAACTCCATCGCCCGGTTGCGGCGGAATGCGCGGGTTGACGAAATCGCCGAGACGACTGCTGAAGTAACCGATGGTCTCGACCGTGATTTCGTACAACTCGCAGCCCTCGCCGTCGAGTCCGATGAGCGCGGAGACGATTGACGGCGGCGTCTCAGGGTCGGAGAGAAAAGTGTCGGGCAGGTTCCGCACCAGCCGCCTCTGCGTGATGTTGCCGATGATGCGCCGCTCGTCCGCGCCGTCCCGCGCCGTGTAATAGACGAACTCGCCAATGCGCGCGCGGCGATTATCCGCCGTGATAAAAATATATTCGTGCGGCAACTCGCCCGGCCCCTTGACCGTGCCCGTGAGCGCGTCTGTTGTATGGCTTTTTTCTTCCATGCAATGCTCTGATTACTTTGTTTTCTACTCGGCTTTATCTTCTTGATCTGGCGGCTTTCCAAATTTATCGTCAATAAAGAATGTCATCCTTAAGGCGAATAATTCCACTGACTCGATAATAGTGATTACGCCATCAAGAGCTTTTGACTGTCGGTGAGTGGCTTTGTTTAATTCCTTAGTAATGTTTTGATTCCGTATTTATAAAGTGCTGTCTCTAAATCCTATGAGACTGTCTTTGACCGGACGGGTTATGCCAAGCATCTGTGATAAGGAATTACGCAAATTGGCAATCTGTTCAATGTCATCATCGGATTCAGGATTAGCAAACGAAATGTAAGCTGAATAGCTTTCGTCTAACACCTGAATGGTTCTCTCAAACTTCGGCACTGTGGTTTCTACCTGCTTTGAGAATGTGTTCATGTCGGAAGCAGCCAGCAACGTGATTTTCTTAACTTCGCTTGCCTTTGCTCTTCCTTGCTTATTTAGTTGCTCGACGCGAGAGGTGTGTTGATTTAACTTACCACCTATAGCTCTAGTAGCTTGATCAAGCGTTGAAAGTATGGTGGTCAGTTCATTAGACGCTTCCTCACCTTCCGTTAAATAGTCAAGACGTCCTTTTTCACCATCACCTTCGAGACTCTTCACGACAGCAATTGTTGTGTCAACCTGCTTATCATCTAGCGCGTGATTTTCACGCTGCCAGGGAAAAGGTTTGGCGTCGGGATAATTCTTTTGGTATTCGGTTAGTTCTTCCTGCGTCAGCGAATACCATTCGTCGTAAGCATAACGCCTGAAGAACTCGGCGAGACGCTCGCGGAAGTGTTGTCTGGCGACTTCGTTCAGCCGACCTTTGCGGAAATTGATCAGGCGTTCGAGGGCTATTCTGGGAATGCGGATGGGCGTGAGAAAGTCCGCTCCCATCTTTTCGCTGAAACCAAGTCTTTCATCTGCCGGAAGATAAAACCATTTCTGATTGACGCGGGCGTGTTGCGTGATAATCGGAACCCACTTCGATGCTTTGCTCGTGTCTCTGCTTTTGCGCTCAACGTCCCGGAATGGCCGGACTTCAAACAGTGTGATGTTCGGCGCGCGGACAGCATCACACTCCTGAGTTCCCACAATGGCTATTGTCGGGCGGACGGATATTATTGCGCTGACCTTTTCACCCGCAGAGGCGAACTCGTCCCACGGTAACGTCTCAACGCTGCCTTTGTCGTCTATGACCAATAATTCGTCATCAGCGAGGTCAAGGATAGGGATGCCGATAAAGATGTCGCCTTGGCTAATAGGTAAGGATGGCTCCAAGGATTCGTAGATCATTCTTCAACCCTGTAATCGTACCAACGGCTCGCTTCCTCTTCAGAGTATGTGATTTGCGCTTGCTGGGCTTTCTCGCTGGCCTCGAACGCTTTGCGGCGTGCCTCCGCAATTGTCACGCAGTGCGGCTGGTCTCCCCGCTCAACTTTGGTTTCTCTCTTTATTTGTGCGGTGCGTTCTTTAGTGCTCATAGCTCATTAGCCCCTGTCAGCCGGTTTACTCAGGCCGGTGAATAATAGCACGGAGCTAAATGTGCCTGAAAGGGTGAAGATTTACGCAATCCAGTGCCGTCAGCGGCAGCGTTGGGCGGAGTATAACATAGGCTCGCAAACGAATTTGACGTGACAAGCAACGGAGATGTTTTGTCGCTCAGGCGAAGAAGCGCGCGATTGCTTCGACGACGTAAGCCTGCTGCTCCGGCGTGAGTTCGGGATAGACGGGCAGCGCGAGCGTTTCGAGTGCGGCGCGCTCGGCTTCGAGGAAATCGCCCTCCGCATAGCCGAGATAGCGGAAACATTCCTGCAAGTGGAGCGGCACGGGATAGTAAATCTTCGTGCCGACGCCGTGCGCCTTGAGATGTTCGATGAGCGCGGCGCGGCGCGTTGATGAGACGCGGATGACGTATTGATGAAAAATGTGCAGGGCGTCGGGTCGGATGAAGGGCGTCGCCACAACGTCTTTCAAGTTAGCTTGCGCGAAAAGTTCGTCGTAGCGTGCGGCGCGCTCGCGGCGGGCTTGTGACCATCCATCGAGGTGCGGAAGTTTGACGCGCAGGACGGCGGCTTGCAACGTGTCGAGCCGGCTGTTGATGCCGACCTCGCGATGATGATATTCCGTCTCGCCGCCATGCACTCTCAGGCGTCGCAGGCGTTCGGCGAGACGCTCGTCATTCGTCGTCAGCATTCCGGCGTCGCCCGCCGCGCCGAGATTTTTCGTCGGGTAAAAACTGAAGCAGCCAATGTCGCCCATCGAGCCGGCCTGCCGCCCCGCATCTTGCGCGCCGATGGCCTGCGCCGCGTCTTCGATGACGGGCAAGCCGTGCCGCGCGGCGATGTCCATGATGCTGTCCATCCCGGCGCACTGGCCGTAGAGATGGACGGGCATGATGACGCGCGTGCGCTCTGTGATGGCGGATTCGAGAGATGCGGGATCGAGGTTGTAAGTGTCCGGCTCAATATCCACGAAGCGCGGCGTTGCGCCCGTGCGTGCGATGGCTCCGGCGGTGGCGAAGAATGTGAAAGGCGTGGTGACGACTTCGTCTCCGGCGCGCACGTCCAATGCCATCAGGGCGAGCAGGAGCGCGTCGGAGCCGTTGGCGCAGCCCACCGCGAACTTCGTCTGCGTGTAGCGCGCGAGTTCAGATTCCAGCAGGCGCACGTCTTCGCCGAGGACGAACTGCTGCGTATCAAGAACGCGCCCGACAGCCGCGCGCAACTCTTCGCGCAGTGCGGCGTGCTGCGCGCTCAGGTCAAGCAGGGGCACTTGCATCGTGTGGAATGGCCTGGTCATCGTTGGATAGAGATTGGGAAATTTAAGAGCCGTCGCAAAATACATAAGGCGGAGAAACGAGTGCGTGAGCCTGACAGCCGCGCGCTTATTTCTCCGCCTTACATCTCTTTACTCATGCGCTTTAACGCTTGTTGTCGCCGCCCACGCCGACGGTCTCGGCTCCTTCGGGCACGCCGGCGGCGTTGTCTTCGTCGTAGTAGCTCGAATAGTAGTTCGAGTAATAGTAATACTCGTTCGTTTCGAGCTTCACGTTGTTGAGCACGATGCCGAAGATGTGCGCGCCCACGTCCTGCAACTGTTGCTTGGCGCGGCGCACGACGGCGCGCGACGAGCGGCCTCCATGCACGACGAGCATCACGCCATCCACCATCGTCGAGAGAATCGAGGCGTCGGTGAACGAGATGGCCGGCGGCGAGTCAATGATAATGTGCGTGAAATTTTCCGACAGCACGTAGAGCATCTTTCGCATTTCGTCCGAGCCGAGCAGTTCCGCCGAGTTAGGCGGAATCGGCCCCGACGTGATGAGCTTCAGATTCGGCAGGCGCTCGCACGTCTGTATCAACTCGCTGATGTTCGACTCGCCGGACAGATAGTTCGTCACGCCGCGCGCGTTCGAGAGGCCGAAGTGCGTGTGGATGCGCGGGCGTCGCAAATCGCAATCGAGCAGCAACACGTGCGCGCCGGTTTGCGCCAGCATCATCGCGATGTTGACGGCGGTCGTCGTCTTACCTTCCGACGGCTGGCTCGACGTGACAAGGATGGTCTTCGGCGGCTGGCCTGCCGAAGACAGCAGGAGCGAAGTACGCAAGTGCCTGTAAGCTTCGGCGACGGGCGAGCGCGCGTCGTCTATCAGCGCGAGCGCGGTGCTGTCACCGATCTCCGGCGCGGCGCTCGCCCTGCCGAGCCGCTTGCGCTCGACGCGCGGAGCCGGAATCAGCGCCAGCGTCGGCAAGTGTAGATGACGATCAACGTCCTCGATGGACTTCAGCGTGTCGTCGAGATAGTCGAGCAGGAAGGCGAGGCCGATGCCTGCGCCGAGCGAGAGCAGAAAGGCGATCAGGATGTTGCGCCCGCGCGGCGGCCCGATGGGCGCGCGCGGCAGACGCGCCTCCTCGACCTGCGAGACGTTGTTCGAGCGGTCGCCGTTCGTGATCTGAATTTCCTTCAACTTCTGCTGGTAGGTGTTGAGGAGTTGCCGGTTGGTTTCCAGACGCTGCGTCATGTCGGACATGCCAAGCTCGGCCACGCTTAGTCCATTGGCTTTGGCGAGTTCCGCGTTGTAAGACGCGCGATAACTCGCTTCTTTTTTGACAGCCGCGTCGAAGGTATTCTTGAGCCGCGTGACGATCTCGCGCGGGGTTTTTTTCATTTCCGCATCGAGTTGCTCAACCTGCTTGTCAATCTTCACCACGTCGGGCCATTCCTCAGTGTAGTTCACGAGCAGCGCGGCTCTTTGCGTTTGTAGCGCCTCGATCTTTTCGCGCATCCGCTTGACCGCCGCACTGTCCTGAACTTCAGGAACTGACATCATGTCATTGCTGGATTTTACCGCCGCATTATAAACCGCCTCCGCAGTCCTGCGCTCGGCTTCAGCACCCTGTAATTGCGAGCTGTAAGTGCTCAGTCGCACGGCGTTGAAGTCCTGCCCTTGCTTTTCACCGAGGGACAGACCGCTGCCCCTTTTATAGTTGATGCGACCTGCCTCGTCGCGCTGGACTTGTGCCTGCAAGTCTATGATTTGCTTGGCAAGCAATTCCTCAGCCCTGCCGGAGCCTTCGCTTTCGCGCCTGATGTCGTTTTCGATAAAGACGCTGGCGAGCGTGTTGGCGATACGGCGCGCGATCTCGGGGTCTGTGTGCTGGTAACGGATGCTGACGAGGTTGGTCTTCTCGACCGGCTCGATGAGCAAATTCTCGCGCAGCGTGTCTTCGTAAGGCTCAAGCTTTTCAATCTGCTCGGGCGTCAGTGTCTCGGCGGTCAAGTCGGCATCGGTGACGACGGGGACGCCCGCCTCCTGTGGCGTCGGCGTCGGCTGCTGGCGCGAGACGACGCGGCGCAGAGACGTAATCAATCCCGTTCCCCCGTGCCCGCCGAGAAACGAGGGATTGTTCTGGAGGTCGAGACGCATCGCGACCTGACGCGCCAACTGCTCTGTCTCAAGCAGACGGAGTTGCGTGTTCCAGTAGTTCGGATCGTTGCCGCCTTTGATGACGAGATCGCCGCCGCGCCCGGTCGAAAGCACGCTCTTGTTCTTCTGCTCAATCTGGACGGTCGTCTCGGCCTGATAGATCGAGGGCATCCGGTACATCTGAATCGCGACGAGCGACGTGATGACGACCATCAAGCTCAGGATCAGCCACTTGCGTTTGATGACGACGGCGAGGTACTCGCGCAGGTGCGTCGGCTCGCTCGACTGCATGGCGGACGAGGGGACGGCAGCCTGCGTCAGGTCGCGCAAAGGGCGGTCGAGAGCTTCGGACGACAGAGGCGGCAGCAGGCGATTATCTTGAGACATCATAATTCTTATTTCTACTCGTTCTTAAATTCATCACGACCTGCGAAAAGTCAGGCCAAAACGGGTTTGAGACGGCCACATCATAGCAGAAAGACGAAAGCAGTGGCGAGGGACGAAAGCAGTGATGAATGATGAATGATGAATGATGAATGAAAGACAAAGGCATACTTGATTATATTCATCACTCATCACTCATCACTGCTTTTAATGAATCGCGCCAGCGCGTCGCGCCAGTCGGGGAGCGGCGCGAGGCCGATGGCTTCTGAAAGCAGACAGCGCAGGCGCGAGTTGCGCGGACGCGGCGCGGGACGTTGGAGCGAATCCATCTCGACGCTTTCAATTTCGGCATCAGGCAAGCCGGCAATTTCCAACGCCGCGCGCGCGAAGCCTTCGTAGCTCGTGCCGTCGCCGGCGTTGACGACGTGATAGAGTCCGGGCACATCTCTCTCGGCCAACTCGCGCAGTCGCGCCGCCAGATCAGACGCATAAGTCGGCGTCCCGTAGGCGTCCGAGATGGCCTTGAGATGCTCGCCGCGCCGCGCGCGCGCCGTCGCGGTGGCGAGAAAGTTGCGCCCGCCCTGTCCGTAAATCCAGCCCGTTCGCACGACGATAGTGCGCGCCAGAGCCATCTGCGCGCGCCGCTCGCCTTCGAGTTTCGACGCGCCATAGACGCTCTCCGGGTGCGGGTCGTCGCGTTGCGTGTAGAAGCCTGCGGCGCGCTCGCCGTCGAAGACGTAATCAGTCGAGATGGTGACGAGCGAAGCCGCGACGCGACGCGCTTCGACGGCGAGAATTTCCACCGCCCGCGCGTTTTCCATGAACGCCTTCTGCGGATCAAGCTCGCAGCCGTCAACATCCGTCCACGCCGCGCAGTTGATAATCCTCTCCGGGCGCTCGCGCTCAAGCGTCGCGCGCACCGCCGCGTCGTCCGTGATGTCGAGACTCTGATGGGTGTGCGCGAAAACTTCGTCGCCGCGCGCGCGACAATGTTCGGCGAGGGCGCGTCCGACCATTCCGCCCGCGCCCGTGATGAGAACTTTCATGCTTCAATCGTTCCATACTGCTTCGCGTAATACTCGCGATACTCGCCGTTGCGCGCGCGCGCGACCCAGTCGCTGTTGTCGGCGTACCAGTTGATTGTTTTTTGCAGACCTGTCTCCCACGTCTCGCGCGGACGCCAGCCCAACTCCGTCTCGATCTTCGACGGGTTGATGGCGTAGCGTCGGTCGTGGCCGGGACGATCCTTGACGTGCTTGATGAGCGAGAGCGGCTTGCCAAGCGCGTTCAGGACGGATTCGGCGACCTCAATGTTGCGTCGCTCGTTGCGCGCGCCGATGTTGTAGGATTCGCCCGTGCGTCCCTTTTGCATGACCATCAGGATGGCGCGGCAATGGTCTTCGACGTAAATCCAGTCGCGCACGTACTTGCCGTCGCCATAGAGCGGCACGGGTTCGTCGCGCACGATGTTCGAGAGCATGAGCGGCAGAAATTTTTCGGGGAACTGGCGCGGCCCGTAGTTGTTGCCGCAGCGCGTGACGACCGTGTCGAGTCCGAAAGTGTGTTGCGCGGCGCGGACGAGATGCTCTGCCGCAGCCTTCGATGCCGAATAAGGACTGTTCGGCTCGAACGGCGAGGCTTCCGTGAAGTATGCGTCGTCGTCGTCGGGTAGGCTGCCCATCACTTCGTCAGTCGAGATTTGCACGAAACGGCGAACCTCTTTCGCGCGCGCCGCGTCGAGCAAGACCTGCGTGCCGAGAATATTCGTCCGCAGGAATTCGTCCGCCGACGCGATGCTGCGGTCAACGTGCGACTCGGCGGCGAAGTTGATGATGGCGTCCGTCTCGTCTTCGAGCGCGGCATGGACGGCCTCGCGGTCGCAGATGTCGCCGCGCACGAAGCGTTGGCGGCTCTCGTCCATGCCGGAGAGATTGTCGAGATTGCCGGCGTAAGTGAGCGCGTCGAAATTGATGATGCGGCAGTCTGGGATTTCCGCAAGCGCGAGACGGATAAAGGCGGAGCCAATGAATCCTGCCCCGCCGGTGACGAAAAGTTTGACCATGGGATTATTTCAAGGAAGAGAGCGTGGCAATTAAAGTTCAAATAAATTCAGACACTCGTCATCGTGCAGTTTCATAAGCCGGAGACAATCTCCTCGTATGGCGGCGTGATGAAGAATGTTTCAGTGGCCGTTAACGGAGAACGTTGAGCAGCCGTTGACGGTCACGGAGTATAGGGACGGGCTTCAAAGCGTGTCAAGAAAGGCTCACAGTTCGAGAGGACGGAAAACACGCGCGCCGTAGCATGGAGAAAAGGGTTGACTTGTCGAAATTTTTGGCGTAAAAGGAACGCCGCATTCGCAGTTGAGTTCCCGCGGCGTCTCGTTCCTCGTTATGCGTCGTCTCGTATGAACCACCAGTCTTTCCGGCTATTGATTTAATCAAACTTCAAAACGCCGGCATAACCTTTGTGCTTGCTAACACATTCACCCCTAGTCTTTAAGGAGAAATTCCCGTGAAAAGATTCAACACCATGCTGAGAGTGCTCACGTTTTTTACGTTCATATTAACCTTTAGCGCGCTCGCGCAGGCGCAGGCCACACGCACATGGGTTTCCGGCGTCGGCGACGACGCTAACCCGTGCAGCCGCACCGCCCCCTGCAAGACCTTCGCCGGAGCTATCTCGAAGACCGCCGTCAACGGCGAGATTGATGCTCTCGATCCGGGTGGCTTTGGCACCGTCACCATCACCAAGAGCATTACCATTGAAGGCTCGCAGGGCGCGGGCTTTGGCTCGATTCTGGCCGCAGGCACGAACGGCGTCAACGTCAACGACTCGGCCACCGGCACGCCGGGCACCATCAGCGTCGCTCTCCGCAACCTCTCAATCCAGGGGGCAGGCACTGGTATTGTCGGCATCAACTATAGCTCCGGTAAGACGCTGCACGTTGAGAACTGTGTCATCGCAGGCTTCAAAGGTAGCGGCGCGAACTCGCATGGCATTAAAGTGAACTTGACGCTTGCCGGCGAGCTAACCGTGAAGGACACGGAGATCAGAGATTGCACTGGTGACGGCATCAATACCACCACCACCTCGGCACAAATCTCCGTCGCCATTAACAACGTCCGCACCGAGAAATGTGCGAGCGGGATGCACTTCTCCAACGGCACACGTGCCACAGTCCGTGATTCCTCGATGACGAATAACTCCGGCGCGGGACTGGTCGCAGATCAGACAGCGCTCTCCAGTGAGGTCAATATAGAGCGTTGTCTCTTGGCTAATAACAGTTCCGGTATCCAAGCGGGCGGCGGGACGGCCAAAGTGCGCCTCTCCAATTCCTTCATTACCCAGAATAGCAACTCCATTAATCTGGCAGGCGGGACGGTTGATACGGGCGGCAACAACCGTATCACAGGCAACACGACGAACACGCTACCCAACGGCGCGACCTTTGGGCCGGTTTAAGCTCAAGGCCGTCGGCCAATGACATTTGACATTTCATTTCACTCCCGCCCGGCTATCGTCGGGCGGGAGCTTTTTCACGCTCCAAGCATCCGCCCGCCCGTCGCGATCCCGACTTTGTAAGACAGGCGCAGAGAGAGGAGTTTTGACTCTGACTCTACCTCCGCGCCTGCACCCTGCACCTTGCACCACGTTTCCATCTCAACAAAATTCGCTGCCGGCAACCGCGCTGTCTCTTCGTTCCTGGAACGAACGCCGCTTGACGAGAGCCATCATTGTCACTAGACTGACTGACTTTGCGGCAGATGAGATAGTTCACCGTGCGCCGCGCCGAGCGGTAACGAAACAGATCGTTTCTCGCCGCCGCAGCAGCAGGCCGCTTTCTATTCCACCCGATGAATCTGACAACGAGCAGAGGCGCGAGCGTGCTGGGCGAAACCGATTTGATGCCGGACGGCACAGCAGGCGCATTGCACCGTCACCCGCCATCCCTCCCGGACGAGCCGCTCGTCGTTCTCGAGCCGCGCGAGTCTTGGGCGGCGATGCGCCCGCGCGAACTTTGGACGTATCGCGAACTACTTTACTTTCTGGCGTGGCGCGACGTGAAGGTGCGCTATAAACAGACGGTGTTCGGCGTGGCGTGGGCGATACTCCAGCCCATTTTCATGATGCTCATCTTCACGCTCTTTTTCGGCAAACTAGCTCATATCTCCTCGGACAGCATTCCCTACGCAATCTTCGCCTTCGCCGGGCTGCTGCCGTGGACGTTCTTCTCTACTGCCGCCGTGGCGAGCGGCAATAGCCTCGTCAACAGCGCCGGCATGATTACGAAAGTTTACTTTCCGCGCGTCCTTGTTCCGGCAGCATCGGTTGCGGCAACCTTCGTGGACTTCCTCATCGGGTTCGGCGTGCTCGCCGTATTGATGATTTACTATCGCGTCGCACCCACATGGGAGATGGCGCTGCTGCCGCTCTTCGTCGTGCTGCTTGTGCTGCTGACGCTCGGGTTCGGGATGCTGATGTCGGCATTGAACGTGAAGTATCGTGATATTAGATTCGCGCTGCCATTTTTCGTCCAAATTTGGTTTTTCGCCTCGCCCATCATCTACCCTGTCAGTCTCGTGACCGAGGGCGCAAAGCACGCTGCATTGTGGCACGCGCTCTTAGCGCTCAACCCCATGACGGGCATCATTGAAGGCTTTCGCGCCTGCCTCTTCGGTGAGAAGAGTTTTGACTGGGTTGCGATCTCGGTCTCCGCCGCCGTCACGCTCGTCCTCTTCGTCTATGCGACATTTAAGTTCCGCCGGCTGGAAAAAAACTTCGCTGACATCGTCTGAGAAGGAACAAATTTTTTAAGGCGATGCGACCAATCATCAAAGCTGAGGGCGTCGGGAAGTTGTACCGCATCGGCACGCGCGTCGAGGCTTATTCGACGTTGCGTGATGCGCTGGCGGGCACGATGAGCGCGCCTCTGCGTTGGGCGCGTCGCAAGAAGAGTGTGAGCGGCTCCGGCGGACAATTCTGGGCGCTTAAGGATGTTGGCTTCGAGGTTGCTCCGGGCGAAATCGTCGGCATCATCGGTCGCAACGGAGCAGGCAAGTCAACTCTGCTGAAGGTTCTCTCGCGCATCACCGAGCCGACGACCGGGCGCGTCGAACTTTACGGGCGCGTCGCCAGCCTGCTCGAAGTCGGCACGGGCTTTCACCCGGAACTCACGGGGCGCGAGAACATCTTTCTCAACGGCGCGATTCTCGGCATGGCGCGCTCCGAGATTGTTCGTAAGTTCGACGAAATCGTGGCCTTCTCCGAAGTCGAGAAGTTCATTGACACGCCCGTCAAGCGTTACTCTTCCGGCATGTACGTCCGGCTCGCGTTCGCCGTCGCCGCGCATCTCGAATCAGAGATTATGATCGTGGACGAGGTGCTGGCTGTGGGCGACGCGCAGTTCCAGAAAAAATGTCTGGGCAAAATGGACGATGTGGCGAAAAGTGGGCGCACGGTACTCGTCGTCAGCCACAATATCGGCGTCGTCAGCGCGCTCTGCTCGAGGGTTATCTATCTTGCAGAGGGAAGCGTGCGCGCCGAAGGGCCGACCGCGCAGACCGTCAACAATTATTTTTCGGACACGCTGGAGAAAAAGTCGCACGACCTTGAGCGGCTGCGTGCGAGCGGGTACGGTGAGCGAATCAAGTATCTGGACGTGAGTCTCGCCGCGGGCGAAGGCGGCAACGTGAGATTCGGCCAGCCGCTCGAATTCGATTTAACTATCAGCTCCAAAGAGGAAATCCGAGACCTGACTATCGGGTCGAGTATCTTCAACGTAACGGGCGCGTGCGTCGGCTCGCTGATTCCGAAAGAAGAATTTTCGATGAGCGCCGGCGAGACGCGACGTCTGCGCCTGACCATCTCGCAGTTGAATCTCGCGCCCGGCTCTTACCATTCCGGTTTCAGCATCGGGCGCGGCGGACGCGAATCGGTACGCACGGACTTCGACGCCATCATCGGCATCCCCTCATTTCAAGTGCTCCCGATTTCGGAGGACGCCACAGACCTGGTGGCGAACTGGCAGCTGTCGTGGGGCAGCATCATTTTCAGGGACGCGAGACTTTCTTCTACGAGTTAAAAGCCATGCCAAGACATTGCCGGAGCGCGGACGAGAGTAGCAGAAGACGGAATTTTTTATGCTCAGGAGACAGGCCACAGAATAATGCGAGAGTCAGAGTTGCTTAAAATTCGGGACATCAAACTCAGAGTGAAGGCGATGCTGGATGAGCGCCAGTCGCTTCAAAGCCGGGACGATGGGGAAGTCGTCAACCCCAGCGCCTATTGGTCTGACTTTTGCTCCTACTTCGATTATATGCTGGGGCTGGAAGAGCAGTATTACGCGAAAGTTCGGCTGCACACTTATCATCTCACGACCGACAATTATCAATTTTATTATTTCGCCGAGACGGGAGTGCTGGGTGGTTCGGAAACCTTCAGACGCAACATCGCGCTGGAGCAACTGTCGGAGGGGCTGCCGCCCACTTACATCTTGAATGAGCCGGACGGCGGCATCGGCTTTCGTTATGACGATGGCCGCTTCGTCAGCATAGACATCGCCAGGTATCAGAGAGTGGTAGCGAGCCTCTACCGGCATCACGTCCTTTCTTCGCTTCCACATTCCGAGAATCGCCGTGCGAGCTTGCTGGAGATTGGCGGCGGCTATGGCGGGCTGGCTCATCACCTGTCGAGAATCGCGGAGCGAAGCACTTACGTGATCGTTGATCTGCCTGAGACGCTCCTATTTTCCGCAGCCTATCTCATGCTCCTGAATCCTGAGAAGAAAATATATTTATATGGCGCGGATGATTTTCAGGAGGTCGTCGAGAATGATGATTGGGGCGGATATGATTTTATCCTGATACCGAACTATCGTCTGCGCGCGCTCGAAGGCAGAAAGTTCGACTTCGTTCTCAACATGACTTCGCTTCAGGAGATGCGCGTGAAGCAGGCCGAAGAGTATCTCGACTTCATTCGCGCACACTGCGCGGGCGTCTTTTACAGTTGGAACGAAGACCGCCATCAGCCGCACAATGCCGAAATGACTAATCTCTCGGAATTGCTCAGGCGCAGGTTCAAACTACTCGACATCACGGAGGAAAATCTTTTGATGAATCCGCCGTCAAACGGCGACATCGCGCCCGAACCGCGTCGTCTGAAAGTGCTCAGAAAAATTGGCAGAGCTATCGGACTACTCCCGAAGTTGCCGGACGCGGAGAAGACGAAGATTTATCCCCTGTACACCTTCGACCGCAACAAGGAGTATCTCTGCACACCGCTCCCTGAGGAAGTTTCGACAGTGACGGGCGGCGCGTAAGGCCGGGCACGCGCGGCGGAGGAGAGGTGCTGGTATGAAAGTGGTAATTCTTGCGGGCGGTCTGGGCACACGTCTGGCGGAAGAGACGACGATTAAGCCGAAGCCGATGGTTGAGATCGGCAGCCATCCGATTCTCTGGCACATCATGAAGCATTACGCGCACTTCGACTTCAAGGAGTTCTTCATCGCACTCGGCTATCGCGGCGAAGTCACCAAGCGCTTCTTTCTCGACTACTACAACCTGAGTGGCAACATTACGCTCGACCTCTCCTCCGGGAAGGTCGAGATGCACGAGCGCAAATGTGAAGACTGGGTCGTCCATCTGCACGATACGGGGGCCGAGACGCAGACCGGAGGCCGCATCAAGCGACTTGAACCGTGGCTCAAAGACGGCACGTTCATGGTGACTTATGGCGACGGCGTGTGCGACGTTGATCTACGCGAGTTGCTGGCCTTTCATCGCGCGCACGGACGCATCGCGACTGTCACCGCCGTGCGTCCCCCGGCGCGTTTCGGCGGCCTCGTCTTCGACGGCGACATCGTCTCGGAGTTCGCCGAGAAGCCGCAGGTCGGCGAGGGCTGGATCAACGGCGGCTTCCTCGTCTTCGAGCCGGAACTGTTCAACTATCTCGACAAGGATCAGGATAGTCTGGAGGCGAACGCCCTCGAACGCCTCGCGACTGACCGACAGCTTGCGGCGTTTCGTCACGACCGCTTCTGGCAATGTATGGACACGTTGCGCGACAAGCGTCTGCTCGAAAGTTTGTGGCAGGAGCAGCGCGCACCGTGGAAGCTCTGGAACTAATACTGGATGAGCGAGATGGAGAAGCAATTGAAAAAGCCGGGCGATGGTGTCGCGTCGTCGTCGTTACTTGAGACGCCGCCTGCGTCCTCCTTCTGGCTTGACCGCCCGACATTCGTGACCGGCGCGACGGGGTTGGTCGGCGGGTGGCTCGTCAGGCATCTGCTGAAGGCGGGTGCGGACGTAGTCTGCCTCGTGCGCGACTGGGTTCCGCAATCGTCGTTTGTCAGAGAGCGATTGATGGAGCGCGTCAAAGTCGTGCGCGGTTCGGTGCAAGACCAGTCTGTGCTTGAACGCGCGCTCGGCGAGTATGAGATTGACACGGTCATTCATCTGGCGGCGCAGACCATCGTCGGCATCGCCAACCGCAATCCCGTCTCAACCTTTGAGACCAACATACAGGGCACGTGGGCGCTTCTCGAAGCCTGCCGCCGCAGCCCGACCGTCAAGCAGATCGTCGCTGCTTCGTCCGACAAGGCTTACGGCGAACACGAACATCTGCCCTACAGCGAGGACGCACCGCTTCAAGGCCGGCATCCTTACGACGTGAGCAAGTCGTGTGCAGACTTGATCGCGCAGGCTTACGCGGCGACCTATCATGTACCGGTCGTCATCACACGCTGCGGAAATTTTTACGGCGGCGGCGACCTTAATTGGAATCGCATCGTGCCCGGCACGATTCGCACGGTGCTGCGCGGTGAGCGTCCCGTGATTCGCTCGGACGGCCAATTCATACGCGACTACTTCTATGCGGAAGATGGCGCTCTCGCCAACCTGCTGCTCGCCGAAAAGCTGGCCGCCGATGGCGAGTTGCGCGGGCAGGCCTTTAACTTCTCGAATGAGATTCAAGTGACCGTGCTAGAACTTGTCGAACGCATCCTGAAGTTGATGGACTCCGGCCTGCGACCCGACGTGCAAAACAATTCGACGAACGAGATACGCCATCAATATCTCAGCGCCGAGAAGGCGAGACTGCGGCTCGGTTGGCATCCGCGCTTCACGCTCGACGAAGGTTTACGGCAGACGATTAACTGGTATGGAAATTTTTTCGGGAGTTCTCAATGAACGAAGCGCCAACCTGTCCCGCCGTGTGCCGCTCCTGCGGTGCGAGTGATTTGAAAATTATTTTGTCGCTTGGCCGCACGCCGCTCGCCAACGCGCTCCTGACCGCCGAACAGTTAACGGAGCCGGAAGCGACATATCCGCTCGACCTCGCCTTTTGCCCGGACTGCTCGCTCGTGCAGATTACCGAAACCGTCCCGCCGGAAAAACTCTTCCGCGAATATTTTTATCTCTCGTCCTTCTCCGACACGATGCTCCGCCACGCAGAGGAGCTTGCGGAAAAGCTCGTTCGCTCGCGCGGACTCAACGAGCAAAGTCTGGTGATGGAAGTCGCCAGCAACGACGGCTATCTGCTGCAATACTACAAAGGCGCGGGCGTGCCAGTCGTCGGCATCGAACCGGCGACCAACATCGCGCGCATCGCCAGTGAGGAGCGAGGCATCCCGACGCTCTGCGAATTCTTCGGCGAAACGCTCGCGCGCAGATTGGCGCATGATGAAGGGATGCGCGCCGATGTCATCCACGCCAATAATGTACTGGCGCATGTCGCCGATCTGAACGGCGTCGTCGAAGGCTTCGCGTTGTTGCTGGCGGAGCGCGGCGTCGCAGTCGTCGAAGTCCCTTACGTCAAAGAGATGATTGATCATTGCGAGTTCGACACGATCTATCACGAGCATCTCTGCTACTTTTCCCTCACCGCGCTCGACCGTCTCTTCCGCCGGCATGGACTCGTCATCACAGATGTAGAGCGGTTGCCTATTCATGGCGGAACTCTACGCATCTACGCGGGTCGTGGCGGGGAGAAGTCCGGCGATGTTCAAACGCCCGCCGTCATGCGCCTGCTTCGCGAAGAGGCTGAGTGGGGCGTCGAGCGAGAGGATTTTTACAGGGGATTCGGGTCGCAGGTGGAAAGCCTGCGCGGGGACTTGCTGAAGCTGCTGGGGGAGTTGAAGGCGCAGGGGCGTCGCATCGCCGTCTATGGCGCTTCGGCCAAAGGCAGCACGCTGCTGAACTATTTTCGTCTCGGTCGTGAGACGCTCGATTTCGTCGTTGATCGCAGCACGGTCAAGCAGGGTTATCACACGCCGGGAACGCATCTCAAAATATACGGGCCGGAAAAACTGCTTGAGGAGATGCCCGATGACGTTCTACTCCTGACGTGGAACTTCGCGGACGAGATTCTTGAGCAGCAGCGCGAGTATCGTGCGCGCGGCGGACGATTCATCATCCCCATCCCTGAAGTAAAGGTGATTTCCGGGACATGATCTTCAGCGAAACTAAACTCCGTGGAGCGTTCGTCGTCGAGCCTGAGAAACGTGTGGACGAGCGCGGCTATTTCGCGTGTAGCTTTTCGCAGGAAGAGTTCGCAGAGCACGGACTAAACTCGCGCATTGTGGAGTGCAACGTCTCTTTCAATCTCCGTCGAGACACATTGCGCGGGATGCACTATCAGGCCGCGCCGCACGGGCAGGCCAAGCTCGTGCGCTGCACGCGCGGCGCAATCTATGATGTGATTATTGATTTGCGTCCCGCTTCGCCGACCTTCAGACAATGGATCGGCATTGATCTGACGGCGGACAACTCGCGACTTTTGTACGTCCCGGAAGATTTCGCGCACGGCTTTCAGACGCTGGCAGAGAACACGGAAGTCTTCTATCAAATGTCGGCCAGCTACGCGCCGGCAAGCGAGAGGGGCGTGCGCTGGGACGATCCCGCCTTCCACATCGAGTGGCCTCAAGCAGACGAGCGCATCATAGCCGTGAGAGATCGCCAGCACGCAGACTTCATCGCATGAAAAAGGTTCTCCTGACGGGCGCGTCCGGCTTCATCGGGCGGCATTGTGTGCGGGCGCTGTCCGAGAAAGGCTATGCGGTACACACCGTCTCTTCGCGTCAAACCGATTCGGGCGAGGCGCGTGGAGCTGTCTGTCATCAGGCCGACTTGCTGGATCGCGCGCAGGCTTTTCGACTGATGGAGACCGTGCAGCCGACACACCTGCTGCATCTTGCCTGGTACGCCGTGCCCGGTAAGTATTGGACTTCGACGGAGAATTTTCGTTGGGTACAATCGAGCCTTGATCTTTTCCAGGCCTTCGCTCACAACGGAGGGCAGCGCATCGTGGCAGCCGGGACGTGCGCCGAATATGAATGGGGGCTGGACGCGCCTTGCAGCGAGAATGAAACCCCGCTCAAACCCGCGACGCTCTACGGCGCTTGTAAGCACGCGCTGCGTATCATGCTCGAAGCCTACGCGGCGCAGGAGGGCTTGAGCGTCGCGTGGGGACGTATCTTTTTTCTTTACGGGCCACGAGAGAATCCGGGCAGGTTCGTCGCCTCCGTGATTCGCTCGCTGCTCTTGAACGAAGCAGCGCGTTGCTCGCATGGCCGACAGATGCGCGACCTGCTGCATGTCGCGGATGTGGCCGATGCGTTCGTCGCGCTGCTCGACACGAATGTGCGGGGTGCGGTTAACATCGCTTCGGGGCGACCCGTCACTCTGCGAGATGTCGCACATGAGATCGGCAGGAAATTGAACCGGCGCGAATTGATCGAACTGGGCGCGGTCGCGCCGCCGGCGAACGAGCCGCTCTCGCTTCTGGCCGACGTGAGACGTTTGAGCGAACAGGTTGGCTGGAAGCCGAGTCGCGATTTGTCTGACGGGCTTGATGAGACTATCGCATGGTGGCGACGGCATCTGGATTCATCTGCCAAAGCCTCAGACGATTTCGTCTGAAAGCGAGATGAGGCTTTCGATGGATTGGCGAGGCGTCGCGCGCCTCAGCGTGAAGGCGCGCGAGGCGTGGGAGATTATAATCTTTGACGACATTGAACCAAGACCGTCCTCTCGTCAGCATCGGCGTTCCCGTCTATAACGAGCAGGAGCATCTAGCGCAGGCGCTTGATTCGCTGCTCGCGCAGGACTATGAGAACATCGAGATCATCATCTCTGACAATGCCTCGACCGACGAGACCCAGCAGATTTGTCAGGCCTACGCCGCGAAGGACGCGCGTGTTCGCTATGAGCGGAACGAGGCCAACATCGGCGGGATACAGAACTTCAACCGTGTCTTCGATCTGTCGCGCGGCGAGTTCTTTATGTGGGCGGCGGGGCATGACATTCGCGAGCCGACGCAAGTCTCCGGTTGCATGAAAGTCCTCATGGAGGACGAGAATATCGTTCTCTGCTACTCGCGTGTAATTTCTGTTGACGAAGCGTGTCAGCCGATTCAGGAGATACATGAATATCTGGACACGCGAAATATCGAAGACTGGAAAGTCAGAATCAACGTCGTACTTTGGGGACTCTACGGCGGTTTCCCGATTTACGGGGTCTTCAGGTCGCAGGCCTTAAAGCAAACGTCGGTCTATCTGGAGGTCGTCTCGCCTGACATGTCGCTGCTGATAGAGTTGGCGATAGTCGGGAGGTTCGCATACATTCCTGAGCCGGCGTTTCAACTTCGACACTTGCCGGATCACGGGGACTGGGAAGCGTACTTTGCGAAACATTTTAAGGGAAAGTCGAGCGGTCGCCCGTCGCGGCTCTACTGGCGCATGATACGTCAACTTTCTCAAAGAGTCGCGGGCCACAGCCGAACCATTCCGGGTAAACTCTTCGGCGTCACATGTGTAATCACTGTCATGCTGATTAAGTTCCGCTGGATGCTGACCGGCCTGCGCTCGATTAAACGAAATGCTTCGTCTTAAGTTGCCGGTCGCCGATCTTGAGATGAAACAGGGAAGGGCGAGTTAAATATCAAGTTGCGAATTCTTTTTGTCGCCATGCCGGAGAGCGTGCATACCGCGCGCTGGATTAAGCAGCTTGCAGGGCAAGGTTGGGACGTGCATCTCTTCCCGATTAACGACGCCGCGCCGCACAAGGGTTTACAAGACATTACGTTCCACACCTTTGCCCGCGCGCGACGCAGCCCCGGCACGCATCCGAGCGTGCGACTCGACGGGCCTTATCCTCTGCGGCGGGGAAATTATCTGGCTTCGATGGCGGCACAACGTTTCTTCCCGGAGCGCATGGCGAGATCAGCGCGGTTGGCTGCTATCGTCGAACGAATCAAGCCCGACCTCGTGCATTCGCTTGAAATGCAACATTGCGCCTACCTGACGCTCGAAGCGAAGAAGAGGTTAGAGGGCAAATTCCCGAAGTGGTTCGTCAGTTCGTGGGGAAATGACGTTTACCTGTTCGGGCGTCTGGCCGAACATGCCCCGCAGGTCAAGGCCGTGCTGGCCGAATGCGACTACTTCACGGCGGACTGCAATCGCGATCTTGAACTCGCGCGCGGTTACGGTTTCAAGGGTCAGGCTTTCCCGGCGCTGCCCGGTGCGGGCGGCTTTGACATCGAACTGGCGCGAAGCCTGCGGCCTCCGGGTCTGACCTCCGCGCGCCGCGTCATCGCACTGAAAGGCTATCAGCATAATTGCGGGCGGGCGCTCGATGGATTGCGCGCCGTCGAGTTGTGCGCCGACGTGTTGCGCGGTTATCGCATTGTGATTTACTTCCCCAATTCTGACGTGAGGATTGCCGCCGAGTTGATGTCACAGAGGACAGGTCTTGAGATCGAAATTTTTCCGAACGGCTCTTACGAAGACTCTCTGCGGCTGCACGCGCGCGCGCGCGTCTCAATCGGCGTCAGCATTAGCGACGGCCTCCCGCTCTCGACGATAGAGGCCGCGTTGATGGGTTCGTTTCCGGTGCAGACCGACACGAGTTGCGCGGGCGAGTGGCTGCGCGACGGAGTAGGCGCGCTGCTCGTCCCTGCGGACGACACGCAGGGGATAGCCGACGCGATTCGACGCGCTGTCACTGATGACGATCTGGTTGATCGCGCCGCCGAAATCAACTTTCGCTACATCGCCGAAAATCTCAACCTGAAGGATGTGCAATCGCAGGTCGTGGCGATGTATGAGACCATTCTGACCGGGAGTCAGCCGCAACGATGAGCAGCAAAGTTTCCACTCCGGCAGCATTAAGGCGTGTCGCGGTGCTCGGCGGCTGCGGGTTCATGGGCAGCCATCTCTGTCGCGCGCTCATCGCCGCAGGCCGCCCCGTGCGTATTTTTGATAAAGTTTATGCAGAGCGTAAACTTATCAAGGACATCGCGGATAGAGTCGAGATAGTCGAGGGCGACATCTCGCGCCCGGAGGACGTGCTCGCCGCGCTCGAAGAGGTGGAGACGGTCGTCAATCTCGTCCATACGACCGTGCCCGGCTCTTCCATGAATGATCCGGCTTACGATGTGGAGAGCAACGTCGTCGCGTCGGTGCGCTGGCTCTCGCAACTCTCGCGGACGAAAGTTCGCCGGCTCATCTTCATCTCGTCGGGCGGCACGATCTACGGACTGCCGCAGAGCGATTTGATTGACGAGCGTCACCCAACCGACCCGATCAGCTCATACGGCGTGACGAAGCTCGCCATCGAAAAATACATCGCGCTCTACTGCGCGTTAAGCGAGGTCGAGCACTTCATCCTGCGCCCGTCGAATGTTTACGGAGACGGGCAGCGGCTGCACATCGGGCAGGGCGTCATCGGCGTGCTGGCGGATCGCGCATTGCGCGGCGAGAGGTTGGAAGTCTGGGGTACAGGCGAGAGTTTGCGCGACTATCTTCACGTCGAAGATTTCGTCGCCGCCGTGTTGCTGCTCATTGATTACGTGGGGACGCAGCGAGTCTTCAACGTCGGCAGCGACAAGGGGCGCTCCGTCCTCGACATTCTGGCGATTTTGCGTAGGCTACTCGCACGCCTTCCCGAAGTCAGACACACGTCGGCGCGCGGTTTTGACGTGCCGGTCAACGTGCTCGACTCGTCTCTGCTGCGGAGGGAGACGGGCTGGGAGGCGCGCGTTGAATTAGAAGAGGGTGTAGCGCGGGTCGTTGATTGGCTGAAACGCGAGCAAGGGGAAAGGCCGGGCATTTAAGCCTTACACATTTGCATGAAGAGAGTGCTGATTTTGGGCGGGTCGGGAATGTTGGGGCACAAGCTCTGGCAGACGCTCGCCCCGCGCTTTGATACTTACGTGACGTTCCGCCGCGACCCCGGCGCTTACGCGCGCTTCGCTCTCTTCGATGAAGCGAGGTCTTTGGGCGGCGTCTCCGCCGAGAACTTCCACAGCGTCGAGCGTGTCGCCGCATCGGTGCGCCCCGACGTGATCATCAACTGCATCGGGATCGTCAAGCAGGACGCCGCCGCCAAAGACCCACTCGCGAGCATCACCGTCAACGCGCTCTTTCCGCATCGTCTGGCGCAACTCGCGCGCGCGGCGGGTGCGCGTCTCGTACATCTCAGCACCGACTGCGTTTTCTCCGGGCGCGAAGGAAACTACGTGGAGACGAGCGCGCCGGACGCGGGCGACCTGTACGGCAGGACGAAGCTGCTCGGCGAGGTCGAGGGCGACAACTGCCTGACGGTGCGTACTTCGATGATCGGGCGCGAGTTGGAAGGCGCGCACGGTCTGCTCGAATGGTTTCTCAATCAGGACGGCAAGCGCGTGCGCGGCTTCAAGCGTGCCGTCTTCAGCGGCTTCACGACGCCCGCGCTTGCCGACACGCTCGCGCGCATCGTCGCCGAGCACGCGGAGTTAAGTGGTGTCTGGCACGTCGCCGCGAAGCCTATTAACAAGTTCGATCTGCTATCTTTGATTAAAGAAATCTACGGGTTGAGCGTCGAGATCGAGCCGGACGAGAGTTTCGTCTGCGACCGCAGTCTTGATGACACGCGCTTTCGAGAGGCGACCGGCTTCGACGCGCCGGCGTGGCCGGAGATGATCGAGCGAATGCGCGACGACCCGACTCCATACGACGAATTTCGGAGGGTTCATGCTGACAGATAAACGAATCGTAGTGACGGGCGGCACAGGCTCGCTCGGCAAGGTGCTGGTCAAGCGTCTGCTGACCGGCGAGATGGGCAAGCCGCGACAGATCATCGTCTTCTCGCGCGACGAGGCCAAGCAGCATTCGATGCGTCTGGCCTTCCAGCACATGCGGACGGCCACCGACGAAGTCATCTTTCACAACTTCGAGCGGCTGCTGCGCTTTCACATCGGCGACGTGCGCGACTTGCACAGCGTCTCGACCGCCCTGCGTGATGCCGATGTGGTCTTCAATGCGGCAGCCTTGAAGCAGGTTCCGTCGTGCGAATACTTTCCGTTCGAGGCCGTGCAGACCAACGTCGTCGGAGCCGAGAACATCATTCGCGCCATCCGCGAGCTACGGCTGCCAGTCGAGACGGTCGTCGGCGTCTCGACGGATAAAGCGTGCAAGCCGGTCAACGTGATGGGCATGACGAAGGCCGTGCAGGAACGTCTCTTCGTGCGCGCCAACCTCGACAGCGAAGCGACGCGCTTCATCTGCGTGCGCTACGGCAACGTGCTGGCCTCGCGCGGCTCCGTCATTCCGCTCTTCCACGAGCAGATTCGGCGCGGCGGCCCCGTCACCATCACGACGACAGACATGACGCGCTTCCTGCTCAGTCTGGAGCAAGCCGTTGACACTATCTTCGCTGCCTTGCGCGGAGCCGAGCGCGGCGAGACGTACATTCCGCGCGTGCCTTCGGCGAAGGTCACGGACATCGTCGCCGCGCTCATCGGCGAACGCCAGATTGAAACCACCGTCACCGGCATTCGTCCGGGCGAGAAAGTCCACGAGATTCTCGTCTCCGAAGAAGAAGCGTATCGCACCGTCGAGCGCGGCGACTATTACGCGATTCAGCCAATGCTGCCCGAACTGCTCTCGTCAGAGAAAACCGAGAATCCTTTGGGGCGCGAGTACAGTTCCGCCGACAACGTGATGAGTCTCGCAGAGGTAGGCGAACTTCTACAGCGACACAAGCTGATGGTCGGCGACCGCTTCGTCTATGAGGAAGATATGCTCGCATGAAGATTATGACCGTCCTCGGCACGCGCCCCGAGATTATCCGCCTCAGTCGCGTCATCGAAAAACTCGACCGTCTCGCTGACAGCCACATCCTCGTCCACACGGGGCAGAACTTCGACCCGTCGCTCTCCGATCTCTTTTTTGAAGAGTTGGGCGTGCGCCGCCCGGATCATTATCTCGGCGCGCGCGGCGAAACTTTCGGCGAGCAGATCGGGCACATCATCACAGCGAGCGAGCGCGTGCTGCGCGAAGAGCGTCCCGACCGCCTGCTCATCCTCGGCGACACGAACAGCGCGCTTTCGTCCGTCGTCGCCAAGCGGATGGGCATTCCCGTCTATCACATGGAGGCGGGCAATCGTTGCTATGACGACCGCGTGCCCGAAGAAGTCAACCGCCGCATCGTTGACCACAGCAGCGACATGCTCCTGCCCTACACCGAGCGCAGCCGCATGAATCTTCTGCGCGAAGGTTTCGAGGGGCGGCGCGTCTATGTCACAGGCAATCCCATTCTCGAAGTCATCGAGCACTACGACGAAGCGATCAAACGCTCGACGAAGCTCGCGGAGTTGGGACTGGAAGCCGGCAAGTATTTTCTCGTGACGATGCACCGCGCCGAGAATGTTGATGTCGAGGAACGCTTGCGCGCGCTCATCTCAACGCTGGAGCGTTTGCAGCGCGAGTACGATCTGCCCATCGTGTGCAGCACGCACCCGCGCACGCGCGCTCATATGGAGCGTTTCAAGATAGACCCGAAAGCGCACGAGCAGATACGCTTTCTCCCGCCCTTCGGCCTCTTCGATTTCATCGCGCTTGAGCGCAACGCATTTTGCGTGTTGAGCGATTCGGGGACGGTGCAGGAAGAGTGCTGCGTCTTCAAGGTGGCAAACGTCACGATCCGCGACGTGACGGAGCGACCGGAGACGCTGGAGTGCGGCAGTAATATGTTGAGCGGAGCTGATCCCGAAAGCATTATGCGGTGCGTCCGCACGGTGCTCGACGGGCAACCCGCGTGGGCTGTGCCGCCCGAATATCTGGCGCGCAACGTGAGCCAGACCATCGCGAAGATTGTGCTCGGATACAACTTGTTGGCGGCTGGCGGCAGCGCGAACGGCGTTTAGGATCAATGAAGCGCGCGGCTGCCGGCTGAAAAATCATTGGCGCGAAATCATCTCGGACGGGGAAGTGTTTGAAGAGAATGAGCGGCGCGCACAGTCTCGGAAATCGAAACTCTTAACTTAACTTGAAACGGTGGTCGCGAGACCGGCACGGTGTCCAAAACAATGCCGTGGGCCGTGACTCGGCTCAAGTCCTGCTCGTAGGACACGCCTTACCCAGCATGAAGATTGCTCTTATATCTCACGTCCTGCCGCCATCATGGTCTGGACAGGCGATGGTCATCTACCGGATGCTGCGCGATCTCGCCCCGGAGAGTTATTGTCTGATCTCGCGACACGCCGCTGGAATTAACGACGATCCCACACAATATCTACGCACGCTTCCAGGGCGTCGTTATCAAATCCCGCAAGAGTTTCAACTCCGGCGCGGGTTTCGTTACGGCGTGCAATGGATTAACCTGCCGCTCGCGATCCTTGCGCGCGCGCGCTACTTTGCCGGCGTCGTGCGGCGCGAGCAGTGCGATGCGGTGGTGGCCTGTACGGGCGACGTGTTGGATTTGCCAGCCGCCTGTCTGGCGAGTTGGCGCGTCGGCGTCCCCTTCTATGCATACATCTTCGATCACTACTCGAAGCGCGAATGGGCTGATCCGGTCGCTCGCGCGTGGGCGAAACGGCTTGAGCCGTGGCTGCTCAAGCGCGCGGCGAAAGTTATCACCCCGAATGAAATTCTCCGCGACGATTTGTTTAAGGATTACGGTGTTGAGGCGACCGTCATCCACAACTCTTGCGACATCGCCGCTTATGAATCGAGCCAACCTGAGCCTGCGGTTGAAAACAAAAACGGCGTCAGCATCGTCTATACCGGCGACGTTTATGAAGCGCACTTCGACGCTTTCGCGAATTTGCTGGAAGCCATCAAGAAGATCGGGCGCACGGACATCAAACTGCACCTCTACACAGCGCGTCCGGTGGAGTTTTTAGAGAACTACGACATCCACGGGCCGGTCATACGTCACCCGCATCGCCAGCCGTCCGAGATGCCGGGCATCCAGCAGCAGGCGGACATTCTGTTCCTTCCGCTGGCGTTCAACTCGCCGTATCCCGATCTCGTGAAGACTTCGGCGACCACAAAGCTGGGCGAATATCTGGCGGCGCGGCGGCCTGTGCTGGTACATGCGCCGCCGGACTCTTTCATCTCCTGGTATTTCCGAAAGTATCAGTGTGGACTGGTAGTTGACCGCAACGATCCGTCTGAATTGGCGCGCGCCATCGAACTGCTTCTCTCAGATGCCACTCTGCGTGAGAATCTGAGCGCGCGTGGTTGGGAGAAGGCTCAGGAAGACTTCAGTATCACAAAAGCGCGTTCGCAGTTCACGGCGTTGCTTGGATTGGACACGGCGCAAACAATGATGGAGATGAGCGCGAAGGCGGGATGATTTGATGTCGCAGGTCAACTCTACAACTCCGACGAGTAATACGGGAACGTTTTCCACGTCTCCGTTTGAACGCTCGCCTGCCGCCGAAATATCTTCGACTATCAAGACGCCGCCGTCGTCAGCCGCGTCACCGCTCGTCAGCGTGATTGTGCCGACGTATAACTACGCGCGTTATATTAGCGAGACGTTGGAAAATCTGCGCGCACAGACTTACGCGCGTTGGGAGTGCATCGTGGTTGACGACGGCTCAACGGATGACACGGAAGAAGTGGTCAGGCGTTTCGCCGAGCGCGAGCCGCGCATCAGCTACGTCAGACAGCAGAATCAACGGCAGTCGGTCGCCAAGAATAATGCGCTGGCACGCATCAACGGCCAGTACGTGCAATTTCTCGACGCCGATGATTTGATCGAGCCGCGCAAGTTCGAGCGGCAGGTTGAGTTTCTTGAGAGCCACCCGGAGACGGACATCGTCTATGGCACGATGCGCTACTTTATCACCGGGCGGGAAGGCGATTTGTTGTACTCGATAATCGGCGAAGACAAGCCGTGGATGCCGGAACTTTCCGGCACAGGGCGCGAGCTTTTACGCGCTCTGCTCGTGACCAACATCATGGTCATCAACTCGCCGCTCGTCAGGCGCGCGGCGATTGACGAGGTGGGAGAGTTTGACGCTGTGCTGCCGCCGGTTGAGGATTGGGACTACTGGATTCGTTGCGCGCTCGCCGGCAGGCGTTTTGAATTTCGCGACATGGAAGAAACACGCGCCCTCGTCAGGTCGCACCCGGCCAGTTCGAGCAAGCAGAGGCCAACATCAATCGTCGCCTTCCGCCTGCTGCGCGAGAAACTCGACTCGCTTTTGAAAAACGATTCGGAGATGCGTCATTTTAATCAAGAGCTGGCCGCACTTTTCGAGGCCTCGATTGGATTGGAAGAAACGACGAGCGGCAATCGCCTTGAAGGTATCCGGCAATTTCTCAAAGCCGGGGCGATGAGTAAAAGTTTAAGCGCCAAAGTTCGCTGGCACGCTTGCGCGCTGGCCGCCTGTGTTTTAAGTGGGCGAAAAGTCGGCAGGCTGGTGACGTTTTCGCCTTCTCGTCGCGGCCACGAACAACATGCGAAGACGTGACGCGGCATCAGAGTTAGACGGTAGCGACCCCTTGAAATAATTCCCCGTGGGTTGTGCGCGGCGTCGCTTGTGAGGCAGGATTGATGTTTCCAACTTCGTCGCCTATCTCCAGCCGTGCGAAGAACGCAAGAGCCGTGTCGGGAAGTAAATACCGTCAGAGTTATCTGTCAATCGGCTTCCTCGTTAAAAAGTATGATCATCACGGAAACAAAACTGAAGGGCGCGCTCGTCATTGATCTGGAAAAGTTCTGTGACCAGCGCGGCTTCTTCGCGACGAGTTGGTCTCTGAATCAACTGACCGATCCCGAGTTCGCGCGCATGGTCGAGAGCAATCTTTCATTCAGCGAGAAGAAGGGGACGATGCGCGGAATGCATTTCCAGAGAGAGCCGCACGCGCAGGCCAAGATCGTGCGCTGCACGCGCGGCGCGATCTACGACGTGATTATTGACCTGCGGCCACAGTCGCCGACCTTCAAGCAATGGGTCGGCGTCGAATTGACGGCGGAGAATCGTCGCACGCTCTGCGTCCCGCGCGGATTCGCGCACGGTTTTCAGGCGCTCGAAGACGACACGGAAATTTTTTATCTCGTCTCGGACTTTTATGCGCCGGAGACCGCCGGCGGCGTGCGCTGGGACGATCCCGCCTTCCACATCGAATGGCCGCATGTGGAGAGCCGCACCATCATTTCAAGAGATCAAGAGTATCCAGACTTCATTTTATGAAAAGAGCGCTGATCACAGGCGTCACCGGACAGGACGGCAGCTATCTCGCAGAACATCTTCTCGAACTCGGCTACGAGGTGCATGGACTCGTCAGGCGCGTCGCGCTCGAAGACCCGACGCGGCGTTTCACGCGCCTGAAGAATGTGCTCGACCGCATCACGCTCCACGCGGCGAGCCTTGAAAGTTATCCGAGCATTTTTCACGTCATCAGCAAAAACGAATTTGACGAGTGCTACCATCTCGCCGCACAGAGTTTCGTCGCCGAAAGTTTCACCGACGGCTTCTCGACGATGAACACCAACATCAACGGCACGCATTACATGCTCGCCGCCCTGCGTGAATTGCAGCCAACTTGCCGCTTCTACTTCGCCGGCTCATCCGAGATGTTCGGCAAAGTGCGCGAGACGCCGCAGACCGAGACGACGCCGTTTCACCCGCGCTCGCCTTACGGCATCAGCAAGGTCGCCGGCTTCGATCTGACGCGCAACTATCGCGAGGCCTACGACATGTTCTGCGCGAGCGGCATTCTTTTCAATCACGAGTCGAAGCGGCGCGGCTATGAGTTCGTGACCAGAAAAATCACCTCGACGGTAGCGCGTATCAAGCTCGGCCAAACCTCCGAACTGTTGCTCGGCAACATCGAGGCGCGGCGCGACTGGGGGCACGCGGCGGACTACGTGCGCGCGATGCACCTCATGCTGCAACAATCGGCGGCGGACGATTACGTCGTCGCGACCGGCGAGACGCGCACCGTGCGCGAGTTCTGCGAACGCGCCTTCTCGGAGGTCGGACTCGACTGGCAGAAGTACGTCAAAGTGGATGAGCGTTACTATCGTCCGGCGGAGGTTGATCTGCTCGTTGGCGACGCGACGCGCGCGCGAGAGACGCTCGGCTGGCAGCCGGAATACAGCTTCGATGATTTGGTCAAAGAGATGGTGCGCGCCGACCTGGAGTCTCTCACGGAGAACCCGAAGCAGCCTGAGAGCGGACTTTAATAGCGTTACCTGCCGGCGCAAGAACAAGGAGGGCTTGAACATTAAACTCTCAGTGGCGATGTGTACCTACAACGGCGCGCGGCATCTGCCCGAGCAGCTTGAGAGTCTCGTCAGGCAAACGCGCCCGCCGGACGAAATGGTAGTCTGCGACGACCGCTCGACCGACGCGACGCGCGAGATCATCGAGTCGTTCGCGCTCACGTCTCCTTTTCCCGTGCATCTCTACGTGAACGAGCAGAATCTCGGCTCGACGAAAAATTTCGAGAAGGCCATCGCCCTGTGCAACGGGGACATCATCGCTCTTTGCGATCAGGATGACGTGTGGCGCGAGGAAAAGTTGAGATTGACGGAAGCTGCGCTACGCGAAACTCCAGCCGCCGGGTTGGGATTCACGGATGCCGAACTGGTGGACGAACGCTTGTGCCCTCTCGGCACGAGCCTATGGCAGTTGCTCGAGTTCGACGCGCGGAAGCAGAAGTTGATGAAGTCCGGCGCAGCTCTCGAACTGCTGCTTGGGGCGAACGTCGTGACGGGCGCGACGCTGGCCTTCCGCTCCGAGTACAGAGAATTATTCCTGCCGATTCCGCCGAACATCGAGTTGGAAGAGGGGATGCGGTTGATTCACGATGGCTGGATCGCCCTGACCATCGCCGCCGTCGCGCCGCTGGTGATTATTCCGCAGCCGCTGGTGAGATATAGACAACACCCGGCGCAACAGTTAGGCGGGAAGGGCATCACGAGACCCACGCACGCGCGAAATTTATTAAGCGTGGCGACGAGCAAACACGTCTCCGTCTTCCAGTCTCAACTGCGCCTGCTCGAAACCCTCAACGAGAGAGTGGCCGGGAGCCGGTTCAGCAATGTGCGGACGGCAGCCAGACTGAAAGATATGATGACACACCTGCGCGCGCGCCTCGCGCTGCCGGCAAATAAATTGAGCCGCGTCCCCGTCGTGGTTAAAGAGTTAACCTCCTTACGCTATCATCGCTACTCGAAGGGCTTGTACAGCGCGATGAAAGACCTTCTGCTATGAGCGAAGCAGAGCGAGCATTCATCCCGATGAGCCGACGGATTTTTTAGTCGCGATTGAATAAGATGTCTGTGGAAAGCGTCGCGCGTGGGACGCATATTGTCGAATAATGATTTCCGTCGTTTGCGTTTTCAATAACAGTGAAGTGCTGGAGCGGCGTCTGCTGGCCGGTCTCCGCACGCAGTCCGCCCCGCACGAATTGATCTGCGTGGATAACCGCGCGTCGCAATTCGACAGCGCGGCCAAAGCCCTCAACTGGGGCGCGCGTCAGGCGCACGGGCAGTGGCTCGTCTTCGCGCACCAGGACGTTGAGTTGCTCTCGGCAAATTGGTTGGAGCGCGCCGAACAGATGTTGGAGCGCACGCCTGACGCCGGGTGGGTCGGCATCGCGGGCTGCACGGACGCCGGGCAGTTCGTCGGGATACTGCGCGACCGCGCCGCGCTCTGGGGTGAAGTCTTTGACGCGCCGCTCGAAGTGCAGACGCTCGACGAATGCGTGCTCATCCATCGCCGTGTGGAAGGGCGGCAGGAATATTTTGACGAGGGCGTGCCGGGCTGGCACGCTTACGGCGTTGATGCCTGCTGCGTGGCGATTCGCGAGGGCGCGCGCAACTACATTCTGCCGCTCCCGACCTGGCACGACTCGAAGGAGACGAACATCGCCGGCCTCGAAGAGGCGCACGCTTATGTCTGGGCGAAGCATGGGGACGCGCTCGGACGCATCTGCACGGTGTGCGGCGTGCTGCCGGAATTCTACGGCTGGTCTGGAAGTCGCTGGACTGCGCTGTCCGAGCGTCTTAGCCTGCGTCTCGCCGCCGCGCGCTACGAGTTGGCGGGCTACCATCGCGCGCTGCGCCGTGGCTTTCTCGAAACGCTCGAAGAATTGACCCGCGGGGAAGAGTTCGTCGAATACCTGCACGCGAGCGCGCCGTTTGACCCGGTTGAAGCCGGAGCTTTGATGCCACAGTCCAAAAGCCTGCGCCGCATCGTGCATCGCTTCGATGGTTGGGAGGCGTGCGAACTGGAATCCGGCGCGCTCATCATCGCCACCGATCTGGCGCGCAGCGTGGGCGAGAATCTTGAGCGTCTGCGCTCGCTCGCCGCTTCCGGGCGTCGCGTGTGGCTGTGCATGAATCTGGAAGACGCGCGCCGCGAGATGTCGCTCTGGAGAGAACTGCGGCGACGCTCGTCCGCCGTCATGCTCACGCGACGCTACGATAAAACGTCCGTCGCGATTTTTGAGATCGGCAGTTGGTAAGGCGTCTGCAAAATATCAGGAGTTGAAAAAGGGATGTCTGCCATTTATCGCAAGGTGAAGAATCGCGTGCCTCTGAGCCTGCGGGTCTTCCTCGCGACGCGCACGCGGCAAGTCGCAAATCGCGCCGCCCATCTGGATCGCTCGCTTCTCGCGAGCAAGTATCTGAAGGGCGATGGCATCGAGATCGGCGCGCTGCACACACCGCTGCCGCTGCCGTCCGCCGCGCGCGTGAAATACGTTGACCGCTTGAGCGTCGCCGATTTGCGGCAACAGTACCCGGAACTCACCTCGCTCCCGCTCGTCGAGGTTGACATCATTGACGACGGCGAGCATCTCTCGAACTTCGCGGCCTCTTCGCAGGATTTCGTCATCGCCAACCATTTCATCGAGCATTGCCAGAATCCGCTCGACGCGCTCTCCAACATGTTCAGGGTGCTGCGCGCCGGTGGCGTGCTCTACATGGCGATCCCCGACAAGCGTTACACCTTTGACGTTGATCGCCCCATCACGGACATCGAGCACGTCATCCGCGATTACGATGAGGGGCCGGCGTGGTCGCGTCAGCAGCACTTCGAGGAGTGGGCGAAACTTGTTGACAAGGTGGCGGGCGAGGCGGAGTCCGCGTGTCACGCCTCCGATTTGATGGAGCAGGATTACAGCATTCATTATCACGCCTGGACGCAGGCCGAGATGTTCGAGTTGTTTGCGACGCTCAAGCGGAAACTGGGCTTGAGCTTCGACGTGGAGATGTTTCTCAAGTACGACAGCGAGTGCGTCTTCATTCTGCGAAAGACGGGCGAGACGCTGTCTTGAGATGAGAATGAGCGCGGAACTATCCATCATCATCGTCAACTGGAACGGCGGCGGATTGTTGCGCCGCGCGGTCGAGAGCGTCGTCGAAGCTCCGCCCGCCGTCACGTTCGATGTCGTCGTCATTGACAACGCTTCTTCCGACGATAGCCTTGAGCAAATGCGCGCCAGCGCGACGGTCAAACAACTTCGCGGCGATCAACTGCGCGTCCATCTCAACGCGGAAAATCTCGGCTTCAGCAAGGCGAACAATCAGGGCTTCGCCGAAAGCTCCGCGCCGCTGCTGCTGCTGCTTAACTCCGATGCGGAAGTGCGCGCCGGCGCGATTGATAAGCTCGTTGAGACTTTGCGCCTGAACGCGCGCACGGGCGCGTGCGGCCCGCGGCTCGTCAACTTCGACGGCACACTTCAACCAAGCGTCTTTCGCAATCCGCCGACGGCGTGGGAGACGCTCGTCTCCGGCTTTCGTCTCGACCGTTTGTTGCCTTCTCGCCTGCGCGGCGAATTGCTGCTCGGAGGCCATTGGGATCATCTGCGTCGCCGCACTGTGCCGAGACTCTCCGGCGCGGCTCTGCTCGTCAGGCGTGAAGCCATTGATGAAGTCGGCGGACTCGACGAACGCTTTCACATGTACGGCGAGGATGTGGAGTGGTGCCTGCGGATGATGCGCGCGGGCTGGCAACTCGTACACGAACCCGAAGCCGTCGTCATGCATCACGGCAGCGGCAGCTCGAAGCAGCGTTGGGGCAATCTCGAAACGACACGACGCATCGTTGACGGCCAACTGCGCTTTCAGGAGTATTGCCTGTCTCGCCCGCAGCGTATCCGCAACATCGCGGCGGGCGCGCTCGTCGCTGGCGTCTCATCGGCGTGGCAGAAAGTGCGCGGCGGGTCGCGCGAGGAGCAGAGCGTCGCGCTCGCGCTCTACGGCGCATACTTCAAGCGCGCTGTGCGTAAAAAGTGAGGCGCGGCGGATGCGAAAGTCACAGGCGGAAGCGACGCGGAAGAGATGCGGGAGCCGTCAAAATCGCGAAGTGGACAGGCTGCGAAAGGCGCGGCTATACTGCTCCATTATTTCCACCGCGCTGTGAAAGTGCGGGCAAGACTTAAACTCTCTCGAAGTTTTCTCTGCTGGATTACATCATTCATTATCATTGAAGGGCGGACACATTTTTGACCAAGACGCGAACCGTTTTAGTGACCGGAGGCACGGGCTTCCTCGGCAGGCGGCTGGGCATGGCTTTGAAGGACGACTACGACGTTGTCCTCGCCGGGCGTAACAACATCCATAACATCAACGCGCAGCAAATGACCGGCTGTCGCGTGCTGCCGCTCGACGTGTCGAGCATCGAATCGGTGCGCGACGTGTTCACGGAAGTGCGTCCCGACGTGGTGATTCACGCGGCGGCGACGAAGTTCGTTGACCTCACGGAAAAGCACCCGATGGAGTGCATAGACGTGAACGTCATCGGCTCGCAGAACGTGGCGCGCGTCGCGCTTGAGAAAAACGTCGGGATGGTCGTCGGCATCTCGACGGACAAGGCCGCACCGCCCGTCAGAAACACCTACGGACTCTCGAAGGCGTTGATGGAGAGAGTGTTCTGCTCTCTGAACGGCAAGACCGAAACGAAATTTACGTGCGTGCGCTATGGCAATGTCGTGTGGTCAACCGGCTCTGTGTTTCCCATCTGGAAGCGGATGCACGACGAGACGGGCGTCATCAAAAGCACGGGGCCGGAGATGCGCCGCTTCTTCTTCACCGTTGACGACGCCATCAAACTCGTCCTCACGGCGATGGACAACATTGACGCCGTGCAGGGCAAAGTCCTGTCGAGGAAGATGAAAGTCGCGCAGATCGAAGACCTTTTGACGACGTGGATGAAGTACAAAGGCGGCTCTTGGGAGAAGATGGAGGGACGACCCGGCGAGCGCGAAGACGAGTATCTCATCGGCGACATCGAACTGCCCTACACCACCGAAATCGAGTACGACGGCGTCACGCACTACGTCATCTCTTTCAACGAAAAGGCCGACGTGCCGTTTGCGACCAGCCTCTCGTCTTCCAACATGGAGCGACTGAGCGAAAGCGAGATGCTGGAGCTAATCAACAGCGAGATCGAATAGCATGAGCCGCATCAACCACGCATTGATTATGGCTGCCGGGCGCGGGCAACGCATGATGCCTCTGACCGAAGAGTTGCCGAAGGCGATGGCTCCCTACGACGGCACGACGCTCATCGAGCGCGGCATCTCGCGCATCAGCCATCGCATCGCGCACATCTACGTCACCGTCGGCTATCGCAAGGCGATGCTCGCGCAACACGTCATCGAGCACGGCGCGCGCGGCGTCTTCAACACCGACGGCCAGAGCAACTGCTGGTGGATTTACAACACGCTCCTCAAATTTTTAGACGAGCCGGTTTACGTGCTGACGTGCGACAACGTGGTTGACCTTGATTTTGAATTGCTCGAAGAAAATTATTACGACTTGAAAGAGCCTGCGTGCATGGTCGTTCCCGTGCGCCCCGTACACGGACTCGACGGCGATTACGTCTTCCAGCGCGATCACGTTGTGACGGAAATTAGCCGCGTTCGTGAGGCGGACATTTATTGCTCGGGCATCCAGATTCTCAACCCGCGCCGCTTGAACGAGACGACGCGCGAGGGCGAAAACTTTTACGACGTGTGGCAACAACTGATCGCCGCAGAGAAGTTGATGGTCTCGTCCGTCTATCCGAAGAAGTGGTATGCGGTGGACACCGTCGAGCAGTTGCAGAGTCTGAACCGAATGCCGTTTTAGCCGCGCCTCTTGAGCCGCACCCGCGCCCGAAGTTTCGAGCATGAGCCAACCCTTTTTTTCCGTCGTCATCCCTACATACAATCGTGCGGACTTCATCGTCAAGACGCTCCGCAGCGTTCTCGCACAAACCTACGCGCATTTCGAGGTGATCATCGTTGACAACTGCTCGACCGACAACACGGAAGAGTTGTTGCAGCCCTTTCTCGCCTCCAGCCAGGTGCGATTCTTCAGACAAGAACGTAACTACGAGCGCGCCGTCTCGCGCAACAAGGGGATGAGCCTCGCCACGGGCGACTTCGTGACGCTGCTCGATTCGGACGATTTGATGTACCCGTCGAACCTCGCCGACGCCGCCGCGTATGCGAACGCGCACCCGGACATGAAATGTTTCTACAACCTCTGCGAGTTCGTGGATACGAACGGCACAGCCGTCTATCGCGCCAAGCCGCCCTCGCTCGACGATCAATGGAAGGCCATCACGCGCGGGAATTTTATGGCCTGCATCGGCGACTTTATCCACCGCGAGATTTACACGCGCTACGCCTTCGACACGCGCCCCTCGATGATCGGCGGGGAAGACTGGGATTTCTGGCTGCGCGTACTGGCCGACTACAAGGTCGGGCGCATCGAGCGCGTCAACAGCGGCATCGTGCAGCATGGCGGACGCAGCGTCAGCAATCAGGATTTGGCGAGCCTTCGCGTCGGGCATCAATTGCTCGCCGAGAAGCTGGAGCATGACCCGCACCTGCGCGCGATTTACGGGGCGCATCTCAAACGCTTCAAGGCCACGACGCTCGTCTATCTCGCCATCCTCGCCAACACGGGCGCGATTTACCGGACGACGCTTTCGTACCTGCGGCGTGCGGTGGCGGAAGATTGGAGCGTCGTCACGTCGCCGCAGTTTCTCAGAGTCCTGCAACTCGCGCTGTTCGGTCTGGCCGGGTCGCGTAGATGAATCGCCAAAAAGGTTAGAGGACTTTCGCCGTCGAGACGGCGTGGCGGCGGCGCACGTTTCGCTCCGCCATTCGGTTTCGTAACTTTCGCATGACGCCGACAACAAGCACGCTCTATCTCTGTTACTTCGGTCTGCGCGAGCCGCTCGTACAGACGCAGGTGCTTCCATATCTGCGCGAGCTGGCGGCGGGCGGCGTCGAAGTGAGCCTGCTGACCTTCGAGCCGCAACTACAGAGCGCGCGCTGGACGGCGCAAGAGTTGGACGCGATGAGGGAAACTCTCGCGCGCGAAGGCATCCGCTGGTTTCAACTCGCGTATCACAAAACACCTTCCGCGCTGGCGACCGGCTACGACATCATCGCGGGCGCGCGCGCGGCGTTGCGGATCGCGCGGCGTCACGGCATCAACGTGCTGCACGCGCGCGCGCACGTCCCGCTCGCGATGGCGATGCTCGCGGCCAGACGCCTGCCGGACGCGCGGATCATCTTCGACATCCGCGGCCTGATGGCCGAAGAGTATGCGGACGCGGGCGTCTGGCGGGAAGGGTCGGGGATTTTCCGCGCGGTGAAAAAACTGGAGCGCGCGGGCGTCAGACGCGCCGACGGAATCGTCGTCCTGACGCAGCGAATGCGCGACTGGCTGACGGGCGAACAACTTGCGCGCGCCGAGAAGATCGAAGTAATTCCGTGTTGCGTGGACTTCTCGCGCTACGAGACTGCCGGCGAGGGACAGGAAATTTTAGTTGAGGGCGGCGCGTCGTCATCGTCGCGTTTTGAAGTCGTCTATGCGGGTTCCGTGACGGGGCTTTACATGCTTGGAGAAATGGCGCGTTTCTTTCTTGAGTTGCGCGCGCGACAGCCCGGAGCGTTCTTTCGCGTGCTGACGATGTCCTCATCGGAGCGCGCGTCGGTGATCCTGCGAGGCGTCGGGTTGAGCGACGCAGACTTTCTCGTCGCGGGCGTGCCTGCCGCCGAAGTGCCAACGTATTTGCGACGCGCGCGTCTCGGCGTCTCGTTCCGCAAGCCGACGTTTTCTCAGATCGCGGCCTCGCCCACGAAGATCCCCGAATATCTCGCAGCCGGTCTGCCCGTCGTCAGCAATTTCGGGATCGGCGACACGGACGAATTGCTCGAAGGCCGGCGCGTTGGCGTCGTCGTCAGGAGCTTCGACCGAGACGCGCTGGCGCGCGCGGCGGACGCGGCGCTCGCGCTCGCCTTCGAGACTGACATCGCCGCGCGCTGTCGTGATGTCGCGCGCGAACAATTTGATCTCGTCAACGTCGGCGGCGCAAGGTATCTGAGCCTCTACCGTCGTCTTGCTGCGGCAACCATCCACACCCGCGCCGACTCATAACAATCGTCGAGGTTGAGTCGGGAGGTGCGCGCGTCGAGGCCGCGACTCTTGAGCGAATTTGAATGGAGAATGATGCGAACATTTTTTCTGACACTGTTGGCGGCGTTGTTGTTGAGCGGTAGCGCGTCGGCGGCGACTTCGCTGTCGCAGAACAGGGGCAAACAGAACACGCGCGTCGCCAACGATTTTCCGGGCGCAGACCTCGGCGCGAAGATCAACGCGGCGGACGCCTCGCTCGGCGGACTGCCCGGCGTGATTCAGATCAGGGGCGGCGGCACGATTTCCACGCAGGTCATCATCAATCCCGGCCACACGCTTCGTTTCTCGGCGGGCACGTACACGCTGGCGACGGAGCTTTTGTGGGAGGGCGCATTTCTGCTTAAGTCGAACACGGCGGTCGCCGGCTCCGGCTGGGACACTGTCATCGTTGAGCCATCGAAGACGGGCTGGGTTGTCTTTCAATCATTCAATGACATTCGCGTGCTGCCCGCCCATAGCGGCATGGACTCAAATATCCACGTCTCGGACTTGCAGATTAAGGGAGCGAACCCTGCGGTCGAGGGCGGCGTGCGCCAAACCATCGGTCTCGGCAACTGCCACACTTGTGGTGTCGAGAACGTGTGGCTCAACGGGACGGGCGTCATCGGGATGCAGGCGGGTGGAACCGCCGTGGCGGGCAACTTCGCCGACAACGTGACGTTCAGAAAAAATCAGTTTACGCACGTCGCCTCGCAAGCCGTCGCCGTCGTCAACGGGGGCAACGTCGTGATTGACTCGAACACGTTCAAAGACTCAGGCCGCTGCTGCGCGGAGGGCATGACGCCGATTGACCTTGAGCCGAACGACCCGCACGACATCATCCGCGAGATACAAATTACGAACAACACGATTGACTCGCGCGGCTCCGGCTTCATTCACGGCAACGGCATCCTCGTCCAGAACGGTGCGCGCACACAAGGGTACGGCCCCGTGCTTGTGCAGAACAACACTGTCACGGGCGGCGAACTGCTTCCACAACTCGCGGGCAACATCGCCGTCGGAATTTACGTGACGGCGTTCACAGAGAACGTCAAGGTCGTCAACAACACGATTCGCCGTGTCGCGCATAGCGGCATCCGTCTTGAGAATACGTCGCGCAATTACGTCTCCGGCAACAAGCTGATCTCGACCGGCACGGGCGGCATCATCTCTTTCGAGATTACGAATACGACCGACTCGCAAATCTTCGACAATGTCGTCGCCGTTGACCCGAACTCGCCGCTCGGCACGGAAATCATACAAGAGGCCGGCACTGCCGCGCGTAACTCTTATCGCGGAAACTCCAGCAGCAAAGGCGCGCTCAACGCGAACACGGTCGGCGGAAGACCCTAGCGTGCTTCGCCGTTCGGAGAGAGCGCGTGCCGCAAGGGCGCGCGCTCTTTCGGCGATAACAAAACGCACGCTGCGAAAACCGCTGCTTGTCTTAAACGTCTCGCCTGTGTTGTTATTTCTTTCATGCGCCTGCTCGCCCTCGTTCCCAGCATCTATGACAAGAATCCGAGCCAGCGTTATCGCATCGAGCAGTGGGAGCCGCACCTGCGTCGTCTGGGCGTCGAGATTACTTATCGCCCGTTCGAGGATGAAGCCCTCAACCGCGTGCTCTACCAGACGGGACAGTTGGGGCGCAAGGTCGAGTTGATCTTGCGCGCGCTCGCACGGCGCGCGCGCGGGATGCGCGAGGTGCGCGGCTTCGACGCCGTTTATATTTTGCGCGAGACGGCATTGCTCGGCCCGCCCGTCTTCGAGCGCATGATTCAACGCGCGAAAGTCCCCTTCATCTTTGACTTCGACGACGCGGTCTTCGTGCCTTACGTCAGTCCCTCGAACGGCTATCTCAGTTATCTGAAATTTCCCGGCAAGACGCGCACGATCTGCCGTCTCGCCGCGCACGTCATGGCCGGCAACGAATACCTGGCCTCCTACGCGCGACAGGTCAACGAGCATGTCACCGTGATTCCGACGACTGTTGACACGGAGAAGTACACGGTTGATGAGACGCGCACGCCTGCAACTTTGAAAGGACAGACGGATGTGCCCGTCATCGGTTGGACAGGCAGTTACAGCACGGCGCAACATCTTCGCACGCTCGGCGGCGCGCTGCGTCGCCTGTCTGAGCGCGAGCGATTTCGCCTGCGCGTGATCGGCGTGCCGGACTTCGCGTTGGAGGGCGTGGAGGTGGAAGTTGTGCCGTGGCGTTCGGAGACGGAAGTCGCGGACTTGCGCCCCATAGACATCGGCATCATGCCGCTCCCGGAAGACGCCTGGAGCAAGGGCAAGTGCGGCATGAAGGCTTTGCAGTATATGGGGCTGGCGATTCCGACGGTCTGTTCGCCGGTCGGCGTCAACTCTGATATTATCCGCGACGGTGAAAACGGGATGCTGGCGGCGACGGAAGACGAGTGGATCGCAAAGCTGACCGCGCTGCTCCACGCGCCAGAGCTTCGCGCGGGTCTGGGTCGCGCGGGACGCGCCACCGTCGAAGCCACGTATTCCGCCGCCGTCCAAGCGCCGCGCGTCTTTCGCATTATCGAATCAGTCGTTGCCGCCAACAAAAAGGTCGTGCGGGGGTGAGTAAGCAGAACACGGCACACTGACGGCTTTTCTACTCTCGACGCACGCTTAACGGATCAACAGAGACGCGTACGCCACGCCTTGCACAGCTTCCGCAGGTCACTTCTTAAAAACCACACGCATGTTACGCCGCAGCAAATTTCGTCTCGCTACGCTCGCGCTCGTCGCGCTGCTGCCGGGTTTCCTGAAACGTCCGTGCTATCGTCTTTTCTTCGGCTACAAAATCGGCAAGCGCGTGCGTCTCGGCTTCTCGATCATTGACGCGGGCGCGTGCGAGATCGCCGACGACGTGAGCATCGGCCATCTCAACTTTATCGTCAGCGTCAAAGAGTTGAGCATCGGAGATCATGCGCGCATCGGCCATCTCAACGTCGTGCGCGGCGGCGACGAAGTGCGTCTCGGACGTTACGCCGAAATCATCCGCATGAACGAGATTAACTCGATCCCGGAGCCGGACGTGGTCAACGCCATCGAACCGCGTTTCACGCTCGGCGACGGCAGCGTCGTCACGACGGGGCACAAAATAGATTTCACGGATCGCGTGGAGATCGGGCGTCGCACCATCCTCGGCGGTCGCAACTCTTCGCTCTGGACGCACAACCGGCAGCGCACGCGCCCCATCATCATCGGCTCGTTCAGTTACATCGGCTCGGAGATTCGCGTCGCGCCGGGCGGCGTGATACCATCCCGCTGCATCGTCGGCATCGGGGCCGTCATCACCGGAAAGTTAGAAGGTGAGAACCAGTTAATCGCCGGCGTCCCGGCCAAACCAATCAAACAATTGAGCGAGGAAGACCGCTTCCTGATCGAGTATAAAACGCGGCCAGATTTGCCGGACGATCTGTAGCCACGCGTGGTTTCAAGTAAATCCCAGTGTCGCCTAAGCTATATGACAGAAGATCACACAAAGCGCAGACTTTGTTCGCGGCGCTAGCTGTGAACACCCTCGTCCGGCAGCCATAGATCGCCAGTAAGCAGTCGAAACATGAACGCCCTTCTTGCACTTCTCGCGCTCGCCATCTCCATCAGTATTGCCTTCTTCGTGCCCGATGTTGGGCCGGGTGCGATTCTCACCTGTCTCGTCTTAGCTCTCAGCGTCGGTCTGATCATCAGCCGATTGAAAGAGCAGGGCGAATTCCTCCTGCGAATTTTCACCGCAGGCCTGCTGATGCGTCTGTTCGTCGGCACTCTGATTTACACGCTGAACCTTCAGGATTTTTTCGGCGGCGATGCGAGGACTTACGACTCTACGGGCTACCTTCTCTTCAAATTCTGGCGTGGAGAGATGAATTACGGGAGCTACGACTTACTGCTCGGCCCTTTTATCCTGAGAAATTGGGGGATGCCTTATCTGGTCGCGAGTTTGTATTCTGTGGTCGGGCGGAACATGCTGGCGGTGCAATTCTTCAACGCAGTGCTGGGAGCGGCGACGGCTCCGGTCATCTTTTTATGCGCGCGCCACATTTTCCAGAACATCAGAGTGGCGAAGCTGGCGGCTTTCTTCGTGGCCTTCTTTCCTTCGCTCGTCTTGTGGTCGTCGCAGGGGTTGAAGGATGGCCCGATCATCTTCCTGCTCGCGCTGGTGATGTTGTTGACGCTGCGGTTGGGCGAGCAGTTGACGATGAAGCACGTCGTGGCGCTGGCGGTGTCGTTGGTGGGGTTATTGAGTTTTCGATTTTACATCTTTTACATGACGGTGGCGGCGATAGTGGGGTCGTTTGTGGTGGGGATGAGGCCGCAGACGGGGCGGAGTTTGGTGCGACAGGTGATTGTAATCGCGGCGGTTGGTCTTGCCCTGATGTGGGTCGGCGTCCTGCGGACAGCATCTTCCCAATTGGAGACTTACGGTGATCTAAACACCATGCAGCGGAGCCGCGAAGACCTCGCGAAATCTGCTGACTCCGGCTTTGGAAAAGATGTGGATGTCTCGACGACTGCCGGCGCACTGAGCGCGATTCCGCTCGGGATGCTGTATCTCTTGTTTGCGCCGTTTCCCTGGCAGGTGACGAACCTGCGCCAGAGCATCACGTTGCCGGAGATGGTCGCGTGGTGGTCATCGTTTCCGCTCTTGTGCATCGGCGTGTGGTTTACTCTGAGATACCGGATGAGACAGGCTTTGCCGATCTTGATTTTCACTTCGATGCTGACACTGGCGTACTCGGTTTTTCAGGGCAACGTGGGGACGGCGTACCGGCAACGCTCGCAGATACTCGTCTTCTATTTCATCTTCGTCGCCGTCGGCTACGTGCTGATGAAAGAGAAAAGGGAAGACCGGAAGCAAGAGCGCGTGCGATTAAAAGAGGCGGAAATAGCGTCCCGGCGTCCGGCGGTCATGCCTCGCGCGCCGAAGTCCGCGCCGCGTCACGGGCCTCCGTTGAGCCGTCCGGCACAGGACGTTTTGAAAGTTTGATCGCGCGCGAAGTTTTCAGCGTTAATCGTGCGGCGTTTTTTGCGCCGTGTTGCATTTGGAGCGATGCGCGACTCCGGCCTATCGTGCGCCGGCAGCAATTTGCGACGTAGCGGAATTTGCTGAATACTGCCAGCGCCAAACTTTTTCGTCACGGAGATTATGAAGGCTCTTCTCGCTACGTTATCAATCATCCTGGGCTTGACCGTCGCCCTCACCGCGCGGGGCGGCGGGGCGGCAGTATTGGTCTGTGTGGTCTTCGCCCTCGCGGCTGGCACGCTGATTTCAAGAGTTGAGGATCAAAAGGATTTCCTGTTGCAAATCTTCACAGGAGGATTGCTTGTCAGGGTTTTAATCGGGACGGTCATCTTCGCTTTCTCGATGCAGGATTTTTTTGGCGGCGATGCGAGGACTTACGACTTCTACGGCGATGCGTTGCTTCAATCATGGCAGGGCAATCAGAGCAGCGCTAAGGTCGCGGCTGACTGGGCGGCCAGCGGCGTGACCGGCTGGGGCATGACCTACATCATCGCCGTCATCTACGGTGTGGTCGGGCGGAACATGCTGGCGGTGCAATTCTTCAACGCAGTGCTGGGAGCG
>CAXSFM010000020.1:76915-82902 GCA_964236735.1 uncultured Pyrinomonadaceae bacterium
GACGGGGCGGAGTTTGGTGCGACAGGTGATTGTAATCGCGGCGGTTGGTCTTGCCTTCACATGGGTCGGCGTCCTGCGGAGGGCAGGGTCGCAACTCGAAACGTTCAGCAATCTTCAGACGCTCCAAACCAGTCGCGCAGACCTCGCCGGCTCCGCCAAGTCGGGGTTTGGCAGGGACGTTGACGTGTCCACGACTTCGGGCGCACTGAGCGCGATTCCGCTCGGAATGCTGTATCTTTTGTTCGCGCCGTTTCCGTGGCAGGTGGTGAACCTGCGCCAGAGCATCACGTTGCCGGAGATGATCGTCTGGTGGTCATCGTTTCCGCTCTTGTGCATCGGCGTGTGGTTCACTTTGAGATACCGGATGAGACAGGCTTTGCCGATCTTGATTTTCACTTCGATGCTGACATTGGCGTACTCGGTCTTTCAGGGCAACGTGGGGACGGCGTACCGGCAGCGTAGTCAGATACTCGTCTTCTATTTCATCTTCGTCGCCGTCGGCTACGTGCTGCTCAGAGAGCGACAGGAAGATCGCAACGTGCAGGCAGTGAACGCGCAACGCGCGAACCTCCAGGCGGCGCGCACCCACAAAGCGGAGCGACGCTACGAGCGTTGGAAGCAGGGACACGAGAAGGAATTGGAAGAGATCGCGCGCGACATCTCCGAGAGGATAGACTTTTAAGATGTGTGGAATTGTCGGCATCGTCCACCGCGACGAACACGCGGTTGACGGCGAGTTGCTCGCGCGCATGAACGAGGCGATCCACCATCGCGGCCCCGACGAGGACGGAACTTATCTCAAAGGCCGCGTCGGACTCGCCATGCGCCGTCTCGCCATCATTGACCTCGCCGGCGGCCAGCAGCCCATCCACAATCGAGACCGCACGGCGTGGATCGTCTTCAACGGCGAAATCTACAACTACCGCGAAGTGCGCGAGCGGCTCGAAAAACTCGGTCACACTTTTTACACCGACTGCGACACGGAAATCATCGTCCATCTCTACGAACGCTACGGCGCGGATTGTCCCACGCACCTGCGCGGCATGTTCGCCTTCGCCATCTGGGACGAAGTGAAGGGCGAACTCTTTCTCGCGCGCGACCGCGTCGGCAAAAAGCCTCTGCTCTACGCGCAGGTCAATGGAAAATTTATCTTCGGCTCGGAGTTCAGCGCGCTGCTGCAACACCCGGACGTAAGCCGCGACGTTGATCAGGAGGCGATTCACCACTATCTCTCATTTATGTGTGTGCCCGCGCCGCTGACGGCGTATCGCGCGATCAGAAAACTCGAACCCGGCCATTCTTTGCGTCTGACGCGCGACGGCGAAATCAAACTTGAGCGTTACTGGCAGCCGGACTTCTCGAAGAAAATCAAAATCACAGAGGAAGAGGCGGGCGAGCGCGCCGTCGAGATTTTGCGCGAAGCCGTGCAGGTTCGCTTGATGTCGGAAGTGCCGCTCGGCGCGTTTCTCTCCGGCGGCATTGATTCGTCAACTGTCGTCGCGCTGATGAGCGAGGTCAGCCCTAGTCCTGTCAAAACTTTTTCCATCGGCTTCGAGGAGCAGGATTTTTCCGAACTGCATCACGCGCGCCGCATCGCCGAACACGTCGGAGCAGAGCATCACGAGTTCATCGTCCGTCCCGACGCGATGGAGGTTTTGCCGACGCTCGTCGAGCACTACGGCGAGCCTTACGCCGACTCGTCCGCGATTCCCACTTACTACGTCTCGCGCGAGACACGCAAGCACGTCACGGTCGCTCTCAACGGCGACGGCGGCGACGAATGTTTCGCGGGCTACGAACGCTACGCCGCGATGCGTCTCTCCGAGCGTTACCGCAAATTGCCCACTGTGCTACGCGAGAATTTCATTCGTCAGGTGGCGGAAATGCTGCCGTCCTCAGAGTTGCGGCGCGGGCGCGTGCGAAGCCTGCAACGTTTCTTGCGCTCGGCCAGTCTTCCGCCCGTCGAGCGTTACCTGCGCTGGGTGACTGTGTTCGACGCGGGCGCGAAGTCCGAGTTATACAGCGACGAGTTCGCGCATGAGATGGCGGGGCAGGAAGCGTCGCAATGGCTCGCGCCGTGGTTCGCGCGCGCCAACGGCGCAGGCATCGTGGATGCGTCGCTTTTGGCGGACACGATGACGTATCTGCCGAACGATCTGCTCGTCAAAGTTGACATCGCGAGCATGGCCGTCTCGCTCGAAGCGCGTTCTCCGTTTTTAGATCATCACGTGATAGAGTTTGCCGCCCGGTTGCCGGAGAACTTGAAACTGCGCGGCCTGACCACCAAATATCTTTTGAAGCGCGCCCTCAAAAAACTCCTGCCGGCGGAAAATCTGACGCGCAGCAAAATGGGTTTCGGCGTGCCCATCGGCCACTGGTTTCGCGGCCAGATGCAAGGTTTCCTGCGCGAGACGCTCCTGTCCGAGCGGAGCCTCGCGCGCGGATTCTTCAAACCAGAGACGGTCATGCGCATGGTTGAAGAACACACCGCAGGGCACAAAGATTACGCGCATCAACTGTGGACGCTGCTGATGCTCGAACTCTGGTTCGTGCGATTTATAGATTGAGCGTCTCTGGATGGATGAACGCGCAAAAAAATTAAGTTCAATTTAACTGGAGGATGAAGTTGTGAAAGGTATTGTGTTGGCCGGCGGGCTTGGCTCGCGTTTGCGACCTCTGACATCGGTGACGAACAAGCATCTCTTGCCCGTCTATGACAAGCCGATGATTTACTATCCCATCCAGACGCTCATCAATGCCGGCATCAGCGACATCCTGATCGTGACGGGCGGCAACTCGGCGGGCGACTTTCTCAAGCTCTTGAAGAACGGCAGAGACTTCGGCCTCAAGCATCTCAATTACACGTATCAAGAGGGCGAGGGCGGCATCGCCGACGCGCTCTCTCTGGCCGAACATTTCGCGGCGGGCGAGCCGGTCTGCGTCGTCTTAGGCGATAACATCATCGAGAACAACATCTGCAAGGCCGCGCGAGCCTACCGGCATCAGGGCGGCGGCGCAAAGATTCTCTTGAAGCAGGTGTCAGACCCGCAACGCTTCGGCGTGCCCGAACTCGCAGGCCGCCGCGTCGTCCGCATCGAAGAGAAGCCGCCCGCGCCGAAGTCCGACTACGCCGTGATCGGCATCTACATGTACGACAACGACGTTTTCAACATCGTCAAGACGCTCAAGCCTTCGGGACGCGGCGAACTGGAAATCACCGATGTCAACAACGCCTACATCGAGCGCGACGAGATGACGTGGGACGAACTCGACGGCTGGTGGACGGACGCCGGAACTTTCGAGAGCCTCCAGCACGCCTCCAACCTCGTCGCCAAAACGGGCGCGAACAAGATGGACAACGCGGCGGCACAGGCTGCCGGCACGGCGGAAGCAGTCAGCAATCAGCAGTCAGCAATCAGCTAAAAACCGCTTCGCGTTATCACGTTCAAGAATCGAAACATCAAATCGTTTTCTACTCATTGCTCATAGTTCATTGCTTTGCTCTTTGCTGATTGCTGACTGCTGACCGCTGATTGCTCTACATGAAAGTCCTACGCATCATCGCGCGCTTGAACGTCGGCGGGCCTGCGCGCCATGTCGCGTGGCTGGCGTCGAGACTGGGGCGCGAGGCGGGCGTCGAGACGGTGCTGGCGGCGGGCGTCGTCCCGCCGGGCGAAGACGACATGACGTACTTCGCGACGGCGCAGGGCGTCACGCCCGTCATCATCCCGGAGATGAGCCGCGAGATTTCCCCGCTCGATGCCGTCACGGTCTGGAAACTCTATCGCCTCATGCGGCGCGAGCAGCCCGACATCGTACACACGCACACGGCGAAGGCGGGCACGGTGGGGCGCGTCGCCGGTGTGCTCTATCGCTGGCTAACGCCGTCCGCGCTCGTCGGTCGCCCGCGCGCGTGTCGCTTCGTGCACACCTATCACGGACACATCTTTCATAGCTACTATGGACGTTGGAAGACGCGCCTTTTCCTCTCCATCGAAAAGCTGCTCGCGCGGTTTGCGACGGATCGCATCGTCGTCATCAGCCCGCAGCAGTTCCGTGAGATACACGAAGATTTCGGCGTCGGGCGGCGCGAGCAGTTCGCCGTCATCCCGCTCGGATTAGACACCGAAGTCTTCGCGGATTGGTCTCGACGGCGCGAGGTGGCACGCGGCGAGTTGAACGCGGGCGGGCGCGGTGATGATGTGCTCGTCGGCATCGTCGGGCGTCTGACGGAAATTAAAAATCATCGGATGTTTCTCGAAGCCGCCGCGCACTACAAAACGCAGCACGAACAGAGTGCGCGGCACGGCGCGAGAGACGGCGACGGGCGCGGCGCGCATGATGAACACGACAGGCGCGTGCGTTTCGTCGTCATCGGTGACGGGCATCTGCGCGTCGAGCTTGAAGAATACGCGCTCACGCTCGGACTCTCAGCGGGCGACGTGATCTTCACGGGATTGCGCGACGACCCGGAGAATTTTTATCCCGCGCTTGATGTGGCCGCGCTCACCTCTTTGAACGAGGGGACGCCGCTCACGCTCATCGAAGCGATGGCGAACGCGCGGCCTGTGATTGCGACGGGCGTGGGCGGTGTGGTTGACTTGCTCGGCGGAGTTGACGCCTCAGAGTTGCGGCGACCTCGCGAATGGCAAGTCTGCGAGCGCGGCGTGCTCGTCGAGAATCACGATGCCGCGACTTTCAGCCGCGCGCTTGATGAGTTGATCGCGAACGAAGCGTTGCGCGCGGGGATGGGCGAGCGCGGTCGCGCCTACGTCGCAGAGCATTATTCCGTCGAGCGTCTGACGGCGGACGTGTTGCATCTTTACGAAGAATTGTTGAGCCGCACAGGACATCTGCGCGGCGAATCGCGTATGGTGGCGGGAGCCACTGCTGAGACGAAACAAAATATCTCGCGCATCGCGGACTCGACTGCCGCAGCGCGTTTGAAGGGGGACTAAACAGTTTGCGAATTTTGATTACAGGCGGGGCCGGCTTCATCGGCTCGCATCTCTCCGACGCATACCTTGAGCGCGGCGACGAGGTCTTCATCATTGACGACCTCTCGACCGGCAGCATAGACAACATCGCGCATCTCAGAAAGCACCCGCGCTTTCAATACACGATTGACAGCGTCCACAACGTGCCGGCGGTCGCCGAGTTGATTGACCAGTGCGACGTTGTCTTTCACCTCGCGGCGGCGGTCGGCGTCAAACTGATCGTCGAGAGTCCCGTGCATACCATCGAGACGAACGTGCGCGGGACGGAGGTCGTGCTGGCGCAGGCGAACAAGAAGAAGAAGAAAGTGCTCGTCGCTTCGACTTCGGAAGTCTATGGCCTCTCGACGGAAGTGCCGTTCAAGGAAGACGGCAATCTCGTGATGGGCGCGACGACGAAGGGGCGTTGGTCTTACGCTTGCTCGAAGGCGATAGACGAATTTCTCGCGCTCGCCTACTGGCGCGAGAAGAAGTTGCCGACGATTGTCGTCCGACTTTTTAATACGGTCGGCCCCAGACAGACGGGACAGTACGGCATGGTCATCCCGACGTTCGTCAAACAGGCGCTCGCTGGTCGTCCGATTACGGTCTATGGCTCAGGTGAGCAGACGCGCTGCTTCGGCTATGTCAAGGATGTGGTCGGCGCGCTCGTCAAGTTAATGGACAAGGACGAGTCGGTCGGTCAGGTCTTCAACATCGGCTCGGACGAGGAAGTCTCGATTATGGAACTGGCCGAGCGCGTCAAAGCCCTGACCGGCTCCGCGTCTGAAATCGTCACGCTTGCCTACGACGAAGCCTACGAAGAAGGCTTCGAGGACATGCCCCGCCGCGTCCCCGACATCACCAAAATCGGCGCGCACGTCGGCTTTCGCCCGACCATGAAACTCGACGGCATACTGGAAAGCGTGATCGAGTATTACCGCAGCCGGTAATAAATTGGGGGCTAGAGTAGTTAAAGCGGGTATTTTCGCAGCAGCTTCAACAACTCAGCAT
>CAXSFM010000021.1:0-76863 GCA_964236735.1 uncultured Pyrinomonadaceae bacterium
ACAAGTAATCATATCAAGCATTATATCGCTGTCTGCTTTGATTTAGACAGTCCCTCTATAGTTAGATATAGTGACGTTAGAAGTGGGCAGCAAAAGCGAATCGTTGAGAGCAAGGGCAAGTGCGACAGAGACAGAGCGGCTTGTCGAAGCATCGTTCAAGGAGGCGTCTGCTTGGCGTAAGTTGTTGTTGCAGTTGAGACAAGCGCGTCGCTTGCGTCTCTCACCTCGACTGCGACGATGGCGATGCGACGACCGTCACGCAGTACCCGCGCGATAGCCCTGATCTGGCCGCCGGTGACGGGGCGCAGATAATGGATGGTGAGATCAACCGTTACCGTGCGTTGAGCGGGTTCCAGCAGAGTGTGGACGGCGAAAGCTGCCGCCGTATCAATCAGAGATGCCAGCGCGCCGCCGTGCAGGATGTCGCCCATGCGCGTCAAGTCCGGGCGCAGGTCGAGCGTGAAGATGGCCGCGCCGCGCGTGGCCGACTCGAACTCCATGCCGAGCAAGCGCGCGAAGGGGACGAGCGCGAAGGCGTCGCGCAGTTGCCTCATCTCTGCTTCTGTCAGTTCGTCTTCTTTCAAGAGCTGTAGATGCCTGTCTCCTCTAACGGCTCGACTGTGACCGCCGTGCCGTAGGCGAGAACTTCCGTGATGCCGTTGCCGAGTTCCGTCGCGTCATAGCGCGCGCCGATGATGGCGTTCGCGCCGAGTTCGGTGGCGTGCTGAACCATAATCTCGAAAGCATCGGCGCGCGTCTGTTCGCAGAGGCGCGTCCATGCGGTGATGTTGCCGCCGATCATCGAGTTGAAGACCGCGCCGATGTTGACGAACAGATTTCGCGAGCGGACGACGATGCCGCGCACGATGCCCAGATTTTGCCGGACGCGGTAGCCCGGCATCTCGAAGGCCGTCGTGACCATGTGGTGCGAGACGGTGTAGCGCGGCGCGCTGACATTGTAGGGGACACGTTTCTGGAGCGGATCGTTATTCATGGAGAGAACTCCTCAAAAGAATATAGAAGGACTTTCAAGCGTGATTCCGTCGCACATCAATCACCTGTCATTAACCAAAGAGGCTGGGCTGTGAAGAGTCGGGCGCGTCTTCGTCGCTCGCAAACTCTTCGGGCGTCCAGCGATAGACGCCGAGATCGCAACGCCCGCGCGCGTCAAAGGCGACGCCTTCTTCTTCGAGCATCCGCTGCTGCTTGTCGGGCGGGAGCAGCACGCGACCCGTAGAGCACGCGCCCTGCGCGTTGATGACGCGCTGCCACGGATCAGTTTCTTCCGCCGAGTGCATGACGAAACCGATGGTGCGCGCCGTGTAGCCTTCGCCGAGTAGCTCCGCGAGTTGGCCGTATGTCATCACGCGACCGGGAGGGATGCGCCGCACGATTTCATAAACGCGCGCGCGATACCCCTGCGAGTTTACGTCGGCGGGAGATTCTTTCGCTTCGTTCAGCGAGGCGTTTTGGGTGTTGTGTTTTTTGTCCATCGTTTTTTGAAAGTTGTGCGGCGCGCACTCCACCACTCGCGCCACTCTTCGATTGCACGTTCGCGTTCCGCCTGCGAAGCCGCAGGGCGAAAACTCAGTCAAGTATTAGTCGCATCACGCAGGCACATTTCGGCGAGGAAACGCACGCGCAAGTCTTCGCTCGACAGTTGCTCGATCAAATCGGGAATCGAACGCTCTGACATGAGCGCGCGCTCGCCAGCGAAATTTTTCCCTGAAGCGTCGAACATTGAACTCTCTCTCTCGCTCAAATATTTTGTAGCTCGGCGACCGTCCGCTCGTTGCGGACGTTGCCGGTATTCAACACGCTCTTTGGCTCCAGCAGGACGACGTGCGCCTCTTCTTCCGCGATGGGCAGATGCTCGACGCCTCTGGGAATAATGACGAACTCGCCCTCTTCGAGTTGGATGTCCCGGTCACGCAGGCGAATCAACAGGCGGCCTTTGACGACGAGAAATAACTCGTCCTCATCTTCGTGTTTGTGCCAGACAAACTCGCCTTTCAACTTCACGAGCTTGACGTAAGAGTCGTTCAACTCGCCCGCGATCTTCGGACTCCAGCAATCCTCGAAAAGCACGAATTTGGCGTCAAGATTGACCTTTTCTATGTTCGACTCCTGAGACATAAGCTGCTTCCAACAAGATGATAATGATAGATTGAGACTTAATCCAACGTGCGTAAGACCGCGCGCGCGGGTGCGCCGTCACCGCTTCCGGCGACGATCTTAAGCGGCAGACAAATCAACTCGTACACGCCCGCCGCGACTCCGCGCAGGTCGAGTCCCTCGATGATGACGACATCTTGCTTGAGCAACGTGAGATGCGTCGCGAAATTTTTCGAGCCGAACTCTTCAACCGATAGATAATCCACACCGACGAGCCGCGCGCCGCGTTCAACGAGCGCACGAGCGCCGTCGTCAGCGATGTAAGTGAAGTCTTCGCGGAACTCGCCGCGCGCATCTTTCCAGAAAGCAGAGTTGCGCGTCTTGAAGAGCACGCGAGTCGTCCCGACGGGCACGCGCGCGTTGACGTGTCCGGCATCAATGGCGCGCACATCTTCCGGCAGTTCGATGACGCGCGCCTCGCCGATAAGCACGTCGAGCGAGAGAGCGGGAACGCCGCGCGCCTCTTCGATGAAATGCGCGGGCGCATCAACGTGCGTCGCCGTATGCGCGCCGAAGTGAAGCAGCGTGACGTTGGCCGCGTCGCCCTTCGCGAGCGACGACCACGCGGAGATTTCGATGCCCGGATCGCCCGGATATGTCGGCGTCTCGCCCGGCGTGATCGCCACGCTGATGTCATAAATCGGCATAAATAAAACACGAAAGATGTCGCGCTCAGGCGCATCTAAACTTCGTCAACTGACATTCGTTAATTGACAGGAAACACTGTACTGGTAGCCTCAAAATGCTGTCAACGCGGCTTGATGTTGACGGGCGAAGCCATGCGTTGCGGCGTTGCGAGGTATTGCGTTAGCATCAGTTGTCCGGTTCGCCGCCGCCGCGGAGACTGTGCGGATTAAGTGAGCGAAGAGATCATCAACAAAATGTCTGAGGGTGAGCTTCCACGCATCGCGGCGTCGAGTTATTTGAATACCGCGCCGCTCATCTGGAGTTTCGCGCGCGGCTCGCGGCGTGATGAAGTGTACTTGCTGACCGACACGGCTCCGGCGCGTTGCGCTGAAATGCTGGCGCACGGGACAGTGGACGCGGCGCTCGTGCCGGTCATCGAGTATCAGCGTCTGCCGGATGTCGTGGTCGTACACGGAGTCTGCGTCGGCGCGCGCGAACTGGTGCAGAGCGTGGTGCTGGTGACGCGAGATAGAGAACTCCCGGATGTTGAGTCGGTCGCGCTCGATACATCGTCGCGCACTTCTGCCGCGCTCGTGGAAATAATCTTCCGCGAATTTCTGGGTCGCCGTCCACGTCTCACACAGTCCGAGCCGGACTTGATGAAAATGTTGAGCGAGCATGACGCGGCGTTGCTCATCGGCGATCCGGCGATGACTTTCCCGCGCGAGAATTTGCGCGTCTATGATTTGGCGCAACTCTGGCGCGAATACACAGGCTTGGGGTTCGTCTTTGCGATGTGGATGACGCGCGCCGCGGGGCGTGAGAAAATCAGTGCGGTGGATTTCGCCGCCGCGCGTGACGAGGGACTGGCGCACGCGGAAGAAATCGCGGCGGAATACGAGCGAGAGTTGGGACGAACGCGCGCAGAGTTGCTTGCCTACCTGCGCGAAAATATCTGCTTTACGCTTGACGAAGAGATGCGCGCCGGACTCGAACTCTTTTATCAACTCGCATACCGGCATGGCATGATTGAGACAGCGCGTCCTTTGAAGTTTGTGGGCGAGCATCAAGCGGCAACGAAAGGGAAGTAAAAAGTATATGAGCACCAGCGAGAACATGATTTCACAGGATGAGCCGCAGATTGATTTTGCCACGCTCGACCTGCTGCCCTACGGCATTATCGTGACCAACGAACAGGGCACGGTTCTTTACTACAACTCGCGCGAGGAGAAAATCTCGCAACGCCCGCGCGCGTCTGTGCTCGGCAAAAACTTTTTCACAGAGGTCGCGCCCTGCACGCAGGTGCAAGAATTCTACGGTCGCTTTCACGAGACGATGCGCGAAAAGGGACTCGTCGCGAATTTCCGTTTCGTCTTCCCGTTCGCCGAACAGCCGCGCAAAGTTGACATCACGCTCACCAGCTTCGACAACAACGGCGAGTTATTGTGTCTCATCTCCGTCGGCGACCTGACCGAGCGCGACACTTTGCGCGAACGCATCCTGCGCTCGGAGCGTCTGAGCGAGCTGGGCGAAGTGTCCGCCGGCGTCGCGCACAATTTCAACAATTTGTTGACGGTGATTCGCGGCAACACCGAATTGTTATTACGGAAACTTCCCGCCGATGCTCCCGGCAGAGAGCGCGCGGAGATCATTCTCAAAGCCAGCCATGACGGGGAAGAGATGGTGCGTCGCATCCGCGCAGCCGCGCGGCAGGAACCTGAGCCGGCGGAAAATATGTCGGACGCAGATTTGAACGCGCTCATCAACGATTCCATCAAGTTCGCGGAAGATTACATGCGCGAGGCGGAGCAGGGACGCGGAGTGAAGATCGCCCTTAAGACTGAACTCGCGCCGTCTCTGCCGCATGTGCGCGCCAGCGAGAGCGAGTTGCGCGAAGTCTTCGTCAACCTCTTGCGAAACGCCGTTGACGCGATGGCTGTGGACGGGAGCATCACGATTCGCAGTTATGCAGGCGACGGTCTCAGCTTCGTGGAGGTGAGCGACGCCGGGCAGGGGATGAGCGCGGAAGTGCTCGGCAAAATTTTCAGGCCGCTCTTTACCACCAAAGGCGAGCGCGGCACGGGCATGGGACTTGCAACCTGCTACGGCATCGTCCGGCGGCACGGCGGCGAGATTGAAGTGAGAAGCACGGAAGGTGCGGGCACAACTTTCATCGTGCGCCTGCCTTCCGCTGCCGCAGACGCGCTGCCGCAAGGTTCGTCGTCGTCATCAACAGGAAGTTGAGTCGTTTGGCAATTTGCCGATGCGTGGCTTCGTGTCTCGCAGTTTGAAAAACCGGTCATAAATAGATGAGCAACAATCTGGATATTCAACCGATACTTGATCGCGTGTTGGCGGGCGTACGTTTGACGGCGGACGATTGCGCGACGCTGCTTCAATCACACGACATCGCGCGCATCGGCGTCGCCGCCGACGAAGTGCGGAAGCGCAAGCACGCGGCAGGCATCGTCACGTACATCATTGACCGCAACATCAATTACACGAACGTCTGCAACGTCGTCTGCACGTTCTGCGCTTTCTACCGTCGTCCCGGCAAGCCGGACACTTATGTCAGGACGCTCGAAGAAATTTATCAGAAGATTGACGAGACCATCGCGCTCGGCGGCACGGGCGTCTTGATGCAGGGCGGACTGCACCCGGATTTCGGCATCGAGTGGTACGAAGACCTTCTGCGCGCGCTGCACGCGAAGTACCCGAACTTTCAACTGCACTGCTTCTCGCCGCCGGAGATACACAACATACATCTCATCTCCGGCCTCTCGTATGAAGAAATTATGACGCGCCTGAAAGCCGCCGGACTTTATTCTCTGCCGGGCGGCGGCGGCGAAATTCTGGACGACGAAGTGCGTAAGCGCGTCTCAACGAAATGCACGACGCAAGAGTGGCTCGACGTGATGCGCGCCGTGCATAAAGTTGGTTTGCGCTCGACGGCGACGATGATGTTCGGCATCGGCGATCAGATTGAGCATCGCGTTCGACACTTGCAGCGAGTCCGCGATGTGCAGGACGAGACGGGCGGCTTCACGGCGTTCATCCCGTGGACGTTTCAGCGCGAGAACACCGCGCTCGGTCGTCGCATCACGGAAGAGCCGACCGGCGTTGACTATCTCAAGATGCTCGCCGTTTCGCGGCTCTTCCTCGATAACATCGAACACATCCAGTCTTCGTGGTTGACGCAGGGCTTAAGGCTCGGACAACTCGCGCTCCGCTTCGGCGCGGACGACATGGGTTCGGTGATGATCGAGGAAAACGTCGTCTCGGCGGCAGGCGCGCACAACGAGGCGGACGAGAAGATGCTGCGTTACCTGATTCGCGAAGCGGGCTTCACGCCGCAACAACGCGACATTCTCTACCGACACATTAACCGTGAGGAATCAGTCCGCTCGGACGCGAGCGACTCGGCGACGTTGCGCGAATTGACGGTCGCGTTCGCCGACTAAATGGATTCACGCGCGCATCTCAATCACCACGTCGCGTAATCTTCCCATTCAATTTCGCATATCAGATGACGGGCACATGCCGTTTGGCTGCGTCGAGCATGTGTCCCCAAACCTTTTCGCCCCAGTCTTGCTTAATTTGCTCCACCTCAGCCTGAAACGAGGGCAAGGCGGCAAACGCTCTGGGCGGTGTGATGACGTTCGCGCCGGGCAGATTGATAAGCCATGACATCACTTTCTGTAAAATTGCCAAGCTTGTTCCATCGTAGGTCGCGGGATCGAAGCCGGACAAGTCTGAGATGTATCTTTGATAGGCGTGCCCTGCCTTCACCAGCGGAAACCATTCGTGTTGATTTTTCTTTCCCACGTCCTTGTAGTACAGCGCCATCGCCATGCCGAGTTCCAGAGGCATGTTGAAGCGCGCGAGTTGCTCGTCGCCCTCGCCGCGACAGCGTGATAAATCGTGGATCGAGTATTTCGAGCCGAAGAGCGTCCGGGTGATGCGCTCGATGCGCGAGACGCCGCCCGCGCTTCCCGCCTCAATCGCGCTGCGCGGCACGAGGCCGCAACACACGACGGCGAAAAAGATGGCATTGAAAAGCGGCTCGAAGTCGTCATCGTAAGGGCAGTTGATGAAGACTGATTTGGCTGGATCAATAGGAGTCATATAATTGGCGCGTCGTGGCGTGGGTGAGAGAGCTCGCAATCATTCGCTTCACTCCTCTTTCAGTGCTGCCGCCACCGCCCCGATGTAAGAAAGATTCTCGCGCTGTTCAGCCCTCGCCTGTTCGCCCCACGAAATTACTTCGCCCGTGTCCGAATCGGCCACGTTACGCTCGCTGTTGAGCACGTCGGCGATGTCTCGGACAGCTTTCGGCCAGTCGCGGCGCAGGTCTTTAACTTTGATAACTTGGATTTGCATCTGCTCCGGCTCCGCGCCCTGTAGAAACTTCGGCAACTCGGCATTGCGGAGGAGCACAGGAATGACTCTCTTGTTTTTGGCCTCCCAGAGCGCATAGAGAATTTCGCTGCTCTTGCGCCGCGCGACAGAATCCTCTTTGCTCTGTTTATCAATGAGCATGATGATGTTGTCCGCGCTCTCGATGGCCTGTCTGATCTCTTTTTGCCAGTCGTCTCCCGGCGCGAGATTCTCTTTGTCGAGCCAAGTCGAGATGCCGCTTTCACGCAACGCCTCATCCAGCTTCTCAGCCCATTGGCGACTGCCTGATGAATAAGAAATGAAGACGCTCATAAATAAAGCTCCCTGTGCCGTATAGATAGCCTGTGCGTAAAGGCGAAACGGACTCGCCGCTAGTTTTCACAGAGGTATTTTAGCATGACGGACATGGAGAGCAACAAAGTGCAGCTTCGGCGACTTTGTTGCCTGGAAAAATTTTGTTGAGCGACGATCTACCCGCGCGTGCCTGTGAATTTCATGCGGGGCGCGATGGCGAGATGGACTTTGATAACGCCGTTCATCGCATCGCCGTCAATTTGTCCTGAGATGTCCGCCTCGTACTGCTGTCCACGAAGTTCGAGCGCGACGGAAGCCGCGAATTCGTCGCCCGTCGTTTTGAGGTCGCGGAGCGGGGCGTTGCCGAGTTGTGAATTGATTTTGCCGCTCAACGTGTCGCCGTCGCGCTCGAAGACGAGCGTCGCGGGATGATTGCCGAACGGCGTCGAGACTTCGAGATTCCAGTTGCCCTCTACTTGCATTTACGTTTCTTCTCCCTTGCTGGCTGTTGATTTTGTCGTAAATTAAATCTCGCCGTCGAGACTCGTCTTAAGCATCGTTCGTGTGCCGTCCCGCGCTGTCGTAGGTCTCGATGCGATCCGCGAACGGCGCGGCTTGTTCCCGCACGGCTGCCGCGTCGCCGACGATGACGATGGCGGCGCGCTCCGGCGTGATGTACTCGTTCGCCACGCGGCGCACGTCGTCAATCGTGACTTCTTTGATTCGCGCGCGATAGGTTTGCAGATAGACGTCGGGTAGTCCGTGCATCTTAATCTGGACGAGTTGGTCTATGAGTCCTTCCTGCGTTTCGAGTCGGATGGGGAAGATGCCGGTCAGATAAGATTTTGCGTCGCGCAATTCTTTGTCGGAAACATCTTCTGCACGGATGCGCTCGAACTCCTTAAAAAATTCCGCGAGCGATGCGCCGGTGACAGGCGTGCGGACTTCCGCAGTGGCGCGGAAACTGCCGCTAAAACGTCTCGCGTCGAGCGACGTGTACGCGCCGTAAGTGTAGCCCTTCTCCTCGCGCAGATTCATAAAGAGGCGAGACGATGCGTTCGCGCCAAGCACCGTGTGCATCAGCAGCAGAGGAAAATAATCCGGGTCGGTGCGCGTGATGGCGAGATTGGCGATGACGATGTTGGACTGCTCCGAGCCGGGACGATCCACGAGATAGACTGTGCGCCCGGCGTGCGCGGGCGGGGCGGGGAAGTCGTGCGCGGGAGCATCGCCTCCGCGCCAACTGCCGAAAAGAGTTTCGATGCGCTGCAACAGTTCGTCACGTTGGACATCGCCGGCGACGAGCAGCACGGCGTTCGAGGGAACGAAGAGCGAGCGATGCGCGCGCATCAATTCTTCGCGCGTCATGGCCTCGATGGATTCCGGCGTGGGCGAGACGACGGAATAAGGATGCTGGCCGAAGATGACGCGCGCCATTCTCTCGCCCGCGAGAAAAGAAGGTTGCGCGCGTTGCGCGATCAGGTTTTGCAGCGCGTTGACTTTCGTCAGCGTCAGCTCGTCTTCGGGAAACGTCGGGCGCAGCGCTACCTCGGCCAGCAGTTCGAGTATTTCGTCCGCGTAAGTCGCGAGCGCGGAGGCGGCGACGGTGGAAAAATCCGCGCTTGCCCCGGCATGAAGCGATGCGCCGTAGCGCGCGACGGTCTCGGCGATCTCGCGGCTCGTGTGCGACTCGCTGCCTTCGAGCAGCATGTCGGTCATCACATCCGAGAGGCCGGGCAAGTTCGGCGGATCGAAGGCGTCGCCCGCGCGCAGAGCGAGACGGTAGCTGACGAGCGGCAGTCGTTTCTGTTCGATGATGACGACATGTAAGCCATTCTCAAGCGTCGTCTCGAACGATGTCGGGAGGCTCAGAGGCCTCTCTGCGAGTGGCGCGGGCGGCTCGCGTCGAAAATTATCAATTTGATTTTGCATTAGTTGCTCAAAAGAAAATGATGTCTGCGGAGTGTTAAGAGCAGAGGTTAGAGATTAGAGGTTAGAGGTTAGAAGTGTTGTCTTCAACTAACCCCTAATATCCAACATCTAACCTCTGTCTTTTTCATTCATCATTCATCATTCCGCATTCATCATTTATTTGATCACGGGCGCGTCCGTGGGTTCAAGAGGCTGTTCGGCGCGCGCGGGGGCTGCGTCGCCAGTGACAGGCGCGGGCGCGTCGGTGGCGTGCGGTGGTTGAACGGGTGGCGGCGGCGTCACCTGTGGCGGCGGCGCGCCGGGTTGAACCGTTTCGCTCGCGGGCTGCGCTTCGACGGCGGGCGCGGGCGTTTCCTCCGCCGGTTCAGGCGCGGGGATGACTTCCATCAGTGCGTGATTGTCCGTCAGCAAGTAAGTCTTGACGGACTGTTTGATGTCTTCGGGCGTGACGCGCAGGTAGCGTTCGAGTTCGGTGTTGAAGAGATTCGGGTCGCCGTCGTAGAGCGCGTATTCGGCGAGACGTTGCGCGCGATACATCGTGGACTGACGCCCGCGCGTGGAATCGTTGAGCAGAGAGTTGCGAAGTTTTTCCATCTCGTCGGGCGTCGGCCCTTCTTCGGCGAGGCGTCTGATTTCTTCGTTAATCGTCGCGCGAATCTGCGCGGTCGGATGGCCGGGCTTCGGGATCGCGAAGACGTAGAGCGACGACGGGCCGCGTCGCTCGCCGATGCCGCCCTGGATGCCGACGACGGACTCTTCGCCCTTGACGAGTTTCAGATAACAGCGCGAACTGTCGCCTTCAAGCAGCAAATCGCTGGCGAGATTGAGCGGGTAAAAATCTTCCGTCCGGCGCGCGGGAGCTTTCCAGCCGAGCATCAGCGCGGGCAGTTGCGCGAAACGGTCGTGATAGATTTCCTGTCTGGCGGCGACTTCCGCCGGCTCGCTCACGTCCGCCACAGGCGGCTGCGGCTGGCGCGGAATGTCGGCGAAATACTTTTCCACGAGCGCGCGCGCCTCTGCCGCGTCGAAGTCGCCGGCGATGGCGAGCACGGCGTTGTTGGGCGCGTAGTAGATGCGGAAAAATTCCTGTATGTCTTCGATGGTGGCGTCGTCTAAATCTTCCATCGAGCCGATGGTCGAGTGCGCGTTCGCGGGATTTTTGTAGATCAGTTCGTTGAGCCGCAGGAAGGCGTTCGAGTACGGACGGTTGTCGTAGTTGAGACGCTTCTCCTCTTTGACGGCCTCGCGCTGGTTGTCGAGATTCTCCTGCGTCACTTTCAAAGAGAGCATCCGGTCGCTTTCAAGCCAGAGCGCGAGCGGCAACTGGCTGGCGGGCAAAGTCTCGAAATAGTTCGTGCGCTCGGTCGAGGTCGTGCCGTTCATCGTGCCGCCGTTGTTGAAAATGAACTGGAAGTGTCCGGCCTTCGGCACGTTCGCAGAGCCTTGAAACATCATGTGCTCGAAGAGATGCGCGAAGCCCGTGCGACCCTCTCGCTCGTTGCGCGAGCCGACATCGTAATAGACGGCGACCGAGACGACGGGCACGGAATGATCCGCGCTGAGGATGACACGCAGCCCATTCGCGAGCGCGTATTGTTCCATGGGGACGGGCGGGAGCGTGAAAGTTGTTGACGACAAAAGAACCTCCAATGTTGAGAGGCTGGAGGCTGGAGACTGGTCAGAGAGATGGTCTTCTTCCAGCCTCCAGTCTCTAGCCTCCAGTCTCATTCTTGTGAATCAGTCCGCGCAACTCTGCGCGCAGGCGTTCGATCTCGGACAGTTTTTGTTCGACGCGCCCGAAGAGATCGGTCTGCGATTTGATGCCTTCGTCTATGAGGAAGGCGGCGGCCTCAGCGCGCGTGCGAAAGACTCCGGCCTGCACGAGTTGTTCGAGCTTGTCCTGCGCCTCGTGCGAGAGCTTGACGGCGACGACGTAATCATCCTTCGCAGAGACCGCACGCTCGATGGTGCGACCGATGTCGCGTCCGATGGACGAGAGCGACTCGGGGATGCGTCCGAGCGTGTCTCGCAGAGTCGTCGAGCCGCGCCCTGATTCGTTCTGTGCGTGCGCGCCGGCGGCGTCGTCGAGCAGCATCAGGTCGTCAACGGGTTCGAGGGGAATCGGTGAATCGCTGCGCGGAATGTATGGATCACGCGGGTCGTTCGGGTTGCTCATAAACAGTATTACTCCTTCGGCATCTTCAGGCCGTCGTCTCAAGGCCGGTCGCGTTGCCAGGCATGAACGCGCCGGGCGAATGTTTTCATGTTGACGGAAACAATCTGACTGCATTCTACGGACGCGCCGAAACGAGCGTCAAGCGGGGCTGATTAAGAGGGGCCACGTTCTCACGCGCGCAGTTGAATGATGAATGCTTGTTGGCCGTCGAGATTGGAGTGTGAGAGTTTTAGTTGTGCGATGATTTCGTGAAGTTGGTCGGGTTCGACATTGCTCCCCTAAACGTGGGGGGGGTTAGACTTCCAGAGATGTGTCCAGATAGGGGCATGGCTTTTTGCTTGACGTGGCCGTCGCCGTCTCCGGTCAAACGCTGGACAGTCTTAATGAGTCTGCCGAGATCGTTTGGTTTCACGAGGTAGTCTTGCGCGCCCAAGTCCAGAATGCTCCGGCGATCAGATTCATGCGCGAGACCTGAGAAGAAGATGATCGGAGTTGTGTGGTGAAGTTCCCGGATGCTGCCGTATAACTCAGTCCCGGTTCCATCGGGAAAGATGTTGTCGAGAATATAGAGGTCGAAGTGCTCGACTCGCGCGTAGCTTAAGCCTGCTTCCAGACTCGTCGCCCACCTCACATCGTAACCCGCATGGCCGAGCATGATACTCAACATCCAGCCTGTGTCTTCACTATCGTCTATGCAGAGGACACGTTGTTTCGTGGTTTGCATGTGAGATAACTCCAAACTAAATTCGGACAGAATATTGAACCGGATGTATGCCGCTCAAAGGATAGGATTATCCTCAAACGGGCACAGGAAAAATTGAGCAAATCATAGACAATTTGTCGAAGTGAAGTCTGTCCGAAACCGAACAAAAATACCTTGTGTACGCTACCGTGCCTAACTGGACGAGACTGTGATATACTTCACCACAACTTGAGTTGAAGAATTAACCACTCGACATCGGGATCAGGCTACACGCCTCCTTCTTGTGCCGTCTGCTCTGATTTAGTAAACAGGGGACGAAGCGGGAAGGCAGGCGCACTCGAATCGCGCCACAATAACTTCCAAGAGGAATTTCACATTCCACGCTTCTCATCCTTGAATTTGTAAGGTGAGAGAAATGGCGGAACACAGCAGCAGGAAGCACACAATTATCATCGCAGATGATTGCGAGGACATTCGCCTGATGATGCGGCTGATGCTCGAAGTGCGCGGCTACCTGGTGCTGGAAGCTGAAAACGGCGCGGCGGCCATCGAGTTGGCGTTGCGAAATCGCCCTGACTTGATTTTGATGGATATAGACATGCCCGTCCTCGACGGTTTATCAGCGACAAAACGCCTGCGCGACACAGAAGAGTTGCGACACATTCCCGTCATCGTCGTGACCGCCAACGCGCCGGAAAAATGTCGCACCGAAGTTTTCGCCGCCGGGTGCAACGAATTCCTCTCCAAGCCGATTAACTTCGGCGTCCTCGACCGCTTGATGCAAAATCTGTTGACCGCCTGATTTAACGAGCGCGCTGTCGCACAAGCGCGGTATCGTACAGACCGGATTTTGATTGTCGGGTTAATTTCCGGCAGTAACTTTGAAAATCTAAGCTTCGACATCGGGATCGGACTAACGATCTTCTCCTTGTGCCGTTCGCTGTGTTTTCACACGCGACGCAAATAAGGGGAATCCTCGATGTCCACCACGACAGAACAAAATCAGTCCGCCGCCAACTGGATACTCACCGCGCTGCCTCCCGATGACTACGAGCGCCTGGCTCATCATCTGGAACCGGTTAAACTGCCTTTCGCGCGCACTATCTACGCGCCGAACGAAGTTATCAAGCACGTCTATTTCCCGACCACAGCCATGGTTTCCGTCGTCGCCAACACGCAGGACGGCTTGAGTGTGGAGATCGGCGTCGTCGGGCGTGAAGGGATGACGGGCACGTCCTCTTTAATCGGAGACGAAGGCACGAGTCCCACGGAAAGCATGGCGCAACTCGGAGGCGACGGGTTGAGAATGCCGGCGGAGGTGGCGCGTGAGGAATTCACACGCGGCGGTGCGTTCCAGAATTTGCTGCTTCGCTACATGCAGGCCTTGAGCGTGCAGGTCGGCAGATCGGCGGCCTGCAATCGCCTGCACACGGTTGAAGAGAGGCTCGCGCGCTGGCTGCTGATGACGCACGACCGCGCGACCTCCGACGTGTTAGCCCTAACGCAGGAATTCATCGCCATGATGCTCGGCTGCCGTCGCGCTGGCGTCACGTCCGCCGCCATCACGTTGCAGGGCGACGGCCTCATCCGCTACGCGCGCGGCAATATCACGATTCTGGATCGCGAGGGTCTGGAGAATTTCACCTGCGAATGTTACGGCGTTGTGCGCGCCGAGTATGACCGTTTATTAAAACAAAAATTCTCAACTCGCGGCTCAAATTAAGCACGAAAACGTACTGACAAAGCACATCCCTCTCGCGCTATCATCGTTTCAGTCAATCCCAACACATCTGGCTCGCAGAAGCTCTGCTGTTGGAGCCGCCAAAGCAATTCCAATAGACAGGTGGATTGACTGGAACGAACACAGGGGGGAGAAGGGCGGGGCACGGTGAAAGCCGGCCCCGCCCTTCGCTATTCATGCCTGCCGCCTGCCTCCGGCGCGCAACCTTGCCGCTCATCCGCTCATCAATTACACTGCCGTCAATCTGCCGCACAGGCAGCCGAATCGTCTGCCGCGCTCGATCCGCCAGAGGCCGAAACGAGTTGTCCTTTAGCCGCGTTCACCAAGAGGAATCAGTTCCGTGAAACAGAGATTGAAGACTACTACTGCGCTCACGTCACCGGCGGCGGCTCTGCTCTTGCTCGCGCTCCTGCTGCCCGTCCTCGTTCTCGCGCAACAGACACAGACGCCCGCACGACGCGGCGAGCTTGGACGCGGCGCATCCCCTAACACAACGAAACCGGCGAGCCGCACCAACACCAACGCGCGCCGCTCCAAACCCGATGCGACCGCCGTCGGCATCGAGGGCGACGTGGCCGAGGCGTTGACGGTCATTCAGGAAAACTACGTTGACGGCGGCAAGCTCGACTACAACAACGCCTTCAAGTCTTCGATCATCGGCATGTTGCGGACGCTCGACCCGCACTCGAATTATTACGACGCGAAAGAATACGAAGAGCAGAGAACCGACTGGCGCTCGGAGTATTACGGTATCGGCGCGACCATCGGCGACCGCAAGATGGGCGAGCGCGCGGACACCTACGTCCTCGCCACATTCGAGGATACGCCGGCCGCGCGCGCGAGGCTGCGCTTTGGCGACCGCATCGTCGAGATTGACGGCCAGAGCGTGCAAGGGAAAACTTCGAGCGACGTGCGCGATCATCTGCGCGGCGCACAAGGCACCATCGTTAAGGTGACGGTCGAGCGCGCCGCCAACGGGCACAGAGAGACGTTGGAAATTACGCGCGACGCCGTCTCGCAACCGACCGTGCCCGATTATTATTTCCTGCGTCCCGGCGTCGGATACATAGACCTGACGCACGGCTTCAACTACACGACCGCCGAAGAGTTCACTAACGCGCTCGAAGATTTGCGCGTGCATGAAGCGACTTCTTACGTCGTTGACCTGCGCGGCAACGGCGGCGGCATCGTAGATCAAGCCGTGCGTGTGGCCGAGAGTTTTCTCTCCAACGGCCAGACTATCCTGACGCAGAAAGGCCGCAACACACGCACGCAGGAGCGCGAGTACAGGTCTGAGAATAACGCGCCGGATAATTCGCCACTCGCCATCCTCGTCAACGGCGGCACGGCTTCGGCTTCGGAAATCGTCGCCGGCGCGCTACAGGATCACGACCGCGCGCTCATCATCGGCGAGACGACGTTCGGCAAAGGTCTCGTCCAGAGCATCATGCCGCTCGACTACGGCGCGGCGCTGACGCTCACCACCTCGAAGTATTATACGCCGTCCGGTCGTCTCATCCAGCGCGATTACTCGAAGACGAGCTACTACGATTACATCTACAAGGGCGGCTTCGGCGCGACGCAATCGTCAGAGACGGCGACTCCGCAAGGCCCCGCCAGCCACACCGATACGGGGCGCGCGATTTACGGCGGCGGCGGCATCACGCCCGATGAGCCGGTCAAGCCGCGCACTCTTTCGCTCGCGCAGGTGCGCTTGATTGACCCGATCTTTTTCTTCGCGCGCGAACTCGTCAACAATCGCATCGCGGGATTCGAGGATTACAAAATTCAGCGCGCGGCGGATTTCGCACATAATCTTTCGACGAGTGACTACATCGTCAATGACCGCCTCTTCAATGCCTTCAAAGAATTTGCCGCTGCGAAGGGCGACGCCTTCAAGTTGACGGACGCGCAACTCGAACATCAGCGCGAGTTCATCAAGCGACAGTTGCGCTACGACATCGCGACCGCCGCCTACGGCACGGTCAAAGCGACACAGGCGCTGATCGCCAACGACCCGCAGGTCTTGAGGTCTATCGAGATTCTCCCCCGCGCGCGCGAACTCGCCGCTGCCGCATCGCGCGGTCGCAATCCGCCGCAGAAATCATTCGAGTAAACATCTGCTCGCTGTTATCAATAACAAAGGGTCGCTCGCATCTCGCGTGAGCGACCCTTTGCCGTTCGATGTGAAGCTTCTTTCAAAGACAAGACGCGCAGTCGTCAAGCCTGATACGCCAGCCCGCGCTCATCGCGCCTGCGCCAGACGGCAAGCAACGCTCCCATTCCCAGCAGTCCGACGAGGTGATAACCGCTGCTGATGAGATAAAGTCCGAGCGGTCTCATTTCAAAGAGGACGGTTTCCAGATTGCTCGTGGCGATGAAACCGAGCCACAGCCAGAAGCCGGTCTGCATTCCATCCGAGATCGTTTCCGCGCCGATGTATCTGACGAAGTGCGCCAGCACGTAAGCGAGGATGAGCGAGTTGAGCAAGGCAATCGCGTGTTCCTTATTTGCGCCGCTGGCCTGCATCGCCGTCAATTGCTCAGGCGTCAGGCGCATCAGCGTGATGAAGCGATTGGCGAACAGCAGAGGCGAGTACCACAACGCTCCGAGCAGCCAGTAAGCGAGTGCGGACACGCCGACCGCCGTGTAGTTGATTCTCATCTCGTTAATTCTCCTTCCAATTTCCGTTTGAGTTCGCCTGTCGCGCGCGCCACAAAAATTTCTGTTGCGTGCCCGGATTCACAGACTCGCGCGTGCGGGCGGGTCGTCGCGGCATAGCCGCTGATGACCGAGACGGCCAGGATGGCGGCGAACACGAACAGCATGAAGAGAACGAGGGAGAGACGAATTTTCATCTCGATGCTCCTTTATAAATTGAGGCAGATCGCGCTGCCCCGCAGTGCATGAAAGTGGCGAGGTGGATGTCGTGCGAGAGCCGTCGCGACTAACCGCACTCCTGAGTTTTCGGTGCGGCTGAGAACGTGATGAGTGAGATCGTCGCGCCGGTCGGGTCTGTGATCATGCTGAAGCGACCGACGTTGGGAATGTCATGCGGCGGCACGCAGATTTTCCCGCCAAGTTCTTCAACGCGACGCGCGGAAGCGTCAACATCGTCAACGGCGACGTAAGGCGTCCAGTGTGAGGGAATGCCACCGAACTCCGCCCCCATTTTGAAGATACCGCCGACTGAACGCCCGCCGACAGCGATCTCGTTGTAAACCATCGGGGCAGCAGGGTCGCCCTCTTTGACCGTCCAGCCGAGGAGTTCTTTGTAAAATTTAATCGCGCTGTCCGAATCGGTCGTGCCGAGTTCGTTCCAGCAAAAACTGCCGTGCGTGTAAGTCCTTTGATCGCTCATCGCATTTTTCTCCTTTGTGAATCGAGCTTGTATGTGTTCTCGAAAGAACACGAGTCGCGAGGTTTGCGTTATCGAAAAAAGAAAAAGGTGAGCTTTCTGGCAATCGAAAACTCACCTTTCAAACCCACCCCTTGCTCGTTCTGTTTACTGCGAGGACTTAGTTGGTTCCCTGTGTTAATTCGTTCGGCTCTTAATGTGTGGCGAGCCATTCGCTGAAAATTTGCGCTTCCTCCGTCTTGCCGCTCCAACGCGCGCGGTTCTTGCCGGTCAAAGCCATAACCATCGCCTGATGCTGCCCGGCGCGGTCGCCGAGCCGCTCGAAGTAGTTGAAGAGGCGGTCAATCTTCTGCACGCTCTCTCGCGCCGCCTCAGTTGATTTGAACGACAGCACGTTGCGGAAGAAGCGCGAATAGACGTTCTGCTCCTTGGCTGTCGTCGTGTAGAGATCGAAGTAGCCGCTGATCAGTCCCGCGCCCTGCAACACCTGCGCGACGTAGGACGGGCGAGCCTTCACGCGCCGCACGATGTCGGCGACATCTCTCGTGCCCGTCGCATAGAGCGAAAGAATTTGCTCCTTCTTCGAGTGATGCTCGCTCGCTTCATCCGTCGCCGTCTGGTCATTAGTCACAGACTCAACTGCGACGGTCACGTTCGTCTCGCGCGGCTCGTCGGCATACTCCAACTCGAACCGCAGCGGCTGCGAAGTTTCCTGTAACAATTCTTCTGTCGTCATCTTTCCCTTACCTCCTTGAAAGAGTCTTAGCTGGCGCGGCGCATTTCGTTCGCGCCGCCTTCCGCGTGCGCCTTCTTGAGATGGTCAATGAAGGTGGACGCGGCGCGCTTCGACAATTCCTCCGTGCGGCAGCGCAACACGGCCTGGCATTCCTCTTCAACCTCGACGCCGGCCTCGCGTGCGAGCGCGCGGATCATGCCGAGCTGCTTCGGCGTGACGAGGTCGGCCATGCTCTTGGCGAGCGGGTCGCGCGGAAAGTCGCCCGCCTGCGGGCCTGCGCCGTTCGACTCGATGACTTCCGACTCGCGCTGGTACAAGTCGCGCGCGATGCCGAACTTGATGGCGGCGCGCTTCAAGGCGTCGTGCTCGGCCTTCTTGATGCCGGTCTCGTTGTCGGCTGTGCCCGTCCCGACGCCCTCGCGCGTCACACCGTCAATCGTAATCGCGGCGGTGACGGCCACCATGTCGCCGATCTGGACGATGCCGCGAACCGAGTGCGACCACGTTGGCGCGACGCGGTCGAGTATGTCCGCGACGGTGTGCCATTCGATGTACTCGACGAGATGCTTCTGGCCGTTGCGGTCTGTCCAGCCTTCGCGCGTCTTGACGAGGCGCGATTCGACCGGCTGCTTCAGCACGCGCAGCGTGTTCGTGAAAGCGAGCGGCACGACGGACGCGCTCGTCTGTTGCGCGGCATACTCGTCAGCCGTGATGAAATCCTGTTCCTGTTCAATGTCCTGAACCTGTGCGTTCGATTGATTCCTGTTCATGTCATGCTCCTGTTCGTTGATGTGTTTCGCGAGCGAACGTGTTGGAGTCGGCGCGTCGTCAGAAACTTCTTCCTGTTCTTCCGCGTGCGTCTCCGGCTGTTCGTTCTGCTCCCGTGCGAAGCGCGGCGTTTTGCGCGTGGCGAACACTTTCGCGTGCGCCTCAACTTCAGCCTCTGCGCCGTGCTTCTCGGATGCGTCCTGTTGTTTCGTGTTGAGCGTTTCATCAACTGCCGGCGTCGGCAGCGTCGCCGCGACAACGGGCTGCGATTGTGCAGTCGTCGCGGACTTGTCTGTCGTCGGCTGCTTCGTGACAGCCTCCGAACTCTTGTTCAAGAGCGAATGCTTGACGGCGAGAATGTGTTCGCAGCGAAACTTGGTGTCCGTCGCTTGCTGCTCCTCAAATTCGAGACAGGAACAGCGCACCTTGCCCGACTCGTCGCGCCACACTTCGTAGCTCGAACGCCGCCCGCGCAAAGAAGGAGTCGTGACGCGGAAACGGTCGCCCTCGCGGTTGACCAGGCCCATCGCGGCGATACCTTGCGCGCGCTTGTCACGCATGATTATTTTCTTGTCGAGAACTGCTGCCATTGTCTTCACACCTCCGTCAAACTTCTCAAAAACTTCTCTTATGCCGCGCGCTCGGCGGGCATTTCCCTCAACTGCTCTACGGCCTTCGGCTGCTGTTGCGCGTTGGCAAGAGCAGCGCGTTCCTGCAAGCGCCTCTCAAGATCAACGATGCGCGCTTCCATTTCTTCCACGCGCCGTCCCTGCCGGTAAACCGTCTTGAAGAGGCTGTCGAATGTCTCCCAGATATGCTCGCTCATCTCGCTTCTTCGGCTCCTTTGTCACGACAGATACGGCCTGCTGAAAACCGCTCTGTTTCATACGTGAAACAGTGTACCACGGGTTTCTTTTTGTTGCAAGCATAAAACAAAGTCTTGCATCTGGGATTTTCCTGTGTTATGTTCTGGCTCGAACTGGTCGGCGCACCAGTCCGCCTGTGCGCGGAAACAAGCGCCCCGAAGGAGAGTGAAAAGATGGCAGATAACACGAAAAGCTTAGTAAATACGATAGAATTGGGTCGCGCGATTCGCCGCAAACGCGAGGAGATGGGGTTGAGCCTGCGCGATGTCGCGGATGAAACAAAGGTCTCGGCCTCGACGCTCTCACGCATCGAAAACGGCACGGGCAAGCCCGACGCGGACAACATCGCGCGTCTCACGGACTGGCTCCATATGCCGATGGAGCGCGTCATGGGCGCGCAACAACGCGACGGTGGCGATGCGGCGAAGGCCGTCGTTTATTTCCCGCACGAAGCCACGCCCGACATCGTCGAGGCGCACCTGCGCGCCGACCGCAACCTCTCGCCGGAGACCGCCAAAGCCCTCTCCGAAGTCTTCCGCATCGCCTACGCGCAGTTCAGCGCGCCCGGCTCGGACACGCGCGGCACTCGCAACAAGCGCAAGTAGGCGAAACGAGAGTTAGGCCACGGAAGATACGACGCTTTACTTGTACTCACAAATTAGGAGACAGATATGAAGAGAGTCACTGGCATCGGCGGTATCTTCTTCAATTCGCCTGATCCCGTTGCGCTGAGAGCCTGGTACAAAGAGCATCTCGGATTCGACTTGCAGCAATGGGGCGGAGCCGCATTTGAATGGGCTGCCCCTGAAGGCAAGCCCACAACCGGCAGCACCCTTTGGACTGTCAATGACACAACCAGCAACTCCTTTGCTCCAAGTACCGCGCCGTTTATGATCAACTATCGAGTTGCCGATCTTCTCGCGCTGGTCGAAGCGCTGAGGGCTGAGGGCTGCACTGTCCTCGACGTGATTAATGATTCAGAATATGGGAAGTTCGCCCATGTCATAGACCCAGATGGAAACAAGGTGGAACTCTGGGAGCCACAGGCCGGTGAATAGCAACGTTAAACGAAACACTTTTTCAGTGCCGATGTTTTTTGAGGCGTTCGATCCGGGCGGGTTTGAGCGCCTCATTTATTCTCATCAATCTCACAGTCGCGAAAGAATTTCTCATCACCTCGCAAGTTCAAACAACCCCTATCGAATAAGGAGAAAGAATCATGTCAAACGAAGTGAAGTATGTTCCAGACGGTTACCACAGCGTGACTCCGTATCTGAGCGTTAAAGACGCGGCGCGTGCGATTGAGTTTTACAAAGAGGCGTTCGGGGCGACGGAGTTGTTTCGCCTGGATGAGCCGGATGGGAAGATCGGGCACGCGGAAATAATGATTGGCGACTCGCACATTATGCTCGCCGACGAGAAACTTGAGATGAAGGCGCGCAGCCCGCAGACGCTCGGCGGCTCGCCGGTGGGACTCATGCTCTACGTCCCTGATGTGGACGCGACTGTCAACAAGGCGGTCGAGGCAGGCGCGAAACTGCTCCGTCCCGTCGCGGATCAGTTCTACGGCGACCGGACGGGCGGCATCGAAGACCCCTTCGGTCATGGCTGGTACGTTGCCACGCACATCGAGGATGTCTCATCTGAAGAAATGACGCGCCGCATCGCCGCGCTCAGTGCATCGGCGACCGCATAGACGGAGACGTTGAGTGGATGCCAGCGAAACGAATGTTAGCTTTGGAATTTGAGGGGCGCGCAATCTTGACGGGTTGCGCGCTTCTTGTTTGTCAGGCCGACGCTCTCTGTTGACTTGAATGTCAGGCCGCCGAAGTTTGTCGCAGCGGCAGGGAAATTCTGAACTGCGTCGTGTCCGCGATGATTTTGTAAGTTCGTAGATGACGGTTGGAAATAAACCAGAGTTCGTCTTGATCGTTCGACATGATGAAGTAGGCCTCGCTCGTCTCCGACGCGGAATAGACGCCGAGCACGCGATAGGCGAAGCCGCGCTAAAAGCCGTTCGCGAGCGGGAGCGGTTGCGGGGCGCGCTCGTTTTCCAGTTGGTTAATCAGCACGTAGAGTTCCGGTTCAATGCAGATCATTTTAATCTCAGTCTCACTTTTTGAACTCGCTTGTTGAAAATAATCTACGGCACGTTTGGCACGGAATTGTCGAGATGATGTAGCAAACTATTGGCGAGAGGTTATAATCTGCCGCGTGGACACCGAAAAGCTGCCGCCGACATTCAAGGGACGACAGTATGAGATTCGCGCGCTCGGTTTGCGCGACTTCGCGGGGTTGCGTCGCGACGACGAGCCGCTCAATCCTTTCTCGCTGGCGCAATTCGCTAAGTTGATGGTGATTGATTTCGAGCAGATCGAAGGATTGTCAGAGGAGACGCGCGAGCACTTGCTCGGACTTGGGTCAAACGCCTGGTCGGGCGGGACTTGCTCGCGGCCTCTGCCGAACGGTTGGCGTCTGGTGATACTCAACCCGAAGCACGGCGCGGCGCGCAACAACGCGACGTTGATGGAGGAAGTCTGCCACGTCTTCCTCGGCCATAAGGCCAACCGACTCTCCATCGTCGCGCAAAACAAACAGGGTAAGACCGTCGCGCGCGATTACAACGAAGCGGACGAAGAGGCGGCGTATGCCGTCGGCGCGGCGGCGCTCGTCCCGTTCGCAGGCATCAGGCTCTTGCTCAAGCGCGGCAAGACCTCGATTGAAATGGCGCGACATTTCAACGTCAGCCGCGAACTCGTCGAGTATCGGATGAAGGTCTCGCGTCTCTGGTCGGAATATCGCACCAGACACCCGGAAGAAGACGAAGCGCGCGAGATGCGACGGCGCGCTTACAGCAACTCTGCGGGCGCGACGGGCAACAACAGTAACGGCAATGCCAGATGACAAGCAGCCGGGCGACGGCAGCGACGCGCATCATTCACCTCAGAGTCGGAAAAATCCGTCGGAGGATCAGCGGCGGCGACTCTCCATGCAGGAACGCCTGCGACGACTGCGCGACGAGATCAAGGGACGCATAGACTACCGCTCGTTTTACCTGCGCTATTGCCCGGACGCGCGTGCATCCGGTTCGCGTCTGCAAACTCACTGCCCGATTCCTTCACACGCGCACAGCGGCAAGGGAAATCCCAGCCTCTCGATTGATCTCCAACACGGACTCTTCAACTGCTTCTCGCGCGCGGAGGGCGGCGACGCCATCACGTTTTACGAATTGATGCACGGCGTCACTTTTGCCAAAGCATTGCGCGAGATGTCAGCGGAGTTGGGGCTGACGAAGGGGTATCAGGGACGAAGGCCTTCGCTCGCACTACGCGCCGCGCCCGACGCTGAGACGGTTGATGTGGAAACGTTCGAGCCGCTCGACTCAGAGAGGATGCGCGCCGTGTGCGAGCGGTTTCTGGAAATCTGCCGCAGCGAAGATCAATCAGAAGGCGTCAACTATCTCGCGCGACGGGGAATTGGTGCGGCGGCAGTGAGACGCGCCGGTGTGACTTACTTTCCGCGACGCGCGTACAGCCGCGTGATGCGGAGAATGCTCGAAGATTTCGCGACGGAAGAGTTGCAACGAAGCGGCCTCTTCAATCGCAAGTCGCATCTGACGTTTTATAAACACCGCCTCTTGTTCCCGTTTCTCGTCGAAGGCCGCGCGCTTTATCTACAGGGACGCACGACCGCCGCCGGCGTCGAGCCGCGCTGGCATAACATGCGCGGCGCAGTGCCCGCGCTCTATAACATTGACGCGCTCTCCCGCGCACCGAGCGATTCGGTCGTGTATCTCGTCGAAGGTTTCACGGACACGCTGACGCTCTTGACGCACAATTTCAACGCTGTCGGACTCGTCGGCGCGGGCGGCCTCAGAGAAGAATGGCTCTCCGCGCTCGCGCGCTTTCGCGTCGTCGCCGCGCTCGACCCGGATGATGCGGGGCGTCGCGCCGCCGCGCGCTACGCAGAGATGTTCGCGCGGCGCGGATTGAAACTCTCAAGCGTCACGCTTCCCTCCGATGTCAACGACTTTTTCCGTCACCATCCTGCGGCGTCACTGGAATTTCAATTGCTGACGGAAACGGCTTTAGAAAGTGATGAGTGATGAGTGATGAGAAAGAACCTGCTCTCTTCTCTTATCACTTATCACTCATCACTTATTACTCATCATCTATCACCGCTCTATCATTCATCATTCCGCGTTTATCAACTATAATTATTGGCTGATGACTGGACACATAAAAACAGCGCGGCGACCGACGGCGGGATTGACCGTCGTGGACAAGCTGCGCCTGCTGTTGGACATCACGAAGAAAATTAGCCGCTCGCTCAATCTCGAAGAAGTGCTCGCGCTCGTGATGGACACGCTCGACTCGCTGCTGCCTTACGATGCGGCGGGCATCTATCTCATCAAGCGGGACGAGATCGCGACCGGCGCGAGCCAGCACGATGAAGGCGCGTTGATTAACTTTCATGCGGAGGCCGTGCGCGGCTACGACATCGAAGAGTTGATGGAGTTGAGCCTCAAGGCGGGCGAGGGTTTAATCAGCTACGTCGCCAAAACGGGCGAGGCCATCAACGTGGCGGACGTGCGCCACGACCCGCGCTACTTCAACGCGCGCAAGCGCACGCGCTCCGAGATGGTCGCACCGATTATCTCGAACGATGAAGTGCTCGGCGTCTTCGATCTCGAAAGCGACGACTTGAACACTTACACGGAGGACGACAGGGAAGTTCTCTTGCTGCTCGCCTCGCAGGTCGCCATCATCATCGAGAAGGCAATGCTGCACGAGCAACTCGTCGAGAAGAAGCGTCTCGAAGCGCAACTCGAAGTCGCGCGCCACGTCCAACTTTCGCTGCTGCCCGCGCGCGATCCGGTGCTGGAAGGCTTCGACATCAGCGCGTACAACTTTTCAACCGAAGAGGTGTCGGGCGATTACTACGATTTCGTCAAGGTCTATGAAGACCAGCTTGGCATTGTCATCGCGGACGTGTCGGGCAAAGGTATCCCTGCATCTTTGCTGATGGCGTTCTTGCGCGCCTCTCTGCGCTCCGCGATTCACGTCGGATATGCGCCGCACGTCGCGATGTCGAAGGTCAACCAACTGCTCAAGGAGTCAATCGAGTCGCACCAGTTCGTGACGGCCTTTTACGGAATGCTCGACGCGACGAACCGCACGCTGGCCTACGTCAACGCCGGCCACAACCCGCCGCTCATTCTGGACGTGAAGGGAGAGGCGCGTTTCATCGAACGCGGCGCGCAACCGCTCGGCATGTTCCGCGAGACGCGCTACTACGAATATTATTTGCCGATTGAGCCGGGGCAGATTCTGCTGCTCTACACAGACGGCGCGACGGAAGCGGGCAGTCCATCCGGCGAAGAGTATGGACGTGAGCGGCTCGCCGCCGCCGTCCGCGCGTGTCGCGAGCAGAACGCGCGCGAGATGATTGACTTCATCTACACAGACATCCTCGAATGGACGGGCGGGCACGGCGCGGACGATGATGTGACGTTCGTGGTGATTAAGGCACTCTGAAAATACAGTTGGCAGAAAGCAGTCAAAACTATCCCATAACGTCGCGCATGATGCTGGTCGCGCGACAAAAATAAAAGGCAGTCAAGATCGCCATGACTCTTGACTGCCTTCTGCCTTCTGCTTTCTGCCAACTGCCTTCTATGTTCAGTGCGCCGTCGGCGTGCAATGGACGTGGTCGCCGCCGGGCGCGATGGGCGCGCAATACTTGCCGTAGTTAAATTCCACTTCGTCGCCGCCCGGCAGCGCGACCACGTCGAAGCCGTAGGCATCGAAATATTCCGCGAGGTCGCCAGCCGTGTGAAGAAAAATGATGGGCGTGTAGCCCGCTTCGGCGCGTATCTCCAGCAGACGTTCTACTACTTCCAGCGGAGCGAAAACTCTGACCGGGTCTCTGTAGGTTGCCATCTCGAAAAGCGCCTCCTTTTCCACGTTCGCGGGAGCGAATGATGAAGAGCTTCAAACGCTTCGCTTCCCGACGATGTTGAGATGTACGAAAATGTGTGTGCAGTTGTTTGCGTTCGGTGTGTATTTTCGGTTACAACATTAAAGGGCGCTTCGCCGCTCCACTTCGGACGCGGGGCAAGGACGAAGCAACCAACGCGCGTCACTTTTCAATTTCCCACACGCAAGCGGCCACTTCCATGCCGCGTCAACCACTCTAACACATCAACTTCGGAGTAACTTCTGATGAGCACACAGCAAATTCCCGTGCCGCCTGCCGCGACGCCAATGCCCGGCGCACCGTCACCTTCACTGAATTTTATCGGCGTCCTCCAAAAAATGCTGTCCGTCTCTGACAAGGTCAGCGATTTGATTTTTTCGCCCGGAAGACCCCCGCAAATTGAACTCAACAGCAAATTGCAGCCCGTGCCGATGCTCGGCCTCGATAAACTTTTGCCCGCGCACACGGCCTCGATTGCCAAGTTGATTATCGGCTCGCACATCGTCGCCACAGAGAATCTGGAAAAGTTCGGCTCCGCCGATCTCTCTTTCAGCGCGCCCGGCTTCGCGCGTTTTCGCGTTAACATTTTTATGCAACGCGGCACGCACGCCATCGTCATGCGCGTGATTCCGAACCGCCCGCCGCAGTGGAGCGACTTCAATCTCCCGCCCGTGCTCAAAGAAATCGCCGACATCAAAAACGGCATCGTGCTCGTCACAGGCCCCACGGGCAGCGGCAAGTCAACGACGCTCGCCGCCGTCATAGACCTCATCAACGAGACGAAGGCGTATCACGTCGTGACCATCGAAGACCCGATTGAATTTCTTCACCCGCACAAACAATCAACGATTCACCAGCGCGAACTCCACTCCGACACGCCGAACTTTGCGCTCGCATTGCGCGCCGCGCTCCGGCAAGCTCCGAAGGTGATTCTCGTCGGCGAGATGCGCGACCGAGAGACCATCGAAGTCGCGCTTGAAGCGGCGGAGACAGGCCACCTCGTCCTCTCGACGCTGCACACGATTGACGCCTCGAAAACCGTTGACCGCATCATCGGCGTCTTTCCCAAAAATGAAGAGCAGGCGATTCGCACTCGTCTCGCGCAGACGTTTCGTTTCATCGTCTCGCAACGCCTCTTGCCGCGCGCCGACGAAGGCGGACGTGTGGCGGCCATCGAGATTCTCAAGTCCACCGCTCGCACGCGCGATTACATGGAGCGCGGCGAGTCGGACGGGCGCAGTCTGACCGACGCGATGGAGCAGGGAGACCTCGATGGAATGCAGACCTTCGACGGCGTTATCGAAAATATGATTCGAGAGGGCGTCGTCCGCAGAGAGGAAGGACTCGCCTACTCGACGAATCCCGGCAACATGCTTTTGCGTCTGACGGACATGAGCGCCGTCGCCGCGCAGTCCAAGCCGAACGCGCGCAAGCCCGAAGGCTCGATGCTCGACATGATCGAGTGATGACGAAGACGCGCATCGAATGAAATTCTCATAAGTTCAGAGTTGCGCCTTCAAGCGCGATGTTTCGTCGCCAAATAAAGCATCACGGCTGAAGCCGTCACTCTCAACATTTTCGTTGGCTTTCGCGGCAACCGTCCTGCTACTGTACAGGCATCAAACGGGCGTGCCTGTGATGAAGCTGACGGAAAACAAAAACATCCAACACCAATCGCACGCCGCATTGCCGGTGCGAATTTTTCTCGCCTGCGCGCTGTGTTTCGTCTTCGTGAACGGCGCGGTGGCGGCGCAGCAGGGGTCTCATGCCAGCGCGGGCGCGCTCACTCTTGCCTTGCCGGCCAGCGGTGAGGTGCAGGTGGAGAATTTACGCGGCAGCATCGAGGTCGAGGTGTGGGACGAAACTTACCTGACCGTCGCCGCCGTCAATGAAGCGAAACCCGCTCCGCAACGCAGATCGCCGGTGCAGATTGAGAAGACGGACAACCTGCTCTCCATCCGTGTCGCGCGCGAAGTCGGGGCGACGACTCGCGTTAATCTCAGACTTCACGTTCCGGCGCAGGCGCATCTCAAGCTGGTGACGGCGGAGGGCGAACTTGTCATCTCCGGCGTGCCGACAAAACTCTCCGCGCAAACAATCTCCGGCGACGTGCGCGTGAGTCTTCCCGTCTCGCCTGACGCGGAACTCACAGCGCAATCTCTGAACGGCACGGTCACGCTCGGCGTCGGCCTCGAAACGGCTGACTCTTCGGTGGGGCGCATCGTGCGCGGAAAATTTCGGACACGTTGGGGCGCGGGCGCTCGCAGCGTCAATATTTTTTCGGGACGAGGCCGCATCACGCTCGACGCGCTACAGACAACAGCGGCGGCAACAGCCGCAGCCGGGCACAACGACGTTGGAGAGACGACAAGCCAGACCGCGCCGCCCGCCGCGACGGGAGACGCCGCGAGCGTGCGCCCTTCTTTGATGGCGCGTCCATCAACGTACGCTACGCCGCAGCCCGCTGAGACGCCGCAGGAAGTTGACGAAGATGAAGTGGTGCGTGTTGAAAGCGATCTCGTGACGCTGAACGTGAGCGTCGTCGAGCGCGCGAGCGGGCATGGCCTAGTCGGTTTGAAGGGGGAAGATTTCAAGCTCTACGAAGACGACGCCGAGCAGCAAATCGCGCACTTCGAGGCGTCGAGCGCGCCGTTCGATCTTCTTCTCCTGATGGATTTATCCGGCTCGACGGCGGCGAAAAAAGTGTCAGACCTGATCCGCGCCTCCGCCCTGCGTTTCATCGCCGCCGCACGACCGCAAGACCGCATCGCCATCGTCACCTTCGCCGGCTCGACCAATCTCGTCGCGCCCCTGACCACCGACCGCCAGATTTTGCGCGACGCCATCAACGGGATGCAGCCGCCGTATGGAGACACAAAACTCTACGACGCGCTCGCCTACGCGACGAATTATCTCGACAAGAACGATCAAAGCACGCGGCGTCGCGCCGTCATCCTGATGAGCGATGGACTGGACAGCACGCTGCCGAACGTCACCGGCGCAGGCTCGAACATCTCTTACGACGAGCTACGCAGCCGCGTGCAGGAGTTCGACGGCGTGCTCTATTGCATCTGGACGAGCACGGAATACGAGGCGTTCAGCCCGCAGGACATCCAGCCGGAGACGTTCGATCTCGCGCACGACCGGATGCAGGAGTTGGCGGAAGCGGGCGGCGGCGTCTTCTATGATGTCGAAAAACTGGAAGACCTGTCTGGCGCATACGAGCGCGTCATCGCAGACCTCGGCACGGTCTATAGCCTCTCGTATCGCCCGACAAATAAACAACGCGACGGCCACTGGCGTGCTATCCACGTCCGACTTCCGCAACGCCCGAACGCCGTCGCGCGCGGCAAACGCGGCTACTTCGCGAAATAAGTTTTGCCGAGCCGGTAGTTAGACGCACGTAAAAAAACACGAGTCCTTGAGTTAATTACTCAAGGACTCGTTTTCCGTTTCAGCGTCGTTTGAATCGTCAACGTCAGCGCGGCGCACAATTCATCGTAAAAATTTTCACGGCGTAAGCGTTCAGGGTTGTGCGGCGTCATTCTCTTCAATCGCACCAAAGGCGACGAGAAGCTCAATGACATCTTCATGCTCGCCATCGCGCGCGAGTTTGAGCGCCGTCGCGCCGTCCTTATCGCGCCGGTTGATGTCGGCCTGCGCGTTGATGAGCGCGCGGACGTTTTCGACGAGGCCTTGTTCGGCAGCGAACATCAATGCCGTCTGCCTGTTATTGCTCTTCGCGTTGACCTTTGCTCCGGCGTTGAGCAATTCGCGGAGCACCTTCACATTGTCGGTGCGGGCGGCGTACATGAGCGCGGTTTCACCGTCCTCGTCACGATGGTTGACGCGCGCGCCGACTGCGATAAGTTCGCGCACCAACTCTGCGGTTGTGTTCTCCCCGATGAACATGAGCGGCGTCATGCCGTTTCTGTTCGTCCGGTTAATATCCGCGCCTGCGCGCAACAGCGTCTCAATTATTTCTTGATTGTTGTTCTCGACCGCCTGTGCCAGAGGAGTTGTTCCCAATCCCTTGTCGGTAGAATTCACCTCCACGCCCGCCGCAATCAATGCCTCGACCGCCGCGAGATCGTCGCGCATGACGGCGATCAGCATTGGATCGCTGGGGCTGATGGCGACCATCCCCATCGTCGTGACGAATTCATTCGATTCGGCTGTCTGACCATTGATCTGCAATTCAACGATCTGCCGCTGGCTGCCCGGATTCTCCGGCGTTGGATTTTGTTCACTAATCGGCGTGGCCGCAGCAGTCGGAGCCAATGGAGAGTTATTGGATGAAGAAGATTGCGCGGCGACGCTGGAACTCAAGGCGAGCGCAGCAGTGAAGGCTCCGGCGGCGAGTCGCGTGGCGCGGCGTATGATTTGATGGAATGGCGTCGGCGCGTTTGACTTGATTGACCCGTCCTGCCCCCGGTTGTAACGGACGCAGAGTTGTCCGCCGGAAGCGGCGACGAGTTCCAAAGCCTGCCGCACGGTCATTTCAGAAAGATTGTGGACGCTCTTCCGGCAGTGGCCGCAAAAGCGCACTTGCTCGTTCCCCGTCATCGAATCCCAATCGGCGGTGCAGGGCGCTGTGACTTCAAGTCTGTTCAAAGTTGAGACGTGTCTTGACATGATAGGGCTTCTCCTTTTTTTTCAGTGGGCGAAACTTTCCGCGGAGAGCCTGGGGAGTTGCTCAGAGGCATAGACACCGTTGGCGAGGGAAATCCCGGACTTTTTTCAAATTCTCGATTCGGCACTCGGATGCGCGCTGATGGTCAACAGGTTGTTAACGATTTAAGCGTGCGCGCGAAAAACTTATGTCACATTGGTTGGTGGGGCTTGAATGAACAGTTCAACATTCACATCTTGAACGCTCGTATCTTTTATCTCAGATTGTTTGGGCGGCATCGTCTCAAGGTGTTTCCGCGTCTAAGTCTGAGTCATGCAAAAAAGGGAAAACCATTCATTCGCCTTGTTTTTCATCATCGCGTTAGTCGTTTTATTTGCGGCGGCGTGCGGAAAGAAAACTGCGGTTCATCAAAACGTGGCGGCGGCAGTAGCTGTGCCAATCGCGCCGCGACGGACGTTGCCGCCTCTGCCCGCGCGCGCTTTGTCGCCGCGCCTGACGGCTTTGCGCGAGCGCGCGATGGAGACGGCGTCGCGGACGCGCGGCCTCGCGTGGATGGATGAAGTGGGAATGACGGAACTCTCCGGCTGGGAGTACGGCACGCGCACGAAGGAAATCGCGGACGTGCTCGGCACGGAAGACCTGAAGGGGATGAGCCAACTCGCCGTCGCGGGCGGAATGCTTCCCGCAGGGACAGACCTCGCCGCGCTCGCCGTCACCTTCACGGCGGCGACGGCGGGCGCGACCTATTCGCCGCTCGACAAGCAGGTGCTGCTGCTCGCGGAAAATGCGAAAGACAGCAAGTCTTCGGGCGATTCGTCGCTGCTCACGCACGAATTCACGCACGCGCTACAGGATCAGCATTTCGACTTGCTCAAGCTGCTGCTCGTGCGCCCCTTCAACTTCGACCGCACGGAGGCCGACTTCGCGCTCATCGAAGGTGACGCCATGAACGTCCAGCGACGCGCGGAAGCCGGCGACGGTTGGGCGCGTCGTTCGTTAGATGACATCTGGCGGCAGGAAGATGAGCGTTTCGGGCCGTACCGCCAGCAAATCGGCGCGCTCTTCCCGCCGCTCTTGACGGAGACTTTCATCTTTCGTTATCGCGACGGCGCGCGGTTCGTCGAAGCGATGCGACGTAACCGTCCGGCTGTCGGCACGGATGATCTCTTTCGTCGCCCGCCGCAGACGAGCGAGCAAATCTTGCATCCTGAAAAATATCTGTCGAACGAATTGCCGCGTGAGATTAACTTGAATGAGGCGGGCTTCAACGGCGAAGGCTGGCGCGCATCCGCTTCGACGCCGCTCGGCGAGGTGGGCGTGCGCGGACTCTTGATGGCGGGCGTGCCTGTCGCGGAGGCGCGGCGCGCGGCGGCGGGATGGGGCGGCGACCTCGCCTTCGTCTTCGAGCGCGAAGGCCATGCGCCGCTCTTCGTGTGGCGTTCGGCATGGGATCGCGCGGAGGACGCGCAGGAATTTTTTCACGCCTACAACCTGCTCCAACGTGCGCGCGGCGCGGGTGCATCCGGCGGCGGCGACTCGTCCGACACGGAGCGAAGCTGGCGCGAGAATGGACTACTCACGCTTGTGCATGTTGAGGGTGACACGGTCGTCGTCGTGCGCGGGGCGGCGGCGGATGTCCCGCACGCTGCCGAACTTGCTTTGAGCAAGTGATCCTGACTTTTTGGTGACGTCGTTCTGCTCCCTCTTGCCGCGAGCCGCTCTTCGAGAGTATCCTGTCTCCACCGACACAGATGCTGGTTCTCCCGCCGGCAAAATAAGTGAGCATCACACACAACGGAGGCTATATGAAAACCGTCTTCAGGATTAGCGCGCTGGCATTTTTCGCCCTGACATGCGTCGTTTTTTTCGCCATCAACGCTTCATTAGCGCAGAACAGAGAGCAACATTTCATCTCTGCGCGGGCGGGCGGCGTCAACTTTGTCGCGGGCGATGTCTCGTACCGGCACGGGAGCGAGACGAACTGGCATCGTCTCTCCACGCGGCACAATCTTATCAGTGGAGACGTGATAAAGACCGGCGCGGCAAGTCAGGTCGAGACGCTGCTTAACCCCGGCTCTTATGTCCGCATGGGCGAGAGTTCGGAGTTTGAGATGACGGACGCTTCGCTTGATAGCCTGCGTCTCAAACTGTTGAGTGGGAGCGTGATTATCGAGGCGACGGGCTACGAGCAGAGCGTCGTAGAGATCACCGTCGAGACTCCACAGACGCACGCCAAAATTATCAGGAGCGGCATTTATCGCTTCAATGTTTTGCCGACGAAAGTGACGGAGGTCGCCGTTCGCAAGGGACGCGCGCTCGTCGGTGAAGAGAACTTACTCGTCAAGGGCGACCACGTCGCGCGCGTGAGCGAAAGCGTCTCCGTCGTGAAACTGGAGAAGACGAAAGACGCGCTTGATTTATGGAGCAAAGCGCGAGCCAGCCAGTTGGCCGAAGCCAACCGCGAACTAGCGCGACGCAATAACGATATACAGGGTCTTAACTCGGCGCTATCGAACATGAGTTTCGACAATTCGAGCTATAGTCAGGGCACGGGCATCTGGGTCTTTTCGTTGCGCTCAAACTGCTACACGTTCCTGCCGTTTTATTATGGTTGGAATTCTCCATACGGTAACGGCTACGGCAGCAGCCTCGGCTTCTATCCTTCCTGCGGCGCGTGCCCCAACCCGCGACCCATCGTCAACAATGGCGGCTATCCCGGCGGCGGTGTCGGCGGGACGGTCGGAGTAAATCCGGGTGGGAATCCGCCCGGCGGAGGCGGCGGCAATTCCGGGGGGAATGCGCCCGCGCCTCAGATGCAGCGTGAGCAGCCGCCGATGATGCCTTCGCGCCCCGATACCGGCGAGAGAGAGGGTCGCACTCCGACCACGCACGAGGCGTTGCCGCCGTTTGAATAACAGTGCGCTGGTTTGAGGCTTGAGCTTCGTGAGAGGCTTCGCCAAACTGCCGTTAATTTATCTTCGCCCCGCCGCCGATTAAGTTCGTGCCGGCGGGGCGATTTCATTGGCGACGATGAGCGCGGAATAGGTGACGGCGGCGACGCCCTGGCCGGGGAACGCCGTATCGCCGACGAGAAAGAGATTGGGAAGGGCGGTGCGGTGAGTGGGCGAGCGCGCGCCGAACACGTCAAGCGACTGGCCGACGCCGCCGACCATGCCGAGCTTGCGTCTGGTTCGTTCGTAGAAAGTGCGCGGCGTCGCCGTCTCGATGACTTCAATGCCCGCGCCGAGTTCCGGCATCGCCGCGTGGAGACGCGCCCAACACTTTTCGAGCGCGTCTTTGTCTTGCTCTTCGTGTTCGGATTCATCTTCGTGAAAAGCGAACCAGCGTTCAGCATCGGTGAAGGTCGAGACGGTCACGGCGCGTTTGCCGTAGGGCGCGCGCGCGTCCCATTCCGGCGCGGCGCTGAACATCAATAACGCCTCTTCCGCATCGAACGCTCGATCCGTCTGCCAACAGTTGAGCGTCAGCATTTGTCCTGCAGGAAGCCTGCGCGCGGCTTCCTCATCCATGCCGAGATAAAGTTGATATGCGCCCCACCCGCGCAAGTTTTTAAGCCGCGCGCGAATTTCAGGCGGCGTGCGATTCAACCCGACGAGCTTTCCATACGTGTCCCAGATGGTCAGATTGCTGACGATGCGGCGCGCTTCAACAATCTCTCCGCTCAAGAGTGTGACGCCTATTGCGCTCCCGCTTGAGTCATAGGCGAGACGCAGGACGGGCGCGTCGCAGCGCACCACGCCGCCGCTTTTAACAATTGACTCGACGAGCGCGGAGGCGAGCGACTGTGCCCCGCCGCGCATCGCGTACATGCCGCGCCGCGCTTGCATGAGCGCGACGGCGGCGTAGAGATACGCGCATTCGTCGCTCGCGCGTTGCGCGAAGATTTGCAGTTGCGCGTCTATGAAACGTCGAAAGCGCGTCGAGCAATACGAGAGATGTTGCGCTGCCGTTTGATTGACGCCGGCAAGGACGCGCGCGGCATGGCGCGGCTCGGATGCGATGCGCCGTGCCTGTTGAAATTTCGAGATGGTGGCGAGCGCGGGGAAGCGACGCGCGGCGCGTTCGATGGCTTCGGCGATGAATGCTAGTTCACGATAAAAACGCAACGCGGCGTCCGCGCATTCGGGAAAGGCCGCGCGCAATTCCGTCTCAAACTCCATATCGTCTGCGCCCACGCGCACGTCCGTTTGATCCGGCAGTCGCACGATGTATGAGGGCGTGAGCATCTTCACTTCGGGCGGCGCGACTTTAAGCTCTGCGAATACGCGCTCGTGTATGTCGCCCGTCCCCCACGCGGCGTAAAGTCCCGCGCCGGTCTCGAAGCGATAGCCGGAATGCTCGAACATTCCAGCGCAGCCACCGGCGTTTGACGCGCGCTCCAACACGCAGACGCTCGCGCCGCGCGACGCGAGCAGAGCGGCGACGGTCAGTCCGCCGATGCCGCCGCCGACGATACAAGCGTCGTAAATCATGTTTTCAGAAAGTCGGGTGAATGAATCGCGCGAGCGTCGAAAGTATGAGCGCGCCCTGTCCCTCATCGGGATAAAATCGTTTGAGAAAAGGTTCGAGGACGATGGTTACGGATTGCAGACCGTTGAAGACAAGGTGAATGATAAAGCAGGGAAGCAGTCGGTTGGTGGTGGCGCGAACGACAGTCAGGACGAGACTGAGCAGGCCGATGGTGGCGATGACGCCGAAGTTCGGCAAGTACTGCGGGACGTGGATGAGCGCGAACAGAGAGAGAACGAGCACGACCGCCCACTTCGCGCCGATAAGTTTTTGCAGCGCGGCATAGAGCAAGCCTCGATAGACGACTTCTTCGACGAGCGGCGCGGTCGCCGTCGCCAGAAAGGCGGTCGTGTAAGCGGTCGCGCGCGAACTGTTGATGATTTTATCGAGTTGCGTCTCTGCGCCGCCGAAGAAATGAATGAGCGTTGCGCCAATGCCGAGCAGGACGACGGCGAGCACAAAGAGTATGACAATTTCCCAGAGACCGAGTCTGGCGTCCAACTTCCATCCGAGCGACTTGAAAAAAGGATGTTTGCCGAACTGCGTGACGAGCATCCACGCGGCGACGAGCGTGAGCAGGTGCGCGGGGATAATCGAAATGATTTGCAGAAAGATCGCCGTCTTGTCCGTTGCGACGAACTCCGGCAGAGTTTCCATGCCGATGTGTTTGATGCTTAAGTAAGGAATGAGAAAAACGAGCGGCGTGATGATGATCAACGCGACGCTCAAAAACCAGACGACGCCCGCGCCGACGATTGTCCACGGCGGATTATCAGGCGTGACAGGCGGCGGCGTGAATGTCGGCGCAGAGATGCCGGGCACGAAAAATATTTCAGGTGTATTCGATGGCGATGCGGGAGGGGTACTCACGCGGAGCAGTGTATGGGACTCGCGAAAAAGGGTCAACAGGGTTAGGGATGAGGGCGAATCCCGTCAGTACCGCGAGCGGAAGCCTCGCGGGTCTTGTAGGGTGTGCAGACCCGCGAGGCTTCCGCTCGCGGTACTGACTAAATGCCCTGCGCCAAAGGTCACACACACACTCGCCACTCGCTATAGAACATGCGCCTGTCAGAAACTCTCGCTGTCAGGCTTTGATGCCAAGTCGGGGCGCGGCGAGCAAGAGTCCGATGATGGTTTTGGCGTCCCTGATTTCACCTGTCGCGATCATCTCGACGGCGCGCGCGAAGGGCAGGCGGACGATTTCGATAATCTCATCCTCTTCGTATTTCGTGGCGGTCTCGGTCAGCTCTGTGGCGAGAAAGACCCAGAGTGTTTCGGAGCAGAAGCCGGGCGTTGAGTAGAACTCCGAAATTTGCTCCATCCGCCCGGCGACGACGCCCAACTCCTCTTCCAACTCGCGCGCGGCGCAAGTCTCAGGTCGCTCATTGTTTTCGAGTTTGCCGGCGGGAAGCTCAAGCACGTAAGTCGCGGGCGGATGCCTGTACTGTCTGACGAGCGCGACTGTGCCATCCGTGAAGTAAGCGACGACGCCTGCGCCGCCCGGATGCCGCACGACATCGCGCTGGTAAGTCTTATCGCCCTCGCGCACTGTGTCGGTCGCGACTTCAAAGATGGGGCCGCGATAAATCTCGCGCGTCGCGATGATTTCGGGAGTTTGTTCGTCGGGCGTGTCCATCAAGATTTCCCGGTCTGCAAAATTTCACTTCGAGCGTTTTCAATTCAAGCGTTGACGGCAAACAACTCAGCGTCAATAAGTTTCAATCACACGCGGGAGCAGCGCGTCGGAGGCAGTGGCCGGACGGTCTTCGCGAAAACGAATGCCGGTGACGTAAGAGTCGCGGTAAAAATGCCGGTGGCCTGTCGCGTCGCCGTTTGCCGCATCGCGAATCGGATCGGCGTTGACGCTGAAAGCTGAGGGCTTCGTCTCAGTCTTCGGCGTCAACTTCAAGTTGAAGACGTAACCCTTGTACGCAGGCGGCGTGCCGTTGAAGGACAGATGCAAAATCTCAGCGTCAACAAGTTGCTGAAGCGTGCCGTATTGTCCGTAAGCCTCGAGATGAATTTGTTCGGCGGCGGCGATTAGATCAAGCGTGTCAACGACGACAGACTCGTTGCTTGTGATGCGCGCGCGCGCGTTCGCGGTGTCAATCATGTGTCTGGCGACGAGGATCATCGGGACGAGGATGAGCAAGCCCACGCCAAGGATGATGACGACGACGCGCCCCCAGTTTTTCTTTTCGGGATTCGTGCTCATGCGCTTAAGGTTTTCGACGTGTTTGCGCGAGAATATTTTTCACTTCACCGACAAGATATAGCGAGCCGGTCACACAGATGAGTCCGCCTTGCTCTGTCTGCGCCCTCGCCAGCGCGAGCGCGTCTGCGACGGACGGCGCGAAGGCGATTGTACTCGAACTTAAAGACACGGGCACGGCGCGGACTAACTCGTCCACTGTGGCGGAGCGCGGATTGTCTGGTTGCGTCAGTATCAACCGCGCAGCCGCAGGGAACAGCATCTCACAGATTTCCGCGAGCGGCTTATCGCGCATCGCGCCGAAGATGAGCGTGACGGGCGCGCGCACAAACTCGTCGAGATATGCGCGGAGCGCGCGCGCGCCCGCCGCGTTGTGCGCCCCGTCGAACAGGATGCGCGGCATGTGGCTCGCATCCTGTTCGAGCCGTCCCGCGTGCGCGGCAGTCTCCAATCCTTCGATGATGTGCGCGCGCGAAATGTTGAAGCCCGCCGCGCGCAACTCTTCCGCGAGCGCGACGGCGACGGCGGCGTTCGTCAGTTGATGACGCCCGCGCAGAGACAGGCAGGCGACGATGTCTTCGCCGGTCGTTACGTCCGCGCCAATCGCCAACGTGAATCGCGCGCGCAATCTTCCTTCATCACATTCGCCCAGGATTTCGATGTTATTAACGACGTGGCGCGGCATGACCTCGCACACGCGGCAACGCTCCGAGATGACCGCTTCTGCTTCCGGCGTCTGCGGCGCGATGACGGCGGCGCGCACGCCGGGACGGATGATCGCGGCTTTTTCGGCGGCGATTTCTGCGAGCGTGCCTCCCAGATATTCCTGATGGTCATACGCGATGGGCGTGATGGCGACGATGCTTGCGCGTGCGGCGGTCGTCGCATCGAGACGGCCTCCGAGGCCGGTTTCGAGGACGGCCAACTCAACACCAGCGTCGCGGAAATGGACGAGCGCGATGGCCGTCACCTGTTCAAAAAAAGTCGGGAGCGCGCCCGTCGCCCGCGCGATTTCTTCGGCGGCGGAGCGGACGGTGGTGGCGGCACGCGCGAAGTCCGCGCGCGAGATGTCAACGTCATTGATGCGAATGCGTTCGGTGATTGAGACGAGGTGCGGCGAGGTGTAGAGGCCGGTCTTGATCCTCGCGGCGGACGTGATGCGCGCGAGCATGGCGGCGGTCGAGCCTTTGCCGTTCGTGCCGGCGATTTGCACTGCGGCGAAGCGTCTCTGCGGTTCGTCGAGCAGCTTGAGCAGACGCTCTATATTGGCGAGTCCGAGTTTAATCGCCAGCGTCTCGTGACCGAGGCTCAGAAGATAGTTGAGCGCTTCGTCGAAATTCATCGCTCAAGATTGATTGTTTGAGTCGTGAGGCTGCACGTCGCCTTCGCCTGTTTTAACAGCGTCAGGTGTTAAAGCCTTGAGCGAGTGGAAATGCACATCGGGGTTGTACATAAACTTGAGCGCTTTGATGATGAATTCGCGCATCTCGCGCCGGTCAACGATGGCGTCGAGCATTCCGTGTTCGAGCAGGAATTCGGAGCGTTGAAAATCTTTCGGCAATTTCTGACGGATGGTTTGCTCGATGACGCGCGGCCCGGCGAATCCGATGAGCGCCTTCGGCTCAGCGATGTTGATGTCGCCGAGCATGGCGAAACTCGCCGTCACGCCGCCGGTGGTCGGGTCGGTCAAAACGGAGATGTAAGGCAGGCGCGCTTCGTCGAGCATGGCGAGCGCGGCGGCGACTTTCGCCATTTGCATCAGAGAGAGCGTGCCCTCCTGCATCCGCGCGCCACCTGATTGGCTGACGACGACGACGGGCGCGTGCTCGCTGATGGCGCGCTCGATGAGTCTGGTGATTTTCTCGCCCACTGCGACGCCCATCGAGCCGCCGAGAAAAGTAAAATCCATCGCCGCGATGAACGTCACCTGGCCGCCCACCGTGCCGCGCGCGTTGATGATGGCTTCGGGCAGCCCCGTCGCGCGCCGCGCATCTTCGAGTCGCTGCTTGTATGGCTTGGTGTCAACGAATTCGAGCGGGTCGGTGGAGACGACTTCGCCGTCGAGTTCCTCATAGACGCTATCATCGAAGAGCAGGGCGAGACGCGCGCGCGCGCCAATGCGAAAATGATGTGTGCAATGCGGACAGACTTGTAGAGATTCTTCCAGTTCGCGTTTGTAGAGCGCGGCGTCGCAGGTGGGACACTTCTCGAAGACGCCTTCGGTCTTGACGCGCCGCTCGTCCGCCGGGACGGACTCGATTCGTTGTGTCTTGCGATTGAACCAGGGCATGAGACTCGATCCGCTTATCGGATGTCATGTTCCTTAAGCAGGAAGGCAAAAGTAAAAAGGCAAAAGGCAAAAGTAAAATGCAAGAAAGATCATCATCTTCTTTGCCATGCCCTCCGCCTGAAAAATTTTACTCGCCTGCTCATGTCAGTTTGAAATTGATATGGCTGATGGGAGCGCAGGTTAACACAGGCCAGCGCGTTTGCCGAAGGTTGAGCGCGCGCGGATTTTAAGGTCGCGCGTCGAGCTGCCCGCTCCCGTTGTTGCGTCCGCTGCCATTCGTCCCGACGCTGTTGCCGTTAAGAGATTTACCGTTTCCGTTCAACTCACTGCCGCACTTCAATTCAACCTCGTCAACGAGCAAGGGAAGGATGGAGCTTTCGGCTTCGTCCCAACTGCCGTAGAGCGTGCAGCCGGCGGCGTTGCGATGCCCGCCGCCCGCAAATTTTTCAGCGATGCGCGCGACGTTGACATCGCCCTTCGAGCGGAGCGAGACGCGATAGATGCCGGGCGCGCTCTCTTTGAGAAAAGCGACGGCGTCAACTTCGCCGCAACTGAGCGGGTAATTGACGAAGCCATCGGCGTCCTGATCCGACGCGCCGGCCTGCGCCTGCATGTCGAGCGTCTGGCGCAAACACGCCACGCGCCCCGAAGCATCACGCCGCACGGTGGAAAGCACCGCGCTCATCAATTCAATTTTGCTCCACGGGTAATTGCTGAAGACAGCCTGCGAAATCTTCGCCGGTTTGACGCCCGCGCGGACAAGTTCGGACGCGACTTTGAAAGTGCGCTCGGTCGTGTTCGAGAAATGGAAGCTGCCCGTGTCGGTGACGAGCGCGGTGTAGGCGCACTCTGCAATCTCGCGCGTGACGCGGACGCCGATGGCCTTGCACAGGTTATAGATCATCTCGCCGACGGCGGAAGCGGTCGAGTCAATCCAGTTGATCGTGCCGAAGAGCGCGGTCGTCGAGTGATGGTCAATGTTGACGACGAATTGTTTGTCGAGATCAATCAAATCCGGTCGCGTGATGTCGGAGCATTCGATGACGAAGACCGCGTCGTAGGGGCGGTCAACTTTAGGTGTGACGCGCACGAGTTCCGCGCCGGGCAGTTTTTGATAAGAGTGCGGGACGGGGTCGCGCATGATGACTTCCGGCTCTTTGTCGAGCGCGCGCAGCAACCAGTAGAGTCCGAGAGACGAGCCGAGACTGTCACCGTCAGGGCGTATGTGCGAGGTGATGGCGAAGCGACTTTTCGCCTCGATCAATTCAACGACTTGACTAAGCATTCTTTGAAAAAAAGTGATGAGTGATGAGTGATGAGTGATGAGTAAAGATAGGTTCTTTCTCATCACTCATCACTTATCACTTATCACTTGTCCTTTCCATGTCGCCCGTTTCTTCGTCGGGGGAGGGGACGGACGACCTATCTTGTTCGAGCTTGGAGAGCAAATCTTCAACGCGCGTTGCAGACTCTTCGACTGTGTCGCGCACAAAATGTATTTCCGGCGTGTGGCGCAGGCTCAAGATCGCCCCCACCTGACGGCGCACGTAGGGCGCGGCGTGCCTGAGCGCCTTGAGCGCGGCCATGCGCTCTTCTTCAGTGCCTTCGGAGGTGACATAGACGCTCGCATCGCGCAGGTCTGCGGCGACGCGCACATCCGTCACCGTGACCATCTCGACGCGCGGGTCTTCCAGTTCGTAACCGACGATCTGGATCACTTCCTCGCGTATCAACTCCGCTAATTTTTCCGGCCTTCGCATAGGTTACAAAAGCAGCGACGAGTGGCGAGTGACAAGTGACAAGCGGAAGACAAGCTCTTAACTCGTCACTCGCCATTTGTCACTCGGCACTGCTTTTACAGTTCCGTCGCCGCGACCTTCTCGATGACGTAGGCCTCGATCTGGTCGCCGACCTTCATGTCGCTGAAGTTCTCAAGGCCGATGCCGCACTCGAAGCCTTCGCGAACTTCCGAGACATCATCCTTGACGCGGCGCAGCGAAGCGATGTTGCCTTCCCACGCGACGACGCCGTCACGAATGAGGCGCGCGCGCGCCTTGCGGTTGATGAGACCGTCCACGACCATGCTACCGGCAATCGCGCCGAGTTTGGGCACGCGGAAGACCATACGCACATCGGCCTTGCCGATGATGCGCTCGGACTCGATGGCTTCGAGCATCCCGATCATGGCCGCGCGGATTTCCTCTTCGACCTTGTAGATAATCGAGTGGAGGCGGATGTCAACGTGCTCCTGTTTGGAGAGTTCGGCGGCGCGCGGCTCCGGCCTCACGTTGAAACCGATGATGACGACGGCGCGACCAGTCGTCTCGGCCTGTGTGGCGGAGGCGAGCAGCACGTCGGATTCCGTAATAGCGCCGACGCCGGTGCGGATGACGCGAACTTTGACGACATCGGTCGAGAGTTTCTGCAAGGTGCTCTTGAGAACTTCGACCGAGCCTTGCACGTCCGCCTTGACGATGATGACGAGTTCCTTGACTTCACGCTCGCCGAGAGCTTCGATGCCGCGCTTCGTGTTCTGCGAGAGCGACGCCTGACGCGAAGTCATCTTGCGATGCTCGGAGATTGATTGCGCGTCGGTGATGTTCGGAACAACCTGAAACGTGTCGCCCGCCTGCGGGTCGCCGGTGAAGCCGAGGACTTCGACGGGTGTCGAAGGCTCGACTTCTTTAATCGGCTGTCCGCGATCATTGAACATCGCGCGCACTTTGCCATACGCCTGTCCGACGATGAACGGGTCGCCGATGCGAAGCGTGCCCTGCTGCGCGAGCAAGGTCGCAACCATGCCCAAGCCTTTGCGTTTCTTAACTTCAAGCACGACGCCTTTGGCGCGTCTCGTCGGGCTGGCGCGCAGGTTGAGAATGTCCGTCGTGAGCAGGATGGTTTCGAGCAGCGTGTCGAGATTTTCGCGCTTTTTGGCTGAAATCGGAACCATTTCCACATCGCCGCCCCAGTCAACGGGCTGCAAGCCGAGCGCGGCGAGTCCCTGTTTGACGCGATCTGGATTGGCGTCGGGACGGTCAATTTTGTTGATGGCGACGATGATCGGCACTTTGGCCGCGCGCGCGTGCTCGACCGCTTCAATCGTCTGCTGCATCACGCCGTCGTCCGCCGCGACGACGAGCACGACCACGTCCGTCACCTTCGCGCCGCGCGCGCGCATCAAGGTGAAGGCTTCGTGGCCGGGCGTGTCTATGAAGACGACGCGGCGCGTCTCGCCCGGATTGTCGGGGCTTGGAACTTGAACGCTGTATGCGCCGATGTGCTGCGTGATGCCGCCCGCTTCGCCGCTCGCCACGTCGGTTGTGCGAATGGCGTCGAGCAGAGAAGTCTTGCCGTGGTCAACGTGTCCCATGACGGTGACGACGGGCGCGCGCTGGACTTCGACGTAATCCTCGACGCCTTCCTCGACGATTTTCTCGAACTCGTCTTCGGCGACTGACTCTTCAAAGTCCATGAACGAGACTTCAAAGCCGAAGCGACGCGCGAGGTCTTGCGCGACATCGCCGTCGAGCGGCTGGTTGATGGTGGCGAAGACTCCGCGTTGCAGCAGCAAGGCCACGATGTCTTTCGGCTTGATGCCCAGCGATTCGGCGAAAGTCTTCACGGTCGCGCCTTCGGTCATCCGCACGGGCTTGAGTTCGGCGGCCTCTGCCGGCATGTTGAGCGATTGCTGGATGCGGCCTTCGAGCGTGAGAGCTTTCGGCGGCACGACGAAATCGCGCTCGTTGTGGCGACCGCCGCCGCGCACGTCCGCGCCTCTGCCGTGCGCGCCGCCGCGCCCGCCACGACCGGAACGCCCGCCGGGGCGACGCGCGTCGGCGGGTGGAGTGTATGTCGTCAGCGGCGTGGCGGTCTCGCCGGGTGTGCCGCGCGGCGTCAATTCAAGATCGCGCCCGCGTCCGCCGCGCCCGCCACGATCACGCGGCGATGGCGTTGTCGTCGGCAATGCGGCGGGAACGGGAATGCGCTGGCCGGGCTGGTGTCCGGCGGTGAGAGCGGCGGCAGTCGGCCTTAAAACTCTGACCTGACGCGCCGGCGCTGAGGCAACTGTGCTTGACGCTTCGCCGGCAGACTGCGGCGGCGCTTGTTGCTCGCCTGTGAGCGTCGCGACGTTGGCATTGTCGCCATTGGTTGATGCGTGCTGCGGCGACGCGCCCGCCTCGGTGTGATGGGCTGTGTCCTGCGTCGCGGTCTCGATGTGCGTTTGACCATCGGGCGACAAAGTGGCCGCCGTGCCTGCCGTCTCCGGCTGTTCGGCGCGTTGTGCGGGAGCGAGTTTTTTGACGAGACGGAAAGGCTTCGCGCCGCCTGCGACTTCCGTCTGCGTTTCGGCGTGTTGCTGCTGTGCGTCGTTCTCGTCGAATGCCGTCGCCATCGCGTCACCATTGTCTTGATAGACTTCGGGCACGAGCGCGTCGGAGGCGTCGGGCGCGTGCGCCTCTCCGTCGTGCGCCGTCTCTTCGGTGGCGCGGGCGGCCTTCTTGACGACGCGGACAGTGCGCGCGGGCGCGGCATCCTTCTTCGGGAAATAGCGATTGCGGATTTTCTCCGCCAGCTCTTTGGAAATCGAATTCGATGGGACGCTGACATCAACGCCCTCTCGACGCACCTCTTCGATGAGACGCTTCGTCTCCTGCTTCAGCTCTTTGGCGAGATCGTACAGGCGAACCTTGGACTGAGGCATGAACTCCCTTTTCGACGCTTCTTAAGAAATCACGGCGTCGCACGCTTTCAAGTGTTAAGTGACGATTCGCACCTTAACCGCTTTGCTTGCGTGCTGTGTCGTTTGAAGCGACCGGAGCCACAAAGCAGGCGGGTCAGGGCGAAGTGCAGCCGGACGCGCGCCTCCACTTGAGACACGCGCCGCCGCGACTACTGCGGTTATTTCGGGTTGCCGGAAGCATTGTCGGGATGCTCACTACTACTGCTGTCAGCAACGTCTTTATCATTCGTCGTCTCGGCCTCGCCGTCTGGCGTGGGTGCGGACGAAACTTGTACTTCGGGCGCGGACGCTTCCGAATCGCCGTCGGCGGTTGGCGAGAACGACTCATCAGTCGCATCTTCCGACGCCAACTCCGCCGTCCCTTCGGGGACTTCTTCAGTGTCGGGGCGCAAGTCGCGTCCGGTCTCCTGCAAGAGCAGTTTGTCAGCCGACATCGCATCGGCCTCCGTCGAGACGGGCGTCTCATCCGGCTCGGTGCTCGCGCTGCCGGTTTCGGCTCCATCGCTTCTGTAAGGCGACAGTCCCTCGACGGCTTCATCGTAACCGGCGTTCGTGCTCTCCAGAGAAGGCTCTACTTCGCCCGCATCCGAATCAGGGTCAAATTCGGCAGAGACGGCGTGTTGCTCGACGGGCGTCGCGCTCTCTTCTACATTTTCCTGAACTTCGCCGGTCACAGGCGCGACTGCGGTTTCAGCATCGGACGCCGCCGTTGTGTTCTCTGCACCGGCTTCGCTTTCTTCAGTCGCCGACGCAGCAGTTGCTTCTGCCTCGCCCGGCTGCTCGCGGCTGGCGGCGATGACGGCCTGCGCCGAAGAGATAATTCTTTCGGCCTCGTCGAGACTGATGTCGAGGAACTCTGTCAGTTCGTCCACCGTGCAGGCGGCGAGCGCGTCAATGTCGTTGATGCCGTGTTCGGCGAGCGCGGCGGTGTGCGCGACGGTCATGCCTTCGAGACGGTCAATCGGAACCGGCTCGCCCGACGCGATCATCGCGCCCATCTGCGCCGCCACTTCCTTCTTGATGTCTTCCTCGCTGCGGATGTCTATGTTCCAACCGACGAGCTTCGTGGCGAGGCGCACGTTCTGGCCGCGCTTGCCGATGGCGAGCGAGAGTTGATCTTCGTTGACGATGACTTCCATCTGCCGCCGCTCGATATCTGTGATGCGAACCTGGTTGACCTTCGCGGGCGACAGCGCGTTGGCGGCGAAGACCGAAGGTTCGTCCGACCATTCGATGATGTCAATTTTCTCGCCGCGCAGTTCGCGGATGATGGCCTGCACGCGCGAACCCTTCATGCCGACGCACGCGCCGACCGGATCAACGTCGCGCTCAATGGACGAGACGGCGATTTTCGCGCGCTCGCCCGGCTCACGCACCGCCGATTTGATGACGACCGTGCCGTCGTAAATCTCAGGGACTTCCATCTCGAACAGACGCTTGAGCAGTTCCGGCGACGTGCGCGAGCCGATGACCTGCGGCCCTTTCGCTTCCTTCGACACATCGTCAATGACGACGCGGATGCGCTCGCCCTGCGTCCATTGCTCGCCGCGCGATTGCTCTTTGCGCGGCAGGATGGCTTCGACCGTGCCGAGATCAACGATCATGTCGCCGCGCTCGAAACGCTTGACGTAGCCGTTGATTAAATCGCCGACCTTGTCTATGTACTGCTCGTAGATGTTGGCGCGCTCCGCGTCGCGGACTTTCTGAAAAAGTATCTGCTTGGCCGTCTGCGCGGCGATGCGTCCCATGTCTTCCATCGGCAGCGGCAGTTGAAGTTCGTCGCCCACTTCCACCTCGTCGCCCGCCAGTTCGCGCGCCTCTTCGAGCGACAACTCTTTGCCGGGGTTGGTGATTTCCTCGACGATGACCTTCGAGGCGAACAGCTCGAAACCGTTCTCCGAAGACCACTCGACATCAATGTCCTCGCCGCCCTTGAACTGCTTGCGCGCGGCGGCGCGGACGGCCTCTTTCATGGCCTCGATAACGATGTCACGGTCAACGCCTTTTTCTTTGCACAGGGCGTCAATGCTTTGCGCGATGGATGCACTCATAATTTTAGGGGCTGGAGGCTAGATATTAGAGGCTGGAGAGTCGGCTGCACGCCAGCCCCCGGTCTCTAGTTTCTAGCCTCTGCTTTTCTCTTTCTCGCGTTCTGCGGCGAGTCGAAACTCTTCGTCCACGTCAATCTCTGTGTTGGCTTTGGCGATCTCGTCGAGCGGAATCGAGACGCGCCCGTTCGTCTTGTCGTCGAAAATGACCGCGTCGCCCTCGACCGCGACGAGCCGGCCACGAAAGTTACGCTGGCCGTTAATCTTTGCGCGCGTCAATACCTTCGCCAACTGACCCGCAAATCGCACGTAGTCTTCGCGTTTGTAAAGTCCGCGTTCCAATCCGGGCGAAGACACTTCCAAAGTATAATTTGAATGGATGAAGTCCTCCACATCGAGAATCGTCCCTAAGTGTAGGCTCATCGCCGCGCAATCCGCGTGCGTCACGCCGCCCGGCTTGTCTATAAAGATGCGCGCGACGGGCAAACGACCGACGGTCGCCATCTCAACATGCACGAGTTCAAGCCCATGCTCGACGGCCACGCGCTCCGCCACTTCGCGTATTCTTGTTTCAACCGAACTTGATTCCAACTTGCTCGCCGACCTCGCTTGAAAAATTACCTTCGCGCAAAAGAAAAAGTGGGCGCGAACCCACCGGACAGCCCCAACGCGCTCCGTGTAAGAGGCGGATTATACGGTAACGACGGAAGTGAGGCAAGCCAAGCGAGGAAAGGGTTGTATCTTGTAGTTGGATTCAGGAAAATTTAAAGGGCGGGAGACATCTCCCGCCCCTTTTTTATTATTCCGTAGGCGGGGCTCGAACCCGCTTTTCTGAGTTGCAAACTCAGCGTCCTACCCATAGACGACAACGCCACATAATGGCTATTAATTATTCATAAACTGTACCACGAGTGGGACAAGTTGTCAAGTGTGCCACGATCTTCTCGAAGCCCTTGGCTTTGACCCTCCACTACGCCAGCTTTTGCTTGACGATTTCGCTGACCGTGCGCCCGTCGGCGTTGCGTCCGGCGAGACGAGCTTGCGCGGCTTTCATCACCGCGCCCATCTCTTTCATCGTCGTTGCGCCGAGTTCGGCGACGGCGGCGGAGACGGCCTGCTCGATCTCTTCGCGCGAAGCGGCCTGTGGCAGATATTCTTCAATGACGGCGATCTCATCGCGCTCTTTCGCGGCCAACTCCTCGCGCCCGGCCTTCTCGTATTGCTCAATCGAGTCGCGCCGTTGCTTGACGAGCGTTTGGAGCAACTTCGTCAACTCTTCATCGCTCAACTCGCCGCCCTTCTCGATCTCGCGATTCATAAATGCGGCCTTCGCCATTCGCAGTGTGGAGAGACGTGCGGCGTCCTTCGACTTCATCGCGGCGGTCATGTCCGTGACGATGCGTTCTTTAAGTGTCATGGCAATAGCGGTCAGCAGTCAGCAATCAGCTTACAATCGCCGGGGCGCTGCCTGTGTTTTCCTTTCGATCAATATTGTGGCACTTTTTTTGAATCTTTGCTGATTTAACTTCACATTGCCGGCGATAACGCTCCGTCAGGCTTTTTGCTGACTGCTAACCGCTAACCGCTGACCGCTCTTTGCCTGTGCGTTCGAGCGCGCGAGATGCGCTTTAAGGAAGCGTCCGGTGTGCGACTTCTTGGCGGCCATGATTTGTTCGGGCGTGCCTTCGGCGACAACCTGTCCGCCCATGATGCCGCCTTCGGGGCCGAGGTCTATCACGTAGTCGGCGGTCTTGATGACATCGAGATTGTGTTCGATGACGAGGAGCGAGCCGCCCGCTTCGATGAGCGTGCGGAAGGCCGCGAGCAGTTTGTTGATGTCGTCGAAGTGAAGGCCGGTCGTTGGCTCGTCGAAGATGAAAAGCGTCTTCGCGCCCGCGCGTTTCGAGAGATGCGCGGCGAGTTTGACGCGCTGCGCTTCGCCGCCGGAGAGCGTCGTCGCCGATTGGCCGAGACGTAAATATCCGAGTCCCACTTCATCGAGGACGCGCAGGCGATTGGCGATTTTGTTGACATCGCGGAAAAAGCTGATGGCTTCGCGCACTGTCATGTGCAGCACGTCGTTGATGTTCTTGCCGCGATAACGCACGTCGAGAATTTGCTGTTTGAAGCGCGTGCCCTTGCATTCTTCGCAGACGAGTTCCACGTCGGCGAGAAACTGCATCTCGACCGTCACCGTGCCGTCGCCCTCGCACACATCGCAGCGCCCGCCGGGCACATTGAAGGAGAAGTGCGACGGGTCGAAGCCTTTCGCTTGAGCCTCGCGCGTCTGCGAGAAGACTTCGCGGATCGCGTCATAGACTTTGATGTACGTGACCGGGTTCGAGCGCGGCGTGCGACCGATGGGCGATTGATCCACGAGTATCACATCGTCCACCTGCTGCGCGCCTTCGAGTTTCTGGAACGCGCCGACGTGACCCTGCCATTCGCCGCGCGCCTTTTTGATGCCGGCGTAAATCACGTCATGGACGAGCGTTGACTTGCCCGAACCGCTCACGCCCGTGATGACCGTGAGCATCTCAAGCGGGATTTCAACGTCAATGTTTTTTAAGTTGTGCTCGCTCGCGCCGCGCACGGTGAGCATCTTCTTCTTTCCCGTCCGACGATGTTTCGGCTCTTTGATTTCAACTTCGCCGCGCAAGTATTTGCCGGTCAGCGTGCCGGAATCTTTGAGCAAGCCTTTGAAGTCGCCTTCGTAGATGACGCGCCCGCCGAGTTCACCAGCCGCCGGGCCGATGTCGAGAATGTAGTCGGCGGCGCGCATCATTTCTTCGTCGTGCTCGACGACGAGGACGGTGTTGCCGATGTCGCGCAGATTTTGCAGGAGCTTGATGAGACGCTCGCTGTCGCGCGGGTGCAGTCCGATGCTTGGCTCGTCCAAAACGTAGAGCGCGCCGACGAGCGACGAGCCGAGATTGGTCGCGAGTTGAATGCGTTGCGCTTCGCCGCCGGATAGCGTCGAGGCGAGACGCGCGAGCGTCAGGTAGTCGAGTCCCACGTCAACGAGGAAGCGGAGGCGTCGTCGCACCTCGAAAAGAACTTTGTCGGCAATCGCGGCCTGCTCGGTCGTCAGTTGCAGTTCGTCGAAGAAGCGCGCGGCCTCTTTAATGGAGAGCGCGCAGACGGCGGGAAGCGTCGAGCCTCCGACGAGCACGTCGCGCGCTTCTTGTCTCAGACGCCCGCCGCCGCAATCGGGACACAGAGTATAGCCGCGATACTTCGAGAGAAAGACGCGGACGTGCAGTTTATATTTTTTCGTCTCCAGCCAGTCGAAGAAGCCGCGCACGCCGCTCCAGTTGCCTTTGCCTTCGACGATGGCGCGTTGCTGCGGGGGCGAAAGTTCCTGATAGGGCACGTCCAGCGGGATGCTTTCCTGTTTGCAGAAACGTTTCAACTCCGTGCGCGCCCATTCGTGCTGCGGTTTCGTCCAGGGTTCAATCGCGCCCTCGTTGAGCGTGAGTTGCGGGTTCGGGATGACGAGATCAATGTCGAGGCCGATGGTGTTGCCGAAGCCCTGACAGGTCGGGCACGCGCCGAACGGATTGTTGAAGCTGAAGAGACGCGGTTCGGGTTGCGCGTAAATCGTGCCGTCGTACTTACACTCGAAGCGTTCGGAAAAATAAAGTTGACGCGGCTCGTCTTCGGCGCTTCTGACGATGGCCGTGCCGTGCCCTTCGATAAAGCACGTCTCGAAGGAATCAACGAGCCGCTCGCGCACACTTGTGTTAGCGACGAGGCGGTCAACGAGAACATAAACCTCTGCAAAATCGGCGCGCGTGAAATCATCGGGCGAGCGCAGTTCAATGACTTCGCCTTTGCTATAGAGACGTGTGAAGCCGCGCTGCATCAAGCTCATAATATGAGCCGTGACGGCGCGCGCGTCTTGCGTGGCGGTCGTCGTCGCTGATTTAACTTTTTTCTTGGACGACTTCTTTTTTCCGTCGTCGTTTGTCTCCGCGCGCATTCCGGCCTGCGCGGGGAAGAGGACGTAAAAGCGCGTGCCTTCGGCGAGCGTGTCGAGCGTCTCCTGCGCCGATGATTCGGGCGAATCGTGATGCACTTCGCGCCCGCAGACGCGGCAGTAAGTGATGCCAACGCGCGCGTAGAGGAGTCGCAGATAGTCGTAAACTTCCGTCTGCGTCCCGACGGTCGAGCGCGGGTTGCGCGTCGAGTTTTTCTGGCGGATGGCGATGGCAGGCGGAATGCCGAGCACTTCGTCCACGTCCGGCTTGTCCATTCGTTCGAGGAATTGGCGCGCGTATGCCGAGAGAGATTCGACGTAACGGCGTTGCCCTTCGGCGTAGAGCGTGTCGAAGGCGAGCGACGATTTGCCGGAGCCGCTCACGCCCGTCACGACGGTCAGTTTTTCGATAGGAATATCGAATGAAATGTTCTTCAGATTGTTGACGCGCGCCCCGCGCACGGTGATGGCTTGTAATGTCATGCTGGATTAAATGGTCGCGGACACGCACAGTGGACAATTTGGCGACACGACGAACTGCTTATGATAACCCGAACCGGGACGGAGTTGAAGCGGCGGGAGAAGGCAAAAGTAAAAAGGCAAAAGGTAAAAGTGAGAAGGGCGGATGGGTGTGGATTTCGTGAGCTTGGGCGAAGGTTTTTACCAGCGCGTGTCGTAACGCGCGAAGCCAGCGCGCCATTGTCCTTCGCCGAGGATGGGGAGCGCGCTGTTGTCGTCGTCGTGTGTCAGCGGGGCGTTGGCGGGTCGTCGGACGCGGTAGGTGTGGCCGGAGGGCGAGCCGACCGAGAGTGTGACGTTCTCGTCCGTGACGAATGAGACGCAGGCGACGCGCCAGTCTTTGCGGCATCGAAGAATGAGACGCGCGCCGACGGGCAGAGAGGCAAGCGTCAGGACTGCATCTGCCGTTGCGAAAGTCGTGATTTCTGTTTCGACTTGAGAAGCGGAGAGGCCGTCGGGCGGAGTGACTTTAGCTCCCGCATCCGGCGGCCTCTCGATTTGTGTACTCACAAGCGTTGCGCCTTAAACGTTGAGCGGCGAATCTTCAAACGGGAGATCGGGCTGGCTCGTCGTCCTGTCTTTGGCGACGGCATAAGCGCGCAGGGCCAGCGAGAGAATCACGAACGAGATGGCGATCCAGAAGATCGCCCAGAAGACGGACGGGATGCCCGTCGCCTGTGACATGTTCATCGCGTCGGTGTGCTCGCCTGAGAAAGCCGAGAGCATAAGCACGTTCTTCAAATCGAAGACGGCTTTGAGCACGCACTGGACGGCGAGAAAGCCGACGAGAAAGTTCGCCGCGCGTCTCGGTGCAAACCGCGCCGCCGCGAGCAGTCCCGCCGCGATCAATCCGCCGGAGACGAGCGTGAACGGGCTGAAAGAAAGATTCGAGAGCGGGGCGAGAAAACCGAAGACGAGCGTCAGGCCGATGATGACGACGGCGGAGCCTGCCAGTACGACGTGAGCCTTGACGCGGTGGCGCACGAGCCAGAGCAAAAGTGCGCCGAACGAAATCGCGCCGAGATAACCTGCGCTTGAGATAAACAGTTGCGAGAAGAGTCCGCCCTGCGGCGTCAGTGTCTCGGTCAGTCCGCTCGTGTCAAGCGCGACGCTTAAGGATTGCACTGTGTTGCCGGTCAAGACAGCGGCGAGCGCGTGGCCGCCTTCGTGGATGAAGGTGACAAAAAGTTGGAATGGATAGGCCACGACCCACGCGAAGGGGACGAACCAGAGAAGGACGCTGAGAGCGGTGGCGAGCAAGAGCGTGGTCACTTGCGGGCGCGCGTCGGGTGCAAGGTTTAACTTCATTTTTATTTCTCCGCGTGAAAAAGTATTCCGACTTTCTTCGTTGACGTGCCTATTGTACGACCGGAGCCACGAAAGGCAAAAGTAAAAAGGTCAAAGGCAAAATTAAAGACCAGTCAAGACAGCCTTTTTCTTCAACCCTTAAATCGAAAAACTTTTGCACACTTGCTTAAAAGGCAAAAGTTTCAAGACAGAAAGGTAAACGTTAGAGCCGGGCGGAGAGTTCCTCTCAAATACTTTTACCTTTTGCCTTTCACGCTTGCCTGACCCACGCGCCCGATTTGCCGCCGGTCTTTTCTTCGAGGCGCACGTCCGTAATCGTCATCGCTTTGTCCACCGCCTTGCACATGTCATAGATGGTTAGAGCGGCGACGGTGACGGCAGTCAACGCTTCCATCTCGACGCCGGTCTGCGCCGTCGTCGTCGCTTCGGCTTCGAGATAGACACCCGCGTCGGACACTTCGGCGCGCACGTCAACGTGCGTCAGCGCGAGCGTGTGGCAGAGCGGGATGAGTTCGGCTGTGCGTTTGGCGGCCATGATGCCGGCGAGCCGCGCCGTCTCGATGGGATCGCCCTTCGGCGTGCGATGCTCGCGGACGGCGGCGACGGTCTGCGACGACATCAGGACGCGCGCGGAGGCGACGGCGCGGCGCGCGTTGAATTGTTTCGCGGACGTGTCAACCATTGCTACGCGGCCTTCCTCGTCAACGTGCGTGAGCTTTTTCATAGACGTAGAAGTAAAACGTAGTTCGTGCGCGGTGGCAAGAGTGCGCGCGCGTTCAGTGCGAAAGGAAATTTTTAGGCAAATAACAATCCGCGCGGATGGAGCGTCGCGTATATCAATTGAAAGCGAAACAATCCAACACAGAGAGAGGTTCAGAAAATTGAAAAAGACATTCTTTTTATCGTTGATGGCAGTTGTCATGCTTGGCGTCTTCGCCGTCTCGGGTCAGGCTCAGATGGGCGCGAAGGACGACAAGATGGCGTCGAAGACAGGCAATCCGATGGTGGGCGGCGCGGCGATGTACAAAACTAAAAACATCGTCGAGAACGCCATGAACTCCGCAGATCACACGACGCTCGTCGCCGCCGTGAAGGCCGCCGGGCTGGTTGACACTTTGATGGGCAAGGGGCCGTTCACGGTCTTCGCTCCGACCAACGCAGCGTTCGATAAGCTTCCCGCCGGCACGGTTGAAATGCTGCTCAAGCCGGAAAACAAAGCCATGCTGACGAAAATCCTGACCTACCACGTCGTGGCGGGCAAGATGGACTCGAAAGCGATAGCGAAGGCGATCAAGGCCGGTCACGGCACAGCATCATTCAAGACCGTCAGCGGTGGCACGTTGAAGGCGATGATGCAGGGCAACTCGCTCGTGCTGACGGATGAGAAGGGCGGCACTTCGACCGTCACCATCGCGGACGTGTATCAATCCAACGGCGTTATCCACTCGGTTGACACAGTGCTGATGCCGGGCATGTAAGCATTTGACGACGAGGCGACTCCACAGCGTCGCTCCTTACGTCAGCAAGAGGGCGTCACCGTAAATTATGGTGACGCCCTCTTTGTGTGCATGCAACGTCGAAAAACTTAACGCAGTTTTGACCGTAGCGGCAGGCCAGGAAATTTATCTGTGTTGGACTTCTCGCACAAACAGATTTATAGCAAATTGCAATGGCATGTGGCCTCTGGCGCAGGGTCTTTAATCAGTACCGCGAGCGGTAGCGAGCGGGTCTGCTCACTTAGGATGACCCGCTCGCTACCGCTCGCGGTACTGACGGAGTTCACACCCAATTGCAAACGCGCTGAAATTCGCTCACGGAAGGCGCACGACGCTGACGACGCTGCCGGCTTCCGCCGTCTTGATTCCGGCGGGAATGATGACGAGCGCAGTCGCACGCGCGAAGGCGACGAAGTCGGACGAGCCGCCCCATTTCAAAATCTCCGCGACCTGCCGTCCACTCTCATCCGTGCGTAAAATGGCGGGCAGGTAACTCGTCCTTTCCAACGCGCCTTTGGCGGAATGCGCGAGTACGGCGCGTTCTTCGACGAGTGCGGGCGTCGCGTCATTCTGCATGGCGCGCAGAGCCGTCCGCGCGAAGAGATTGAAAGTGACCGAGACGGAGACCGGATTGCCGGGCAGACCGAAGACGAGCGTTCCTACTTTCTCGTTCGCGCCGGGAAGACGCGCGAAGACTGTCGGCTTGCCGGGACGCAGTGCGACGCGCTCGAAAAATATTTCCGCGCCGAGCGCGCGCAGCGCCGGCTTCGTGAAATCATAGACGCCCATCGAAACGCCGCCCGACAAAACGAGCACGTCCGCGCGCGTCGCGGCCTCTGCTATCGCTTGTTGTAAAAGTTCCGGCTCGTCGCCCGCGAACGGCAGACGCTCGACGATTGCGCCCGCGAGTTGCGCGTAGGCGGCGAGCGAATAACTGTTCGAGTCGCGAATCTGATCCGCGCCGGGCTGCTCATTGACACCGACAAGTTCCGTTCCCGTCGCCAGCACCGCGACGCGCGGCAACTTATAGACACACGCGCGCGCGCGTCCGAAAGACGCGAGCACCGCCGTCCGCGCGGCGTTGATTTCCTCGCCCGCGCGCAAGACCGTCGCGCCCGCGCTGACCTCGCTCGCGCGCTTGACGTAGAACTGTCCCGGTGTCGTCGCGCGTTCGATTTCCACGGATGCGCCGCCGTCAAGCTCGCGCGTCAACTCGACTTGTTGCACGCTGTCCGCGCCGGCGGGCATCGGCGCGCCGGTCATAATTCGCACGGCCTCGCCCGCTTGCAACGTCCCGCGCCAGCCGCGACCCGCCGCCGCTTCGCCGACGATGCGGAGGCGCGCGGGCGGGTTACTTAAATCTTCCGCGCGCACCGCGTAGCCGTCCATCTGCGCGCGGTCAAACGGCGGTAGGTCGCAGTCCGCCGACACGTCTTCGGCGAGCAGGCGACCGAGCGCGTCATCCAGATTTACCTCTTCGGGTTGAAGCGGCTTCGACTGCTCTCGAACGATGCCGATGGCTTCCGAGATTTGAATCATGGTTGGAAGTTTAAGGTTCAAAGCTCAAGCTTGGAAATTGATCGTCATCCGGCCACGACTTCTAACCTTTCGTGCATTTCGCGCACCGGCAGCCTTTGGGCTTGATGTGCATGTCAAAATATTCCGTGCCGTAATCGGATGTAATTTCTTCGCCGGCTTTGATCGTTCTCTTCGACCATATCCAGACACGGTGGCCCGTCACAATCGCTTCGGCATTCGGTCTGCACGAGTGATTGATGTAGCGCGCCTTGTTGCTCCGCGCGCTGCCGTCGAGAGACCACTTGGTGTTGACGCCGTAAAAATATTTCCCTGTTTTTCTCTTCTCCACTTCTTCATTCGAGATGAGTTGGCCGATGTATTCAATCATCCGTTTGCCGGCTGGGATATTCTCTAAGGCGAACAAACCCAAGCCTGTGACGGTGCGCCTGACGGCGAATTTATTGTCTCTCTTTGTCATGGTCATCAAGGCGCACAAGCGTCTGTGAATTTGATGTGCGCGCGGTCACGTTGAAAGATTAATCGGATTACGACAGGCTCAGATGCCTGCAAGATAGATACAACGCCGTGGCCTGAAAACACAAACGCATCCTACGCAGAAAAAACTCACTTGTGTTTTGCCGTATCCTCAGGCTCAGTCGAATGAGAGATACGCTTCCAAGCAAACGTGGATGAGTGCATGTCGGCAGACATCAGTTATGATGGCGAGACATCACGAACTTAAAACCGACAAAGTGAAGCGTTGGTAGTTTGATGACGACACGCTTGTATCAAGCAGATAATAACCGGAGCAAGTTTCTCCACTACGCGACGGCGGTCTTCGGGATCGCCATCGTGACATCTGCGCTTGCGCCGTTTCAAACTGAGATTAATTCGACGACAATCGCGCTCGCCCTGCTGCTCGTCGTGCTCTTCGTCGCGACGCTGTGGGGCAGCCGTCCCGCGCTGCTGGCTTCGGTGTTGGGCGTGTTATGTTTTAATTTCTTCTTCCTCCCGCCCATCTATACTTTCACCATCGCGAATCCGCAGAACTGGGCGGCGCTCGCGGCGTTTTTGATTACTGCCGTCACCGCCGGGCAACTTTCAGCTCGCGCGAAGCGACGCGCGGAGGAAGCGGAAAACGGCAAGCGCGAAATCGAGCAGCTGTATCGTGAGTTGCAACTTGCATTTGAGAAGGCGAGCCACGCCGAGGCGCTCAGGCAAAGCGAGAAATTAAAATCATCTCTGCTCGATGCGGTCTCGCACGATCTACGCACGCCGCTGACTTCGATTAAAGCGTCCATCACCACTTTGCTTAATGACATGAACGGCAAGGTTGACGGTGAACAGACAGAGGTGCTCGACGATGAATCGAGACGCGAGATGTTTGAAGTGATAGATGAAGAGAGCGACCGTCTCAATCGCTTCATCGGCGGACTCATCGAACTCGCGCGCATCGAGGCCGGCGAGATGCACCTGCGCCGCCGCTGGGGAGCGGTTGATGAAATCATCTCGACTGCCCTCACGCGCGCCGCGCCGCTCACGCGAGAGCATCAAATTGAGATTGAGATTGAAGAAAATCTGCCGGTCGTCCGCGTTGATTCGCGCGCCGTGAGCGAAGTCGTGTACACGCTCGTTGATAACGCGGCGAAGTATTCCCCGAAGACGACGACGATTCGGATTGAGGCGAAGCGTGCGAATCACGAGTCGGTGCAAATCGCTGTCGAAGATGAAGGTCTGGGCATCGCGCACGCCTTGCGCGCGAGAGTCTTTGATAAATTTTTTCGCGCCATCCGTGACGGCGACATCAGCACCCAGCAGCCACCGGGCACAGGGATGGGACTCGCCATCGCTAAAGGAATCGTCGAAGCTCACGACGGACAGATTTGGATCGAAGACGGCGCACAAGCCACGGGGACGCGCGTCGCCTTCACGCTCCCAATAGGCGATGAGGAAGAAGCCTTGAGCGGGCGGTCGGATGAAGTTTCAAATAATGACATCATCCATTCAGCGAAGACTTGATGACGGGCACGGGGAAATAAAATCGCATGGAGCAGAAGCCGCGCATTCTCGTTGCAGATGATGAGCCGCAACTCACGCGAGTTTTACGCATGGGGTTGAAAACTCACGGGTACGACGTGCGCGTCGCTGCCGATGGCGTTTCGGCGCTGGACACTTTCGGTGACTGGTTGCCCGATTTATTAGTGACTGATCTTTCGATGCCGAATATGGACGGGCTGGAACTTTGTCGCCGCGTGCGCGCGTTGTCGCGCATCCCCATCATCATTTTGTCAGCCAAAGGTGAAGAAAAAATAAAGGTCGAAGCGCTCGATGCCGGCGCTGACGATTACGTCACCAAGCCGTTCGGGATGGATGAGCTATATGCGCGCGTGCGTGCCGCTTTAAGGCGCGCGCAAGCTCCCGTCATCAACGAAGCGTCCTCTCCGATATTGGAGGCCGGCGACTTTCGTATAGATTTGGAGGCGCGAAGCGTCAACGTGCGGGAGCGTGAAATTCATCTGACGCCGAAAGAGTTCGACCTGCTCACTTTTTTTATGCGGAACGCCGGCAAGGTGCTCACACACCGCACGCTGCTGTCGGCGATCTGGGGCGGCAACTACGTCGAGCAGACGGAATATCTGCGCGTCTTCACCGGCACGCTTCGTAAAAAAATCGAAGCTGACCCAGCCGCGCCGCGCTACCTCCTGACCGAGCCGTGGGTTGGCTATCGCTTTGATCCCGGAGCATAGAAAGCACACACCAAAATTCGGCGCAGACGCAAAATCCTTGCGTTGAATAAATTTTTCTCACATCCATTCAGACATCGCCCTTGTAGCTGCGCCGCAATCACACGGACGCTGGCTTGCCTCAACCGCTCAAGAACACGCCTTCCATTTACCTGTCATGCGAACCCTTCCGTCTTTATAAACTTTTTACGACTTCTTTACGCACTTTTTATACGAGTAGGCATAGCATCGGGAATTGAGCTTTGGCTGTTGAATTTTGCGCGAAGCGAGCAGGCAGACATTTTGAGCGAGCGCAAAAGCAACATCCGGCACGCTCGTCGAAATTTGAAAACAGCGTCGCCTCACGAAGTACGAAGTGGGGCTTAACGTCTCAAGGAGAGATTGGTGAACATGCGTCAATATCAATTATCGAAGAGCGCACTGGTCGCGCCGCTCTTCATTTTAGTGTGCGGGCTTTTTTCAATGGCGCACGCTCAGCAGACTATCTTCAACGTGCCGTCAACCGATGTGCTCGACAAGGGCAAGGTTTATGGCGAATTGGACGCCAGCCTGAAGCCGAATAATAGCGATGCCTTAAACAGGTTTTCGTCTTTTGTGCCGCGCATCGTGGTCGGCGCGGGCGGGCGCGTCGAGATTGGTCTTAACGTGACCGGCAACATCCAGCCCGGCCCTGACTCGACCACGCTCGTGCCCGCCATCAAGTACAAGCTTTACGACGGCGGGAGCACAAACGGCATCGCGATTGTCATCGGCGATCATCTCTATTTGCCCGTCCACAATCGTGGCTACAACGCAGGCAATTATGTCTACGCGGAGATCAGCAAGACGTTCAAGTCCGGCACAAGGCTGACAGCGGGCGGCTATGACTTTACGAAGAACGTTGTCGCGGCAAGCAATCGCGCGGGCGGGCAATTCGGTTTCGAGCAACCTGTGAATAAGAAGGTGACGTTCGCCGCGGATTATTTTACGGGCAAGCATAGCGCGGGTTATTTCACGCCGGGCTTCGTGTTGAAGTTTAGTCCGAAGGTGACGGGCTATGCGGCCTATTCAATCGGAAACCAGAATCCTTCGCACGGCAATAACTTCTTTCTGCTCGAAGTTGGCTACAACTTCAATTAAAGACGGTCAGCCATGCAAACGCTTAAACGGAGCGGCTATCAAGAGCGCACGACGTTTGAAGATGTGCGGCGCAGTTGCATCAGCTTCTTCCATGATCTACGCCCATTTGCTGCGCTGCAAATCGCGAAGCTGATCGTCTGGCGTGAACTGCGACGGCGTCATCTGTCAGACAAGCAGAGATGATGCTGTGTTCCCAAATAATTTGAAAATAATAGAACGGAGAATGTGATGTTAGACCTGATCTTTGCGGCAGCGACCATAATTTTCTTTCTCATCGCGCTCGCCTACGTGCGCGGGTGCGAGAGGTTGCAGTAGGGAGGCGTTGATGAATCTCGAAACGATTTTAAGTCTGGCGGTCTCCGCCCTGTTGCTCGTGTACCTGGCTTACGCGCTCCTGCGTCCCGAAAAATTCTAGAAGGTGAAGTTCTGATATGACTCTCAACGGCTGGCTACAAATTCTGTTTTTCTTCGCGATCATCGTCGCGCTGACGAAGCCGCTCGGCGTCTTTATGACGCACGTCTTCAATCGCGAAAAGACCTTTCTCGATTTCATCCTGCGCCCCGTCGAACGCCTGATCTACAAACTGACGGGCGTGGACGAAACGCGCGAGATGCGCTGGACGGAGTACGCGATCACGATGCTGCTGTTCAGCCTCGTTTCGATGCTCGTCCTGTATCTCATTCAACGGCTGCAAGGCGTCTTGCCGTTCAATCCGCAGCAACTCGCGGGCGTGGATGCGGCGGGCTACACCGGCTCTGCGTTCAATACGGCGGCTAGTTTCACGACGAACACGAACTGGCAAAGTTATGTTCCCGAAACGACGATGAGCTATCTGACGCAGATGGCTGGACTCGCCTATCACAACTTCGCTTCGGCGGCGGTCGGCATCGCGCTTGCCATCGCCTTCATCCGCGGCATTGCGCGGCGCGAGATGGAGACCATCGGCAACTTCTGGGTTGACACTGTGCGCGCGATGCTCTGGGTGTTGCTGCCCATCTGCATCGTCGTCGCACTGCTGCTCGTCTCGCAGGGCGTCGTGCAGAATTTGAAGCCTTACGACACGGCGCAGTTAGTCGAGAAGCAGACGATTGAAGTTGATAAAAAGGACGCGAGCGGCAACGTCATCACTAACGCCGACGGTACGAACGCGAAAGAGATGCAGACCGTTGAGACGCAGACTATCGCGCAAGGGCCTGTCGCTTCGCAGGAAGCCATCAAGCAATTCGGCACGAACGGCGGCGGCTTCTTCAACGCCAACAGCGCACATCCTTACGAGAACCCGACGCCCTTCTCAAACCTGATCGAGATGCTCGGCATCTTCGCCATCTCCGCCGGACTGACCTACACGCTCGGACGCATGACCGGATCGCAGAAGCACGGCTGGGCAGTGTTTGCGGCGATGACAGTGTTGTTCTTCGCGGGTCTGACCGTCGCTTACTGGGCTGAGGCTCGCGGCAATCCGTTGCTCGCCGGCACAGATCAAACTGTGAGCGCGACGCAGTCGGGCGGCAACATGGAAGGCAAAGAGGTGCGCTTCGGCATCGCCAATTCCGCGCTCTTTGCGACAGCGACGACGGACGCCTCATGCGGCGCGGTCAACGCGATGCACGATTCATTCACGCCGCTCGGCGGACTCGTCCCGCTCTCGAACATCATGCTCTCGGAGACGATCTTCGGCGGCGTCGGCGCGGGGCTGTACGGCATTTTAATTTACGTCGTCCTCGCTGTCTTCATCGCGGGCTTGATGGTTGGACGCACCCCTGAATACTTGGGCAAGAAGATTGAGGATTACGACGTGAAGATGGCGATGCTGACGACGCTTGTTTTCCCGTTGACGATTTTGATCTTCGCTGCAATCTCTTTAGTTGCGCCTTCGTTCGGCACGTCGCAACTGAATAACGCGGGACCACATGGACTCTCCGAAATTCTCTATGCGTTCACGTCCGGCACTGGGAACAACGGTTCGGCCTTCGCGGGTATCTCCGCCAACACGCTCTGGTATAACTCGACCATCGGATTAGCCATGCTCATCGGGCGATTCTTCATGATTATCCCAATGCTCGCCATCGCCGGAAACCTCGCGCGCAAGAAGACCGTGCCGCCATCGCTCGGCACGTTCCCCGTCACGTCGCCGCTCTTCACGACCTTGCTCGTCAGCGTCATCGTCATCGTCGGCGCGTTGACCTTCTTTCCGGCATTGAGCCTTGGGCCAATTGTCGAACATCTGTTGATGATGGCTGGGAAAACATTTTGACAAGCAGTCAGGAATCAGCGGTCAGCCGAAAAGCTCCGACCCTGTTTTGGCTGACCGCTGATTGCTGATTGCTGACTGCTAAAAATTATGTCCGAGCAAACAAAGAAACAAGCTATCTGGAACGCGCAGATCGTCAAACGTGCATTGGTGGATTCGTTCAGGAAGCTGAACCCGCGCACGATGATGAAGAATCCAGTGATGTTCGTCGTCGAAGTCGGCAGCGTTCTGACAACGCTCCAACTCATACGCGGCCTCGTCGCTCCGGTGGCGGGCGTCACTAACACAGGCTTCGAATTGCAGATCACGCTCTGGCTCTGGTTCACCGTTCTCTTCGCGAACTTCGCGGAGGCGATGGCCGAAGGACGCGGCAAGGCGCAGGCTGACAATCTGCGTAAGGCCAAGACAGAGACGACTGCGAATCGCGTCTTGCCCAACGGGCAGCTAGAGACAATCAACGCGCCGCAACTGCGTAAAGATGATGTTGTCCTCGTCGTCGCCGGCGAGTTTATCCCCGGCGATGGCGAGATCATCGAAGGCGTAGCGAGCGTTGATGAATCAGCAATCACGGGCGAGTCCGCTCCGGTTATACGCGAGGCTGGCGGCGACCGTTCAGCTGTGACGGGCGGGACGCGCGTCCTGTCGGATCAGATCAAAATCCGCATCACGTCGAATCCCGGCGAGACGTTCATTGATCGCATGATCGCCCTCGTCGAAGGCGCGGAGCGGCAGAAAACTCCGAACGAAATCGCGCTTAACATTCTGCTTGCGGGACTCACGATTATTTTTCTGCTCGCCGTCGTCACACTGCAACCGTTCGCGATGTATTCGAGCGCGCCGCAAACAATCTTCGTGCTTGTCTCATTGCTCGTCTGTCTCATTCCGACAACCATCGGCGGCTTGCTCTCGGCCATCGGCATCGCCGGCATGGACAGGTTAATTCAGCACAATGTCCTCGCCATGTCGGGGCGTGCAGTCGAAGCGGCGGGCGATGTCAACACGCTCTTGCTCGATAAGACGGGAACAATCACGCTCGGCAATCGCCAGGCGGCGGAGTTTATTCCGTTGCCGGGCGTTGATGAAGAGGAACTCGCGGACGCGGCGCAGCTTTCGTCGCTCTCGGATGAAACGCCCGAAGGCCGCTCCATCGTCGTGCTGGCAAAGGAGAAATACAACTTGCGCGGGCGCGAACTCTCAAACAGCACGGCGACGTTCATTCCCTTCACGGCGCAGACGCGCATGTCCGGCGTTGACTTCGACGGGCACGAAGTCCGAAAGGGCGCGGTTGATGCGATTGAGAAACTTGTCGCGTCGAGCGGCGTGCAGGCTCCGAAAGAGTTGCGCGAGATAGTGGAACGCATCGCCAAACTTGGCGGCACGCCGCTCGTCGTCGCCGATAACAAGCGTCCGCTCGGCATCATCTATCTCAAGGATGTCGTGAAGGGCGGGATGGCCGAACGCTTCAACCAGATGCGCCAGATGGGAATTCGCACGGTGATGATTACGGGCGACAATCCTTTGACCGCCGCTTCAATTGCGCGCGAGGCGGGCGTTGACGACTTCCTCGCCGAAGCCACGCCCGAAGACAAGATGGCTCTCATCAAACGCGAACAGGCTGGCGGCAAACTTGTTGCCATGACCGGCGACGGCACGAACGATGCGCCTGCTCTCGCGCAGGCAGATGTCGGCGTCGCGATGAACACAGGCACGCAGGCGGCGAAGGAAGCGGGCAACATGGTTGACTTAGACTCGAACCCGACGAAGCTCATCGAGATCGTCGAGATCGGCAAGCAACTGTTGATGACCCGCGGCGCGCTCACCACGTTTTCAATTTCCAACGATGTCGCGAAATACTTCGCCATCATTCCGGCGATGTTCGCGGTGGCGTTCCCCGTCTTGAACACGCTGAACATCATGGGCTTGCGAACGCCTCAGTCAGCGATTCTCTCTGCGGTCATCTTCAACGCGCTCGTTATCATCGCGCTCATCCCGCTTGCCCTGCGCGGCGTCAAGTATCGCCCGATGTCTGCGGCGGCGTTGCTGCGGCGCAACCTTTTAATCTATGGCTTCGGCGGTCTCATCGTGCCGTTCGTCGGCATCAAGATTATTGACGTAATCATCCATGCCATCGGTCTGGCGTAAGTGGAATTGCAGGAGCGTGCTCTAGTTCTGAGGGCGAGTTGAAAAAGAGGGCGGTATAAAGATGATGATAAAGAATATAACGACGGCGATATTAATGACGATAGTCACGACGGTGATCTTCGGTTTGGTCTATCCGCTCGCCGTGACGGGCATCGCGCAGGTGATTTTTCCTGATAGGGCGAACGGGCAACTTATCAAGCGCGCCGACGGTGCAATCGCAGGCTCGCGGATTATCGGTCAGCCGTTTTCATCCCCAGGTTATTTTCGCTCGCGCCCTTCTGCCGCTGGGGCTGCCGGTTATGATGCAGGCGCATCATCCGGCTCGAATCTTGGGCCAACGAATCAGAAGCTGATTGATCGAGTCAAAGCTGATGTCGAGAAAGCGCAAAGCGAGAATCCCGGCAAGCCTGTGCCGGTTGATCTGGTGACGACATCGGCATCTGGCCTCGACCCGCACATCTCGCCCGCCGCCGCAGAGTTTCAAGCGCCTCGTGTTGCGCGTGAACGCGGAATGAGCGAAGACGAAGTGCGTCGCCTCATCGCCGCGCACACGTCGGGACGGCAGTTCGGTTTTCTCGGAGAGGCAACGGTCAATGTGTTGGAGTTTAATCTAGACCTCGATAGCAAGAGACCGATGAACAAATAGTCTTGAGTCAGACAAGTCAACCGCTCCGCGTTTATGACTGACAACGGCAACAAGCCAACGCCGGAATCTTTGCTCGCCAAACTTAAAGAGGGCGAACATGCGCGCCTGCGTGTCTATATCGGGGCGGCTCCCGGCGTGGGCAAGACGTATCAGATGCTCGAAGACGCGCTCCAACTCAAGCGTCAGGGGACGGACATCGTCGTGGCCTTCGTCGAGACGCACGGGCGCGCGGAGACGGCTGCGCTCGTCGGCGATCTTGAGCGCGTGCCGTTGCGCCACATCGAGTATCGCGCGGTGACGCTCGAAGAGATGGACGTTGAAGCAGTCATCGCACGCCGCCCCGCCATCGCCATCGTGGATGAGTTGGCGCATACGAACGTCCCCAGTTCAAAGAATCGCAAGCGTTATGAAGATGTGCTTGAACTTCTCAATGCGGGCGTTTCCGTTATCACCGCCGTCAACATTCAGCATCTCGAATCTCTGAACGACGCGGTGGCGCGCACGACGGGCGTGCGCGTGCGCGAGACTGTGCCGGATTATTTTCTGCGTCGCGCGGATGAAGTGGTCAACGTGGATGTCTCGGTTGACACGCTGCGGACGCGCCTGCGGCAAGGCAAGATTTACGGCGTCGAGAAGATCGAGCAGTCACTCAATAACTTCTTTCGCAAGGGCAATCTCTCCGCGCTGCGCGAACTCGCTTTGCGTCAGGTGGCCGCAGATCAGGCGACGAAGGCGCACGATTATCGCGAACGCGAGGGACTGGAACAGGCCGTCATTCCAGAGAAGGTGATGGTCTGCATGGCGTCGCGCGGCACTGCGCGAAAACTGTTACGCACAGGCTCGCGCATCGCCGGGCGACTCGTCGGTGATTGGTTCGCGGTCTATGTGGAGACGCCGAGCGAAGAGATGGGCAGAATCAAGCCGGAGGATTATGCAGCGTTGCAAGAGAACGTCCGCTTCGCCGAAGAGTTGGGCGCGAAAGTCGTCAAGCTGCGGGCGCGGCGTGTGGCGGACGCCTTGATCGAGTTTGCGCGGCAGGAAGGAATTACGCACGTCATCTTCGGTCAATCATCGCGCTCGCGTTGGGAGATTTTATGGCAAGGCTCGGTCATCAATCGTTTCCTTGACGAAGTGCGCGACGCGACGGTTCACGTCGTCCCGCTTGGAGGAATGCGAAATGATGAATGAACGACAATCTTTCTTTAACTCATCACTTGTCACTCATCACTCATCACTGCTTTTATGAGCTTACGCACGAAACTATTAGCGGGGTATCTAGTCTTCATCGTCGCGCTGATCGTGCTTGGTGGTTGGAGCGCGTGGCGTCTGCGCGAGATGGGCGATGTCTCGCGCCGCATCATCGTCAACAACTACGATTCCGTGATTGCCGCGCAGGAGATGAAAGAGAATCTTGAGCGACAGGATTCGGCGGCAGTCTTCGCGCTCATCGGAGTCCGCGAGCGCGCCCTCTCGCAAATGCAGGAGCATCGCACAAAGTTTGACGCTAACTTTCAGAAAGCCGCCAACAACATCACAGAGGCGGGCGAACCCGAAGCCATCGAAGCCATCCGCCAAGACCGCGACGCTTACTATCAAACGTTCGACGATTTTCTCTCACAGGTGGATTCGACGGAAAGCAAAACCACCGCGACGAGTTCAACTATTCGAGATGAAGAGACCTCGGAACGCAAAGATTATTTCTCGCGGCTCGAACCGCAGTTCAACAAGTTGCGCGCAGACTGTGACCACCTCTTGCAGCTTAATCAACGCGCCATGCTCGCGAAGTCGGAGGCCGCGAGCAAAGTTGCGCGCCGCTGGTTTTATCTGACGTTGCTGATGGCCGGGTTGCTCGTCGCGGCTGGACTGGCGTTAGCCTTTTTCCTCGCCAGCCATATCGTCAAGCCATTGCTTCAACTGACGGCAACGACTGCCAGAATCGCGGGCGGCGACCTCGATGCCAAAGTTGATGTTATTTCACGCGATGAGGTCGGCGTCCTTGCCACCGAATTCAATCGCATGGCCGAACGCATCCGCCAACTTCGACGCTCCGACATGGGACAACTCATCATCGCGCAGCAGACCACAGAAGCCGCGATAGATTCGCTCTATGATCCTGTCATCGTCACGAACGCCGAAGGCTGCGTCACGAAACTCAATCCGGCGGCGGAAGAAATTTTCGGGACGGAAGCCGAGAACAAAGGCAAGCACGTCGGCGAAATCGCACGCGACACGCGCATCGCCGGAGCCGTCGCCGAAGCCTTAAGCTCGCAGCGTCCCGTCGCCGGCGAAGGCGCGGCGGCGGTCTTCCCGTTCGCCGTGGATGGCTCGGAGCGCGCTTATCGCCTCCGCACAACGCCGATGCGCGACAACGAAAAACGCTTGCTCGGAGCCGTCACGCTGCTTGAGGACATCACACATTTGCGCGAGATTGACCGGCTCAAATCCGAGTTCATCGCCACCGCTTCGCATGAGCTACGCACGCCTTTGACGAGCGTGCAGATGGGCGTCCATCTCCTGCTTGAAGGGGCTGTCGGCGAGTTGAATGAGAAGCAGCAGGAAGTGTTGGGAGCGTGTCGTCAGGACTGCGAGCGTCTTGATAAGTTGATGCGCGATCTGCTCGATCTCTCGAAGATTGAAGCGGGCGAACACCATCCGCAACTCGCTTCAACTCGCGCCGGTGATTTAATCAACGGCATCGCCGAAGTCCTGCGCCCGCAGGTCGAAGTCAAAGGACTCGCATTGCGCGTTGATGCGCCGCCCGATCTTCCCGCCGTGATAGTTGACCGCGCACAGATTGAGCGCGTCATCAGCAACCTCGTGATCAACGCCATCCGCTACACCAGGCGCGGTGAAATCAAGATCAGCGCGGAGCGACGCGAGAGTTACGTTGCGCTCTCGGTCTGCGACACGGGCAGCGGGATTCCGTCAGAGTATCTGCCGCACATCTTCGACAAGTTCGTGCAAGTGCCGGACGCGCCGACGGGTGGGGCGGGCTTAGGCTTAACGATCTCGCAATCGCTCGTCGAAGCGAACGGCGGACAGATCAGCGTGCAATCGGAATTGGGGCGCGGTACGACGTTTACCTTCACGCTGCCTGTGACGCAGGAAGTCTCCCCTCTAAAAGTTCAGAAGTAGAGAGAGGCGCAGTTGTAGTTTCAGCAGGCCATCAGATGTGTTGCGGCAAACAAAGCGAGAGATTAGTGAAAGTCGTTCGGAAGGAAGTTGAAAGATGGGCAAACGCATTTTGATAATTGATGATGAAATTAACATTCGCCGCGTCATGCGTCTGACTTTGGAGGCCGCAGGATACGAAGTTGGTGAGGCGGGCGACGGCGCGGCAGGACTCGAAGAGTTCAAAGACGGTTCAAGTTGGGACGCGGTGGTGCTGGATCAGAAGATGCCGATCATGGACGGCCTCGAGACGTTGCAGCGCATCAAGGAGCGTCGTCCAGATGCGCGCGTCGTGATGGCGACGGCTTTCGCCTCGATTGAACTCGCGGTGGACGCGATGAAACTCGGCGCGACGGACTTCGTTCGCAAGCCGATGACGCCTGAGATTTTACGGAATGCGGTCGCCTCCGCGCTGGCTAAACCTGTCGTCGAAGCGGAAGCTCGCATTCCGTTGGCGGACGGCGAGAGAGTTGCGCGTCCGCGTTCCCTGATTCAAACGATCACGATGAACGGGTTCGAGATTGTGCGTCCGACCGATGAGCAAAAATCGTCTGGCCTCCAACCTGACGAGCATCAGTACATCGTGAGAAGTCCCGACGGAAAAGCACACAAGGTGATCGTCAAAATTGATGTGGCGGCGACGAGTTATGTCGAACGGATGACGCGCCGCCGCATCCCCGCGAGCAGCGCATTCTGGGAAGCGCGCGCCGGTCGCCTGCTCAGTAATTTCCTGTGGAGCGAGGGCAAACCTCCGCCTGACGGAAAATTAACACTCAAGGAAATAGATCGCGACGAATTGATGTGGGCAGAGTGTTGGAATGAAGATTAACTCTCAACGTGTCCATCGGCTTGCGATGATGCCGGCTTGCTTTAACTGGAGCGCGACGATGGGATCAACGTGCGGTAAGGTGCAGTCAGTTGTTGCCAGCCGACGGAGCCGTCCCGTGCCAGCGTCGCGCCAACTCCTCTGCAAAAGTCATCCTCCTTCAACTCACTTCCTTGCCAGGACTGGCTATTCTGGCGCTACGGCAGCTTCCCAGCTACCAGACGCATGAATACCTGTTTCCAGCCAAACCGAACATCAAATACAAGGGGGATTTCAAGAAGCCTCACGGATGGGATTTAGGGGAGAGGTTTCGGCGGGTTTGTAAGAACGCCGGAATCACAGACCTCAGAATCCATGACCTGCACCACTTCGCCACCACGATGCTGTTTATGGAAGGAGTGCCGGATGCCATTATCCGCAAGATGACTGGTCATAGATCAGAAGAACTTGAAAGATACAAGCATCTCTCAGCTTCATTCAAGCAGCAGTCCGTGGAACTTATCGCAGGGCAACTCACCCGCCAACTGGCTACAAAACGGGCTACAGTCACTAAAAACACGAACACCCCTCGGAAACCGAAGGGTGTAAATGTGCCATTGATTCAAGATAATGGCGGAGCCGACGGGACTCGAACCCGCGACCTCCGACGTGACAGGCCGGCGTTCTAACCAACTGAACTACGACTCCGAACTCAATCGAATTTTCAAACGTGGGACGTGCATGACAGGCGTTATCTGGTAGGCACGGAGGGATTTGAACCCCCAACCTCTTCCTTGTAAGGGAAGCCGTCTACCATTGACATACGTGCCTGTTGCCACCACTCGGCCCCAACAACAACACCTCGAAAATTTCTCAAGGCCGCTTGCAAAGAACATGACTTGCGATAACTTAAGTCGTGCTGTGTCTTTCGCTAACGAGGCCACACTTTAAGAGAAGCGCAGAGGCGGTGTCAAGTGCGCCTCAAGCGGACATCCACACGCTCACAAAAGCCAGACTGGTAACTCGCTCGCGTCTGTCGTGTGTTCACGCGGCGTTGAAACTAAAGCCGCCTGCGCCTGTGTCGAAGACTTATCCGGCGGCGACTCCGGCGATTGTCTCTCTTCGCTCTGATGCGCTTGGCCGAGCGGCTCAATCAACACTCTGCTCACTTGTTCATCCAGTCTTCCGATGACTGACATCCCTCATCTCCTTTCAACGTTTCCGTCCCGTCGCGTTTGCGTCTATTATTTGAGCAAGAAATTTTTACGTCGGAGAGTGTAATCCCGTGTTCAAGTTGACGGCAAGACAGAGACTCGCAACGCGCCAGACGCTCAACCTTATCATCGTCGTTTTCATCATCGCGTGCAGCGTGACCGCGTTTGGACTCGCACAGTCCACGCAGGACAACTCAACTCCCCATCAACGCCCGCGCCGCGTCGGTACGACAACGACAACAACGCCGCCGGAGACGCCCGCGCCGGCGACTACCCGCGCCACGCCGCAGACTTCAAATGCGCCCGAAGAGGTGGACGAGGGCGATGTGGTGCGCGTGGATACGCAACTCGTCTCCGTTCCGGCGGTGGTCACGGATCGCACGGGCAAGCCTCTGACGGGATTGCGCGCTGACAACTTCACGATCTATGAGGACGGGCAGCCGCAGAAACTTTCAAACTTCGCCACCACCGAAGCGCCGTTTGAAGTCGCGCTCTTACTCGACACGTCCGGCTCGACGCGCGCCGAAGTCGGACTCATCCGCCGCGCCGCGCAAGCATTCGTTGATGCCTTGCGACCCGGCGACCGCGTGGCCGTCGTCGCTTTCAAGACCGCGCAGGATGGAACGACTAAACTCGCCGCCGTCGAAGTGAAGACGAAGCTGACGGACGACCGCGACTCGCTGCGCGAAGCCATCGAGGGCATCGGCTCTTCAAACGGCACGCCCTTCTATGATGGACTTGAGCGCGTCACGAAGGAAATTTTCGACGCGCCCGCACGCGGAGATGTGCGCGGGCGTCGCGCGCTCGTCGCGCTCACGGACGGCGTTGACTCGACGAGTGAAAGCGACTACGACGAAGTGCGCGCGCGTCTCAAAAGCGCGGGACTGCTCACGTATTTCATCCAGATCAACACAGAAGATTTCGTCGAAGACCGTTTAATGCAGGACTGTCAGGATGATGGCGCGCTGCGACTCTCGCGCACGCAACTGCAACGCTACCAGCGCATCTATGCCGCCAGTGCCGACTCCAGCGACTACGCCAACTTCTGCCGACTCGGGCAGTTCGAGCGCATGAGCATCAGCCGCACGCTCTACAGTCTCGCGCGTCAGGAGATGAACAATCTCGCGAAAGATTCGGGCGGCAAAACTTTTCCCATCAGCGACCTGCGCGATGCGCGGCGCGCCTTTCAGCAAGTCGCAGATGAAATCGGCACGCAGTACAGTCTCGGCTACTATCCGACGAACAAAGCGCGTGACGGTGGGTTCCGCATCATCCGCGTGCAGGTGCGCGGCGTGCGTGACGCGCAGGTTCGCGCGCGCGAAGGTTATCAGGCTCCGAGAAGTTAAAATGTCAAATCAATTCCTACAATACTGGAAGCCTGAGCAGATTGATTATGCTTTGGTGAATGCTGCGAGTGCAGACCACGCTGGTAGTGGACAATATAAACGGATGAAAGTAACGCCTGGTGATACTGTTTGGATTGTAACAAGGCGACCGACAGGAGACTTGGTTACTATTGGGAGGATTTATGTTGGTGAAGTGATTAGCCGTGGAGAAGCTGTAAGGCGGTTCGGTGAAAAGGACGTATGGGATGCAGAAAATCACATAGTTGCTGAACTAGGTACAGAAGAAAAGTTTCGAGAATTGAGTTTGATGGACATCGCAGCGCAATTACGCTTTCATGGGAAGAAGGATCGCCTTGAAATTTCAGATAGTCATGTGACAGCACAGCAACTGCAAACTCTCCGAAAACTTACACCAGATTCGGTCGCGTTGTTGGCCTCTAAATGGAATGCCACTGAACTTCCGAATGCACCAGAGCTTGAGCAGGAGATTTCAAAAGCTGGTGCAGGGTATGGCAATCCAGAAATGAATAGGAAAGTCGAGAGAGCGGCGATTTCATTTGTATATAAGTGGTATGAAGAACGCGGCTGGAAAGTTGAATCTGTTGAGACTCAAAAATGTGGATACGATTTACGCTGCACCAAGCAGAAGGTCGAAGAGGATGTCGAAGTAAAAGGGATTAAGGGTACAGGATTATCATTTATTATTACCGCCAACGAGGTGCGTCAGGCACGTAATAATTCTGACTTTGTAATCTGCATTGTTAACTCTGCTCTTTCAGATAATCCACGAATGACTCAATATCGGGGTAAGGAGTTCATTGAGGAGTTTGATTTCGTAGAGTTGGCCTTCAGAGCTAGTTTGCGGAAATAGTTTTGGAGATAAATTTTATGAATCAGGATAGACCATTCAATCGCATAGCATTAATTGTCCTCGACAGTCTCGGCGCGGGCGAGATGCCGGACGCCGCCGCGTGGGGCGACGCAGGCTCCGACACGCTCGGCCACATCTGCGCGTCGCGCCGCGTCATGCTGCCGAACTTGCAGAGTTGGGGCTTGGGTAACATTCGCCCGCTCGCGGACGTTCCGCCGGTCGAGCAGCCGCGCGCTTCGTTCGGTCGTTGCGCGTTGCGCTCGAACGGCAAAGACACGACGACGGGGCACTGGGAGATGGCCGGCATCGTCCTCGAAGAAGCCTTCCCGACTTACCCGCAGGGCTTCCCGCAGGATGTTCTCGAACGCTTTATCAGGGAGACAAACGTGCCTGGTGTGCTCGGCAACGTGCCCGCGTCGGGGACGGAGATCATCAAGGAACTCGGCGCGGAACACGTCCGCACGGGCAGTCCCATCGTCTATACATCCGCCGATTCAGTCTTCCAAATCGCCGCGCATGAAGAGATTATTCCCGTCGCGCGTCTCTACGAGATTTGCGAGACGGCGCGCCACATCCTGCGCGGCGAGCACGAAGTCGGGCGCGTCATCGCGCGCCCCTTCATCGGCGAGGCGGGCGCATTCACGCGCACCGAAAACCGGCACGACTACGCTGTCCCGCCGCCGCGCGAAAATCTGCTGCCGCTTCTTTCGCAAGCGGGCTTTGACGTGGTCGCCGTCGGCAAGATCGCTTCCATTTACGACTCGCTCGGCGTGACAAAAGATTTGCCCGGCAAGAATAATAATCAATCAATTGACGAGACGATTAACGCGCTCAAAGCGGACACGCGCGGCCTCATCTTCTCGAACCTGGTGGACTTCGACATGCTCTACGGGCATCGCCGCGATGTTGAAGGCTACGCCCGCGCTCTCGAACACTTCGACGCGCGCCTTCCTGAAATCGAAGCCGCGATGCGAGACACGGACTTGCTCATCATCACAGCCGATCACGGCAACGATCCGACCTTTCCCGGCTCCGACCACACGCGCGAATACGTCCCCGTCATCGCCTACGGCAGGCAGGCGCGCGCCGGCGTTGATCTGAAGATCAGAGACTCGCTCGCCGACATCGGGCAGACCATCGCCGACAACTTCGGCTTGAAACTTCCGGCAGGTCAAAGCTTCTTGTCGGCCATCAGCGCTTAGTTTTTAAGTTTGTAAGATGAGTCGCCTTCGCTAGTCTATCGTCGGGTCTTTGAGGATGGCGATGTAGGGCAGGTTGCGATAGCGTTCGGCGAAGTCGAGGCCGTAGCCGACGACGAAGGCGTCAGGGATTTGGAAGCCGAGATAGTCAATCTTGACCTCACGCTCGCGCCGCTCGAACTTGTCGAGCAGGGCGGCGAGCTTCACGCTTCGCGCGCCGCGCGAGTGGAGGTTGGCGAGCAGATAAGAGAGCGTCAGCCCGGTGTCAACGATGTCTTCGACGACGATGATGTCGCGTCCTTCAATCGGCACGTCGAGGTCTTTGACGATCCGCACTTCGCCGGATGTGCGCGTGCCGGAGCCATAACTCGAAATCGCCATGAATTCCACGCCGAGACGCAAATCAACGGCGCGCATCAAGTCGCTCAGAAAGATGAACGCGCCCTTCAACACGCCGAGCATGAGCGGGTTTTGCCCCGCGTAGTCGCGCGAAATCTCTGCGCCCAATTCCGCGATGCGCGCCTGAATTTGCTCGCCTGTAAAGAGCGGCTCAAGGTTCGTGTTGCTGAACTCTGATGTGTTGACGCGGGCGGAAGATGTTGACACGTTGGCAGCCTCCATTACGTTTGGACAAATTTGAAATTGAATCTTGTTCGAGAGCGTCGAAACAGCGCGGCGTTTGCGCGTGCGTCTCTTGGTGCGACATACTATGAAAGCTTTTCACACAGGTCAACTTTGAAAACAGTGGGCAGTGGATAGTGGCTAGTGGTCAGTTAGAAGACACTTGCTAACCACTAGCCACTATCCACTGCCCACTGAATTTTATGCCCGATGAACAATCCACACGCGACCGTGTCCGCGCGCTCGTGCGAGACGTGCTTAAGAATGCAGTCCCGGCTGATGAGCTGGAGGCTGCAAGTGCGAGGCCGGACGAGACATCTGCGATTCCTGATACAACGCACGCGATGGGTGGGAGTGAGACTCCGCGCGCGCGCATCGTGCCGATGGTCAGCGAACCGCAGGCGGCGCAGGAGCCTGCCTTCACGCGCGACGAATCCTCCAAAACGGTCATCACCGAAGACGACGTGCGCGGACTCGAAGATGGCGCGAGCCTGCGCGTCGCGGAGAACGCGCGTCTCACGCCTCTCGCCGCAGACATGGTGCGCGAGCGTCGTATCACGCTCATCCGTCGCACGCCGCGACGCGGCTCGCGCGCGGAGAAAATCATCGCTGTCGGTGCGGATCACGGCGGCTATGCGTTGAAGGAAGAGTTAAAGACTTTTCTCGGCGAACTCGGCCATCTCGCACGAGACTTCGGCACAAACTCGACAGACGCCGTTGACTATCCAGACTTCGCGCACGCCGTCGCCCGCGCGGTCTCCGAACACGAAGTTGATCTCGGCATCATCATAGACGGCGCGGGCGTCGGCTCCTGCATGACGGCCAACAAAGTGCCGGGCGTGCGCGCCGCCGCCTGCTATTCTGTCAAGGTCGCCAAAAATTCACGCGAGCACAACGACGCCAACGTCCTCACGCTCGGCAGCGGCACGATCAGGAGCGCGGAGATGCGCGAGATCGTCTCCGCATGGCTCTCGACGGAAATCACAGAGGAGCGACACAAAAAGCGCGTGGCGAAAATCGAAGCCGTCGAACGGCAATATAGGTGTTGAATTTTACGCAAATGGTTTCAATATTTGATGATACATCGGGATAAACCATTTGCTATCATTCAAGACATCGAGAAGATGCAAAGGCATTACGTTGTCCCGTTCGACAAGAACCACTTTTGCATGATAGCGGCAAAATCTAATGGCTTTATGCGAAGTATGGTCAGGTAGTAATAATGCCTCTCGTGATATTTTAGTCGGAGAACTTCAAGCAATGGGCAAATTTGAAAAGCTCCTGCTTCAAATTCTACGCGGAACAGCAGATGCAAACATCACATTCGATGATCTTTGCCGGTTACTACGACGTTTCGGTTTTGAGGAACGAACTAGAGGTAGCCATCATCTCTTTAGAAAACAAGACATTGAAGAGAGAATTAATTTGCAGCGTGAGGGCAAAAACGCAAAACCATATCAGGTGCGGCAAGTGCGTGGCGTAATCTTGAAATATAAACTGGGAGGCTAGTAATGATGCACAAATACGAAATCATTATTTACTGGAGCAATGAAGACGAGACATTCATCGCTGAAGTGCCGGAACTGCCGGGTTGCATGGCGCACGGCGACACTCAAGCAATAGCTCTGGCAAACGCCAACGAAGCGATTCAACTACGAATTGATACCGCAAGTGAATTTGGTGACGCATTGCCTGAGCCTAAAGGTCAACGATTAATGCTTGCTTAAAAATTCATATGAATGACAGTGTACCGACATTTGATGAGTTGATGAATCCATTGCTCAACGCACTTCAAGAATTGGGTGGATCAGGTTCCGTAGATGAGATTTACGAAAAGGTTGCTGAATCTTTAGGTGTATCTGAGGAAATACTTGCCCACCCGCACAATCCAGAAACAGGGAATAGAACGGAAATTGAGTACCGGTTAGCTTGGGCAAGAACATACTTGAAGAAATACGGTGTACTGGAAAACTCCGAACGCGGTGTCTGGGCGATATCGCAAAAACAAGCTAACGTCGAAGCTGTAGTCCCTAGAGAAGTTATTCGCTCCGTTAGAAAATTTGATAGAGAGCAAAGAGATACACAGCAAAATCAGTCTCACGGGTTAAGTGACGAGATTCCAGAGCAGGAAATATTCGATACACCTGAGGAAGTCCAGTCTTGGCGGGCACAACTGCATACTCTTTTAACGACCATACTCGACCCGGCTGCATTTGAACGTCTTATTAAAAGAGTACTTCGAGAATCCGGGTTCGTACACGTTGATGTAACTGGCAGGTCAGGAGATGGAGGCATAGACGGCAAAGGAATCGCGAGGCTTCACGGGTTCCTAAGTTTTCACGTTGTGTTCCAGTGCAAGAGATATCAGGGAACTGTGACTTCCGGGCAGATTAGAGACTTCCGTGGCGCTATGGTTGGCAGGGCAGACAAGGGATTATTCGTGACGACCGGCACTTTTACCCGTGATGCAATCAAGGAAGCTACCCGTGATGGTGCTCCACCTATTGATTTGGTTGATGGCGATCAACTCGCCGATAAGTTAAGAGAACTTTCTCTAGGCATCAAAACGGAAGTGATCGAGAAAGTTGTCGTTGATGAAGAGTGGTATAAAAGCATCTAGTTTTACTTGGGAGCATTTCATTCATGGCATATTCAAACAACGGCAATTTTGAGCATCTCGTCGAACAGATTACGGATGTCATCGTCGCGCGTTTGAACGGCGAGGCGGACGCTCAGGCGGCGATGTGCGGTTGCTTGTCTGAGTGCTTCAATCGTTGCCCGGAGCGAATGCAGCGCGTGCTTGATGCGGGCGCGGCGCGCATCGGGCTGGTCTTGGGCGACGGCGCGACGGCGCGCGACTGGGCGAGTTTTGTTGACCACACTCTGCTCAAGCCGGAGGCGTCCGACGTTGACATCAAGCGTCTGTGCGAAGAGGCGGCGCAGTATCATTTCGCGTCCGTGTGCGTCAATCCTTCGTGGGTGCGCGCGGCGTCGTGCAACTTGCGCGGGACGAATGTGCCCGTCTGCACGGTGGTGGGCTTTCCGCTCGGCGCGACGCTGCCGGACGTGAAGGCTTACGAGGCGAGGCGTGCGATTTACGACGGCGCGCGCGAAGTGGATATGGTCATCAACATCGGCGCGCTCAAAAGCGGCGACGATTGCGCGGTCGAGTACGACATCCGCGCCGTCGCTGAAGCCGTGCATGAATACGGTGTGCTGCTCAAAGTCATCATCGAGGCTGCGCTGTTAACGGATGAAGAAAAGGTGCGCGCGTGTCTCGCGGCAAAGCGCGCGGGCGCGGACTTCGTCAAGACCTCGACCGGCTTCGCCAAGCACGGCGCGACGGTCGCGGACGTGGCCTTGATGCGTCAAACGGTCGGGCCGGACATGGGCGTCAAAGCCGCAGGCGGCGTCAAAGGCATGAGCGACGCGCGCGCGATGATTGAAGCCGGCGCGACACGCATCGGCGCGAGCGTCGGCGTCAAAATCGCGCAGGAGGCCGCCGGCATTAAGAGCAGCGCGGGTGTTGCCGCATACTGAAGAAGGCAAAAGTAAAAAGGTAAAAGGCAACAGGTAAAAGGCAAAATTGAAGACGGGGAGCATCCACCTTCCTATCTTCTTCCTTTTGCCCTTTGCCTTTTACCTTTTTACTTCTTGAATTCAACTTGTAAGTGCAACGAGTGGTAGTTTGAAGAATACCTCGTTC
>CAXSFM010000022.1:0-72679 GCA_964236735.1 uncultured Pyrinomonadaceae bacterium
CGAACGAGGTATTCTTCAAACTACCACTCGTTGCACTTACAAGTTGAATTCAAGACTTAAGATATAACTTCGACCTGCGCCAAAATGATGGCGGTGCACAGATTACGATAATTAGAGACCCAAGCATAACTAGCTGTGGACGCACCACCGGGCCTCCTGGCGGCCCATATGTCATACATTTACCAGCTAGTGCTGATCTACGCTCGCTTGAGGCATTGACTAATACGATAGAGCATGAACTTGGTCATGTTTATGGCCTTGCACATCCAGATTCAAATTCTCCTTGCCCTGACGGTAAGAGTATTATGGCGAACAATCCCGGCAAGGTAGTTAACGGCAAATATGATCCGTGTGGTGCAACCAGTAGAACTCTTACGGCGAAGGATGTGCAAACGGCTAATACTGCAACCTCCACTCCCGACGGTGCGCCGCCAGGAGCTTGCAGCAATCATTGGCCGTTTGCGCCTGTGCTGGGTCTTCCTCCAACTGATGATTACTCCCAACCAGCACCGTACACTCCGACGACATGTTATTACTATTGGAATGCCGTTGACTTTTACAGTTGTCCATACGGCGGGATAGATGGATGCCATTTTCTAGGCACTGTTTACTATCTCGACCAAGTGGTGTGTTTTTAACCAATGAGTCAAGTTAACTGCTGGAGGTCTAATCAATGCTTAAGCGCACTTCTGTGAAATTCGGATTATTGATTATGATAGCTTTATTAGGAGCGGGCTTACTGCTGGCAAGTTCCCGTATGGTAAGACGCACCGGAATTGTTTTGCAGAGTGCAAGAGCCAAAGATGTAACGTCTCTCAAGGATAATCTGACCTCAAAGGATATTGAGGCTGCAGACACACGTCCTCTTAAGGAGAGAGCCAGACAATCAGGCAAGTTTATCGCTAATAAGGAACCGAGCGACACATCAACATATGTTGATCTGGCGACCCTTGCCAATCAGAGTAATTCCATAGTCATAGGCACTCCTCAACAGAATGTCTGCAACGTATCTTCCGATGGTCGTGACATTACAATTGATTATCAGGTAAATCTGAAGTATGTGTATAAAGGAACTCAAAGGGAGGGTGACACGATTACCGTGAGCATACCCGGAGGGATTGCTAAATTCCCGGATGGTACGTCGGCTGAGATCAGGACTCCATGGTTTAGGAAAATGTCCCAAGGAGCGACCTACCTTCTATTTTTGAATAGAGTTGCCGGTAGTAGTTCTTTCAAAACAACTGGTGAAGCTAAAGGTGTGTTTGAAATCCCCACTGATAGTGATAACAGGAACATTCGGATTCATACAGGTATTTCGGAAGACCCCATACACAAGTATCAGAACATGAATGTAATAGAGTTCCTAAAAGAGATTCGGAAGGCCGTTAAAAAAGCTTCTAAGGGTTAACCTCTGTTTGTATTTTCCAAAGAGAAATTAAAGCCCGGATTCTCGATTCTTATGCCAAATCTCGTCCCTTGTCCCCGCGAATCACAATAGAAGATGGAGGTCGTCGCATGACGGACATAGCCGGACATTTCATCAACGAGTCGCGTAAATATTTGAGCGAAGTTTATTTGAAGAAACTCACGCGCTGCCTCGATATGTTGACGGATGAAGACGTGTGGTGGCGCGCGGGCGAAGAATCGAACAGCATCGGCAATCTGCTGCTCCATCTCGACGGCAGCACGCGGATGTGGATTGTGAGCGGCGTAGGTGGCGCGCCGAATAAGCGCGAGCGTCAACAGGAATTCGACGAGCGCGCGTTAATTCCACGCGTTGCGTTGATCGCCAAACTGACGGCCACGCTTAAAGAAGTTGACGCGGTGTTGGCGAGCGTTGATGAAAGTGAATTGATGCGACTGCGTGAGATTAGAGGACACGACTACACCGCGCTCGAAGCCATCTTTCACGCCGTCGAACATTTCGCCATGCACGCCGGTCAAATTATGTTGCTGACGAAGATGCGCGCGGGCAGAGACTTGAAGTTATCAAACTGAAAAGTTGGTCTGTCTTAGTGTGGATGCAGAAATCAGAAAGGCGTGGACAAGATTGTCTCACGCCTTTTCTGTGGCAGGCTCATCCGGCGGGAAACGCTTTTGAAAATCTGCGGAGCGCAAGCGCAAGTGCAGCCAGTCCTCGAAAATTTCCGGCTGACGCAGCCAGACCGTGAACCATTCGGCGATCTCTTCTTTCTCCGCGCGCTTGCGCTCCGCCACCTTCGGGTTACGCGTGATCATCTGCGCGCGCTGCTTGCCTTTGAGCACCTTTTCTTCAACGCGCCGCAAGCCTTCTTTATCCTTCGTGCGACGAAATTGCTGACGTAAATTGTCGAGACGCTTGATGGAATGCGCGGCCTCCTCGAAGCTGGAAAACTTCAGCACGTTGCGAAACATCGCCTCGTAAGGGTCTGCCGTGCGACGGCGCGCGTCCATCTCCAAGACTTCGGCATGTCGCAACTCCGCGCCCTCGTCGGCCAGCATTCGCGCGACGCTCGCGGGAGTCTCCAACGCGCCTTCGCCGTATCGCTCGCGCACCGCGTCGAAAATCGCTTCCAACTCTTTCGCGCCGACCGTCTCGCAATCAAGGTATTCCCACACCTCGATCATCAAATCCCGCTTCGTGCGCGCCTGCCAATCGGTTTTTTTCATACCTTCAGGAGAGTATAGCAACTGGCGATTGAATGTGACCTCTTATCAGTACCGCGAGCGGTAGCGAGCGGGTGCGGCATACCATAGCTCGACCCGCTCGCTATCGCTCGCGGTACTGACAGGAGACGCTGCTCCGAACAGGCGAACACCTTAGACGTTTTTCCTCTTACTCATCACTCGTCACTCGTCACTGCTTTTGTGTACAATCATCTCTCCCGTTTGAGTCCCGCGAAACGCCATGACTTCACACACAGACCGAGCACACGCCGCACTCCAAGAACACTTCGGCTTCAATGAGTTTCGCGAAGGCCAGCGCGAAGTGATCGAGGCGATTCTCGAAGGCCACGACACCGTCGTCGTGATGCCGACGGGCGGCGGAAAATCTCTCTGCTTCCAACTTCCCGCCTTGATGAAAGACGGCGTGACCGTCGTCGTCTCGCCGCTCATCGCTTTGATGAAAGATCAAGTTGATGCGCTCCACGCGCGCGGACTGCCCGCCACTTTCATCAACAGCAGCGTTGATTTCGAGGAACAAAAAGCGCGCATCGCGGGCGTGCGGCGCGGCGAGTTCAAACTGCTCTACGTCGCGCCCGAACGCTTTCGCAGCGCGCACTTCGTCGAGACTTTGAAGAACGCGCGTATCTCTCTCTTCGCCGTTGACGAAGCGCACTGCATCTCTTCGTGGGGGCATGATTTTCGCCCAGACTATTTGCGCCTTAAAACTTTCCTTGAGGAAATTGGCCGTCCACAGATCGTCGCGCTGACGGCCACCGCCACGCCCCACGTCCGCGAAGACATCATCGAGCAATTAAATTTACGCGAGCCGCGAGCCTTCGTGAGCGGCTTTGATCGCCCGAATCTTTCGCTCTACGTAGCGCACACCTCGCGCGACCGGGAGAAGATCGCGCGCATACGCCAACTTGCAGACGAATACAAAGGGCAGTCCGGCATCATCTACACTTCCACACGCAAGTCAGTCGAGCAGGTGACGCAACGCCTGCGCGAGGCGAAGTTGAACGTCGTCGGCTATCACGCCGGGATGGACGACGAGACGCGCGCGCGCGCGCAGGATGATTTCATGTCCGGTCGCGCGCAGATGATCGTCGCCACGAACGCTTTCGGCATGGGCATAGACAAAGCCGACATCCGCTTCGTCGCGCACTATCACCTGCCCGGCTCGATTGAGGCTTACTATCAGGAGATCGGGCGCGCGGGACGCGACGGGCAGCACGCAACCTGCGTGCTGCTCTTCAACTATGCCGACAAGCGGACGCAGGACTATTTCATCGAAGGCTCTTATCCGCCGCCGGAACTCATCGCAAATGTTTACAAGGCGCTCGTCGGCACAGGCCAGCAACGCATCGAGCTTTCGACACGAGAGATCGCCGCGCGCGCCTCCGTCCGCAATGAGATGGCCGTCCAGTCTGCGCTCATCACGCTGGAAAAAGCCGGCCACATCGAGCGCGGCGCGGCGGGCGAAAATCGCGCGTCCGTCAAGTTGTTGATGTCGTCTGCGGCGGCGCGTGAAAGCGTCAACGCACGACGCAGCGCGGGGATGAAACAGACGCTCTTCGGATTGCTCGGCGGCCACGATCTCAACGAGCGGCGCGAGACGGAGTTAGACGTGTCGGAGTTAGCCGCGACGCTCGGCATGGATTTATCCGCGATGCGCCGTGCGCTCTCGTCGCTCGCAGAGGCGGGCATCATCAGTTACCAGACGGCGCGACGCACGCGCGGCGTCGTGCTGCTCGATGAAACTCCCGTCCAGCGTCTCCGCATCCGGCCTGAAGATTTAGCGCGCCGCGCCGCACTCGAACAACGCAAGCTGCGCGAGGTAATTTCTTTCTGCTACGCGGAGACTTGCTATCGCGCCTTCATCCTCGATTATTTCGGTGACCACACGCACGCCGCGAATTGCGGGACGTGCGGCGTCTGCCTGCCGCAGGGCAAGAGCGCAGGCTCGCGCGCTTTCAACGACGAGAAGACTGCGCCGCTCGATCCGCCGACGAAGCTCGACCGCTTTCGCATGAAGCATGTCCCCGTCGCGCTCGACCTCGAAGAGGAACTCGACGTGCAGTCGCGCAGGCGTCACCGGCGTGAAGTGGCGGAAGACTTCGCACGCGGCGACGACGACGCTTTCGGAGCGCATGACGATGGCGACGCGACTTTCGGCATCACCGAAACGCGCGATTTGTCGGATGAAGAGATGCTGCGCGTGCGGAAGGTTCTCGCGTGTACGGCGCGGATGGGCGGGCGTTTCGGGAAGGGTTTGCTGGCCGCAACTCTGCGCGGCTCGCGCTCGGCGAAAATTACACAGGCGGGACTCGAAAAGCTCTCGACTTACGGAATCTTGCGCGACATGACGCAGGATGAAATCGTGGCTTATGTTGACGCGCTCGTCGCCGCCGGATGCCTCTCCGTCACGCCGGGCACGTATCCGACCATCTCGCTCACGCCGGCGGGCGGCGAAGTGATGCGCGAGCGCGCCGTCGTCAAACTCGCGCTGCCTTCATCATGGGAGTCGAGCGACGCGCAACGACGCTCCTCCGCGTCAAACTCTCGCACACGCGCGTCGTCTTCTTCACTGTCGGGCGGAAGCGCGCAGCCGGGTTCGAGCACGATTGATGAGACCTACGCGCTTTATGAAAGTGGATTAACGATTGCGGAGATGAGCCGGCAACGCGGCCTCACGGAAATGACCATCGAAAAACATCTCGCCGACTGCATCCTCGAAGGTCGCAGTCTTGATGTTTCGCGATTTGTCTCAGACGAAGACCGCGCGCTCATCGAAGTCGCCGTCGAGCAACTCGGCACCGAACGCCTCCGACCCCTGCGCGACGCGCTGCCGCCACACGTCACTTACGGCATGATTCGTTTCGTCATCGCGGAGATGCAGCACGCGGCCTTGAAAGCCGGCGACGCGGATGATTGAGGGCATCGCTTAACCGCAGGGCGGCGAGTTAGTCGGGACAGTCGAAGTCTTCGGCGAAGTTGTAGGTTTTTCCCGTGTCGCGCAAATCCGTCAGCTTCCACTCGACCCCGCCGCCGATCCACGGCACGATGCGCCCATCCTTCGTCGTCTCGTAATTCGGCGGATTCGCCGCGCCGCCCTTGCACGTATAAAGAAAGAAACGCCCTTCGCCTGCTCCGAACAGCGCATAAGCTTTACCGTCCGGTAAAGTGTAAATTCCATTTCTTCTGAGTTTAATCATACTGTAAGAGGCGAGGTCTTAAATTTATGATCGATGAAATTGTACGAAGAAGCTGCGAGTGTTGAGACATCATTGTACGCTCTTATCAATATCCGTCAAATGAACTTTTCACTTGTCCGCATTGAAGAAGCGCGCTTGACGCTGAACGCCGCGAGTCTCATCATCTTTCGACAGCGAATCAAAAACCGTAAGGAGAAGATGTGACTCGTAACCCAAATACCGATCCGCCGCAGCCGTCCGACCAACCGGAAATGCCTCCGACGCAGCCGCACGATCCCGCGCAGCCTGAGACGCCGCCGCTCCCGCCGGACGCGGAGCCTTCGCCACGCGCGCCCGTGCAGGAACCCGACGCCGCGCCGACGCCCGCCGGAGACCCGCCGCCGGCAGAGCCGGTTCGTCTCGTTTAGTGTTCAGGGTTATGCCTTCAGGTGTGATGTCTTTAATATCAACACATCACGCCTGTAAGCGTATCTCTGAACTGCTCGCTTGTTTTTGTGCATAGCCTCTTCAACACTCATCACACATCATTTATAATTTTCCGCGATGAACTCGCTCACAGAAACCGCGCGCACAAAACACGCGCCAGCCGCACCAGCATTGCCGTTGCAAACGGTTGACGCGCGCACCTTGCGTGAGATCGCGCAGAAGTTAGAGTCGCACGCTTTCCACCCGCATCCGCTGTTCCGCAACAACCACGCGCAGACGCTGGTCGCGCACAAGTGGCCGCGCCGCCGTCGCCTGCGTGAAGAAATTCGCACGGACGAGCCGCGCCTGTTCGAGGTCGAAAAAAACGTCCGCCTGCTCGCACATTGTCGCTGGCAACAAGAGCGTCACGCGCGGCACACCGTCGTCCTCGTTCACGGACTCGAAGGCTCGACTTCGTCCGTCTATATGATGGGCACGGCGCACAAGGCTTTTCGCGCGGGCTTCAACGTCGTCGGCCTCAACATGCGTAACTGCGGAGGGACGGAGCATCTCGCGCACACGCTCTATCACAGCGGGATGAGCGGGGACGTGCACGCCGTCGTGCGCGAACTCATCGAACACGACGAATTGCCGTCCGTCCTCGTCGCGGGCTTTTCGATGGGCGGCAATATCGTTCTCAAATTCGCGGGCGAGTTGGGCGACGACGCGCCGCGCGAACTGCTCGGCGTCTGCGCCATCTCGCCTTCGCTCGATTTGAGCGCGTGCGCCGACGCCATCGAGCGACGCACGAATCGTCTCTATCAACGCGCCTTCGTTCACAGCCTCCGCGAGCGCATCCGCGGCAAGCAGAAACTCCACCCGGACATCTACGACACGAGCCGCCTGCACACGATTCGCACCGTGCGCGACTTCGATAATCTCTACACAGCCGTCCACGGCGGATTCAAGGATGCCGACGATTACTATGACCGCGTCAGCGCGTTGCGCTTCATTCCGCGCATCAGCGTGCCGACGCTTATCATCCACGCGCAGGACGATCCGATTATTCCCTTCTCTTCTTTCCGCGACCCGGCGCTCGTTGATAACCCGAACGTGATTCTGCTCGCACCCGCGCACGGCGGGCACGTCGGATTCCTCGCCGACAACGCGGGCGTCGAAGACCGCTTCTGGATGGAGAATCGCATCGTCGAATTCTTCAGCCTCATCAGCGGTGGAGAGCGCGCGGGCGAGAATGTAGAATGAAGCCTGTCAGCCGGAAGACGCCACGATAAGTTTTATTCAACGGATAATTTTTAGGTTCGATCCACAGGTGACAGGCGCGGGACAACGATGTCGCGCACCCTTTTTGAGATGATGGTTATTGCGCTGAAAATCTTCGCGGTCTTTCTGCTCGTCGTCGCCAACGGATTCTTCGTCACCTCCGAGTTCGCGATGGTGAGTTGCAACAACTTGCGAATCGCCACGCTCGCCGAGGCCGGAGACAAACGCGCGCAACGCCTGCTCGCGCTCAAGAACAAACTCAGCAAGTACATCTCCGCGACGCAACTCGGCGTCACGCTCTCGTCGCTCGCGCTCGGCTGGATCGGCGAGTCAACCATCGCCGACTTGCTCATCGGCCCCTTCGAGGCGGTCTTTCCCGACAACTTCTTTTTCCTGACCGGACTGCGCCACATCCTCGCCTCGGCCATCGCGTTTATCGTCATCACGTTCCTGCACATCGTACTCGGCGAACAGGCTCCGAAGATGCTCGGCATCGAACGCTCGGACAACGTCGCGATGTTCACCGCGCTGCCGATGTCCTGGTTCTTGAAATGCTTCGATTGGCCGATACGTCTTCTCAACTGGGCGGGCACGCGCGTTATTCGCCTCGTCGGGCTGCACGGCACAGCCGAACACGCCTCGATTTATACGGAAGAAGAGTTGCGGCAACTCGTTGACCTTTCGCACAAAGGCGGGCACATCGAATCGGGCGATCAGGTTTTGATTAACCGCGTCTTCGACTTCAACGATGCCGAAGTGCGCGAGGCGATGATCCCGCGCACGGCCATCATGGCGCTGCCCGCGACGGCCACGCTCGCGGAAGTCGAAGAGGCTTTCTGCGAGGGCGGCTACTCGCGCCTGCCCGTCTATCGCGAAGGGCTGGACGATGTGGTCGGCGTCCTGTTTATGAAAGACTTGATGCCGTGCCTGCGCCAATTGAATGCCACGCAGTTCGACTTGATGGCGATGCTCCACCCGCCGCTTTTCGTTCCCGTCGCCGCAAGGCTCGGCTCCGTGCTGCAACAGATGCAACTGACGCGCACGCACCTCGCCTGCGTCGTGGATGAGCACGGCGGATTGGAAGGCATCGTGACGCTCGAAGATATACTCGAAGAAATCGTCGGCGAAATCAACGACGAGTTTGACGAAGAAGTGCGCGCGCAAATTTATCAGGAACCGAGCGGCTCGTACCTACTCGACGGAATGCTCGCCGTGCGCGATGCCAATCGCCACTTTAACTTGAAGCTCGACGAAGATGCCGGCTACACGACGATGGCGGGATTTCTGCTCGCGCAGTCCGGGCGACTGCTGCGTCCCGGCGAGATCATCGAACACGAAGGCGGCACGTTCATCGTCGAACAGGTTGACCGCCGACGCATCCGACGCATCCGCTTCAAGCCCGCGCCAACCGCGAACGTCGTCACGGCTGACGACAGCAAAGAAGCCACCGTCTAAATTTTCATCAAGCAAAGCGAAGGGATTTGAGAGATGGAGGATGCGGGCACGCGCGAGTTGGTCTTGGTGCTGGTGGTGATGCTGGCGGTGCTGTTGTTCTGCATCGTCGCCGTTGTGATCTTTATCCGCACATGGCGGAAGGAACGAAAGAAGTGAACGACGGCCTCTCGCCTACTTCGCGATTTTCTTCAATATCCGTCCAATCTGATTGCGCGCGATGAGCGGGAGGCGTTCGTCCGTGGAGAGGTCGCGCAGCAGCGGGACGAGTTGCTGCGGGTCGGAGAGGCCTTTGAGTCTGAGAAGTATTTCGAGACGGTCGAGCAGTTTCGGCATGTCGAGCGGACGATTCTCGCGCGCGACGCCCAAGTCGAAGACGAGAATTGTTTGTTCAGCGACGCGGCGATATTCGTCTGCGAGTTGCGTGGCCTGCGGGTTGATGCTGTAGATAAATTCCGTCGCTCGCTCGCGCCCGTTGCGACGCACGCGCAACTGTTTCGTGCCGACGTTGGCGAGTTTCGTGTTCCCCGTATCGAGATTCACGTCACCGCTCAAGTAGTCGAGCGCAGCCCACAGCGCGTTGACGCGAGCGAGCGTCGCGGGCGCAAGTTCGAGCGGCTCGACGAGCGGTTCCTCATCGCCCTTGCGCGTGAACTTGACCGTCCCGCGTCCCGCCGCATCATGCTCAATCTGAATGTTGTTGACGACGAAATCGGGCTGCTTGAAATCATAGAAGAAACGCTCGTCGCTCTTTTCACCCTCCGGCTTCGGAGTCTCCGTTGATGAAGTGGACGCAGATGATGATGCTGCTGCTGGCGGCGCGTTTGGAGTAGATTGCTGAGGCGCGGTCTTCTCTGCGGGTCTGACGGTGACTTTATTCTGCGCGACAACCGCAGTAGTGCAAAGAGCCGCGCTGAGGATGGCAAGCGCGGCTGCGATGATCTTGATAAAATTTGTTCGCGTCGTACTCACTCGAATTTCACGGACACCAATCTGGAGACGCCCACCTCTTCCATCGTCACGCCGTAGAGCGCGCGCGCCATCTCCATCGTCCGCTTGTTGTGCGTGATGACGAGGAACTGCGTCTCGGCGCTCATCTCCACAATCTTGGCGGCGAAGCGCGTGATGTTCGCTTCGTCGAGCGGCGCGTCAACCTCATCGAGCAGGCAGAAGGGCGAAGGGCGATACCTGAAGATGGCGAGCACGAGCGCGAGCGCGGCCATCGCTTTCTCGCCGCCGGAGAGAAGCATCACGCTTTGAAGACGCTTGCCCGGCGGTTGCGCCACGATGTCTATGCCGGACTCCAGCACGTCGTCGGCGTCAATCATGCTCATCTCGCCGCGCCCGCCGCCGAAAAGTTCGAGGAAGAACTGCGTAAAGTTTCGATTGATTTCCTCGAAGGCGTGGCGGAAACGCTCGCGCGAGCGACGCTTGATTTCGCGCAGCGCCTCGTCCGTTGATTTGATGCCGTCGAGTATGTCCTGACGTTGCGCGGTGAGGAAAGTGAAACGCTCTTCCGACTCCGTCAACTCTTCGAGCGCCATCATGTTGACCGCGCCGAAACTCTCTGCGCGCGCGCGCAATTCTTCCAGACGCGCGCGGGACGCTTCGAGATCAAAATTCTCTTCCACCACAGTCGCGCTCGCGATTTCTTCAAGCGTCTGGCTCAACTCGTTGACGCACGACTCGCGCACGAAGTTGAGCCGCGCCGCCGTCTCGGCCTTTTGCACTTCCATCGCCGCACGCGCATCACGCGCTGATGCCGCGCGAGCGTGCAACTCGGTCAACTCAAAGGCCAGCGCGTCGGCACGCTCGCGCGCGTCCGCCAGTTGCATTGAGGCGCGCTCGACTTCACTTTCAAGTGAAGCGCGCACGCCCGCAACTTGTCCCGCGTTCTCGTCAATCTCCGTCAGCGAGCGACGCAAATCCGCGAGTCGCGTGTTAATTTCCGCGACTTCCAAATCGTGCCGCTCGATGCGCGCGTGCAACTCGCCGGACTCCGCCTCCATGCGGCGTATCTCGGCGGCGGTGGCGCGGCGTCGTTCGGCGGCGGCGGCGGCCAGCGCGCGCTGGCTGCTCAGATGCTCGCTCTCGCTCTCGGCGGTGCGACGCGCAGCAGAGAGCGTCTCAGCCGCCAGCGCGACTTCCTGCGTCGCGGCGAGACGCGCGGCTTCGGCGGCTTCCGCCTCGGCAATCTGCAACGCGCGACGCTCCTGCAACTCTCCCCGCTCGACACCGAGACGCGCGGCATCGTCCGCCACGACACGTATATGCCGCTCGGCGCGCTCAATCTCCTGCGCGAACTGCGCGGCGTTCAATTCGCGCGCGACGTGCTCGCGCTCCTCGCGCCCGATGTGCTCGTTGAGGTGCAGGTAAATGTCTTCCAACTCGCCCAGACGACGGCGCGCGAGCGTGGCCTGCGCGTCGGCGAAACCGAGTTCTTCCGCGAGTTCGATGGCGCGCGCTTCAAGCTCGCGCATCTCGCGTTTGAAGGCCAGCAGGCCACCGCCGCCCTCTTCCGCGCCCTTCGCATCGCCTGCGCCGACGAGTTGCCCGCCCGCGACCCACTCGCCGCGCGCCGTCACGTACATCCTGCCCGTCGCCAGAGAGCGCATCGTCGCCTGATCCAGATTCTCGGCGACGCGCGCATTCATCTCGCGCGTCAGCGTGCGGCTCAGGACGTTCGCGATTTCACGCGGCGCGCCGAGCAGAGACGCGACGAGCACGCCCTCGTCTTCCGCGTTCGTCATCGCCGATTGATACGCACTGCTGACATGACCGCTGCTGCCGCGAGTCTCGTCGTCATCTTCAGAGCCGCCGTCCGCTTCGCCGCCATGCAATCCTGCGACGAGGAAAGTCGCGCGGCCTGCGCCCATCTTTTGCAGCCAGGCGGCGGCGCGGATGGCGTCGTCCGGCGTCGGCACGATGACGGATTGAAGGTACGGGCCGAAGACGCTCTCGACGGCGCGCTCCCAACGCGGCTCGACGTTGAGCACGTCGGCGAGCGTGCCGATGAAATGAAAATCCTTTGGCGCAGAAGACATGCCCGCGCCCGACGACGCGCTCTCCGAGAAGATGCGCTGCACGGCCTGCGAATAAAGAGCGCGTTGCGCGTCGAGTTCCTGCAAAGTGTCGAGACGATGACGAACACGCGCCGCATCATCACGCACGCGCGCGTGCTCGACCGAGGCGTGCGCGACCGTCTCGCGCGCCTCGGCCAGACTACGCGCCGACGCTTCGCGCTCCTCAAGCAGCAAATCAATCCGCGCGCGTGCTTCGCGAATAATCTCCTGCAAGCCTTCGTGCTGCTCGCGCGCTTCACTGTGGACGGCGGCGGCGCGCTCGCCCTCACGCGCAAGTCCTTCGGCCTGCACCGAGAGTTTGTCGAGCGCGACTTCAAGCTGTCGCCCGATCTCGGACAGACGCTCGGCGGCAGCCGTGTGCGTCAACAATTCGGCGCGTGAATTTTCGATAATCGCTTCGGCCTCCAAGACCTCCACGATACGGCGCGCGTAAGAATTTTCCGCCTCTTCGAGTTGTCGCGCCTTCTCGTCGTTGGCCTCGCGCAGTTGCACGTCCGTCAGCAGCAGCGCCTCGCTCTCGACCTCGACCGTCGCGAGGCGCGCGCGCACGACCTCGGTTTCGTGGCGCACTTCCGCGACCCTTCTTTCCAGCGCGCCAATCTGGTCTTCCGTGTACGTTCGCTCGCGCTCGCGTCTATCGCTCTGCAAGGCCGCTTCGGAGACGGCGGCGCGCGTCGTCGCCAACTCTTCCTCGCGCAGGCGGGCGTCCGTCGTCGCCTGCCGCGCGGATTCTTCGCTCGTTTCGAGTTCTTCGGTGAGCGCGTCCGCCTCCTCATTGGCCGACGCAAGACGCGCGCGCAATTCTTCTAACTGCGTGGTCAGAGCGCGCTCGTCCGCCGCGTAAACCGTGCGGAGCAATTCGCGCAACTCTTCACGCACTTGTCCGTAACGTCGCGCCTTCGTCGCCTGCCGGCGCAGGCTGTTCACCTGTTTCTCGATTTCCGAGATGATGTCGGAGAGACGATGAAGATTCGTCCGCGCGCCTTCGAGACGAGCTTCGGCGGCACGCTGGCGCACGCGAAATTTCGTGATGCCGGCGGCTTCTTCGATGAGCGTGCGGCGATCCGAGGGCTTCGCGGAGAGAATCTGACCGATGCGTCCCTGCTCGATAATCGCGTAGTGCGCGCCCGACAAACCCGTGCCGGAGAAAAGGTCTTGAATGTCTCGCAGGCGGCAGACGCGCCCGTTCAAAAGATACTCGCTCTCGCCGGAGCGATAGAGGCGGCGCGTGACGGCGACCGTCTCGCCCGGCGCGAAACCGAGAGCCATCCGGCGCGGACGCCAATGACGCTTGTGCGGGACGCGCGTCTTCGTCGCCTGTTGAACTTCAATTTCCGTTTGGCCGTCAGCGGTTCCCGTCGCCGCCTCGCTCACAGCTTGCACGGCCTGCAACTGTGTGACTTCATCCGATGAAAGTGAAATTTCAGATGGGGTGAGCGCGGCGGACGTGCCGGGCGCGGCGGTCAGAGAAGCTTCCGTATCAGCGGGCGGCGCGGACTCGTGCGTCTCCGTCGCTTCGGCGGACATCATGGCGGGAAGGAATTTATCTTCGACGACTTCGGCCTGCTCGTCCAATTCTTCGAGCGTGGAGTCTATGTCTTCGATGTCCGGCTCTTCTTCAATCGTCTCGTCGCGCACCATGTGCAGGACGACTTCGGACATGCCGCTCGGCTGGCGATTGCGCGAGCCTTGAAAGATCACATCCTTCATCTCGCCGCCGCGCAGGCTCTTGGCGCGCTGCTCGCCGAGCACCCACGAAATCGCATCCGAGACGTTCGATTTGCCGCAACCGTTGGGGCCGACGATGGCCGTGATGCCGCTGCCGGTGAAGATGAGTTCGGTATGATCGGCGAATGATTTGAAGCCTGTGATTTCGAGTCGCTGAAGCTTGAACATGTTCTCGTATTAACTTTCGTATCGGACGGCTAGGGGGCGCAAGGCGGCGCGACAAAGCACAGCCCATAGAGCGCCTATGGGAGAGGCACACTATATGTTGGAGCGCGCGACGATGTCAAACTGAAACTTTAAGTGAAAAGCGTTTATTGCTGGCAATATGCGGCTTAATCAACCAGCGAGCGCGCGAGTCGTTCCGGGCGCATTGAAAGAAAGAGAAAGCGGCGCACACTTCCACCCGTGTGAAAGTGTGCGCCGCTGTTTAGTTTAAGGCGCGCGCTATTCCGCCAGGCTGTCGGCCTTGAACGGCGTCGCGTGGATGAATCGCAGAGAGTCCGCGAGTTGCATCCTCCATCTCTGCGCTGTGTCAGCCACTTCACCCGGCCCCTGCTGATTGCCGCCAGACGCGCCGTAGAAGCGTTGGCGATATTCGAGTGACTCGATGAAGGCTCGAACCATCTCGGCGCGTCGGACACGCGCGAGAGCGACCTGCTCGTCACGCACGTTCTCCCCCGGCTGCGTGAACTGATTCATCTTCGCCAGCCAGAAGTCGTAGCCGGAGAAGTTGTTGTCGGGCGCGTCGTCCGGGTTGCGTCGCAGGTAACCGTAATACTGCAACAGGACGAACGCAGGGTTGTACTGGGCGATATAAACCGAGTCGCTGTCGGCGACGCTCTTAAGAGCCGCCGTGCGTCCGGCCAGATTGCCCGTGCCGTATGCGCTGATGGCCGCGTTGCGTTCGGCGGTGGTCGGCGTGACGCCAGTGTTCGTGAAAAGTTTGTCCACGTAATTCGCCGCCGTCGAGCCTTGCGGGAACTGCGCGACAAACTCCGCGCGTGTGACGAAGTCTTCAAGGTACTTCTGCTTATTCGTGTCGAGTTGCTGCTGGTATCCCGCCTGCCCGACGATGACGCCGTCGCCAATCTCGCGCTGGTCGCGCAGGTAGGGCAGATAACGCGGATTGCTCTTCGCATTGCCGAACGCGGCTTTGTTCGTGCGAATGACGAAGTAGCCGGTCTGCTGAAATTCTATCGAGAGGAAGAACGCGGTTGACATGTCCACGCGACGCTCCTGACGACATTGCGCGTTTCCGGCTCCGCACGACTCGATGCTGTTCGTCCAGAAATCCTCGCCCGACTGATCGCTCTGGCGGTAGAGGAAATCGTGATAGTGCTGGCTGGCGAAGATACGCGAGTCGTCAATCGGATTCGACGTGCCTTCGCTCGCATCGTCGGCGATGACGACCTCCGCCGTACTCGTCACGCCGAGCGTCGTGCCGCCGGTCGGATTGCTTAAGACAAGCGTGGCGCGCTCGATTCCCTCAACGTAAGCGTCTTCGTTGACGAGGAAGTTGAAAGTCTTCTGCGTGTCTCCGGCCTCAAAGACCAACTGGCCTGTGGCGAGCGTGAAATCGCCCTTTTGTTTGGCCGTGCCGTCGTTGCTGTTGTAATCAACTGTCGCGCGCGTGCTGGTGACTCCGGCGCGCGTGACGGTGATAGTGACGAAGGTCTGGTCTTCCTGCACCGGATAACTCGCCGAACTGAACTGGAAGGTCGAGGTCGGCGGCGGTGTCGGTGTCGGCGTCGCTGTCGGAGTAGGCGTCGGCGTCGCCGTCGGAGTTGGTGTCGGCGTTGCTGTCGGCGTCGGTGTTGGCGTCGCCGTAGGTGTTGGTGTTGGCGTTGGCGTTGGTGTCGCCGTTGGAGTTGGAGTTGGTGTCGCCGTTGGTGTCGGAGTAGGCGTTGCTGTTGGTGTCGGTGTTGCCGTCGGAGTTGGTGTCGGACTCGGCTCACCCGTCGGACACGTTGAACTGCCGGAGAGCGTGTAATTGCCTTCGCCGGTGATGTCGGCGGCGGTGCGCTGCGACTTCATCACCTGTTCGGGTTGATTGAGAAACGTTCTGGCATTGATAGCGCTCAAAGACTGGCCGGCCTGAACGTTTTCCGCTTTGCTGTTCGCGAGCGTGATGGTGATGACGCCCGTCGTCGCGTTGTAGCTGCCGCTGTCGGCGTCGCCGAGTTTAATCGCCATGTTGGCGTTCGGGTCCGGGTCAGTGGTCGCGAGCGGGATGCCGAATTTGCCGTACTCGTATCTGACCGCGCCGGTGGCGTCGGACTTCATCGCCACGTAGTAGCGGTCGAATTGCGGCTCCGGCATTTGACGGCTCCAGATGATGAACCACTGGCTGTTGGGCGGAGCTTGCCCGGTCGTTGACTGCCCGACCTTCATCGTGAAGACCAGACGGTTGACGCTATCGGACTGAATCGGTTCAGCGACGGAGACAGTTTTGATGTCCAACTCAGGCGAGGCCGGAACGTTGGGAGCCGAGTCGAAATCGTCTTGAATGACGGTGCGTCCCGGCGCGGTGCAGGGCGATTGAAGCACCGTCGGAGCGACTGTGCCGCAGGTGGCCGGACTCTGACCGGCGGAACTGACCGCCGCGACGCGGTAACGATCCGTCGCCGTGCCCGTCGTGTCCACATAACTGAAGACGTTCGGGCCGACGTTGGCAATCGCAGACTCCTGCCCGCCTCTCGTGCGATAGACGATGTACCCGGTGATCGGCGCGTCGCTGTCGGGCTGCTGCCACCTGACTGTGACGGAGGCCGTATCTGGATTGTACTCGGCGGTCGTCAAAGGTTGACGCGGGACGCTGACGCCGGTCGTGTCGAACTGCGCGCGCAACGTCTTGCCGCCCGTCTGACGAATGATGGTCGCTTTGTCTGTGCCGTCGTTATCGAAACGTGTGCTGTTCAGGCCATCGTTGTTTTTGTCTTTGCCCTGAATACATTCATTGGTGATACAGCCGTCGGCGTAGGCGGCGAGGACGCGGCCTTTCTCGTCCATCGTCACGTCGTTGAAATCGAGCAGGTTGCGCGTGCCCGAAGGACACGTCGTGCCGATGGTGCAGACGACGCCGCGCTGGACGGGGTCTTTCGGCGTCGCGTTCGTGGTGACATAAGTTTTGCCTCCATCGTAAGTCGTCGCGATGTAACCGTACCAGGTTCCATTGAAGGCTTTGGTCGTGTCGGTATCGCCCGCCGTGTCGCCGTCTCTGCCTTCCGGCATGTTAGTGCCGAGGAAGAAGAATGCGGCGCGGTCATCGTCTCCGGCGACCACCTGCGGGAAGACCGTACTCTTGATGTTGAAAGTAGCGCCGACGTTTTGATCGTCAGTCCACGTCACGCCCTTGTCACGCGAGACGGCGATGCGCGGGCGTCCGTCAACGTTCGAGTAACCGAAATAAATTGTTCCGTTCGCTCCGACGCCGACCGAAGGATCGCTGTCGCCCGGTTTACTGAGCGGCACTTTGCGGACGGAGAAGGTCGTGCCGTTATCTTCGGAGACGATCACGGCCTGATTGCCGCCGCATGATTTGTTCGGCACGTAAACCGTGCCGTCGGGCGCGACTTTGATGTGGCCGTGGATGCCGCCGCACTGCGTCAGGTCATACATCGGAATGGCGACGCCGAAGTTGAGACTGCCGTCGTCGCTGCGCGCGAGGTTGGCGTAACCGATATTCTGCGAAGCGTAATAGACGGCGTTCGGATAGCTCGTGAGCGGCCCCGTCGTCGCGCCTTTATAAGAGCCGTCGGCATTCTTCGCATACGGGCCGCTGCCGACGCTCTGGTGGTCTGCGCCCGAACCGATGCCGCCGCCTTTCGCGCCGGGCGTGTAACTCTGCCCGTCGTCGTCCGAGAATTCAAAGAGGCTCGAACCGTCAGCCGCCGCGAGTTGCGAAACGAAGGTGCGGTTGGTGCGTTGCAGGCCGTTACCCGTGCTGTTGTCTGTGTAGAGAATCGGATCGAGCGTGTTGACGTTTGTGATGTTCTGGTTGGTCAATTCCCACGTCGCCTGCGAAGGCGAGAAACAATCGTTGAACGAGACGCGCAAAACTTCGAGACTGGCGATAAAGAGCGCCTTGCCCGTCGCCCAGTTCGTGCCGATTGACGGCTCGCCCGCGCTGTCGCCGAGACCCTGCGGCGATTGATAGTTCACGTAGCGCGGCCCGCCGACGGTCGGCGTCGGCTCGACGAAGGGCGTCGGTGTCGGCGTCGGCGTTCCCGTCACGACCGTGCAGGCGGCGTTGCCGCGCAGCGAGTAAATTTTATCGGAAGCAGCGGCGTCGGGGGCGCGGTCGGCCTGCGTATAGACGCCTGTGCCGAGACCGCCGACGAGAAACTGCGTCTGCGCGTACATGGCCGTGAGATTCTGCCCGACCGCGATGCTGCCGAAGGCTGTGTACGGAACGGTGATGATGAAACGCTTGTTCGCCGTATCCACGGAGCCGTCGGCGTCGCCTTTTTTAGTGATGCCGCCGCCGGTTCCGCTAAAGTCGCCGTACTCGTAGGTGACGGTCGAAGTCACGTCCGACTGCGCCGCGACGTAAAACTCTTTGCTGTCCGGCGTCTTGAAACGCACGCGCCATGCTCCGTTGGGAGGCACGCTGGACAAGTCCGCGACAGTGATGACGAATGAAAGTTTGTTGTCAGCCCCCGCCGCCTCGAAGATGGAAAGCTTCGTGATGTCGAGTTGTGCATTCGCGGCTCCCGCTCCGCTCGCGTCGCCCGTCGGGTCTGTCGTCACTTCCGTGCCCGGCACGCTGCATGAAGGCGGAGTCGCCGCGGGCGTCGGCGTCGGAGTCGGCGCGGTTGAATCGCCGGGGACGACGGTTGCGCTGCCGTTGTACTGGTCGCCGGTCGTCGCGGCGAAATAAATCGCGCGCACCGAATAAAGACCCGTGCCGGTATCCACAGGGCTGATAATCGCTTCTTCGGCTGTCCCCGGCCCGTTGCCGGAATTGCCGACCGCCGCGCCCGTACACGCACCGACCGCGCCCGCCGCGCGCCCGCACGCGCCCTTGTGAACGACGAGATCATAATCGCTCGTGGGAAGGTTGATGTTGAGTTTGATGGAAACGTTTTTGCCTGCCCAATCCGACGGGTTGCCGGAGAGCGTGAGCGTGTAGGTGTCGCAGTTGACGCCTTCGATACAAGTTGATTCATCCTGCGACGACCCGCCCGTCGCGGTTCCCGCCCACGTCTGCGTCGCGCCGAGCGTCGGGTTGAGCGTGCCTGACGATGGACTCGAAGCGTTTGCCCTGAAAGATATGATGGAATAGACGAGAAGGCCGAGCGCCACGAAGGAGACGAGCGCCGCGCGCCGATTCACCTTCGACCTGATAAGCACGTATCTTGAGTTTTTCATTTATCTTACTTCCCTTTTCTGGACATGTGGGCGCCGGACGCATCCGCCCGGCAGGGTCAAGAGCTACAACGTCCACGCGGAGTAATGTCTCTGCGGGGCGCAACGAGGAGTCGCATAAAGAAATTGCCCGTTGATGAGTGACACTCATCAACAGCGACTGCGGTGATGCCCGGCCAACACACATCGAGGGTTGTCGGGCAACTCACAGACATCTCCGCTTGACAGCGGAATGCTCCGTTAAAAATCAACCGGAGTTTCTCTGATTCAACAAACGTGAAAAGTTTCGTATTCAGACGCAGCTCGTGTCGGGAAGCAGACGGGACGGGGAGAGCCGTCTGCAACGAACTGTTAAATTGGTCGGGTTTATGGCGCGTTAAAATTAACATTCGCGTTTTCCAGTTGTCAAAGCGGCGGACGCTCCGAACGTTCGTGTTTGGACGGCGCAGGCGAATGCCTTGGAGCATCTTCGTCGTCATCGTCTTCGACGGCCTGACCGGAACGCTTGACCGAGAGAGAAGTCAGATACTGCGGGTCACGCCCCTGCGCGATCAGATAGTAACCGGGCTTCTCTCGCCCCGGCTTGACCTCCCACGTATATCTTGAAAAGCCGGCGGTCTTCTCGGCGTGCGCTTCCTTTAGTTCGCCTATTTCGGTGTAGCGCATCCGTCGCCCAGCGTCGCGCGCGAGCGCGGTAACATAACGCACACGATAATCCCCGTCATAGCCGATGAGGAGAGAAGCGAAGCGCGCGTCGTCTTTCAACGACCACACTTCCTGCCGCCCGTGTTCCTCTCGCTCCAGCTTTCCCATCTTTTGCACGCGGCCATGCACGGCATCGCGGCTCATGCCGGGACTGATGCCGAGCACATCGCCGCGCGTTTTCCCCGAAACATGCGGCGCGCTGAAAGCCAACACGAAGAGAACACAGCAGAGGACAAGTATTTTTTTATTCATGCTTAAACTCATGACCAACTGGCGAAACACACGTTTCGCAAATCGTCGTTTAATCCCTGTATCTGACTGGCATGATTGAACGATGCTTACTCTAATTTCAAGTGGTTGAGAAAAACTTGAATTGCCAGATGCATTATCTTCGCAACGTAAACGCAATTTTTGCAGCCCTGCGGCTGACGCTGTCGTTTTATAGCGGGTTGCACTTGGGTGTGAACTCCGTCAGTACCGCGAGCGGTAGCGAGCGGGTCTGCTTACCAAGCGAAACCCGCTCGCTACCGCTCGCGGTACTGATTATTTACAAAACGGGGCATCACTGCCCGATGAGGTCGCGCCGCACGAAGAGGACGAGTTCGACGCCGGGACGTAGCGGATACAGTCCGCCGTCCTGCGCGTAATTCGCGCCGAGCACGGCACGCAGTTTCTCAATCTCCTGTTCCCTGCCGACGACGATGGGCGTCTGCGTCGCATCGTAGGATGCCCTGACGCCGGAGTCGAAGGCGACGCCGTGCCAGTCGCGGAAGTACCACGGCAGCGGCCAGTATTCCGGCGTCGAGAGACTGATGGCGGTCTCCTTCCCCTTGCCCGTGCGCGCCGAGAGGCGTTCAATCTCGCTCACGAGATTGAGCATTCCGCGCTTCGTGTGTGAATAGACGTAAGGATATTGGTCGTTATCGTATTCGACAAAATTGAGTATCACTGCCTGATACGCGCAGACCGCGACGGCGAGCGCGGCAAGGGCAAGCGCAGGCAGAGAGCTTCTCATCCGCCGCCGCGACCACACGCTCAAGACCTGCACGCCGTAGCCCGCGATGATCGCCATCGGGATGGTGAAGTTCAACATCAGCCACGGCGTCTTGTATGGAATCAGCGAGTAGGCAAGGAACATCCCGAACGCCCAAGCACCGGCGAAGACGGCGAAGCGGTTCTTAAATTTTTCAAACAGCGCGACGGTTGCGCCAACGACAGCCAGCAAAATAATCGGCGCTTCTTCCTGCTTCAACCAGATGGCGTATGTCTCGAACGGCTTGCTGTGAAAATCACTCGTGCCCGTATCTCTCCATTTCACTAACGCCAAGAAAGCATCCGTGATGCCTTTGCTGTTCGTGAAGAACGATGAGTATAAGAGGACGTTGATCACCGCGAAGAGCGTGAGTCCCGACAGTAAAAGCAATGCCGTCTGCTCTCCCGTGCCGCCAAACGGCGCGAAGAGACCGCGCCTGCTCAAGCCGCCACCACCACTCCCCTCCATGAGCCGCACATAAGTCCACGCCACCAACGTCGCCAGCATCAGCACGCCTGCCGTGACGAAGTGCGTCTCCTTCGTCGCAAAAAGCAGCCCGGCGGATGCGGCGGCGAGCAGCAGGTAACGCTCCTTGCCGGTCTCGTAAAACCAGAGCGCGGCGACGACGATGCCGAGCGTGAAGAAGACGAACAGCGATTCATGTATGAAGTAGCGCGAGTTATAGACCGCGCCCGGCGAGACCGCGATGAGCGTCGCCGCGACGAGCGCGCCGATTGTGCCGATGTAGCGACGCAGGCACAGCGTCAGCCACACCGTCCCCAGGCCGAAGAGAATCGGCACGAGCCGTATCACGAACGTCTTCAAACCGAAGACGGCGACGAACGGGAGCGTGATGTAATAGAGCGAAGGGCCATGATAGTTCGCGGGGTCGTAATGATAGACGCCCTGTCGGAGCAAGCTCGTCAGAAAAAATCCGTTGACGCCCTCATCGTGATGCAGAGGATTCAACTCCGGCGCGTAGAGACGCAACAGCGCGGCGACGAGCATGACTGCCACGCACGCGATGAGCCACGCTCTGTCCGTCAACTCCGGCGGCGCGATGGGCAGTTCATTCGTCGCACGATTTCGCGCGGAGGATGTCCGTCCGTGTGTCGTCTTCATACCCGCATTCGCTGGCGCGCTTTTACGGCGTCGTTGTTGTTTTGTAGAGGCGGTAGGCACCTGCTTCTCCAACCTTTGTATAATTTTTGAAGAACGCTTCGTTGATCTGCTGTCCGGTCTTCGCCAACTCGTCGCGCTCAAGCGGCCCGACGACGACATACTCGATGCCTTCGCGCTTGAGCAAGCTCGACGCATCCGGCGCGCCCGTGTAAATGCGTTTGAGTTCCGCCACGCGCTCCGTGTCGTCAATCCCGTGCGACCAGAGATGCCCGGCGTAACCGAGAAACGTGCGGCGGCCAGATAAATAGGACGGGTCATTATAAGTCGGCGCGTGCAGAATCAGTGAGCGCGGCGCGGTCTCGCGCTTGATGATTTCCGACAGCGCGACGCCGTCCGCCTCAAACACTCGACGCTCCGACGCGCTCGATGCGACGCGCCACACGTCGAGCGCGCCCGATAGTGTCAACACTATCAACATCGCCACAGACGCCGCGCGCCACGCCGCACCGCTCCGCCACAGACGCGCGAGAAGAAGCGCGACGAGCGGCGCGGATGCGATCCACCAGTAAAAAATCACCTTGATGTTATCCCACACCCACGGCGACATTTTGACGAGATTCGGCACGATGAAGCAGAGCGCGAACGGCAAGTAAAAATAGAGCAGACGCTGCGGCACGACGCGCCCGCTTCCACGCCACAGCAAGGCCGCGACGAGCAGAGGGATGAACAGCCCCGTGTTCTTCAGCCAGAACCAGAAGACGTTCGACGTGCCGTGATTCCAACCGAACTCCCAACCGAAAAACTGCGACGCGCGCACCGCGCTGCTATGCGTCGCCCACAGCATCTGCGGCACAGCGATGACGAGCGCGGCGATGAAGAAGACGAGCCACGGACGAAAACTCTCGAACAACTTCATCCACGCGAAGCCTTCGCTCGACGAAGCATCGCCGACTGTTCCACGCCAATCCGCAAAGAGCAGCGACAGGCATCCGCCCATCGTCATCATCACGACGAAACTATGCGCGTGGACGAGCGGCAACATGCCGGCGATGATTCCAGCCGCAAACATTTGAGGAAAGGCAAAGGGCAAAAGGTAAAAGGTAAAAGACGAATCAGACATCAACGGCGTCGGCCTGTTAATCAACGGCTCGTTCGTCTTCAACTTAACAGACGCGCTCGCTCCTTCGCTGGCCTGCTTTCGCTTCTTGCCTGCCCTCTCTTTCCGCTTCTTTACTTCAGACAGCTTCCCTTCATCTTCACTTTTGCCTTTTGCCTTTTTACTTTTGCTTTTGCTTTCCGCCATCTCAAGCGACTGCCACCAAAGCGTCCACACGACGAGCGCGAGCGGAATGCCGAGCAGCAGGCCGCGCTGTGGTATGAGCAACGTCGTCATGGCATTGCCCCAGCGATACCCGATGTGCCCCATGATCGTGTAATCATGCGGCAAGGCCGTGAGCAACTCGAAGACGCCGTGCCCGCTCCGGCTCGTGTCGGCGAAGAGTTCCGTCCAGCCGAAGCCGCCGCTCAAGAGGACGAGCGCGGGAGTTATCAACGCTGCGGTTGTGTCGCCCGTCAACTTCAACGCCCAGCGATGAAGCAGCCCTGTCAGCGAGAGCGCGAGCACGAAGTTCTGCCAGAAGAGCGCGCCCTGCAAGGATGCGCCCGCGCGCACGAACATCGCCGCCACGAAATCAATGATGAACGGATAGGTCAGTCGCACGCCCGCAAACTCCGTGTGCTGCGGCGGAAAATTTGCGCCGTGCGCGAAGCCCGTGATGATGGACAGGTGAAAGGGGAGGTCGCCGATGTTGTTGTCAACGCCCGTGAAAACGCCTCCCGGATTTTGATACATCGCGCGGTCGAAGGTGAACCAGAATAATAATGCAACGAGCAGGTAAAAAATTAGAGCGCCCGTCGCGCCGCCTCTGCCCGGACGTGTGAGCGCGGCACGCACGACACGCGCACTCTCAACGATGTCAACGTTGATACGCTCGCGCCATTCGCGGCGCGCGAGCAAAACGAGCGGCGCGGCGACGAGCAAACCCGTGAGCGCGAGCGAGACGGGCGTCAGTCCGATCAGCGATGCGATGACGAACCCGACGAGTCCGAGCGCGGCGAAGCCCGTACATGCGCCTGCACACAGGCGCGACAGAAAAAGCGCGTCCGGGTCATAGAGATAAGTCAGCAGTGTCGCACTCGTTATGGCGACGAGCGCGAGCAAGAAAGCGAAGGGCATAGTATGAAAACGTGCTTGATGAAAACGTGTGCGTTGCAAACGAGCGTCGCTCGTGTCAAACATCCGAACTCAGCGCGCGTTGAAAATCGTGCCGGGCGTCGGCGTCGCGATTATACGCGCACAGCATCCCGCGTTGGCAAAGCGTCTGTGCCAGAAAGACGCGCCTGCTGGACAAGTGCGAACGCGGAATGCTTAGATGTCAGTTCAGCGAAACACTAACATCCAACATCCAGCAACTAACATCTTTTTCGAGGTTTGATTCATGCTCCGTGCAGGTATCGTCGGTCTGCCGAACGTCGGCAAGTCCACTCTTTTTAACGCGCTCACGGCGCAATCGTCCGCGCTCGCCGCCAACTATCCGTTCGCCACGATTGAGCCGAACGTCGGCGTCGTCGCCGTGCCCGATGAGCGGCTTGAGCCGCTGGCGAAACTCGTCAAGACGCAGACAATCGTGCCCGCCACCGTCGAATTCTTAGACATCGCCGGCCTCGTGCGCGGCGCGTCCAAAGGCGAGGGACTCGGCAACCAGTTTCTCGCCAACATCCGCGAGACGGACGCCGTCATTCAAGTCGTGCGCTGCTTCGAGGATGAAAATATCATTCACGTCGAAGGCTCGGTTGACCCGCGCCGCGACATCGAAACGATTCAAATCGAACTCGCGCTCTCAGACCTCGCGACCGTCGAAAGGCGTCGCGAACGCGCGCAGAAGACGGCCAAGAGCGGCGACAAAATCGCACGCGCCGAAATCGAAGTGATAGATAAATTGCTCGTCGCGCTCGCAGACGGCAAACCCGCGCGCACCGTCGCCCTCGACGACGCCGAGCGACTCGTCGCGCGCAGTCTCTTCCTGTTGACGACGAAGCCGACCATCTACGCCGCCAACGTGGACGAGGCGACGCTCGGTGACCCGCAGGCCAACGCGCACGTCGCCGTCGTGCGTGAAATCGCGTCGGAGGAAGGTGCGGAGTGCGTTGTGATCTGCGCGCAACTCGAAGCCGAACTTGTCGCGCTCTCGCCCGAAGATCGCGGCGGCTATCTGCAATCGCTCGGCGTGCAGGGGAGCGGCGTGGATGAACTCATCAAGAGCGCGTATCGCCTGCTCGGTCTGATGTCGTTTTTGACGGCGGGAGAAAAAGAGGTGCGCGCGTGGACGATTCCGCAGGGCACACGCGCGCCACAGGCCGCGGGCGTCATCCACTCCGACATCGAACGCGGTTTCATCCGCGCCGAAGTGATTAACTATGCCGAATTGCTGCGCGCCGGTTCCAATGCGGCGGCACGCGAGCAGGGCGCTCTGCGCGTGGAAGGCAAAGAGTACGTGATGCAGGACGGCGACGTGGTCAACTTTCGTTTCAACGTGTGAGAACCGGCCTGCCTCACGCAACTTCTTAAACTATTTTGCCCGTCAATTGGCTCAGGAGGTTTGGCTGGCGCGCAAGGCCAGTTCAAGTTTATCTGCGTGCCCCTTGATTTTGTCGGCCTTGTCGAGACCGTTGATGATGCGCCGCGCGTTCCTGTAATCGGAGGCCGACTCGTTAATGTAATCCAGCAACGCTTTGCCCGTGAATAAACCCTGCCTCATGCCGAGACTGGCGATCTTGTAACTGATGCCGGGGTCGAGCGAAAGCAGTGGCGTCGTCACGAGGTCAACGCTCAGACGCTGCGAGAACTTACGGTAATTGGCGCGCCCGGTGATCTGCACGTAGCCGCGCCCCTTGTACCTCATCCCGTCGCCCTTCACCGTGTTGCCGAGGTCGCGGCGGCCTTCGTACGCCTTCCCGCTGGCGAACTCCTCAATCGGATGCCAACGTTCCGCGCACTCATGCTTGATGGTCGCCATCATGTAGGCGATCCAGCGCACGTCAGTCATGGCCGGGTCGTTCTCGATGAAGCCGAGCAACTGTTCGATGCCTTCAACCTGACTCTGTGTGAGTTTCTCGTTGAAGCGAGACTTGTACTCGTCGAAGAATTTTTTGCGGTCGAATTTCATGGTGTTGTTCGTCCTTTGTCGTGAAGGGTTGATCAGAGCTTGCCTTGAACCCGCCTTGAGAGAACGGCAAACTATCTCATCACGCCAACAATTGCAAATATTTTATCGCGACGACAGTTAAGCCGAGCAGGACGATGACGACCGGCGCGAAAGTTCTCTACGCGGTGATAGCCGACGATCCGCAACATATTTTCTATCCTTCATAATTTCATATCTTCAACGCCGCCACGCGCGAACAAGATGCGCTAAGGGTAAGAAGCAATGAGCGCGTAAGGCAGGACAGCCCCGCATTTAATTTTCGCTCCTGAGCGGAGTGAGGCGCGGACGTTCGCTGTTATCTCAGGCAAGTGTGTCAGAGTTTCGGCACATCCTGATGCTTTACCGTCAGTTGCCGGAAAGCGTGCCGAAAGAAAGGGGGCGCTGTTGGCTGATTCGTTGTCGGGGAGAGTGAGTGCCTATCGCTCCTGCTATGGCATGACTTTCGCTATGACTCATGAATGAAAGCGTAGATGCCATTCTACGTCTGGGCAGTTCTACCCTTTCACCTGATCGCCCCGTCTCAACGTTAGCGCGCAGACATAGGGGCGCTCAGCCATCAAATTGATGCTTTAGAAATCATCTTTCGACAAAGGACTTCACCTCCCGCTTGTGCCTGCTCTTGACTTTCTGCAAGACAACTCAAGAGGAAAAAAACGCCCGGCCAATGAGAAATGAGACTCGTTAGTATCTCTTTTAGCCCATTTTTGCCTTTGACCAGAAGATCGCCGTGCAAACCCTTCTGACTGGCAACGTGTCGGCTCATCCACTATCCAAAGCTGAAAAGCGCCTCGTAAGCTTTTCGCTATAACCCCAGGAGAAACATCTATGCAGTCAGTTCTTCGAATGTCCAGCGTTGCCTTTGCGACGATACTATTTAGCTTGCTCGTCTTCGCTTCGCAAAGCGTTCAGGCTGCCACTCTCAATGTTTCAACAACGGCTGATGCCGGTGCGGGAAGTCTCAGGCAGGCGATTATAGACGCCACCAGCAACGCCGCCGCGAACACTATCAACTTCAACATTCCTCTGACCGATCCCGGATACAACGGTACGACCGACCGATTCACAATCTCTCTCGTCAATCAGTTGCCCGACCTTCCTTTGGCGCCTTTGACGATAGACAACAGAAATGGCAGAGGCCTGACGGTGAAGGGCAACGGCGGCTTCCGCATCTTTACCCTCGTCAACAGCGCAGTCGTCAACATCTACCAATTTGACCATCACTCAGGGCGGTAGTAACGGCGGTTTAGGCGGCGGCATTTATATGGGCGACAGCGCAGTGATGTTTCTCACTAACTGCGTCGTCAGCAACAATACCGCAACCAACGGCGGCGGCGGCATCTGGGTGAACAACAGCGGCACGCTGCATGTTATTGACAGCACGATTAGCAACAACACCGCCACGAACGGCAACGGCGGCGGCATCTATAGCGGTGTCAGCGGAACGGTGAACATTTCCAACAGTACAGTGAGCGGGAACACTTCCACGGTTAGCGAAGGCGGCGGCATCTACAACGGTGTTAGCGGAACAGTTAACGCCACGAACATCACCGTCAACGAAAACACTGCCGGCGATCTCGGAGGCGGCATCTTTAACAGCGCCACACTTAATGTCAGCAGTTGCACCATCAGCAGTAACACAGCGCCTAATGGCGGCGGCGGCATCTACAACAATTTCACTGCCACCTTGAACAACTCTCTCATTGCTCTCAACGCGGGCAATGATGGCCCCGACCTGCTCGGTCGCGGAAGCCGAGGCGCACCTTTTACCGGCAACAGCAATCTGATCGGCAATGCCGACGGCAGCACAGCCTTCGGCCCGACCACTAATCAACTCGGCTCGACCGCAAACCCGATCAATCCCCAGCTCGGCCCATTGCAGGACAACGGCGGCCCCACATGGACACGGGCGCTGCTGGCCGGCAGTCCGGCGATTGACGCCGGTGCCACCCCACTCTCGACCGATCAGCGCGGCGTCTCGCGACCCCGCGACGGCGACTCGGTAGGCGGCGCGCAACCCGACATCGGCTCATTTGAAAGTGAGGGATTGCCTGAATTTACAATCAACGATGTGACGATTGCGGAGCCTGCGAGCGGCTCGACACCGGCAGTCTTCACGGTCAGCCTTTCGCGCGCCAGCATCATCAATGTTTCTGTTGACTTCGCAACGGCTGACGGCACGGCATTGGCAGGCTCCGATTACCTAACTGCTGCCGGGACGCTTGTCTTTGCGCCGGGTGAAACGACCAAGACGGTGACGGTCACCGTACTCGGCGATACGATTACAGAAAGCCCTGAGACCTTCACCGTTAATCTGACGAACGCACAGGGAGGAACGCGGATTCCTGACAATCAAGGACTCGGTACAATCACCGACACAGCCGCAGCCCCGACACCGACGCCGACACCAGTCCCGACGCCAACCCCCACGCCTACTCCAACACCGACCCCGACACCAGTACCCACACCGACGCCCACGCCTGTCCCGACACCCACGCCGACACCCGTGCCAACGCCGACGCCCGATACGATTCAATTCAGCGCCTTGTCTTATCCGGTGGGCGAGGGCGACCTGCAGGTCAACCTCACGGTCACTCGCTCCGGTAACACGAGCGGCGCGGCGAGCGTCCGGTTTAGTACCAGTGATACGGCGGGCGCGCAGAATTGCAACGTCGTCACCGGCATCGCTTCTTCGCGTTGCGACTACGAGATCAGGATCAGCACGATTCGGTTCGCTGCCGGAGAAACTTCCAAGACCATCTCGATCTTCATCATTGACGACACGTACCTTGAAGGCGCTGAGACTTTCAACGTCAGTCTCAGCGACTCGTCCGGCGCTTCTCTGGGCGCGCAATCAACCGCCATCGTAGCCATCACCGACAATGATCTCGCAAATGGCTCTAATCCAAGCGACACCGCTGGCTTCTTCGTGCGCCTGCACTATCTCGACTTCCTCAACCGCGAGCCGGATGCGAGTGGTTTCGCTTTCTGGACTAACCCGCTAACAGCCTGCGGCGCTGACCAGCAGTGCCTTGACGACAACCGCGTCAACGTCTCCGCCGCGTTCTACCTCTCGATTGAATTTCAGCAGACCGGTTATCTGGTCGAGCGCATCTATAAGACGGCTTATGGTGACGCAACTGGCACTTCAACTCTCGGCGGCGTGCATCAGGTTTCAGTGCCGGTCGTTCGCCTCCTCGAATTTCTCCCCGACACGCAGGAAATCGGGCAGGGCGTTGTAGTGGGACAGGCAGGCTGGGAGACAGCGTTGGAAAACAACAAGCAGGCGCTTACCGCAGACTTCGTCCAGCGCTCACGCTTCACGAACGCCTTCCCGTCATCAATGACAGCGGCGCAGTTTGTAGATAAGCTCAACTTTAATGCCGGCAATCCTCTCTCCACTGTGGAGCGCAATCAACTAGTGAGCGATCTCACGAGTTCTGTGAAGACACGCGCGCAGGTTTTGCGAGCGATGTCGGAAGATTCCGATCTGGTGAGCGCCGAGTTCAATCGCGCCTTTGTGCTGATACAGTACCTCGGTTATTTGCGACGCAACCCGAACGATCCTCAGGACGCTGACTACACCGGCTACGATTTCTGGCTGACGAAGTTGAACCAGTTCAACGGCAACTACGTCAATGCCCAGATGGTGAAGGCCTTTATCAACTCCACCGAATATCGCCAACGCTTCGGCCAGTAGTCGCTACGAACCTCAAGACGATTAAAGCCCCGGCAGAATGCAAATCTGCCGGGGCCTTTCTTTTTCCGTCAGGGATGTGAGCGACATGTCGCTCACATCCCTGACACGGGAAAACCATATTACTTCAAAAAGGCGCGCACGCCGACGAGCAACAGGTAAACCACCGCGAGCGTGACGGCCACCTTGATGAGCAGGACAGCCAGCCCGATAACCGTGCCGACGACGATTCCCGCAGCGGTTAAGACCAGCGGGACGACCACGACGAGCGCGAAAATACCGAGCGCGATGATGCCGACGATCCGCAACATATTATTCACATCCTTCATAATTTCACCTCTCTCATTAAGCCGCACGCCGAATTGATTTTTCTTCCGAACTTTGCGCGCACGGCTCTGAACTGTCTCGATATACGAAACGATGTGCGGTCTCGTTCCATGCAAGATAAAGAAGCGCCGCGCGAGATTCTTATCTCAGCAAAAGTTGTCTGAGCCTTTCCCGACTTCCAACGAAATTATGTTAAGCTTTTGTCGTTTCCTTTCATATTGATGATGCGCGGCGCGCGGCTTCGCAGACAAGCGCGACGCGCGTCGAACATTTTTGAGTCGCGGAATTTTTATCAATGTCACGTCACACCGAACAGAGACTCTTCGCCGAGCCGGAAGAGGAGATGCCGCCGCCGGACGAGAGCGCGCCGCTGGCCGAGCGGATGCGCCCGCGCAGTCTCGACGAGTTCGTCGGGCAGGGACATTTAATCGGCGAGGGGCGCGTGCTGCGCCGTCTCATCGAAGGCGAAGGGAGTCTGCCGTCGCTCATTTTGTGGGGCACGCCCGGCACGGGCAAGACGACGCTCGCGCGCCTGCTCGCACACAGAGGCGGCGCGCGTTTCGTCGCTCTCTCGGCGGTGTTCTCCGGCGTCAAAGACTTGCGCGCGGCCATCGCCGAAGCCCGCACGCACAAACAGAGGGGCGAGCGCACGATCCTCTTCATAGATGAAATTCATCGCTTCAACAAGGCGCAGCAGGATGCGCTGCTGCCGGCGGTCGAAGACGGCACGGTGACGCTCATCGGCGCGACGACGGAGAATCCTTCGTTTGAAGTGATCGGCGCATTGCTCTCGCGCAGCCGCGTCCTTACGCTCGAACCGCTCACGGAAGAGGACGTGGCGACGCTCCTTCAACGCGCGCTCGCGGACGAGGAGCGCGGCCTCGCAGACCTTCATCCAGAAGCATCCGCAGAACTCGTCGCGCGCATCGCTCATGCTTCGGGCGGCGACGCGCGCGTGGCTCTGTCCGCGCTCGAAGCGGCGGTCGAGTCAACCGCGCCGGACGATGTGACGGGCGCGCGGCTGGTGACAACGGAGACGGTCATCGAGGCTTTGGGACGCGCGCGTTACGCTTACGACAAGGGCGGCGAGGAGCATTACAATCTCGCCTCTGCGCTCATCAAGTCGCTCCGCAACTCGGATGTCAACGCCGCGCTCTACTGGCTGGCGCGGCTCATCGAAGGCGGCGCTGACCCCATCTTCATCGCGCGCCGCCTCTGCATCCTCGCCTCCGAAGACATCGGGCTGGCCGACCCGCAGGCCATCGTGCAGGCCGCCGCCGCCGCGCAGATTACGCAACTTATCGGGCTGCCCGAAGCTCTCTATCCGCTCTCGCAGGCGACCGTCTATCTGGCGCACGCGCCGAAGTCCAACTCCATCAAGCGCGCTTACCATGCCGCTCTTGAAGACGCCGCCGAGACCGCGCGCGAACCCGTCCCGCTGCATTTACGAAACGCCGTCACGCCATTGATGAAGCGCGCGGGCTACGGCAAGAATTATCGCTACGTCCACAGCGACGCCAATGCGCGCGAAGAGATGCAGTGCCTGCCAGAACGCTTGCAGGGCAAAATTTACTGGGAGGAAGTGAAAGAAAGTGATGAGTGATGAATGATGAGTGATGAATGATGAATGAAGAACATGCTCTTGTCTTTCATTCATCATTCATCACTCATCATTCATCATTTTGCAGTTATGAGCATACGGAAGACAGACAAGGAACTCGCGTTTCTCTACGACCTTTACATCGCTCCTGATTGGGGCTTGAGGTTCGCGGAGTTACTGGACGAGCACGTCAAGCTGCCGAAGAAGGGACGCGCGCTGTACGTCGCGTCGGGCACGGGCGGGCACGCGCTCGCGCTCAAGGAACGCGCCGGCGGGGATGTGACATTCATCTGTATTGACGAGAGTGAGGAGCGTCTAGAGTTGTCGCGCGCCAAAGCTCTCGCGCTCAAAGAGTCGGATGTAGAATTTCACCACGCGCAGGTGGAAGCCTTGTTGCTCGAAGATGAAGAGTACAATTTAGTGATCGCAGACGCTTCGTTAATCGCGCCGGAGCGTCTGCCGGAAATGCTGTCAGAGATGGCGCGCGTCGCCGCGCCGGGCGCGAGTGTCGCGGCGTGCCTCGTCACGGCTTCGAGCTACGGAGAGTTTTTCTCGATCTACTGGGAAGCGCTCGCCAACACGGGGCGCTTTGAGGAGGCGGGCATCGTCGAGATGCTTATTAATGAACTCTCGACGGTCTCGGATGTTGAAGCATTGGCCGCGCGTGAGGGACTCGATGAAGTGGAGACGTGGACGAGCGTCGAGGAATTCCACTTCGCTTCCGGTGATGCCTTCGTGAGCGCGCCGCTCGTCAATGATTTTCTGCTCGACAACTGGCTGGACACGCTCACCGATGCGGACGCACGCGCCGAAGTGCTCCACGAAATCGAGCGCATCATTGATGAAGAACGAACCGGCGCTGATTTCACGCTCTCGATTAAGGCCACCATCATCGTCGGACGAAAAGCGGTGTAAGGCAAAAGCGGTGTAAGGCAAAAGTAAAAAGGTAAAAGGCAAAAGGAAGAAGACAGCAAGGCGGCTGCCCTTCGTCTTCACTTTTGCCTTTTACCTTTTTACTTTTGCCTTATTTCTTGTCCGTCGAAGGTTGCATGGCTGCGCGTCGGCGTGCCTCTTCAAACAAGGTCACATCGTCAATCGCGCCCAACGATGCGCGACTCGCGGGAGAGCCTTCCACCTGACGCAATTTCTCACGTTGCGCTTCTTCCTCCGCCTCGTCCTGACCTTCGCGAAAGGCGCGCTTGCTCTGTCCGAGAGCCTTCGCCAACTGCGGCAATTTGCTGCCCCCGAACAAAAGTAGAACAACCAGCAGCACGATGATCCACTCAGAGCCTGCCGGAACGAATCCGATGATAAAAGTTTCAGTCATCACAAAAAATCCTCCGCTCGCCGCTTCGTTGAAGGATGAAGCGGGTGCAATTCTTTACTGCTGCACTCCATCCGATTCATAAAAAAGATACTTGCGCCAAGTCTCATCGGCGCGTCCCAGATAGCGCATGATCTGGCGATTGACGTGCAACGAAAATCCGCGCGGGCGTCGGACGAGATGCATGTGCGCTTCTTCGGGCGTCCGGCTGCCCTTGCGATGATTACAGCGTTTGCAGCACGCCACGAGATTATCCCACGTTGACTCGCCACCACGCGAGCGCGGGAAGACATGGTCGAGCGTTAATTCCGAAGCCGGCAGTTGCCTGCCGCAATACTGGCACGTCGTGTGGTCGCGCAAGAGGATGTTTTTGCGAGAGAGCGAGCGATTCTTGAAGGGAATGTGAATGTAGTCCGTCAGGCGGATCACGGAAGGCGCGTGAATCGTCACTTTCGCCGAATGCAGCATGTGCCCGTTGTGCTCTTCGGCGCGCGCGATGCCCTTGAAAATCATCACGACCGCGCGCCGTTCGGTACACACGTTAATCGGCTCATACGAGGCGTTGAGGACTAAAACTCGTCCAGTCATAGTGCTGTCGCGATATTAAACGAGGACGAAAGTAAGTGACAAGTGACGAGTGGCGAGTGACGAGCAAGAAGCTGTCTTTCACTTGTCACTCGTCACTTGTCACTCGTCACTGCTTTTGAATCTGTCCGTCGCCTCGACGAGCGCGCTGATGATGCCGGGTTCGGTCGCAGAGTGGCCGGCGTCGGGGATGATATTCAACTCCGCTTCCGGCCATGCTCGATGAAGTTCCCACGCGCTCATCAAAGGGCACACCACGTCGTAACGCCCCTGCACGATGACGGCGGGGATGTGGCGAATCTTGCCGACGTTTTCGATGAGATAATTGTCCGTCTCAAAGAAAGCGTTGTGCATGAAGTAATGGCATTCGATACGCGCGAAGGCCAGCGCGAACTCCGGCTCGTCGAATTTATCAATCATCGCCGCGTCGAAAAAGAGTTTCGACGTGCTGCCCTCCCAGACGCTCCACGCGCGCGCCGCTTCGATCTGCGCGGCCTTGTCGTCGCCGGTCAGGCGTCTGTGATACGCGCTCACCATGTCGCCGCGCTCGGCTTCCGGGATAACTTTCAGATACTGCTCCCAGATGTCCGGGAAGATCGCGCTCGCGCCTTCTTGATAGAACCAGCGAATCTCTTTCGGGCGACACAGGAAGATGCCGCGCAGGATGAGCGCGCGAACTTTGTCCGCGTGCGTTTGCGCGTAAGCGAGCGCGAGCGTGCTGCCCCACGAGCCACCGAAGACAACCCAACGCTCAATGCCCAAGTGTTCGCGCAACTGTTCGATGTCTGCGACGAGATGCCACGTCGTGTTGTCTTCCAGATTGGCGTGCGGCGTACTCTGCCCGGAGCCGCGCTGGTCGAAGAGAATGATGCGATACGCAGACGGGTCGAAGAAGCGACGGTAATCGGGCGCGCAACCGCCGCCGGGGCCGCCGTGCAGGAAGACGACGGGCAATCCCGACGGGTTGCCGCATTGCTCGTAATAAAGCGTATGCACGGGCGAGACGGGCAGCATCCCCGTCTCATAAGGTTCGATGGGCGGATAAAATTCTCTCATGCGAAGCATGATACAGAGGCTAGTGGCTAGAGGCTAGAGGGTGGAGACTGGTTAGAAGAAGTCGCTCGATACTCGCCACGCTTTTGCATTTAACCAGCCCCGGTCTCCAGCCTCCAGCTTCCACTCCTTCACGCTCTGGCGACGGTGAGGACGAACACTTCAGCCGCGCCCGCCGCACGCAGGACGCTCGCGCAGGCCGAGACGGTCGCGCCGGTCGTGAACACGTCGTCTATGAGCAGGATGCGTTCATCTTCGACGAGTCGCGGGCGCGCGACGCGAAAAGCGTCTTCAACCGTTTCGCGTCGCGCGCGTGCGTCCATTCCCGCGCGGTGTTGCTCTGTGTGCGTGACGCGCACGAGACTCAACACATCGAGCGGCAGTTTGGTGAAAGATGAAAGCGCGCCTCCGAGCAGAGCGGCTTGATTAAAACCGCGCTCGCGTTCGCGCTCAGGATGAAGCGGCACGGGCACGATGCGCGTCGCCGTCGAGAGCGGCGCGCGCCGTTGTGTCTCCAACAGTAAACGCGCGAGGCGTGCGCCAACGTGCGGCTCGCGCTTTAAGTTAAGGACGGATGCGCGCAACGCGCCCTCGTAAATGCCGCACGCGCGCGCCACCGTAAAACTCTCCGGCTCGCAACGACGGCAGCGCACTCCTTCTTTCTTCTCGTCCGGCAACTCGCCGAGCGCGGGTGCGCCACACTTCCAGCAAAAAGTCTCCGCCCCTGTGAAGATGCGCGTCCGTGCCCAGCACGCCTCGCACGCAGGATTATCGTCGCGCCGCTCGACGCTCTTGACGCCGCACGACGCGCAGGCTTGCGGAAATAAAAGCGCGAGCGTTGCGTCGCAAAGTTGATTGATGTTGTCCGTCAATTTCATGGTGAGGCTCTTTCGCATCTCAAAGCGCGTTTGATGAAACACACGCGCGAGTTTTTCAATTCGCGCACAGGATAAACGAAAAGCCTCGCGGTTGGGAATGTTCCCAGCCGCGAGGCCATAAAAAAATTACCGCTCCGATGTAGTGCCTTTAATCCTCGTCGTTATTCAACAGGCCACGCTCCTGTAAATCCTGACACTTGAGACAGTAGCGCGCCCACGGCACGGCGTCGAGACGTTTTTCCTGCACCGCTTCGCCGCAGTTGACGCACTCGCCGAACTCGCCCGCATCGGCGCGCTTCAAAGCCTCGTCTATTAATTCAAGCAGGCGGCGGTCGTTGGCCGACATCGAAATTAAAAGTTCTTTGGTGTAAGCGTTGGCCGCCATGTCCGCAGGGTCTTGCGTTGCTTCGAGATCGCGCTCGCGGCTCGATAGCTCGGCCTCTGTGACCTGCCTGAACAACGTCTCGCGCCGCTCAAAGAGACGGTCGCGGTACGGCTTCGTCTTTCTTTTATCCATGTTGTGATCTGCTCCCTTCAAACCCGACTTGTTCTGTAATTTCAGCCTGGCAATTTGTTAAGACGCGCAAGCTGCCTATCTTCAAATCACGACTCAAAAAAATCCTTCTCACTTCTGATACGGCAATCCGCGTTGAATCGTGTACGCGCGATAAAGTTGCTCGACTAAAACGACGCGCGCTATCTCGTGCGTCAACGTCAGAGGCGACAGAGACCAGCGCACGTCCGCACGCTTTCGCACTTCAGTCGAGACGCCGAGATGACCTCCGACGACGAAAGCCACTTCTTTCAAAGAGCGCGTCTGCCATTCGTCCAGACGCGCCGCCAACTCCGGCGAACTCCACGCGGTCGCCCCCTCTACATCGAGCAAAACCGTCAAGGCATCAGATGCCAAAACACCTATGATTCGTTTGCCCTCTTCATCGAGACAAATTCGTTCATCGGTGCTGCCGCTCTCGCGCAACTCGACGACTTCCGCGCGCGCAAACCGCGCCAGCCTTTTCAAATAATCCTCGACGAGCGCGCGCAAATGCTCGTTCCGTGTCTTGCCGATCCAGATCAAACGCAAACGCATGAAAGCAGTGCCCGGTGTTCAGTGGTTAGTGTTCAGAGCCGGAGTCTTGACTGGACACCGGCCACTGCCCACTGCCCACTGTTTTGTCCCGCGCGAGACGCTCGTACAAATTCTTGCGGCTGATGCCTAAGAGCCGCGCCGCTTCAGACTTATTGCCGCGCGCGACGATGAGCGTCTCTCTGACGTACTCGGCTTCGAGTTCGGCCAGCGTCAGGCGTTGAACGCCATGCGCGCCCGCGTTCGCCGCCGCCAGACGCACCGCCGCAGGCAAATCTTCCACGCCGATTTCCGTCTCGTTCGAGAAGATGACGGCGCGCTCGACGATATTCGCCAACTCGCGCACGTTCCCGGGAAAGTCGTAGAGGCCGAAGACCTTCAACGCATCCGGCGTGAACTTGCGCGCCGCACGCCCATGCTTAAGGGCGTAGGATTCAAGGAGCGTTTCGGCGAGCGGCAGCACGTCTTCAGCGCGCTCGCGAAGCGGCGGAACCAAAATGCGTACGACGTTCAGGCGGTAGAACAAATCTTCGCGGAACGCGCGACGCCGGACAGCTTCATCCAGATCAATGTTCGTGAGCGCGAGCAGGCGCGCATCAACGCGCACGGTGCGACGGCCTCCCAAGCGTTCAAACTCTCGACGCTCGATGACGCGCAAAAGTTTCGCCTGCGCGTCCATCGTGAGATGCGCGATTTCATCAAGGACGAGCGTTCCCTTGTGCGCCGCTTCGAGCCTGCCGGGTTTCGTCTGCGTCGCGCCCGTGAACGCTCCGCGCTCGTAGCCGAACAATTCCGCTTCCAGCAATTCGCCCGGCAGCGACGCGCAATCAATCTTGACGTATGGGCCCAGAGCGCGCGGGCTGAAAGCGTGGATGAACAGCGCGAGCGCGTCTTTGCCCGCGCCGGACTCGCCCGTCACGAGGACGTTGGCGTCCGTCGCCGCCACGCGACCCGCGAGCCTGAGAGCTTCGCGCATCGCTCCCGATTGCGCGACGATCTCGATCAATGTTCGTCTCTCAACTCTGTCACTGGACGTTTCTCAAAGAGTCGGCTTCCGCCACGCCTCCGGCGGCGGCGATGTCTGCCGGCAGCAAGACGGGCGTCGCGTCGCGCCACAGCCGGTCGAGGTCGAAGAAGCGGCGCGACTTCTCATCAAAAATGTGGAAGATGAAGTCGCCGTAATCGAGCAGCACCCACTCCGCGCTCTTGTAGCCTTCGATGCGCGCCGGACGCTTGCCGATCTCTTTCAACTTTTCGACGACAGCGTCGGCGACGGCCTGCACCTGCCGGACGTTCGTGCCGCTGGCGATGAGAAAAAAATCCGTGAAGCTCGCGATCTGACGCAAATCGAGCGCGACGATGTTGAGAGCCTTCCTGTCGCTCGCCGCACGCAGAGCCGTCAGCATCCGTTCGTCGAGTCCTTCCTCGTCGCTGCCGCCGTCACCCGCCTTCGCTTCAACTGTTGCGGCGGACTCCCCGACCTGCGCGTCCTCTTCTTCCTGTCGCGCGCGCTTAGTGCGTTTGTTCGTTTCCGTCGTCAATGAATTTTCTTTCATGCGTCTCTCGATAAAGCTGATATTTTTCGATGTAATGCGCGACCGCCGCTGGCAACGGCAGCGCGCTCAAATCTGTGTCCGCGTCCAAACTCTGCAAAGAGCGACGCACGGAAGTCGCCGCCACATCCAACATCGCCGCGTCCGTCAGATAAATGCGCGGCGCGCTCTTTTCATCAAGAGCGCGCTCAACTTCCGCACTGTCCGCGCCGCGCAAATCCACAACACGCTCGCGTATCGCCGGCGTGACGTGCGACGTGCTCAACTCGTAACCGGGTCTGGTCACGACGAGATGATCTGTGAGCGACAAGACGCGCTCCCATTCGCGCCACGTCCCGATTTCCATCCATGAGTCCGCCCCCATCACGAAGAACAGCCGCGCCGACTGTCCGAGCGTCTCTTGAAAGCGCGCGAGCGTCTCAACTGTGTACGGCTTCTCCGGCGCGTCCAACTCGACGGTCGAAACACGAAAGCGTCTCTCGTCCTGCGTCGCCAGCGCGAGCATCGCGTAACGATGGAGCGGCGCGCTCGTCCGCGCGTGGCGTTTGTGCGGCGCGACGTAAGCCGGGATGAAAAGAACTTCGTCGAGCGCGAACAACTTCGACAACTCGCGCGCCACCGCCACGTGACCGGCGTGCACCGGATCGAAAGTCCCGCCGTAGAGAGCGATGCGCCTGAGACTACTCGCCATCATTTTCTTTGCAGGCACGAGGACTACTTCCGTGAAGTCACTCCTGCTCTGACGATTGCACCGTGTCCATTTCGCCATCGCGCGACGAACCGGCATTATCATGCGCGGAGTTGATTTCGTCCAGACGCTGCGCCAGCGCAAAGACGAGTTCACGCACGCCTCGATTCGTCACCGAAGAAATCTCGTAAAAGTCTAACCCATCCTTCGCCACACGCGAGCGCAAGGCTGCGAGTCGCTCCGGCTCATCGAGCGCGTCGAGCTTCGTCGCGACGACGATCTGCGAACGCTCGGCCAACTGCGGGTCATACGCCGCCAACTCTCGATTGATAATCTCGTAATCGCTCACGGGGTCGCGGCCTGAGAGCGACGACACGTCAACGAGGTGCAGCAGAAATTTCGTCCGCTCGACGTGGCGCAGGAAACGGTCGCCGAGTCCCGCGCCGGCGTGCGCGCCTTCGATGAGGCCGGGAATATCCGCGACGACGAACGTGCGATAGTCGCCCAGATCAACGACGCCGAGATGCGGCTCCAAAGTCGTGAATGGATAGTCCGCAATCTTCGGCTTGGCGGCTGAGATGGTCGAAATCAAAGTTGACTTGCCCGCGTTCGGGAAACCGATGAGTCCCACGTCGGCCAGCAGTTTGAGTTCGAGTTGAAGCTCGCGCTCCTCGCCGGGACTGCCATCCTGATGATAACGCGGCGCGCGATTCGTCGAAGTCGCGAAGTGAGAATTTCCGAAACCACCGCGCCCGCCCGCCGCCGCGAGCCAACGCTGACCGTCTTCCGAGAGGTCGCAATAATATTCGCCCGTCTCGCCGTCGAACACCTGCGTGCCGATGGGCACGCGCACCAACACGTCCTCGCCCTCGCGCCCGTAACGGTTCGAGCCTTCGCCATGCCGCCCGCGCTCCGCCGTGTGCTCCGGGTTGTAACGCAGGTGCAGCAGCGTGTTGATTGAAGAGTCGGCCTGTAGCCACACGTCGCCGCCGCGACCGCCGTCGCCGCCCGAAGGCCCGCCGCGCGGTACGAACTTCTCACGCCGGAAGGCCGTCACGCCGTTTCCGCCGTGCCCTCCGCGAATCCTGATTTTGACGCGATCAATAAACAAAGAAATAAGCCTTCAGCGGTCAGCGTTCAGCAGTCAGCTTAAGACAAAGAAGCGTTGAGCTGACTGCTGAACGCTGACCGCTGAAAGCTGCAAAATACAAATGACGCCCGACGCCGGAGTGTGCATCCGGCGCGGGCGTCGCAACAGAGACGGACTTGCGATAATTCTCCAAACTATGCGGAGGCCGACGGAGTTGTTTCTTGCTGATCGGGCGCGCTCACTGCCGCCACTGAATCTGCCGGATACACGCTGATGAACTTGCCGCGCCGTCCCTTGTCCTCAAACTTTACGAGGCCGTCCACGAGGGCGAACAGCGTGTCGTCCTTGCCGCGCCCGACGTTCGTGCCCGGCTTCCACTTCGTCCCGCGCTGTCGCGCCAGAATGTTACCGCCGAGTACCTGCTCGCCGCCGAACTTCTTCAAGCCGAGTCGTTGAGCGTTCGAGTCGCGCCCGTTGCGCGAAGAGCCTACACCTTTTTTATGTGCCATTGCTTAACTCCAAGAGTGGAGGTTAGAAGTTGGATGTTAGCAAACACTCTGCTTTAACTAACCTCTAAGCTCTGCTTTATCCGATTGAATCAATTTTAACCGCCGTGTAATCCTGACGATGGCCGCGCGTGCGCTTGTACTGCTTGCGACGTTTCTTTTTGAAGACGATGATTTTCTCACCGCGTCCGTGCTCGACGATGGTGGCGGCGATGCGCGCGCCTTCAACGAGAGGCGATCCGATCTTGACGCCGTCCGCGCCCTCGACGACGAGCGCTTCAAGTTCAACTGCCGCGCCCGCTTCTTTATCTATTGAAGGGAGACGCACCGTCGCGCCCTCTTCGACGCGAAACTGTTTGCCGCCCGATCTGATGATTGCGTAAGCCATTTTCTTCATCCTCCCAACATAGGCAAGGCCAACTTGCCCCAGAAAAGTCTTTCATTATAGTGACGCTCACATGCTCCGTCAAACCGTGCATCCGCGACGCTTCAGTGCGTGCCCGCGCGTCATTATTTCGCGCTGCTGCGACGCGCGAAGAACTGCTCCATAAACTTCGTCGAATACTCGCCGGCGCGAAAATACGGGTCGTCCATAATCGCCAGATGCAGCGGAATCGTCGTCTTGATGCCCTCGATCACGGTCACTTCCAACGCGCGTCGCATCCGCGCAATCGCAATCTCGCGCGTGCGCGCGTGGACGATCAGCTTGGCGATCATCGAATCGTAAAAAGGCGGCACGTAATAACCGGGATAGGCCGCCGTGTCAACGCGGACGCCGGGGCCGCCGGGGGAATTGTAAGCCGTAATCAAACCGGGCGAAGGCGCGAACGTCTCAGGGTCTTCGGCGTTGATGCGGCACTCGATGGAGTGGCCGACGAAGAGCACGTCCGACTGCGTGTATCCGAGCGGATGGCCTTCGGCGACGAGTATCTGGTTACGCACGATGTCGGCGAGCGTGATCATCTCCGTGACCGGATGCTCGACCTGAATGCGCGTGTTCATCTCCATGAAGTAGAACTCGCCATTCTCGTCGAGCAGAAATTCAATAGTGCCCGCGCTCGAATAGCCGACGCGCAGGCAAGCATCAACTGCTGCGCGTCCCATCTGCTCGCGCAACTCCTGCGTCAGCACGGGCGACGGCGCTTCTTCTAAAAGTTTCTGGTGACGACGCTGTATCGAGCAGTCGCGCTCGCCGAGATGAATGCAGTTGCCGTGCTCATCGGCGAGCACTTGTATCTCGATGTGTCGCGGATTCTCGACGTAGCGCTCGACGTAAATCTCTCCGTTCTTGAACGCCGCCGCCGCTTCGTTCGACGCCGTCCGCATCGCGGGTCCGAGTTCCTCTTCGGTGCGGACGATACGCATTCCGCGCCCGCCGCCGCCCGCTGAAGCCTTGATGATGACGGGCAGGCCGATCTCACGCACGACCGCCAACGCTTCTTCTTCGGATTGCAGAGGCCCTTCGCTGCCGGGCAGAATCGGCAACCCCGCCGCTTTCATCGTGCGGCGCGCCTCGACCTTATCGCCCATCATGCGAATCACGTCCGAGCGCGGCCCGATGAACTTGATGTTGCACGCTTCGCAAATCTCCGCGAAGTAGGACGACTCGGCGAGAAAGCCGTAGCCGGGATGAATCGCGTCAACATTAGTAATCTCGGCGGCGGCGATGACTGACGAGATGTTGAGATAGCTCTGCGCGGCTGTCGCGCCGCCGATGCAGATGGCTTCGTCTGCGAAACGCACATGCAGAGAATCACGGTCGGCGGTGCTGTGGACGGCGACGGTCGAAATACCCATCTCCTTGCACGTCCAGATAATGCGACACGCGATCTCGCCGCGATTGGCGATCAGAATTTTGCGAAACTGGTGCATCGTCAAGTTCAAGGTTCAAAGTTCAAAAGCCGTTTTCGACTTTGAACTTTGAACTATTTTTTGATTCCGAACAGCGGCTGGCCGTACTCGACCGGCTGGCCGTTTTCGACGTAGATTTTTTCCACTGTTCCCGTCGTCTCGGCCTGTATCTCGTTCATCAACTTCATCGCTTCGATGATGCAGACGACCGTGTCGGCTTCGACATGGCTGCCTGCCTTGACGAAGGAGTCGGCATTGGGCGAAGACGCGCGATAGAACGTCCCGACAATCGGCGACGTGATGATGTGCAGGTCGTCTTCTTCCTTCGCTTCAACCCGTGCCACCGACGTTGCCGCCTGAGCAGTCGCGGCGGTAGAAGGCGATTCAGCGCTCGTCGCAGGGGTCGTCGCTTGCGTCTGCTGCGCGGGCTGAGTCGGTGCGGAGAGTTGTGGCGGCGGCGTAGCATTGCGGCTCAGGCGGACACGAATGTCCGCGTTCTCAAACTCGAAATCCGTCAACTTGTGCGCCGTGAACAACTCGGTCAACTCGCGCAACTCTTCCATGTTGAGCGCGGTCTCCGTGCGACGAGACGATGATTGCGGCTGCTGTCCGCCCGGCGACTGACGAGATGGCGAGGAGTTGCTGCCCCCGCGACGACGCCGTCCGCCATGACGACCCGCGCCGCCACCGCGTTCGCTACCTATATCGCCGCCGACACTTCCGCCGCCCCGTTCAGTTTGCGACGACGACGTGTTGGCCTCGCCGCCTCGTGTCTGTTCGTTGTCTGACGATGAAGGTTGATCTTGATCGCTCATGCTTTCTGTCTCCGAACAGGCGCGTGCCTGTTGTGACGCGCGTGAATTTAATTTGCCGGCAAGAGAAAAGCCCCAGCGCCGCCTGCCGTCCGGCGACTTCGTTGGGGCTTGTCCTCAATGAAAAAATGCGCGGGCGCGTCTTTGCTCAACCGAGCGGAAGCGACGCGCCCCGCAGACAGCTCGCCCAAATTGAACGTTAGTCCGTATCCTTCTCGTTGGCGGTTGATTCGGTTTTCTTCGAGCGACGCCCGCCGCTGCCAGCCTTGTCTGCATCATCCGACTCTGGAATCGAAGCCTCGCCCTTGCCGCGCGCTTTGGTTGTCTCAGGCTTCTCGTATGTGCGGTCGGCTTTCTTGCCGCCACGACGCCCGCCCTTCGCCTCGCTCGACTCTTCAAGTTTCGTCACCGTCTTCTTGCCCGACGCGACAGTCTTCGCGCGTTTCTTTGAAGAATCAGCCGCCTCGCGCTCGCGCGGGTTATCAACGAGTTCGATGATCGCGAGTTCAGCGTTATCGCCGTCGCGCCGACCAAGTTTGATGATGCGCGTGTAGCCGCCGGGACGATCCTTGAAACGCTCGCCGAGTTCATCGAAGAGACGCTTGACCGCCGCGACGCCCGCCGTGCGAGGCGCGCGAACCTGGCCGCGCTTGCCCGTCGAGGCCGACTGCCCGCGATTGCCCGCGTGGAAAAAGGCCGCCGCTTGCCGGCGCAGATGCACGGCTTGCACGGCGGCTTGATCGCCTTCCAACCCCTGCGCGTTGCGCGAGAGCGTAATCACGCGCTCGACGAACGGGCGCAACTCTTTCGCTTTCGGCAGCGTCGTGACGATGCGCTCGTCGCGCGCGTTGATGAGCGAAGTCGCCAGATTACGCAGCATGGACATGCGGTGCTCGGTGGTGCGTCCCAGCTTACGATGTGCTTTTAAGTGTCGCATGACAATTCACCAGAGTGATGAGTGATGAGTGATGAGTGATGAGTGAAAGACAAAAACTGCCTTGATTCATCGTTCATCATTCCGCATTCATCAAATCTTCTACTCCTCTTCTTCCTCATCGTCCGCAAATTCCATATCGCCGGTGGCGGCGTCTCTCCCGCCGGAGCCGGGAATCGGATTGCCCTGTTCGTCGAACTCCATACCGAAGTCGAGTCCCATCCCGTGCAGGATGTCTTTAATCTCGTTGAGCGACTTCTTTCCGAAGTTCTTCGTCGCCAGCATCTCGCGCTCGCTGCGTTGGACGAGATCGCGGATGGTGCGAATGTTGGCGTTCTTCAGGCAGTTGTAAGAGCGGACAGATAGCTCAAGCTCGTCAACGGAGCGGTCGAGCAGGTCGTTACGCGGAAGCGGCGCTCGCTCGATGTTTTGATAAGCGTACTCGTCCGTGTCTTCCTCAAAATTGATGAAGATCGCCATGTGATCCTTAATCAACTTCGCGGCAAGGCCAATGGCATCGTCCGGTTTGACGGAGCCGTCCGTCCAGACTTCAATCGTCAGCTTGTCGAACTCCGTGTTCTGTCCGAGACGCGCGGCCTCGACGGTGTAGTTAACCTTCTTGACGGGCGTATGCACGGAGTCAACCGGGATATAACCGAGAGAGAGGTCTTCGTCAAAGTTGCGCTCGGCAGGGACGTAACCGCGCCCGCGTCGCAAGCGCATCTCGACGGTGATCGAGCCGCCATCGCTGACGGTCGCGATATAGACGTTTGGATCGAGAACTTCGACTTCGCCGTCGGACTGTATGTCAGCGGAAGTAACTTCACCCGCGCCGTCTTTGTGAATCGTCAGCGTCTTCGCTTCGCTGCCATGCAGCTTGAAGGGAATCTGCTTCAAATTCAGAATCACGTCCGTCGCATCCTCGACGACGCCGCGAATGCTTGAAAACTCGTGCTCGACGCCTTCGATTTTGACGGCGGTGATGGCCGCGCCCTCGATTGAGGAAAGCAGCGCGCGCCTAAGTGAATTGCCGATGGTTGTCCCGAAGCCGCGCTCGAACGGCTGTGCCGAGAAGCGTCCGTAGCGTTCGGTCAACGTCTCGGCTTCGACGGCGAGGCGGCGCGGCATCTGAAATCCTGTCCAGAGATTTTGTTGATCCATAGCCATAGTTTTATCAAATCCTGTATCAGAAAAGGCAAAGCAGCGGGGTGCGTCCGCTTCAGCCTCCGGCATCTCGATGTGACGAGATGCGCGAGGCCAAGCGTCGCACTCCGCGCGAAATTACTTGCTGTAAAGTTCGACGATCAGTTGCTCGTTAATCGAGCGGTCAACGTCGGCGCGCGTCGGCAAGGATGCGACTCTGGCTGACAACTCGCCCTCGCCCGGCGCGAGCCAGCTCGGACGACCACGACCGCCGGCGGTCTGCCACGCGCTCTCGACGTGCGGATTCGTGCGGCTCGCTTCCTTGATGCTGATGATGTCGCCCTGCTTCACCTGAAACGAGGGAATATCAACTTTGCGCCCGTTGACTTCGACGTGTCCATGATTGACGAGTTGACGCGCCTGTCTCCGCGACGTGGCAAAGCCCGCGCGATAGGCGACATTGTCGAGGCGGCGTTCGAGCAGGATCAAAAGATTTTCGCCCGTGATGCCCTTAACGCGCGCAGCACGCTCGAAATAGTTGCGGAACTGACCTTCGAGAACAAAATAGATGCGCTTGACCTTTTGCTTCTCGCGCAACTGCAAGCCGTAACCCTGCAACGCCTTGCCGCGTCGCATCGAGTTGCCGTGCTGTCCGGGCGGCTGCGTGCCGCGTTTCTCAATCGGACAGGAGGGCTTGAAACAACGGTCGCCCTTCAAAAATAATTTTGCGCCTTCGCGGCGGCACAGACGGCACACCGCTCCACGATACCTAGCCACTTCTTTTTTGCCTCCGGTCTAATTTACAAGACGGAAAAGTTTACAGATGGCACGGACGTTTCCCGCGCGACCCTTCATCCTTTAGGTCAATTAAAAAAGTGATGAGTGATAGGTGATGAGTGATAAGAAAAAGCCGATGCTCTTGCCTTATCACTCATCACTTATTACTTATCACCTGCTTGCTAAACTCTGCGCCGCTTCGGTGGACGGCAACCGTTGTGCGGAATGGGCGTCGTGTCGCGGATGACCATGACGCGAATGCCGGAACTATTGATGGCGCGAATCGCCGACTCGCGACCGCCGCCCGGCCCCTTGACGCGCACTTCGGCCTGCGTCATGCCCGCTTCCTTCGCGATGCGAGCCGCCTCGCCAGCCGCCTGTTGCGCGGCGAACGGCGTGCCTTTGCGCGAGCCACGAAAGCCGCGCGCGCCCGCCGATGATTGCGCGACGAGATTGCCTTCCAAGTCCGTGATCGAGATCATCGTATTATTGAACGACGCCGCGATGTGGACGATCCCGCTCGGAATATTCTTCTTCTCTTTCTTGCGAAAGGCTTTTTTCTTACCGCCAGTAGTTGGTTTTGCCATAGAACCTCAGTGGTCAGTGGCCGGTGGTTAGTGGTCAGATAAGCCAGCTTTTCGCTGACCACTAACCACCGGCCACTGACCACTGCAATTTACTTTTTGCCCGGCGCTTTCTTCTTGGCGACGGTCGCGCGGCGCGGGCCTTTGCGCGTGCGTGCGTTGGTGTGCGTGCGCTGTCCCCGGACGGGGAGGCCGCGACGGTGACGCAGGCCGCGATAGCAGCCGATGTCCATCAGACGCTTGATGTCCATTTGGACGCGCTTGCGGAGGTCGCCCTCAACTTCGCCCTGTCCTTCGATGATCGAGCGGATGCGCCCCAGTTGAGATTCGTCCAGATCACGCACGCGCGTGTCCAGACCAATCTCCGCCTCTTTCAGAATCGAGGTCGCGCGCGAGCGACCGATGCCGTAAATATACGTCAGGCCGATTTCAACGCGCTTATTGACGGGAAGGTCAATGCCAACGATACGAGCCATTTCTTCTCTCCAAACTCTTAGTAATTCGTTTCGGACGATTTCAAACTCGGATTAAATCAACCCTGTCGCTGTTTGTGCTTTGGATTGGTGCAGATGACTCTGACCACGCCTTTGCGGTGGATCACCTTGCAGTTGTCACACATCTTTTTGACGGAAGCTCGTACTTTCATGTCTCACACCTCTCGCGCGGAAAATAACACTGTTACTGTCTCTGGATAAAAAAGACCGTGACTCGCAAACTGCGGATTTTAGCACACCCCGCTGGATGCTCCAAGCGACGAGGAAGAATCTACTCTCAGACGTGCGCCATCTCGACTTCTCGCACCTTTTGCGCGACCTGCGTCAGCACTTCCGGCCCTTCTTCCGTGATCGCGATGGTGTGCTCGACATGCGCGCTCGGCTTGCCGTCGAGCGTCACCACCGTCCAGCCATCTGCGAGCGTCTTCGTGTATTGCGTGCCCATGTTAATCATCGGCTCGACGGCGAAGACGTAACCGGCTTTGATTTTGTCTTTCGTGCCGGGCTTTCCGTAATTCGGGATTTGCGGGTCTTCGTGCATCTTGCGACCAATGCCGTGTCCCACATAGTCGCGCACGATTGAGTAGCCGTGCCTCTCTGCGTGTTCCTGCACCGCCCAACCGATGTCGCCCAGACGCTTGCCCGGCCAGCATTGTTGAATGGCAAGTTCAAGACATTCTTCGGCGATACGAATCAGTTTGAAACTCGCCTCGCTGACGCGCCCGACGGGAACGGTCGTCGCGGTATCGCCGACGAAACCTTCGAGCGTCGCGCCGCAATCAACGGAAAAGATGTCGCCCTCTTTGAGCGCATATTTCGATGGAAAGCCGTGGACGATTTGCTCGTTGACCGACGCGCAGATGGAAAACGGGAAACCGTGATAGCCCTTGAACGTGGGAAGCGCGCCCGCGTCGCGAATCATCTTCTCAGCCGCCGCGTCGAGTTCGAGCGTCGTGATGCCGGGCTGCACCAGACGGCGCAACTCCTCGCGCACCAGCCCGATCAAACGACCGGCGGCGCGCATCTTCTCCAACTCTTTTTTCGACTTCCCGATAATCATTCAAAAGCAGTGATAAGAGATAAGTAATGAGTGATGAGAAAAGCCGGTTTGCTTTCTCTTATCACTTATTACTTATCACTCATTACTATCTCCTCGATGTCCGCATAAATCGCTTCCACGTCGCGCGTGCCGTCAACGTTGTGCAGGCGATGCGTGGCGGCGTAGTAGTCAAGCAGCGGCTGAGTCTGCTGCGTGTAAGTTTCAAGCCGCACTTTGATCTTCTCCGACGTGTCGTCCGCGCGATGAATCAACTCCGCTTGCGGATGAAAGTCGCAGACGCCGTCTGTCTTCGGCGACTTGAAAAAGACGTTGTAAATCTCGCCGCAGACGGGACAACTCCGGCGTCCCGTGGCGCGCTTTTCCAGCAACTCGAAGGGCACGTCAACGAGGACGGCGACGATCTTGTGACCTTGCTCGACGGCGATTTTTTCGAGCATCTCGGCCTGCACAGTCGTCCTCGGAAAACCGTCGAGGACGTATCCATTGCGACAGTCTTCCCGGTTCGTGCGTTCTTCAACGACGCGAATTACGAGCGCGTCCGAGATGAGTTTGCCAGACGCCTGCACCGCGCGCACTTCCGATGCCAGAGGCGTCTCGGCTGTCGCGAGCGCGCGAAACATGTCGCCCGTCGAAATCTGCGGCAGGCCGCTCCGCTCTTGCAGCAGACGCGCCTGCGTTCCCTTGCCCGCTCCTGGCGCGCCCATGAGAACGATGATCTTCGACATAAAGGCAGTGTTCAGTGGAGAGTGGCCGTCGGTCAGTGAAGCACTGATACTATCTGGCAACTGACCGCCGGCCACTGGCTGCTGTCTTTAGCTTCTGCGTCCGCGCAGGCGGCTGCCCGGGCCGAAGAAACCTTCGTAGTTACGCATCACGAGTTGCGCTTCGATTTGCTGCGCGGTGTCCATCGCGACGCCGACGAGAATCAGGAGGCTCGTGCCGCCGAAGTAAAATTGGTAGCCCATGCCGCGCGGAATCCATCCCAAGCCCGGCGTGCGGCTGACGAAGTCTTCGAGTCCTGTACCAATCAGCGGCAGCCGTCCGACGTTGAAGCCGCTCAACATAATCTGCGGGATGAGCGCGACGAAGACGAGATAGATTGCGCCGACGGTCGTTAAGCGCGTCAGGATCGTATTCAGAAACTCGGCGGTATTTCTGCCCGGTCGGATGCCGGGGATAAAGCCGCCGTGCTTGCGTAGATTGTCGGCCACTTCGTCCACGTTGAAGATAATCGTGATGTAGAAAAACGTGAACAGGATAATGAGCGACGCGAAGAACAGTTCGTAGTACGGGTCGCCGCCGTGAAAGCTCTGAAAGAAAGTGTGAATCCTGCTTGAGATCGCCCCCGGATTGGCAGGGTCGCCCGGCACGAATTGCAGCACGGTCTGCGGAATGGCGAGCACGGACGAAGCGAAGATGACGGGAATGACGCCGCCCATGTTGATCTTGATCGGCATGTTCGTCTGCTGCCCGCCGACGAGTTGACGCCCGACGTGCCGCTTGGCGTAAGAAATCGGAATCTTCCGCCGCGCCGTCTCGACATAGACGATGAAGGCGATGAGGATAATTAGAATCGCAACCAGCGCGAGGACGCCGATAGTCTGAAAAGTATCGCCGCTTCTGAGACGCTCGAAGACTTGCGGGACGCCCTTCGTCGGCAGGCCGATGACGATGCCGGAGAAGATAAGCATCGAGATGCCGTTGCCGATACCGCGCTCCGTAATCTGCTCGCCGAGCCACATGATGAAGACCGTGCCGGTCGTCAAGGTCAACATCGTCGTCAGGATGAAGCCCGGCCCGCTCGCGCCGACCTGATTAGACTGGAGCCAGCGCGCGACGATGAAGGTCTGGAAAGAACAAAGTATGACCGTCAGATAGCGCGTATACTGGTTAATTTTCTGCCGACCGGCCTCGCCCTCTTCCTGCATCTTTTTGAGTTGCGGGAAGACCGTCGTCATCAACTGCAGGATGATCGAGGCGGTGATGTAAGGCGTGACGCCGAGCGCGAAGACGGAGATGGTCTGGAAGTTTCCGCCGGAGAAAAGGTCGAGCACGCCGAGCAGGGTGCTGCCGACTTGCTGCCAGACCACTTTCAGTTGGTCGCGGTCAACGCCGGGCGCGGTGATGTGCGCGCCGAAGCGATAAATGGCGAGCATCGCCAGCGTAAACAGGATGCGCCGACGCAGGTCGGGCACGCTGAACATGTTGCGGACGGCGGCGAAAAACTTTTCCATAATTAACTCTCAGCAGTCAGCAATCAGCTTAAAAACCGTTTTCGGAATCTGCCAACAACCTTTGAAGTATAAGCTCAACGAGTATTCCGTTTTGAGCTGACTGCTGATTGCTGAACGCTGACTGCTTCTCTCTAACCAAAACGGCTGAAGACGCTTCTCAAGGCTTGTCTGCCTTTCACCGCGTCCTCAGCACACTTCACACGTTCAAAATTTCAAAAAGGCAGCTTGACTGTTACTCGACAGCCACGACGGGCGCGTCCGTCTTCTGGTGCGGGTCAATGATCGTGACGGTGCCGCCCGCGCCCTCGATTTTGGCGCGCGCACTTTTCGTGAAGCGGTGCGCCGAGACGCGCAGAGCCTTCGTCACGTCGCCCGTGCCGAGGACGACGATGTCGCGCTTGCCTTTGGCGATGACTCCGCGCTCGTGCATGTTGGCGGGCGTGATTTCCTCGTTCGCTTCAAAACTTTTATCGAGCGACGCGAGGCTCACCTCGATCCACTCTTTCTTGAAAATATTCGTGAAGCCGCGTTTCGGCAAGCGACGCTGCAAGGGCATCTGTCCGCCCTCGAAGCCGATCTTCGCGCTGTAACCGGAGCGCGATTTCTGTCCCTTGTTGCCGCGCCCGGCGGTCTTTCCCAAACCGGAGCCGGGGCCGCGACCCACGCGCTTTTTCTTGTGCGTCGAACCCGGAGCTGGGTGCAAATTGTTCAAACCGATAGCCATGTCAAACCTCGTGAATGGTCAATGGTAAATAGTGAATGGCAGGAACAGGTTTATCTATTCACCATTGACCATTTACCAATTACCAGCTTTCTACTCAATGATTCGCAGCAGGTGCGGGACTTTGGCGACGACGCCGCGCATCGAAGCGTTATCAGGACGCTCGACGATCTGATTCAGTTTGGTGAATCCGACGCTTCGCACGATAACTTTCTGCGTCTTCGGGAAAGCGATCACGCTCCGGTAATACTGGATGCGAATCTTGCCTTCTCCGTTCTCTTGCTGCGTTTGCTTGTTCTCGTCAGCCATGATTATAACTCCTCAACTTGCTTGCCGCGCAGCCGCGCCAACTCCATCGGGTCTTTCATGTTGACGAGACCATCAAACGTAGCGCGGACGACGTTGTGCGGATTGGCCGAACCGAGCGACTTCGTGCGAACGTCGTGGACGCCGACCGCCTGCATGACGGCGCGCACCGCACCGCCCGCGATCACGCCCGTGCCTTCCGCCGCCGGCTTCATCAAGACGCGCCCCGCCCCATGCACGCCGATGAGCGGGTGCGGCAGAGTGTTGTTGATGAGCGGCACGCGGATTAAATTCTTCTTCGCCGCTTCGATGGCTTTCTTGATGGCGAGCGGCACTTCGCGCGCCTTGCCCGTGCCGAAGCCGACGTGTCCCGCGCCGTCGCCGATGACGACGAGAGCCGCGAAGCTCATGTTTTTGCCGCCCTTGACGACCTTCGTCACGCGGTTGATGGAGATGACCTGATCGGTCAGATCGAGTCCCTGCGCTGTGATTCTCTGTTTCGGTTGTCGCATTGCTTTTTCCTGTCGTGCCCGTGACGAACGTTACGCTGCCGCGCCCTCTTCTTCGCCTGGCGCGGCTGCTTCAGCTTCCGCCGCCGGAGTTTCATTCTTGTTGAGTCCGGCCTCGCGCGCGGCGTCGGCGAGAGCCTTGACGCGCCCGTGATAGCGATAGCCGCCGCGATCAAAGACGACCGACTCGACACCCTTCGCGATGATGCGCTCGGCGATGGCGCGACCGACGCGCTGCGCCGCTTCCAGGTTGCCGCCCGTCGTGCCGCGCAAGTCCTTCTCCGTCGTCGAGGCGGACGCAATCGTCGCCCCGCGCTCGTCATCTATGACTTGCGCCGAGATGTGATTGAGACTGCGGTAAATCGCCAGACGCGGTCGTCCCGCCGTGCCGCGCACTTTGCGGCGAATGCGCGTATGAACCGCTTTGCGAACCGTTGCCCTGTCTTTCTGTGCCATTTCTAACCTCAGTGATGAGTGACGAGTGATGAGTGATGAGTTAAAGCGTTTTTCTTATCACTCATCACTTATTACTGATCACCTTATTTTCCTGTTTTTCCCGGTCTCAACTTCAACACCACGTCGGCGTAGCGCACGCCCTTGCCCTTGTACGGGTCTGGCTTGCGAAGCGAGTGCATCTCCGCCGCGACCTGTCCGAGCCGCTGCTTATCAATGCTCGTCAGCGTGAGCGTCAACTGATACTGCGGGATCGAAGCCTTCGTCGGCACGCGCTCGGATTTGACTTCGATGCCGTCGGGCAGAGGGAAATCAATCGGGTGCGAATAGCCGAGCGAGAAGACGATGCGCTTGGCCTGCACGTCGGCCTTGTAACCGACGCCGACCACATCCATCTGCTTCGTGAATCCTTCGGTCACGCCGACGATGGCGTTATTCGCCAGCGCGCGCGCCAGACCGTGCTTCGCCGCCAGATCGTCCGACTGACGCTCGGCCTGCAACTGATCGCCGTCGAGCTTGAACGAGATGCCTTCCGGGACAGGCGTCTTGAGCGCGCCCTTCGGCCCCTTCACGTCCAACTCGCGCTCGTGAACCGTCACCGTCACGCCCTTCGGCACTGTGATAACTTTCTTTCCAATACGAGACATAAAAATTAACCTTCGGTTAATTAGGGGTCGGGGGTTGGGGGTCGGGGGTCGGTCAAAGCTTTTCGCCTTGCTGTCCCCTGTCCCCTGTCCCCTGCCCCCTAGTAGATTGCTGCCAGCACTTCGCCGCCGACGTTTTCGCGGCGCGCGCGTTTGCCGCTCATCAGGCCGCGCGAGGTCGAGACGATATTGACGCCGTAACCGCCGAGCACGCGCGGAATGTCCGTCGCGCTCATATAGACGCGGCGACCGGGACGCGAGACGCGCGAGAGATGCGAGATGGAAGAAGTGCCGCGCGCGTCGTAGCGCAAAAAGACGCGGATGTTTTTCTTCACGCCCTCGCCCTTGATGACGAAGTTGTTGATGTAGCCCTCTTCCTTGAGGATGCGGGCGATCTCCAGTTTCAGTTTCGACGCCGGGATGTCAACGCGCGAGTGTTTCGCGTTAATCGCGTTACGCATTCGCGTCAGCATGTCGGCAATAGGATCAGTCATTGCTCAAACTCCAAAACAGTGATGAGTGATAAGTGACGAGTGATGAGATAAAAGCTTTTCTTATCACTTATCACTCATCACTCTTCACCCAATTTTTACCAACTCGACTTAATGACGCCGGGGATTTGCCCTTGCAGCGCCAACTCGCGGAAACAGATGCGGCACAGATTAAACTTACGCAGGTAGCCGCGCGGACGCCCGCACCGCTTGCAACGTGTATAAGCGCGCACGGAGAACTTCGGTTTCCGGTTCGCTTTCGCGATCATTGACTTCTTAGCCATAGAACCTCAGTGATGAGTGATGAGTGATGAGTGATGAGTGATGAGTCAAAGCGATTTTCTTATCACTCATCACTTATCACCGTCTTACTGTCTAAACGGCATCCCAATCGCTTTCAGAAGCGCGCGGGCTTGCTCGTCGTTGCGCGCGGTGGTGACGATGGAGATGTTCATGCCGCGCGTTTTATCCACTTTGTTAAAATCAATTTCAGGAAAAATCAGTTGGTCGCGAATGCCGAGCGTGTAGTTGCCGCGCCCGTCGAACGCTTTGGGGCTGACGCCGCGAAAGTCTCTCACGCGGGGCAGAGCCACCGACACGAGACGGTCGAGAAATTCGTACATGCGGTCGCCGCGCAGCGTGACCATCGAGCCGATGGGCATTCCCTGTCGCAGCTTGAAAGCCGCGATGGACTTTTTCGCTTTAGTCGTGACCGGCTTCTGCCCCGTCACGGAGCGCAGTTCATCAGCCGCCGTGTCAATAATCTTGGCGTTGGCGACGGCCTCGCCGAGTCCCATGTTGATGACGACTTTTTCCACGCGCGGGATCGCCATCGGGTTCTCGATATTGAACTCTTTGGCGAGCGCCGGTGCGATCTCTTTCGTGTAACGCTCTTTTAATCTGGCTGCCATTTCTCTTCTACCTCACTCGTTCGTCTGGGTCTCGCCGCGATTCACATTCAACGGCGTTTCCAGACTGGCGGCTTTCCCAAACAGGCCGCTGCTGCTTTTCTTATGCTTTGTCTAACGTCTGGCCGCTGCCCGTCGCGACGCGAGTCTTCGAGCCGTCCGCCGCCACTTCGTAACGCACGCGCGTCGGCTTGCCCGTCTGCGGGTCAATCAACTGCACGTTGGAAATGTTGATGTATGCTTCCTTGTCAATGATGCCGCCGCCGCGATTGAGTTGCGGGTTGCCGCGCTGGTGCTTCTTCATAATCGCGACGCCTTCAACCTTGACCTTGCCCTTAGTCGGCAGCACTTCAAGAACGCGCCCGCGCTTGCCGTTGTCGCGCCCTGCGATGACGGCGACCTGATCGCCCTTCCTGACCTTGACGCGCTTCTTGGGTTCTTTATCTTTTGTTGCCATTGCTTAAATCACCTCCGGCGCGAGCGACACGATTTTCATAAAATTGCGTTCGCGCAGTTCGCGTGCGACGGGGCCGAAGACGCGCGTGCCGATGGGCGTATCATCCGGCTTGATGAGCACACAGGCGTTCTGGTCGAAGCGGATGTAGGTTCCGTCCTTGCGGCGCACTTCCTTGCGCGTGCGGACGATGACGGCGTTATGCACCGTGCCCTTCTTAACGCCGCCGTCAGGCGCAGCCTCTTTGACCGTCACTTTAATCTTGTCGCCGAGACTCGCTTTGCGTCCGGTCGAGCCGCCGATGGACATAATCATCTCCACGCGCCGCGCTCCCGAATTGTCCGCCACGTCCAGAGACGTTTGCATCTGAATAGCCATTGCTCACTCCGTTCGAGTGATGAGTGTTGAGTGATGAGTGATGAGAAGGAAGCTAACGGCTCTTTCTTATCACTTATTACTTATCACTTATCACGGTCTCTACTTCTGTGCCTTCTGAACAATCTCAACCACGCGCCAGCGTTTGCGCGCTGAGAGCGGACGTGTTTCGACGATGCGAACTTTGTCGCCGATGGTCGCCGAGCCGGATTCATCGTGCGCCATGAACTTCGACGTGCGACGCACGTAGCGGCGATACTTCGGATGCTTGATCAAACGATCAACGCGCACGACGACCGTCTTCTCCATCTTGTCTGACGAGACGATGCCGATTTTTTCCGCGCGGTGCGCGAGCTTTCCAGCCTCCGCCACTGTCGCATCGCCGGCCTGCGCGTCAACGCCCGGCGCAACTTCCTGCGCCAACGCTTCGCCCGACTTCACTTCTTCAGCCGCCTGCGCTTGGTTGCCATCAACCGGCGTCGCGTCCTGACTGTTCTCTTGCGTTTCTTCTGCCATTACAAACTCCAATGATGAATGCGAAATGATGAGTGATGCATTAAAAGCAAAGCTCTTGTCTTAGATTTATCATTCCGCGTTCATCGTTCATCATTTACTTCGTCGTCGCCTGTTGTTGCTGCGCGCGTTCGCTGATCATGGTACGGATACGCGCGAGCGATTTTTTCTCGCGGCGCACGGTTCTAACCGCGTCCATGTCGCCGAGCGCGAGCTTAAAGTTCAGGCGAAAGAGCGCTTCTTTGATGCGCGCCGCCTCTTCCTTCAAGTCTGCGTCCGACAAATCGCGCAGGCGTTCAATTTCTTCACGTCTCTTCGCCATAATTAAATCGCGCCTCCCTCTTGCTCGGAGCGCATCACGAACTTGGTCTTGACGGGCAACTTCTGCGCCGCCAGACGCATGGCCTCGCGCGCCGTCGTCTCGTCCACGCCTTCAATCTCGTAGAGCACGCGACCGGGTTTGACGACCGCCACCCAGTATTCCGGCGCGCCCTTACCCTTACCCATGCGCGTTTCCGCAGGCTTCTTCGTGATCGGCTTGTCCGGGAACATGCGTATCCAAACTTTGCCGCCGCGCTTGATGTGGCGGGTCATCGCAATACGCGCCGCTTCGATCTGGCGGTCGGTAATCCAGCCCGGCTCCAGCGTTTTCAAACCGTACTCACCGAAGCTGATTGCGCTGCCACGCTGCGCCTGGCCTTTCATACGGCCCTTCATCTGCTTCCGGTGCTTAACTTTTTTCGGCATCAACATGATGAATGCACCCCAAACGAAACTAAAGTTTATCTTCTGCCGGGAGGACGACCACCAGCGCGATCACCGCGCGGGCGTCCTTCGCCTTCGTCGCGACGCGGGCGCGGGCGGCGTCCGTCACTGCCGCGCTCGGGGCGTGGCTCGTTGATCGGATCGGTCTGCGTGCCGCGTGCCATCGCCGCGCGCGGGTCGAGAATCTCGCCGCGATAAATCCAGACCTTAACGCCGATGACGCCGAACGTCGTATGCGCTTCCGCGAATCCGTAATCAATATCCGCGCGGAGCGTGTGCAGAGGCAGACGCCCCTGCAAATGCCACTCTGTGCGCGCGATTTCCGCGCCGTTCAAGCGTCCCGCGACTCTGATCTTGATGCCTTGCCCGCCGAAACGCTGCGTCTCTTCGACCGTCTTGCGAATCGCGCGACGGAAGGCGATGCGCTTCTCCAACTGCTGCGCGACCTTCTCGGCCTGCAACTGCGCGTTCAACTCCGGCTTGTGAATCTCCTGAATCGAGACGAGCACTTCGCGACCCGTGCGCGAGGCGATGTCGCCCTTGAGCTTGTCAATCTCCGCGCCTTTGCGTCCGATGATGATGCCGGGACGCGACGTGTAGATGATGAGCTTGAGGCGATTGGCCGCGCGCTCGACATCAACGTGCGAGACGCCCGCGCCATTGAAACGCGCCTTGAGCGTGGCCTTCAACTTGAGGTCTTCGATCAGGTACGCGCCGTAATTCTTTTTGGCGAACCAGTGCGAGTGCCAGTCTTTGTTGTAGCCGAGGCGGAAGCCGTATGGATGAACTTTCTGTCCCACAATCTTCTCCGTTGAAACTAATCCTGAGCCTTCTCTGTGTCGGCGGCTTCGGATTTACTCGAAGCGCGCTTCGTTGTCGGTTTCTTTTCCGCCGCTGCTGCATTACCGGAAGTCTTCGCGGTGATGACGCCGCCCTTCTTCTTGCGGCTCTTCGTCGCGGTCTTAGTTGATGCTGCGACCGCCGGCGCGTCGCTCTTCTTCGAGGCCTTGCCGCGCGTTGTCGTCGCCGTCACGCTCGTCGCGCCGTCGGCGGTTCCAAGCAGGACGGTGACGTGGCAAAAGTGACGTTGCTCGCGATAGGCGCGTCCCTGCGGCGCGGGGCGCACACGGCGACGATTCTTCGTCGGCCCCTGATCCACGAACGCGGCCTTGACGAACAATTCGTCCGGGTCAACCGCGATGTTGGCCTTCTCCGCAGCTTCGTTGGCGTTCGCCCACGCCGAGCGTACGCACTTTTCGATAGGGTCGGCGGCGCGCTTGTTCGTGAACTGTAAAATCGCCAGCGCCTGCCCCAGGCTCTTGCCGCGAATCATGTCAATCACGAGTCGCGCCTTTTGCGGCGAACCGTGCAGATATTTTGCGCTTGCTTTCGCTTCCATAACTCACCTTAGAGATAAGTGATGAGTGATAGGTGATAAGAAAGAGGTTTCATCTCATCACTTATTACTTATCTCTTATCACTCATCATTTATCTCGCCGGCTTCGACGACTTTTCCGCCTTCGTGCCCGAATGTCCCTTGAAGGTGCGCGTCGGCGAAAACTCACCGAGCTTGTGTCCGACCATGTTCTCCGTCACATAGACGGGAATGTGCCGCTTGCCGTTGTGGACGCCGAAGGTCAGGCCGACCATGTCGGGCGAGATCGTCGAACGTCGCGACCAGGTCTTGATCGCGGGCGGACGATTGCCGCTCTGACGGATACGGTCAACCGCCTTCTGCACAAAGTCGTCAATGAACGGGCCTTTTTTAACTGAACGTGCCATAGCAACCTCAAATGATGAATGCGGAGTGATGAATGATGAATAAAAGACAGGCTGTTTTTAATTCATCATTCCGCATTCATCACTCATCATTTATTTCCTTCTGTCGCGCACGATCATGTTCTGCGTGCGTTTGTTGTTGCGCGTCTTGTAGCCGCGTGTCGGCTGTCCCCACGGCGTGACGGGGTGGCGACCGCCGGAAGTTTTGCCTTCGCCGCCGCCGTGCGGGTGATCCACCGGGTTCATCGCGACGCCGCGCACTTTCGGGCGCAGGCCATGCCAGCGCGAGCGTCCGGCTTTACCGTAAGAGACATTCTCGTGTTCGACGTTGCCGACCTGTCCGACCGTCGCCATGCAGACGACGGGGATGCGCCGCACTTCGCCCGAAGGCATACGCAGTTGCGCGTAGTCGCCTTCTTTGGCGACGAGTTGAGCGAACGAACCCGCGCTTCTCGCCATCTGCCCGCCCTTGCCGGGACGCATCTCGATATTATGAATCTGCGTGCCGAGCGGGATATTGCGAATCGGGAGCGCATTGCCCGGCAGGATGTCCGCCTCGGGGCCGCTCATCACAGTCTTACCGACTTCCAACCCCACAGGCGCGATAATGTAACGCTTCTCACCGTCGAGGTACGTGATGAGCGCGATGTGCGCCGAGCGATTCGGGTCGTACTCGATCTGCGTGACGCGACCGGGAATGCCCGGCTTGTTGCGCTTGAAATCAACGATCCGGTAATGACGCTTGTGGCCGCCGCCGCGACGACGCATCGTGATGTGCCCGTCATTATTACGCCCCGAAATGCGCGTCTTCGGTTCGAGCAGAGACTGCTCAGGCTCCGCGCCCTTCGTCAATTCGTCGCGCGTCAGATATGTCTGATAGCGACGCGCCGGCGATGTCGGTTTGAGTTTCTTAATGCCCATAACTTTAAGCTGTCAGCAATCAGCGGTCAGCAATCAGCTAAAACACTTTCCTGAGTTGCCCGCCGTTGTCCATGGCCTCAGCCGCCGCTATCAACAAAGGCTGATTGCTGATAGCTGACTGCTCCTAAATATTTTCGCTGTAATCGAACGGGGGCTGTCCCGGCTTGAGCGTGACGTAGGCTTTCTTCCACGAAGGCCGGCGACCCTCGAAACGTCCCTGCCGCTTCTTCTTGCCCATGTAATTTATCGTATGCACGGAATGAACCTGCACGTTGAAAATCTTTTCGACCGCCGATTTGATCTCCGGCTTGGTGGCGCGCGTGTCAACGCGGAAGGTCAAAAGCTGCCGACCGTCCTGTGACTCTTCTTTCGCCACGAGCGCCTTTTCGGTGATGACCGGCGCTTTGATGATGTCCCACACTGTTCTCATCTTTTTACGCGGCCTCCTCTGCCTGTTGATCGTTTCCCTGCCCGTCAGCTTCCGTCTCGTCCTGCTTGCCGCCCGTACCCTTCGGGTCGAGCGAGCGCGCGAGCATTTCCACTGCGCTACGCGAGAGGACGATTTTTTCGTGATAGAGCACGTCGTAAATATTGACGCCCGCGCTACCCACAATCTTGACGCGCTTGACGTTGCGCGAAGAGAGCAGCAGGTTGTCGTTCTCGATGTTGTCAACGATGAGCGTCTTGCCCGCGAGTTCGAGCACTGAAAGCGCGCCGAGAAAATCTTTCGTCTTCGGCTGGCTCAAAGTGAACTTGTCAACGACGACCAGGTTACCCTCGCGCAATCTTTCAGACAGAGCCGAGCGCAGCGCGCCGCGTCGCATCTTCTTCGGGAGCGGAGCCGCCCAGTCGCGCGCCTGCGGCCCGTGGACGTTGCCGCCGCCCTTCCAGAGCGGAGAGCGAATCGAGGCGATCCGCGCGCGTCCCGTGCCCTTCTGCTTCCAGAGCTTTTTGCCGGAGCCGGACACGTCGCCGCGCGTCTTCGTGCCGACCGTGCCCTGCCGCCCGCCGGCCAGATGCGACTTCACCGCCGCGTGAATCAATGCTTCGTTCAACTCCACGCCGAACACTTCATCCGGCAAACTCACGTCGCCGACTTCTTCGTTCTTCAGATTGCGAACCTTAACGGTAGGCATAGCTCACTCCGTTCGAGTGATGAGAGATAAGTAATAAGTGATAAGAAGAACTGCTTGCTTTTCTCATCACTCATCACTCATCACTGATCACCGCTTTACTGATTTCTTAATCACAACGACGCTGCCGTTCGGCCCCGGCACTGCGCCGCGCACCATTAGCAGATTGTTCTCGACATCCACGCGCGCCACGGTCAAACCCTTAACGGTCACACGCCGGTCGCCCATGTGGCCGGACGAGCGCGTGCCCTTAATGACGCGCGAAGGATAGGCCGACTGGCCGATGGAGCCGGGAGCGCGCACGTTCATCGAGCCGTGCGATTCGGGGCCGCGATGAAATTTGTGACGCTTGATCGTGCCGGCGAAACCCTTGCCCTTCGACTTGCCGATGACTTCGATTGAGTCGCCGTCAGCGAACTGGTCAACGAGGATTTTGTCGCCCACGCTGACTTCGCCGTTCGCGCCTTCGAGCCGCAACTCTTTCAAGATGCGAGTCGGAGGAATGCCGCCGCCGGTCTTCTCGAAGTGGCCGCGCATCGGCTTGTTGACGTTCTTCAGACGAACGGGGCGCTCTTCGACGAAACCGATCTGCGCCGCGTTATAGCCGTCGCGCCCCGCCTCAGTCTTTAACTGCACGACGATACACGGCCCGGCCTTAATCACGGTGACCGGCACCACCGTGCCATCCGCCGCGAACAATTGCGTCATGCCGACTTTTTTACCGATGATTCCGTTAACCATCTCTAACCTCAAGTTCCAAGTTCAAGGTTCAAGGTTCAAAGTTACAAGGCTCTTTACTTCGAACCTTGAACTTGAAACTTTGAACTGATCGCCTTAGCGATCCCTGCCGAACGCTTTAATCTCGACATCCACGCCCGCAGGCAGGTCGAGTTTCATCAGCGCATCCACGGTCTGCGGCGTCGGGTCGAGAATGTCCATCAGACGCTTGTGCGTTCTGATCTCGAACTGCTCGCGCGACTTTTTATCAACGTGCGGTGACCTCAAGACGGTCCATTTATTCTTCGAGGTCGGAAGCGGAATCGGCCCCGCCACGCGCGCGCCCGTGCGCTTCGCCGTCTCGACGATCTCCGTGGTGGATTGATCCAGCACGCGATGGTCGTAGGCTTTGAGTCTGATTCTGATTTTTTCGTTCAGCATATTCTTTTCAACTCAGGTGAAACGTTTCGCGCTTTATTCGACGATATCGGAGATAGTGCCTGCGCCCACCGTTCTCCCGCCTTCACGGATCGCGAACCGCAACCCCTTCTCCATCGCTATCGGCGTGATCAACTCAATCTCCATCGCCACATTGTCTCCGGGCATCACCATCTCCACTCCCTCCGGCAACGTCGCCACTCCCGTCACGTCCGTCGTCCGAAAGTAAAACTGTGGCCTGTACCCCGTGAAAAACGGTGTGTGTCGCCCGCCTTCCTCTTTCGTCAGCACATACGCCTCCGCCTTGAACTTCGTGTGCGGCGTAATCGAACCCGGCTTCGCGATCACCTGCCCGCGCTCGATGTCCTTGCGTTCTACGCCTCTCAGCAAAAGCCCCACGTTATCGCCCGCCACGCCCTCGTCAAGCAGTTTCTTGAACATCTCAACGCCTGTGCAAACAGTCGTCTTCGTCGGTCTGATCCCGATGATCTCCACCGTCTCGTTGACTTTCACTCTCCCTCGCTCCACCCGTCCGGTGGCGACTGTGCCTCTGCCCTGAATCGTGAAAATGTCTTCCACCGGCATCAAAAACGGCTTCTCCACATCCCGCTCCGGCGTCGGTATGAATGAGTCCACCGCGTCCATCAACTCTTCCACGGTCTTCTCCCATTTCTCTTCGCCGTTCAACGCGCCCAACGCCGAGCCTTTGATCACCGGAATGTCGTCGCCGGGAAACTCGTAGGCTGACAAAAGCTCTCGGACTTCCAACTCGACAAGTTCGAGCAACTCTTCGTCATCCACGGCGTCCACCTTGTTCATAAACACGACCATCGCCGGCACTCCGACTTGACGCGCCAAAAGAATGTGCTCACGGGTTTGCGGCATCGGGCCGTCGGTGGCGGCGACGACTAAAATCGCACCGTCCATCTGGGCGGCACCTGTGATCATGTTCTTGACGTAATCGGCGTGGCCGGGGCAGTCAACGTGCGCGTAGTGGCGATTGGCCGTCTCATACTCGACGTGCGCGGTCGCAATCGTGATGCCGCGCGCCTTCTCTTCCGGCGCATTGTCAATCGAATCGAAGGCGCGCACCGTGATCTTCGGATTATGCTTCGCCAAGACTTTCGTGATCGCCGCCGTCAAAGTCGTCTTGCCGTGATCCACGTGCCCAATCGTCCCAATGTTCACATGCGGCTTCGACCGATCAAATTTTTCCTTGCTCATGTTTCTCTCTCGCTCCTACAAATTGATGTCAGTCTGTTTCAATCAAGGGTCGCCCGCTGGTTTCTCTAGCGAGAGATGCGACCCGCCTGTGTCTTTCAAATCCGTTTCGCCTCAGGCTGCTCTGCCCTTCTCGATAATCTCTTCGGCGATATTCTTCGGAGCCTGCTCGTAACGCTCGAAGTGCATGGTCGAGGTGGCGCGTCCCTGCGTCGCCGAGCGGAGGTCTGTCGTGTAGCCGAACATCTCGGAGAGCGGGACGAAGGCCGTCACGACCTGCGCGCCGCCCGGTCGCGGCTCCATCTTCTCGATCTGTCCGCGACGACGATTCAAGTCGCCGTTGACCGGCCCCATGTACTCTTCCGGCGTCACCACTTCGACGCGCATAATCGGCTCAAGCAATACCGGATGCGCTTTCTTGACGGCGTCCTGAAACGCCAGCGAGCCGGCGATGTGGAACGACCGCTCGTCGGAGTCAACTTCGTGATACGAGCCGAAGACGAGACGGACTTTGATGTCCACGAGTTCGTAACCGGCGAGATAGCCACGCGCCAGCGCGTCGCGAATACCTTCTTCGGTCGGCTTGATGAACTCGCGCGGAATGACGCCGCCCGTAATCTTGTTCTCGAAGACGAAGCCCTCGCCCGGAGCCGGCTCGATTTCAATCTCGACGTGTCCGAACTGTCCGCGACCGCCGGTCTGACGTTTGTAAACTTCTTTGCCGGGTGCGGGACGTGTAATCGTCTCGCGGTACGCGACCTGCGGCTTGCCGACGTTGGCCTCGACGCCGAACTCGCGCTTCATGCGGTCAACGATAATTTCCAAGTGCAGTTCGCCCATCCCGGCGATGATGGTCTGCCCCGTCTCCTGATCGGTCGAGACATTGAAAGAGGGGTCTTCCTGCGCGAGACGCTGCAAGGCCGTGCCGAGCTTGTCCTGATCGGCGCGCGTCTTCGGTTCGACGGCGACGCGAATGACGGGCGCGGGAAAGTCCATCGCTTCGAGCACGACGGGCTTGTTCTCGTCGCAGACGGTGTCGCCGGTCGTGACCTGCTTCATGCCGCCGATGGCAATGATTTCGCCCGCGCTCGCCTCGTCTATGTCCTCACGGTTGTTGGCGTGCATGAGCAAGAGGCGTCCGACGCGCTCCTTCGTGCCCTTAACGGAGTTGAAGGCGTAAGAACCTTTTTTGACCGTGCCGCTATAAATGCGAACGAACGAGAGTTGGCCGAGATGTTTGTCGGCCATGATCTTGAAGACGAGGCCGCTGAAAGGCGCATCAGCCTCAGGCGCACGCGACGCCTCTTCGCCCGTCTTGGGGTCAATGCCGATGACCGGCGGAATGTCGAGAGGCGAGGGCAGATAGTCAACGACGGCGTCGAGCAGAGTCTGCACGCCTTTGTTCTTGAAGGCGGAGCCGGTGACGACGGGGACGAGTTTCAGAGCCAGCGTGCCTTTACGAAGCGCGGCGCGAATTTCTTCCGGGGTGAAGCTTGCGCCCTCGTCTTCGATGTACCTGAGTTCGAGTTCCTCGTCCGCTTCGGCAACGGCTTCGAGCAACCTGTGGCGCGCTGCCTCGGCTTCTTCTTTTAATTCAGCCGGAATCTCAAGCGTGTCGTACTCGGAACCTTTCGCCTCGTCTTTCCAGACGAGAGCCTTCATCGCGATGATGTCCACGACGCCCTTGAACTGGTCTTCGTTGCCGATGGGAATCTGAATGGCGACGGGATTCGCGCCGAGGCGGGTGATGATCGAATCGAATGAACGCTGGAACGATGCGCCGGCGCGGTCGAGCTTGTTGATAAAGCAGATGCGCGGGACGCCGTATTTATCGGCCTGACGCCAGACGGTTTCACTCTGCGGCTCGACTCCGGCGACGCCGTCAAAGACAGCGACCGCACCGTCAAGGACGCGCAAACTACGCTCGACTTCCATCGTGAAATCTACGTGGCCGGGCGTGTCAATAATATTGATGCGATGCTCGACGCCGTTGCGTTTCCAGAAACAGGTTGTCGCCGCGCTGGTAATCGTAATGCCGCGCTCTTGCTCCTGCTCCATCCAGTCCATCGTCGCTGTGCCTTCATGCACTTCGCCGATCTTGTGCGAGACGCCCGTGTAGAAGAGGACGCGCTCGGTCGTCGTCGTCTTCCCGGCGTCAATGTGCGCCATGATGCCGATGTTGCGGAACTTGTTGAGGTCTTGCTTTGCCATTTGTTTTAGTAATAAGTGATGAGTGATGAGTGATGAGCAAGAAGTTGTTCTTATCACTCATCACTTATTACTTATCACCTGTGTCTTACCACTTGTAATGCGCGAAGGCCTTGTTGGCATCGGCCATGCGATGCGTGTCTTCCTTTTTCTTGACGGCGTTGCCACGATTGTTCGCCGCGTCGAGCAGTTCGCCGGCCAGCCTGTCCATCATGGACTTTTCGCTGCGCGCGCGCGCTGCGCCGACAATCCAGCGAATCGCGAGCGAGCCGCGACGTTCCTGCGGGACTTCGAGCGGAACCTGATAGGTCGAGCCGCCGACGCGACGCGACTTCACTTCGACGGTCGGGCGCACGTTCTCGATGGCTTTCTTGAACAGCTTGATCGGGTCATCGCCCGCGCGCTCGCCCATTTTGTCGAGCGCTCTGTAAAAGATGGCTTCGGCGATGGACTTCTTGCCGCCCCACATCAAACCGTTGATGAACTTCGTCACCAATGGAATGCCGTAAACCGGATCAGGCAACACGTCGCGTCTGGCTGTTACTCTTCTTCTTGGCATGTTTAGCTCTCAGCTATCAGCAGTCAACGATCAGCTTAAAGCCGGATCACCAAAACTGCCGTCTCGTTAAATTTTCAACCGTTCGCTAACTGCAAAGTTGATTGCTGAAAGCTGACGGCTGACCGCTTCTCTATTTCTTACCTTTGGCCGCGCCGGCTGCTGCCGCGCCGGTCTTAGGCCGCTTCGCGCCGTACTTGGAACGTCCCTGCTTGCGGTCGGTGACGCCGACGGCGTCGAGCGTGCCGCGAATGACGTGATAACGCACGCCCGGCAAGTCTTTCACGCGCCCGCCGCGAATCAGCACAATCGAGTGTTCCTGCAAATTGTGGCCGACGCCGGGAATGTAGGTCGTGACTTCGATGCCGTTGGTCAGGCGCACGCGGGCGACCTTACGAAGCGCGGAGTTCGGTTTCTTGGGCGTCTGCGTATAGACGCGCGTACACACACCGCGTCGCTGTGGCGACGACTGGAGCGCGGGGCTGGCCGTCTTGTACTTGACGGCTTCGCGGCCTTTGCGAACAAGTTGATTGATAGTCGGCACTGCTTTTTCGTCCTCTTCGCGTTAACGTCTGAACGCTGTTTCGGCTCATTCAAAGCGCAAATGGCTGCCTTTCCTGCCTCTTACCGGAACTTGTCTGTCCGGCAGTCAGCGCAAGAAGAGCGGCTTGGCTCTGCTGTGTCTGCTAAATCTGTCTTAAGTTAGGGATGTTCTGACTTAACTGCTTCGCGCGTGTGGATCGTGGCTTCCCTGTTAGCCTAAACTTTTCTGTAGCGTCGCATTAAAAAGGGCGAAGTGTCGAGACGACTGTAGCCGCCTGTAACCTGTTTGCGTGCCCGGCGCGAGATCGGCAAATTTCCGAAGAAAAAGGCGGGGCGCGGGCATTTACGCTACAATATTTGTCAAACGACCGAGTCCTTCAAGGACGCAGCCGGGCAACGCCTCCACACCGGCAGAACCTACTGGACGTTGCTCTTTGGAGATGGACTGTCAGTCCAAACGTGAGACTATACGGGCGGTCTCACGGTCTGTCAAGCGAGGACGGGCGGCATCGCCGGGAACTCGCGTTTTGAGTGTTATTCGGAGCCGTGTTTCTGTTACAGTGCCCCTCGAACATCAAACTTGAAAGGTCGAAATATATAGATGCGCTTCAATCCTGATGAGTACGTGACAGTCAATGAAAGAGTGGAAAAATTTCACGCTAAATACCCGAACGGCAAATTGTTGACGGCGATTGTCGAACACAACGCGGAGACCGGCTTTGTCCTGATACGAGCCGAGGCTTACCGTGAAGCGGCGGACGAGATGCCGGCGGCGACGGGCCACGCTTACGAGTACAAGTCGAGCGGTGGCCCGCAGGCGAGTTCTTATATTGAAGTTTGCGAAACGAGTGCGATAGGCCGCGCGCTGGCTTTCTTAGGGTTTGAAGTCAAGCGCGGCATCGCCAGCCGTGAAGAGATGGAGAAGTCCGCGCGCAAACAAGCGCCGCCCGCACCGCAAACCGCGCCGCCAAAGGTTGCGCCGGCGGAGAAACCCGTCGCGGATGTGGACGCGGACATTCTCCAGACCGCAGGTGAACTCGGCTACGATGCGGCGAAGGTTCGCAAGTGGGTCAATCAGAAATTCGAGGTGACGGGCGGACTCGAAAGCCTGACGCCGCAGGACAAGCGCGAAGTGCTAAAGATTTTCCGCGAGAAGGGACAATCCGCGCAGGCCAAGACCACGCGCAAGTAGGCTTGCAGGCGAGAACCTGTTAGCTCGCCTCATCTCCCTGCTCTCTTGCGTCCAGCACCTCGCGGACTTTGCGACCCAGCACCTCCACGCTGTAAGGTTTCTGAATCAACACGGCGTTCAAATCTTCAATCGTCCTGTTCTGGTTGACGTACTTACTTTGCACCATCTCCGAACTGTAACCCGTCATAAAGATCAGCGGCACATCCCCTCCGACAGCACGCATCTGCTCATAGGCTTCATAACCTCCCAGCCGCGGCATGATCATATCCAGGAGAACCAGCTTGATCTGCTCTCGATGTTCGATAAACATTTCGACAGCTTCCGCGCCATCTTTCGCCAGCAACACTGTGTAGCCCAGACCTTCCAACATATCTTGCGCCAACGTTCGGAGCGCAGCTTCATCTTCGGCCACTAGAATCGTCTCGTCCCCGCCGCGCAAAGTCTCCTGAACTTCCTGGATTTCTTCGACAACAGCGTGTTCATCAACCGGCAGATATATTTTGAAAGTCGTGCCCTGCCCGACCTCGCTGTAAGCTTCGATAAATCCTTCGTGCTGCTTCACGATGCCGTACACCATGGAGAGTCCCAGTCCCGTTCCTTTGCCGACATCTTTGGTGGTGAAAAACGGCTCGAAGATACGCGCTCTGGTTTCTGCGCTCATGCCGCAACCCGTATCGCTGACCATCAGACGCACATAGTTGCCCGGCTCGGCGTAGGTGTGTTGAAGACAATAGCTTTCATCAAACGTGACGTTGTGAGTTTCCATCAAGAGCCGCCCCCCTTTCGGCATCGCGTCACGCGCGTTGATCGCCAGATTCATCACCACTTGCTCGATCTGTCCGTTGTCGGCAAAGACCGTCCAGAGATGTGCTGCCGCGTGGACGTGGACTTCGATGTCTTCGCCGATGAGACGTTGGAGCATCTTCATCACGTCGGCGATGGTCTCGTCGAGGTTGATGACTTTTCGCTCCAGATGCTGGCGGCGACCGAAGGCCAGCAGTTGCCGTGTCAGCATCGTGGCGCGGTGGCCGGCCTTTTCAATTTCGATTAAACGAACCCGTAAGGGGTCATCAGGTTGGAGTTTGCGTAACGCCAGTTGCGTGTTGCCCAGAATCACGGTCAGCAGATTGTTGAAGTCATGCGCCACGCCTCCGGCGAGCGTGCCGATGGATTCCATCTTCTGCGATTGGAGCAGATGCGTCTCGCTACTGCGAAGCGATTCCTCCGCCTGCTTGAGTTCGCTGATGTCAAACCCGACGCCATGAATAAACCACGGCTGTCCGTTCTCCTTGCGAACCATCTTGGCTTCGCATTGAAACCAGACGACGTGCCCATCGCGCGCCAGCACCCGATAGACGGAGCGCAACGGCTGCCCCGAAACAAACGTGTGCGCGGCCTCGACGCTCCAGCGCGCTTTGTCATCAGGATGAATCTGTTGATACCAGCGCATCGGATCGTTGAGCCACTCTTCCTGCGTGAAGCCGAGCATGGCTTCAATGTACGGGCTAACGTATGCTTCGCCGATGCCGCCGTCGAGATAGGCCATAAAGACGACTGCGGGAAGCTGTTCGACAAGGATTCTGTATCTGGCTTCGAGATTCAGTGACTCGGCAAGCTCGCTCGTCTCTCTGTGTGGCTTTTGGGTTGAAGCGACGGCAGGTTGCAGAGCATCCGCATCAGTCGGGAAAAAGACGCTCGCCAGTTGCATGAGCAGACCTTCGGCCTCCGTCACTCCCATCGCGTTCAGGTCTTCAAAGGGCATCCCGTTACTTTTTATTTCGTTCTTTATATTTGCACCTTCTGAAGCTTACCTCTTCATTTCTTCTCATTCTACGCTGGCGCTTCATTCGACACGGCAGTCATTTTTGCCCCGCGTCGCCGCCAGCTAGGTTCTTTATTAAGCGATGCCTGTGTGAACCGGCGCAGCGCATGGATCGCCCGGCCATAGGTCATCACAGCGCTCGCCGAGAGGAGCGAGCCGGGCGGCTGCGCCATGAACGGCATGAACTTGTCGGGAAATCCCGGCATCGTGCAGCCGATGCAGATGCCGCCGACATTCGGGCAGCCGCCGATGCCTGCCATCCACCCGCGCTTTCCCACGTTGCATTGCACGACCGGCCCCCAGCATCCCAGCTTAACGATGCACGTCATCTCACCATACTTGTCTGCAAACTGTCCCTGCTCGTAATAGCCGCCGCGATCACATCCCTCGTGGACGGTCTGACCAAACAGCCACGTCGGTCGCAAGGCTGCATCAAGCGGAATCATGGGCGAGCGTCCCGCCGCTTGATAAAGCAGGTAGAGCAACGTCTCCATGAAATTGTCTGGCTGCACCGGACACCCCGGCACGCACACAATCGGAATGCCCGCTCTCGATTTCCAATTCCAGCCCAGATAATCCGCCAGACCCATCGCCCCTGTGGGATTGCCCGCCATCGCGTGAATCCCGCCGTAGGTCGCGCAGGTTCCGGCGGCGATGACAGCCCACGCCTTCGGAGCCAGACGGTCAATCCAGTCGCAGGTGAGAATGGGCTGTCCCGTCTCTTTGTCTGTGCCGAATCCGGCCCAGTAACCTTCCGCTTTGTTCGTTTCATCGGGAATAGAACCTTCGATGACGAGGATGAACGGGGTGGGCTGACCTGCGGCGGCGCGGTGAAAAAAGGCCATGAAGTCGTCGCCGTTTTCTGATGCCAGAAATGGATTGTGGAAGTTCACCTTCGGGATTCCCGGTAACGCGCCCATCAAGATGTCTTCGAGACTCGGTTGCGTAGCAGCGGTGATTGAAATCGTATCGCCGTCGCAACCGAGTCCCGCCGTGATCCACAGCACATCAATTTCCTTGATGCGTTGTTGACTCTGGGTGTCGCTCTCCAACGTCCCCGCGCCTCCGTCTGGCATTGGGTTTACTCCTCAGCTGATAGACTGACCTTTGAGGTGGTTTATTTACCTGTTCATCAACAGTTCTTGGGAACAACGTGTAAGCTCTGGGATAGAGAGGCTTCGAGGGGGATAATTAACGAGGTGTCGGGGGAAGATGCTCTAGCGGCCAGCAATCATTCGGAACGCTAATCTTGAATCCTGACTATCGAGACATGGTCACAACATTTTCCTTCTTCACGAAGAACTAACAACACTGTAGCACATACCGTCGAAGGAAGACGCCCGGAGCGTCCGCGTCAAGTTTGATTTTCGCCGCATCACACGAGTCAATCCCGCCGAGATGTCCGAAGATGACATCGCCCGATCATCCTGCGTTAACAAAAAAGACCGGCGAGGTTGCATCAGCCTCAGCCGGTCTTTCTGCTTTGAAGGTAATGCGGCTACGATTTTTCGACAACGCTTGACGGCTTCTCACCTGCGGCGTCGTGGTTGGAGCGTCTGGCCGCGCGCGTCATGCGCTCGGTGTGTCGCGCGCTCTCCCATGCGGCGAGCGTGGCCGGGTCGTCGCGAAACTTGTTGCGGACGATGGCGTCCAGCTTCGTCACGGCGGCCATTCCGCGCTCGACCGTCGAGTCTATCGAGGCCGTCGCGATAATGTGCGTGCCGCGCCCCGTGTTCTGGCCGCCGATGGCGCGCTCAAGCTCTGCGATCTCTGCGCCCATCTCTTCGATGAAGGCGGCGGGCAACTCGTGCCTGACGAATTCGGCCTTGAGCGGCGCGGCGTCGGCGATGAAGGCGCGCGCCGTACTCAGCAGCGCCTGATCGCTGCCGCTGCGCGGGAGCCGGAACTTATTTTCCAGGCCCGGCGTGTCGAGCGCCATCGCGCGCGCCGTGCGTGTGATGGCGTGCAGCGTCTCGCGCAGGGCTTCGCGCGCGTTCGTGCGCGAGGCGGTCGCCTGTTGCGCGGAGCCGACGCCGGATGATTGCGACGCGGCCATCTCGTTGAGTATTTCGCAGATCGCTTTGACTTCGGTGAACTGCTCGCCGCCGAGCGAGTTGGCCGGAAACGATGCCGCGCGCTCCGTGCCGAAATCGCGCACGCGCACAAACATCTCGTACCTTCGAGTGATGATTGTATTCATGTTTTTTCTCCATTGGTGATGAGGTTGCCAGGAAGCGCCGTTACGTTGCGGCGCATGAGTTACGCCCGTGCTTGTTCAGACGGGCATTATATTAATTTCTCGCGCCTCGTCCAGAGAAATCCGTCGCACCGGCGGCCTTTTCCCCGCACGGCTCGATATTTTCCCGCACTGCCAGACATTAACCGCGCACCGACTGACTTTCGCCACGCACAGCATGATTGAACATGCACGCGCGTCAATTTTCACAATGCGCGGCATGGTTTTACGCGCTCACAGGGTAGAAAAGACATGCACCTGAAGTCTGAACGCACCCGGCTGACAGATTTTGTGACTCGCGTCTAAGATTTTAGCTGTGAGATTGTTTCTGAGCGCACACTAGCGAGATTTTACGCGCATCGGCTGGCATTTTCACTTACCAGTGCGATTCTACACACTTCACTGAGACACTTTTTTTCCAAGGGATAATGTAAATCGAAAGTGGCCGTAACAATTATTCGGCAGGTTTTTCCAACCTGAACATTTCAGGTGTTATCTCAGTGAGCGGTGGATATAATTCTGCGGGCAAATCTTCAAGCCTCATCCATTTACATAGATAATTATTTAACTGCTGGAGACCGGTCTTTGGAGATGCAGATGCTTCTTCCAACATACCAATGAGATTGTAGAATTGTGCGCTCGTGATTCCATATTGGCGTTGAATAGAGGCTTTGTATATTTCTCTTAACCAACGTGCGAATTCATGTTGATTATTCAAGTAAAAATCCGGTGCATATGATCCACCTATCGCCACTGTAATTCCTATTAACTCAGGTGAGTGGAGATCAGCGACCCTTATAGCACGATTCTCTCCATCTATATATAGAAGGCTTAAGTCGGCGCATATATTTCAGTCTATAGCTATTAACTTTGGTGTGACCCATCTAATACCTGTCAACCTACGAGAACTGAAAATTTTCCTTTTACTTCTTTCAGATATGAAATCAAGTAGGTTGCCTAATACATACGTGCCATCCTCCAAATCACTTTCCTCCATAAATTGCGTGATATTTGCTGTATCAGCATCACTATAGCTGTCACGATTTAGAGAGAAGTGTTCATAACTTATTATGGTTGTTAAAATTGGAGTATCCAGCACATCTTGAAGAGATGCTAATTGCGGTGACTTACCTTTATAAAGCGGCTTGAATTCAACTTGTAAGTGCAACTTTTGAACTTGGTCAGTGAAGGGCAAGCT
>CAXSFM010000023.1:0-65724 GCA_964236735.1 uncultured Pyrinomonadaceae bacterium
ATAGCGGTTTGCGAATGAGTGCGACATGAGAGAAAGAATGTTCACCACAGAGGACACGGAGGGGCACAGAGGAAAGAGCGGAGGTTTGATGGTGTCCTCTGTTCGGCCTCTGTGCCCCTCCGTGTCCTCTGTGGTCAATCTCTGGCCGCATTCATTTGCAACCCGCAGTAGGGAAGAAGTTTCACTCATTCGCAAACCGCTATAAAAAAGATAAGACCCGAAAGCCTGAGCCTTCGGGTCTTTTCATGTTTGATGCGAAAGTCCTCGCGACTCTAGCCGCGCGGAATCTTTAGCGAGCCTCTGCGATCTTGATGATGTGCAGCGTGTCGCCTTCGAGCGTGCCTTCGACCGCGACTTTCATGCCCTTCTTGTTCTTCGTCTCCTTGTACATTTTCAGCGCGGTCTCGTTGCCTTCCGCGTCGAGCTTGTAAGTTTTGTCGCCGGAGGTGACGGCAAAACCGCTCATCGCGCAGGACAGGGCGCAAGAGGTTTCGTGTTCTTTGGCCGCCTCTTCGCCCGTGTGCTCTTTGGCGCACATGTTGTCAATCAGGTAGCCGCTGATCTTGACGGGCTTTGGCGTGTCTTTGGCGAAGGCGAGCGCGCCGGTCATCGCCAGCGCGAGCGTGAACAGAAAAATTTTGCGAATCATCTGACTTTATTTCTCCTTACATCTTTCGGTTTTCGGATTTAGCGAGGGGCGGCCTCATCGCGCGTCTCTTCCGTTTCGGGTTCGTCGCGTCGCTGCGGCCTCATGTGCGGGAAGAGTATCACATCGCGAATCGAACGGCGATTGGTCAGAAGCATCGTCAGGCGGTCAATGCCGATGCCGATGCCTGCGGCGGGCGGCATCCCGTAAGAGAGAGCGCGGACGTAATCGCTGTCCATCTGCATCGCCTCGTCGTCGCCGCGCTCGCGCTGACCGGCCTGTTCCTCGAAACGCGCGTGCTGCTCGACGGGGTCGTTCAACTCCGAGAAGCCGTTCGCCACTTCCATGCCCATCATGAACAATTCAAACCGCTCGGCGATTGCCGGATTGTCGGGCGAGGCTTTGGAGAGCGGTGAAACAATCTTCGGATAACCAACAATGAAAACAGGCTTGCTCATCAACTCACGGAGATTGAAAAGCCCATGATGTTTAGCTCCCTCTTTGAACTGTGACCCATATAAATAGTCAAATATATACTCTACTCTATTCGCGGTTTTGTCATCGGTCAGTTCAGCGACAGGAATTGTCTTGCGATATTGATCAGTAATCGTTGAGAAATCTTTATCTATCAAAATCCCGCGAGTGATATTATCCCAACCTAAATCCTCCGAGCCGAAAATCCAATTTCTTCCTTCCAACTTATCAATAGTATCTTTCACAAAAAACACCGTAACGGGATCGTTCAACATGTCGGCGGTCAACATAGGAGGTGAGCCTGTGTTTCGAGACACAAGCTTCCAACTTTCCGCAATCATCTCTCTCATTGTTTTCCGCTCAAACGGCTGCGAAAAATCAATCTCATGTTCACCGAATTGAACGGTTGTGCCACCAGTGGCAGCCTGAACCGTATAGCGCAGCATCTCCTCGCAAAAGTCCATCATCCAGTTCACGTCTTTGTAAGCCGTGTAAAACTCAAGCATCGTGAACTCCGGGTTATGGCGCGTGGAGACGCCTTCGTTGCGGAAGTTGCGGTTGAGTTCATAGACGCGCTCGAAGCCGCCGACAACGAGACGCTTCAAGTAAAGCTCCGGCGCGATGCGCGCGTAGAGGTCTATGTCGAGCGCGTTGTGGCGCGTCTTGAAGGGACGCGCCGCCGCGCCCGACGCGATGGGCGAGAGCATCGGCGTTTCGACTTCGAGGTAACCGTGATCGTCCAAGTGTCGGCGCATCGCGCTGATGAGTTTTGAGCGTCGCTCGAAGACCTGTCTGGTGTTGAGTTCTTCCGGCGGCGTTGTCGTCGCGCTTGCTTCGCCTTCGTCTTGCTCGTCCTTCGCGGCGTCAACTTTGAGGCTCGCGGCGATTAAATCAACGTAGCGTTGACGCTGGCGGATTTCGGGGTCGTTGACGCCGTGCATCTTGTCGGGCATCGGGACGAGGGCTTTGGCGAGAAACTGCACGGTTCGGACGTGGACGGACAACTCGCCCGTCTTGGTGACGAACAGAAAGCCTTCGACGCCGATGAAGTCGCCGTGATCGAGCAGTTGAAAAAGTTGCCAGCCGCTTTCCTCCGCTTCAACCAATTGGCCGGAGTCGTTGCTGATGGCCTGCGCTTCCTGTCTGCGGACGTAGATTTGCAGACGCTCTCTGCCGTCGGAGAGATGCACGAACGCGACCTTGCCCATCACGCGCGGCGGCGTGCCGAGACGCCCTGACACGCGCACCTCGATTTTATTCAACTCCTCGTTGACGGGCGCGATGTCTTCCGTCGTCGGACGCTCGCCGCGTTTCGTCTTCGCGTCGAGCGCGTCGAGCGCATCGTTGAAAGCGTCGTTGTTGACGATGCGTTTGATCGCGTCTTGACGGACAAGCGACGTGATGGTGTCTTCGCCTTCGAGACTTTCCGCCACCACATTGCTGCGTTGAAACTTGTTCGGGTAAACGTTGCCGACGAGCTTGCTGATACTGTCGAGATGCTCGCGGCGCGCGCGCGTCTGGTCGTTGTCAGGGATGATGTCTTCGTTGATGGTCATAGTCGTGTAATCTCTGGCAGAGACAAACGCGGATTATAGAGAAGCGTCCGGCAGTCAGCAATCAGGCGTTTGTCTTGGCGCGTGACTGGCTTGCCATCTCTGAAACCATGATAGCGCGCAAAATCCTCAAATGTTTATGTAACCGTTTCCGCGCGGCGGGCGTTTTCAATTAACAACGGTCATAAGCATTTCCACCCTTTAACTTTTTAAGGAGAACACCAGATGAAAAAATTACTGACATTTTCCCTGCCTCTGTGCGTGCTGTTTTGCGCGGTGTGGGCGGTGAGCGCGGCGGCTCCAACGGATTTCAGCGGCACATGGACGCTGGACAAATCCAAGAGCGAAGGCTTGCAGGGCATGATGGCGAACGCGGATGTCACGCTGACGATCACGCAGGACGCCAAACAAATCACCGTCGAGACGAAGTTTGCGGGCGGCGACCGCGACATCCCCGCGCAGAAGGCGACCTACAACATGGACGGCACAGAGACGACAGCGGACGTGACGGGCTTCGTCACCGGCAAAGGAACGTACAAAGCCAAATGGTCTGCCGATGGCAAGTCGCTTGACCTGACTTCGACCATCAAAGGCACACGCGACGGCAACGAGTTTACGCGCACGACGACAGATCACTGGGAACTCGCGGAAGGCGGCAAGGTCTTGAAGGATGCGCGCAAAGGCGAAGGCCGCAACGGCCCGTTTGAATCAAAGCTCTCCTTCAACAAGAAATAGTCTGGCCTTTGAAAGCGAATGTTGAAGCTGTCAACGCCTTGAGATGTTGCGACGTTGCGCCGCTGAGACGTTCGCTTTGATGATAGGCAATCCGAGAGTCTGCCGTCGGCTTTGAAAGATGCGACGGCAGGCTCTTTGCTCATTCCGATTCCAAAAGATAAGGAAGCGTCAAGCCATGTTGAGAACGTCAGGGAATAAAAGATTTTCGTTAATCGCGTGCGTCCTGCTCTTACTCTTCGCATCGCAGGCGAGCGCGCAGAGGCAGATGGAGAAGCTTGGGCGCGGCGTGGTGGCCGTCAGACAGGGCGATGGCAAAGTCTTCATCAGTTGGCGCATGTTCGGCACAGATTCCGAAGCTATCGCGTTCAATCTCTATCGTGCCACAGACAACGGCAAGCCCGTCAAGCTCAACGATCAACCGATCACAGCCGCAACGAACTTCGTTGATGAGAAGGCCGATCTGACAAAATCTAACGCCTACTTTGTGCGCCCCATCCTGAACAAGAAAGAGCAGGAAGCCAGCAAACCTTTCATGCTCGCGGCCAACGCGCCCGCGCGTCAGTATCTCTCCATCCCGTTGCAGACGCCGGAGGGCTACGCGCCGAACGATGCTTCCGTCGGCGACCTTGATGGCGACGGGGAATATGAAATCATCATTCACATGACGGGCAGAGGCCGCGACAACGCCTCGCCGGGTTTGACCGACCCGCCAATCTTTCAGGCTTACAAACTCGACGGCACGCTTTTGTGGACGATCAATCTCGGCAAGAACATTCGCGAAGGCGCGCACTACACGCAGTTCATGGTCTATGACTTCGACGGCGATGGCCGTGCCGAAATCGCCTGCAAGACTGCGGACGGAACAGTTGACGGCAAAGGCAAAGTTATCGGCGACGCGACGAAGGATTGGCGTTTTCTCACGCCAACAACTGACCCGAAGTACGGCAAGATTCTTGACGGGCCGGAATACCTGACGGTCTTCGATGGATTGACGGGCGCGGCGCTTGCCACCACCGATTACATTCCACTGCGAGGCAAGCTCGATGCGTGGGGCGGCGTCGGCGGCAACGGGCGCAACGATAACAGCGGCAATCGTGTTGACAGGTTCACGGCTGCCGTCGCGTATCTTGATGGACAAAGGCCGAGTCTCGTCATGTGTCGCGGCTACTACGGCAGGACTGTGCTGGCCGCGTGGGATTGGAGAGACGGCAAGCTCACTTCGCGTTGGGTCTTTGATACGGACAAAGGCTATCCGACATTCGCGGGGATGGGCAATCACAACCTGAGCGTCGCTGACGTTGACGCGGACGGCAAAGATGAAATCGTTTACGGCTCGATGGTTGTTGACGATGACGGCAAGGGACTCTTCTCCACAGGCTTGCGACATGGCGACGCGATTCACGTCGGCGATCTAGACCCGACGAGGCCGGGCTTGGAAGTTTATGGCATCCACGAAATCGAAGAAGGGACGAAGGGGCCGGGCGTCGCGCTTTACGATGCGCGCACCGGAAAGATTTTGTGGACGGCTGACCCTGATAAAGATGTCGGCAGGGGCTTGGCGGCAGACATTGACCCGCGCTATCCGGGCGATGAAATGTGGGGCGGCTCCGAAGGCTTGCACAGCAGCAAGGGCGAGCGTATCGGCGCGGCTCCGAGGGCTGTCAACTTCGCAATCTGGTGGGACGGAGACTTGCTCCGCGAGATTCTTGACGGCAATCGCATCTCCAAGTGGGACTGGAAGACGGGCACGCTCAACACCATCTTCACTGCCGAAGGCGCGACTTCAAACAACGGCACGAAAGCCACGCCCGCTCTCAGCGCGGACATTCTCGGAGACTGGCGCGAAGAAGTCATCTTCAGAACCACAGACAACAAAGAGTTGCGTATCTACACGACGACCATCCCGACGCAGTATCGCCTCTACACACTGATGCACGATTCGCAATACAGATTAAGCATCGCGTGGCAAAACGTCGGCTACAATCAACCGCCGCACACGAGTTTCTTCTTAGGCGAAGGCATGGCAAAGCAGCCGCGTCCCGCGATCACGACGGAACTACAAATTAAGAAGAAGCGTTAACGGTGTCCTGCCAGCGCCGGCTGTGTTAGCGGGCGGCGCTGGCAAGATTGCGTGTCGTGACAGCCGCCGCCGCAGCAGACGAGCGCCGCTTGCCACTTTCGTGTTAAATTCTGACGCGAAGAGGATGAGCGAAAAAATCATCACGGACGGGGGCGAGTTGCTCCGCGTGCGCGCCAGCTTGCGTGCGGCGGGGCGTCGGCTCGTCTTCACCAATGGCTGCTTCGACATTCTGCACGTCGGGCATGTGCGTTACCTGCAAATGGCGCGCGCTCTCGGCGATGCGTTGCTCGTGGCGATTAACAGCGACGCATCAGTGCGAGCGTTGAAGGGCGCGGGGCGTCCGTTGATGAACGCGGCGGAGCGCGCCGAAATGCTGGCCGCGCTCGCGGCGGTGGATTTCGTGACGGTTTTTGATGAAGAGTCGCCGCGCAGTCTCATCGCGCAAATTCTGCCGGACGTGCTCGTCAAAGGCGGCGACTACGCGCTCGATGAAATACACGGGCGCGAAGAGGTCGAGGCGGCGGGCGGACGCGTGCTGGCGTTGCCGTTCGTCGAGGGCGCTTCGACGACGGGGATTATCGAGCGCGTCAGGCACATCGTCGCTGACGAGCAGATGCGAAAGCAAACTGAAGAAAATTAACAGGGATGGACAGGATAGACAGGATTAGGAGAAGAAATGATGAGTGATGAATGCGGAATGATGAATGGAAGGTGCGCGGCTCTTGATTCATCATTCATCACTCATCATTCCGCATTTGTCTTCATCCTGTTCATCCTGTCTATCCCTGTTAATTATTTACGTGATCAGTCAAGCGGGTTGGAGCGTTATGGCTAGTCAGATCGAATCGGGTTCAATTTTACAGAGCATCGCGCGGCGCGTGACGGAGAGCGCGGAGTTCATGCGGCTGGCGGCGGAAGTGTCGAATGGTGCGCGCGTCGTGTCCGTGAGCGGGCTGACGAGCGCGCCGGCGCGTGCGCTTGCCATCGCCGCGTTGCGACGCGAGACGGGGCGACGCTTCGCCATCGTCTTGCAGTCGAACCGCGACGTAGAGCCTTGGGAGCGCGACCTTTGTTTTTGGGATGGCGTGTTGCGGCGTCGCGGCGGCATCGTGCGAGACGGCGATGTGCAAGACAGCGGGGGGAAAGGCGACGGGCAGGGCAGAGGTGAACGGGGCGACGAACAAAGCGCGGCGGATGCGGTCTTGACGTTGCCCGCTTCGGAGGGCGACCCGTATGCGGGCGCGTCGCCGCACGCCGAGACTCTGGAGCGTCGCGCGCTGACTCTGTGGCGGCTCGCGCACGGGCAGGGCGATTTCGTTTTATTGTCGGCGCGCTCGCTCGTGCGCCGGACGGTCAGCCCCGCACAACTGCGAGAGGCAGGCGCGAAGCTCCGGCGCGACGAGGATTACTCGCCGGAAGATTTGGTCGAGTTGCTGCACGCCTCCGGCTACGTGCGCGAAGACCCGGTCAGCGCGGTCGGCGAATTTTCTTTGCGCGGCGGCATCCTCGACGTGTGGTCGCCGGGACAGAGCGCGCCCGTGCGCGTCGAGTTTTTCGGCGACACGGTGGATTCAATCAGACAGTTCGATCCTGAAACGCAACTCTCCATCAAGCAACTGCAAGAAGCCGAGATCGTGCCGATGCGAGAGTTGATCGCGGGCGCGGATGATTTTCGACTGTGGGCTGAAGCGGCGCGCGAGCGTTGGGGCAAGGATGAGTCGCGCGCGCGTGCGCTGGCAGATCGCACCGTCCATGCGGACGAAGGCGAGACGTTCGCTGGCTGGGAATGGTTGATGCCGCTCATGCTGAAGACGGATGCGTGCGCGTTCGATTATCTGGGCGATGCGGTGCTCGTCGTGGATGAGCCGACGGGCGTCGAGCAATCGCTCGCCATGACTTACGAGACGCTGGCCGCGCGCTTCGATGAGAACGAGGCGGCGGAAGAAATCGGACTGACGCCGGCGGAGTTGTATTTGACGCCGGAAGAAGTGCGCGAAAAACTTGGCGTCGCGCGGCGTCTGGAGTTTCGCGCGCTCGGTCGCACGGCGGCGCTCGTGGACGAAAGTTTCGCGGGCGCGGCTGAACAGCCGAGCGTGCAAATCGGTCGCGCGCGTCCCGTCGCCACGCAGCCGCTCTTTCTTTTTTCGGCGGTGGAAAAAGCTTCGGAGATTGAATGGCGCTCGCTGCCCGTGCGTCGCTATCACGGGCGCATCCCAGACCTCGCCGCAGACGTTCGTCGCCGCCGGGAAGACAAGCGCGCGCCGCAGACGACGCTCTTCGTGATGCCGAGCGCGGGCGTCGCGGAGCGCGTCGGGGAAATGTTGTCCGACTACGAAGTGCGCGCGCGCGTCGCGCTCGGAGGCGATGCGGACGGCGGCGGAGATGGCGTCGCGTCGCTCGAAGATTACGCGGCCATCATCACGACGGGGCACGTCTCCGGCGGCTTCGAGTTGCCGGGCGCGCGTCTGATCGTCCACGTCGAGACGGATTTATTCGACGAGGCGAGCGACCAGACCATCGAGCGGCGCGCGCTCGTCGCGAGTGATGCGGGCAAGTCGAAGAGCAAGAAACGCAAGTCGCTGGCGGCGGCGTTTATGTCTGACTTTCGCGATTTGAAAGTTGGGGATTACGTCGTTCATGTGGATCACGGCATCGCGCGTTTCGGCGGGATGCAGACGCTCAAACTCGGTGGGGCGGAGGCGTCGAAGCAGGGCAGCGAATTCATGCTGCTCTTCTATGATGAAGACGCGAAACTTTTCGTGCCGGTCGAGCGGCTCGATCTCGTGCAGATGTATTCGAGCGCGGAGGGACACACGCCGACGCTCGATAAACTCGGCGGCATCGGCTGGCAAAAGACGAAGGCCAAAGCCAAGCGCGCGATGCGCGACATGGCGGACGAACTGCTTCGTCTCTACGCCGAGCGAAAGTTGGTTCAAGGGTACGCCTTCTCCGGCGACAGCCCGTGGCAGCGCGAGTTCGAGGATGCGTTCGAGTTTGTGCCGACGCCGGATCAGGAGACGGCCATCGAAGATTTGAAGCGCGACATGGAAGGCTTGACGCCGATGGATCGCCTGCTGTGCGGCGACGTGGGCTACGGCAAAACCGAAGTCGCGATGCGCGCGGCGTTCAAGGCCGTGATGGACTCGAAGCAGGTCGCCATCCTTGCGCCGACCACCGTGCTCGCCTATCAACACTTCGAGACGTTCCGCGCGCGCTTCGCCGCTTTCCCCGTGACGATTGAATTGCTCTCGCGTTTTCGCTCGCCGAAAGAGCAGAAGGAAGTCGTCAAAAGAATCGAAGCGGGCGAGGTGGACATCATCATCGGCACGCATCGCATCCTGTCGAAAGACATCGCCTTTCGCGATCTCGGCCTCGTCGTCGTTGATGAAGAGCAGCGTTTCGGCGTCGCGCACAAAGAGCGGCTCAAGCAGATGAAGAAGCGCGTGGACGTGTTGACTCTGACGGCGACGCCGATTCCGCGCACGCTCAACATGTCCCTGATGGGCTTGCGCGACATGTCCATCATCGAGACGCCGCCGCGCGACCGTCTCGCCATTCAGACGCAGGTCGTACAGTTCTCCGAATCCGTCATCAAGTCCGCCATCGAGTTGGAAATCGGACGCGGCGGGCAAGTCTTTTTCATCCACAATCGCGTCGAGACGATTGAGACCATCGCCGCGCTCGTGCAGAGGCTCGTGCCGCAGGCTCGTGTCTTCGTCGCGCACGGGCAGATGAACGAAAAAGAGATGGAAAAGGTGATGCTCGATTTCGTCGCGTACAAGGCCGATGTGCTGATGGCGACGACGATTATCGAGAACGGAATAGACATCCCGCGCGCGAACACCATCATCATAAACCGTGCCGATCATTACGGTCTCGCGCAGCTTTATCAATTGCGCGGGCGCGTCGGACGCTCGAATCGCCGCGCTTATGCTTATCTTTTAATTCCTTCGGAAGCCGAGTTGACGCCCATCGCGCGGCGCAGGCTGGCGGCCATCCGGGAATTCTCAGACTTGGGCGCGGGCTTTCGCGTCGCCGCGCTCGATCTGGAATTACGCGGGGCGGGGAATCTGCTCGGCGGCCAGCAGTCGGGACACATGGACGCGCTCGGCTTCGATCTTTACACGCAGATGCTTGAGCGCACGGTCGCGGAGTTGCGCGGCGAAGATGTCGAAGACGACGCTTCGGTCTCGATCAATCTCGGCGCGGACGTGGCGATACCGGACGAGTACATTTCAGATATGGGGCAGCGTTTGCGGACGTACAAGCGCATCGCCTCATCGCGCGACGACGAGACGCTCGCGCGCATCCGTCGCGAGACGGAAGACCGTTACGGGCGTCCGCCTGAATCCGTCGAGAGGTTGTTTGAATACGCCGCGCTGCGACGGACGGCGGAGAAGTTGGGCGTCATCTCGATTGACCGGACACAGACGGGCGTGGCTTTCAAGTTGAGAGAGAAGGCGCGCGTCTCGCCTGAGAAATTGCTCGCGCTTATCGGCAAGGGCGACGGCGCGAGTTTCAGCCCGAACGGCGTCCTGCGCGTTGAGACCATTGGCGGTGACGGCAGCGCGGCGGCGGGCGAAGACTTGATTGCGGCGGCGCAGCGCGTGTTGCTGGAAATCCGCGCCGAAGGGTAGAATATGCGCCCGTTTGTCGTTCGTCGTGAGCGACAACGAACAATGAGCGACGCGCTGCGCGCAGTCTGAACTTTCCCGACAGTTTATCAAGCAGACACTATTAAATTTGGACAACCCCCGCGCTTGAAGGCTTGTTGCCCGATGGCAAAATTTAGAGGAGTAAAATTGTGAAATTGATGATCGCTTTGGCGAGAACAAAATTCTGGACGCTTCTGTTCGCGGCCTTCGCGCTGTTGCTGGCCTTCAGCGCCGCCTCGCCCATCGCCGCGCAGGAAGAGGGCGTTCCCATCGTGCTCGACGAGCCAATCGCGCAGGTCAACAATGACGTGATTATGCTCTCGCAACTCAAGCGCGAGAACGAGAATTTCAGGGACGTGCTGACGAAGCAACGCGGATTGACGCCGGAACAGGCCGACGCGGAGATCGTCAAAAAGCAGCCGGAAATTATTTTCAATCTCATCAACGAATCGCTTCTCATGCAGAAGGGCAAAGACACCGCGCGCATGAGCGACGAGGTGGAGGCTGAAGTCAACCGCGAGGTGCTGCGCGTCGCCAAGTCGCAGGACATCAATTCCATCGAGGCGCTCGAACTGCAGATGGCCGCCCAGGGAATGAAGCTCTCGGAAATACGCGAGACGCTGCGCGCGCAGTTTATGAAGCAAGCCGTGCTACAGCGCGAGGTGGACGCGAAGATTTACTTCGGTCTCACCGACGCCGAGTTGAAAAAATATTACGCCGAGCATCGCGACCAATTCCAGAGCATCACGATTTCCGAAATTTTCCTGAGCCTCGCCGGGCGCACCGACGCCGACGTGCTGGCAAAAGCTAAACAAATCGTCGCGCAGGCGCGCGCGGCGGGCGCGAATTTCGGCGACCTCGCGGCGAAGAATTCCGAGCGCGAAATAGATGGCGTGCGCGTCGCTGAAAAGACCAAAGGCAGCATCGTGGGCGAGGACGGCAAGCCGAAATGGTTCCCCGTCTCCGACCTGAACGGCGACATTATGAAAGCCGTCAAAGACCTCAAGGCGGGCGGCGTCAGCGAACCCATCAAAACGGACGAAGGCTACATGATTCTGCGCGTCAACGAGCGCGACGATGCTTACAACGAAACTCAGGTGCGAAACATGATGTTGCAGGAACGCTCGCCCACCGCGCACGAAGACTATCTCCGCACGCTCAGGCAGGAGGCTTACATCAAGCCCGCCGACAATTACAAGAGCATCATCCAGCCGCTCCTCGAAAAGGACGCGCCCGCCGTCTCCGCGAGCAAGCCTTCGGACAAGAATAAAAAGAAGTGATGAGTGATAAGTGATGAGTGATAAGTTAACCGGAGTCCGAAGCGAGATGCTTTGGACTCCAGTCTTGTCTTCAACTCATCACTTATCACTTATCACTCATCACTTATCACTCATCACTCCTTGAAATGCGTCTCGATCACTTTCTCCGCGCCAGTCGTCTCGTCCTGCGCCGCACCGTCGCGCAGGAGTTGTGCGATGCCGGCCTCGTCTCGGTCAACGAGACACCCGCACGCTCGTCGCGCAACATTCGCACGGGCGACGAAATCACACTCCAACGGCGCGACCGCATCCTCCGCGTCCGTGTCAAAGAAGTTCCCACGACCAAACAAGTCTCCCGCGTCGAAGCTCCCGCGCTCTACGAAATAATCAGCGACAGTAAAATAAACGATGAATGATGAGTGATGAATGATGAATTGAAGACAAGAAGCGTCACGCTTTTATTCATCATTCATCATTTCGCGTGCGTTCTTCTTTCGCCCGTGACAGGTAAATTTTGCACGCGGTTGTCTGGAAACGAAACGCGAACGCTTTGTGCACGCGTGTATTTGGCGGGAATGTGAGGCTCTTTAATTGGTATAGCGTTTGCCAGATGGACGGCGACACACGCCTGAGATTTTCTATCGGAAGCATGATTGAATAACAAAGGGTACAGAGAAGTTTATGAGCATTCTGAGCAGTATTTTCACGGACGACCTCGCGATTGATCTCGGCACGGTCAACACGCTCGTCTTCACGCCGGAGCGCGGCGTCGTCCTGAACGAGCCTTCGGCGGTGGCGATTCACAAGTACACGGGCGAAGTTCTGTGGGTCGGTGCGGAGGCGTACAAGATGCTCGGGCGCGAGCCGAAGGACATCGAAGTCTTTCGCCCTATTCGCAACGGCACGATTGATAACTTCGAGGCGGCGGAAAAAATGCTCAAGGCATTTATCAGCCAAGTGACGGGCAGCCACATCAAACGCAGCCACATGGTCATCGGCGTGCCCGGCTCCGCCAATCCAATCGAGCAACGCTCCGTCCGCGACGCGGCGAGAGACGCTAAAGCCACGCGCGTTGATCTCGTGGATGAGGGACTCGCCGCCGCGCTCGGCGCTGGCCTCTCTTATGAAGACGAGCGCGCGCATCTCGTGGTGGACATCGGCGGCGGCACGACTAACATCGCCATCATCGCCTCCGCTTCGGTCATCTCTTCGACGAGTTTGACCGCCGCCGGCAATGCAATGGACGAAGCGATACGCGATTACGTCCGCGCCAAATATGAAATGTTGCTCGGCGAGCGCACCGCCGAAGAATTAAAGAGGGAGTTGAGCGTCGCCGGCACGGACGAAGAAAAATCCGCGCGGCGCATGGAAGTCGTCGGCAAAAATTTGTCGGACGGGTTGGCGAAGGCCGTCGAGATTTCCTCTACGGAAGTGCGCGAGGCGTTGGAGCCGGTCATCGTCGAAATTATCGAGGGCGCGCGGCGTGCGATTGAAGAGTCGAAGCCGGACGTGACGGCTGACATTTACCAGACTGGATTAGTGTTGACGGGCGGCGGCGCGCTGCTCGAAGGCATGGCCGAACGCTTGCAGAAAGAATTACGGCTTCATGTCGCGGTGGCCGACGATCCTCTGACGGCGGTCGCGGTCGGCGCGGGACGCCTACTCGCCGATCAGGAAAAACTACAGCGCGTCGCCATCCGTGAGGACGTGCCGGTCTGGCAGGCGCAGGAAGCGCTCGTCGTCAACTGGTAAAACTTTTCGAGCAAGGGCAGTTAACAAAAAGCAGCGACGGAGAGCTTGATGCTCATCGTCGCTACTTTTTCGTTCGTTTGTGCGTGGCTGACATTTATTTGTGGTGCATTGTTCATCACCCATTGTCGTCATCAACAAATTCCGCGTCCTGCTCCGCGCTTCTCAGCTCCTCAATGCCATCAATGACAGCGCTCTGTTGTCTATCGGATTGTTCGCTGATGTCTGCGCGTACCCGTTGCGCGGCGAGCGTCGCGCGGCGAAGTGCAGCGCGGTCTGTCGTTGAGAGTTTCTGTTGAGTCAGTGCGAACTCTGCACCTGAATCAACCGCGCGCGGTTCATCGTCGGGCGACGACGGGAGCAGGAGCAGCCCGCCGACGTAGAGCGCGAGCGTGAAGAAAGAGATGTAGCCGGTGGCGGGCGCGTAAGCCTGCGCGCTGTTGAGCGAGCCGAGCGTGACGCCCTCGATGAGCGCGCCCGCCAGACGCTTCAACCATCCGCCGTCGGGCGCAGCCAGAGACGCGAGCAGCATGTGCTTCAACACGAACGCCGTGCCGAACAAAACGGCGATGCTGCGGACGAGCCGTCGCGCGTCGAACGAAGAAAACTGGTTTTGCCAGAGCGTCCACAAAAAGAAAAACGAGAAGACCCAGCGCAGCAATCCCGCTTCCGGCAGCACGCTATTAAAACTCTGCGCCGAAGCGAAGAAGAGCGCGCCGAGCGTAAGCGCGTGCGAGACGTTTGCGAGCGCGTGATTGTCCGCATCAAGCCAACGCCCGAACTCGATCAGACGCCCGCGCGCAAACAGCGTCAACAGCATCAGCGCGAGGACAAGCGTCACAAGCGGCGGCGCGAGAAACAGAAACGCGCCCGTCTCCGCGCCGACCCGCAAGCCGCCCAGCAGCGCGACTGTTAAAAAAATCGTCGGCAACAACAGGTGGCGCACGAGCGCGCGGTTACGTGTGCGATGGTCAGTCATGGCTAAAAGCTGTGATAAGTGATGAGTGATAAGTGATAAGAAGAAGACAGTTTTTCTTATCACTTATCACTCATCACTTGATTCTCATTTTCGTTCGCGCAAAACTTTGAGCGGGTTGAAGTCATTCGCCGTCGTCTCTGTTCCTTGTTCCAACTCCGCTTTCAGTTCGGCGGCGGAGTGAATTTTTAACTCCGTGTCGTCGAGCGTGAGCGGCGCGTCCGGCGAGAGTGCGATGGCGCGGTTGATCGCTTCGAGTCCCTGCCGGAAGAGCGCATCGTCGCTATAGACGCGCCCCCAGCCCTGCCTGTAAAAGGCATAGGCGATGTAGAACTGCGTGCGCGCGTCGCGTGCGGCGGGGTCGGCGCGCGTCCATTCGTCGCGCGCGGCGGCGTACTGCTCGCGCTGGAAAAGCTCGTGTGCGGCGTCGAATCTGGCGCGGTCAATCTCGTAAGTTCCCGCCGTCACGCTGGCGCGCGTTGCCACTTCCGCGACCGTGCGCGGCGCAGTTGTGTAGAGCCAGACGACGCACGCGCCGAACAGGAGCGTCCATGCGATGCCGAGTGCCGGGATGAGTCGAGTTGTTGCGCGCATTTGCTATAATCCTGCGATAGATTCTTAGAGGTTCAACGAACGATGTCAATCAGCGACAAGCTATATGCCGATAATCCAGCGGCGACGGAGCGCGCGACTTCACAGACTGCTTCGGGCGCGGCTGCGTTGCCGGCGTTGGAGCGTGAAGTCAAAGGCTTCAAAATCCGCGACATCGAAATCAACCCGCCGCTCGTGCTCTCGCCGATGGCGGGCGTGACGGACGTGGCGTTTCGCTGCCTGCTCAAGCGTCGCGGCGGCATCGGCCTCACTGTCTCGGAGTTCGTCTCGGTCGAAGGATTGACGCGCAACAATCCGAAGTCACTCAGACAGATGCGCTTTCACGAATTTGAGCGTCCCTACGCCGTGCAGATTTTCGGCGGCCAGCCGGAGCGGATGCGGATGGCGGCGGAGATGGCCGAACAGGTCGGGGCCGATATTCTCGACATCAACTGCGGCTGCCCCGCGCCGAAGGTCGTCAAGAACGGCGGAGGCAGCGGACTGTTGCGCGAACTGCCGCGCTTGGAGACGATTCTCAAAGACATCAAGCGCGCGATTAAGATTCCTCTGACGATTAAAATTCGCGCGGGCTATTACGACCGGCAAATCAACGCGGTGGAGACGGCGAAGCTCGCGGAAGGCTGCGGCGTCGAGCACATCGCGCTGCACGGGCGCACGAAAGAGCAGGGCTACAAGGGACGCGCGAACTGGGATTTGGTGCGGCAGATTAAAGAGGCTGTGAAAATTCCAGTCTCCGGCAGTGGCGACGTGTTGACGGTGGCCGACGCCTTCGCGCGCTGGAACGAGACGAATTGCGACGGCATCCTCATCGGACGCGGCGCGATGGCGAACCCGTGGATTTTTCGACAGATCGAAGACGCGCTCGCGCAACGCGCGCCATACCAGCCGACGCTCGAAGACAAGCGCGGCGTGCTGCTCGAATACTTCGACTTGCTCCGCGCGGACATGCCTGAGTTCGCCGCCATCGGTCGCATGAAACAACTCGCCGGGCAGTTCACGCGCGGTCTCATCGGCGGCTCGCGCTTTCGACAGATCATCTATCACTCGCACGAGGTGACGGAGATTCTCGACCGCATCGAAGAATACTTCGAGACCGTCGCCGCCGGACGTTTCTATGCGGGCGAAGGGACAGAGACGGCGGAAGAGGATGCGCCAATCTTAGATTCGTGCGAGGCGGCGGTGTGATGAGCGTTAGATCGCTTACTACAACGTAATGCACAGGGGTCTTGCAGTATGAATGAATCACCCAACTACTACGTTTACGTTTACATTGATCCCCGCAACTTTGAAGAGTTCTATTATGGCAAAGGTACGGGAGATAGAAAGTATGCTCATTTAAGCGATGACAACGACTCAGATGAGAAAGCCAATCGTATAAAAGAGATTCGAGCGGATGGGCAAGAACCACTTATCAAGGTCATCGCTCGAAACCTTACCGAGCATGACGCATTTCTAATCGAAAAAACTCTCATATGGAAGCTTGGCCGACAACTTATGAATGTGTCACCGGGTTATTTTACCGAGAAGTTTCGACCACTTAACACAATGCATTCAGACTTGTACGGGTTTGATTACCAAAACGGCATTTACTACTTCAATGTTGGGGAAGGGTCGAATAGGTGCTGGTCAGATTGCAGGCAATATGGTTTTCTGTCGGCAGGCGGGGGCAAAATGTGGGGCGAGCAGATCAAGACTTTTCTTGCCGGCGATGTAGTAGTCGCATATCTGAGCGGCAAAGGTTATGTTGGCATTGGCAAAGTAACGAAGCCAGCCATAACAGCGAAAGATTTCCGAGTGAACGGAAAAAGATTAGGAGAGATAGCCTTAGAACAAAAAGGCATATTAGACCGCGCTGACGATCCTGAGAATGCTGAGTATCTTGTCCGTGTTGAGTGGAAGACCAGTTGTGACGCAAGTGAAGCCAAGTGGGCGAGGAAGAAAGGTCTGTTTACGTCACGGATGGCAAAAGCATCTCTGCAAAATCAGCCAGCGACGCTGAACTTCGTTTCTGATGCATTTAACTTAGATTTGCGTAGCCTTTTGAAATAAACGGCGGCCTAACAACGGCACGCGCCCGCCTCTCGAACAGCGCGACTCTCATCCGCAAGGCTTACTTGTTTTGGCGGTTCGCCGCGCCCGGTTAATTTCGGGCGTTAGATGATTTCTTGTGTCGAGACTAAGGAATAGATTTACAGTGCCTACGATGTAAATAATTTGGAGAATTAAAATGAACGCACATCGAGTTGAGACAGCGATAAATCAGGATGGCACTCTGAACCTCAACGGCCTTCCTTTCCAGGCTGGTGATGAGGTTGAAGTCATTATCTTGGAACGCCTCCCCAAACCGAACGGCAATAATCCTTACCCGTTGCGTGGTCAACCCGTGCAGTATGACGCGCCCGATGAGCCTGTCGCAGAAAATGAGTGGGGCGCTCTGCGATGATCGCTCTCGATACGCACATCTGGGTCTGGTGGGTGCATGGCGATTTCCGTTTAACTACGCAGCAGAATCAATGGTTGCAGCAGTACGAATCTCAGGGATTGGGAGTGAGCGCAATTTCATGCTGGGAAGTGGCGAAGTTGGTGGAATACAAACGGCTGACGCTGCCTTGTTCGGTTGGGGATTGGCTGAGACAGGCTTTGGCTTATCCCGGTGTTCAGTTGCTGGAACTAACGCCCGAAATTGCTGTGGAGTCAACACAACTGCCGGGAGCATTTCATCGTGACCCGGCAGACCAAATCATCGTTGCCACAGCAAGGATTTACAATTGTGCGCTGCTTACATCAGATACAAAGATTCTCACATATCCACACGTCAATATTTTGAAATAGGCCGCATCACAACTCACTCAACCAGAGCGCAATCAGCTCGACTCTATTCGCGAGACGCCGCACCTCTTCCGTTGAATGCGCGGCGGGTGATATGTTGCTTCACCGACGATACCTTGACTGCAAAATAAACGTGTAATTACAATGTAGCTGTGAGAACGCGAATCGTAAAAATAGGTAATTCTCAGGGCGTCCGCATTCCAAAGTTACTTTTGGAGCGTAGCAATCTGGCCGAAGAAGTTGAGTTGGAGGCGGAGGACAATCGGATTGTGATCCGCTCGACGAGACAGCCCCGGCAGGACTGGGAGCGCGCATTCCGCACGATGGCGGAGCGCGGCGATGATTCATTGCTTGATGACAATTTGCACACTCAAACGCGATGGGATGAGAGTGAGTGGGAATGGTAGTCAGACGCTTCGACGTTTACCTGATCAACCTCGACCCGACGGTCGGCAGTGAAATCCAGAAGACTCGTCCCTGTCTTGTTGTCTCACCGGATGAGATGAACCGCTTTATCAAGACCGTGATCGTCGCGCCGATGATGACGAAGGGCACATCTTATCCAACCAGAGTGGCGTGCAGATTTCAGGGGAAGCAGGGACAGGTTGTGCTCGACCAGCTTCGTACCGTAGATAAGACACGGTTGTTTAAGAGGCTTGGTAAGATTGATAAGCAAACACAAGCGGAAGTTCTCTCTGTCTTAAGCGAAATGTTTGCCCCGTAGTGGCAACATAACAATGATCTGCGCCTGACCCGCGAATAGCGTAGCTCTCATCCGCGAGACGCCGTGCCTGTTCCATTGAATGCGGGGCGGATGATGGCGGGCGGTTTGCCGTAAGCTGATGACAGAGTTTAGCTGAATATTAGCGCGCGTTTTATGCCGGTACAGCTTCCCAACTCTTAGCGCGTGCCGTCAACGCTTCTATGTGGATAGGCCAATCGTGGAGAGTCGCCGGATCGAAGTCTGCTCCGTTAGGCCAGACGAGCGTGTGAACATCTGAATCGAGCGAGACTTGATTAAAGAACTCAACGTTTCGCAACTGCCCGTACACTTCTCCAGCTAACACTGGCAGAAAATCTATCGTCTGCTCCGTCCGGTCGTCGAACCGCACATGCAACTTGTATGTCCCGACAATCTCAAATGATTCCACGCGATATATTGGATGACTCATCTTTAGTTCTCCTCACCGTAGCGGGTTAATTGGCAATGGACTTTGTCCCGCTTGTAATCTCTCCCAATCGTCAATCAACTCACGCTGATGTAACTCAGCCCATGCTTCGACGAAACGTTGTTGGCGTCGGGGCAATGATCCCGCGATCATCTCAATCGAGTCAATGCCAAAAATCGCCACATCGTTCTGATAGTAGGCGTGAAAATGCGGCCTGTGATGCGGCGCGTTGGCTTCCCAGTACATGCGAATAATTATACCGAAGAAGCGGCTGAGTTCCGGCACGTTGAAGACCTCAGAGTTGAAATTTTACAGTCCGAGCGGGCGCGGGGTTTTGCCGCCGAGGAACCAGCTTGCGCCGACGCGGAGGCGGTGTTGCCACGTCGGGAGGCGCGTGGTGTAGAGGGCGAAGCGCGCCTGTCTGGCGAGTTGGCCGGTGACGACTTGGCCGGAGGCGAGAACGGCGGCGTCGCTTGTGCCGAGGCTGACGGCTTCGCCGAGTTCCTTGAAGTGGCCGGCGCTGGCGACGCTGCCGTCTATGAGCGCTTGAATGTTGGCAGCGACGAGGCTCGATTGCTGGAAGGCGAGTTGCGCCGTACCCGCGAGACTCGGCACGATGTTTTTGAAGGCGGCGATGTCGCCGATGGCGAAGACCTCTTTGTGCCCGCGCAGTTGCAGCGTCGGCTCGACGACGAGCAGCCCGCGCGCGTCGCGTTCGGCGTCGAGCCGTTCGATGAGCGGGTTGACGCGCACGCCCGCCGTCCAGATGACGCCGGAGACGCGCTCCTCTCTTTGCTCGCCGTTGTGCTCGAAGACGACGCTGTCGGCTGTGAGTTTGATAACGCGCGTCCCTGTGTGGACTTCGATGCGGCGTTCCTGCAAAGCCTTCTCGACAACGGCGCGAATGCCTTCGTCCATGCCGGGCACTACCTGCGCGCCCATCTCAAGAATCAACAGGCGCGGGTCACCTTTGAATCCGCGTCTGCGGAAAGCGTCGGCGAGCAGGTCGGACATCTTCGTCGAGAGTTCGACGCCGCTCGCTCCCGCGCCGACGATGGCGAAGGTCGCGGCGGCACGCGCATCCTGCGGCGCGGCGTCGGGCTGAATCTGATCGAGCGCCGCAATCATGCGCGCGCGGATGTCGTCGGCGTGGCGGATTTTGCGGAAGGGCATGGCGTACTGCTCCGCGCCCTCGATGCCCCAGAAATTCGTGATGCCGCCGACGGCGGCGACGAGATAGTCGTACCAAATACGCCGCACACGCCCCGCGACCGAGACTTCGCGCGCGGCGAGATTGATGTCCGTCACTGCGCCCTGTATGAAGCGCACGCGGTCGTCATCGAGCAGTTCGGTGTAGTGCGGCGCGATGTGCCACTCCTCGACTTCGCCACTCAGATATTCATAGAGCATCGGCGTGTGCAGGAAGTGATCGTCGTTGCTGATGAGCGTCACGTCGCCAGCTCCGGCCAGCGAGAGCGCGGTGAAGAGACCGCCGAAGCCTCCGCCCACAATCAAGATGCGCGCGCGCGTCTCAACTTTTTCGTCCTTTGCGTCCATGTTTCCTCCACGTCACAGCTTCTTAAATTTCGGCGGCATGGTAGCAGAGACGAGGCACTAGCAGAAGTGATGAATGCGGAATGATGAATGATGAATGAAAGACAAGAGCCTCGCCTGATATTCATCATTCCTCACACATCATTCATCATTTGGCTTCGCTGGACAGTGCGGCGAAGCGCGTGTTAGATTGTTCGTCGAAGTTTTACTAACTCTAGCGGTTGCCTGTGGATACGGGCATACTGCGGTCTGGGAGGATCATCAAGAACAGTGTCATTAGCAAGAGAAGTTAAAGAAGAAATCGTCGGCGAACACCACACGCACGAAGGCGACACGGGGTCGCCGCAGGTACAGGTCGCGCTGCTCACACGTCGCATCAACGATCTGACGGAGCATTTTAAGACGCACAAGAAAGACAATCACTCGCGGCGCGGGCTGCTCAAGATGGTCTCGCAGCGTCGCAGCCTGCTCGATTACTACAAGCGTAGAGACATCGAAGGGTATCACGAACTTATCGCCAAACTCGGCCTGCGCCGTTAAGCATTGTTGTCGGCCTCGTTCGTCAGGCCGTCCGTGCTGAGATGAGTTCAAGTGAAAGTGAACGAGGATTTCAACCTCTCTACACATTGCCCCGCGTCCCTTAACAAGCTCTCGAAAGTTGCCGAACGTGACGGCGCACAACTTCCGATGGGTCGGACACGGGCTTCCGAAGCCTGCAGCAGTTCAAGCAAAAGGCGGCACCGGACTCACGTTTCGTAGTCCGGTGCCGTTTTTTCATCATGTGCCAGAGACGGCGGGCGCGCCTCACGTAGCGCACTCGACGGCTCTAGTGAGAAGACTACAAATATTGCCGGACGCTCGCAGCGGCGGATGAGACGCCGCGCCGCCAACGATTCACCTTGAAGGAAGTTGGAGCGTCCGAAGGAGACACAAGAAACATGGCAGTCAAAAAATATCTCAACGAAAAAATTAAACTCGGCGACAAGGAACTCTCGGTCGAAACGGGACGGGTCGCCAAACAGGCCGACGGTTCGGTCGTCATCCGTTACGGCGACACGATGCTTCTGGTCGCCGCCGTCGGCGCGCCGTCCCCGCGCGAAGGGATAGACTTTTTCCCGCTTACGGTCGAATACCGCGAGCACAACTATGCGGCGGGGCGCATCCCCGGCAACTACTTTAGACGCGAAGGCCGCCCCGGCGAAAAGGAAGTTTTGACGTGTCGTTTGATTGACCGTCCCTGCCGCCCGCTCTTCGCCAAAGGCTATCGCAACGAGACGCAGGTCATCGCCTCCGTCATCTCTGCGGACGCGGAAAACGACCCTGACGTAATCGCCATTACGGGCGCGTCGCTCGCGCTCTATCTCTCAGACATTCCGTTCGAGACGCCGATTGCCGGCGTGCGCGTCGGTTTGATTGACGGGCGCTACATTATCAACCCGACTTACGATGAGGTGCGCGAGTCGCGCCTGAACCTCATCGTCGCCGGTACGGAAGAGGCCATCGTGATGGTCGAGGCGGGCGCGCAGGAAGTCTCTGAAGAAATCATGGTCGAGGCTTTGATGCTCGCGCACAAGGAAATCAATCGTCTCTGTCGCTGGCAGAAGGAACTCTACAAGGCGCTCGGCATTGAGAAACGTCCGGTGACGCCGCCCGCGCTCAACGATGAGATGCTCGGCGAAGTGGAGCGCAACTACACGGATCGCCTGCGCGCCGCGCTTGATAGTTCCGAGCAGGGCAAGCTGGCTTCTTATGCGGGCGTTGATGCGCTCAAGAAGGAAGTCGTCGAGGCGTACCCGGCGGATCAGCCGGAGCAGCGTCAGATGGCGAAGAAGATTTTTGATCATCTCAAAGAAAAGATTTTCCGCGACGACATTCTCAACAAACGCAGGCGTCCCGACGGTCGCCGCTTCTCCGAGATTCGTGACATCAACTGCGAAGTCAGTTGGCTGCCGCGCGTCCACGGTTCCGCGCTCTTTACGCGCGGCGAGACGCAGGCCATCGTCACCACCACGCTCGGCACGAAAGAGGACGAGCAGTACGTTGACGACCTTGAGAAGGGCGAGTACAAGCGTCGCTTTTTGCTGCACTACAACTTCCCTGCGTTCTCCGTCGGCGAGGTCGGACGCTTCGGTTCGACGAGCCGGCGCGAGATCGGGCACGGTGCGCTCGCGCGTCGCGCGCTGGAGCCGATGCTGCCGGCTGAAAGTGAGTTTCCGTACTCGCTCCGCATCGTCTCTGACATCACGGAGTCGAACGGCTCATCTTCGATGGCGACGGTGTGCGGCGGCAGTCTCTCTCTGATGGACGCGGGCGTGCCGCTCAAAGCGGCGGTCGCGGGCGTCGCGATGGGACTCGTGATGGAAGGCAACAAGTACGCCATCCTCTCGGACATCGCGGGCGCGGAAGACCACTACGGCGACATGGACTTCAAGGTTGCGGGCACGCGCGAGGGCATCACCGCCCTGCAAATGGACATCAAGATCGGCGGCATCAACGCGCAGATCATGGCCGAAGCTTTGCAGCAGGCGAAGAAAGGCCGCTTCCACATTCTCGACGAAATGGAGAAGGCGATTAAAGAGCCGCGCGGAGAGATGTCGCAGTACGCGCCGCGCATCATCCAGATTAAAATCAATCCCGACCGCATCCGCGACGTGATTGGACCCGGCGGTAAAATCATCCGCGCGCTCGTCGAAGAGACCGGCGCGAAGATTGACGTGGAGGATGACGGCACAGTTTCTATCTCGACCGCCGACGGCGAGGCCGCGCAACTGGCCGTCGCGCGCATAAGGGGCTTAACCGCCGAGGCCGACATCGGCGAGAAGTATCTCGGAACCGTCTCGCGCATCGTGGACTTCGGCGCGTTCGTCGAAATCTTTCCCGGCACGGACGGGCTGCTCCACATCTCTGAGATCGCCGAGCATCGCGTCCGCGACGTGCGCGACGAACTCAAAGAAGGCCAGCAGATTATGGTCAAGTGCATTGGCAAAGAGGGCAACAAGATCAAGCTCTCGCGTAAGGCCGTGCTGAGGGAAGAAAAGCAGCAAAATGGCGGCGGCGGCGGCGACGAAAAAGCCGAGGCTGCCGGGCAGGGAGACTACGAATAAAGCGCGTCTCTCAATCTAAAGTCTGTGATAAAAAGGGTTCGTCCGTCGTGGGCGACCCTTTTTATCTTGACACAAAACGCGCTGGCAGGTTTAATGAGCAGCCGAAACTGGAATTCATTAGCTATTCTGCGTCTTTTCTCAATACCGAAAGCCGACGAGGTTTTCCCCGCAAGCAGTTGAAATCGCGGGATATTACACGAGACAATGAACTTTCCCGGCGACGGTCAGAAGCCGGGACACAACATGAAGAGCGTCGGACGAATCTTCGTCAGCCCTTTTTGTCTCTCAAAGAATTTTGACAGCCAGCAATATTAAAAGATTCCCGCAACGGTCAAGCGCCGGTCGCTTCACCCGAAGGGACGGAAAGTTCTAAGGAGGATGACTCCAAAATGAGGCATCAAGCTTTACGCCCCGCCGCTCTGATGCTCAGTGTTCTGCTCGTCGCATCTTCATCAGCGAAAGCCGGAACGATTGAGTACGTTGACGCGGCACGAGCCACCAGCGAAGGCCGTTACACGCGCCCCGCAACTGAACTGCGCCTGCGCGTGATGTCGCAGAGCGGACAACCGCAAGTCGCATCCGGCACGCAGTCCGCGTCGCAGAGTGGCGGCGATACGTCGTCTCAGGATCAATCAAACGGCGCGACTCAAACCGGAACCACGCCAGCCTCCACCGACGCGACGCTCACGCAGAGCAGCGGCGGCGGCCAGATTGAAACCGTTGACCTCGGCGACGTGACCGGCACGGTCTGCGATTGCGGTGAGATTCCGATTGAGCGCAAGCCCGGCGGTTTCCCGAAGTGGCCTTTCCTGGCGCTGGCCGGTATCCCGCTCGCTTTCATTCACCACACTGACGACAACCCCTTGCCGCCGGACACACCGACGCCGCCAACGCCGCCGACAACTCCGACGCCGGAACCGGCCACGCTGTTTCTCTTCGGCTCAGGCTTGTTAGCGCTCGGCTCGAACGCACGTCGCCGCCGCGCGCGCAAGCTCGCCGCACACGAAGTTGTCGCCACAGGCGGAGGGGAGGTCTAAAACTCATGTTGCAGCGAACACGCACGACGACACGATCCTCCGCTCCACGAGTAACCTTGTTGCTGCTCGTGTGCGCCGTCTTCGCCAACTCCGCGCTGACTTTCGAGGCGCAGGCCAAGCAGAAGAATCAAAAGAACCAGCCGACGACGGGACGCATCGAAGTCTCGACCAATCCGGCTGGCTATCCCGTCATCATTGACGACAATCCCGCCGGCGAGACGACTGAATTCGCGCGCGCCATCGAACTCGCACCGGGGCCGCACACCGTCAGGATTCTGTTCCCCAATAACACTGTCTGGGCGCACGCCTTCAACATCGTCGCCGGACGCAAGGACTGTATCGCGCTCAACTATCGCCCGCGTCCTGTCAACATTCAGCCGCTCGCCGTGTCGCCGTGCCCGTATCCCGTCAACGTCTCTGCACCGGCCACCGCCAACGACGGAGACGTCATCACCTTCTCGGCGGACGTGGCTTATCAAGGCCCTTCGGCGCTCAACTATACGTGGACGGTCAGCCCGCCGATGGCGCGCATCGTCAGCGGCGCGGGCACGCCGACCATCACCGTTGACTCAAGCGGACTCGGCAATCGCCGCGTGACCGCCATCCTCGTCGCAGACGACGGCTCCGGTGATCGCAACTGTCGCCAGACGGCGCAGGCCATGACCGGCATTGTCACGCAGACGCTTCCCGCGCAACTCAAGCGCTTCGACGAGTTTCCGTCCATCGCGTTTGACGACGACAAAGCGCGTCTCGACAACATGGCGATTGAGTTGCAGAACAACCCCGGCGCGACCGCCTACATTATTTCCTACGCCGGACGCACGAGCCGCGTCGGCACGGCGGATGGCATGGGCGCGCGCGCTCGTGGCTATCTGACGGACATGCGAGGCATCAGCAGCAGCCGTCTCGTGACCGTCAACGGCGGCTATCGCGAGACCAACACTTACGAACTCTGGCTCGTACCGGCGGGCGCGGAGGCTCCACGTCCGACGCCGACGCTTCAGCCGAATGATGTGCGCCCTGCACCAGCCGCGCCGTCACGCCGCTTGCGTCATTAGTAGAGCGCGCGCTTTGACTGAGGTGCGCCGGAATAGTTGTCAGAGCCGCCGCGCCGGTCTTCATCGAAGATCGGCGCGGCGCTCGCTTTTAGCAGAGTCGTCTTCGAGATGTGCGTTGAGGCGTCGCGATGCGGTATGCTAACTAGCGTGCGGATTGAACTCTCCCGTTCAAATTTAGATGTTCGCGGCTCCGAAGTTTTAAGGCTGCGAATGTTTTTGCGGCGCGCGTCCTTCGTTGGCGACGCCGATGCGTAAAACGCTCAGAAGGAGGATTGAAACTATGGGAGATGGAGAGAGCAGCGGCAACACCGGAGTGATCGCCATTCTGGTAATTTTTATCATCGTCGTGGTGCTGGGGTTCCTCGCTTTTCGCGGCGGGATGTTCGGCGGCGGCGGCAAGACGACTAAGATTGACGTGAACGTGGGCGGCTCCGCGCCGGCCAGATAAAATCACACGAAACATTTGCAAGGCGGATAGTTCGACGAAAGGAGCGCACGCGATGTGTGCTCCTTTCGTCTTTTCAATTTGACGGCGCGGCTGATATGCTCGTGAATCAATCAACGCCAATCGTCGCGCCGAAAAATTTTATTCGTCAATCACGATTCACATACATTTTACGGAGAGCAATTTAAGTGTCAGCACCGAACATCGAAACCATCGTCTCACTCTGCAAGCGTCGCGGCTTCGTCTTTCCCTCGTCGGAAATTTACGGCGGCTTGGGCAGCGCGTGGGACTACGGCCCGCTCGGCGTCGAACTCTGCAACAACGTCAAACGCCTCTGGTGGCGCTGGATGGTCTATGAGCGCGACGACATGGAAGGCATTGACTCAAGCATCATCCTCAACCGCGCCGTCTGGAAATATTCCGGGCACGAAGAGACGTTCAGCGACCCGCTCACTGATTGCCGCGACTGTAACAGCCGTTTCCGGGCTGACAAGCTGATTACAAGAGATTTACTCGACAAGCTCGACACCTCAGTTCGCTCCAAGGCCGGCCATGCTGACGAGGATGTTAATACTTGGTCAGTCGAAAAGATTGTTGACGAGTCGCGACGACGAAACTGGTTTATATGTCCGAATTGCGGCTCTCCAAGATTAACTGCGTCGCGCCCTTTCAATCTCATGTTCCGCACGACGCTCGGTGCGGCTTCGGCAGAAGACGACCCGAACGCGCTCGCGTATCTTCGACCGGAAACCGCGCAGGGCATCTTCATCAACTACCTGCTCGTGCAGCAGACGATGCGACGCAAGATTCCTTTCGGCATCGCTCAGATCGGCAAGTCGTTTCGCAACGAGGTGACGCCCGGCAACTTCATCTTCCGCACGCGCGAATTCGAGCAGATGGAGATGGAATATTTCGTCCGCCCCGGTGAAGACGAGCGCGTCCATCAAGAGTGGATTGACAACTGCCTCAACTGGTATCACGGCCTCGGCCTCAACCCTGACAATCTGCGCTTCTACGAGCAGCCCGTAGAAGAACTCGCGCACTACGCCAAGCGCACCGTTGATATTCACTATCGCTTCTTCCCCGAACGCGAAGACGACGAGCGGCAGTGGGACGAGTTGATGGGAATTGCCAATCGCACGGACTTTGACTTGAAGGCGCACTCGAACAAGCCAGTCAACGAAGAAGGCAAGCGCGTCAACCCCGACTCGACCGAAGACCTCTCGTACTTCGACGAGGCGACGAAGGAACGTTTTTATCCTTACGTCATCGAGCCGGCGGCGGGCGTCAATCGCTCCGTCCTCGCCGTCCTGATGGACGCCTACACCGAGCGCACGAACGACAAAGGCGAGAAGCGCGTCATCTTAAAGTTGCACCCGGAACTCGCGCCCATCAAAGTCGCCGTGCTTCCGCTCGCCAAGAACAAGCCGGAGATTGTCGCGCTCGCACGTCAGATCAAACGCGACTTGCAGCCCACGATGCGCGCCGTGTATGACGACACGGGCGGCATCGGCAAGCTCTACGCGCGGCAGGATGAAATCGGCACGCCCTTCTGCGTCACCGTTGACCATCAATCGCTCGAAGACGAAGCCGTCACCGTGCGCGACCGCGACACTTGGGAGCAAGAGCGCGTCAAGGTCGCAGACCTCCGCGAACATTTGCAGGGCAGACTATTTGGTCAACGAAACGCGAGCGCGAATCTATGAAACACAAATACTTGATGACACTCTTCGCGATGCTGCTTGCGCTTGCGTTCAATGCGGCGACGGCGCGCGCGCAGTCGTCCGCTACTGTGCTTCATTACAAAGATGTTGTCGGGACGTACAGGGACAGGAGCCGCAGCACCTTTTCGATTGATCGCGCGCCGCAGGGAATGTTGAGTATTAATTTTGAGGGCAACTATGAGTATCGCATGGCTGACGGGGGAATGATGGCTAACACGGGAGTCGCAAGCGGGACTGCAAAACTCGTCGGCGACACGGCTATTTTCAAACCTGCGGAGACAACCGCCTGCACTCTGACGCTCGTTTTCAAACCTCGCAAGTTGATCGTCAAGCAGGAAGGCAGCGATGCGGATTGCGGTTTCGGCCACCACGTTTACGCCGACGGCACATATAAGCTGATCAGTCGTCGCGTCGCAAAGTTCGATGAATATGGAGCGCCGGTTAAAAAGGATTGATTCACTGAGTCAATGGTTGAATCTTGAATATGCCCATTGTCAAACTCATCACGCTTTTCCTGTTGAGCAGTCTGATGCTTGCTTCTCCCACGAGACGACTTCCTCACACCATGCCGCCGGATGAAGTGATTGAAATGGTCTTCAAAGACATTTGCCAGAAAGGATGCTCCAGCGAGGAAGTCGCGCTTTGGAAAAGTAACCTGAAATATGAGAAGCACGACTTAAACGGCGACGGCGTCCCGGAACTTTTTCTGCACATAGACCACAGCGATTGGTGCGGCGCGGGTGGTAACTGTGACTACTGGATTTTTCATAAAACAAAGAGTGGATACGCTTTGCTTCTTAATGACAAAGTTTTGAGGGTAAAAGGCACAGCAACCAAAGGTTATCGAGATTTGGCAAGTGAAACGCCGATGGGGCTCTGTGGGCAGAATATTGCGCGGCTATCTGTCACATTTTACAAATACGACGGCCAACAGTACCGCGCCTTGCCGCAGCAAACGGAATGTCGAAAGTTTACGCCGTCGGCAAAATGAAATCATGCCTGTAGTCAAAAAAAGAAATCAGCAAACCGAATCGCGTCTGCTGCTCGAATCGGACGAGCCGGTCGAATTGCCGCCCGCAGAGATTGAGGACGGCGCGGTCGTCTTGCAGTTCGAGCAGTTCAGGCCGTTCGTGCCGGAGTTATTGAAGGCGTTGCGCGACGGGACGCTCGCCGAGCCGGTGCCGGTGATGATGGACGGCGCGACCTTCGTCGTGCATGGCGAGACGCGCAGCTTCTGGGTCAAGCTCTGGCACACTTCGCCTGAGCGGACACGCATCGAACGCGCGCAGATTATCAGTTGCCTGCCTTCGACGCGCGGCGTGCAGATTTTAGTTGACGACCCGGAAGCGGGCGAAGATGACTTCGACGACGATGATGACGAGTTCGTTGACGAGGACGTTGATGGTGACGAGTTCAACGATGGCGTTGAGTTAGCGGAAGCGTCAAAGGATGAGACGGAAGACGAACGGGCGGGCGCGCCGCCTTTATCATCGCCGCGCGAAGCATAGTTCGCCGCCGGAGAATCGCCGCGCGCGAAAGTTTCCGAATCCGAAGCAGCCTGCCTGTTACTGCGGGGTGCAAATGAATGTGACCGGAGATTAACCACAGAGGACACGGAGGAGCACAGAGGCCGAACAGAGGAGACAATCAAGGCTCCGTCTTTCCTCTGTGCCTCTCTGAGTCCTCTGTGGTGAACATTCTTTCACTCATGTCGCGCTCAATCGCAAACCGCTATAGTTCCTCTTGAGATGGTTTGATGTCGTCGCAAATTCCCAAAAAGATTACGGCGTTAGCGCGTGCGGTCGAGAGCGCGGGCGGGCGCGCTTTGATGGTCGGCGGTTGCGTGCGCGACCGTCTGCTGGGGCGCGAGGCGAAGGACTGGGACGTTGAAGTTTATGCGGTCGAGCCAGCCGCTCTGCGCGCTCTGCTCGATAAATTGGGGCGCGTCAATGTCGTCGGCGAGGCATTCACAGTCTATAAACTCGGCGGCGATCTGGACGTGTCCATTCCGCGCCGCGAGCGTAAGACGGGACAGGGGCATCGCGGCTTCTTTATCGAAGGCGACCCTTCGATGGAAGTCGCAGAGGCCACGCGCCGGCGCGACTTCACCATCAACGCCATCCTCGAAGACCCTCTGACCGGCGAGTTGCTCGACCCTTACAACGGGCGCGCAGACCTTGAGCGAAAACTTTTGCGCGCCGTCGCACGCGAAACTTTCATCGAGGATTCTCTGCGCGTGCTGCGTGCCGCGCAGTTCGCCGCGCGCTTCGAGTTCGACATCGAGCCGGAGACGGTCGAACTCTGCCGCGCGATAGACGTGACGGACTTGCCTGCGGAAAGAATCTGGGGCGAGTTGGAAAAACTTTTACTCGTCGCGCATCGCCCGTCCATCGGCTTGCGTTGGCTCGACCAACTCGGCGTGACCATACAACTGTTTCCCGAACTCCACGCGCTGAAAGGCGTGCCGCACGATTCAGAATGGCACCCGGAGGGCGATGTGGATGTCCATACACAACTCGCCTGCGATCTGGCACGCGCGTTTGCAGACGGCCTCGACTATTCGCGACAGGTGACTCTGATGCTGGCCGAGTTGTGCCACGACTTCGGTAAGCCCGCGACGACAGAATTCATCGAAGGACGCATCCGCTCGCGCGGGCACGAAGAGGCGGGCGTCGCGCCGACCGAAAGTTTTCTCGAACGCCTGAAGATACGCACGCTCGACGGTTACGATGTGCGCTCGCAAGTCGTCGCACTCGTGCGTGACCATTTGAAGCCGGGCGAGTTTTATCGCACGCGCGACAGTATCGGCGACGGCGCGTTTCGACGCCTCGCCGGACGTTGTGAGTTAGAGCTTTTGTATCTCGTCGCGAAGGCCGACAACTTGAGTCGTAATGGCGACTGGCTGCCGCGCGAGCGTTGGTTCAAGGCTGACTCGCAGGAATGGTTCATTGCGAAGGCGCGGGAATTATCCGTCGAGCGTCGCCCACCCGCGCCCGTCCTGATGGGACGTCACCTGTTGGAGTTAGGTCTGCAACCTTCGCCGCTCTTCGGCAAAATTCTCGATGCTGTCTATGAAATGCAACTCGACGGGCGCGTGCGGATGTTGGAAGAAGCGTTGGCGGCGGCGCAGAAGTTGATTGATAGTTGAGCGAGGAGCATGAAGCGTGAACATATCCATACTTTTGTGTGAAATGGCCGTTGGTGTAAGATGCTGAGCAAAGATTCATCAACTATCACTGTTGCCGTTGAGTTTTACTTGAGAGGAAGAGTTTCACCACAGAGGACACAGAGGTTCACAGAGGAAAGACAGAGCAAGGACGGATGGGTTCTTCCTCTCTTCATCCTCTGTGAACCTCTGCGCCCTCTGTGGTAAATCCCCGGTTTCATTCATTTGCAAGGCCGCAGTAGTAATAAGCGCAAGCTCATCAAGGCTGTCCAAACATCGCCTCGCACGAGCACAAGCAACGCCATCAAAGGAAAATACACATGATTAATTTTGATTTGACCGATGACCACAAAGCGATCCGTCAGACCGTGCGCGATTTCGCGCAGAAGGAAGTCGCGCCGCGTATTAAAGAACTCGACGAGAAGCAGCAGTTCGACCGCTCCATCCTCGACAAGATGGGCGAGTTGAATCTGCTCGGCGTCTGTATCCCGGAAGAATACGGCGGCGCGGGTTTCGACTACATCGCGCTCGGACTTGTCTGCGAAGAATTGGAAGCGGTGGACACTTTTATGCGCGTCGTGATGAGCGTCCACACGGGACTCAACAGCCTGACGCTCTACGCTTGGGGCACGGAAGAGCAGAAGCAGAAGTACCTCGTGCCGCAGGCGAAGGGCGAGAAGATTGCGACGTATGGATTGACGGAGCCGGGCGCAGGGTCGGATGTCGTAGGCTCGCGCTCGAACGCGAGGCGCGACGGCGACGGGTGGGTTTTGAACGGCGAGAAGATGTGGATTTCTCTCGGCGACGTGGCCGACAACTTTCTTTTCTTCTGTTGGACGGACGAAGAGAAAAGAAAGAAGCGCGATCACTCAGGCATGTCATGTTTCATCATCGAGCGCGGCATGAAGGGATTCACGTCGGGGACGATTCACGGCAAGATGGGCATTCGCGCGGGCAACACGGGTTACTTTTCTTTGCAGGACGTGCGCGTCCCCGTCGAGAACATGGTCGGCGAAGAAGGCGAAGGGTTCAAGATCGCGATGTTCGCTCTGGAGCAGGGACGCTACACCGTCGCGGCGGGCGCGACGGGCATCATCCGCGCCTCGCGCGACGCCTCCATCGCTTACGCTAACGAGCGCGAGACGTTCGGCACGAAGATCGCCAATCATCAACTCGTCAAACAGAAAATCGCGGAGATGGAAGCCGACTATCAGATGTCGCACCTGCTCTGGCTGCGCGCCGGCTCTCTCAAAAACGATGGCAAGCCGAATGCGCGCGAAACTTCTCTCTCGAAGTGGCAGGCGACCATCAGGAGCGAGAAGGCGGCTTCGATGGCGATTGAAGTTCACGGCGCGAACGGTTACTCGAACGACTACCCCGTCGAGCGTTATTTACGCAACTGCAAGGCGGCGATTATTTACGAGGGCACTCGCGACATCCACACGCTCATGCAGGCTGACTGGGCGCTCGGCTTGAAGAAAGAGAAGGCCGCGCGCAAGACTCTGCCGCCGTACAAATCTGCGGAGTCGCGCGAGTCTGTCGCCGCCGATTAAGTGAAAGATAAAACTATGAAGTCGAATCGCCCGCCGGTTAATCAAAGCAACCGGCGGGTGATTCGTTGTTAAGAATCATGGATTCGTCTTCAACCCGTCGGATGACTCGCGGCGATGCGAGCGATGAGTGAGACGGACACCTGTATCGTCACGCCGATGAGAGCCGCCGTCCAGTAACTGCGATCCGCCATGCGCCGCTTGAGACGAAAGAGCGTCCACACGCCGAATGGGATGAAGACGACGAGCGCAGAGATAAGTCCCGGATTGTATTCCATCGTCGAGAGAGAGCGAACGCTGTGCGAGACTCCGTTCGCCAGTTGAAGCGTGCCGAGACAGACGAGCAGCCATTGCGAAAATTTTAACTTTCGCGCCAGCACGACTCCCAGCATAATCAGCGACCAGCCGATGGAACTGAGGACGATAAATTTCACGGGCGAGATGGCAAGGCCGCGCGTCCTTCCCATGTAAGCCGAGTAGCCGCCGCCGCCGCCATACTCTTCTGCGCTGTGCAGCAAAAAAATAACGGGGAGCAGCCACAGGCAGATCGCCGTCACCCGCTCGAATTGATTTTGATTATTCATTTGAATGAGACTGCATGAAAGATGCGCGCCGCCGCGTCATAGCTTGTGCGCGTTAGCGTGCTTAGTTTGTCACTTGAAATCATTCCGAGATGTGGTCGAGATCACTTGCAAATCCGTCTGAAATCGGGCACTCTGACGAAGTTTTGATCCTGTAGGAATCCTTGAAGCGGCGTGTGTCGCGACAAGTCCGCTCCTCTTAAATCTTCGCACGAAATAATTGGAGACGCGCTCGGGGTCGGAGCCATTATTTACCCTATCGCCGCAGAGAAGTCTAGGGTTAGCGCACCGCCTGAACCATCTTCTAACTTTATTACAGGGAGTTGAAAAGAAACAGTATGTCAGACCCTCAGCCACAGCAGCCCACGGCCATGGCGCCACCGCAACCGGCCTTTCGCATTGACGAAAAGCTCCACCAGATTCTTTACAAGTCAGAGGCGAGGCCGAACCTTGAGCCTCTGCCCGAACCGGCGGTTCTGCCGGAGCCGCCATACCCGCAGCGTGGTCTTGACCCCGTGCCGATGACGAAATCCGAGTATCAAAAGCTCAACGCCATCCGCGCGTGGAAGACGTGGGGCGCGCCGTACTTCAAATCGCGCTGGCACAGCAAAGAGTTGAGACCGATCATTCCGTATCTCTTTACGGAATGGAAGTGCAATCTCGATTGCCACTATTGCTGGTCTTACAACAACAAGGTCAAGGGCATGACGGAGGACGTGGCGAAGCGTTCGATTGACTGGCTCCATTCCATCGGCTCGCGCGTGCTGGCGTTGATGGGCGGCGAGCCTCTGCTGCGCCCGAAGTTCATCCACAAGATTGTTTACTACAGCGCGATGAAAGACATCTTCGTCTATCTCCCGACCAACGGGCGTCTGATGAAGCCGGATGTCATTGACCGTCTCGGCGACGCCGGCATCGCGACCGTCAACTTGGCTGTGGATTCCGTCCATGAGCGCAAGGCTCTGCCGAAGGCGCTCGACCCGATTCGAGCCAACTTCGAGTATCTCGTCAAGCGTCAACATCATTACGGCTACACCGTGATGTTCAATATCAACATCACGCGCATCAACATGGAAGATGTCAAGGAGTTGACCGAGATCGCGCGCGACCACGGCATCGCCACCGATTATCACATCAACGAAACGCCGATGACCGAGCAGTCGCACTTCAAGCATCTGGACGAGAACAGCACGTACCTGACGCCCGAAGACTGGCCGAAGGTTGACGCGCTGATGGAATGGATCAACGAGAAGCGCGCGGCGGGCTACAAGATGGCGAACCCCGTCCAGCACATGGAAGACATGAAGCTGCTGATGCGCGGGCAGTCTCCGCCGTGGCAGTGTCGCGCGGGACAAAACTCACTCATCATTCGCACCGACGGCACGCTCGCGCCGTGCTTCCCGATGTACTCCGCGACGCACGACTGGGGAACCATCGAGAATCACAAGTTCGACGTGAAGCAACTCGACGAGATGAAGACGGAATGCTCGAAGCACTGTCTCTCGACCTGCAACTACATCCTCGGCTACTGCTACGACAACATGCGCGTCATTACGTGGGCGCTCAAGCAAGCCAAGCACGGCTTCAAAGGCGTGTCGGGCAACTTCTAAACGAAGCCGTAACGGACGCAAGTTACAAAAGAGAAGGCCGCCTTTCACTGGAAGGCGGCCTTCGCTTTTAATTTGATTCATATAAACAATTCAGGCGAAACATTAAAGAAGGCGGCTAACTTCTTGATGTGAGTTTTGCTCAACCCGCGCTTTCCGTTCAGCACTTCAGACGTCACGCCTTTCGAGCCGAGCACATCCCATAGGTCTTTAGCTGTCAGCCCGCGCGCGTCCATAATGTGTTGCAGCATTTCGAGGGGCGACGGCTCGTTAATTGGATAAGCCTTTTCTTCAAAGTCTGCAATGAGATTTGCAAGCAATTCCAGCAACTCGCCCTCTTCGGCGGACATGCGTTCGCCCTTCCGCATTAACTGCTCGACAATGGCGAGCATCCGATTATTTTCTTCTTCAGTCTTGATAACCACAGGCCGAGCTTTGGCTACCAGCTTGCTATATCTCTGTGGATTGATTTTAGACTGTGTGACGCTCATGTTTTCCACTTGCCTTTGTCGTATTCCTGATGAGTCAGGATAGTTTTTATCAACACCTGCTTATATTGGTAGTTGATGTATGCAATCAGCCTGTAATCGTTGCCTTTGATATTGAACACGGTCAGGTCGCCAACCAGGTCGGCGCTTGGATAATCCTCTTTCAAGTTCGCCAGGTGTTCCCATCTGGCTTTCTTTGCCGCCTTAAACCACGCTGTTAGTGATGACTCCGCGTCCCTATGCTCCTTAATAAATTCAAGAATTCTTTGACGGCTGATGACGTTCACAAGTTAGGTTCGCATGATGTGAACTACCTGTCAATTGCGGGGGTAGTGTTTGTTATTTTCTTGTAATAAGGTGAAATGCGCCGCGCGAGAGCGTCAGCGCGCGTTCAACTCTGCTCGCTCAAGCTGCTCCGCTTTGCGCGTCTGCTTGTGCTTGTACATTGTCTCATCCGCCTCCTCGATGGCCTGTTGCAGGCTCGTCATCGTCTCGAAGCGCGCGAGGCCGTGCGAGACGAGGACGGGGGCGGGAGGCGTATTGGTCGTCAGAGTCGTGTCGGCGAGTCGCGTGTTGAGTGTGTCGAGTCGCCTGCGCGCCTCTGCCGGCGGAAGGCCGAAGAGGAGCACGAGGAATTCATCGCCGCCCCATCTGAAAAGCAAATCGTCGGCGCGAATGATGGAGCGGATGGCGTGCGCCACTGCGCGGATCGCCTTGTCGCCGGCGGCGTGCCCGTGTGAATCGTTGATGAGTTTCAGGTTGTCGAGGTCAACGACGGCCACGCAGCCGGAAGCGTGATCAGTCGCCGCCACATCAACGCCGTCGCCGATGATGTCCTGACCTTTTTTCAGCAGCGTGTGAAAGGCGTGGCGGTTGAGAGCTTCCGTAAGCGGGTCAACGCGCGCGATGAGTTCCAGACGATCACGCGCCGCCATCAGTTCACGGTTGGTCGCTTCGACCTCTCGACGCACATCCTCCATCACGACGATCACGGAACCGAAGGCAAGAAGCGTCTCAAGCGTCAGATCAATAATCGAAGTGTATTGCAGATACTGCTCCGGCACGCCGATGCCCCACGCGCCGTGACGCGAGCCGAAGACCGGCACGTAATGCAGAAAGTCGAGCGTGAGCAAAAACAGCGCGGCGGACATGACGCGCAGTCCGAGACTTGATTGCCCGTTGAGGCGTGCGGGTCGGAGCGCGAAAAAAGCCGCGCCGAAGAGCACGGCCATGATCGAAGACTGAACGAGGAAGAGATCGTTGAAGTCATCCGAGAGATGCGGCAGAGAAGCGGCGACGCAGACGGCCATGCCCAATGCGAGCAGAGATTGTTGCCCCGTCAGAGTCTTGCCCGCGGCGCGGTAGCGGCAGCCCGCCATGAACATGAAGGCGAAGGCGTACTCGCCGAAAAAGTAGATCGCGTAGCAGAGATTTCTGAGCGCCGGGACGTGGAACGCGATGATCAGTCCCGACAGCGAAAGAGACAGGCACGACCACGCGATTGTCCAGTATTTCTGCGATGCGCCGTGAATCGAGCGCAGCATGAAAAACGAAAGCAGCGTCACCAGTCCGATGCCGACACACTGAATTCCCAAGCCTACATACGAGTCCATTTAGATCACTTCGGCAGAGAGTTTAAGCTACCTCATTGCATGTGCCGGTTCTGTCACAGACTTTGCTCGTCGGGTTAGCAGGAGCGAAGAAAATCGAAGGCGTCTGCGGAAAATCAGGGAAGGCGAGGGACACCATCTCAACCACAAACATCTTAGCTTAGTTCGTCCATCGAAGGCCAGAGTTAAGTTTTAGATAGGCTCTACTATTTCCGCGCGCGCTCTGATAGTATGCGTCTGGCCTTTCCAGACAAATTATTTCAAGTCGAAATCTTAGCAGTCAAAAATTAGCGGCGGGAGCATACATAGATGACGCAGGAACTAAACAGCGTGAATCTCTCTCTGGATTTTCTCAGCGTGTGCGAGGCGGCGGCCATCGCGGCGGCGCGCACGATGGGACAGGGCGACCGAAAATATTCCGATCACGTCGCGGTCGAGGCGATGCGCGAGCAGATGGACGCCGTGCCCATGCGCGGGCGCATCGTCATCGGCGAGGGCGAGCGCGACGAAGCCCCCATGCTCTACATCGGCGAGGAAGTCGGCGCGGGCGCGCGCGGGCGTGGCGACGGAGATTTCCCGGAAGTTGACATCGCCGTTGACCCGCTCGAAGGCACGAACTTGTGCGCGCTCGGCGCGAACAACGCCATCGCCGTGCTCGCCGCCTCAGAGCGCGGCGGACTCTTGAACGCGCCCGATCTCTACATGGACAAGATCGTCGTCGGCCCCTCTTCGCGCGGCGCGATAGACATAGACGCGCCCGTCAAAGACAATCTCAAAGCCATCGCGCGACGACTGGGACGCGACGTTGAAGATTTAACCGTCATCGTGCTTGACCGTGGACGCCACAAGAAACTGATACAGGACGTGCGCGATTCCGGCGCGCGCATCCGTCTCATCGGCGACGGCGATTTGTCGGCGGGCATCTCGGCGGCGGTCGCGGGCACGAACATCCACGCGCTAATGGGCATCGGCGGCGCGCCCGAAGGCGTGCTCAAGGCCGCCGCACTCAAATGTCTCAACGGAGAGATACAGGCGCGGCTCGTCTTCGACCCCGAACGTCTCGGCGTGGACGGCGACAAAGTTCCGCCGCGCGCAGACGTGCTCGCGCGCCTCAAAGAGATGGGCATCAACGACCCCGACAAGATTTACGATACCAACGACCTCGCGCCCGGCAAGAAAGTTATCTTCGCCGCCACCGGCGTGACGGATGGCGCGCTTCTCAAAGGCGTCCGCTTCTTCGGCGCGGGCAAGCGCACGCACTCGCTGATTATGACGACCGAATCGCGCCACATCCGTTTCGTTGACACCGTCCACGTCGAAGGCGGCCCCGACACAGTGATTAGATTTTAGTGATAAGTGATGAGTGATAAGTGATGAGTGAAAGGCAATGCTCTTGTCTTCACTCATCACTTATCACTCATCACTTATCACTTCCCGTATATGCCTGCGCTCATCCATGAATATGTTTCGCAGTTCGTCGCGGTGGAAGAAGCGACGGGGCAGCAAAGGCGCGCGGCGTTTGTCGCGTGGGGCGTGGCGACGTGTGTCGCGTTGTGCTTCGTCGGCGTCGTGTTGCTGGCTCCGTGGCTGCGTGCGGGCGGGCATGTGTTTTTGTCCGGGGTCATTTATCGAGGTTTCAGCGTGGCGTGTCATCAGATGCCGGAGCGTTCGTTTCACTTGTTGGGGTTTCCGCTGGCGGTGTGCGCGCGTTGTTTCGGGCTGTACGTCGGGGCGTTGGCGGGCGTAGCGGTGTATCCGCTGCTCGCGCGCAACGTGGCGCGCTCTGAGCAACCGGCGCGCGTGTGGCTGTTCGTCGCGGCATTGCCGACGACCGTTGATTTCGCGCTCGGCTTTTTTGGTCTCTGGTCGAACACGCATCTCTCTCGTTTCCTGACGGCGTCGCTGTTCGGCGCGGTGGCGGCGTTCTACATCGTGCCGGGGCTGGTGGACTTGAGCCGGATGGCTTTCCGTCGCATGGCTCAAGCGCACACTGCCGCCGTCGAAGTGGATGAAATGCAGAGACGTGTCCAAGCTTGAAACGTGCGGACAAGCAAGACAGACGACGAGCGGCGACGCTCTCTCTACGTTCTTAAACAACATCAGTGACAAAGCTCGACAGACGTTTATAAGGAAGGTGCGAAAGAAACATGAATAACAAAATGAAACCGGCGCTCATCGGCGGCGTGATCGCCGGATTGTTGACGGCCATTCCCGGCGTCGGCGGTTGTTGTTGCATCTGGGCGGCTCTGGGCGGAGTGGTCGCCGTCTACCTGTACGTGAAAAGTTCGGCGACACCGGTCGGCTCAGGCGACGGCGCGATCCTCGGCTTAATCGTGGGCGGCATCGGGTCGGCGATTTACGTCGTGATCGGCATTCCGTTGGCGATTGTGTTCCGCAGTTCGATGATGTCTCTGATGTCGGGCTTCATGGGAAGTATGCCGGCGGAGCAGCAGGAAGCGATGCGTCAAGCGATGCAGCAGGATCAATCCGGCGGACTGGCGGCGACGCTCGGACGCGCGATGTTCGTCATCGTGTTGCTGCTCGTCTTCTCGGCGCTCGGTGGATTGCTCGGCGTTCCGCTCTTCGAGAAACGTAAAGGCGGCGTGCCTCCTTCGCCTCCGCCTCCGCCAAATTTCGGCGGGCCGATGGGCGGCGCAGGTGGTGGCGCATCCGGTTATGGCGGTCAACCGGGCGGCGGATACGGCGGTGGCGGTGGGACGACTCCTCCCGGCGGCTACGGCTCCGGTTCCTGACAGCGTCGCATTGAAGGGTGAAGGTATCTCTGTCTCGTCCGCGCCGCGCGGCTGTGATGGCGGGCATCCTTTCGGCTATCATTCGCGCATCCAAGCGGGCAGCGTCGTGATTCACACGGCGCTGCTCGTTTTGCTTACGAGCGATGATGACGACGACGCACGGGCGCATCCGCTCTTGGTTGAGGACACACGAGAATGACACTGTACGCAATGAAGGCTTTCGCCGCGCTGCTGTCAGACCCACTGATGAAGCGTTACATCGAGGACGCGCTGGCGAAGACGGCGCACAACGCCAGCCCTCTGTATCGCTTCGACCTCTTCGACATCGTCGTCCTCACACTCTACTTTTCGATTCTCTCAGTGCTCTCCGTCTTCGGCGCATATCGCATCAAGCAGGTCTTGGACTTCTGGCGTTACAGGCGTCTCACGCCGCAACCTTCTGCGCTCTACGATGAGACGGAGTTGCCGCGCATCACCGTCCAGCTTCCGCTCTTTAACGAGATGTACGTGGTCGAGCGTCTGCTCGGCGCGGTGACGGCGATTGACTACCCGCGCGAGTTGCTGGAGATTCAGGTGCTCGACGATTCGACGGACGAGACGCGCGAAGTCGCCGGCAAGATCGTCGAGCGTTATCGTCAAGCCGGCTTCGACATCCACTTCATCCACCGCGAAGACCGCACGGGCTTCAAGGCGGGCGCGTTAGAAAACGGCTTGCGGACGGCGAAGGGCGAACTCGTCGCTATCTTCGACGCTGACTTTGTGCCGAAGCCGGATTGTTTGCGAAAGCTCGTCAACTTTTTCACAGACCCGCTCGTCGGGTGCGCGCAGATGCGTTGGTCGCACATCAACGGCTCTTACAATTTGTTGACGCGGCTGCAAACGATTTTGCTCGACGGGCATTTCGTGATTGAACAGACGGTCAGGAATCGCACGGGCGGCTTCTTCAACTTCAACGGGACGGCGGGCATCTGGCGTCGTCGCACGATTGAACTCTCCGGCGGCTGGCAGCACGACACGCTGACGGAAGACACAGACCTCTCTTTCCGCGCGCAACTGATGGGCTGGCGTTTCGTCTATCTGCTCGATGAAGACGCGCCTTCGGAAGTGCCCGTCGAGATTAACGCCTTCAAGGCGCAGCAGCGTCGCTGGGCGAAGGGCGTGTCGGAGGTCGGCTTAAAACTCTACCCGCGCATCTGGCGCGCGGAGTTGCCGCGCCGCGTCAAGCTCGAAATGTTTTTCCGCCTCACCGGCAACATCAGTTACCCTCTGATGATCCTGACGAGCCTGCTGCAATTTCCGCTCTTGCTCGTCCGCTATAATCAAGGCTTCTACAACTTGATGCTCTTCGACGCGCCGCTTTTGTTTTTCTCGACGGCCTCGGTCGTCTTCTTCTACGGCTCGGCCATCTGGCATCTGGACGCGCCGCACACGAGACGGCGACGGTTGCTGCATCTGCCGCTCGTGATGGCGCTCGGCATCGGCCTCGCGTTCTCGAACGCGCGTGCGGTGCTCGAAGCCGTGCTGCGGATTAAGACCGAGTTCGTGCGGACGCCGAAGTACAAAGTTGAGGGCGACGGCGACGCGACTTGGAAGCGCAAGAAGTACGGGCGCAAGCGCGGCTGGCTGCCCCTGTTTGAACTCGGCTTCGCCGCCTACTTCGTGTTCGCCATCGCATACGCGGCACACATGGAGATGTGGGGCACGATTCCTTTCCTGTCGCTCTTCTGCTTCGGCTACGGCTACATGGGCTTGATGAGCTTGCTGCAAGCGTCTGGCCTCAAACGCTGGTTGGAACACTTGCGCCCGATTGCTTTTGGTCGCAGGTAGTCCCACGACGCGCACCCGCTCGCTACCGCTCGCGGTACTGTAGTAACCGTCACGTTCGGAACAGTACCGCGAGCGGTAGCGAGCGGGTCAAGCTCACATCAATTGTGCCTTGAGACATTCTCACGATCATGTACGGCGACAGCATTCCGTTAGCATATCTCATCACCTTCCGCTGTTACGGCACTTGGCTGCACGGCGACGCGCGCGGGTCGACTGATCGCCATCACAACCGCTACCACACACCGTTCATCCCGCCTAACGAGCGTTGGCGTCAGCATGTCGGGCGTTCGCTCAAACACGCGCCGGTCGAGCTTGACGCGATGCGTCGCAGCGTTGTCGAGGATTCTGTCCGCGAGACATGCGAGATTCGCGGGTGGTCGTTGAACGCGGTCGGTGTGAGGACAAATCACGTCCACATCGTCGTGTCGGCGGGATGCAGGCCGGAACCGTTGCTGGTCACTCTCAAAGCAAACGCCACGCGCCGGATGAGAGAAGCTGGCTGCTGGCCGGACGAGCATAGCCCGTGGTCTGAGGGCGGGAGTCGCCGTTATCTCTGGACGGAGCGAAGCGTCGTGCGGGCGATTGAGTACGTCGTCTATGATCAAGGTGAGCCGCTGCTGGGGGCTGATGATGAGTAGCCAACGGTCAGAGTAGTCGCCGTGCGCTACTGCTCCACGAGGCAGACCCGCTCGCTACCGCTCGCGGTACTGTGTGGCGCGCTGGCGAGGTGGTCTGCCTTGACCATGTGTGTCCGCAGGTCGTAGTATCACCGCCTTGCAATTGCTTCAGCGCATGACGCGCGACCCGCTTCAAAACAAAATTCAAGAGAGGTCATCATGAGAAATCTTCCCCCCAACATCGCGCGAATGCTCGCGCTCGTCTGCGTCTTCGGCGTCGCCGCACACGCGCAGTCGCAAGCGACGAGCGGCAACATCGAAGGCCGCGTGCTTGACCCCAACGGCGCGGTTGTGCCCGGCGTCACCGTCACCGCCACCAATCAAGCTACTAGCTTCGAGAAAAGCGCGACAACAGACAGTGAAGGTAATTATCGAATAATTCTTCTGCCACCCGGTTCCTACACTGTGAAAACTTCCGGCGCGCAGGGGTTTCATCCTGCAACGCTGACGAATGCTATTGTCACCGTCGGCAGTTTGACGCCGCTTGATATTAATCTCGCGGTAGGTGGTGCAGATACCGTATCAATTGATGTGTCGGCGGAAGCGCCCGTCGTTGAAACGACGCGCACCTCCGTCGCGACCACCATCAACAATCGCTCCATCGAAAATCTGCCCATCAACGGGCGCAACTTTCAGGACTTCGCCACGTTGACGCCCGGCGTCATCCGCGACCCGCGCGGCGGCGACCTCTCCGTCGGCGGCCAGCGCGGAACTTTCAACAGCCTGCAAGTTGATGGCGTGGACAACAACAACACTTTCTTCGGTCAGGCTCTGGGACGCGGCGGCGTGCGTCCGCCTTATCAATTCTCGGAAGACTCCGTGCAGGAGTTTCAGGTCAACCAGAACGGCTTCTCGGCGGAGTTCGGGCGCGCGGGCGGCGCGGTCATCAACGTCGTCACGAAGTCCGGCACGAACGCTTTTCACGGCGGACTCTTTGAATACTTCCGCGACGAATCGCTCAACTCCAACGATCCCGTCAACAAGGCCAACGAATCGAGACGCGGCTTTGCGAACAAACGCTCGCCGCTTCGCATCAACCAGTTCGGCGGGCGCATCGGCGGCCCGATCAAGCACGACCGGGCTTTCTTCTTTTTCACCTACGACGGCCAGCGCAGCAACATTCCGCAGACGCTCGACGTGCCCAACCTCGCCACCGCGCCCGCCGCCGCGCAATCAATTCTGCTGCCGAAGCTCAACGTCTATCAGGTCGGGCGCAAGCAGGACGTGTATCTCGGCAAGACCGACATCACGCTCAACGACAAGAATCAACTGAGCGTGCGCTACAACCATCAGGGTTTCACCGGACTCAACAACGAAAACAACGGCCCGCTCTCAGCCGAAGAGCATTCCGGCAACAGCCTCGTCACAAGCGACACGCTTTCCGGCATGCTCGCCTCGACGCTCAACGACAAAGTCGTCAACGAGTTTCGCTTTCAATTCGCGCGCGACAAAGAGCCGGGCGAGGCCAACAGCGACCAGCCCGAAGCCGTCATCGGAACCGGCGCGGGCACGAACCTGAGCATCGGTCGCAACAACTTCAGCCCGCGCGAGACGACCATCAAACGCACGCAGTTCATTGATAACGTCTCCGTCGTCAACGGTCGCAACAACTTCAAGTTCGGCCTCGACTTCAACTTCGACCGCATCCTGAATTTCTTCCCCGGCATCTTCAGCGGCTCGTACACTTTCCCTTCCTACACGGCCTTCGCCAACAACGCGCCGACGGCTTACACGCAAAACTTCGCCGGCACCGGCACGAGCGGCGCGACGACGAATCCAAACCTCTCCGAGTACGCCTTCTTCGCGCAGGACGACTGGCGCGTCACGCCGAAGCTGACCCTGAATCTTGGCGTCCGCTACGACTACGCGAAGCTCGCGTGCCCGCCCGTCCAGAACCCCGACACGCTCCTGACCTCGAACGGCATCAATACGGCTGCGTGCCCGAAAGACAAAAACAACTTCGCGCCACGCACAGGCTTCTCTTACGCCTTCGACGAGAAGACGGTCGTGCGCGGCGGCTTCGGTCTTTATTACACGCGCACGCCTTCCATCGTGCTCGGCACGGCGCACTCGCAAAACGGCATCAACGTCACCGGCATCAACTTGAACGCCGCGCAGATCGCCGCCGCCAATTTGCGTTACCCGAACATCCTGACCGCGCCGCCTGCGGGCACGTCGGCCAACCCGAACTTGTTTCTCTTCGCCAACGACTACGTGCAGCCCTACGTCGAGCAGGGACGCCTCGGCATCGAGCGCGAGGTCTATAAAAACCTGAGCGTCTCCGCGACGTATCTTTTCTATCGCGGCGTTCACCTGACGCGCACGCGCGACATCAATCTCTTCGCGCCCGTTGACTTCGCGCGCACAGGCCCCGACGGGCAGGTTTACACCTTCCAACGCTTCTCCAGCACGCGCCCGATCTCGCGCACGACGGGGCAGTCCTACAACCGCATCAGCATTTTCGAGAGCGCGTCAAAGTCCGTCTATCACGGCCTCGCGATTCAGGTCACGCAGCGTCTCACGCGCGGCTTCCAGTTCATCGCCGCCTACACCTACTCGAAGGCGAAGGATGACCGACCCGACCAGACCATCGTCGTCGTCGGCGCGGACGACGCGAAGATCGTGCAGAACCAACTCAACCCCGGCGGCGATTACGGACGCTCCGACACAGACCTCCGCCACCGCTTCGTCTTCAGTCCGGTCTATGAGTTGGGCAAGATTTCCTGGAGTGACAATTCCGTCGCGCGCGCTATTTTCAGCGACTATACTTTCTCGACCATCGTCCAATTCCAGTCCGGCACGCCCTACTCCGCGCTCGTCAGCGGCGACCCGAACAACGACGGTAATCGCTCGAACGACCGTCTGCCGGGCACGGTGAGAAACCAGTACACGACGCCGTCCATCTATCAATTCGACGCGCGCATCACGCGCAACATTCCGTTCAGCGAATCCATGCGCGTGCGTCTGATACTTGAAGCCTTCAACGTCTTCAACCGCTCGAACGTGGCGACGGTCAACTCGACCTTCTTCAACTATTCGGGCGGCGCGGCGGGCACGCTCACCACACCATCATTCATTTCGGCCTTCGGCACGCCGCGCACCTTCGGCTCTCCCGCGTCGGGCACGACGACCTTCGCCACCCCGCGCCAGCTTCAACTCGCCATCAAGTTCGATTTCTAAACTTGCGGCGGATTTACAGACACCAAGAAAGCGGCGCGTTGCATCGACAGCAACGCGCCGCTTTGTCTGTCCTGTCAGTACCGCCTGCGGTAGCGGGCGGGTTTGCCCTCGTGAGTACCCGCCCGCTACCGCAGGCGGTACTGACAAGACAGCTTGCCGGGGTAGTCGCCTTCAAGCGCAAACTGATATAAAAGCGAGGTGACGACGCTCTCTCAATCCAACAACTCTGAGCATCACGCGCCGCGCGTCGTCCCGCCGATTCTCTTCATCGTCGCCGCCGCGCTGCTGTGGAGCACGGGCAGCCTCTTCATCAAGTCAACGCCGCTCACGGCCTTCGAGTTATCATTCGGGCGTTCGCTCTTCGCCGCCGCGACCATCGCATACTTCACGCGCCGCGAAGGTTTCGGCATTAACGGCGTGACCGCCATCGCCGCCGTCCTCTACGCCGCGCTGCTTTTGCTCTTCGTCATCGCCAACAAATTGACGACCGCCGCCAACGCCATCTTTCTCCAGTACACCGCGCCCGTCTATGTCCTCATCTTCGAGCCGCTCATGTACAAAGAAAAATTCCGCACGCGCGACATCTCCATCGTCGTGGCGTGCCTGTGCGGAATGTCGCTCTTCTTCGTCGGCAAGCTGAGGCCGCAGGACGTGAGCGGCAATCTCACGGCTCTCGCGTCGGGCGTGTGCTTCGCCTTCTTCCTGTTACTCCTGCGGCATCCGCGCGCACAAGCTGTCAACCGCGCCTCGTCCGCCATCTACGGAAACATCCTGCTGTGCATCGTCTGCGCGCTCCTGCTCTGGCACGGCGACGCGCCGAGTTATATCAGCGACGGCGGCACAGTCGGCTTGAAAGACTTTGTGGTCGTAGCATATCTGGGCGTCGTGCAGATCGGCGTCGCCTACACGCTCTTCACGCTCGGCATCGCGCGCGGCGTGCGCTCGCTCGACGCCGGCATCGTCGCTTACATCGAGCCGGTCTTAAATCCCGTCTGGGTCTTCCTCTTCCTCAACGAACGCCCCTCCGCGTGGGCGATTCTCGGCGGCGCGCTCATCATCACCGCTGTCATCACGCATACGATTTTGAGTTCACGCGCGGCGCGCAACTTACCCGCGCCAAATCCTTCGCGCGATGCTAGAATCATCGAGGAATGATGAACGATGAATGCGGAATGACGAGTGAAAGACAGGCAGTCAATTATTCTTCAACGTCAGTGTTCATTCTTTTATAGCGGTTTAAGATTGAGTGCGACTTGAAAGAAAGATTTTTCACCACAGAGGACACGAGAGGAACACAGAGGAAAGACAAGAGGTTAGATGGTCTCCTCTGCTCTGTGCCCCTCTGTGTTCTCTGTGGTTAATCTCCGGTCACATTCATTTGCAACCCGCAGTAGAACTAAGAAATCGGAGCGTCGAAAAATTATGAGCGACTTACGAAATTGGCTGGAACGTGTGGGCGATAAGATTCCGGGCTACGGCGGCTACGCAGACCGCGAGCGGCGGCGTGATGCGGACAAAGCGCACCGCGAGCAACTGGCCGATAGGTTGCGCGCGACGAAGCAGCCTTTGAACGACGTGATACGCGAACTGACTTCGAGCGGCCACCTGTCGAAAGTCGGCGCGGCGGATCGCATCGCCAAGAAGATTGACAAGGCCGAGCAACGCTTGCGCTTCGCCACTTACGGCTACACGGGTTTCTTCGACGCCGTCGAGATTAACGCGCCGCAGCTTGACGCGATTTATCAATTCGACCTCGCGCTCGTCGAGCAAATCGAAGAAATCGCGCGGCTCGTGAGCGAGTACCAGAACAAGGTCGCCGATGAGTCTTACCTGCCGACGGAACTTGACGGCGCGGTGGATAAATTCAATCACACGCTTGATGAGCGCACGCGCGTCCTCGATAATTTCCGGCAGACCGAAGGCAGCGACGACGGAGACTCCACGCCGCCGGGACATCCCATGTTCAGTTGATGTCGGGAGTGCAGCGAGCGCAAAAGTGTTCCACTCACCTATGATTTCAGACAAAACGAATTTGAGGAGAGCGACGATGTCCGCGCTCGTGATAGCTATTGCCGCGCTCATCTTCCCGGCAGGAAAAGTATTGGCGCAGGCGAAATGCTTACCATCTGCCGGGGCTGCCTCTGCCGTTTACATCGCGTTTGAGCGTGAGGTTGAAATCGAGGCTGGCAAGAAGGAAGTGGTTTTGCGTCTCGTTAATGGCTCGGCCTGTGACATCGTTGTCGGGGCGCTGGATACTTCAGCGTCAGTGGTTTCCGGGGACGGCCTGAGAGGGATTAAGGATGACGAAGAGTTACCGGACGGGACGAGGCTCAACCTCCGCTACTTCGAGATGGAGTTGCGCGCCTCCGGGTGGGAGTCAGTCTTTTACAACGGTGGCTGTGGGCAGGTGAATCGTATCGTCCTTCCGGTGCGCTCTGTCTTGTTCCGTGTGCCTTTGAAAACTTTCGAGCATCATCGCAACGTGACCACGTATTTCAATTTTTCCGGCGAAGACCCTGCGGACTCGGAACACAGCGCAACCTTTAGTTGGAACTTTGTGCCGGGATTATAAGTTGACCAACAGGCAGGTGGCGCGAGACTTGAACGTAAATATTTGCCCTCCGATAGGGCGCGAAGAGGAGAGTTAGACAGATGGCAATTGAAGTGTTGCAGTATTTCGATCCGACGGGCACGCAGATCGTTCATCGCATCCCGGAAGGCGGCTCGACCGACATCAAGATGGGCGCGCAACTCATCGTGCAGGAAAGCCAGTCGGCGGTTTTCTTCCGCGACGGCAAGGCGCTCGACACGTTCGGCCCCGGACGGCACACGCTGACGACGATGAACGTGCCTCTGTTGACGCGCGTGCTCGCGATTCCTTTCGGCGGCACGTCGCCGTTTCAAGCGTCGGTGGTCTTCATCGCGCGCAGCACGTTTCAGGATTTGAAGTGGGGCACGAAAGAGCCGATTCCGTTTCGCGACGCGGAGTTGTACATGGTGCGTCTGCGCGCCTTCGGCAAATTCTCGATCCGCGTCGCAGACCCGCAGCTTTTCGTTAACTCCATCGTCGGCACGCGCGGCATGGTCTCGACGCAGTCCATCGCCGACTACCTGCGCGACCTGATCGTCGCGCGTCTCAATGATTTGCTCGGCGAAAATTTGAAGACCGTCTTTGATCTGCCCGCGCTCTATGATGAGTTGGCGGCGGGCGTCAAGGCGCGCGTCGCGGACGATTTCAGCAAGCAGGGGCTGGAACTCGTTGACCTGCTCGTCTCGGCGATTACGCCGCCGGAAGAAGTGCAGCAGAAGATTGACGAGCGTTCGAGCATGAGCGCGCTCGGCGACATGGACAAGTACATGCGCTACAAAGCGGCGGAAGCCCTCCCCGATGCGGCGAAGCAACCGGGCGGCGCGGCAGGGCAGGGGATGGGACTCGGACTCGGCTTCGGCTTCGGCAAGATGATGGCGGACGCCGTCGGCGGTCAGGGACAGCAACAAGGTGGACAAGCGCAAGGTGGCCAGCAGCAACAACCAGCACAGGGCGGCGCGACGGCACAGGGCGTGCCATGTCCGAAGTGCGGCACGTCGAACCCGTCGGGCGCGAAGTTTTGCCAGAACTGCGGCGCACCGCAGAGAGTCGAACCCGCCACCGTCGAATGCCCGAACTGCCACGCGCAGATGCAGGCGGGCGCGAAGTTCTGCTCAAGTTGCGGCCAGTCGCTCGCCGCGCACAAGTGCAAGAACTGCGATACGTCCCTGCAAGCGGACGCGAAGTTCTGCGCCAACTGCGGCACACAGGCCGGTTGATGATGACGTGTGACTACTGCCACAGCGATTCTGAGGAAGGCGCGACGAAGTGCGCGAGTTGCGGCGCGCCGCTCACGCAGGGTGGTGATGCGCCCGACGTGCGTTTCTGCCCGCACTGCAAGCGTCGCCTGCTCGCGCTCGGCAGTCCCGCGTGCAATTACTGCGGACAGAGTTTGCCCGCGCATTACGTCAAGGCGCGTGAGGCGATGTGGCAGCGCATACAGGATGCTGACAAGGCGGGCGGACACGAAGCGTTGGAGGCGGAAGGCGACAGCGATCTGCAACGTGCGCTCAGAGCTTTGTCCGATCTGAAGAACTCAAAACGGCGCGATTGAACTTGAACGGTTCACTCCGGTGCGTCAGTACGCGAGCGAGAATTCCGCACGTCCCCATCAACGCTTGAAACTCTCACCTGCCCCGTCAACTCTCGATGAGTGATGACAACGAACCTATTTCCTGTTTCTCTTTTTAAGAATCTCGACGGCGTGTTCTAACACATTGTCGCGCCCGTTCTGGAGGTCTTGGCGTGTGGGGCTGAGTTGTTCATCGGGCTTGAGACCCGCGCCTTCCAGCCGCTTCCCGCCTGTGGTGTGATAATCCATCTCGCTGATGTCGAGCAGTCCGCCGTCGGGCAAAGTATGTCGTCGTCGGATGCCGAGCACGCAGCCGCAGGTGTTTTCACCGATGAGCGTAGCGCGTCCCGCTTCTTTCAACGCGGCGCTGAAGACTTCCGACGCGCTCGCCGTCTTCGCGCTCGTGAGGATGACGACGGGGCCGCGAAACGTCGTCAGCATCTCGGCGGTCGAGACGGGCAGAGAGCGCGTGTGCGGCTCCAGTTGAATGCGTCTCGCGCGGTCTGTGAACTGTCCGAGACTCTCGTCCGTCGGCAGAAAAATCGAGGCGATGTCGGCCATCGCTTCCGCCTCGCCGCCGCCGTTCTCGCGCAGATCAACGACGAGCGCGCGCGCATCGCCCAACTTGTCACGCAGAGCGCGCATTAATTCGGCGGCGATCTCTTCCGTGAAAATGTTGAACTGCACGACGCCGACATGCCCGCCTTCGCGCCGCACGCGCAAGCTGGGCGCGCGCGCGTGGAACTCGCGACGGAGTTTGACGCGCCGCTCGCGCTTGTCCTCTGCGCCGCGAAAGACGACCGAGACGAAAGAGTCGCGCGGCCCGTCGAAGAGTTTCGTGACGGCGAGAAAGCGCGCCGTCACGGATGCCTCTGACGCCTGCTGGTCGGCGAGTCGTCGCGCGATGATGAGCGAGACCGGCTCTCCATCGAGACTCAAGACCGCATCGCCCGCGCGCACGCCCGCCCGCGCCGCTTCCGAGCCGCGCTCGACGCTCGTCACCAGCATCTCGCCGCCTAGTTCGCGCACGGTGACGCCGACGGCCACGAAGCGCGCGACACGCCAGTCCGTGCTTTCGCCGGGCGCGAAGACGCGCGTGTGCGGGTCGTGCAGGTGCGAAATCATGCGCCGCAGCACGGCGTAGAGTTCCGCTTCATTGCTTGCATCCGCCGCCTGCGTGCGAAACTCCGCGCCGAGCGCGCGCCAGTCCGCGCCCTGCATCTGCGCGTCGTAGTAACGCGCGTTGATGTTTTCCCACACTTCGTCAAAGACGCGCAGACGCCCCTCGCGCGTCGCGGTCAACGCCGTCGCAGAATCAGCAGGCTGTTTGACTTGTGCGAAGACAGCAACGACGTGTGCGCTCATCAACAAACAAATGAAGAAACACAACTTGAGTGACGCGCGCAAAGTCGTGCGACAAGTCATGCGGAAATTCGTCTGTCGAGTGTGGAGCAACATCACGTTCACGTCTTGATTTACGTCAGAGATGCGCGCGTTGGTTTCGCCGCGCGTTAATTGTTTTCCGCCGGGCGTCGGAAATTGTAGCGCAGGAGAACGCGCACGGGAACGGGCGCGCCGTCGCGAGTGGCCGGGCGAAAGTGCATCTGCCGGATGGTGTCGGCGACCGACTCGTCGAGGCCGAAGCCGCCCCAGCGCACGATTGAGACGCGCGCGACTTCGCCGTTCGCGTTAATCTCGACCTGCGCGTCCAACGTCGCCTCCGTCTCGGCCTCGGCAGCCGTCGCTGGATAAGGAGGATGCAAACGTCGAAACGGTTGCGGCGGGCGAAAGTTCGCGGCGGCGCTGCTCCCGTCTTCGGGCGCATCTTCAAAGATGTTGTCTTCGTGCGTTGACTCGCTCAGACGCCGACGCCGCGCCTGTTCGTCTTCGCGCCGGCGAAGGATGCGGACGCGGTGGTCGTAGGCGTCGCGATTCAACTCTTCGAGTAGAAGTTTTTCGGCGTCGGCGGATTGGCTCGCTTCTTTCTTCGCGCGCGTCCACGCGACGAGTTCGCCCGTGCGCGCGCTGACGATAAAGACAGAGGCGTATGCTTCGTAGAAGGGCGCGGCGACGGACGGCGAGCGGCGGAGCGTCTGCGCGTCGCCGATGATAAAAAAGTCGCAGTCAATCGCCGCGCCGATGTCGCGCGCTTCATCGAGCGTCAGGTTGAGCGAATTCGTGTAGCCCGCGCCAATTGCCGCCGCGCGGCTCAACTCTCTGTCAACGAGCTTGAGAGATTTGTCCTTCGCGAGCGCGCCTGTGAGAGTGTCCGCCGCGCGACGCCCCTCCGCCGTCTGCCCGAAGTCGAGCACGGCGACACGCGGCGGGCGCGGTTCATCTTGTTGCAATTGCTGTCCGGCGCGCATTATCGCGTGCGGCGCGGGCGCGTTGGCGAATGAAAGAAAGATGAGAGCCAATCTCAACAGCATAAAAATTCGGCGCGGGAAATTTTGTTGCGCGATGGGACGTAGAAGCCTGCGCGCGTTTCGCTCAATCTCGCCGGAGCGGGTCTGCGTAAAAGCCGGGCGCGCTGTCTGGTATCAGCGTCGCGCCGACCGCGCGCTCGTAAAATTCGACCGGCCCCACGCCGCCGATGATGCCATAGACGTAACCCAAATCGCGCAAGCCCCACAGACATGCAATGAGCAATGCGCGCCCCACGCCGCGTCCGCGCTCGCTTTCCCGCACGCCCGTCGGGCCGAAGAACGCGCGCGCCGTGCATTCATAAGCCGCGAAGCCGACGATGCGCCCCTCGCGCGTCGCGAGAAAAACGGAGACGGGCTGGCGCGCATACCCGACGGAAATCTCGTCCGCCCACGACGCGCTGAAATGCTCTTCGACAAAGACGCGCGCCGCGCTCATCTCCCACACACGCGCTCTTCGCACGGAGACGCCCGCGCCGCTCGACTCTGTTAACACGTCCGCGAGCGGCGGCAGTTTCAGAAGATTGACCAGCATGTCGGACATGAGAAAAGCAAATGATGAATGCGGAATGAAAGACTAAAAGCAATTTTGATTTGATTCATCATTCATCATTCCGCATTCATCGTTTTTCCTTCACGATGATAGAGCGCGTAAATTTCGTCTTTGACTTCGGGCGGGAAGCAGACGCGGTGTAGTTGATAACCGCGCAGGCCGCGCACGGCGTCGCTCACTTCGCTGATCTCGCGAATCGTGGGATGCGCGTAGCCGTCTTCGACGTAGATAAGCGACTTCGGCTCCGCGCCCACCGCCGAATAATAAGAGTAGTAAGGCACGTCGCCCGCGTGGTCTTCGATGAAATAATATGCGGGCGCGTAACCCGCGCGCTCGACGCTCTCTCTCGCTGCGGAGAGAAAATCTGCGCGCGTCTCTTCCGCCATGTCGAGGTCAATCGCTTTGAAAAGCGCGCGTCCGACGAAGCGCCGGCTCAGGTCGCGAAGCACCGCGTCGTGCGAGCGTTGCCACTGTTTGACGTGAAAGAGCACGTCGGAATCGTCCATCTCAAGATGGTCTGCGAGCGTGAGCGTCTTGCGGCGCAGAACTTTCTCGAAGGCCGTGCCGGGCGCGCACCAGACATCCTCTCCGGCCTCGATGAGTTCGAGCGCGCGTCTCAGTGTCGAGCGCAAAACGGCCTCCGCCGAGCGCAGCGTGCGATGGAAATAGACTTGGCGGAACATGTAATAGCGCGCCTGCAAATATTCTTCGACGGCGTAGAGTCCGCGCGCCGAGACGTAGATGCGATCCGCCGCTTCGTCAACTTCGAGCGCGTTGATAATCCATTCGAGATCGTAGTTGCCGTACTTCGCGCCCGTCATCAAAGAATCGCGCAGGAGATAATCCATGCGGTCAACGTCGAGTTGCGACGAGACGAGTTGAGCGAGAAAGGCGGGCTGAAATTTTCCCTCGATGATGTCGGCGACGCGACGCGGCAGCGCAGACGAATAAGAGCGCAGGATGCGTCCCACTTCCGTCTCGTCGCTCAGGACGGCCTCGACCGTCCACGCTTCATGGTGAAAGTGCAAGACCTTTTCCATGACGTGCGAGTAAGGGCCGTGCCCGATGTCGTGCAGGAGAGCCGCCGCACGCGCCGCCGCGCGGTCTTCCGGCGAGATCGAATATTTTTCGCCGAGACGGTCGAGCACGCGCGTGATGAGATGCAGGACTCCGAGAGAGTGGGTGAAGCGCGAATGTTCCGCGCCCTGATAAGTGTAGAGCGCGAGGCCGAGTTGTTTGATGCGGCGCAGGCGTTGAAACTCGAACGAGTCAACGAGACGAACCATCAACGCGCCTTCGTCGGTGTCTGTCCGCAGGCGGATGATGTTGTGTACGGGATCGCGGTAGATGCGCTCGTTCACGTCTGGTGTTTACTCGTTGATGTTGAGGAGGTGACCCATCTTCTCTTTCTTCGTCCGCATGTAATGTGCGGCGGACTCGCCCGACTCGACTTCCAGCGCGACGCGTTCGACGACGCGCAGCCCGGCCTCTTCCATCGCGCGCAGCTTGAGAGGGTTGTTCGACATCATCCGCACCTGACACAAGCCCAGATCGAAGAGGACTTCAGCGCATTGCCTGTACTCGCGCAAATCAACGGCGAAGCCGAGCCGCTCGTTGGCCTCGATGGTGTCCGCGCCCTCATCTTGCAAAGCATAGGCGCGAATCTTGTTGATGATGCCGATGCCGCGTCCTTCCTGAAGTTGATAGACGATAGCGCCGCGTCCCTCTTGCTCGATCAACTCCATCGCGCGATGCAGTTGCGGCCCGCAGTCGCACTTCATCGAGCCGAACACATCGCCCGTCAGGCATTGCGAGTGTATGCGCGCCAGCGTCGGCACGTCGGCGCGTATCTCGCCCTTGAAGAGCGCGACGAACTCTTCATCGCTCGTCGTCGAACGATAGCCCGCGATCTTGAATTCGCCGAACTTCGTCGGCAGACGCGCCACCGAGACGCGCTCGACCGTCAGAGAATTTTTCGACCACGCGCACTCCACAACTTCTACGGCTTCTTCATTCAACATCCAACCACCTCAAAAACATTCCGGCAAACAAAAGTTAAAATCGCATCACGCGCTGCGACAGACGCGAACGTCAGACCCGCATGTACTCGACAATCATCGCGTGCTGAAATGATGTTGTTGATTATAGAAGTAACAAAGCAAGCGCGACAAGGAGCGCAAGGTTGACGGATGAATGCGAACTTGCCGGAGCATGAAACTTATAGCGGCTTGCGAATGAGTGCGAGTTGAGAGAAAGAATGTTCACCACAGAGGACTCAGAGAGACACAGAGGCCGAACAGAGGGGACAATCAAAGCTCAGTCTTTCCTCTGTGCCCCTCTGTGTCCTCTGTGGTTAATCTCCGGTCACATTCATTTGCAACCCGCAGTAAATCCATTTCAGATGCGTTCGCACGGCGCGCTCTTTATCTTCGCCGGACGTGCGATACTTCTTCACGCCGCACGCAGGCTTTTGTTAAGATGCGTGTCGAAAAGCGTGAACGAATATTTTAGACGACGATCAGACAGGACGGCGGCGGCAACTTATCTGGCATGAATCACGACTCGGACGAAAAAACTTCCATCACTCTACCGTCGAAATCCGCGCCCCCACGCGAAAGACATCCGGCGCTCGTCTTTTTGCGTGGGGAATTGATCGCCGTGCCGATTCCGCTCGAACGCGACGAGGTGATTCTGGGACGCGCCATCGAAGCGGACGTGCGCGTCAACGATGCGCGCGCGTCGCGGATGCACGCGCGCATTTCGATTGATAAGGACGCGCAGACGGGCGAGGCGCGTTACCGCGTGACAGACCTCGGCTCGACGAACGGCACGCTGCTCAACGGCCATCCAATTCACGAAGCCTTTTTACAGGAGGGCGACAAGATTACCGTCGGCGAACATCTCCTGCGGTTCGAGTTGCTCGATGATGTTGACCGCGAGTTCCAGAAACAGATTCATCGCCTGCTCGTGCATGACGAATTGACGGGGTTGCTGACGAGCAAGTCTTTCTTCTCGGAGTTGCGTCGAGAGGCCGCGCGCGCCGAGACCGAAGAGCGTAGCTTCTGCGTGTTGATGATGGACTTAGATCACTTCAAAACCGTCAACGACCGTTACGGCCACCTCGTCGGCAGCCAGACGCTGCAAGACGTGGGCGCGTGCATCACGCAGGCTCTGCGCGCGGGCGACGTGGCCGCGCGCTTTGGCGGTGAAGAGTTCGCGGCCTTTCTTCTCAACGCGAGTTGCGCGCAGGGCTTAGTCGCCGCCGAGCGCGTGCGCGCCGACATCGAAGAGTATTCGTTCTCTGCCTCGCGTCGCGGTTCCGCTTCCGAGCGTGCGGGCGAAGTTCTGCGTCTCACCATCAGTGTCGGCGTCGCCGCTTTCCCGGATGACGCGCGCGACCCCATCGAGTTAATCGAACTGGCAGACTCCGCGCTCTATCGCGCCAAGAATACGGGGCGCAATCGCGTCTCCGCCTACTGCCTCCCGGAAGCGGACGCAGGCACGCCGGATGGGACGCCGCTTCCTCCACGCGAGGAATAAATGCCCGCCTTCGCGCAGGTTTCCGTGATTAACAAGCGAAAGGCAAAGGCGAGGATGAAAGCATTCTTCCGCGCTTTTGCCTTTCGCTTTTTTTGCAACTGCTGACGAGGTGAGGCGTGTAAAGAGTCGGGCGCGTCAGCATTGGGCGAGCGTGTGGCGCGTGTCTCAAAGGGTGTTTGTGCTTACTTTTACCTTTTGCCTTTTTACTTTTGCCTTCTTCCCGCGCTATGCTTTCAGCGCGCGCTTTGAAGTCGTTGTCAGCGCCATCCACTGAGAAAACGGAAAACGCCGGGTGATTACCAAACTCAATCTTGCCAGCCAGCCTTTTCGCAATCGCACGCTGCCGTGGGCGGTCGCGTTGCTGGCGTCCGGCGTCTCGCTGATCGCGCTCGTCTATTTCGTCGCCGAAGGACAGCAGGCGCGCAAAGAGGCCGACGCGGCGGAGCAGCAAGTCTCGACTCTGCGCGCGGAGCACGACCGATTGACGGCGCAGGCCGCGCAGATTAGAGAAGAGATGTCGCCGGAACAGCGCGAGACGATGACCGCCGCGCACGCGCTCGTTGATCGCAAGAGTTTTTCCTGGACGCAACTTTTCGCAGACCTCGAAGCGTCTCTGCCGACGGGCGTGCGCGTCGCGCGCATCAACGTGCGAGACGTGTCGCAACGCGGCGAGCAGACGCGCGCAGACCTCGACCTAACCGTCGTCGGGCGCGCGCCGACCGACGTGACCGGCATGATCGCGGACATGTCGCGCATCGGCTTCACTGTCGTCCCGCTCACCGAGAATCAGAAAACGACGAAAGGCGAAAGCGGCTACGAGTGGACTTTGCGCGTCGGCTACGTGCAGGGAGCAACGCGCAGGGCAAGCGGTGACGAGACCGCGAGCCTCGACTTATCAGCAGCATCAAGTTCCGTTGTCGCAGACGTGCGGGGGCAAAAGTGAGAGACGAGCAGTCCCCAGAGACACACGTCAGCGAGACTCCCACCGTCGTCGTCGCTCCACTGCCGCCGACGGGCGGGCACGCGCCGCTTCCGCGACCGCGCGATTCGCGCAGCCCGCTCGGACTCTTCGGCCTGCCCGAACTCGCCGCGCTCGCCGCCGCGCTCATCCTGTTGCTCGCCGCCGTCGGTTCGTACCTTTTTGTGATGAGACCGCAGCAGGTGCGCGCGCAGGAGTTGACCGTTGAGCGCGCGACGCTTGAGAGACAGTTGCCGGGTTTGCGCTCAAGCATGACGCAGAATCAGGACACGCAGACGAGCGTGCGTGAGATTCTCGACAGCCTGCAAAACTTTGAGACCGAGCATCTCGGACAGGGCGCGAACGGCAGCACCAACGTCATCGAAGAATTGAACGGGCTGATCCGCAAAAACAGTCTCCGCATCAGCGGCGGCCTCGCCTTCACGCAACTCGAAGAGACCGTGCCCGGCACGGAGAAGAAACGGCAACAACAACCGCGCGAACCCGGCGCGTCCGGCGCGACTTCAGCATCGCGCACCGTGCAGAGCGTTTTTCCCGGCATCGGCATCACGCTCACCGTCGAGGGCACGTACCCGAATTTGCGCCACTTCATCAAGAACGTCGAAGCGTCGCGTCAATTTATTGTGATAGACGCGGTCGAGTTGGAAAGCATCACAGACAACGGCGGCAGCACGAGTTCGTTCACGGAAACCGAAACCGTTCCGACGGCGGGAGCAAACATTCCGGGCGCGCCGCCGCTGGGCGCGAGTATCTCGAACCCGAAACCATCGGGAGCGAATCCGGCAAGCGCGAGCGTCGCCACTGCGAGAACCGGCGGCGCGCGCGGCACGCTCGTCAGTCTGCGGCTCGACATGGCCGCTTATTTTCGACGCACGAACGCGCAGATTCAAATGACCGCACCCGTGACGACAGCAGGCACAGGCACATCGCGTTAAGTTAGAGACAGGCACTAAAACATCATGGCGCTCTTCGAGGGAAAAACTCCGGCGGAACGTAACAAGACGATTGCCGCCATCGTGCTCGGCGTCTTCGCGCTCATCTTTCTCGGACGGATGCTCTTCGGCTCGTCCGGCACGACTCAAGTCGCGCACCCCACGCCGACGCCCAAGCGACAGGCGACGCAGTCAGCCTCAAACGGCGGCGGCGACGCGATTGACCCGAACGTCGTCACGACGAAGATTCGTTATGATGGGACGCCCGTCAGCGGCAGCGAGGCCGGGCGCAACATCTTCGCTTTCTACGTGCCTCCCGAAATACAAAAGCCTCTGACGGGACTGACGCCCACGCCGCCGCCCGCGACGCCGATACCCACGCCGCCGCTTGTCATGGCCGCGCTCTCACCCGCAAGTGTCTATGCGCGCACCAACGATTTCGCGCTGCAAGTCGCCGGCGACAAGTTCACGCCCGCGACGCGAGTCTATCTCGACGGGCAGGAAGCGCCGACCGAGTACAAAAGTCCGCAGCAGTTAATCGCCACCGTGCCCGCCGCCATCATCGCCGCCGCCGGCCCGCGTAAGGTCGTCGCGCGCACGCCCGACAATACGCTCTTTTCCAATGAAGCCACGCTCAACGTCATGCAGCCGCCAATCCCGACTTACACTTACGTCGGATACATCGCGCGCCGCCGCACGGAAGCGGCGGTGCTCAAGAATCAGAAGGGCGATCTCGTCACCGTGCAGGCCAACGACATCATCGAAGGCCGCTTTCGCGTCATCGCCGTCTCGGAGCATTCCGTTGATCTCGTGGACAAGGAACTGAGCATCAAGCATTCGCTCCCCTACATTGACCCGCGCACCAATCCGACTGTGAACGGCATCCGCCCCGGCGGCTCTATCTCTCCGCCGCCTCCTACCTCTGACGAAGAAACTGAGGAGCCTTAATCAACGCGCCGGTTGAAAATAAACAATGAGCACGCCACGGAACACAGCCACAGCTTCCTTGCCGGCATCGCCGTCGAGAGCGCGCGCAGTTTCAGCGCATCGCCATACGGAAGGCGGTTACGCGCTCGTCGCTTTGCTCGCGCTGATGACCATCCTCATCCTCGCGACGATGGCCGCCGCGCCGAGCATCCGCCAGCAAAGCCAGCGCGAGCTGGAGCAGGAAGCCATCGTGCGCGGCGAAGAAGTTGCCGAAGCGATTCGCCTCTACGTTAACTGCACGGGCAATCTGCCGACGTCCATGGAGCAACTACAAGAAGGCGCGCCGTGCTACGGTCGCGTCGAGAAAGTTCAAGTGATTCGCGCCTACGCCGCGCATGATCCGCTCTCAAGCACAGGCGAGTGGCGTCTCATCAGGCCAAACGACCGCGCGCTCACAGACTTCGTGATTGCCGTGGCGCAATACAACGAAAATCAAGTTCCTAAAACAAGCGACCCCAAGATCGCCTCGCATCCCATGCTCCAGGCCATCGCGAACATGCAGTTGGCCGGCATCGTCAACACGAAGACGAAAGATGATGAAAAGTCTTCGCATGGAGATGAAGAAGATAGTTCGACGACGAGCACCGGCCCCTTCATCGGCGTCGCGAGTCGCAGCCATCGCGACTCCATCATCACTTACTACGACATCGAGCAGAGAGACAAGTGGGTCTTCACGCCTCTCTTTAGATAGCCTCGGCACATTCCCCCTTCAACTTTACGTGTAGTCGAATATCAACCCGCATGATGTTTGAGCATGTGCGTGATGCACATCACTCGATGCGCGCGAAAAAAAATCGCGAACATTTTTAATTAAGTTATTGACTTATATTCTTATTGTGTTTATATATCCAACATATTGTGCGCCAATCGGTCTAGGCCACAAGGTAAAAATCAGTACAGCATCTTGTGGTCACGTACACCCAAACTAGAAAAGGAGCAGATACAAATTATGGCAACTAAGAAAGCAGCGAAGAAGAGCAGCGGCGGCGCGAAAAAGAGCGCGGCCAAAAAGAGCAGCGGTGGCGCGAAAAAGGGCGCCGCGAAAAAAGGCGCGAAGAAGCGCTAGTAGTCTCGCACGAGAAAGTAAGCACAACCTTCAACGGCGCACATTACAACTTGCGGCCTTAGGGCCTTACGAACAGGACGGCGATTGCTCACCGAAGCACGCCGTCCTATTTCTTTTTGCATGGTTGAGAGACGCGGATTGCTGATGGAGCGTCTATGATTCATGTCGCACTCGTCGAGCCGGAGATTCCGCCCAACACGGGCAACGTCGCGCGTCTGTGTGCGGCGACGCGCACGCCTCTACACATCGTCGGCGCGACGGGCTTTCGTCTCGATGATCGCGCGGTGCGACGCGCGGGTCTCGACTACTGGCCTGAAGTAAATCTGCGTCGCCATCTCGATCTCGATGCGCTGCACGCGAGCTTGCCCGACGCGCGTTTCGTCTATCTGACGACGAAGACGAAAGCGTCTTACACCGCATGGAAGTTCGATGCGAACGACTGTCTCGTCTTCGGGCGCGAGACGCGGGGCTTGCCCGAAGACCTGCTGCACGCTAATTGGGAGAGATGCCTGACGATCCCGATGCTCAATCCGAAAGTTCGTAGCCTCAACCTCGCCACGTCCGTCGCCATCGTCCTCTATGAAGCGTTGAGGCAGGTTGGCGCGCTCGGCTCCCAAACATAAAAAGAGTCGATTTCCAGCCAAATCGTCAAACTTCGCAGGCGTGCGGGAGTAATTCCGCCGCGCGTGTTATGATGTGTGGTTTACATCAACGCCCGTCAAACATGCGGGCTTCAACTATGCAGGGGAAGACATGACTTTAGAGAGAAAAGACATCCGCAACATCGCCATCATCGCCCACGTTGACCACGGCAAGACGACGCTCGTGGACGCCATGCTCCGTCAGTCCGGCACGTTTCGCGACAACGAGACGGTCAGGGATCGCGTGATGGATTCGATGGACTTGGAGCGCGAGCGCGGCATCACGATCATGGCGAAGAATACGGCGGTGCGCTACGGCGATGTGAAAATCAATATCGTGGACACGCCCGGCCACGCGGACTTCGGCGGTGAGGTCGAGCGCGTCTTGAAGATGGTGGACGGCGTGATGATTCTGGTGGACGCGGCGGAAGGTTGTCTGCCGCAGACGCGCTTCGTGTTGCGTAAGGCGCTCGAAGCGCGCCTGCCCGCCATCGCCGTCGTCAACAAGATTGACCGGCAGGACGCGCGCCCGGAAGAAGTGGTCAACGAAATTTACGATCTCTTCATAGACCTCGACGCTTCGGACGCGCAGATTGATTTTCCGATTCTCTACGCCGTCTCGCGCGACGGTATCGCCAAAAAGAATTTGACGGACGAGTCGGATAGCTTGCGCCCTCTCTTCGATCAAATCGTCGAGACCATCCCTGCGCCGAAGGCTCTGCGTGACGACTCGCTGCAACTGCTCGTCGCGAATCTCGATTACAGCGAGTACATCGGACGGCTCGCCATCGGTCGCATCTTCTCCGGCGAGATCGCGTCGGGCGAGACTGTGATGGTTGCCAAGCGCGACGGCACGATGCAGAAGTTGCGCGTCAAAGAGTTGTACGTCTTTGAAGGGTTGAAGCGCGAAGCGGTGCAGCGCGCAGGCTGCGGTGAACTCGTGGCGCTCGCCGGTATGGAAGGCATCGAGATTGGCGAGACGATCACGAGCGTCGAGAATCCGAGACCGCTGCCCGTCATCGCCGTTGACGAGCCGACGATCTCGATGATCTTCGGCGTCAACAATTCTCCGTTCTCCGGCAAGGAAGGAAAGTTCGTCACGTCCAGACAAATCAAGGAGCGGCTTGAGAGAGAGTTGCTCTCGAACGTTTCGATTCGCGTCGAGATGACGGACTCGCCCGATCAATTCAGAGTGTCGGGGCGCGGCGAATTACAACTCGCCATCCTCATCGAGATGATGCGGCGCGAGGGCTATGAATTGCAGGTCTCGAAACCGGAAGTCATCACGCGCGAAGTTGACGGAAAGATTCTGGAGCCGATTGAGCAGGTCATCGTTGATTGTCCCGAAGAGTTCATCGGCGTCGTCACCGAAGCGATGGGACGGCGCAAGGGTCAGATGACGAAGATGGTCAATCACGGCACGGGTCGCGTGCGGCTTGAATTTGAAACTCCCTCGCGGGGCTTGATCGGTTTTCGCGGCGAGTTTTTGACGGAGACGAAGGGGACGGGCTTGCTCAACACGATTTTCCTGCGCTGGGGAGAGTGGCAGGGCACGATGCGCGGGCGCGCGACGGGGTCGCTCGTCGCAGACCGCATCGGCGAGGCGACGACCTTCGCGCTCTTCAATCTACAGGAGCGCGGCACGATGTTCATCCGCCCGAACACGAAGGTCTATGAGGGGATGATCGTCGGCGAGAACGCGCGCTCCGTTGACCTCGACGTGAACATCATCAAGGAAAAGAAACTGTCGAACATGCGCTCGTCGAGCGCGGACGATGCGATGCGGCTCGTGCCCGTCAAAGACTTGTCGCTCGAACAGGCTCTGGAATTTATCGGCGACGACGAGTTGGTCGAAGTCACGCCGCAGTCCACGCGACTTCGCAAACGTGTGTTGCGCTCGAACGCGAGGCCGAAGAAAGAAGATTAACGAACGAAGCGGCGCGAGTTGTCGTCGTCCTTCTGGAAATCCGGCGCGCGTTCGCATAATCTGTTGCGTGCCGACTGCGATCAACGAGTCGGAGAGGTGATCTGGAAATGAACAATAGGACTTGCTGGAACTGCGGCCATCTTCAGGAGCAACACAAAATCGAGGGCGGGTGCGCCTTCATGCAGGGCGCAGAACGGTGCGACTGCCCCGCCTATGAAGACAGCGAATATAAGGGCGAGCAACGCAAGCGCGATACCTATACTTACTCCGACCACCGCCGCTTGAGTCCGACCAGAACGGGACGTTGAAACACAGCGCGACTGTCAACGCACTCACGCGTAATTCCCGCTTCGACTGTTATCTACCAGCAACGTGCGTCTCACGCGCCTGAAGCGTCTTCGTCATCAACTATTGTCTCCGCGCTCTCCTCATCTTCCGGTTTATAAACTTCATATCCCGTCCCGTCGTCGTAATAATAATTGCCCGGCTTGCCGTCCGGTTCGGCGCGCGACCCGGCGGGCGCATCTGTTGTATCATCGCCCGGTCGTTCTCTCATTTCATCTTCCATCGCGTCACGCTCCGTGTATCAGACACGCCGCGCGGTTAGCGCGCCATGACAAAAAAATGTTGAAGAAGAATCGTCTCTCGACACTCTCGTCGCTGCTGCTCATTATCGCACTGACCGGCCACCAATTCATCGCGGCGGCGCAACAACCGACGCCAGCGGCGCAAACGTCATCAACATCAAACGCGAAAAAGTTTGAGTTGACGGTGGACAGCATCATGCGCGGGCCTGACCTCGTGGGCTATCAACCGGCGAGCGTCTATTGGTCGCAGGATGGCCGCCGCGTCTATTTTCGCTGGAAGCGCGCGGGCGAGCCGCGTCTGAAAGAGATGGACTGGTACGTCGTGGGCGCAGACGGCGCGGGGCTGCACAAGTTGACGGATGAAGAGGTGCGGCAAGCGCCGCCGTCGAACGGAGAACTCTCGAAGGACAAGACGCTCACGGTCTTTGCGGAGGACGGCGACATCTTTCTCTACGACCACGCGAAGAACGCGCGGCGGCAGATCACGAGCACGACGGACGTTGAGACGAATCCGCATTTCACCTTCGATCAAAAGCACATCTTCTTCACACGCCAGAATAATCTTTACGTGCTGCCGCTCGAAGGAGGCGCGGGCGCGCTCGAACAGTTGACGGACATTCGCGCGGGCGGCGGTAGTGGTGTTGATGGCGCGACAGCGGCGCGAGGCGGCGGCAGTTCGTCGGGCGGCGCGGGAGTGCAACTAAGCGTGAGTGGGCCGCAGCGCGGCGGCGTTGCGAGCGAGAGTCAGGAAGTCGTCAAGAAAGAGGAGCGCAACTTGCTCGAAGCCGTGCGCGAGAGCGCGGAGAATCGAGAAGCGCAGGAGGCCAAGCGCAAGAAGAAAGAGAAGCGCCGCCCGTTTCAAGTTCCCGCCGGACAGTTCGCATCGAGCCTGCTGCTGTCGCCCGATGGGGCATACATCGTCGCGACGTTGAGCGAGCAGGGGAGCGCGAAGAACACAGTCGTGCCGAACTACGTCACCGAGTCGGCCTACACGGAAGAGATTCCGGGACGCACGAAGGTCGGCGACGCGCAGGGACGCACGCGCCTCGCCGTCATCGCGGTCGAGACGGGTGAGGTGAAATGGGTCGAGCACGGGCAGCGCACAGCAGCAGTAGATGTCGCACCGCGCGTGCAGACACGCACCGAAGCGAACGCTACCGAAGATTCCCTGCGCGAGCGCGGCGTCGAGACGGGACAGGCGCAGCAAGGACAACAGCAGACTCAACAAGGTCAGCAACAACAAACACAGACGGGCGCGCAGCAGACTGAAACGACGAAGGACGCGCGCGCAGTAGTAGCAAGCACTGAGCGCGACGTGCAGCTTTCACAATTGCAATGGTCGGAGGATGGCAAGCAGGTTGTTTTGATGGCGCGTGCGGCGGACAACAAAGATCGCTGGGTGTTGCTGCTCGACCCCGCGACGGCGAGGACGAAGACGCTCGCGCGCGTCCACGATGATGCGTGGGTGGATGGCCCCGGCGCGTTCACGCTCGGCTGGCTGCCCGACAACCGGCGCATCTATTTCGAGTCGGAGCGCGACGGCTTCGCGCATCTCTACACGGTCGCGATTGACGGTGGCGGCGAGCCGGTGCAGTTGACTTCGGGCAAGTACGAAGTCTCGGACGTGCGCCTGTCGCGTGATAAGACGAAATTCTATTTCACTTCGAGCGAGGGAAGTTTCGCGGAGCGTCATCTCTACTCGATGGCGACGGACGGCGGAGCGCGCACGCGCCTCACTTCGATGGCGGGCAACAATCAAGTGGACATCTCGCCGGACGAAACGAAGCTCGCCGTCGTCCGTTCCTATAGCAACCGCCCGCCGGAACTCTACCTCGAACCGAACGATCCCTTGCGTAAAAAGGAAGTCATATTTTCTACCGGTGATTTGAAACGCCTCAAGCAGCCTTTCATTCTTCAAGTAACGGAGTCGCCCCTGCCCGAGTTCTCGTCCTACAAATGGATTGACCCACCCATCGTCGAGATTAAAGCGCGCGACGGCCAGACCATCTACGCGCGGCTCTACAAGCCCGCGAACTTCAAACGCGGCGGCGCGGCTGTCCTGTTCGTGCACGGCGCGGGCTATCTGCAAAACGTGCATAAGTGGTGGTCGAGTTATTATCGCGAGTACATGTTCCAGCATCTTTTGATGGAGCGCGGCTTTCTCGTGCTCGACATAGATTATCGCGGCTCCGCCGGCTACGGGCGCGACTGGCGCACGGGAATTTACGAGCACATGGGCGGCAAGGATTTGGACGACCACGTTGACGCCGTGCGCTATCTCGTCAGCGAGCACGCGGTTGACCCGAAGCGCGTCGGACTCTACGGCGGCAGTTACGGCGGCTTCATCACTCTGATGGCGATGTTCACGCAACCGGATGTTTTTGCGGCAGGCGCGGCCTTGCGTCCCGTCACCGATTGGGCGCACTACAATCACCCGTACACGGCGAACATCCTCAACACGCCGCAGGCAGACCTCGCCGCTTATCGTCGCAGTTCGCCCATCTACTTCGCCGGAGGACTCAAAGGCGCGCTGCTCATCTGTCACGGCATGGTGGATACGAACGTGCATTTTCAGGACACCGTGCGCCTCGTCGAGCGACTCATCGAACTCCGCAAAGAGAACTGGGAACTCGCCGCCTATCCGGTCGAGGATCACACCTTCGACCGCGCAGACAGTTGGGCGGACGAGTACAAGCGCATCCTCAAATTGTTTACGGAACAACTGCACCCGGACGCTGGCCTCCCGCCCGCCGGACGAAGCGGCAGTCTGCGAAAATATTAGACCTCTTGCAAAAGTCGGTTGACTGATGCGACAACGTAGCTCAACGGGA
>CAXSFM010000024.1:0-61864 GCA_964236735.1 uncultured Pyrinomonadaceae bacterium
TTCCATCTCAGTAGTTTAGCGCCTCTCAAATTGTGCTTAACTACTCTAGCCCCATTTCTTTTACGTCCGAGACATCCATGTGCATCTCAGTGAAACATCGGCGACATCATACGCCTGAGAAGGGATTTGGATTGCCATTAGCGAAACAATCTATATCCGACGTCTAACCTGTCATTCCAGACTTGATAAGGTAAAAGAAATGACAATGCTAATAACAAAAATCATGGCGTGCTTGGTTTGGACACTTTCAATCGTCGCCTTATTTTCTTTTCAGGGATTTTCGCCGGTCAGCAGCCAAACTAAAGGATCAGTAGTCGTTAAAAATTCAAAACCGGAAAACGCACTTGTCGAGCGTTTCGATGCAGCTATTCAACAACGCTTTTTGACTGAGCCAAACTTTGGTATGCGACGCATTCAACCTGCTTTTCCGCCGAATCCGCATCTTGAGCAGTTCAGCCCAATCAACGACGAAGAAAGAGCGAGCGTCGCCGCTTTCGAGAAAGACGGCTGGAAGGTTAGTCTGTATTTGTTCGGACGACACGCCGCGCCAAAGGTCGTTGATGGAAAAGAGCAAAAGGAATTTAGCGTTAGCTACCGCCTGAACAAGCCCTTGCCGATCACAAAAGAACTTACGGAGAAACAATTGCCGAACGCCGAGAAGTTACTCAAAGAAGTGAAGGCCGCATTTCTGGAGTTTCAAACGCCGAATAGCCCGAATGAAAATAATTATGAATTTAGTATCGGCAAATGGTCTTATGTTGCCAAACCCGTGCGCGCAGTTAACCAGTCGTGTTTGAAGTGTCATACTGATTACGTCGTGACTGAAAAAGTTGGCGACGACAAATACAAATTTAGAAAACGGCAAGTCGGAGATGCGAACGGAGTCATAGTTTATGGTTTCGATAATGAAGGCGACTCTGTTAGCAATCTGCTCCGGCTGAAATAATTCTCGCACGCGCATCTGGCAACTCATTCAACTCGCCGCCCAGACTGTATGTTTTTCAAGATGATTCGCCTGATGTAAATTGAGCGAGCAATGAACACCTACTGCGAGTTCGCCGCCTCTGACCCGTTACATCAGCCATATCACGATCACGAATACGGCTTTCCGCTCACGGACGATGCCGCGCTGTTTGAGAGGCTAATTCTGGAAATCAATCAGGCGGGACTTTCGTGGGCGACGATTTTAAAGAAGCGCGATGCGTTCCGACGGGCTTATAGCGCGTTTAATCTCGATCTCGTCGCGGCTTACGATGAAGCGGAGCGTGCGCGGCTGTTGTCCGACGCGGGCATCATACGCAATCGTTTGAAGGTCAACGCCGCGATTGAAAACGCGCGAAGGCTCGTTCAGTTGCGCGGCGAGTACGGCTCGTTCGCGGGATGGCTGAATCAACATCATCCACGCACGCGCGAAGAGTGGGTCAAGCTGTTTAAGAAAACGTTTCTCTTCACCGGCACGGAAATCGTCAACGAGTTTTTGATGAGCACGGGCTACTTGCCCGGCGCGCATCGGGAGAGTTGTCCGATCTACAAAGAAGTCATCGCGTCCAGCCCGCCCTGGTTGATGAAAGGCGCGTGAATCTCTTCCATGCTCCGCGTGGTTAGTGATAAATTTTCCACATCCGGCAACACTTCGCACAATCAATGTTCACGATGCAGAGAGGAAACATCCATGACAGATTTACGATTCCCCGTCGGTACATTTCAGATGGAAGGCCAGCAACTCGACGCGGCAGAGCGCGCGAAGTTCATCGAGCAGATCGCGGAGACCCCCGCGCGCCTGCGTGATGCCGTCGGCGGATTGGCGGATGAGCAACTCGATACGCCGTATCGTCCCGGCGGCTGGACGGTGCGGCAGGTCACGCATCACGTCCCCGACAGCCACCTCAACGCATATCTGCGTTTCAAGTTCGCGCTCACCGAAGACTCGCCCGTCATCAAGCCTTACGATGAAGCGCAATGGGCGTTGCTCGCCGATACGCGCGACACGCCCGTCGAAGTCTCGCTCCGGCTGCTCGAAGCCCTGCACGAGCGTTGGGTAACGCTCCTGCGCTCGCTCACGCCGGAGGATTTCGCGCGCACCTTCCGACACCCTGAGCGCGGCACGGTCTCGCTCGATAACAACCTCGCGCTCTACGCATGGCACGGGCAACACCACGTCGCGCACGTCACATCATTGCGCGAGCGAATGAACTGGTGAGCAGCGAAGTTGAAGACGGCAGCGAAGTGAAGACGCGCGCGTTCGTCGGCGTCGGGTCGAACCTCGGCGACAGGGCTGGATATTTACTGCTCGGCGTGCGCGGGATGTTGGAGGCGGGATTGCCCGTCGCGCGTCTCTCTTCCATCTACGAGACCGAGCCGGTTGACGTGCCCGACGCGCAGCCCGCCTATCTCAACATGGTGGTTGAATTGCGCGGCGATGAAACGTCGTTGCCCGCGCCCGAACAATTGCTCGCGCGACTGCTGCGCGTCGAATATCAACTCGGCAGGCGTCGCGAGATGATGCGCGCGGCGCGCACGCTCGACCTCGACCTACTGCTCTACGGAGACCTTCGACAGCACAACGATTTCCTAACGCTCCCGCACCCGCGCCTGCACCTGCGCCGCTTCGTCCTCGCCCCTCTCGCCGAACTCGCGCCCGACTTGCTGCATCCGACATTGCGACGAACGTACAGCGATCTTCTCGCGACGACATCAGACACTTCATTAGTCCAACTCTGGACGCCAGTACAAGCGAGACGCGACAGCAGCATTTGATTAACTAAAAATCCGTTCCGCCTCGCCGCGCGTAATTTAGACACCCCCGCTTTACACATCGCGTTTACTGTGAGGAGCAACGAAGTGTTCGAGACCGAGAGAGACGTGCTCGCGTGGTACGAGCGTCAGCCGAGAGCCGTCAACCGCGCGTTTCTGAAAAGCATTCCGTGGACGGAAGTGCGTCGCCACGAGCTTCCGCCGGCGTTCGTTCCCGTGCTGCTCTACATGCGCGACGTGGAGAGCTTCACGGATATTTATTACAAGGAACTGCGACGCACGCCGACGGGCAAAGACCCCGTCATCAAAAGATTCATGGAGCGTTGGAGCGCGGAGGAACAGGATCACGCAGACCTGCTCAACCGCTTTCTCGCAGAGGCGAATGTGCCCGTCAGCCCGCGCTGGGAAGCGGAGGAGAAAGCCAAAATTCCTTTTCGTTACACGCTCGAAAACTACCTCGCGGGCGTCGCCACGAAACCGTTCGGCGGCAGCTTCGCGGGCGCGCACATGGCGTGGGGCGCGATCAATGAGTTGACGACGTTGCAGGGCTACCGCCGTCTGTGGAAACTCGCGCGCCATCCCGTGCTCGAAAATATTCTTCGCACCATCGCGCGTGAAGAATCAGTGCATGTCAATTTCTACTGGCACGTCGCCAGACTCAAACTCGCTCGCTCGCCGTTCGCGCAAAAGCTGGCGCGCTTTATCATCGGCAAATTCTGGACGCCCGTCGGGCAAGGGACGAAGCCGACGCGCGAGACGAACTATCTCATCTCGACGCTCTTTGAAGGAGTCGAGGGCGTCTCGTTCTTTGATCGCAAGGTCAACGGTCGCGTCGAGCAACTGCCCGGCTTCGGCGACTTCAAAAACATCACCGAGCGCATCCGCGCCATTTCGATGAACGATGAGTCTCTCATCGCATCAGCGTGAAGTCAGTACCGCCTGCGGTAGCGGGCGGGTCTGCCTTTGTGAGCACCCGCCCGCTACCGCAGGCGGTACTGACAGTTCCACATTCTTCTTGCCGCTTTGCTAACCCCTCACCTATAATCCGGCGCGCTCGCTCATTGCCTTGCAGGAAAGCGCGAGCGTAGAATCATCTCCAAACATGCGCCGCCACAAACTTCTCTTGGTTGCCGGGGTCACTGCGTACTTCATCGGTTCGTTGGTTAACTTCTATCTGTGGCGTCCCGAAGCCTGTTCCTGCGGCGACTGGCGTTGCCGCACCACGATCATCACTGAGTACCCGCGCGCTGTCCTCCTTCATCCAATCAAAGCAATCGAATATCTCTTCGCGCCCGTCTGTAACGACTGAAGCCTTACGCGAAGGCCGAAAGGGAGTGATCGTTAAGTATGGTCTATCTCAAACAGCAGCGTCCCGAAAAAGTGACCGTGCCGAGTTTACGCGCGAGCAAAGAACGAGGAGAGCGTCTCGTCTGCCTGACGGCTTACGACTATCCGACGGCGCGCATCGTTGATGAGGCGGGCACGGACATCATTCTCGTCGGCGACTCTCTCGGCAACGTCGTGCTCGGTTACGACTCGACCGTGCCCGTCTCGCTCGAAGAGATGCTCGAACACACGCGCGCTGTCCGTCGCGGAGTCGAGCGCGCGCTGCTCGTCGCGGACATGCCCTACGGCACGTACCACACGGGCGCGGACGATGCCGTGCGCGCGGCGCTGCGTCTCGTTAAAGAAGGCGGCGCGGAAGTCGTCAAGCTCGAAGGCGGGCGCAATCGTCTGGAAATCATCAGGCGTCTGATTGACGCGGAGATTCCTGTCATGGGACACATCGGTCTGACGCCGCAGTCTCTGAACAAACTCGGCGGCTATCGCCTGCAAGCCAAGACGGCGGACGCGGCGCGCGCGCTCGTCGAGGATGCGCGCGCGCTCGAAGAGGCGGGCGTCTGCTCCATCGTGCTCGAAGTCGTGCCGCGAGAGATCGCACGTATGGTAACGGATGCCGTGCGCGTCCCGACCATCGGCATCGGCGCGGGCGACTCATGCGACGCGCAGATACTCGTGCTCCACGACATGCTCGGACTCTCGTTCAGCCGCACGCGCCCGCGCTTCGTGCGCCAGTACGCGGATTTGCGCGAGACCATCACCAACGCCATCAGCCGCTACGCTGAAGACGTGCGCGCCGGTGCGTTCCCTTCCGAAGCCGAGTCGTACCCGCTGCCCGCCGACGCGGCAAACGAACTAAACGCGCGCGCCGAACACGACGCCGCGAACAAGAAATGAACAAGCGGTCAGCAATCAGCAGTCAGCGTTCAGCTTAAAACTGCTTCGACCGTCGAACACAATTCATCTCAACTGAAATGACAGCGCACGCCAAAACCGCTTTAAGCTGATTGCTGACCGCTGATCGCTGACCGCTTTTTATGGAAATCATCAACCGACGCCAGCGCATGTCTTCCGTGACGCGCAAATTGCGACGCGAGGAAGACAAAACCATCGGGCTGGTGCCGACGATGGGCGCGCTGCACGAAGGACACCTCAGTCTCGTGCGCGAAGCCAGACGCATGTGCGACGTGGTCGTCGTCTCGGTCTTCGTCAACCCGACGCAGTTCAGTCCCAGCGAAGACTTCGCGCGTTACCCGCGTGATCTGACGCAGGACACGACGCGGCTCGCCGACTACAACGTGGATTACATCTTCGCGCCGTCGGTTGACGAGATGTACCCGAAGGGCTTCGCGACTTACGTCAACGTCGAAGGACTCTCCGACCCGATGGAAGGCGCGGCGCGTCCCGGCCACTTTCGCGGCGTCGCCACCGTGCTGACCATTCTCTTCAACGCCGTGCGCGCGGACTTCGCCTACTTCGGGCAGAAGGACGCGCAACAAGTGCTCGTCGTCCGACGCCTCGTGCGCGACCTCGCCTTCGACACGGAGATCGTCGTGCTGCCGACGGTGCGCGAAGAATCCGGCCTTGCGCTTTCTTCGCGCAACGCCTATCTCAAAGACAACGAGCGACGCGCCGCCGCCATCCTCTATCGCGCGCTCTCGCAGGCGCGCGAGGTTTATGCAGAGGGCGAGCGCAACGCCAAACGTCTGGCCGAAGTCGTGCGCCACACCGTCGAGACGGAGCCGCGCGCGCGCCTCGAATACGTGAGCGTCGTGGACGCCGAGACGATGAGCAAGTTCGACCAGATGACCGACGACCGCCCTGTCCTCATCGCGCTCGCCGCACAGGTCGGCGCGACGCGCCTGATAGACAACATCATCATTCAACCGACACGCCAGAAAGCGCGTGCGACCAACGAAACTTAAGACGCATGATCCTCTTAAAACCAAAGATAAATAGCGCGACGCTCGTTCTCATGCTCGCCGTCTTCGCACTCTGCCTTGTCCACGCGAGCGCAGACGGCCAGCCACAGCAGCAGGGCGCGGCTGCGGAGTGGGTGCAATTTGAATCCGCCGACAAAAGTTTCGCCGCGCAGTTTCCGCAAACGCCGGTTGAAGAAATCAAGCGCGTGCCCCTCTCAGGCGGCACGTACACGCAACGCATCTATGCCGCTTCCGACGCGCAGTCAACACGCTACAGCGTGATCGTGCAGGACTTGCCCGCCGGCAACAACAGCGATGCCGCGCGTCATTCTTCGTTGCCAATGATGGACGAATTAGCCAACACTCTCGGTAAAGAAATCGGCGAGCAACTCAACGCGCCGTTCAAACTTGAGCGCCTGCGAGACTTCACGCTCGGCGGCTATTCCGGTCGCCAGTACAACGTCTCCGTCGCGGGAAAGACGGGCGTGTTGAGCATTCATCTCGTCGAGCAGCGCGCCATTGCGCTGCTCGCGCTCGGCGGCGTTGAGAGCGACGCGCGCATCGAGCGCTTTCTCGATTCATTCAGATTACGTGTCATTCAGGACGCGACAACTCAATCCGACAATCAGACGACGGCGACGCAGAGTGCGACTCCATCGCCGTCATCCACGCCTGATCCGTCGGCGTCCCCCACACCCGCGCGCCCGCAAGCGGTTCTCTTCGACACACTCAAAGCTCGACCGTCAGGAAAACAAACGACGGGCGCGACTCCCGGCACAGGCCAAGGCACAGGCACAAGCACAGGAGAAGGTGCGGGCACGGGTCGCAACGGCGAGGGACGCAACACTGGCAGCGGCGAGGAAGCGTCGAACACGGAAGGCATATTCAGGGCCGGTGACGTGACGAGCAAGGCAGCCGTCACTACCAAACCACAACCGGGCTACACGGAGGAGGCACGACAAAATAGCGTTGACGGCACTGTCAGGCTGCGCGTGATCTTAGCGGCTTCCGGGAAAATAACCAACATCACGGTCATCAAAGGACTCCCCGATGGCCTAACGGAAAAGGCCATCGCCGCCGCGCGTGAAATCAAGTTCCGACCCGCGCAAAAGGACGGGCACGCAGTCTCGCAATACATCACGCTCGAATACAACTTCAATATTTATTATGACGAGGACAAGGTCACGGACAAGGCCGTGATTCTGGACAAGCCCGCGCCGGATTACACGGAGGATGCGCGACGAAACAAAGTCACCGGCACGGTGGTCTTAAACGTCATGCTCCTGAAAGACGGCGCGATTAGCTCCGTTGATGTCGTCAAGGGATTGCCCGACGGATTGACGGAGAAGGCCATCGAGGCCGCACGCAAAATCAAATTCAAGCCCGCCGCCGACAAAGGCAAGCCCGTCAGCGTCGCGCGTCAGATCGAATACGCTTTCACTCTCAACTAAACGCGCGCCGTTCACGCTTTAGTCTCACTAACGCCGTGCAACGTGTACGGTGAAGACACTCCCGTTTCGTCACTCACGCCTAAAACTGCTATTATTTCTCGTCCCCTGCACGCACATTTTTGGACGCATTGCCGGCGCTCAGTCACACACGTCCGCACGCAATTTAACGATGAATGCAAGCATGAAACAAAAGGCTCACATACAGTTCGACATCAACGGCGAAGTGGCGGAAGTCGCCTTCGCGCCGCACAAGACGTTGCTCGAAGTCTTGCGCGAGGACATGAATCTGATGGGCACGAAACATGGCTGCGAACTCGGCGAGTGCGGGACGTGCGCCGTGCTCGTGGACGGGCGCTCCGTGCTCTCGTGTCTCATGCTCGGACTCGAAGCCGAAGGCCGCCGCGTCGAGACGGTCGAAGGCATGGAGACGGCTGACGGCTTGCATCCCTTGCAGGAAACCTTCGCCGACCTCGGCGCGGCGCAGTGCGGCTACTGCACGCCCGGCTTCCTGCTCGTTGCCAAAGAGTTGCTCGCGGCGAACGCGACCCCCACGCGAGACGAAATCAAGGAAGCCTTGAGCGGTAATCTCTGTCGCTGCACGGGCTACATCAAAATCTACGAAGCGGTCGAACTGGCGGCGGCGCGCCTGCGCGGCGAAGCCTTCGAGCTACCGAGAGAAAGCGTCTATGGCTACGAATAGATACTTCTCAATGAGTGGCAGGAATAGTTCTGACCTCTCTGTATAGCGAAAGCAAGCGAAGGACTAACGGGAATGTCACGCGCGAGAGCGGTCTTAAACGGTCTAAACAACCGGCTGTACGTTGAAGATGCCGCCGCGCATGAATGGTATCGCTTCGTGCTGTCGTTTCCGCCCCACGTAGCACGCGATTACATTGAGCGCTTTCGGCTAGACAGCGAACATCGGTTACTCGACCCTTTTTGCGGCACAGGCACAACGATTGTTGAGGCCAGAAAGCTTGGCATTTCAAGTATCGGCATCGAAGCCAACCCGATGGCTCATTTTGCCAGCCAAGTTAAGATTGACTGGAGTCCAGAGCCGGACGGTTTGATTGAACATGCAAACACAGTTGCACGCGCCGCGCTGGCACAACTTCAATGTGAAGGGCTGACGGATGAAATATCCCTGACAGAGAACGGTGATTCGTTGCGGACGCTGCCGCCTGAAAGCTCTAAGCTGTTACTGACCGATTCGATCAGCCCGCTCCCGCTTCACAAAACGCTCGTTCTGCTCGACACAATCAGAGCGCACTACGATGAGCGTTACCACCGGCACGAACTTTTGGCGCTTGCCAAAGCTCTCGTCTTCTCAATCAGCAATCTCCACTTCGGGCCGGAGGTCGGAGTCAGCGCAACCAAAAAAGTTGATGCCCCGGTAGTTAGCGCATGGCAAGCTAATGTGTGCGCGATGGCGAACGACTTGCGCGAATTGCAAATGCACGAAGACGCGCCGGCGGAAGTTCACCATGCTGACGCGCGCCAGTTCAAAGGAATCATCAAATCGCGCTCCGTTGACGCCGTGATTACTTCGCCACCGTACCCGAACGAAAAGGATTACACGCGCACCACGCGCCTCGAATCCGTGCTGCTTGGCTTCGTTAATAATAAAGCGGAACTGCAAGCTCTCAAACGCGGCCTGATGCGCTCGAACACACGTAATGTTTACAAAGGCGATGCAGACGATACGTGGGTAGCGGAACACTTTGAGATTCAGCGCATCGCAGCCGAGATTGAGGCGCGGCGTGTCGAACTTGGTAAGACAAGCGGCTTTGAAAAACTCTATGCGAAGGTCACAAAGCTTTACTTCGGCGGGATGGCACGCCATCTTGCAGGGTTGCGTGAAGTCCTCAAACCGGGCGCGTATCTGGCATACGTCGTCGGCGATCAGGCCTCTTATCTGCGCGTGATGATTCGCACGGGTCAGTTGCTGGCCGACGTTGCCAAATCTCTCGGCTATCAGCTTGTAGCCATAGATTTGTTTCGCGCACGGCTGGCGACCGCGACCAAAGAGCAGCTTCGGGAAGAAGTAGTGGTGCTCTACTGGCCGGATAAGACAACGAGGATGCTCGCGCCGACGAAACATTTTAGCGAAGAGGTAAGTTCAATGAATAAAGGCGAAGAGGTGAAGGCCGTTGCTAACCGTTATGCCCGCATTATCGAGCGGATTTTCTTCTCGCACTACACGGAAGGAGCGACGGAAATTTGTTTCGAGAGAAGCGAAATTGAGACCGTCGCTCAGGAACTTCAAATCAACTTGCCGAAAAATCTAGGCGACATCGTGTACAGTTTTCGCTACCGCGTGTCACTGCCAATATCAATCCGGGAGAAAGCCACAGAGGACAAGCAATGGATCATCCGGCCTGCGGGACGCTCCAAGTATTGCTTCGCGCTGGTGATGGAACATGACATCACGCCAACGGCGTTGAAGGCGGAAACGAAAGTGCCAAACGCCACGCCGGGGCTGGTCGCAATGTACTCGCTCGACGACGAGCAAGCGTTGTTGGCGAGACTCCGGTACAACCGGCTGATTGATATTTTCACGGGCGTCACTTGCTACTCACTGCAAAATCATCTGCGTACTTTTCTGGCTGGTATCGGACAGGTAGAGACTGATGAGATTTACATCGGCGTTGATAAAAAAGGCCGGCATTATGTTTTTCCGGTTCAGGCGAAAGGCGGCACGGACAAGCTCAACATCGTGCAGATCGAACAGGACTTTGCGCTCTGTGCAAGCAAGTTTCCAACATTAATTTGCAGGCCTATTGGGGCACAATTCGTGGAAGGCAATTTGATCGCGCTCTTCGAGTTTGAAAGCACGCCTGAGGGCGTCAAGCTGGCACAGGAAGAGCATTACCGGCTCGTCGCGCCGGACGAAATAACGCCGGATATTTTGAAGGCTTATCAGGAGCGATTACCAAATGCATAATCGTCCTAAAGCCTGCTGGCACATTTAAGTTTATGAGTAAAAACGGAAACAACAGCACCCAACGCGACAGCGAGCTTTTGAAAGTCATCGGCAAGCCGTTTCGCAAAGTTGACGCGCGTGCGAAGTGTACGGGTCAGACGAAATTCGCCGACGACATCGTGCTGCCGCGGATGCTCTTCGCCAAACTGCTGCGCTCGCATGAGCCGCACGCGCGCATCGTGAGCATTGACACGTCGAAGGCTGAAAGTTTGCCCGGCGTGCTTGCAGTTATCACGGGAAAAGATTTGCCCATCTCTTACGGCATCCTGCCCGTCAGTCAGGATGAGCATCCGCTGTGCATAGACAAGGTGCGCTTTATCGGCGACCCGGTCGCTGCCGTCGCCGCTGTTGATGAAGACACGGCGTTCGATGCAATGAACTTGATTGAAGTCGAGTACGAAAAGTTGCAGACCATCACGAGCATCGAAGAGGCCGTGTTGATTGACGAGCCGCGCATCCACGACTACGGCGACGAAGGCAACATCCACAAAAAAGTCCATCTCGAATTCGGCGACCTCGATGAAGGTTTCAAGGAAGCAGACCTCGTGCGCGAAGACGTGTTCTTCTACGAAGGCAACACGCACCTTCCCTTAGAGCAGCACGCGGCGGTCGCGCATTACGATTCAGACAACAAGCTCACGCTCTGGTCTTCCACGCAGACGCCGCACTACGTCCATCGCGCGCTCGCCAAAACTCTGGCGATGAGACCCGCACACATTCGCGTCATCGCCACGCCGAACGGCGGCGGCTTTGGCGGCAAGAGCGATCCCTTCAATCACGAGATCGTCGTCTGCGAACTGTCGAGACGCACGCGCCGCCCCGTCAAAGTCACCTTGACGCGCGAGGAAGTTTTCTACTGCCATCGCGGGCGTCATCCCGTGTTGATGAAAGTCAAAACGGGCGTCAGAAAAGATGGCGCGATCACGGCGATGGACTTCGAGACGTTCCTCGACGGCGGCGCGTATGGCTCCTACGGCGTCGCCTCGACGTTTTACACCGGCGCGCTGCAAACCGTCACTTACGATGTGCCGCGTTATCGTTTCAAAGGCTTGCGCGCCTTCACCAACAAACCGCCGTGCGGCCCGAAGCGCGGGCACGGCACGCCACAGCCACGCTTCGGACTCGAAGTGCAGATTGACAAGATTGCCGAAGAATTAAAACTCGATCCGGCGGAGATGAGGTTAAAGCATCTCGCGCCCGCAGGCTCCGTGACGGCGAACTACTTACGCATCGGCTCGATGGGTTTGGGCAAGTGTATCGAGAAAGTCGTCGCCGGTTCTGACTGGAAAAATAAATTTCGACAACTCCCGCACGGCAAAGGCATCGGCATCGCGTGTAGTTCATATCTCTGTGGCGCGGGGCTGCCGATTTACTGGAACAACATGCCGCACTCCGGCGTGCAACTCGCGCTCGACCGGCAGGGCGGCGTCCGCATCCAGTGCGGCTCGACCGACATCGGGCAAGGCTCCGATTCCATCCTCGCCTACATTGTCGCCGAAGTCCTCGGCATAGACCCGTTCGACATCCGCGTCCTCACCGCCGACACGGATTTGACGCCCGTTGATCTGGGAAGCTATTCGAGCCGCGTCACTTTGATGACGGGCAACGCCGCTTTGCAGGCCGCCGAACGCGCGCGCGAATTATTGACGTTGGCCGTCGCGGAAAAACTCTCCGTGCCCGTTGAGAATCTGTCGCTCGCCGAGCATCGCGTTTTCGATGTGGAGAACCCGGAAGTCGGCGTCACGTTCGCCGAAGCCGTCGTGCTCGCCGAGACGAAGTTCGGCACTATCGGCACGGTCGGCTCTTACACGCCGCCGCGCTCGCCCGGCAAATTCAAAGGCGCGGGCGTCGGCCCCTCGCCCGCTTACAGTTATTCTGCCGCCGTCGCCGAAGTTGATGTTGACGCGGACACCGGCCTCGTCACCGTCGAGCGCATCTGGATCGGCCACGACATCGGCAGGAGCATCAACCCGATGCTCGTCATGGGACAGGTCGAAGGCGGCGTCTATATGGGACTCGGCGAGGCGTTGATGGAAGAGATGATTTACCGCGCCAATCGCAACGCCGTCCACAAATTTCCCTCGATGCTCGAATACAAAAGCCCGACGACGCTTGAGATGTGCGACGTGAAAACTTATCTCATCGAAGACGCAGACCCCAACGGCCCCTTCGGCGCGAAAGAAGTCGGGCAGGGGCCGCTGCTCCCCGTCATGCCCGCCGTCGCCAACGCCGTTTATGACGCCGTCGGCGTGCGCGTGGACGAAGTGCCCATCACGCCCGAAAAAGTTCTCGCCGCATTGAAAGCGAAAGCCAAAGGACAGGAAGCGCGCTTCGGCCCCGTGAGTGTTCCCGCCGTCGCATGGCCTGAACCGCTCAAGGTCTTAACGCCCGCCGAAGGCGGCGACGGCAAAGAGATGCCGCGCGTGGCGATTCACTCGTGAGCATGACAAAAGTGTAAGGAAGTGTAGCCGGTGAAATTTGAATGGGATGATGCCAAAGCACGGAGCAACTTGGCGAAGCACGGCGTCAGCTTCGGGGAAGCTACGGAGGTCTTTTACGACCCGCACGGGCTGGAAGATTACGATGCGGAACACTCTGCAACGGAAAGGCGTTTCTTCATCATCGGCCAGTCGAGCCGGCGGCTACTACTGTACGTGATTTATGCCGAGCGCTTGGGCGATGTAATTCGCATCATTTCAGCGCGGAAGGCCGACCGAGTGGAGCGACAAATTTATGAGCGAACCAAAAACATATAAGCCGTTCGTTTTCTCCGTAGTTGAAGACGATGGCGAGAACGTGACCATCGAAATCTCAGAAGAAGATTACCGGCGTGACCTTGAAGCCGGGATTGATGAAGACGAAACTCTCAAACCCGGTCGCTATAAACTGAAGCGCGGCGGCTTCCTCGCGCGTCATCCTGAATTGAAGATTGATGATAGAAAGCGTGCCTGACGTAGAAGCCGTCCGCGAAGGCGGCGACGGCAAAGAAATGCCGCGCGGCGCGGTGCATTCATAAAGAGAGAAATTGAAAACGCTATGATGCGACTTCCGAAATTTAGTTATCTCGTCCCGCAGACCGTCCGCGAGGCGGCGAAGATGAGGGGCGATGCCGGTGTAGCGGGGCAATTCGTCGCGGGCGGGACGGATTTGTACCCGAACATGAAGCGGCGACAGCAGACGCCGCAGACGGTCATCTCGCTGGGGCGTCTGAAAGAGTTGCGCGAGATTGCGGGCGACGGCGCGTCGGGGTTAAGAATCGGCGCGGGCGTGAGTTTGACGGACATCATCGAGCATCCCGTCATCAGGCGCGATTACCCGGCGTTGGCGCAGGCGGCGCGGACGATCTCGACGCCGACGCTGCGAAACATGGGGACGATTGGCGGCAATCTTTTGCTCGACACGCGATGCAATTATTACGACCAGAATTACGAGTGGCGCAAAGGCATCAACTTCTGTTTGAAGAAGGACGGCGACGTGTGTTGGGTCGCGCCGGGCAGCAAGAAATGTTGGGCGGTGCAGTCGTCAGACCTCGTGCCGTTGATGGTCGCGTTGGGCGCGCAGGTGCGTCTCGTCTCGACGGTGGGCGACCGGATGGTGACGGCCAAAGGTCTCTATAACGACGACGGTATCCAGTACCTGCACAAGAGGCCGGAAGAATTGTTGACGGAGATACACCTGCCGCCCGTCAAAGGCTCGCGCGCGGTTTATAAAAAGTTGCGTCGGCGCGGCGCGTTCGACTTTCCGGTGCTCGGCGTCGCGGCGATGATCAAAGTCGGCGCGGACGGCGCGGTGCAGGAGGCGCGCGTCGTGCTCGGCGGCATCGCGCCCGCTCCGATGGAAGTCGAAGACGCGGCGCAGGCGCTCGTCGGCGCGCCGCTCGATGCGGAGCGCATCGCACAGGCGGCGGAAGCCTGTTATATGAAAGCGCGCCCGCTCGATAACACAGACCACTTGATGAACTATCGCAAACAGATGGCGCGCCCGTTCGTCCTGCGCGCACTCGAAGAGTTGCAAAGGCAGTAGCCAGTAGCCAGCATGAAGACAAGCGCTTTGCTACTGGCTACTGGCTACTGGCTACTGATCGTGAACAAAGTTGCCGCCATCATTCTCGCTGCCGGACGCTCGCGACGGATGGGCGCGTTCAAGCCTTTGTTGCCCTTCGGCGAAGGGACTGTCATCGAATCGTGCATCGAGAATTTGCGCGCGGCGGGCGTTGATGAAATCGTCGTCGTGCTCGGCCATCGCGCCGCAGAGTTGCGCGTGCATCTGGCGTCGCTGCCGTTCGTGACCTTCGCCGTCAACGAAGAGGCGGAGAGTGAGATGGGCATCTCCATCGCGCGCGGAGTCGAGAAAGTTTCCGGCGCGGCGCGCGTTGTGTTAATCGCGCTCGTTGACCATCCGGCAGCGCCGCCCGTCGAGATACGAAAGTTGATTGACGCGCGACGAGAGACGGGCGCGCGGCTCATCGCCCCGGAGTGGCACGGACGCGGCGGGCATCCGGCCTTGATTGATCTCGACTTTCGCGAAGAGTTGTTGCGCCTTGACGCGCGCAGAGGCTTGCGCGGATTATTCGACGCGCATCGTGAAGATGTGTTGCGCGTTCAGGCGGACTCGCCCTACGTCGCGCGCGACATGGATACGTGGGACGAATACTGCGCGCTGCACAGAGAAGTTTTCGGCGCGTTGCCGTCGAACGCGGAGCGTCCGGCGTCGGAGTGAGACGCGGTCTCGGATGTCTTTCGCACAACCTTTCTTTTTGACCCTTCATCAAAGATTCGCGTGTGGATGTGCCCGTTAAGGCGGACGCTTTCTGACATAAAGTTGGTGGCCGGCACAAACGATGCGGCACGCGCTCGAACAGCCGGAAGGAGATTCAAATGTTGACCCCACAACGTCGCCGCTCGCTGGCCGCCGTCATGCTGTCGTTGATGTTCGCACTATCGAGCGTTGCGGCGTCGCTGGCGAAGACCGTTGATACGTCAGCGGCGATGATGGCGGCGACAGTAGTGGCAACGCCTCTGGATTTCAAACTCCACACGGCGGACGGCGGCGAGATAACTTCCGAGATGCTGCGCGGCGACATCGTCGTGCTGACGTTCGGCGCGTCGTGGCTGCCGCTCTCGCGCGCGCAGGTGCAGGGCGTGCAGGAGTTGGCCGACGAGTTCGGCCCGCGCAACGTTCGCGTCTATTGGGTGAGCACAGATTCGGATTCGCCGAAGTCGAAAAATTACGCGACGGACGAACAGTTGCGCTCGTTCGCCAGCAAGAACAAGTTGAAGGTCGCCGTCCTGCGCGACCCCGACGGCGCGCTCTTCAAACAGTTGGGAGTGCCCGGCAATCAGCTTCCGGCGACCGTGATTCTCGACCGTGGGGGCAGCGTCTCCGGCGACCCCATCGGCGGCGTTGACCCGAAGCGCACTTTGATTGACACGCTCTCGCCGCGCATCAACGGAATGCTTCACGACAAGACCCAGTAGTCGTCCTGCCGCGTGCGCTTCGACGATTCATAGAAAATTTGGGCTGAGATTCTTGGATGAATCTCAGCCCCTTTTATTTGATGGATTGACGGCGAAGATGGAGGGCGAACTTACAAATAAGTGAAGTCGCTTTCCCCTGGGAGCGCGGGCATCCCTGCCCGCCTTGAGCGCGCCAGCGCGAAAACCTTTGACTCGACGAGTACCCGCAGATGAAAGGGTTGACTCGCCTCACGGCTCGTTGGCAGGCAGGATGCCTGCGCTCCCAGGCGGTTCATCTTCCTTGAACTCCCGCGCCAACTCGTAAACGAGACGAACCGGCAGCCCGACGACGTTCCAGTAGTTCCCTTCTATCGCTTCGATGAAGAGCGCGGCGCGTCCCTGGATGGCATAAGCGCCGGCCTTGTCCGCAGGCTCGCCGCTCGCCGCATACCACGCGATCTCCGCCTCTGAAAGCTTGGCGAAACGCACGCGCGTTTTCTCGTGGCCGACGACCGCGCGACGTGTCTCCGCACGGACGAGCGCGACGCCCGTCAACACTTCGTGCGTGCGCCCGCTCAACAGACGCAACATGCGGCTCGCGTCCATCTCATCGCGCGGTTTGCCTAAGACTTCGCCCTCTGCGACGACTATCGTGTCCGCGCCGAGCACGAGTCCGAACAGTCTCGACGCCGCCACCGCTTCGGCCTTCTCGCGCGCGAGCCGCAAGACGTAATCTGTCGGCTGCTCGCCCGCGCGCATCGCCTCGTCAATATTTGCGGCGCTCGCCTCGAACGGCCACCCGACGGCGCGTAAGATTTCCGCACGTCGCGGGCTGCCGGAGGCCAGCACGAGCGGCTCCATGCCGTCCAACAACGAAAGGGTCTCGACGTTCGCCGCTTGAGGCTCTTGCTCTTTATCCATTACACTCCCCGCAGAATTTCGGATTTGAGATTGGCGATATTAAATTGCGTCACGCAAATCTCCAATTACAAATTTGAGACTGAAAATTTTATGGACGACTTGATCCGCGCGCTCCCCAGTCTGTTGCGCGCGGCGGGCGAGGCGGAAGAGGTGGCGGAGGTGGCCGCTTTCGTCGCGTGGCGTCGCGTGGCGGGCGCTGCGCTGCGCGGTTGCGCGGTTCCGTTCCGACTTCATCGCAAGATGCTCGTCGTCGCCGTGCCCGACACGACGTGGAAGAAACAACTCGAAGCCATCAGCGGCCAACTGCTCTTCGGAATCAACTCTCTGCTCGGCCAGCCGATGGTGACGTTCATCGAGTTTCGCGTTGATCGCCGCACGGTTCAAGACGAGCGCGACCGGATACCGTCGCCCAACATTCCAGACGATGCGCGAGAAGAAAGCGCACTGCGCGGCTCGAAGGAGCTTCAACCGGCAGCCGACGCCATTCGCGACGAAGACCTGCGGAGACGCTTTCTCCTCGCCGCCGGCAGTTACATGAATGCTCAGAAGAAGTAGCCAGTAGCCAGTAGCCAGTAGCCAGCATGAAGACACTTGCTTGGCTACTGGCTACTGGCTACTGGCTACTGGCTACTACTTATGCCCATTACCGAATCCGACATCGAAAAAATCGCGACGCTCGCGCATCTCGACATTACGCGAGAGGAAGTGCGCGCGTTGACGCCGCAGATCGCTTCCATCGTGGCTTACGTCGAACAGTTGAACGAGTTGGACACGAGCCGGGTTGAGCCGGCGACCGGCGGCATGACGCCGGAAGGCGAGCGCACCGACGCCGCGCGCGAAGACAACGTGCAGCCCTCGCTCGGCCAGACGCTCGCCCTTGACCAAGCGCCCGACGCTTCGCACGGATATTTCCGCGTGCCGAAGGTCATCGTTAATTCAGAAGAGAAAGAGAATTTCTAATGAAGTGGCGCGCACGGCTTGCTATTGCAATCTTCCTTATACTGCTCTCAGCTTGTAGCAAGCCTATTAACGAGAGAAGCAATAATCTTATCGAGAGTAGAAAGAATGTCACTGTAAAAGCAGGAATTGTTTACAGAATTGGTGGCGTCCAGCCTGTTGCAAGAACGACATTCTATTTATCGAAAGATGATTTACTCACACTATCGCAGAAGACAGGCAAGAATTTAAAAATAGGCGTCTTGGGCGCTATGGCTGATATTGATGTGCAGCTAAAAGGGCGCGCTACTACCTTTGAAGAACTCGTAAAGCCGAACGCAATTAGTAGCATGACGACAGACTTTGAAGGAACCGGCAAGTTCGAGAATGTGCCAACTGGTACTTATTACCTCATTGGCATTACTCAAACTCGTAGCGGTGTAGCGATATGGAACGTGAAGGTTAACGCAGGTGATAACATCATCCTTGACCAAAACAACGCCGCCTATACATCTTGAGTAAACGGTCTTACTGAGTGCCTATATTTTGGGAAGCCCAGAGTTAAACAGCTTAAGCGAACACTGAAATCATCATCTGCCTGAACAACCAAATGTCCGTCTCCGAAAAAACAATTGAACTCATCACGCAAGAACTCTCGCGCTCCGGGACGACGGCGCGCGCCGTCACCGCGTCCGCGCTCGACGCGGCGGAGAGCCTTAATTCGACGCTCAACGCTTTCCTGCAAATTGATCGCGCGGGCGCAACTCGTCGTGCTGAAGAGTTGGACGAGAGAGCGCGTGATTCTCATGTCGCAACGGACAGCGACGACGATCAGCCTGCCGCGCTTCACGGCATTCCCGTCGCGCTCAAAGACAACATCTGCGTGCGTGGCCTGCAAGCGACGTGCGGCTCGCGCATCCTCGAAAATTATCACCCGCAGTATGACGCGACGGTGACGGAGCGCCTGCGTGCGGCGGGCGCGGTCATCATCGGCAAGACCAACTGCGACGAGTTCGCGATGGGTTCATCGAACGAGAATTCCGCGTTCGGCCCCGTGCGTAACCCCTGGGACACGGCGCGCGTCCCCGGCGGCTCTTCGGGCGGCTCGGCGGCGGCGGTCGCGGCTCGTATCGTGCCCGCCGCGCTCGGCTCGGAGACGGGCGGCTCTGTGCGCCAGCCCGCCGCGCTCTGCGGCATCGTCGGCGTCAAACCGACCTACGGGCGCGTCTCGCGTTACGGTCTCGTCGCCTTCGGCTCGTCGCTTGATCAAGTGAGCGTCTTCGGCCAGACGGTCAAAGACGCGGCCATCGTGCTCGGCGCAATCGCCGGACGCGATTCGCATGATGCGACGACAGCAGACGTGCCTGTGCCCGATTACGCCGACGCGCTCACGGGCGACATACGCGGCGCGCGCATCGGCGTCCCGCGCGAATTGTTCGGCGAAGGTTTAGACGCGGAAGTGCGCGCGAGCGTCGAAGCCGCGATTGATGCTTACCGCGAACTCGGCGCGGAGATCGTGGACGTGGAATTGCCGCACGCGAAATATTGCATCGCCGTCTATTACATCATCGCGACGGCGGAAGCGTCTTCCAATCTCGCGCGCTTCGACGGCGTGCGCTACGGCCTCCGCGCCGAAGAGTCGAATGAGCTGCGCGAGATGTACCGGCGCACGCGCGACGAAGGATTCGGCGCGGAAGTCAAACGCCGCATCATGCTCGGAACCTACGTGCTCTCGTCCGGTTATTACGACGCTTATTATCTCAAGGCGCAGAAAGTGCGAACGCTCATCGAGCAGGATTTTCTCAGTGCCTTCGAGCGTTGTGACGCGATTCTCACGCCGACGACGCCGACGCCCGCCTTCATGCTCGGTGAAAAAACCGACGACCCGCTCGCCATGTATCTCAACGACATCTACACCTGCACAGCGAATCTCGCGGGCATTCCCGGCATCAGCATCCCCTGCGGCCTGACATCCACAGGCTTGCCCATCGGCCTTCAGTTGATGGGGACGCACTGGAATGAAGCGACGATCTTTCGTCTCGCACACGCCTACGAACAGGCGCATCCTCTGACGCAACGCCCGCGCGTCATCGCCGAATAGTTGGCGCGTGGCAATTCGAGAAATGACCCTCTGACTTGTGCGCCTGCCATCGTCGTCATCTCCGACACCTGCCAACATTTTTTCTCCGACATATTTCGCAACTCTTTGTATGAGCGCTGCGTTCAAGCATTGGCGACGAAATCTCCCCGACAAAAATTCACGATAAGGAAGCAACCTCGTATGAACAAATACATACGCCCGTTTCTCTTCACGCTGGCGTCAATGCTGACAGCGCTGATGCTTTGCGGTGGCAACAATGCACGGGCGCAGGCACGCGCGGGCGACGTGCCGAAGGTTGAAGTCGGCGCGCAGTTTTCTTCGCTCTCGGTGACGGAGCCAGCACTCATCGGCGGGACACAGAATCACGTCGGCTTCGGCGGGCGCGTCACATACAACTTCAACAATTATTTTGCCGTCGAGGCCGAAGGCAATCTGCTCCCGAACAAAACTTTCCAAACCGTCTCGACCGGCGGACGCACCTTGCAGGGACAGTTCGGCGTCAAGGTCGGCAGGCGCTTCGACAAGTTCGGCATCTTCGCCAAAGCGCGCCCCGGCTTCGTCAGTTTCGACGACACGACGAAACTCATAAACTCTGCGAGCGGAGTGGATTTCCTTTCCGAGCGGAAGACGCATTTCTCGTTGGATGTCGGCGGCGTGCTTGAATTATACCCGTCGCGCCACATCGTCACGCGCTTTGACGTGGGCGACACGATCATTCGTTACGGGCGGCGCAACGACCTCTCGCAAACCTCTGTGCTTGACCCGACCGGCACATTCTTCTTCCTCCCAATCGTTCAAGCTCCCGCCGAGACGAAGCATAACTTTCAGTTCAGCGCGGGCGTCGGCTATCGCTTCGGCGGCGGCGGCGATGACGACGGCAACAAAACGCAGAGCCACGCCGCGACGACGACAAGCAACACGGACGAGCACGCGCCGCGCTATGAAGTCGGCGTGCAGTTTTCGTCGCTCGTCTTCAATCCGCCGCGCCCTGTCTTCGGCTTCCCCGTCATTTTTTCCGGCGACCCCAACGTCAACCCGGAAGCGGGCTTCGGCGGCAGGTTCACTTTCAATCTCAACGACCACATCGGCCTTGAAGCGCAGGGAGATTTTTACCCGCGTAAAAGTTTCGCCGATAACACGACGGGCGGATACCCTTCGCAGATGCAGTTCGGCGCGAAGATCGGCAAGCGTTTCGACAAGTTCGGCGTCTTCGGCAAAGCGCGTCCCGGCTTCGTCAGTTTCAGTCAGGTGACGCAACTCGTCGGCACGCAGGTCATCACCTTCAACCCTTTGCCGGCGCTCACTCAGAGTTTCACCATCGGGACTTTCGCCGACAAGAGAAAAACTTATTTCTCGACGGACATCGGCGGAGTTTTGGAGTTTTATCCTTCGCGTCGCCTGATGGCACGCTTTGATGCCGGCGACACGATTATCCGTTACGGTCAACGGCAGACACAGGGCTTCAGCCTCTCGCAGAACATCATCCAGATCGCGCCGGAGACGAAGCATAACCTTCAAATCAGCGCGGGCATCGGCTTCCGTTTTTAGCAAGCGCAAAGTCGCACGCGCGCAAAAAAACTCCCGGCGGAACGTCAGAGTGTGTGACGTTCCGCCGGGAGTTATCACATCAACGCGCCGCTCTTAACGCACGACTGGTTTCTTATCTGGAATCAAATCCCCCGTGAAAATTTCGACCACGTCCTTGAGCGTGCCGACGACGGGAATCAAATCCAGCCCGACGTGCAGCGCGCCGCGCAACGCGCCCTTCTTTTTTACCTCGTAACCGGCGAGGCCGATGACGACCACCGAGCCGATGACGGGAATCGGTTTAATCAATTTTTTCGCCAGCTTCCAGCCACCGGCACGCGCCAGCCTCCGCTTCAAACTCGTCGTTGCCATCGTTAGATGCTCCCTCGGTTCCTGCTCATCAGTCGCTTACAACAACCCTAGCTCCGCACGCAATTTCTTCTCGTCGTAGGGCGAGAGATTAAACGCGCGCCCGTCAATCTCGAACGTCGGCACTTTGCGCTTGCCGCCGTTGATGCTCATCACGTACTCGGCGGCTCCGTCGTGCTCCTCGATGTTGACCTCTTCGTAAGGAATGCCCTGCTCCTGCAAAAATCGCTTGGCGTGGCGGCAGTCGCCGCACCACGTCGTCGTGTACATTTTAATCATCGTTCTTTTCTTCCCTCTGACATTTTTGATTTACTCCAATCGCGCGCGTGCGCGTTGCAGAAAGGTACGCATCATCTCGGAGACGCCGCGCTGCATCTCCGCGCTCAAGCGGCTTTCGCCCGCGAGTCCGGCGAGCATGTGCAACTCTCTCGGATTTTGACGGCGCAGCTCGACGCGCTCTTCGATGCGGACGCGCGTGAACTCGCCGTGCTCCTCAAAAGTCGCGATGTAGCGCAGCAGATTTTTGCGCTCGCCTTCAACCGGCAACCACTCGATGCGCGCGGGGCTGTCGGCGGACTGCGCGACGGCGAACGCCTGTCGAATCGAGCCGATGACGGGCACTTCCGCGCGAATCAGCCAGCGCATGACGCCGCCCGCTTCCTGCGTGATGCGCTCGACGCCCGGCATCAACTCGACGAAGTTTTTCAAGTCGTTGAAGAACTCTCGCGCGCGCTCGATGCTCGTCTTCAAGTCCAACTGCTCGTGGTAAGCGGCTTTAATTTGAAACACCCTCTCGTAAACCTCTCGACTCTTCAATCGTTCTTTGTTGTATCTCTCGTTTAACTTCAAACGCAAGCGACCTAGGGACGCGCGTGCGTTTCCCGTCAACGGCAGGCCGTGCTTTCAATTTGTTTGTGTCTTGTGTTAAAGACTCCTCGATATTACATTGCCCTTCGCTCGATGCACAAACGAGTCAGGCGCGAGTTGCAACGCAGGCGAAATTCAAGGAAGGATGGCGTATATGTCCGAACGCGATTACGCGATGAGCGCGCAGGGCGAAGGCCGCTGCCCGCGTTGCCACGAAGGTTTTTTGCGCGCGTGGTACGAGTTGAGCGCGGAGGAGCGCAAGGTCGTCAAACGCCTGCCCGCCTCCGCAGACTTTTCACTCGACGAGCGCGCCACGCGCCATCGCTGGTGCTCGCGTTGCTGGTATGAGCAGACGCACGGCACGACGCTCAACGCTTGAAGCGAAGTTCCCGAACTCGACCTGACGACTTCCACGCTCAACTTTGCCATTTTCAAATTTTCACCACACGTCAACATCTGACCGCCGGAGGATCACATCATGAAATTCATCAGCGCGTGCGTTTTATTTTTCTCATTGATCGCGGGAAGTTCCCACTGCTTCGCGCAGACCGGCGCGGCAACGGGAGAGTCGAAGCCGTCCGCTGCCGTCGTCGTTATCAAAGCGGCGCGGATGTTCGACGGCAAGAGCGAGCGCGTCGTCTCGCCGGGCATCGTCGTTGTGTCAGGCGGGAAAATTCTCTCCGCCGGGACGAGCGCGAATGTGCCGGCGGGCGCGGAAGTGATTGACCTCGGCGATGCGACGCTTCTGCCCGGCTTCATGGACGCGCACACGCACCTCACCGAGCAGTCGAGCGATGATTGGCGGCAGGATGAAATTGACGCACTCAGCAAGACCATCGCCGAACGCGCGCTCGACGCCACCGAGTACGCGCGCAAGACTCTGATGATCGGTTTCACGACCGTGCGTAACGTCGGCGCGCAAGACCTGATAGATGTCGGGATGCGTAACGCCATCCGCGACGGCAAAATCGTGGGGCCGCGAATGCTCGTCGCGACGCGACCCATCGGCGCGACGGGCGGCCACTGCGATCCCGTCGCGGGCTTCCGTCCCGGCGTCTTCAGCGGCGACTCCGACATCTCGCAGGCCGTCGCCAACGGAGCCGATGCCGTGCGCGCCGCCGTCCGCATGAACATCAGAAACGGCGCGGACGTGATTAAGGTCTGCCCGACGGGCGGCGTGCTTTCGCTGACCGACGATGTCAGCGCGCCGCAGATGACGCAGGCCGAACTCGACGCGCTCGTGGACGAAGCGCACGCACTCAAGCGCAAGGCCGCCGCGCACGCGCACGGAGCCGAAGGTGCGAAGCGCGCCATCCGCGCCGGCATTGACTCCATCGAGCACGGCACGTTTCTCGACGACGAGGCGCTCGACATGATGAAGGCGCGCGGCACATATCTCGTCCCGACCTTGATGGCCTCCGAAGGCATCCGCGAGCGTCTGGACAAAGGACTCCATCTGCCGCCGGCCATCGAAGCCAAAGCGCGCGCGGCCATCGCGGCTCGCGATTCGACGTTCAAACGCGCGCTCGCGCGCAACATCAAAATCGCGCTCGGCACGGACGCCGCCGTCTATCCGCACGGGCGCAATGCCGAAGAGTTTCGACTCATGGTCTCGCTCGGAATGCGTCCCGTTGACGCGCTCCGCGCCGGCACGTCAGTTGACGCCGAACTGCTCGGCATCAGCGACCGGCTCGGCACGCTCGAACCCGGCAAACTCGCCGACATCGTCGCCGTCCCCGGCGATCCCACGCAGGACATTCGCCAGACGGAAAAAGTTTTCTTCGTGATGAAAGAAGGCGTGACGTACAAAAATGAGAGGCCGAAGTGATGCCTTCACCTGATGTTGAATATAGAGGTAAGCTTGAAAAAGTTGTCCAGCAACTCAAGGATTCAGTGGCCTTAGTAGAAATATGGGGTGATAGCGCAGGACAATTTATCTTTGCTAATAATGGCGTTCGCTCACTTGAAATCTCTCAGTGCGACGAAGGCATTTGGCTTGAATTCTGGGATGGAGAAGATGAATCGCCCACACATGAACTTATCGTTTCCTCCTATGACGAGGCGACTGATGCGGCTGTCAAATGGTTAAATTCATAAGTGGTCTTTGAAGATATTGATGCCTCGGCAGATAATAAGCTAGACTTCCAACATGAGCATTAACGAAATAGAATCCGCCATCGCCGAGTTGCCGCCTTCCGAAATTGCAAAGCTGGCCGAGTGGTTTTATGAATATCAGGCGCAGCGGTGGGACGAGCGTATTGAACAGGACGTTCAAGCTGGCCGGCTCAATGCATTGATGGAGGAAGCGGAGCAGGAATTTGAGGCCGGGCAATGTAAGTCGCTGTGAAACACTTTGTGTCACCGGCGTTCTGGAAGTGTTATCAACGACTTCCATCCGAAGTGCGCGAGCTTGCTGACAAGAACTATCAATTGCTCAAAACTAATCCGACACATCCCTCATTACATTTTAAGAAAATCGGCGGCTTGTGGTCAGTGCGTGTCGGCGCACATTATCGTGCGTTAGGCTTGGATAAGCCGGAAGGTGTTGTGTGGTTCTGGATTGGGTCACACGCTGATTACGATAAACTGTTGACGCGATAATCTGGCGTCAAATATATCTTTCGAGCTACTCACCCTGTCACATTCCATCATCCATCATTAACAAGTGTATTTGAAAGCTATCTCGCGCATGGCTTGATACCGCCCGTTAGCCTGCCGTCGTGATGCGTTCGTAGGCAGCGCGGACGGCGCGCATTCGTGCTGAGAGATCGTCGGTGAGCGCGTTGACGGATGGATACGTGAGGCGATGAGCAAGGTCTGCGAGGAGGGGATGGTCTGCGACAGCGGGCAGGCGCGTCGAGCGTCCGACGATGAGGCGCAGGTGATGATCGAGCAGGCGAAGAAGCGCATAGCCTTCGTTGAGCGCGGCGTGGTCTTCATCATTCAACGAGCCGGAGTCGCGCAGTCGTGCGAGCGTGGCGCGTGTCGAACGGTCGCCCGTGTCGCTGTCGGGCAAGTTATCGCGCAGTTGCAGGTAGCGCGTGGCGAAATAAACATCGAGCATTCCGCCCGCACCGAATTTAATGTCAGTCTCGCGCATCGAGGCTCGTGAGTTGCCCGCGCGCTCGCGCTCCAACCTTTCGCGCACGCGGCGCGTCTCGTCGCGCAACACGTCAACGTGCGTTCGTCTGGCCGCTTCGTGAATGGCAGCGCGCGCTTCTCTCTCCACCGCGCGCCCCAGTTCGAGGTCGCCCGCCACCGCATGAAGTTTCACGTAAGCAAGCCACTCCCACACGTCCGCGCGCTCGCGCAAATAATTGATGAAGGCATCGGATGGAATGACGGTCGCTCCGTTTTTGCCGTCGGGACGCAGGCGCAAATCAACGCGGTAGAGCGTGCCGTCGCGCGTGAGCGCGGAGAGCGCCGTGGTCATCAACTCGGCGAGGCGCGCGTAGGCTTCTCTGTGAACGAGACCGGCGAGCGGCGAGGGCACGCGCGGGTCATAGACGAGCACGAGGTCGAGGTCTGAGCCGTAGTCCGTGCCGCCGCTGCCCATCCGACCGAGCGCGAAGACGGCGAGGCGAGGGCCAGCGAGGAGCCTGCCGTGACGACGCACTAACTCGCGACGCGCGACGAGCAACGCGGCGTTGATGCTTGAGGCGGCGAGCGCGGTTTGCAGGCGGTTCGATTCGGCGAGCGTGATTTCGCCGCACGCATCGCACGCGCCGATCTCGACGAGCAGATGCGCCCACGCGCGCCGGAGTGCGGAGAGTTCGGCCCGGAAATTTCCTTCGGCATCAATTCCCGCGCGCAGGATCGAGCGATGGTCGCGCGCGGCGATGACATCTTTGCTCGTTGTCAACGAAGCGATGAGCGCGGGATTGCTGGCGATCATCTCGCCGAAAAATTCGGACGCGCCGCATAGACGAACGAGAGCGCGCAAATTCGCGTCCGTCAAATTTACTTCCGCGCCGGACTTGTCGAGTGACGAGGCGATGCGCGCCAGCAGAGAGAGTGCGCGCTGATGATTGAGCGTCTCGCCGGCCAGCAAATGCAGATGACGCGCGAGCGTGCGTGCATTCGTCGCGTGCAAATTTTCTTTCTCAACTGATGAAAGTCTTGATGCAAAAACTTGCGCGGCGACAAGTGCGGCAGCTTGCCCGGCGTCAACGTGCGGCTCAAGCGCATGGCGTGCGGCTTCGTGCGCTTGAAGCGAAAAAGCCGCGAATTCTGCGGATTTGGCGGCAAATGCGTGATATTTGCCGGGCGTTGAATCGTTGGGCGTTGAACTGTCGAGAGTTGATGTGCCCTGCGTTGACTCGTGAGAGATTGCGCTGTCGAGCGTTGAATTATCATGCGTGGGTTTTTTATGCGGCGTCTCTTCTTTCGTCTGACGCGCATCGTTGTCATGCTGCGTCGCCGTCGCGCCGTCTTGCTCCGTGTCGCCGAAGACGCGCCGGTAAGCGTTGTGGACGTGCGTCGTGTGCATCTCAAGTGCGCGTTCAAAATCCGCGAGCGAGCGTGCGCCGTCGAAGTGCATCCGGCGTGCGACGAGCGCGCGGCGTTCCATCTGGTCGGGGACGAGATGCGTTTGCAAGCCTTGCTCCATCTGCACGCGATGCTCTAGCGTGCGGAGAAACGTGTAAGCATCGAAGAGTTCGCTGCGCTCGCGCTCGTTGATGAGATGACGGTCGGCGAGGCGTCCGAGAGAGATGAGCGTGTGCGGCGCGTGTTGCAGCCAGGCGTCGCGCCCGCCGTAGGCGAGTTGCAGAGCCTGCGCGATGAACTCGATTTCGCGGATGCCGCCGCGACCGAGCTTGACGTTAAAGCCGCGCGAAGTGTCGCCGTGCTGCCGGTCAATTTTCTGCTTCGCGAGACGTACATGCGCGAGAGCGCGCGCGACCGTCTCGTCGGAGCGATAGACGCGCGGGCGCACCGCTTCGGCGAAACGCGCGTAGAGCGCGGCGGACCCGGCGGAGGCGCGCGAGCGGATCAAAGCCTGCAATTCCCAGGCGTGCGCCGTCTCGCGGTAATAGCGCAGGGCTTCTCTGAGCGAGCAGGCGAGCGCGCCGTCGCGACCGTGCGGCCTCAGTCGCAAGTCAACGCGATAGGCCGCGCCCTCGCCGGTGGGCTTACCCGCGATGCCCGCGACGCGCTCGGCTAGCTTGCAGAAATATTCGCGATTGCTCGTCACCCCGCGCTCGCCCCCGCCCGACGTTTCGCCGTCGTCGGAGTAGATGAACATGAGGTCTATGTCGGACGCATAATTGAGTTCGCGCGAGCCGAGTTTGCCGAGCGCGACGATGCAGAAACTGGCGCGACTTGTGCGCCCGCGCGCGTCCGTGCATTGCGGCGCGCCGTAGAGATTGTCGAGTTCCTGCCCCGCGTGCGAGAGCGCGTATTGCAAAACGGCGTCGGCGAGGTTCGAGAGTTCCTCGGTCGTCTCGACGAGCGTGGCGGTCTTGCGGATGTCGTGCAGATAGACGCGCAGCAGTTCGCGGCGACGAAAACGTGCGAGCAGGACGCCCGCGCCGAGTTGCGTATGCGTGAGGGCAAAGCGTGCGAGGGACTCGCCCAACTCTTCCGCCTCGCGGACGCGCGTCTGCGTCTTTTCACGCGCGAGCCAGTTGAGATAGTCGGGATTCTGCGCGAGCGTCGTTGAAAGCAGCGGGCTCCATGCGGCGAGCGCAAGCGCGTCCGAGAGCAGCCCTGCGTCGCGCTCGAACTGACGCTTGACGCGCAGATGCTCCGACGTGATGCGCTCATAGAAGAGTCGCGCTTCGTCGGCGTCGGGCAAGTCGCGCGCGAGTGTTTCGATTTTCTCGTCGAGTTTCAGCAAGGCGCGTTGATTCTAACCGAAGGCGTAAGCATTGCCGCAACATGGCTGGGAGCGCGGGCATCCCAGCCCGCGCTCCCAGAATTTTTATACGTGAGATTATGCGCGCGCCAGCTTTTCTTCGAGCGCGGATTTGACCGCCGGCCATTCAGAATTAATGATGCTGAAATAGACCGTGTGGCGAAAGCGTCCGCCCTGCGTAATCATGTGGTTGCGAAACGTGCCCTCTTCTTTCGCGCCGATGCGGAGGATGGCGCGGCGAGAGCGTTCGTTGAGCGAATCGGTTTTCAACTCGACGCGAATCGCGCCTAAAGTTTCAAAGGCGTAGCGGAGCATGACGTACTTCGCTTCCGTGTTGACGTGCGTGCGCTGCCACGCGCGTGCGACCCACGTCCAGCCGATTTCGAGACGACGATTCGCGCGGTCAATGTTGCCGAAGCGCGTGCTGCCGACGACTTTGCCCGAAGCGATCTCCATCGTCACAAACGGCAACGTCACTCCCCTCGCCTGTTCCTCAAGCGCCGTCTCGACGTAAGCGCGCATCTCATCCGGCGTTTTGATGAGCGCCGTCGTCCACTTCCACAAATCATCGTCCAGCCCGACCTCGCACAACGCAGCCGTATGCTCAAGCGTGAGCGGCACGAGACGGACGTATTGGCCTTCGAGCGTGACGGGATGAATGTCCATAAGGCAAAAGGCAGAAGTCAAAAGACAAAAGGCAAAAGGTGAAGGCAGTTTTATTTTTGCCTTTTGCCCTTTGCCTTTTGACTTCTGCCTTCTCTCTCAGATGTCGAAGTAGTGCGCGAACTCAAGCGGGTGCGGGCGCATCCGCAGGGGTTGAATCTCTTTCTCGCGCTTGTATGTGATCCATCGCTCGATCAGCTTCGGCGTGAAGACTTCGCCCTTCAAGAGAAATTCGTGGTCGGCTTCGAGCGCGTTGAGAGCTTCGTCGAGCGAGCCGGGAAGACTCGGCACGTCTTTTAACTCTTCGGGCGTCAGGTCGTAGATGTCTTTGTCGAGCGGCTGCCCCGGATCAATACGGTTCTGGATGCCGTCGAGTCCCGCCATCAGCATCGCCGAGAATGCGAGGTACGGATTGCACGACGGGTCGGGCGGACGAAACTCCAGACGCTTGAGTTTCGGACTCTGCGAGAACATCGGAATGCGAATCGCGGCGGAACGATTGCGCGCGGAATATGCGAGATTGACGGGAGCCTCGAAGCCGGGCACGAGCCGTTTGTAGCTGTTCGTCGTCGGCGCGGCAAACGCCACGACCGCCGCGGCGTGTTTCAAAAGTCCGCCGATGTAGAAGCGCGCCATCTCGGAGAGTCCCGCGTAGCCGTCGCCGGCGAAGAGAGGCTTCTCGTCTTTCCAGAGCGATTGATGACAGTGCATCCCGCTGCCGTTGTCGCCGTAGAGCGGCTTCGGCATAAACGTCGCGGCTTTGCCGTATTGATACGCGGTGTTGCGGATGACGTACTTGAAGAGTTGCAGGTTGTCGGCTGTGCCGAGCATCGTCGAGTAACGAATATCAATCTCGCACTGCATCGGCGCGACTTCGTGGTGATGGCACTCGACGGGGATGCCGACGCTCTCCAGAATCAGCGCCATCTCGGAGCGCAAATCAACGAGCGAGTCGGCGGGCGAGACCGGCACGTAGCCTTCTTTCTGGCGAATGCGGTAGCCGAGGTTCGGCCCCTGAAATTCATCCGTGCCGGTGCGACCGCTCATCCAGTGCGCCTCGTCGGCGTTGACGGTGTAGGACGCGCTGTTCGGGTCGTTCTTATAACTCACGGAATCGAAGACGAAGAACTCGGCTTCGGGACCGAAGTTGATCGTGTCCGCCAAGCCGGTGAAACGCAGGTAACTCTCCGCCCTCTGCGCCACCGAGCGCGGGTCAAGCCCGTAGCCCTCTTTCGTGATCGGGTCAACCGCGTTGGCGATGAGACACAAAGTCGCTTCTTCCGTGAACGGATCCATCCACATGCGGACGGGGTCTGGGACGAGCAGCATGTCGGACTCGTGAATCGAAGCCCAGCCACGCAAGGAAGAGGCGTCGAAGCCGAAGCCGTTCTCGAACGTGCTCTCTTCGAGTTCGTGCATGGGAAATGTCAAATGATGCCACGCGCCGATTAAATCGGTGAAGCGGACAGAGACAAACTTGGCCTCGTTTTTCTTGGCGTAATCCAACGCCGTTTTAGCGTTCATATTTTCTCCTGCGATAAGTGTAGGGGGTAGAAGAGTTTTGCCGCCCCTGTGAGACGGCTGGAATGTTTGTGGAAGCAAATCAGAGCGGGCGTCATAGATAAACTGAACGACGCTAAAAAGCTGGCATTATAGACTGCCGCCGAAGACTGTCAAGGTTTCACGGCGTGAAGTCCTGTGCACGCCGTTAATAATGCCCTGCATCCGGCCTTAAATTGTTCTGACGCGCCAGCTTAAGCGTTTTGTGCGGTGAAACGCCGAAAAAAATAGTTTTTGACCGACCCCGTTTTTTCTGTTACATTGCGCCCTTAAGTTTCCAATCCTGAATTCATTAAATCTAACAGGCGCTCAAGCAAAACGTGGGTGAAAGCGTTAATTCACCGGCACAACGGACATCGTGTGAGGCAGGAGAGCTAGAAGTTGACGACGGCCATAGAACAGACGCTCGAGACCTACGGGATCGAAAATTGGGGGGCCGGATACTTCGGCATCAATCGTAAGGGCAACCTCATCGTCCACCCGTCCGAGGCCGACCAGTCGCGCGCGGCGGATGTCCGCGAGATTATTGACGACTTGCAACGGCGCGGCATCTCGGCTCCCGTGCTGCTGCGTTTTCCGCAACTCGTCACCGCACAGGTACGCAAACTCCAGCGCGCCTTCCGCAACTCCATCCGCGAATACGAATATCAAGGCTCGCACATGTGCGTCTATCCGATGAAGGTTAACCAGAACCGCTCGGTGGTCGAGGAGTATTTGCGCGAAGGCTCGCGTTACGATTTCGGGCTAGAGGCCGGGTCGAAGGCGGAACTCTACGGCGCACTCGCGCTCGAACAATCGCCGGACAGCCTGCTCGTCCTCAACGGCTTCAAGGATGAAGAGTTTATCGAACTCGCTTTCCTCGGCGCGCGTTCCGGCAAGCGCGTCGTCATCGTCATCGAGAAGTTGAGCGAGCTTGACCACATCCTGCGCTTCGCCGAAGAGTCCGACGGCAATGATCTGCCGATGGTCGGCATCCGCGTCAAGCTCTACTCGAAAGGCTCCGGTCGTTGGGAAAAGTCGGGCGGCGAGGCGGCCAAGTTCGGCTTGACGACGACGGAGATTCTCGAAGTCGTCCGACGCTTTCAGGAAGCGGGGCGCGTGGAGATGGTGAAACTCCTACACTTCCACATCGGCTCGCAACTGACCGACATCAAGCGCATCAAGAACGCGATGAAGGAAGCGGCGCGCGTCTATGCGAAGATTTACCAGATGAAAGTGCCGATTGAACTGCTCGACGTGGGCGGCGGCATGGCCGTTGATTACGACGGCTCGAAGACGGCCTTCGATTCTTCCGCCAACTACTCCGCGCAGGAGTTCGCCAACGACGTGGTCTATACGATCATGCAGGTCTGCGACGACGAGAACGTCCCGCACCCGACGATCATACAGGAGTCAGGCCGCTATCTTTCGGCCTACCACGCCATCCTCGTGACGAACGTGCTGGACGAAATCGAGACCGTCGTCGAGGACGATCTCGCGCCCATTGAGATTGATGAAGACGACCCGCAGGTCATCACCGAACTCGGAGACTTGCGCGAGTCCATCACCGTCAAAAACTATCGCGAGTTTTATCACGACGCGCTTGAGCATCGAGACGAGATGTTCACGCTCTTCAACCTCGGACTGATCTCGCTCGAAGACCGGGCGAAGGGCGAAGTGCTTTTCTGGGATGTGTGCGAGCGCGCCGACAAACACGCGCAACACGCCAAGTATGTCTCCGAAGAGTTCACAGAGTTGCGGCGACTTTTGCGCGCGAAGTATCTGACGAATTTCTCCGTCTTCCGCAGCGTGCCCGACCATTGGGCGCTCGATCAACTGTTTCCCATCATTCCGATTCATCGTCTCAACAAGCCGCCGACCGAGTTCGCCACGCTCTGCGACATCACTTGCGACTCGGACGGCGTCGTGGACAAGTTCGTTGACCTACACGACGTGAAGCAGGTGCTCGAACTTCACACGCTGATCCCCGGCGAGCCGTATTACATCGCCTTCATGCTCGTCGGCGCGTATCAGGAAGTGATGGGCAACAATCACAATCTCTTTGGCGCGCCCAACGAGGCGCACATCCACATTGATGATGACGGTTATCTTATTAAAAAAGTCGTGCGCGGCACGAACGTCGGCGAGGCTCTGGAGCGCGTGCGCTACGAACCCGGCCAACTCCACGAAGGCTTCCGCCGCCTCGTCGCACAGCGCACGAAACGCAATGAGCTGACCGAAGCCGAAGGCGCGAAGATGGTCGAACTCTACGAATCGCGCATCAATTCGTACACCTACCTCGCGGTGAACGGCAAAGAGAACAAACAGAGACGAAGATGAGAAGGAGACAGTGATGAGTGATAAGTGATGAGTGATGAGTTAAGACAAGTTCTTTCTCATCACTCATCACTTATCACTCATCACTCCAACATTATGGTGACTCAACGCAAACCGCGACCCAGCAAATATCTGACCGCGCCGATTAGACCGGTGCAGGTTGACCGCGACCGCTCGGTGGCCGGACTGCTCGAAAAAATGGAAGGCGCGGGCTTCGGCGCGCGGCAACTGGCCGAGGCGCATCGCATCTGGCTCGACATGCTCGGCGACAATACGACGATCATGGTCGCGGCCTCCGGCGCGCTGATTCCGGCGGGGATGCGGCGGCTGCTGGCCTACGTCATCAAGAATCGCTTCGTTGACGTGCTCGTCTGCTCCGGCTCTCTGCTCTTCCACGATTTGCACGAGACCTTAGGCCGCCAGCACTTCCAGTCGCATCCTTCGATGACCGACGCGGAACTCGACTCGGCGCAGATCAATCGCATGTGGGACGTGCTTGTCAGCGATGAGGAATATCACGAGGCGACCGAATGGGTGGGTGGCTTCGTCAACCAGATGGATCAGTCGCGTGCTTATTCGACGCGCGAATTTCTGCACATGCTCGGACGCGAACTCGCCGAGATCGCGACGGACGACGGCGTCCTGACGAGCGCGTACAAATCGCGCGTGCCTATCTTCTGCCCAACCATCTCCGACAGCGGCATCACCGTTGGCATCGCCGGCGCGCGTTTCGAGAAGAAGAACGCCTTCTGCTTCGACCTCGCGCAGGACGTGCTCGACATGATGCAGATCGCGGCGCGCGCGCGTGTCAGTGGCATTATCAACATCGGCGGCGGCACTTCGCGCAGCTTCGCGCAACAGATGGAGCAGGCCACCAACATCATCAAGACGCCCGCGCGCGGCCACAAGTACGCGATTCAGATTTCCACCGACACGCCGCATCCCGGCGGACGCTCAAGCCCGCACATCAACGACGAGACGCTCATCTTCGGCAAGCTCCAGCGCGGCGCGGCGACAGCCTATGTCAACTGCGACGCGACCATCGCGCTCCCGATTTTGATTACGTCGCTCTCGCAAACCGCCGCCAAGTACATGAAAGGCCGCAAGCGCCCCAACTTCACTTTCGCGGGGAAAGAATTAACGGTCGAAGTATCTTAAAAGCAGTAGCCAGTAGATAGTAGCCAGTAGCCAGTAGCAATGCTGTCTGCTGGCTTTTACTTTGTGTCGAGGATGTCGAGAGGAGTCGGCTCGCCATCAATCTGAAGACCTTCAAGGTAGCAACGAATGGCATCGGCGGCCATCTCACGTGCTTCTTCCAACGTATCCCCTTCCGTTACTAATCCCGGCAACGCAGGACACATGACGACATATCCGCCCGTCTCATCCGGCGTCATAAGCACCGTGTAATTCAAAATTTTCATGTCTCGGATTATATCGTTGATGCGAGCCCGCAGTTCAAGTTCTGCCGCTGTCCGCTTCCTGCTCGTCACTCGTCACTTGTCACCTGTCACTGCTTTTGTCACACTGCTCTCATGTCCGAATCAGCAAACTTGCCGGTGAACTTCGGCGGCATCGCCGAGGAAGAGTTTTCGAGTTTCGAGCGGTCGCGCGTCGTCGTGTGGCCGATCTCTTACGAGGGCACGGTCTCTTACGGGACAGGGACGGGACGCGGCGCGGAGGCGATCATCGAAGCCTCGCGCAACATGGAACTCTACGACGAAGAGACGGACGCGGAGGTCTATCATCTCGGCATCCACACGCTCGAAGCGACGCCACCCGTCGAACCGCCTGCTGCGATGATGGACGGCTTGCTGAAGCAGGCGCGCGAGTTGGTGGCGACGAATAAATTCGTCTGCATGATCGGCGGCGAACATTCGGTCAGCGCGCCTGTCATACAGGCTCACGCGGAGAAGTACGAGAATCTCTCCGTCCTGCAAATTGACGCGCACGCGGATTTGCGCGACACCTACGACGGCACGCCGCACTCGCACGCTTCGATCATGGCGCGTGTCACGCGGGACATGAAAATCCCTTCGGTGCAGGTCGGAATCCGCTCGATCTCGGCGGAAGAGGCGCGCGCGATTGATGAGCTTCCGACGCGCATCTTCTGGGCGAAAGACATCGTGGGGCGGACGGACTGGTGGGACGATGCGGTTGACGGTTTGACGGAGAACGTTTATCTGACCGTTGACATAGACGGACTCGACCCTTCGCTCGTCGCGCAGACGGGCACGCCGGAGCCGGGGGGCCTGGGCTGGTACGAAGTCGTCGGCCTTATCCGCACTCTGGCGCGCAAGCGTCGCGTCGTCGGGATGGACTTGACGGAATATTCCTACGTCGAAGGCTTCGACGCCTCGGCCTTTCTCTGTGCGAAACTGATTTACAAATCGCTCGCCTTCATCTTCGAGCCGCACACCAAGCGCGTGAGAAACAAAGGCCAGTGACAGACAAATGATGACTGCGTGAAAGTTTAATTTTGATGAACGACGGAGAACCTCCAAGTGGTCGAGACGCGCGCCGAAGCGGTGAGAAATACGGGGCGTCGCATGTGGCGACGCGGCGCGCGGCGTGTGCGGAATGCGGCATCGAGGCGGCGCGGCGTGCTCGCGTATCTCGCCATCATCGGCCCCGGCATGGTCGCCGCCAACGCGGGCAATGACGCGGGCGGCATCGCCACTTACGCTTCCGCCGGGGCCGACTACGGCTACCAACTTCTCTGGACGCTCATCCCGCTCGTCTTCGCGCTCGGCATCGTGCAGGAGACATGCGCGCGGATGGGCGCGATTACCGGCAAGGGTCTCTCGGATTTGATTCGCGAACAGTTCGGCGTGCGCTGGATGGCGCTCGTGATGCTCGCGCTTTTAATCGCCAACGGCGGCGTGACCGTCTCGGAGTTCGTCGGCATCGCGGCGGCGACGGAAATCTTCGGCGTACCGCGTTACGTCTCCGTGCCGCTCGCCGCGCTCGCCGTCTGGTGGCTCGTCGTGAAGGGTTCTTACCGCCGCGTCGAGCGCATCTTTCTCGTGATGTCGCTCGTCTTTCTCGGCTACATCGTCTCGGCCTTTCTCGCGCGTCCCGCATGGCATGAAGTGGGGAGCGCGGTCATTCATCCAGAAATAAAATTCGGCGGCGGCTATCTCTTCACGCTCGTCGCGCTCATCGGCACGACCATCTCGCCATACATGCAGGTCTTCGTCCAATCGTCCGTCGTCGAAAAAGGCGTGACGGAGGAAGACTACAATCTGACGCGCGCGGACGTGTGGATCGGCACGGTCTTCGCCATCTCCGTCGCTTTCTTCATCACCGTCGCGACCGCCGCGACGCTGCACAAGGCGGGCGTCCGCATCGAGTCGGCGGAGGATGCCGCGCGCGCGCTCGAACCACTGGCCGGACAGTACGCGAAACTTCTTTTCGGCGTCGGACTCTTCGGCGCGTCCATGCTCGCGGCGGGCGTGCTGCCACTCGCGACAGCGTACTCGATCAGCGAGGCGCTCGGCTTCGAGAAAGGCGTCTCGCGCAGTTTTCGCGAGGCTCCCATCTTTCTCGGCATCTTCACTTTTCTGATCGCCGTCGGCGGACTGATCGCCATCGTGCCCGGTCTGCCGCTCATCAACGTGCTGCTCTTCACGCAGGTCATCAACGGACTGCTGCTGCCCGTGCTGCTCATCGCGATTCTGCTGCTCGTCAACAACAAAGATTTGATGGGTGACCACCGCAACGGACGGGTCTATAATGCCGCGACGTGGTTGACGGTCGTCGTCGTCTCGCTGTTATCGTTGCTGTTTCTCGTGACGAAATTGTTTCCCGATTTCATCAAGTTATAAAGCACTCTCTTGTCAGTACCGCGAGCGGTAGCGAGCGGGTCTGCTGCCAAAGTAATACCCGCTCACTACCGCTCGCAGTACTGTCATTAGTTGCATTCAAGATGAAGCGTCCCCAACTCAAAAAGCTCCTCGTCCTGCCGCTCATCGCCGCCGCGCTGTTCGCGCTGGCGCTCTTCATTCTTTATGCCTACGCGCCCACACAGGTCGCAAGCGAGCAGGACACTTCCGCGATGTCCGCGTTGTGGCGTCATCTCGGTGAGGCGAGGACGTGGCGCTCATTACTTCTCGGCGGGCTGTTCCTGAGTCTCGCACTCGTCCTCGTGCGCGCTCTCGGCGAGTTCAGTTTCTTCGTCTTTCGCAAGCGCAAGGGCTACGAAGCTCCGCGCCTGATGCGCGATTTGTTCTCGCTCGTCGCCTATATCATTCTCATCGCCATCATCCTCAACAGCGTTTTCAGCCTTTCTCTGAGCACGCTGCTGCCGACCTCCGCTCTGCTCGGCGTCATTCTCGGACTCGCCTTGCAGGACACGCTCGGCAACATGTTCGCGGGCATTTCCCTGCACGCAGACAAACCTTTTCAAGTGGGCGACGTCATTACCGTCGGCAAATTCACCGGCGTCGTCGAGAGCATTACGTGGCGCGCCGTTAAGATCAAGACGTTTCAGAACCACTTCATTCTCGTCAGCAACAGCCAGATCGCCAAAGAATCTATCGAGGTCTGCCCGCGCGATAATGCCAATGCGCGCATCGTTTTTTTCAGCGCGCTCTACACCGACTCGCCGATTAAAGTGACGCAGGCCGTGCGCGACGCCGTGCGCGAATGCGACAACGTGCTGCGCTACATGACGCCGGTCGTCCGCGTCCGCGATCTCGGCACAGACGGCGTGGACTACGAAGTCAAGTACTGGCTCAAAGATTACGCGCGCTTCAACGACACTGACGCACTCGTCCGTCAGCGCATCTGGTACGTCTTCCAGCGCGAGCGATTCAACTTCCCCTTCCCGACGCGCACAATTCATCTGCAACGAAGCACGACGCAGAACGGCGCGGGCAGAGACACAGAGACTCTCGCGTCGAGACTCAACAGCGTGGACATCTTCTCGCCGCTCACACAGGACGAACTGCTCGCGCTGGCCGAGAACGCTGCGGGACGCATCTACGCGCCCGGCGAGATCATCATCCGGGCGGGCGATCATGGCTCATCCATGTTCGTCGTCCATCGCGGCAGCGTTGACGTGCGCGTTGACGGCGACGGACAGCACATGCCGCAACAACAACGCACCGTCAACACGCTCCGCGAAGGCGACTTCTTCGGCGAGATGGCGCTTTTCACGGGCGAGCCGCGCACCGCGCACGTCATTGCCACGGCGGAGACGGAAGTGTTGGAGATCGGCCACGAAGCGATGCGGCGTCTCTTCGAGACCAACCCCGCGCTCGTCGAATCTCTGAGCCACACCATCAACGAACGCCGCGCCGTCCTCGCCGCCAAATCCGCCACGCCGATGAGCGAAGAAGACACGCCCGCCGGCATCTTCAACAAAATCCGACGCTTCTTCCGGCTCGATTGAACTCCGCTCTTCAACCAGCAACGGCTTCAACTCTCATCAACTCTGCTTGCAAGTGTCCCGAAGTGCCACAGCCTTTTCGCTGTCATCGTCCGGCTCCGCGCCAGCCGTGCCCGCCGCCTGACGCGCATCCTTACTTCGCCGGCGCGAAATCATTTCAAGCAATTCCTTTGGCGACGTTTTGACGAGCGCGACACCACACAGAATCGTCGCCGCCGCCAGCAACACGCGCCAGCCGAGCGGCTCGCTCAACACCAACCAGCCGAGCAGCACGGCGATAATCGGGTTGATGTAAGAATAAGTCGTGACGAGCGAGAGCGGCAGTTTCTGAATCGCGTAGGTGTACGAACCGTAAGCCACAATCGAGCCGAAGACGATGAGATACGCGAGCGCGCCCAGACTCCGCCCGCTGACGCGCACCGCGCCCCACTCGCCCACGAACGTCCCGACGAGCGTCAACGCTATCCCCGCGTAGAGCATCTGCACCGCCGCCGCCATCAGAGGCGCGACGCCCGACGGACGACGCTTCGCATACATCGAGCCGACAGACCACGCGAGACAGCCGACCTGCAAGCCAATCACGCCGAGCAAAAAGTAACCGCTCACGGATGTGCCGAAAAGTTGCGGCGCGACGAGCAATGCCAGTCCCGCAAATCCGATGAGCATTCCCGTCAAGGCTCTCAAGCCGACACGCTCGCCGCCCTTTTGCGTCCGCTCCAGACCCGCCACCCAGAACGGCGAAGTCGCTACCAAAAGCGCCGCCGTCCCGCTCGAAATCCACTGCTCGGCCAGCACCACAATCCCGTTGCCGATGCCCAGCAGCAACAGCCCGACGATTGCCAGATCAAACCATTCACGACCCACCGGCAGGCGCACATTTCGCTGCCGGCTCATCACCAGAAAAAGCACGACGCCCGCCGTCAGAAAGCGCACGCCGGCAAAAAGCATCGGCGGAAAACTCTCCAGGCCGATGCGGATTCCCAGATAGGTCGTGCCCCAGAAAAAGCAGACCGCCGCCCACGCGCCGTATGCCGCTAACTTTTCCCTGCCTGCAAGTTGGTTATTCACAAGGTAGTTATAACATTTCCATCAATCTGAACCCTAACCGAGTCAGAGTTGCGCGCACCTCTGTCAGAGAGTTGACAATGACACACTCAGAGTTTATTATGCCTCTGCGCTCAAAGGCGTATCACACATGAAATCCTTGTCAGGTGCTGTCGCCAGAGCGCGCTATTTTTAAGCTTCAGGAGGCTGAACCATGAGCATCATTCGTTACGACCCGTTCCGCGACCTACGCAGTCTTCAGGATGAAGTCAATCGCCTGTTCTCGACGAGCTTTTCGCGCTCCTTCGGCGACGAAGGCATCGCGCGCGGGGCTTGGTCGCCGAGCGTGGACATTTACGAAAACAAAGACCAGATCGTGCTCGAAGCTGAATTGCCGGGCATGAACCGCGAAGACTTTGAACTCACGGTCGAGAACAACGTCCTCACGCTGCGCGGCGAGCGACGCTTCGAGAAGCGAGACGAGACGGACAATTACCACCGCGTCGAGCGTTCTTACGGAACCTTCACGCGCTCGTTCACGCTGCCGCAGACGGTGACGGCTGACGGCGCGACGGCTGATTACGAGAGCGGGGTGTTGCGCGTCACACTCAGCAAACGCGCGGAGGTCAAGTCGCGCCGCATCGAAATCAACGGCGCCTCCGCCGGAAGCAAAAAAAACGCTTCCACGCGCACCATCGAAACGAGCATCGCATCAACGGAAGATGAGAACGACGCGCAGGCGAATGCGGCGCGTGGTCGTTAAAATTCAAGCGAGAGGTTTGACAGGAACATCATGCGTTTAGATCGTCACACTTTGCGCGGGCAGGAGGCCATCCAGTCGGCCATCGAAATCGCCGAGCGCAACGAAAATCAGCAAGTCGAGCCGGAGCATTTGATGCTCGCGTTGCTTGAGCAGGCGGAGGGCATCGTGCGCCCGACGCTGGGCAAGCTCGGCGCGAACGTGCAGGTCGTGCTCAACGACTTGCAGGCCGCCATCGCGCGCCTGCCCAAAGTGCAGGGCGGGCAACAATATTTCAGCCCGCGCCTGAGCGGGATTTTCACCGCCTCGCAGAAGCAGGCCGAAGCGATGCAGGACGAGTACATCTCGACCGAGCATCTCCTGCTCGCGATTGCCGATGAAAAGGACGGCGCGGCGGGTCGCCTCCTGCGCCAGCACGGCGTCACGCGCGACGACCTCTTCAAAGTTATCGAGCAGATGCGCGGCGGCGCGCGCGTCACGGATCAGAATGCGGAGGCGAACTATCAGGCGCTCTCGAAGTACGCGAAAGACCTGACGGAGTTGGCGCGCGCGGGCAAGCTCGACCCCGTCATCGGGCGCGACGACGAAATTCGTCGCATCATTCAAGTTCTCTCGCGTCGCACGAAAAACAATCCCGTCCTCATCGGCGAGCCGGGTGTCGGCAAGACCGCCATCGTCGAAGGCTTGGCGCAGCGTATCATCAACAGCGAAGTGCCGGACGGCTTGCGTAACAAGCGTCTCGTCGCGCTCGACCTCGGCTCGATGCTGGCGGGCGCGAAGTATCGCGGCGAGTTTGAAGATCGCTTGAAAGCCGTCCTCAAAGAAATCGAAAACGCGCAGGGGCAGATCATTCTCTTCATAGACGAAATGCACACGCTCGTCGGCGCGGGCGCGGCGGAGGGCGCGATTGACGCTTCCAACATGCTCAAGCCCGCGCTCGCACGCGGCGAGTTGCGCTGTGTTGGCGCGACGACGCTCAACGAGTACAAGAAGTACATAGAGAAGGACGCCGCGCTCGAACGTCGCTTTCAACAGGTCTATATCGGTGAGCCTTCGCTTGAAGAGACCATCGCGATTCTGCGCGGGCTGCGCCAGCGTTACGGCACGCATCACCGCGTACAGATTACGGAGGGCGCGATTATCGCCGCCGCCACACTCTCGAATCGCTACATCACAGACCGCTTTCTGCCCGACAAAGCCATTGACCTGATTGACGAAGCCGCTTCGCGCGTCCGCATCGAACTTGATTCGCACCCGGTCGAGATAGACGAACTCGACACCGCCATCAGGCAACTGGAAATCGAGCGTCACGACTTGCAGCACGAAACCGATGCGCGCTCTAAAGCGAGGATGGAAGAAGTCGAGCGGCGCACGGCGGATTTGCGCGAACGTCTGGCGAGTCTGACGGCCAAGTGGCAGGCGGAGAAAACCATCATCGAGACGATTGGCAATCTCGAAAAGAAAATCGAAGAGACGAAGGCTGAGTCCGAGCGTCTGGAGCGCGCGGGCGATCTGGCGAAGGTCGCGGAATTGCGCTACGGCAGAATCGCGGAGCTTCAGCAGCAAGTCATAGAGGCGCACGCCAGACTCGTCGAGGAGCAGAGCGAAGGCGCGCTTTTCAAAGAGAAGGTGGACGAGGAAGACATCGCGCAGATCGTCGCCAAGTGGACGGGCGTGCCGGTCTCAAAGATGCTCGAAGGCGAGATGCAAAAACTCATCACGATGGAAGCGCGTCTGCGCCATCGCGTCATCGGACAGGACGAGGCTTTGACGGCGGTCGCCAACGCCGTGCGCCGCTCGCGCGCGGGACTGCAAGACCCGAATCGTCCCGTCGGCTCATTCATCTTTCTCGGCCCGACCGGCGTCGGCAAGACCGAGACGGCGCGCGCGCTCGCGGAGTTTCTTTTCGACGACGAGCGCGCGATGGTTCGTCTCGACATGAGCGAGTACATGGAAAAGCACGCCGTCGCGCGGATGATCGGCGCGCCGCCGGGCTACGTCGGCTATGACGAGGGCGGGCAGTTGACCGAGGCCGTGCGCCGTCGCCCGTACAGCGTGATTCTCTTCGACGAGATCGAGAAGGCGCATCAGGATGTCTTCAACGTGTTGCTGCAAATCCTCGACGACGGGCGTCTGACCGACTCGAAGGGGCGGACGGTTGATTTCAAGAATACGATTTTGATAATGACCTCGAACCTCGGCAGCCGCGAGATACAGGAGACGCAGGACGACCCGGAGGAAATGCGCGACGGCGTGCTGGAAATTCTGCGCGAGCATTTCAAGCCTGAGTTTTTGAATCGCATTGACGACATCGTGATTTTCAATCAACTGTCGAAGGAGCAAATCACGGGCATCATCGAAGTGCAGCTTGAGCGCCTGCGTGCGATGCTCCGCACGCGCCTCGAACTCGGCCAGGACGCGCCGGTGCTCGTACTCGACGATTCCGCGAAGGAGCTGCTGGCGGACGAGGGTTATGACCCGATGTACGGCGCGCGCCCGCTCAAACGCGCCATCCAGACGCTGCTCCAGAATCCGCTCGCGTCGAAACTATTGCAGGGCGCGATTCCGCGCGGGCAGACGATTCACGTCTCGGCTGACGGCGACGAGATGAAGTTCTCGACCGCCGCCGTTGATCCGGTAGCGACGACGACGGCAGCAGCGAGTTGAAATCAAGCCGGCAAGCAGCGCAACGATGAGTGACAAGTGATAAGATACGAGCCTCTTGCTCGTCACTTGTCACCCGTCACTCGTCACTGCTTTTAATATGGTATCTTTTCGCAGAGAGAAAAAAAGGCGTCTTATGGAAGAGAGATTGGCGGCTGAGAAGGCAGGGGTGCGTGTTGAAGCGGCGCCGTCGGAGCCTTCGCAGGCCGAGCGGATTCGTGTGAATGACAGGCGACGGCGTTTCGGTTTCGACGAAGACGAGGAACAACAGGACACGGCGGCGACAGAAGGACGCAGCGCGCAGGAAGCACGGAATCTCAAGCCGACTTACGTCGAAGAACTCGAAGCGCGCACGCTCGCGGCGGAGCAGAAAACGTTGGACGTGCAGGCGCGTTTCGAGCAGGTGCGTTCAGACTTGCAACGCGAGACGAACGAGACGAGACAGCGTCTCAATCGCGCGGCTGACGAGCGCGCGTCGAGAGAGAAAGCGAACTTCGTCGGCGCGTTGCTGCCCGTCGTTGACAATTTACGGCGCGGCTTGGACGCGGCGGAAGCGGGCGGCTCGCTTGATGCTTTGCTCGACGGTTTGCGCGGCACACTGAGCGGCTTTGAAAGCGCGCTCGCGGGCGCGGGCATCGAGTCTGTTGAAGCAAACGGCGAACAGTTTGACCCGGAGTTGCACGAAGCGGTTGACACGATAGCAGTCGAACCGTCGCGCGACGGGATGATCACGGCGCAGTACAGTCGCGGATACCGTCTCGGCAATCAACTTTTGCGTCCCGCGCGCGTGCAGGTCGGGCGCGCTTCTGCGGCGACGGCAACAACAACGAACAGCGCGGAATAATTTTTCGATTTTCGACTGACGAATTTTGAGAGGAGATAATCACAAGTGGCAGGCAAAGAAGTGAAGTTCAGAGAAGAAGCCAGACGCGCGATGCTCGCGGGCGTCAACACGCTGGCGAATGCGGTGCGCGTGACGCTGGGGCCGAAAGGCCGTAACGTCGTCATCGCCAGAAGCTACGGCTCGCCGCTCATCACGAAAGACGGCGTCACCGTCGCGAAGGAAATTGACCTTCAGGACAAGTACGAAAACATGGGCGCGCAGATGGTCAAGGAAGTCGCCACGAAGACGAACGACACGGCGGGCGACGGCACGACGACGGCGACCGTCCTCGCGCAGGCAATCTTTCGCGACGGCGTCAAGAACGTGACGGCGGGCGCGAACCCGATGGCTTTGCAGCGCGGCATCCAACTCGGCGTCGAGGCGGCGGTCGCGGAGCTTGAGCGAATGTCAAAGAAGGTCAAGGATAAATCAGACCTCGCCAACGTCGCGTCCGTCTCGGCGAACAACGACCGCGAGATCGGCGAACTCATCTCCGAAGCGATGGAGCGCGTCGGTAAGGACGGCGTCGTCACCGTCGAAGAGTCGAAGACGATGCAGACCGAACTAGACATCGTCGAGGGGATGCAGTTTGATCGCGGCTATCTCTCGCCTTACTTCGTGACGAACCCGGACAGAATGGAATGCGTGCTCGACGAGCCGCTGATTCTGATTCATGAAAAGAAAATCGCAGCGATGCGTGACTTGCTGCCCGTGCTCGAACAGGTTTTGCAGCAGGGACGCTCGATGCTCATCATCGCGGAGGATGTCGAGGGCGATGCGCTCGCCACGCTCGTCGTCAATCGCCTGCGCGGGACGATTAAAATTTGCGCCGTCAAAGCTCCGGCCTTCGGCGACCGTCGCAAGGCGATTCTCGAAGACATCGCGACGCTCACGGGCGGGCGTTTGATTACCGAAGAACTCGGCATCAAGCTTGAGAACGTGACGATTGACGATCTCGGCTCGGCCAAGCGCGTGATCGTTGATAAGGACGCCACGATTCTCGTCGAAGGCGCGGGCGAGGCGAAAGATATTGCGGGGCGCGTGCAAGTCATCCGTCGTCAGATTGAAGAGACGACTTCCGATTATGACAAAGAGAAGTTGCAGGAGCGTCTGGCGAAATTGGCGGGCGGCGTCGCGGTGATTCGCGTCGGCGCGGCGACCGAGACCGAGATGAAAGAGAAGAAGATGCGCGTGGACGATTCGGTTAACGCGACGCGCGCGGCGGCGCAGGAAGGCATCGTCGCGGGCGGCGGCGTCGCGCTCGTGCGTGCCAGTCGCGCGCTCGACAAATTGAATCTCGAAAACGAGCACGAAGACGTGCGGACAGGCGTCAAACTTTTGCGACGCGCGATGGAAGAGCCTCTCCGTCGCATCGCTGAGAATGCGGGCGTGGACGGCTCCGTCGTCATCGGCAAAGTCGAAGAGTCGAAGGGCGCGAAGGGTTACAACGCGGCGAACGGCAAGTATGAAGACCTCGTCGCGGCGGGCATCATAGACCCGACGAAAGTTGTCCGCACCGCACTGCAAAACGCGGCGTCGGTAGCCGCACTGCTGCTCACGACGGACGCTGCCGTAACGGATGCGCCGGAGCCGAAGCGCGCCGCAGGGCAGCAAATGCCGGGTGGCGGCGGCGGTGAAGACTACGATTACTGACGAAGGCAAAAGACAAAAGGCAAAAGTGAAGAATGAGGAGCGTTGTCGCGTCTCGCCTCACTTTTGCCTTTACCTTTTTACTTTCACTTGAGATGGGAAATGGTTCGTCGCCTGTGTGTTAAGATGTGGATGCGTGGGTAAGCGCAACGGGGTCGGCGCGCATTGCATCTAACGACAGGCCGAAAGTGTCGGGAAGTTTGTCAAAAGAGTTGGTTAAAATGCGCGCCGGAGCCAGTCAGTCCGGCGTTTGTTTTGAAAGCTGAAATTGGCGGCGCGGCGGCGTTTAGTTTGAACGCTTGCGCCGCGCCACTTGGTTTTAAGGGGAAGCAATGATTGATCTGGGAACCTATAAAGACCGTTTCGCCGAAAGCGGGCAGCGCGTGTTTGAGCAGGCGGTAGGCGAATCACGTCGGCGCGACCAAAATTATATCGCCGTCGAACACATCCTCAACGCGCTCGCCACAGAGGAAGCCGACCTCTTCAACGGCACGATGCGCGATCTCTCGCTCGACCCGCGCTCGGTCAAGGTTTTAATCGAGCAGCGCCTGGAAGATGCGCGCTATCAAAACGTCAACAAAGGCATTCGCATCGCGCCCGAAACCATTGACCTGTTCAAGAAGGCGATGGAGCGAGCGCGCGCGCAGGGACGCAAAACGATTGAGGCGACAGACCTCTTCATGGCTCTCTCGCAGGACGAGAAAAGCATTTTTATGAACGTGCTGCGTAATCTCGGCGCGAACACAGAGAACGTGATGGAGAACGTGCGCGCGCGTGTGTTGACGCGCGAGCAGCAGGAAGAAGACTACAAAAAGAAATTCGAGCTGCCGCCGTATCTCAAGCACTTCGGCATCTCGCTCAATCGTCTCGCACGCGCGGACAAAATCGCGCCAACCATCGGACGCGAGTTGGAAATCCGGCAGATGATTGAAATTCTCTGCCACAAAGAGCGCGCCAATTCGCCGATGCTGGTGGGCGAGCCGGGCGTCGGCAAGACGGCGGTCGTCGAAGGTCTCGCGCGTCTCATCGAGTTAGAGCCGGAGAAGCTGCCGGCGCGTCTCAGAGGCGCGCACATCGTCCAGTTGCAGATGGGCGGACTCGTCGCCGGCACGATGCTACGCGGCATGTTCGAGGAACGCATCAAGGGCATCATTGACGAAGTCAAAGAGCGCGACAATCTCGTCCTCTTCATAGACGAAGCGCACACGATTATCGGCGCGGGCGCGGCGCTCGGCACGACATCGGATGCGGCGAACATGTTCAAGTCTGCGCTGGCGCGCGGCGAGATGCGGATCATCGGCGCGACGACAATCACCGAGTACAAAGAATATATCGGCGAGGACGAGGCGCTGGCGCGTCGCTTCCGTCTCGTCAAGGTTGATGAGCCGACGATCTCCGAGACGCGCGAGATTCTCTTCGGCCTGCGCCCGCGTCTTGAGCGCAATTATTCGGTGACGATCTCGGACGATGCCATCAACATGGCGCTGGAGATGGCTCCGAAGTACATACGCAATCTGCACCTGCCGGACAAGGCTATCGGCTGGCTCGACACGGCGGCGGTCAAGGTCGAGATGAACGAGCCGCAGACGCTTGTCGTTCGCCCAGAGCACGTCATAGACGTTATCTCGCAGGAGTCTCGTATTCCGCGCGACATGATTTTCCGCGACACGAATGATCGTTTTACGACGATGGAAGAAGACTTGGGGAATCGTGTCATCGGGCAGCGCGATGCGATTCGCGCGGTCGGCCAACGCCTGCGACTGAACAAGGGGCCGCTCAAGGACTCGCACTACAAGCCGGACGGCGTGCTGCTGTTTCTCGGCCCGACCGGCGTCGGCAAGACAGAACTCGCGAAGGCCGTCGCGGAGTTTATGTTCGGCGACGAAGAGAAGATGGTTCGCATAGACATGTCCGAGTATCAGGACGGAACCATCGGCATCGAGAAGTTAATCGGGATGCCGCGCGGCATCGTCGGGAGCGAGCGCGGCGGCATTCTCACCGAACGCCTGCGCGAGAATCCTTACACGGTGCTGCTGCTCGATGAAGTCGAGAAGGCTTCGCCGACGCTGATGAATCTTTTCCTGCAAGCGTTTGACGAGGGCTGGCTGACGGATGGACGCGGCAAGAAAGTTTATCTCTCGGACGCCATCGTGATTATGACCTCGAACCTCGGCTCGGAGAGTTTCAAGAAGTACGAGAAGCCTCTGGGGTTCGGCTCGAAGACGCTGGGCGACGTGAAGGCCGTCAAACACGATGTTTTGAAAGCCGCCGAGAATCGTTTCTCGCCGGAGTTTCGTAATCGCATAGACGAGATCGTCGTCTTCTCGCCGCTCGCGATGGACGAGGTGCGCGAAATCGCACGGCTCTATCTCGGCAGGCTCAAGCGGCAGATGGAAGCGCAGGGCAAGTTGCTCGAAGTGACAGACCGCGCGGTTGATTTGCTGACTGAAAAAGGTTTCAGCGCGATGTACGGCGCGCGTTTCCTCAAGCGACACATTGACGAGAAGGTCAAGTTGCCGCTGACGGCGATGTGGAAAACCGCGCCGCGCTTTATCGCTGATGTCGCGGATGGCGAAGTCGTCGTCAAGGCGGTGGACGATGACGGCGACGGAACGGATGCGTTCTAAGAAGTCCAAGTGTCCGACGCGCTTGCAATTCCGAAAGGCTTCGGCGATAAAGATTCGCCGGAGCCTTTTCGTTTAATCTCCCCGAAGATTTGCTGTCTCTCACTTTGCCATTGATAAAACAGTATGAGCCAGAAGATTTTTTCATACATCACGCGCGCAACTCTCGCCGCGTGTCTCTTGCACGCCGTCTCACACGTCGCCTTTTCGCAAAGCGCTGCCGCGACGACGACACCTCAGTCTCCTGCCGCCGCCAGCGCGTCGAAAGCAACGACGCCGGCGAGCGCGGAGACGGATGCGAAGGCCGAAGCCATCGTGCAGCGCGCCGTCGAGACGTTGGGCGGGCGCGCGTATCTGGACGTAAAGAACATTACCTCGCGCGGCATCTTCACGCCGTTTCAGGAAGGACGCGCGACGCTGCCGAACACGTTCGTTGACTATCTCGTCTTTCCAGACCGCGAGCGCGCGGAGTTTCGCGGCCAGAGCGGTCGTTACATTCAGACGAACGACGGCGAGCGCGGCTGGCTGTTCGACGCGGCGGCGCGCAAGATTCTCGACCTCAAGCCGGAGCAGGTCGCGGACTACCGCTTGACGATTCGCACCGGCCTCGACAATTTGCTGCGCGGTTGGTGGCGCGCGGGCGGCGGCGCAAAGCTCGCTTACGTCGGGCGGCGCGAGGCCGGCATCGGCAGGCGCAACGAAGTGGTGCGGCTCACTTACGCGGACGGACTCGCGGTGGAGTTCGAGTTCGGTGCGAAAGACAATTTGCCCGCGAAGGTGCTTTATAAAAAAGCGAACAAGGAAGGCGAAGAGACTGAGGAAGAAGACCGCTACGCGCAGTTCCTCAACATCAACGGCGTCATCGTGCCGTTCGTGATAGACCACTACCGCGCGGGTACGCAGACGAGCCGCGTCAACTATCAAACCGTCGAGTTCAATCGCTCTGTCCCCGAATCTCTGTTCGCGCGCCCGGCGGACATCAAGTCCATCAAGTAACTGAAGCCCAAGGCCATGCGTCTCATCATCACAGAAAAACCTTCGATGGCGCGCGATGTGGCGACCGCGCTCGGCGCGACGAGACGCGGCGACGGATACATACAGGGCGCGCGAGACATCATTACGTGGTGCGTCGGCCATCTCGTCGAACTCGTCGAACCGGAAGCTTATGATGCGAACTTAAAACGCTGGCAACTCGCGAGCCTGCCGATTATTCCAGACGAGTTTAAGTATCGCCCATCGGAAAGAACCGCCTCGCAGTTCGAGATTATCAAAGCCTTGCTCGCGCGCGCGGACGTGGACAGTGTTGTCAACGCGGCTGACGCGGGGCGCGAGGGCGAGTTGATTTTCGATCTCGTCTATAAGCTCGCGAAGTGCAGGAAGCCGGTCGAGCGTCTGTGGATTTCGTCTCTCACGCACGACGCCATCGTCGCCGGCTTCAACAATCTCAAACCGGCTGACGAATACAGCGGACTGCGCGACTCGGCGCACGCGCGACAGCAAGCCGACTGGCTCGTCGGCATGAACGCGACGCGCGCGCAGACCGTCAAGGCGAGACAGTTCGGGCGCGACGGACTTTATTCCATCGGGCGCGTGCAGACGCCGACGCTCGCGCTCATCGTCGGGCGCGATAGAGAGATCGCGCACTTCGTCCCCGTTGATTATTTCGAGGTCGTCGCGGACTTTCGCGCTGCGACGGGCGACTATCGCGGCGCGTGGTTCGGCAAAGACGGCTCGCGTTTCGACAAACAGGAAGCGGCTGAGGCCATCGCGCAGAAAGTCGCGGGTAAGACCGGCTCGGTCGAGAAGGTTGACAAGAAGGCCGCGCGCGAACGCCCGCCTTTGCTTCACGATTTGACATCACTACAGCGTGCGGCGAACGCGCGTTATTCATACTCTGCCGCGCGCACTCTGGAGTTGGCGCAGACGCTCTACGAAAAGAAATTTATCAGTTACCCGCGCACGTCTTCACGCCATCTTTCAACGAGCGTCGGGCGCGAACTGCGCGCGCACGTCGAAGCGGCGAGCGTCGGCCCCTACGTCGAGTTCATCAAAAAGATTCTCGCCAACAAGGGCGAGCCGAAGCTGTCGAGCCGCCACGTTGACGACAAGAAGGTGACGGATCATCACGCGCTCATCCCGACGAAGCAGCGCGTCGAACCGAACGCGCTCTCGCCCGACGAGAAGCGCATCTATGACTTAATCGCGCGCCGCTTTCTCGCGGCCTTTTTCCCCGACGCCGAAGTCGAACGAACGACTGTCCTGACGGCGGTCGAGGGCGAGCGTTTCATCACGCGAGGCGCGGTCGTGGTTGAGGCCGGCTGGCGCGTCGTTGACCCGCCGGCGCGCGACCGCAGCGCGAGCAGCGCGAATGACGACGATGGCGAGGAGACGGAGTTACCGCCTTTGAAAGCGCGCGACGAGGTCGAGACGTTGAAGGCCGAAGCGTTGAAGAAGCAGACGAAAGCCCCTCCGCGCTACACGGAGTCGAGTTTGCTCGGAGCGATGGAGACGGCGGGCAAGCGCGTCGAGGATGAGGAGTTGCGGCTCGCGATGAAAGAATCAGGACTTGGCACGCCCGCCACGCGCGCCTCTGTGATTGAGATGCTGCTGCGGCGCGAATATGTGACGCGCGAGAAGAAGGCGCTCGTGGCGACGCAGAAGGGCGCAGACCTCATCGGGATGCTGCCGTCGCCGCTTCTCAAGTCTGCGGAGTTGACCGGCAACTGGGAAAGAAAACTCTCGCTCATGGCGCGCGGCGATTACGAGCGCGAGAAGTTCATGGGCGAAGTCAAAGAGATGGTCGGTGAACTCGTCGCGACGATTGCGAACGCGAAGATCGAGATGCTCGCCGGTGTCGCTGTCGGCGTCGTCGCTGCTGGCGTCGGTCGTGGAGACGCGACCACTGGCGGCGCGCAGTCAAATGGTGGTGGAGGCCAGTCGAACACAGTCGCGCGCCCCGTCGGAACACGTCCCGAAAGCGCGCTCGATTGTCCGAAGTGCAAGCGCGAGAGCCGTGACAGCTTTTTAGTCGAGCGTGACAGCGCGCACGGCAAGTTCGTCGCTTGCGCGCTCGGCAGAGAGGCGTGCGGCTACACGAGCGACGCGCCGAAGAACGCGAAGCAGCGCAAGGCCATGCAACAGACCGCGTGCCACGTCTGCGAAAGTGCGATGCGCCTGCGCCTGCCGAAAGAAAAGGGGCGCAAGGCTTCGCTCGCGTGCGTGCGCTATCCGCAATGCCAGAGCGTGCGATGGTTCGATGACAAGGGCGCGCTCGAAGAGCCTTCGGCGGCGGCGGCAGTTGAGACGGGCGCGCCGTGTACTTTGTGCCAGACGCCGATGGTCAAGCGCGGCCCCGTCAGCACGGGCAGTTACTTCTGGTCGTGCCCGCGCTGGCGCAGCGACGGCACAGGCTGCAATGCGAAGCCCGTCTGGATTAACTGAAGCGCGTAAGCTTTACATCTTTTGAAAAAAGCGGCGATGTCCTCTTGATGGAGGACGTCGCCGCTTCTTGTTGCTTCCGTCAGTTGGCCTGCTTACGGGAGGGCTTCGACGATGATGAGGAAGCGGAACGTGCCCGTCGTCTGCACTCCGAGCAGGAACTGCACGTTGATGCTCGCCCCGTTCGCCAGAGGCGTGCCCGTCGTGATTGTCCCCGCCGACATCGAGGAGTTAAAGCCTCCGCCGTTCGGCTGTGTGGGCGGCTGCTCCAAAGTCGTCCCCTGTACCGTCACCTGACATGGAGCAGTCGTCGGCGTTCCCGTCGCCGCGCATGTCGCCGCGTCCGTGATGCCTGACACCACCACGCTTGACGAGGTGATCGCCCTCAAGTCCGCCACTCCGCCGCCCGGAGAGGGGAACGTTGTCATCTCCACGATCCTGAACCTCAATCGTGTTACCGCCGCTCCCGTGTTGTTCGTGAACCGCCGTCTGATCGAGAGCGTCCCGAACGTCGAGTTGTTGCCAGGATTAGACGTTAAATCTCGCACGCGATTCGGCGGGACGGTACTCGTCTTCGTCCCGTCGAGCAACAGCGCCGCTATCGTCGCATCTCGACGAATCGGGGAGGCCAGATTCTCCGGCCCCGGTGCGCCGAGTTGCTGTGTGACGCCGCTGATGAACGTCCCCTGCGTATCGGCGAACTTGAAGTCCGCAGAGTTGTCGTTCGTGTCCTTCGGCGTGCCTGCCACCGTGCAGCCGACCGCCGCCACAAAGTCGCATTCCTTGCGGAAGAACGAGTACTGCGTCGTCGAGCCTGAGACCGGCGGTATCGTGTTGCCTTCCCTGAGCAAGTCGCAGACTCCGCCGCCCGTGTTGCCGTCGAAGCCGGCAGCATCGAGGCGATTCGCGGTCGTGATGGCGGCGGCGTTGGCGGTCGAGAAGACCCCGACGTTTCTGTCACTCTCGATGTCTGCGGTCAGCGTCACGTCGCCGGTCGCGTAGGAGCCTAAAGAATACTGGCTCCCGACGACGAGGTAGTGGCCTCTGGCCGGGATGCTCGTGCCGTTCGGGATGGTGGCGATGAGGACGGGTGTGGAGTTGCAGTCGGTGCCCATCTTGAAGACGCCGATGCCGCCGGAGGCGTCCGAGGCCGAGGCCGTCAGGGTGGTGTTGGTGTTGTTGTAGAGTTCGACGAAGTCATCGCCGGCACCGCCGGGCCGGAGGTGCGAAGTTCCGAGATGATGAGCTGTCCGGGCTGGGTGGGCGGAATGACGACGAAGGTGTAGGCCGAGCTGGCGTTCGTCCCGCCGCCGTTGTCGTCAAAGTACGCGCCGACGATGGCCGTGTTGCCGTCCGCGCTTAACGCGACTGAGATGCCGAAGTTGTCACTGGCGGCGGCGTCAGACGCCTGCAAGCGCGTCTGCTGGATGGCCGTCAGCAGCGGCGGCGGGATGCTGTCGAGCGTTGACTCGGCGGGCGGCGACGGCGGCTGAACGTCGTCGAGCGTTGACTCGGCGGGCAGCGGCGTTGGCGGCGGCGCGACGCTCCTCGCGCCACGCTGTTGCGCGCTTGCGGGCATGGACTAGAAGATATAAGAGAGAGAGCAGACGAAGATTAGCGCGCAGCACAGGCGGGCGAGGAAATTCATGGAAGAAACTCCTTGATTGATGTGGGCGAGACGGTAGGAGGCGCGCGAGCGGTCGCTAACGCCAAAAGGCTTCGGACAGCATCAAGGGGAAATCGGGGTGTCCCTCAAAACAAAACCTGTGGTTGGACTGGTGCAAGGCAAAGTATCACGCCCCATCGCCATCAACAAGGTAATTCCCACGTTATTGCTCAACAATCACTCTCCTTCGCGCCGGATTCCTGCCGCCACACACAGCCCGCCAACCCGACATGCAGCCCTGCATCTGCCAGTTGCAGCCTCGCATCCGGCAGATGCGGCCTCGCAGATGCGAGTTGCGTGGCTGCATCCGGCAGATGCGAGCTTGCAGACGGCAGATGCGGACGCGCAAATGGGAAATGCAGCCTTGCAAGTGGGAGTTGCGAGCTTGCAGATGGCAGGTGCGGGCGTGCAGATGGGAATGTTCGGAGATTTACCACAGAGGACACAGGGGAACACAGAGGAAGAACTGAAGCCTTGCTGTCTCTGTCCTTACTCTGTGCCCCTCTCGTGTCCTCTGTGGTGAAAATTCTTCCTATTCCAACTCAACGCGCTCGCACACTTTGAGTTCTATGCCTTGAACGACAGTGGCACTCCATAGAAAGACGAAGGGGCGGGAATCATTCCCGCCCCTTAAACATTTTCCGACGCAATCGCCGCCGCACGTTTGCAACGCGCCTCTAGGATTTATTCGCCGTCACGCTGTCGCGCGACGCTTCCGACTCTCTCAACTTAACTGTCTCCTGACGCTCAGGCCGCGCCAACGACACGCCCGCCATGCGCGCGAACAGTTCTTCATAACGGTCAACGACGTGCTCCCAATCGTAACGCTCGCGCACGCGAGCCTGTGCACGCTGGCGATAGGTGTTGACGATTGCGCCGTCGCGCAGCACGCGCCCCAACTGCGCGGCGAGGTCTTTCGTGTCGGTGTAGTGGATGCCCGCGTCGCCGACGGCCTCGATGTTTTCAGGCGTGCCGAGCGTGAGGACGCAGTTGCCGTAGCCCATCGCTTCGAGAAGCGCGGGATGCGTGCCGCCGACTTCCGTCGCGTGGACGTAGCAGTAAGCGTTCTGTTGCAGCGCGCGGTAAGCGTCGCCGAAGACAAAGCCCGTGAAGATGATGCGTCTGTCGCGTCGTGCGAGCGCGCGGAGTTCCTCGATGTACTCGCGCGCGTAGGGCGCATCGCCGACGACCAAGAGACGATGCGGCGTTCGCACGCGCTTGAACGCTTCGATGACCATCTGCGCGTTGTTCTCAGGCTCAAGCCGTGAGACGTAGAGCACGTAGCGGTTCGGCTCGACGCCCCATTGACGCACGCCCGCGCGGTCAAGCCTGCGCTCGACCTCCGCGCCGTAGGCGATCATCGTCGAAGAGGCGCGATACTTGGCCTGATAATATTCCTGAATCACGCGCGCGTCCGTCACCGTCTCGTTCGGCAGCCAGACGGCGAAACGCTCGGCCATGCGATAGTAGTTGCGCCCGATCCAGTTCCACTTGCGACGCTTGTGTTCGAGTCCATCCACGTTGATGGCGACGGGCGTGCCCGACGCGCGCAGGATGGGCGCGATGGGGGCGTTGGCGGCGTTGCAAACGAGCGCGGCGTCGAAACGTCCGATACTTGCGGCGTGCAGCGAAGAGAGAAAAGCGTGAACGACCGTATCGAAATATTTGTGGCGAATGGTGGGGAGAACTTTGAGCCGCACGCCCTTGAATTCAAGTTGGCGCGGGCTCACGTAATGCGAGCGGCAATAGACGGTCACGTCGTGGCCGCGTGCGACGAGGCGCGTGGAAAGCTGTTCGGCGAAAGTCTCAAACCCGCCGTAGCTGGCTGGAACCCCTCTCGTTCCCAGAATCGCGATACGCATCAAACTCAGTGATGAGTGATAAGTGATAAGTGATGAGTAAAGACAGTTTGCTTTTACTGATCACTGATCACTGATCACTCATCACTCCTCCTCTGGTTTGTTCGTAAATCCGCAAGGTCTGTCGCGCCGTCTCGTGCCAACTGAAGAGGCGCGCGCGCGCCATGCCTCTGCCGCGCAGTTCGGCGCGCAAGTCCGCGTTGTCAATTACTCTGTTGAGGGTGTGCCGGAGCGCGTCTGTGTCGAACGGGTCGAAGAGCAGGCCGGCGTCGCCGACGACTTCCGGCAGGCTCGTCAGATTGCCCGTGATGACGGGCGCGCCGCATTGCATCGCTTCGAGCGGGGGCAGCCCGAAGCCTTCAAAATATGACGGATAAACGAAACACAGCGCGCCGGTGTAGAGCGCCGGTAAATCTTCGTCCGAGACATAGCCCGTCATCAGTGTCGAGCCGCTGACATTTTGTTTTTCAATCGCCCTCAGCGTCTGTCCGTAGAGCCACGCCTGTTTTCCGACGAGGACAAGTTGCGGCAGCTTATCGCTAGAAAGCGTGCGGCGCAAGTCCGCGTAAGCCGCGACGAGACGCGCGAGATTCTTCCTCGGATGGATAGAGCCGACGGCCAGTATGTAGTCGCGCGTGATGCCGTAGCGACGACGCACGCGCTCGACTTCCTCCGCGCTTGCAGGCTTGAACAACGCAGAAGCGGCCAGTTTGACGACCGACACGCGCTCCTTCGAGATGCCGTAAGATTTGATGATGTCCTGTCTCGTGAATTCAGAGGGCGTGATGATGTGCGCCGCCGCGCGCGCCGTCCGCCGCACGGTTAAGCGCAGTTGCATCCAACTCCGGCGTTTGAAGGCGTCAGGCAGATGCTCGAATGAAAGATCGTGAATGGTGGCAACGACCGGACACGGCGCGAAAGGCGGCGCGGTGTACTGCACATGCAGCAGGTCAACGGGGCGTCGTCGCAACTCTGCGCTCAACGTGACTGGGATGCGGACAAGCGGCGTGTGCGGCAGCGTCCGGCGCACGCGCACATGCGGCCAACGCCCCATGAAACGCTCGACCGCTTCCCGCTTCGTGACGTAGAGCGTGTAGCGATTCGTCGCGTCAACTTCCGCCAACGCCTCGATGAGATTGGCGGCGTAAGTTTCGTTGCCAGCGAGACCCGTGCCGACCGAATGAGCGTCTATCGCGATGTGCAAAGCAAAATGAGTGATAAGTGATGAGTGATGAGTGATGAGAAAGAGCCTCTTGCTTTCTCTTATCACTTATCACTCATCACTCATCACTCGCCTTTCGTATTCGTCGCGCGACAATGCGTACTGCACCACGTCGTAAGTGTAGTAGCAAGCCTCGCCCACGTACTTCATGCCGAGCTTTTGCAGGACGCGCTGCGAGGCGACGTTCGGCGGTTTCGTGACGGCCACGATGCGCTCGTATTCGCGCACGCGAAAACCAAAATCAAGACACGCCGCGCCGATCTCTGTGGCGAGTCCCTGCCCCCAGTACGGCTTGTCGAGCAGATAGACCACTTCGGGCGTGCCTTCGAGCAGCCGGATGCCGGCGAATCCGATGAGCTTCGCGCTCTCCTTGTGCTCGACCGCCCATCTGCCGATGCCCTGTCGTTCCCAGTGCGCGATGATACTTTTGAGCGCGACTTCGGTTTCGTCTCTCGAAAGCGGTAGCCCTGCCCCGATGTGCCGGACGACATCCGGGTCTGTGAAGATACGTTGTAAATCGTCGAGGTCTTCGAGCGTAAAGAGTCGCAGGCGCGTCCGCTCGGTTTCTATTTCCGTTGATGTCGCCTGCGAGATGCTCATAAATAATTCGTTGATTTATTCGGCGGGAAGCACGCCGCGAAAACTGCGGCGATGAATCGGGGACGCTCCGTGCGCGCGCAGAGCTTCGAGATGATGGCGCGTGCCGTAGCCGACGTGTCTGGCGAAACCATAGACAGGATAAATGGCGTCGTAGTCTCTCATCAACCTGTCGCGGTACACTTTCGCGACGACGGAGGCCGCCGCGATGGAAGCTGAAATCGCGTCGCCGCCGATGATGGCGCGCTGCGGATGCGTACACTCGCGCAGTTGTAGCGCGTCTATCAAAAGAAAATCGGCGCGCGGGTTGAGTTGCTCGATTGCCTCAACCATCGCGCGCCGTGTGGCGATCAAAATATTCGTGCGGTCTATCTCTTCCGGCGAAACGAGTCCGACGGCGTAGCAGATGGCGCTCGCGCGCAACTCTTCGGCGATGCGCTCGCGCTGCAAGGCGGTCAACTTCTTCGAGTCGTCGAGACCTTCGGGCAGCGTCGCCTGCGGGTCGAGAATCAACGCCGCCACCACCACCGGCCCCGCCAGCGCGCCACGCCCGACTTCATCCACTCCGGCGATGAAACGATGCCCGCGCCCGCGCGCTTCATCCTCGAACGTCGTGCAGATGGCCGAGACACGTTTCATACGAACGCAGTGATAGTGATAAGTAATAAGTGATGAGTTAAAGGCAGTCTCTTCTTCCTTATCACTCATCACTTATTACTTATCACCGTCTTTCTGCTACTTGCCGCTCTTGGTATTCGCCGCCGCAGCCGTCGCCGCTCTGGCACGGTCGGCGTTGCGCGTGTCGAGTTCGCGGATACGCGCCGCCTTGCCGCGCAGGTTACGCAGGTAATAAAGCTTGGCGCGACGCACGCGGCCTCGTCGAATCACGTCTATGTGATGAATGACGGGCGCGTGCAGCGGGAAAATGCGCTCGACACCGATGCCGAAACTCGTCTTCCTGACCGTCACGGTCTCGCGCACGCCGCCGTTCTTGCGCGCGATGACGACGCCTTCAAAAGCCTGCTGGCGAACTTTCGTCTCCGACTCGCGGATGTTAACGAACACGCGCACCGTGTCGCCCGGCTTGAAGCTGGGGATGTCCGTGCGTAACTGCGTACTATCTACACTGTCCAAGCGATTCATAATTTCACCTCTTCGGAGCGGTCAGCATTCAGCGACCAGCTTTTAGTTTTTTAACTGATAGTTGGATGCTATTTGCCAGCCGCCCTGTAAATCTAAACTCTAAATCTATTTTCAGTCTTCACCGTGATTCAACTCGTCGCGCTCTGCTTCGCTCAAGTTCGCGCGTGCGAGCAGGTCTGGACGATTGCGACGTGTCTTGCGAAGCGCAGCGCGACGACGCCAGCGCGCGATCTCTGCGTGGTTGCCGCCGAGCAAAAGTTCCGGCACGCGCAGGCCGCGAAATTCCGGCGGGCGCGTGTAATGCGGAAAGTCGAGCAAGCCTTCCGAGAACGACTCGTTGACGGCGGATGTCTCGCTGCCGAGCGCGCCGGGTATCAGCCTCACGATTGCATCAACGAGGACGACGGCAGCCGGCTCGCCGCCCGATAAGACGTAATCTCCGATGGAAATTTCATCCGTCACGAGATGATCTGCGACGCGCTCGTCAACGCCTTCGTAACGTCCGCAGATGACGACGACATGCTCGCACCGCGCGATTTCCGCCGCCAACTCTTGCGTCAACACGCGACCCTGCGGCGACAAAAGTACGACGCGCTTTCCCGTCGCTCTCAACCCGGCAGAGTCGCCTGCTGCTGCCGCCTCGCCCGTCAACTCTTCCACCGCTTCAAAGATCGGCTCCGGTTTCAGCACCATCCCGTCGCCGCCGCCAAATGGCCGGTCGTCAACAATCTTGTGCTTATCCTTCGTCCAAGCGCGCAAATCGTGCGCCGTAATTTCGACCAACCCGGCGGCGCGCGCCCTCCGCACAATGCCGTAATCAAAGACCGCGCCGAAGAACTCCGGGAAAATCGTGATGATGTCGAAACGCATGACCACAGTGATTAGTGGTCAGTGGTCAGTGGTCAGTCAAGTCATGTGTCGTCACCGACCTCTAACCTCCAGCCTCTGACATCTATAATTCCAACAATCCTTCCGGCGCGTCCACGCGAATCAGCTTGCGCCCGGTGTCAATCTCGACGCAGATACTTTCGGCGAACGGGACGAGTTGCTCTCTGCCGCTCTCGCCGACGATGACGAGCAGTGGCGCGTCGCCGCCGAGATGAAGCACTTCGCGCACCGTGCCGAGCATCGTCCCGTCCACGCTTTCGGCGAGACAACCGGCGAGATGCCAGTCGTAAAACTCGCCCGCTTCCAACTCGACGGCATCCGTCTCCGGCACTGTCAATTCCAGACCGACGAGCACGGCGGACGCTTCCGGCGTGTCGTAATTATCAATTTTCAAAATCACGCGCCCGCCGTGAAACCAGTGATTTTCCAGCGTCAACACGCTGCGTTCGCCCGTGCGGTTGATGGCGATGACTTCTGCGAGTTTATCGAAGCGTTCGGGAAAATCCGTCAGAAGCACGGCGGCGACTTCGCCTCGGATGCCTCGCACTTTCACGATGCGCGCGATGGCGATCAACTCGACCTGCGCGAGGTCTTCACCTCTGGCAGACGACTTTTTCACGCCGCCAACAACACTCTCTCGCCGACCGCTTCTCATTCGACGATGTCGAGCACGTAGCGACGATTGTGCTTGACGCCCGCCGCGTGCAGCAACGAGCGGAGCGCCTTAACGGTTCGTCCCTGCCGTCCGATGACTTTGCCCATGTCGGTCTGCGCCACGCGCAATTCAATGATCGTCGTCGTGCGGTCGCGCTCGATCTCGCGCACGTCCACCGACTCGGCGTCCTGCACAAGCGCTCTGACGATTAACTCGACGGCTTCTTTCATCATCGTGAGTTCAAAGTTCAAAGTTTAAGGTTCAAAGTTCACAAGCCACTTTTGACTGTGAACTTTTGAAACCTTGAACTAGGCTTCCGCTGTGGCCGGCGCGGCCTGCTGCGTACGCGCCTGCTGGCGTATCAACTGGCGCACGGTGTCGGTCGGTTGCGCGCCCTTGCCGATCCAGTAGTTGACGCGATCCATGTCGAGACGCACTTCGGCGGGGCTGCGCGTCGGATCGTAGAACCCGACGTTCTCCTCGTATGCGCCGTCGCGCTTCGACAGCTTTTCTTTGACGATGACGCGATACGAAGGTCTCTTCTTCGCGCCCATTCTCATTAATCTGATTGCTAACATTCAAACCTCCAAAAGCAGTGACAAGTGACGAGTGGCAAGTGACGAGAGGAAGACAATTTGTTTTGCTTGTCACCCGTCACTTGTCACTCGTCACTGCTATCGTTTCTTTTTGTGCCGTGGTTTCTTCTTCAACTTCTTGCGACCTGACGGCGCACCGGGCATTCCTGCCAGACCGCCCATGTCACCATTGCCTTCGCCACCACCACCGCCCATCAACGCGCTCATGTCGGGCATTCCCATCATGCCGGACATCTTACGCATCATGCGGCCTTTGATGCCGCCGCCGCCGTTGCTATTTCCGCCGCCGCCAAACATGCCGGAGCCGGAAAGCTGGCGCATCATCTGTCGCATGTCAACGTACTGCTTAATCAGCGCGTTGACTTCCGCGACGTTCGTGCCTGAGCCGCGCGCGATGCGCCGCCGGCGATTGGCGTTGAGGATGCGATGGTCGTTGCGCTCGACGGCGGTCATCGAATCAATAATCGCCTCTGTGCGCCTCAACTCTTTCTCCATCTGCGCGGTCTGCTCTTCGTCGAGGTCGGGCATTCCCATGCCGCCGAGCAACTGGTCGGGCAGCAGCTTCATAATCTTCGAGAACGAGCCGAGCTTTTTCACCTGCCGCAACTGGTTGCGAAAGTCTTCGAGCGTGAACTCGTTCTTCTGCAACTTCTTGATCTGCGCTTCGGCTTCCGACTGGTCAACCTTCGACTGCACCTCTTCGATGAGCGACAGCACGTCGCCCATGCCGAGGATGCGCTGGCTGATGCGGTCTGGATAAAACGGCTCCAGCGCGTCGTACTTTTCGCCGACGCCGACGAACTTGACGGGTTGCCCAATCACTTGTTTGATCGAGAGCGCCGCGCCGCCGCGCGCATCGCCGTCCATCTTGGTCAGCACGACACCGGTGATGCCGACCTGCCGGTGAAACTCTTCCGCCGAGCGAACCGCATCCTGTCCCGTCATGGCATCGGCGACGAAGAGGATTTCCATCGGCTTCGTCTCAGCCTTGATGCGGACGAGTTCGTTCATCAACTCGTCGTCAATGTGGAGGCGTCCGGCGGTGTCAATCAGGAGCGTGTCGTAGCCGGTCTGCTGCGCGTGCTTGTAAGCCTCGCGCGCGAGTTCCACAGGATCGTTCGATTCCGGCTTTTCAAAGATCGCCTGCCCCGTCGCCTTCGCGATGACTTTCAACTGCTCGCGCGCCGCCGGGCGATTCACGTCCGTGGAAACCAGAAGCGGCTTGCGATCCTGATTCTTCGAGAGCCAGAGCGCGATCTTGCCCGTCGAGGTCGTCTTGCCCGATCCTTGCAGCCCGACGATCATCACGACGTTCGGAATCGTCTTCGTAAAGACGAGGCGCGAGGACGTGCCGCCCAGGAGTTCGACGAGTTCGTCATAGACGATCTTGACGACCTGCTCGGAGGGTTTCAGTTCTTGCCAGACCTGCTGCCCTTCGGCCTTTTCCTTGACCGAAGCGATAAAGTCTTTGGCGACCTTAAAGTTCACGTCCGCTTCAAGCAGCGCGAGACGAATCTCGCGCAGAGCCGCGTCCACATGCTCAGGCTTCAAGACGCCCTCGCCGCGCAGATTCTTCAGCGTCCGTTTCAGCTTGTCGGATAGAGACTCGAACATACTCTCACAGTGCAGATAGGCGTAGTTCCGCCCTCTTGCGGAAAACGAAGATGATAGCCGCGCGCGGTAAGTAGTGTCAAGGAAAGGGGCTAAAGGGGACTGTCTAAATCAGAGAAGAGACGGCGTCAATCAAGTTGATTGGATAACG
>CAXSFM010000025.1:0-55798 GCA_964236735.1 uncultured Pyrinomonadaceae bacterium
TCCATCTCAGTAGTTTAGCGCCTCTCAAATTGTGCTTAACTACTCTAGCCCCTAAATTGACATCGCGGAAAGTGTGTCCATAAGGAAGGCCACTAAGATGAGTTACAACGATCAAGTTACTCTTGAGGCTAGTTTCGAGAACTGGAAGCAGGAGCGTGCTGCGGGACTCACTGTTGACCCTTTTCTGTATTATTGCGTTGAGCAGTTTATGAAACCCTTCGACTTGTCGGATGAGGAAATCAACTATGGCATCACCGATGGATCAGATGATGGTGGTGTTGATGCAATCTATTTCCTCATCAATCGGGCCATGTTGGTTCGGGACGACAGCGATGTTGACCACAAAAACACATCAACTGCTCATTTGATAATCATACAAGTAAAAGGCGGTAAAGATGGTTTCAAAGTAAACGAGACTCAAAAGATGGTTTTCTTTGCTGATGACCTGTTAGACCTTTCTTGCGGAGTCGAGTCTCTCACTTCTAAATATCATCCGCGCTTGCTTGAGATCATGCGGATATTCAAAGAAAAGTACCGCCTTATAGCAGGTGGCTTCCCCAGCGTTAATGTTGACTTTTATTACATCAATAAAGCTGACGAGAGGGGGCCACACCCGAATGCTGTGAGCGCGGCTGAAATGGTGAAAGAGAAAGTCAGCAGACACTTGAACAGAGCGCAGTGTAATTTTAACTTCATCAATCTTCAGGCCCTTCTAGGGCAGGTTAGTCGTCGCCAGCCAAAGGCGCGGTTGCTCAATTGGTCGTGGCCTCCGATGCAGACGGAAGAAGGATATGTCGGTCTAGTGAAATTACGGGATTATTATAAATTCATCTGCAATGAATATGGCAACATAGAAGACCGTATCTTTGAAGCGAACGTCAGGGCGTATCAGCAGAGCACGCCGGTCAATAAAGAAATTCGGGAGACGCTAAACTCAGACGAGCAAATGAACTTCTGGCTACTAAACAACGGCGTAACGATCATTGCCTCAAAAGCAGATAACGTGGGAGCCAGAAGCTTAAGCCTTGAAGACCCACAAATCGTTAATGGCCTCCAAACATCGCGTGAGATATTTGGATACTTTTCCGATTTTCCCACTTCTACAGACGAGCGTGCCATACTCGTTAAAGTTATTGAAACAACAGATGCCGCCGCGCAAGACGCAATCATCAAGGCAACAAACAGTCAAACCAGAATGCAAAAAGCATCACTGCGGGCGACTGATCCGATTCATCGTCAGATAGAAGAATTATTCAAGCAATATGGTCTCTATTACGACCGTCGAAAGGGATTCTATAAAGATAAGGGCACGCCTATCTCTAAGATTGTTAGTGTGCCTGAGCTACTGCAAGCACTTGTTTCCATTCTTTTGCAACGGCCTGACGATGCGCGTGGACGGCCCTCAGATTATGTAAAAGATGATGAAAAATATGATCGCCTATTTGGTAGAGATAGATTCCCGCTGGGAATCTACTTAACGTGCGTTCTAATGATGCAGCGAGTTAAAGATTTCGTGGATTCGCTAGAGATAGAACGAAATGAAAAGATAGACGTGAAATTCTATGTTGCATCACTTTTAGCTTGCCGACTAACTCAAGAAGTTGACCCTTCTCCCGACAAGTTGATGCGCGTAAACGTTGAGGATATTGAAGAGACCCTTTTGAATGATTGCTTCAAGCGCGTGTGGAAGATGTATCAAGCGTTAGGAGCAAACGCCTCAGTTGCAAGAGGCCCTGATCTGACTAAGCGGTTGAGAGCATATGTCAGGAGCAGTCTCTCAGCAAAAAAGTAGTTTAGCGCGACTGTCTATGATATTTCTTTTGACTGTTTGATTTAACCATATGCTCCTAACACGAAATTCACTGCGCGCTTGATTTCTCCCACCGCATCTTATAGTTTTTCTCACGCAATCCTGACCAAAACCGTCCGGTCATTCTAAAAGTCATGTTGTTCGAGAGTAGCTATCTTGTGCCCGTCGTTGTGTCGCTCGCGCTGTCGCTGGCGTTGACGCCGGCGGTGCGCGCTCTGGCGCGTCGTTACGGGATGGTGGCGACGCCGAAGGCCGACCGCTGGCACAAGCAGCCGACGGCGATGTTGGGCGGCGTGGCGATTTTCCTCGCCGTCGTCGTGTCGTATGTCGCGTTCGTCCCGCGCACGCAGAGCGGTTGGGTCGTGCTGTTCGCGAGCACGTTCCTCTTCGCCGTCGGATTGCTCGACGACATCCTGCACATCAAGCCTTACCAGAAACTCATCGGGCAGGTGATGGGCGCGGCGGTCATCATCTACTTCGGTTTGAGTTTGCCGTGGAGCGGGTCTCCCTCGCTCAACATGGCGGTGACGATCTTCTGGCTCATCGGCATCACGAACGCCATCAATCTGCTCGACAACATGGACGGACTCGCGGCAGGCATCGCCGCCATCGCCGCCGTCTTCATCGCCGCCAATCTCGCCATCAACGGGCAGATGACGGAGGCTCTGACGCTCGCCGTCTTCGCCGCCGCCCTGCTCGGATTTCTCGTCTATAACTCGAACCCGGCGACGATTTTTATGGGCGACGCCGGCTCGATGTTCGTCGGATTTTTTCTCGCCGGCTCCGCGCTGCTCTCGACGGCGGGCGGGCGCGGGCGCAGCTTCCTCGTCGTCGTCGCCGTGCCCGTGCTTGTCCTCTTCATCCCGATTTTCGACACGACGCTCGTGACGGTCGTCCGCAAACTTTCAGGCCGCTCGGTCAGCACGGGCGGACGCGACCACGCTTCGCACCGTCTCGTCGCGCTCGGACTCTCGGAGCGGCGCGCGGTGTGGATGCTCTACGGTTTCGCGGCGGCATCAGGCGTGCTGGCGTTGATGATGCGCGAGTCGTCCCTGCACACGAGCCTCGCGCTGATCCTTGCGTTTACGGTCGTGCTCGTCCTCATCGGCGTGTATCTGGCCGGCGTCAAAGTCTATGACGAGTCGGAGGTGGCGGCGGCGCGCGAGGGCGTGGTCGTCTCTTTCCTCGTTGACCTTTCGTACAAGCGGCGCATCTTCGAGGTCATGCTTGATGTCGCGCTCATCATCCTCGCTTACTACAGTTCCTACACACTCATCTTCGGCTCGACGTGGGAGCCGGGCGTGTGGCAACTCTTCATACGGACGATTCCCGTCCTGCTCTTCGTCAAGATGTTCGCGCTGCTCGCGGCGGGCGTCTATCGAGGCATCTGGCGTTACATCAGCATTGACAACTTGCTGGCTTACGTCAAAGCGGTCGTCGCCGGAACGGTCGGGAGCGTGCTCGCGCTCCTCTTCGCTTTCCGCTTCGAGGGTTTCTCGCGCGCCGTCTTCGTGCTCGACGCGATGATACTTTTTCTCATGCTGGCCGCGAGCCGGACGGCCTTTCGTCTCTTCCGACAGATGATGCCGGCGGGCGCGGCGGACGGGCGTCGCGTGCTCATCTACGGCGCGGGCGACGGCGGCGAGTTGCTGCTGCGCGAAATGCGTAACAATCAAAAGCTGCAACTGACGCCCGTCGGTTTCGTGGACGACGACCCGCTCAAGAAAGGCAAGTTTATTCACGGCCTGCGCGTCTTCGGCGGCAACGGAAACTTGCGCCGCATCTGCGAAGACCAGCGCGTACAGGAAGTACTCATCTCCAGCGCCAACATTACGGAAGACCGTCTCAAAGAAATTCTCCGCGACTGCGAGGAGCAACACGTCACGCTCAAGCGTATGCGAATTGAAATCGAACTCGTCGGTCACGAGTATTGAAAAGCAGTAGTTAGTAGATAGTAGCCAGTAGCCAGTAGTTAAGAATACAGTTTATGACGGCGAGGTCGTTCGAGGATGTGGAAGTATGGCGTAAGGCGCACGCTTGGGTGTTGGCCGTGTACCGATTTACGGAGTCGTTCCCGAAACAGGAATTATTCGGCCTGACTTCACAGTTGAGACGCGCGGCAGTCTCTGTTCCGGCGAACTTCGCAGAAGGATTCAAGCGGCGAGGCCACGCAGACAAAGTTCGCTTTTACAATATCGCGCAGGCGTCTCTCGAAGAATGCAGGTACTATTTCATCCTCGCCAGAGACCTGAACTACGGCGACTCTGAAGCATTGATAAAATCATCAGAAGAGGTCAGCAAAATGCTCGAAAGCTACATGCGCGCCCTGCTCGCCGCCAACCAATGATTCATCATCAACAAAATTCTACTTACTACTGGCTACTGGCTTCTTTAACTCATGTCTGATCAACTGACCATCATCAACATGGGCGCGATGTGGAAGCGCGCGCCTCTCGTGCTCGTCGCCGTCGTCGCGCTCGTGGCTTCGTGGTACGCGGTGCGCTGGTTGATGGGCGCGACGATGGCGGAGTCCGCGCAGGACTTCGAGACGGCGGCGGCGGCGGTCAGGCTCGCGCCGCGCGACCCGCAGTCGCACCTGAATCTGGCGCGACTGCATCGCGTCAGTTTCGAGCCGGATGAGGTCTCGCTCGCGCTTGAAGAATACAAGCGTGCGGCGGCGCTCGCGCCCAACGATTGGCTGATCTGGTTGGAAGTGGGACGCGCACGCGCCTCGTCCGGGGATTTGGACGGCGGCATCCGCGCCCTGCGTCACACCGTCGAACTCGCGCCCTCTTACGCGCAGCCGCGCTGGCATCTCGGCAACACACTGCTGCGCGCGGGGCAGACGGACGAAGCTTTCGCGGAGTTGCGGCGCGCGGCGGACGCCGACCCGACCTACAGGCCGCAGGTCTTCAATCTCGCGTGGCAGGTCTTCGGGCAGGACATGGCGCTGGTCATCAAGACGGTGGGCAACACGCCCGTCGCACGCGCGCAGTTGACGACCGTGCTCATCAATCGAGGGCGTCTCGATGACAGCCTCAAGCTGTGGTCGTCTTTAAGCGAGACGGAGAAAAAAGAGAACGCGGCGACGGGCGAGCCGCTGGCGCAGGCGCTCCACGCGGCGAAGCGTTATCACGACGCCTTGCAGATTTCGCTTGAAATCGGATTAGTCGCGCCGTCGGAGACCGCCGCCGAAAAGATTACTAACGGCGGCTTCGAGTCGGACATCGGCGCGGCTGGCAAAAAATTCTTCGACTGGCAGATCGCGCCTCTGCCGCAGGCGCAGGTCGCGCTCGACGCGCGCGTCGCGCACAGCGGCAAACGCTCTCTGCGAATCATCTTCAACGCTCCCGCGCAGTTCGAGTTCAGGAACATCGCGCAACTCGTCGTCGTCGAGCCGGCGACTCGCTATCGTCTCAGTTTTTACGTGCGGACGGAGGATTTGCGGAGCGCGAGCACGCCCATCCTCGTTGTGCTCGACGGCGCAGACATCAACAACGCGCTGGCCTCCACCGCCCCGCTCGCCAACGGCACGAGCGATTGGCAACAAATGTCCGTCGAATTTACTACACCGCCGCGCGCCGAAGCCGTCGTGCTGCGACTTGACCGCGCCGGTTGCGCCGACAATACGTGCCCGATTCTCGGGAAAGTCTGGTATGACGATTTCGACCTCCAGCGAACAACCACAGCGCCCCGCGCCAACGCGCGCTGACGAAGCGACGACGATGACGAACGCGCCGGCGCACCTGTCGCCACTGACGACGACGCCGCCATTATCGTCGTCCGTTGCGGGCGGCGTCGCCGACCCGGCGCGCACTCTGTGGAGCCGCTTCATCATTCTCATCATCTGTCTCGCCGTCGTGGCTTCCGCGCTCGCCTTCGGCACGGTACACGCATGGTCGCTCGCGATTTTTCAGGGCGGAGCCGCGCTCGTCGTCGCGCTCTGGATGATGGACGCATGGCGCGCGCGCGGGCTTCGTTTCAGCCGCAATCTCTTGCAACTGCCGCTTGCGGGCTTCATCATTCTCGGCTTCGCCCAACTGCTGCCCATCGGCGCGCGCATCTCAGGCGAGATCGGCGCGGGACTTCTGCCTCTGGAGACGGTGCGGAGTTTCTCGTTCGATCCATACGCGACGCGCGTCGTGTTGATTCAACTGCTCGCGCTTTTCGTTTACTTCGCTGCGGCGCTCGCCTTCATAGACACGCCGAAACGACTGCGAATCGTCGTCCGCACCATCATCGTCTTCGGCTTCGTGCTCGCGCTCTTCGGTTTGATGCAGCACTTCCTCAACCCTTACGTCATCTACTGGCTGCGCGAGCCGAAGCAGGCGCAACCGTTCGGCCCCTTCGTCAATCGCCATCACTTCGCGGGCTACATGGAACTCGTGCTCGCGCTCCCGCTCGGCCTGCTGTTTGCGGGCGCGGTAGAGCGCGACCGCGTGCCGCTCTATGCCTTCGCCACTGTGCTGATGTGCATCGGGCTGGTCTTGACGAACTCGCGCGGCGGCATCCTCAGCATGTGCGCGGAGATTCTGTTTCTTTTTCTCATTACGGCCAGCTTCAAGCTCAAGCGCGGTAGCGGCGACAGAGAAGATGAGGCGACGACAGGCTCGCGCGTGCGCTCTGCCGCCACGCGCGCCGGACTCGGCTTCGCGATGTTGATCGCCGTCTTCATGCTCGTGCTATATTTCGGCGGCGAAGAATCACTGAGCCGCTTCGTCGGAACCGTCAACGCCGACGACCCGACGACGGGACGCACGCATTTCTGGCAGGGAACCATCGAGATCATCAAGGATCATCCGCTCGCGGGCGTCGGCCTTGGCGCGTTCAGCGCGGCCTACCCGCGCTACGACACAGGCAGCGGCCTCTATCGTCTCGAACAGGCGCACAACGACTACCTGCAAACGCTCTCTGACGGCGGCATCATCGCCGGCGCGCTCGGACTCATCTTTCTCGTCGCACTCTTTCGCATGGCCTTTCGCCGGATGGCGACGCACGATAAGTTCCGACGCGGTGTCGCGCTCGGCGCGCTCGCCGGTTGCGCGGGCGTCCTCGTCCATAGCTTCTTCGATTTCACGCTCCACACGACGGCCAACGCGCTGCTCTTTCTCCTGCTCGCCGCGCTCGCCACGCTGGGCAGTCGCGTCGAAGAACCGGACACGCAGCATCGTCAAAAGCGTCGCCGTCGTCGCCGTCGCTCGAACGCAGGAGAAGACGCCGCCCCCGATCAGCAACATGCGAGCGCGGCGATTTGAAACAGGAAGACGCCGCGAACTGATGAGCGACAAGAGAGAGCAAGCTGTTCTTGCTCATCACTACTTATCACTTATCACTCATCACTTCTATGTCTGAACACAACACGACAACGAACATGCCGGCCACCGTGCCGGAGATGTGTCTGACCGCGCTTGCGACTTACGCTAAGCCGGACGCCTTCAATCTCAAATCTGACGGGCACTGGCTGCGTATTTCCGGCGATGGTTTCATCAAGCGCGTGCGCGCCGTCGCTCTGGGACTGTCCGCGCTCGGCATCAAAAAAGGCGACCGCGTCGCATTGCTGTCGGAGAATCGCCCGGACTGGTCTGTCGTTGACCTCGCGATTTTGAGCATCGGCGCGGTCAACGTTCCCATCTACACGACGCAGGCTCCAGAGCAGGTGCGTTACATTCTCGAAGATTCCGGCGCGCGTGTGCTGTTTGTCTCAGGCCGCAGGGTTTACAAGCACGCGCGTCCCGGCATTGACCCGGTGGAGACGTTGGAGACGCTCATCTTCTTCGACACCAACGATGCGGACGCGCACGACGGCGCGCTCTCGCTGATGTCTCTGGAACAGAACGGCGTGGAACTCGACCGCGCCTCGCCGGAAACATTCGAGCGTATGTCGAAGGCAGTCGGCGCGGACGACCTCGCGACGATCATCTACACTTCGGGCACGACGGGCGAGCCGAAAGGCGTCATGCTCACGCATCGCAGTTTCGTCTCGAACGTGCTGGCGATTTCGAGCGCGCTGCCCATCCACTCGACCGACGTGTCGCTCTCCGTGCTGCCGCTCTCGCACATTTTCGAGCGCACGGTCTTCTACGTTTTTTGCTGGAACGGCGTCTCCGTCCACTACGCCGCGTCGTTCGATCAAGTCGGCGAATACCTGCGCGAAGTGCGCCCGACGATTATGACCGCCGTGCCGCGCCTCTTCGAGAAGGTCTATCACCGCATCGTCAGCAAGGGCACATCATCCGGCGGGCGCAAAGAGAAACTTTTTATGTGGGCGCTCGGCGTCGGCCAACACTACGCCAAACTCAAAGACAATCGCGAACCCGTGCCGCCGCTGCTGGAGATCAAGCAGGAAATCGCCTCGCGTCTCGTCTTCTCGAAGTGGCGCGAGGGCGTCGGCGGACGCCTGCGCTTTTTCGTCTCCGGCGGCGCGTCGCTCTCGCCCGCGCTCTCCTACGCCTTTCTCGGCGCGGGCGTCAATATTCTTCAAGGCTACGGTATGACCGAGACGTGCATCGTCGCGGCCAATCGTCCGGAGAACAATCGCGTCGGCTCCGTCGGACTGCCGTTCCCCGGCATCGAAGTCAAACTCGACCACGAAGGCGAGATTCTGCTGCGCGGGCCAAACGTCATGCGCGGCTATTACAACAAGCCTGACGAGACGCGCGACGTGTTCACGGATGACGGGTGGTTCAAGACTGGCGACGTGGGACGGCTCGACGCCGAAGGCCGCCTGTTCATCACGGATCGCAAGAAGGAGTTGTTCAAGTTGTCGAACGGCAAGTACATCGCGCCGCAACTGATCGAGAGCTTGATTAAGCAGAGCGCGCTCGTCAATCAAGTGGTCGTCGTCGGCGCGGGACGCAAGCAGCCCGCCGCGCTCATCGTGCCCGATTGGGAAGCGCTCGCCGCCGCGCTGCCCGCTCCGCAGACGGAAGAACACACATCGCGCGTCAACTGGGCGCGCAACCCGGCTGCCGTCAAACTCGTGCAGCGCGAAGTCGCCGCGTTGACTTCGACGCTCGCCGACTACGAGCGCCCGCGCCGCGTCGCGCTGCTGTCAGATGAGTTTTCGATTGACGGCGGAGAATTGACGCCGACGCTCAAAGTGAAGCGGCGCGTGATAGATGAAAAATACGGAGCCGTGATAGATGAACTCTACGATGGAGCGGCGACGGCGACGAAAGATGGTTAGGTGGATGGTTGCGCGCGTGCAAGCGGGTTGAGTCTCGCTTGCACGCGCGCAGTTACGCAACTCTCGTTTGAGAGTGTTGGCGATGGGGATTGCCTTGAAGTGCGGAAAGATGTCGCCCGGAAAGTTAGGTCTCAGGCGTCGGTGAGAGTCAGACGCTCGATTTCAAAAATGGCTTCGGCGAATCGCGCGCGCTCGAATGACGGCGTGGCGAGCAAGTCTTCCGCCAGCAGTCTGAGCGGCAGCGGCATCTCGCACGGCGCGAACGTCGCGGCGCATTCGTGCGGCGGGAATTTGGAGAGCAACTGCATCTCCGCCCCGCAGAAGTCGCACGCGGCGAGGTGCGTGGCGATGAAGCTTTGCTGCTGTTCGCGTCGTCCGACTTTCGCCGTCGTCAGGCTGTGCAGTCGAAGCGCTTCGGTCGAGGGGCACGTCGGCAGTTTATGAAATCTGGCTGTGCTCGAAGAACGCATGTTCTCTCTCCATGATCTGGATGACCTACATATTTTGCCGCGCGAGTTTGGGAGCACGGGTCTTTCTGACGAAGCGCCGTTCGGACGAATAAGGGGATAGCGCGAAACAAAGGTTAGGGCACAGAAATCGCCTCGAAGAACCACTTCAGCCGTTAGCCCTTATTGAGCGCTTCGCTTCTACATGGGAAGTGAAAGGTGCAATCCCCTCACTTTTCCACACTTCTGTTTGCCGCGAGAGTCATTTTTACGCCGCTTTCTTCAAATATTTCAATCGCTTAGGAAAAATGTAAAAAGATGTTGCTCATTTCCGTGCAAGCTGTTAGAGTCTAGAAGTCGGCAGGGAGAGCTTTAACACAACCTGCTGTCGCTCCTTCATGGTGGCCGCGCACATTCCCCTTTGCGGCTCCGACGCGGATTCCCCTTGCAGGCCATCATTCAACTTTGAGCGAACGGAGCGTCACCGCTGCTCGATATTTTTCAAGCCTTCTCACAAGCCACACTCAACGAACCTCCGACCTTGCTCCTGAAGAACAAATACCAGTAACATGTCTGCCATCTCTGCCGACCAAGAACATCGTTTGAACAATCCCATGACGAGCGCCACCGAAGACAAGTCACACCCCCTGACTGAGCGTCACGCTGCGGCCACCACGCACGACCGCACGCCGCGCAGCGCCGGCGCGTGGGTCGAACCGCTTCGACGCTCGGACGTCAGCCGTCTCTGGACGGAACTGCAACGGCTCGTCAGCAACCACCCGCTCGTGCGCGCCTCGCACAGCGCGGGTCTCCTCGTCGAAGAAGGAGATCGCGGCAGCGCATACGTTGATCTGACGCAGGAACTCTTCGTCACGCTTCTCGCCAAATCGCGTTTCCAACACTACCTCGACACGGGGATGACGGATGCGGAGATTGAATGTGAAATCGGCCAGATCGAACTGACGAATCTGCTGACGGCGGAACTTCGTAAACGCCACCCCGAATCTTATCGTCTCGCGCGCCGCATCTCGACCATCATTCAATCGAGCGCGAATTTCCGGCGCATGGACAACAAGGGACGCAACGAGAATCAGGCAAGTGGAGACGAACCGCACCGGCGACTCGTAGATCGCATCTACGGCTTGAGCGAATGGCGCGACGATAAATCGCGGCGCGGCGGGCACGAACTCGAACAGCGAGCGCACATGATTCCCGTGCGCCAGCGCGACACGCGGATGGTCGGTTGCACGGGCGACTCGCAAATCATCATCAGCAATTCAGACCTTGAAGATTTAATCGTCTCGATACTCGAAGCCTGCGACTCGCCGGTGGACGTGCGTTCGCTGCGAAGCCTCGTCATGTCGCGCCTGCCCGTGATGGACATCTATCTCGTGCCGCTCGGCGGCGACGACAGCGACGACGACGGCAAGAGTTTCGAGCCTGTTGACGGGCGCGAGAATCCAGAGCAGTCTCTGCTCAGGCGCGAGTCGGAGGACGGCGCTGCCGGTTACGTGGACGAATTTTTGAAGGGACTGCACGCCACCGTGCGCGGCAAGACGAAGCAGTACGACCGGATGCTCGGCGTGCTCTGGTTTTGTTATCTGTGCCCGGATCACATCACGCAATTGGACGCCGCCGCGCGCTTGAACGTCTCCGACTCGCTCGTCAGCGACTATCGCCGGCGCATCGAGCAGCAGTTGCGCGCGCTCAACTTCTCCGAAGTTGAAGAGGCGCGACGTTTTGAAGTCGCACTGCGCGAGCGCGTGCGGATGCTGGTCGTCGAGGAAGATGTCGTTTCGGCGTAAGACAGCCGCCGCCGTTTTTGCAGTTCACAAGTTTTTTCAGAGCACCGCCGCGCTTCTCGTGCGGCGTGTGCTGTTTGAGGAGCGAGGCGACACGCGCCATCGCCGTCCCGCGCGAGTCTTCGGACTTTTCGCGCGCGGGATGCGGAGTACAATTGGCGGAGACGGGATTGCCCCCCGGTCTCCGCCAGTTGCCTGGCCGTCAGACACTCAAGCACGCGCAGTTTGAAATAAAGGCGCGCGAGTTCTCACGGCTGCGTCAGTGAAGGACAATTCGCAGTGCCGCACAAGCAGCCACCGCATCCAACGGCCTTCGACTACGAACCCGTCGTCCCTCCGACGCGCCGCAGCGGCGTCCGACGGGAACATGCGGGCGACGAAGGCGAGTGGCCGCCCCGTCAATCTCAGCCACACAATTTTTCGGAAGCGGAAACATTCGACGAGTTGACGGGCGACTCGCGCGCGTCCATTGATGAGTTGACGCAAGACTCGCGCGCATCAATTTCCGACTCACACACGCGCAAAGTTTCAGCGACACGCTCGAAAGCATCATCTTCTTCAAATCGCGACCACGACGCCGCAGTCAGCCACGCCCTCAAGCGCGGGCACGCGCTCAGTTTCGCGGGGCTGTTTCTCTTCACGACGCTGCTTTTTTTTCGCCCGTATGAATTGATTCCCGCGCTTTCTTTCCTGAAGTCGAGCGCGGCGTTTTACGCGGCGTTGCTAACGCTTCTGATTTTCATCCCGACGCAAGTCAGCCTCGAAGGCACGCTCACCGCGCGACCGCGCGAAGTCAATCTCGTACTTTTGCTGGCCGCCTTCGCTTTGCTGTCGCTGCCGCTCGCGATCAATCGCGGCGAGGCGTGGGACACGTTCATGGAGTTTCTGAAAGTCGTCGCGATCTTTATCGTCATCGTCAACACGGTACGCACGGAGCGACGCCTGCGCCTCTTGATCGGACTCGTGCTGGCGGCGAGTTGCGTGCTGGGCGTGGGCGCGCTCAGAGATTACGGCTCCGGGAAATTGACGGTTGACGGTTATCGCGTGACGGGCGTCATCAGCGGCATCTTCGGCAATCCGAACGATCTCGCGCTGCATTTTGCGACGATGATTCCGGTCACCGTCGCGCTCTTTCTCGCCACGCGCGGGCTGCACAAGAAATTGGCCTACGCGGCCTGCGCCGTCCTCATGGTCGGCGGGCTGGCGGTGACGTTCTCGCGCGGCGGCTTTCTTGGTCTGGCCGCCGGCGCGCTCGTGCTGGCGTGGAAACTCGGACGCCGTAATCGTCTGGCGGTAATGGTCGCCGCTGTCTTCGTGCTCATCGCTGCTTTCGCCTTCGCACCGGGTAATTATTCCGGGCGCATGGCCTCGATTCTCGACAAGAGTCTCGACGCTAACGGCTCGTCAGTTGCGCGACAGGAGTTGCTCATCGTCTCCGTCAAGACCGCGCTCAGGCATCCATTCCTCGGCGTCGGGCTGGGAAATTTCCACATCGTCTCGATAGGCGAACACGTCAGCCACAACGCTTACACGCAGGTCGCGGCGGAGACGGGGATGGCGGCGTGCGTCGTCTATGTTCTCTTCCTGCTGACGCCGCGCAAGCGGCTTCGACTTATCGAAGAGGAGACGCTCGACGCGCGCGCCACTCACGCGCGTTTCTATTATCTCTCGGTCGGCTTGCAGGCGAGCCTCGCCGCTTACATGGTGAGCAGCTTTTTCGGCTCCGTCGCTTTTCAATGGTACATCTACTATCTCGTGGGCTACGCCGTCTGCCTGCGCCGCATTTACGAAGCGACGTTGGAGGCGGAGTCGTCTGCGAGCATCACCACGAAGACTGGCGATGCGCCAATCGCAGGCGTGGTGATGGATAACTTCGATGCGGAAAATGGAGACGGAGACGAAGAGGCGCGCGGCTGGCGCGAGCCGCTCATGCCTCTCTCGAAGGTGGTGCGATGAGGAGCGTCGAGTTGATCGCCGAAATCGTTTTCTGGTCGAGCGTCGCTGCGCTCGCCTACACCTACGCGGGCTACGCGCTCGTCGTGTGGCTCGTCAGTGTCGTCCGCCCGCGCCCGGTTAAAAAAGACGCGCGCGAAGAACCGTCGGTCAGCGTCATCATCACCGCCTACAACGAGGAGCGCGACCTCGCCGCGAAACTGGAAAATACGCTCGCGCTCGATTACGCGCCCGGCAAGCTGGAAGTGATCGTCGCGTCCGACTGTTCATCTGACCGCACGGACGAAATCGCGCGCGAGTTCGCGACGCGCAGCAGCAACGGCGGTGTCGTCGCTGTGCGGCTCGTGCGACAGGGGCAACGTCTCGGCAAGACCGCCGCGCAAAATCTCGCCGTCGAAGAAGCGCGCGGCGAAATTATTCTCTTCTCGGATGCCACGACGCTCTATCAGAGTGACGTGCTGCGCGCGCTCGTCCCGAACTTCGCTGACCCAACGGTCGGTTGCGTCGCCGGGCGTCTGATTTACGTTGACCCCGCGAACACGAACGTCGGGCAGGGGGCGCGCTCTTACTGGAACTACGAGACGTTTCTCAAACGACACGAGAGCCGCGCCTGCTCGCTCATCGGCGTTTCCGGCTGCCTCTACGCCGTGCGCCGCGCCGCTTACGTGCCGCTCTACCACGAGGCGTGCAGCGACTTCATCATCGCTACCAAGATGGTCGAGCAGGGCTTGCGCGCCGTCTATGAGCCGGACGCCGTCTGCACGGAAGAGACGAACCGCCGCGCGGACAAAGAACTGCCGATGCGCGTCCGCGTCATCACGCAGACGATGGGCGATCTCAAACGTCATCGTCGAATGCTCAACCCACTGCGCTCGGGTTTTTACGGCGTGCAGCTTCTCTCGCACAAAGTTCTTCGTTATCTCGTGCCGCTCTTTCTCTTGCTCGTGCTCGCTTCTTCCGCCACGCTCGGTGTTCTTTCAACCGACGCGGCCACCGACATGATAACGTCTCTGTTTTTCCGTCTCGTTCTGCTCGCGCAGATTTTATTTTACGGCGCGGCGTTTCTGTCCTGGATGCTGGAGCGCGCGCGGGTACGTTTCGCTCCGCTCGCGTTGCCGCAGTATTTCGTGCTCGCCAATCTCGCCTCCGTGCTGGCCTTTTACAAATTCGCGCGCGGCGAACGCTACGCGCGCTGGGAGCCGATCCGCGAATCCGCCGGCACGCCCGCCGTTGTAATTCACAAGAGAGGTTAACCAAAAAAGTGTCCGGCGAGCGACGGAAAAAGTCCGGCGATGGACGACGAAAGAGAAGCGGCGCGCGGCGTTGGTGGTGGCGTGTGGCTCTCCTCGCGCTCGCGGCGTGGACGCTCGTGGCGTGGGCGGCGGCGCGCGCGCTCGTCGTCGCGGCAGACTTGCCGCACGCGGACGCGCTCGTCGTGCTCGGCGGCTCGGCGGCTTATCAAGAGCGCACGCGCGCCGCCGCCGAATTGTTTAAGGAAGGACGCGCGCCGCGCATCGTTCTGATGAATGACGGGCAGCAGGGCGGTTGGTCGAACATTGAACAGCGCAACCCTTTTTTCTACGAGCGCGCGAATGACGAGTTGCGGCGCGCGGGCGTCCCCGCCGGGAGTGTCGAAGTTTTGCCCGCGCCGCTCTCAAGCACGCACGAAGAGGCGTGCGCCGTGCGCGACTATGCGACGGCGCGCGGCATCCGCTCGCTGCTCATCGTGACTTCCGGCTATCACTCGCGTCGCGCTCTCTGGACGTTTCGACACGTCTTCACAGAGAGCGGCGTCGAGATCGGCGTCTGGCCTGCGCCGCCGGGCGAGCAGACGCCGGCTTTCGCGACGTGGTGGCTCTCTCCGGGAGGCTGGAAGCTCGTCGCGGGCGAATATGCGAAGTTCGCTTACTACCTGCTACATTATCGTTAGGCGCATTTCGCCATCGGAGAGATTGAGGCTCTCAGTCGTCGCATTGCAGAGTTGATGATCAAGCGGTCGAGTCCATTATTTTGATGAACGAATCCACACCACAAAATGTTGAGAAAGCGAGTTCGCTGACGGCGCGCACGATGTGGCTGATGTCGGCCAAGACGGTGGCCTTCGCCTGCGCGTTCGCGCTGCCCGTGCTGCTCACGCGGCGTCTCAGCCAGACCGAGTACGGTTACTTCAAGCAGGTCTTTCTCGTCGTCAATTCGGCGGTCGTCATCCTGCCGCTCGGCTTCGGCATGAGCGCGTACTACTTCCTGCCGCGCGAGCATGAAGACAAGCGGCGCGGGCAAGTCGTCTTCAACATCCTGCTCTTCAGTTTGATGGTCGGCGCGGCGGCGTGCCTGATGCTCGTGCTGCGCCCGACGCTGCTCTCGCAGATTTTTCAAGACCCCGCCCTCGTCTCTTACGCGCCGCTCATCGGCGTCGTGATTTTGCTCTGGCTCTTTTCCTCTTTCATCGAGATCGTGACGGTGGCGAACTCCGAGATGAAACTCGCCACGCTCTTCATCGTTTCGGCGCAGTTGACGAAGACGCTGCTCATGCTCGCCGCCGCGCTTGTGTTCGATTCTGTGCGCGCGCTCATCTACGCCGCGCTCATTCAAGGCTTGATTCAGACCAGCGTGCTCGTGTGGTATCTGCGCTCGCGCTTTCGCAATTTTTGGAAAAGTTTCGATTGGGGAATGCTGCGGACGCAAGCGGCTTATGCGATGCCGTTCGGCGCGGCGGGCTTGCTCTACACGCTGCTGATGGACTTGCACAACTACTTCGTCTCGAATCGTTTCAACGCCGCGACCTTCGCCATCTATTCCATCGGCGTCTCGCAACTTCCGCTCGTCGGTCTGCTGCGCGAATCGGTCAGCACGGTGATGATTCCGCGCGTCAGCCAACTGCAAAAGAGTAATGAGACGCGCGAGATCGTGCAGTTGCTCGCGCGCGCGATGCGAAAACTCGCCGCCGTCTATCTGCCGCTCTACGCGCTGCTCATCGTCGTCGGGCGCGAATTCATCACCGTGCTTTTCACTTCCGCGTATCTCGATAGCTGGCCGGTCTTCGCCATCAACCTGACGATGCTGCCGCTCTCGCTGCTCGAATTCGACGCCGTCATCCGCGCCTACGCAGAGCATCGCTACTTCATGCTCAAGCTGCGGGCCGTGCTTTTCGTCGTGCTCCTCTTCGCGCTCTGGTTCGGCGTCCTGCGCTTCGGACTCGTCGGAGCTATCGCCGTCGTCGTCAGCATCAACTTAATCGAGCGCGCCGTAACCGCGCTCAAGTTCGGGCGCGTCATCGGCTTCGCGCCGCGCGACTTCGCGCTGCTCAAAGATGTGTGGAAGATCGCCGCCGCATCTGCCGTTGCCGGACTCACGACGGCGCTCGTGCGCTCGCTCGTCGTGCTGCACTTAAAACCGTTCTGGTCGCTCGCGGTCTGCGGCTCGGCCTTCGCGCTCGTCTATCTCGCGCTGATTTTGTTGCTCAGAGTGCCGGACGCGGACGAGCGTGACCTTGTGCGCCGCAAAGTTGAAACTCTACAGAGTCGCGTGCCCGTGCGTCGCCTGCGCCGTCAAACGCCGCCACAGGCGACGGACGCCGCCACTGCGTCCGCCGGAGGATCGAACTGATGTGCGGTATCGCCGGATTCGTTGACGAAAGCAAGACCCTGACGGATGCGTCCGAGCGTCGCGCCGTGCTTGAGCGCATGTTGCGCGTGATTACGCATCGCGGGCCGGACGATGAAGGCACGCTTGTCGAAGACGGCGTCGCGCTCGGGATGCGTCGCCTCTCCATCATTGATCTCGCGGGCGGGCATCAGCCGATGTCGGGCTGCGACGGCGCGGCGGCGTTGACGGTCGTCTTCAACGGAGAGATTTACAACTACCGCGAACTGAAACTCGAACTCGAAGCGCGCGGGCACAGGTTCAAGACTGACTCGGACACCGAGACCATCGTCCACGCTTACGAGGAATACGGCGAGCGCGCGGTCGAGTTTTTGCGCGGCATGTTCGCGTTCGCCATTTGGGACGCGCGCGAGCGCAAACTTTTCATCGCGCGCGACCGCGTCGGCAAAAAGCCTCTCTATTACACGCGGACACGGACAGGCGCGTTTCTCTTCGGCTCCGAATTGAAGTCGCTCATCGAGCACCCTGAGTTTCGTCGCGAATTGAACTACGACGCGCTCGACGCTTATCTCTCCTTCGGCTACGTGCCCGACCCGCTCTGCATTTTCAAAGACGTACACAAACTCCCGCCCGGACATTACCTGACCTTCGACGGCAAGCGCGTGCAGTGCGAGCGTTACTGGGATTTCACATACGAGCCGGCGACGGAGAATCGCGCGGAAGAAGACTACATCGAAGAACTGCGCGCGCTGCTCGATGAAGCGGTGCGGATACGGCTCGTCGCGGATGTGCCGCTCGGCGCGTTTCTCTCCGGTGGCGTGGACTCTTCTACCATCGTCGGCCTGATGGCGCGGCACAGTTCGCGCCCCGTCAAAACTTTCTCCATCGGCTTTCGCGAGGATAGCTTCGATGAGTTGAAATACGCGCGCGTCGCAGCGAAGCATTTCGCCACAGACCATCACGAATTCATCGTCACGCCCGACATCTGCCGCATTGTTGACGAACTCGCGTGGCACTTCGACGAGCCTTTCGCGGACTCTTCGGCCATCCCGACTTACATGGTCTCGAAACTCGCGCGCGAGCACGTCAAGGTCGTGCTCTCCGGCGATGGCGGCGATGAACTCTTCGGCGGCTATACGCGCTACGTCGTTGACCGCCAGCGTAAGCATTTCGCGCGCCTGCCGCGCTTTATCCGGCGCGGATTGATGCAGCCGCTCGGACGTATGCTTCCGCACGGCGCGCCGGGTCGCAACTTCATCAACAACGTCGCGCTCGATTCCGTTGATCGCTACATAGACAGCATGTCGGTGTTTACAACGCTCAATAAACGCTCGCTCTGCGCGCCGGATTTTACGGGACGACTGGCGGACGCGGACGGCGCGGTCAAAATATTTCGACGCCACGCGGCGAACGTTCGCACGGATGATGCGCTCGACCACCTGCTCTATCTCGACAGCAAGACGTACCTGCCCGGCGACATCCTGACCAAAGTTGACCGCATGAGCATGGCCGTCTCGCTCGAAGCGCGCGTGCCTCTGCTCGATCACAAACTCATCGAGTTCGTCACGCGCATCCCCGCCTCGATGAAGTTGAAGGGATTGGAAACGAAGCACATTTTCAAGCGAGCCGTGCGCGGACTCGTGCCCGATGAAATTCTCGACCGTCCCAAACAGGGCTTCGGCGTCCCCATCCAGCAATGGATTAACGAAGAGTTGCGCGAGCACATCCGCGAAGTTGTGACCGACCCGCACACGCTTGCGCGCGGCTACTTCAACCCCGCTTACGTCGCTGTCCTCTTCGACGAGCACGAGCGCGAGCGGCGCGACCATTCGATGCAACTCTGGTCGCTCTTCATGCTCGAACTCTGGCATCGCGCCTTCATGGATCGTTCCACGACAGACACTCTCGTTAACCGCATTCACGGCGAGACGCAACCGCTCGAAACCTGCGCCTCGTAGCGTTGAAATTCAGATTGATGAAACTGCCCTCGCACGCCTGCTGAAATTTCCTGAAACGAAGGTAACGATGATGGACGGCAACACTTCACAGAGACGCTTACGCATCGGCCTCTTGCTCGACTCGGACGTGCAGCCGCTCTGGGTCTGTCGCATCATCGAGCAAATCTGCGCGTCCGATTTTGCGGAGGTCGCGCTCGTCATCAAAAACGCGAGCGTCTCGACCGCATCGTCCTCATCGTCAGGGCAAAAAAAGAAGACGAACGTCGCGCAGAAGTTGAGAGGCCATCGCGGGCATCTGCTCTACGCGCTTTACACGAAACTCGACGACCATTTCATGTCGGCCAGCCCCGACGCCTTCGAGCGTCGCAGCGTCGCGCATCTGCTCGACCATTGCGCGCAGTTGAGCATCACGCCGCACGCGGAGAAATACACGGACACCTTCGCAGATGAGGACGTGGAAGCGATTCGCGCCTGCGATCTCGACGTGGCCTTGCGTTTCGGCTTCCGCATTCTCAAAGGTCGCGTGCTCGACATCGCGCGGCACGGCGTCTGGTCTTATCATCACGGCGACGCGCTCGTGAATCGCGGCAGCCCGCCCGGTTTCTGGGAAGTGATGAGGGACCAGCCGGTGACGGGTTCCGTCCTGCAAGTGCTGACCGAAGAATTGGACAACGGGAAAATCATTTGCCGCTCGTGGTCTCCGACGACGAACAGGTTTTCGGTCAGGAAAAACAACAATCATTTCTACTGGAAGTCCGCGCCCTTCGTGATGCGACGCCTGCGCGCTCTGAATGATCACGGCGCGTTGAGCCTCGACGGAAATCATTCCCGCGAAACTTACACGCCTTACTCGAAACATCTCCATCGCAGGCCGACCGAGTCCGAGATGCTGCGGCTTTTCTCACGTCTCACGGGCAGAGCCGCGCGCCGTCTCGCGGAGAAAGCATTCTCTTACGAGCAATGGGAAGTGGCCTATCGCTTCAGGACGCATGAGGCGGACGCCAACAACACTTTCTATAAGTTCAAGCATCTCGTCCCGCCGAAAGATCGTTACTGGGCTGACCCTTTTCCGGTTCAAGCCGGTGGGCGTTTCTACATCTTTGTCGAAGAGTTCGTCCATGCAGAAAAGAAGGGGCACATCGCCGTCATCGAGGTCAGCCGCAAGGGGCAGCAGCCCGCGCCGGCTGTCAAGGTTTTGGAGAGGCCGTATCATCTCTCCTACCCGCTCGTTTTCGAGTGGCAGGGCGAGCGTTACATGATTCCTGAGACCGGCGCGAACGGGACGGTCGAGTTGTACCGCAGCCATGATTTCCCCACGCGCTGGGAGTTGGAGAAAGTGTTGCTCGAAGGATTGTCGAATCCTGTGGACGCCACGCTCTGCGAGTCCGGCGGCAAGTGGTGGATGTTTCTCGCCATCCAACCCGAAGGCGCGTCCGTCAACTGGGAAGAGTTGCACTTGTACTGCGCGGACACTCCGCTCGGCGCGTGGACGCCGCACCGCGACAATCCCGTCAAGTCAGACGTGCGAAACTCTCGCCCTGCCGGACGCCTCTTCGAGTGGCACGGCGAGCTTCATCGTCCGGCGCAGGATTGCTCGCGTCGCTACGGTTACGGTATCTCCATCAACAAAATCGTCAGCCTCAGCCCCGAAGAATTTCGTGAAGAGGAAGTGTCTAAGATTTTGCCGGAGTGGGAGCGCGATTTAATCGGCGTCCACACGCTCAACAGTGCGGGTGATTTGACTGTGATAGATTGTTTAAGGAGGCGGCGCAGGCTTTTCGGTTGAGCCGGGAACTGACGCGCCGATGGGTGAAAAAGAGTTGAGACGAAAGGTACTCCAACTGGTCAGCAGTTTTACGTCGGGCGGAACCGAGCGGCAGATGTTGCAGTTAACGAGACTGCTCCGCGAGGATGGACGCTACGACGTGCGCGTCGCATGTCTCGACGGCGAGGGTTCTTTGCGCGCTGAGGTTGACGGGATGGGACTCGGCGAGATCGCGGAGTTTCCCTTAAACAATTTCTACGATCTCAACATGGCCGTCCAACTCAGACGCGCCGCCGGATATTTACGCGAGCATGAATTTACACACATCCACACGCACGATTTCTACAGTAACATTTTCGGGATGATGGCGGCGACGCTGGCGCGCACACCCGCGCGCATCGCGTCGAAGCGCGAGACGACGGGGATGCGAACGCCCGCGCAGAGCTTCGTCCATCGCGGCGCGCTGCGGCTCGCGCACGCCATCGTCGCTAACGCAGAGGCCGTCCGTCGCAACCTAGTCGCCGAAGGCATCCGCGACGAAAAAATCGTGACCATCTACAATGGCCTCGACACGAGCCGCGTCGTGCCGCCCGCCGGCATGACGCGCGAAGACGCACGCGCCGCGTTCGGCCTGCCGGCGGATGAAGGCTTGCGCTTCGTCACCATCCTCGCCAATTTGCGCCACGACGTGAAGGATCACCCGACATTTCTGCGCGCGGCGCGGCGCGTGCGCGACGAAGTGCCGGAAGCCAGATTCGTCATCGCGGGCGAGGGCGGACTTGAAAGTTCCCTGCGCCTCTTCGCCGCCGGGCTTGACATCGAGCGCGAAGTTTTTTTCACCGGCCTGTGCTCGCGTCTCGCCGTCCTGATGCACGCCTCGGACGTGTGCGTGCTGAGTTCAAAGGCCGAGGGCTTCTCGAATTCGATTCTCGAATACATGGCTGCCGCGCGTCCCGTCGTGGTGACGGACGTGGGCGGCGCGCGCGAGGTCGTCGTCGAAGGCGAGACGGGCTACATCGTCTCTTCCGGCGATGATGAGGCGATGGCCGCGCGTCTCGTCTCGCTGTTGCGCGAGCCGGAGCGCGCGCGAGAGATGGGCGCGTGCGGGCGGCGCGTCGTCGAAGAAAAATTCACCTGCGCGGCGCAGCTTGAACGCACGCACGATCTCTACGAACGTCTGCTCGCGCCCGCACGCGCGACGAAGCGGATGCGCGAGACTTTGAAGCAGGAGAGCCTGTAGTAAAGATGAGCGGAACGCTGAAGAAATTGAAGAAGCTGAAAGGCCGTGGCCTGCGCGAGATAAGCGTGCGCGCGTCGCAGGCGGCTCACGCCTACGCCGGGCGGCGCGGCTGGTCTGCGCTGTCTCGCGTGCCGTCTGATGCCGCGTTCTTCAAGCGCATTGACGCGCGTCGAATGAATGATGCGACGCTCTCCGCCGAAACTCTGCTCGCGCACTTTCGCGCCGGACGCGGCTCCTTCTTCGCTTCCTTCGACGACACGGAAACGACGCGCGCTGAACTGCGCCGACGCATCTCTCCGCGCGTTTCGTCAAAGTTAATCGCGCGCTCTGACAACATCATCGCGAATCGCTTCGACTTGTTAGGTTTACGCGACGTGTCTTTCGGCCAGCCCGTTGACTGGCATCTCGAACCCGTGTCGGGCAAGCGCACCACGCTCGCGCATTGGAGCCGTCTCGACTATCTCGACCCGGAAGTCGCAGGCGATAAAAAAATTACGTGGGAGTTGAATCGTCACCAGCACTTCATGGTGTTGGGGCGTGCTTACTGGCAGGCGTGTGATGAACGCTACGCCGCAGCGTTCGCCTCGCAACTCGCGGCGTGGATGGACGCGAATCCGCCGCAGCAGGGCATCAACTGGGCGAGCAGTCTGGAAGTCGCGTTCCGCGCAATCTCTTGGCTCTGGGCGTTGCATTTTTTTCGCGAGTCGCCGCATTTGACGCCGGAGCTTTTCCTGCGCGCGCTGAAATATTTGCACGTCCATGCGCGTCACCTTGAGACATATCTCTCAACTTACTTCAGCCCGAACACGCATCTCACGGGCGAGGCGCTCGGCCTCTATTATCTCGGCACGGCGCTGCCCGCTTTGCGCACGTCCGCACGCTGGCGCGAGACGGGGCGGCGCGTCTTGCTCGACGAACTCGCGCGTCAGGTGCGCGCCGACGGCACATACTTTGAGCAGACGACTTACTATCATCGCTACACGACGGATTTTTACACGCACTTTCTGATTCTCGCGCGCGTGTCGGGCGACACAATCGAAGCGTCTGTGAAAGAAAAACTCTGCGCGCTGCTCGATTTTTTGATGCACGCCACACGACCGGACGGGACGACGCCTCTCTTCGGCGACGACGACGGCGGGCGTCTCGCGCAACTGTGTGAGAGCGCGCCGGATGATTTTCGCGCGACGCTCGCGACGGGCGCGGCGCTCTTTTCGCGCGAGGATTACAAGTACGTGGCGGGCGTCGTTGAGGGCAACGGGGGCGTTGAGGTTGACGGCGCGCAGCAAGTTAATGAAGGCAACGGCGCGGCGACGAACAACGACGATGCGGCGACGGAAGAGACGCTCTGGCTGCTCGGACGAGACGGCACGCAAACTCTCGACGCGCTCGCGGCGCAGATGCCCGCCACAAAGTCACGAGCATTTTCAGACGGCGGCTTTTATATCTTGCGCGATGGTTGGAGGCGACAGTCAAACTTCATGTTGATTGATTGCGGCCCGCACGGTTCGCTCAGTTACGGGCACGCGCACGCCGACGCGCTCTCGTTCGATGTGGCCGCGCGCGGGCGGACGCTGCTCGTTGATCCGGGCACATACACCTACACCGGCTCCGCCGAAGCGCGCGATTATTTTCGTAGTTCCGCCGCGCACAACTCGCTTGTCATAGACGGCGCGTCGTCGTCCGTACACGGCAAAACTTTTACGTGGCGACACGTCGCGAATTGCGAGCGGCGCGCGTGGATCAGCCGCCCGCGCTTTGACTTTTTCGAGGGCGCGCACGACGGCTATGCGCGTCTCGACTCTCCCGCGCATGTCACGCGCTCCGTGCTTTTTCTCAAGGAAGATTACTGGATCGTGCGCGACTGTGTGGAGACGGCGGGCGCGCATCATTACGACGGCTATTTACACTTCGCCGCCGGGACGGACGTGTCAATCGAGACGAGCGGCGCGAGCGTTGCCGTCATCGCGCATGAAAAAATAGATAATGATTCAGCGGGACACAATCCGGCGTTGGAAATCTACGCGACGCCGCGCGACGGCGTGTGGCGAGAGGAAGAGGGTTGGGTCTCGAATTGTTACGGCAGACGTGAGCGTGCTCCCGGCTGCGCGCGTGCGTGTGATGGAGTGGGCGCGCAGGATTTCATCAGCTTCCTCGTCCCGCGCGCGGCGCATGAATCTTCGACACCGCGTCGGTTCAGTGAGTTGGAAGCGGTTGGCGGACGTGCGTTTGAATTTGAGAGTGAGAGGTTCGTGGATCAACTGCTGCTCGGCGACGGCAATAACGTCGAGCGTGTGATCGAGACGGCGACCGGAGCGTCGAATTTCGATTGGGCGTGGACGCGCTTCAAACATGGAACGCGCACGCTGGTGGAGTTTATTGTTATTGGCGGGAGCCGATTCGAGCTTGACGGCGAAGTGTTGATGACGAGCGTGGGCGAGTCGAACGTCGCTTACTGTGCGGCGCGTTGGGTGAGCGATGAGTTGATTGTTGACACGGATGCAGGCGAGTCTCGCGCGCTCTCTTTCGATATTGCCACGCACGGCGCGCGGCGCATTTCTGTCAACGGCGCATCGTTTGCGCTCGACGGCGAGCGAGGCGTGGCGCGCATTCGTGGGGGCAAATTGTCGGAAGAGTCGCGTGCGTCGCATGTAGATGAGTTGTCAATTGAGACGCCAAAAAGTGAAGCGGTCGTGTGATGAGACGGGCTTTGAGCGGCGGGTAAATTTTATGTGCGGCATTAACGGAATCGCATTTTCGAGCCGGTCGGGGCGCGCGGTGGAAACGGGCGTGCTGGAGCGGATGCGCGACTGCCAGCATCATCGCGGGCCGGACGATGCGGGTCTCTACATTGACGGCGCGGTCGGTCTCGGCCATCGCCGCCTGAGCATCGTGGATGTTGCCGCCGGGCATCAGCCGATGACGAACGAAGACAGCACGCTGCACATCATCTACAACGGCGAGATTTATAACCACGCGGATTTTCGCGCGGAGTTGGAAGCCAAAGGGCATCGCTATCGCACGCACTGCGACACGGAGACGATTCTCCATCTCTACGAAGAGCACGGCGCGGGCGCGGTCGAATTGTTGCGCGGCATGTTCGCCTTCGCCATCTGGGACGCGCCGCGTCGAGCGTTGTTCATCGCGCGCGACCGCCTCGGCGTCAAGCCGCTCTACTACGTTCATGCGGAAGACGGCTCGCTCTATTTCGCTTCGGAGATTAAAGCTCTGCTCGCCGCGCGCGCCGTCCGCGCTGAATTGAACTTCGCGGCGTTGCCTGATTATCTCGCCAACCACGCGACCTCCGGCGCAGAGACGCTCTTTTGTGGAGTCAAGCGTTTGCTTCCCGGCCATACGCTCTTATGGCGAGACGGCATCGTTAAAATCCAAAAATATTGGGACATGCATTTCAACGCGGAGACGGGCGCGGACGCCGACGGCCACCACGCAACGCGGAGTGATGGACGAAGCGATAGCGATTACGTCGCCGAATGGACGGAGTTGTTCCGCGAGTCCGTGCGCCTGCGCCTGATGGCCGACGTGCCGCTCGGCATGTTCCTCTCCGGCGGCATTGATTCGTCCGCCATCGCTGCCGTGATGAGCACGATGGTCTCAGACCCGATTAAAACTTTCTCCGTCGCCTTCGCGGAGCGAGAGGCCAACGAACTCGAATACGCGCGCCTCGCCGCACGCGCTTTCAAGACCGACCATCACGAAATCGTCGTCAGCCCCGAACAATTTTTCGACGCGCTGCCACGCCTCGTCTGGCACGAAGACGAGCCGCTCGCGCATCCTTCAAGCGTCGCGCTCTACTTCGTCTCGCGGCTGGCGTCCGAGCACGTCAAGGTCGTCTTAACGGGCGAGGGCAGCGACGAAATGCTCGCGGGCTACGAGCGTTATCGCAAGACGATTTACAATCTCGCGCTCGGCTCGCGTTATCAATCTCTGACGAACGAGGGCGCGCGTGAGTTCGTGCGCCGTCGCATTGAAAATCTTCCGTCAAGCTCGAAACTGAGACAGAAACTCTCGCGCACGTTTCTCACCGTCGCGCCCGACATCGAGAGCATCTACTTTGACAACTTCGCGGTTTTTCCCGTGCGGATGCAGCGCGAGCTTTTGTCTGCGGAGACGCGCGAGCGGACGGGCGCGCTCGACCCTTACGCGGGCGTCAGTCGCTATCTCGCGGCGACGGACGCTGATAGTTTGCTCAATCGTTTGCTTTACGCCGACACCAAAACTTACCTGCACGAATTGTTGATGAAGCAGGATCAAATGAGCATGGCGGCGTCCATCGAAAGCCGCGTGCCGTTTCTCGATCACAAGCTCGTGGAGTTCACCGCGCGCCTGCCGGAGCGCATGAAGCTGCGCGGCTGGACGACGAAATATATTCTGCGGCAGAGCATGAAAGACGTGCTGCCCGAACAAATTCTGCGCCGCCCGAAGATGGGTTTCCCCGTCCCCGTCGGCGCGTGGTTTCGCGGCGCGTTTCGCCACGTCGTTGACGAATACGTGCTCGGCGAACGCGCGGCGGCGCGCGGCATTTTTAATCAGGACTTCGTGCGTGAACTCGTCGCGCGCCACACGTCGGGCGGCGAAGACCACACGGAGCGTCTGTGGTCGCTCGTCAATTTTGAGATGTGGCTGCGGCGATTCATGGATGCGGAGGACGGCGCGGTCGAGCCGCACAAAGAAATCGGCGAGGTCGTCGCGGTGTAGCGAAAGTTCAGAAAGAGAAGAAAAACAAAAGGGCTGTGTCTGACTTTGAAAATACTCTGGCTCAAAACAGAATTGCTGCATCCCGTTGATAAGGGCGGGAAGATACGCACTTTCAATATGCTGCGCGAGTTGAAGCGCGAGCATGAGGTGACGTATCTGACGCTCGACGACGGCACGGCCTCAGAGGATGCGCGCGAGCGTGCGACGGAATACTGCGACACGCTCGTCTGCGTGCAGCATCACGCGCGCGCGAAATTCTCCGCCGGTTTTTATCTCGACCTCGCGGCCAATCTTGCCTCGCGGCTGCCGTATGCGATTAAGAAATACGAGTCGGCGGAAATGCGGCGCGAAATCACGGAGCGCGCGCGTGACGGGAATTTCGATGTCGTCGTCTGCGACTTTTTGACGCCGAGCATCAACCTGCCGCAGTTAGATTCAACGTGCGCGACCATTCTTTTTCAGCACAACGTCGAGGCGATGATCTGGAAGCGTCATTACGAAGTGCAGGTGAACAAGTTGAAGAAAGCATATCTCTACGATCAGTGGCGCAAGACGGAGCGGTTCGAGCGTGCAGAGTGCCGGCGCTTCGATGCGGTTGTCGCCGTCTCGCGCGAGGATGCGGACGTGATGCGGCGCGAGTATGAAATCGAGCGCGTGGCGGACGTGGCGACGGGCGTTGATGTCGAGTTTTTCCGACCGCGCCGGGATGTCTCTCTCTCGCCGCACAATCTCGTCTTCACAGGCTCGATGGACTGGCTGCCGAACGAAGACGCGATCCGCTATTTCACGTCGGAGATTATGCCGCGCGTGCGCCGCGACGTGCCGGACGTGACGTTGACGGTCGTCGGGCGCAATCCTTATCCGGGACTCGTCGAACTCGCCGCGCGCGATTCGTCCGTCGTCGTGACGGGGCGCGTCGAGGACGTGCGGCCATACATGGAACGCGCCGCCGCTTACGTCGTCCCGCTCCGCATCGGCGGCGGCACGCGCCTGAAAATCTACGAGGCGCTGGCGATGGAGAAGGCCGTCGTCTCCACCACCATCGGCGCGGAAGGCTTGCCGCTTCACGATGGAGTTGAACTGATGCTCGCCGACACGCCGGCGGATTTCGCCGCGCGCGTTGTGCAGTTGTTGAAGGATGGGACGCTGGCGCATGAACTCGGCGCGCGTGCGGCGCGCGTGGTGCGCGCGCGTTTCAGTTGGCGCGGCGTCGCAGACGAGTTCGCGCAACTTTGCGAACGCGCCGTGCAGTTAAAGCGCGGCGAAGTCGTGTTGCCGCAGGTTGAGGCGGTGAGTGTCTGAAGAATTATTAACAGAGATAGACGGGATGGACAGGATGGGAGAAGAAATGATGAGTGATGAATGCGGAATGATGAATGAAAGGCACGCTGCTCTTGATTCATCATTCATCATTCCGCACTCATCATTCCGCATTTGTCTTCATCCTGTTCATCCTGTCCATCCCTGTTAATTGTCTTTCCTGCCGCCCGTTTGTCAGAGGCGGGGAGCATTTGAACTGAGGGATAGGAAAACGAAAATGAAGCTGAGTATTTTCGGTCTGGGTTATGTCGGGTGCGTCTCGGCGGCGTGCTTCGCGAAGGAGGGGCACGAGGTCGTGGGCGTTGATGTTAATCAGACGAAAGTTGACATCATCAACGCGGGCAAGAGTCCCATCGTGGAAGAGGGCATCGCGGATTTGATGGCGGAAGTCGTCAAGGCGGGTCGCCTGCGCGCGACGACGGATTCGGCGGAGGGCATCGCCGAGTCGGATGTCTCGCTCGTCTGCGTCGGCACGCCGAGCCACGCGAACGGCTCGCTCGACCTGACTTATATCAAGCGTGTGTGTGAGGAAATCGGCAAGGCGTTGGAAGATAAGAGCGCGCGTCACACGATTGTTATTCGCAGCACGATGCTGCCGGGAACGATTGAGGGAGTGGTCGTGCCGACGCTCGAAGTTTATTCGGGGAAGAAGGCGGGGCGTGACTTCGGAGTCTGCATCAACCCGGAATTTTTGCGCGAGGGCACTTCGATTAAAGATTTTTACGCGCCGCCGTTTACGCTCATCGGGGCGGATGAGGAAGAAGTCGCATCGAGCGTGCGCCGTCTCTACACGGGCGTTGACGCGCCGCTCTACGTGACGGGCATTCGCGCCGCCGAGATGGTCAAATACACCTGCAACTGTTTTCACGCGCTCAAGGTTTCTTTCGCCAACGAGATCGGCAACATCTGCAAGGGACTCGGCATTGACAGCCACGAAGTGATGGATGTGTTCTGCAAGGACACGAAGCTTAACCTTTCGCCCTACTATCTCAAGCCGGGCTTCGCCTTCGGCGGCTCGTGCCTGCCGAAAGATTTGCGCGCGATTAACTACAAGGCGAAAGAGTTGGACGTGGACGCGCCGCTCTTGCAAGCCATCTTGCCGAGCAACCGTATGCAGATCGAGCGCGCGGTCGAGATGGTTTTGCGAATGAAGAGCAAGCGCGTGGGCGTGCTCGGTTTCAGCTTTAAGGCGGGGACGGACGACCTGCGCGAGTCGCCGATGGTGACGCTCATCGAGACGCTCATCGGCAAGGGTCTTCAACTTTCGATTTACGACCGCGACGTGTCGCTCGCGCGGCTGTTCGGCGCGAACAAGGAATACATCGAGCGCGAGATACCGCACATCTCGCAGTTGATGCGCGCGAGCGTGGACGAAGTTCTCGAAGCGTCGGATGTCATCATCATCGGCAACAAGTCGGAGGAGTTTCGAGAAGTCGAAGCGAAGATGCGCGAAGGGCAAAGCATGATTGATCTCGTCCGTTTGTTTGCGGGACGCACGACGACTGCGGGCGACGCCACGTATCAGGGCATCTGCTGGTAGAGACGATTCTTTTCAACACCGGGAAGGTATGTGATATGAGTTCGCACGCGATGGAAGTTTCACAGGGCGGACGGGTTGAGTTCGGCAAAAGGCAGAGCCGTTTTCTCTCGCAACTCGACGACGAACGCATCGCGGAAGCTGAAAACTCTTTGAAGACGATGCTGCGCGTCGAAACTCTATCGGGCAAGAAGTTTCTCGACATCGGAACGGGCAGCGGCCTCTATAGTCTCGCCGCGCGTCGTCTGGGCGCGCGCGTTCATTCCTTCGACAGCGACGCGCAAGCGGTGGCCTGCGCCATCGAACTGCGCCGCCGCTACTTTCCCGAAGATGTTGACTGGAAGATTGAGGAAGGCTCTGCGCTCGACGAAGACTTCGTCAAGTCGCTCGGCGAGTTTGATGTCGTCTATGCGTGGGGCGTGCTGGACAGCACGGGCGAGATGCGGCGCGCGCTCGATGTCGCGTCGCACGCCGTCGCGCCGAGCGGCAAGCTCTTCATCGCCATCCACAACGACGCCGGCAGCCAGTCCGCGCGCTGGAAATGGATCAAGCGCACTTATCAAAATCTCCCCGCGCTACTCAAAGCTCCGTTCGCCGCGCTCGCCGTCGCGCCCGGCGAGGCACAGGCGGCTCTGCGGTCTGTGTTCGAGATGCAGCCCGACGGCAGCGATGTTTATTCGTTGGCGTGCCAGCGCGAGCGACACGAAGGCGGCGCGCATCGCTGGCACGACATCGTGGACTGGGTCGGCGGCTCTCCTTACGAAGTGGCGACGCCGGACGAGATTTTCGATTTTTATCGCGCGCGCGGCTTCACTTTGATGATGCTCAAATGCGGTCATCGGGTCGGGCTGGGCTGCAACGAGTTCGTGTTCGTGAGAGGCCAGAGAAGGGTGACCAGAATTTAAGCCGCCCACAGTTGAGCGCAGAGCGACGACGATGAAGCAATCAACTCTCCGCATCATTTTCAAAGTGACGCGCGGCGTGTCAACGTTGAGGAAAGATTCTGTGTTGAGAAAACCTGCCGGACTGTTAATGCTCGCGCTCGCCGTCGTCTTGCTCGCGGCGTGCCTCGCGTTCGTCTTCGCGCAACGCCTACGAGACGCGGCTGCTTCCGAACAAAGACCGCGCCGCGCGTTGGCCGGAAGCCCTCGAATTATCAACGTCAAAGCGAAAGAAAATTTGCAGGCGGCGATAGACGCGGCGCAGGCGGGCGACACGATTGTTTTGGAAGCGGGCGCATCCTACGTCGGCCCCTTTACGTTGCCGGACAAAGGCAGCGCATCGTCGGACTACATTACCATTCGCTCATCCGCTCCCGCCGAATCGCTGCCTTCGCCGGGACAGCGCATCACTTCCGCCTTCGCCGCGTTGCTGCCCAAAATTCTTTCGCCGGGGCAGTCTCAACCGGCTCTGATGACCGCGCCCGCCGCGCATCATTATCGCTTCATCGCCGTCGAGTTTCGCACGACGAATGCGGCGGCAAACGTCTCTGATTTAATCAAGCTCGGCGACGGCTCGCCCGCGCAGCACACGCTCGCCTCCGTCCCGCATCATCTCAGCTTCGACCGCTGCGTCATCACGGCCTTCCCGACGCAAACCTTGAAGCGCGGCATCGCCTTGAACAGCGCGGAGACGGAGATTGTGAATTGTTGGATCACGGGCTTCAAGGCGCAGGGGCAAGACTCGCAGGGCATCGGCGGATGGAACGGCCCCGGCCCTTATCACATCATCAATAATTACGTCGAAGCAGCGGGTGAAAACGTCCTCATCGGCGGCGCGGCAGTTTCGATACCGAACCTCGTGCCGTCAGACATCGAAGTCCGTCGTAACTTCTTCACCAAACCCCTCTCGTGGAAAGCGGGAGAGCCAGACTTTGCCGGTGTTGTGTGGTCGGTCAAGAATTTGTTTGAACTCAAGAACGCGCGTCGTGTGGTCGTGGACGGCAACATTTTTGAGAACAACTGGGTCGAGTCGCAGAGCGGCTTTGCGATTGTGCTGACGGTGCGCGCCGATAACCCGTGGGCGACGATAGAGGAAGTGGACTTCACGAACAACATCGTGCGTCACACGGCGAGCGCGTTCAATATCTTAGGGCACGACACGCTGGCTCCGAGCGCGATAGGGCATGGCTTGCGGATTAAGAACAACTTACTGGAGGACATCGGCGGAGCGCGTTGGGGCGGAGACGGAAATAGCGGAATGCTTTTGAAGTTGAGCGAGATGGCGGGCACGATTGTCGAGCACAACACGGCGTTGCAGACGGGCAACATCACGACGGTGTACGGGCCTGTCAGCGCGGGGCTCGAGATGCGGAACAACATCACTTTGCACAACGAGTACGGCATCATCGGAGACAGCAAAGGCTCCGGCATGAGCACCATCAGCGCTTTTTTTCCGGGCGGTGCTTTTCAGAAGAACGTCATCGCCGGAGCCGACGCCTCGAAATATCCGTCGGGAAATTTTTACCCGGAGACGATCAACGAAGTGGGATTCGTTGACCGCGCGCATGGTAATTATCGTCTCAGCGCGAGCAGCCGTTATCGTCGCGCCGGGACGGACGGCAAAGATTTGGGCTGCGACTTCGACGCGCTCAACGCCGCGATGCAGCCGCCAAATTGAAACGCTTGAATCATCGTGCCGCGCGCATCTTTAGCTCTCGCGCGTTTGGGCGCGCAGTTCTTTGACAATCTCTGCGAACGCCTGCGCCAGATGAATCGCCTCGTATTGCCGTCGCACATCAGGCTCGCCCCAAGCGTTGTGTGGTTGGCTTCGACGGTCGCGCAGATACGAGAGAAAGTTACGCAACGCTTCGGTCGCCGCCGCGTCGTTGGTTGGATCGGCGACCCAACCGCCGAGTCGCGTGATGAGTTTGGCGGCGGCTCCGGGCGGCGTCAGGCCGAGGATGGGCTGTCCCGCGCCTGTGTAATCTATGAGCTTGGACGGCAGAAAGACGCTCTCCTCCGACGGCGCGTCTATCACGAGCAGTCCGTCGGCGTGCGACATCAGCGCGAGGCTTTCGCGGTAGCCGACGGGCGGGCGCACAGTGACGAGTCCGTCGGGCAGACTGTCGAGTCCGGCGTCTCTGACTATCAAGTCGTCGGCCACGCCGATTAACTCGAAGGCCACGTCGCGCAAAGCATTCGGGTCGGATGAAAGAAGCGCATGAATGGCGCGAAAGAGCGGCGTGGGCGTCCGTTGCCCGTAAAAAACTCCGACGTGGCGCACGCGCAAAGTTGCATCTTGTGCGGCGTGCGGCGAAGGGTACAACGCGGGGTCGAAACTCTGCGGCAGCACGCGCGTCTTAGATTTCCACGCGGGCGGATACTTCCGCATCAAGAGGTCTATCGTCTCCTGCGAAGTGAAGATGAGACGGTCTGCGGCTTCGATGACCTGCCGCTCAAGCGCGAGGTTGACGCGCATCGTGGCGGCGTCGAGATTGAAAAAAGGATTGTCCGTCCAGGGGTCGCTGAAGTGCGCGATCCACGGAAGACGGTAACGCCGTTTGAGTTCGAGTCCGATGAGGTGGCTGACGACGGGCTGGCTGAAAGTGGCGAGCACATCGGGCGCGAAGTGTTCTTCGTCAATCAGCTTTTTGACTTCGTCGAGGACGTTTGGAATCCACGCGCGATACTCGTCCGGGCGACGGTTCCAACGGTTCCACGTCGGGCGATGAAAATGATAGGCGGCGGCGTTCGCGTAGCGTCTGAGTTTTGAGACGGAGAAGGGAACGCGCAGGCACTTGACGAGCGCGGCTCCGGCGTCAGGCTCAAGCGTCAGGTCACGGCGCGCGTCACGCTCGTCCGCGCCGACGAGCGCGGTCTGAAGCGGGAGATACTTGACGAGCCGCGCGACCTGAATCGAGCGCGGGTAGGCGAGCGGCGGGAACGAGAAAGAGACGGCCAGCAGTCTGGTGTCTGAAATGTTCGTTTGCGAAGATGCGTCGTGGTGCGTCGCCATGTCAGAGAGCAGAGCGCAACGCGCGCGCGGTTGTCAAGCGGGATGTGGCATATCATGTGAAAGAGCGTGCCTGTCAATCGAGTAGAAATTTTAAGCGCAGAGATTTTTAACTGAGGGCGTCATAGCATGTGTGGAATTGTTGGAGTGGCCGGCGACTTTTCGCGTGAAGAGGCGTCGGAAATAGTGCGGCGAATGAACGAGTCAATCATTCATCGCGGGCCGGACGATGAAGGCGCGTGGGCTGCGGACGGCTTCGGCTTCGGAATGCGCCGCCTCTCGATTATTGATCTCGCCGGCGGCCATCAGCCGATGTGGGACGAGAGCACGGGCTTGGGCGTCGTCTTCAATGGCGAGATTTATAACTACCGCCAACTGCGCGATGAACTGACACGGCGCGGGCACACCGATTGGGCGACGCACAGCGACACGGAAGTCGTGCTCAAGGGTTTGGCGGGCGACGGACTCGATGCGATACAGACGTGGAACGGTATGTTCGCCGTCGCGGCCTATGATGCGCGCGCGAAAAAGTTGACGCTCATCCGCGACCGCATGGGCGTCAAGCCGCTCTATTATTTCTGGGACGGGCGGACGCTCGTCTATGCCTCGGAGATTAAAGCCATCCTCGCATCTGGTCTCGTCGAGCGCAGGCTGAACCGTCAGGCCGTGTGGGATTATCTCACCTTTCGTTACGTGCCCGGCCCTGAGAGCATCTGGCAGGGCATACGCAAACTTCCCCCCGGACACCTGCTCGAATACACGCCCGGCAGCAAAGTCGCGCCGCGCGAGAGTTGTTACTGGAAGACGGATGTGCTTGACGAGAGCGACGGCGCGAAGCTCGATCAAAAGAAAGTTGACGCCGAGTTCGCGGAACTGTTTCTCGACGCGGTCAATCTGCGGCTCGTCGCGTCGGACGTGCCGGTCGGCGTCTTCTTAAGCGGCGGTCTGGATTCGAGCGCGATTGCGGCGGCGGCGGTCGAGTTGGGGCACAGGAATTTTCATACCTTCTCGGTCGGCTTCGACGAGGGCGGCGAGTTCTCCGAATTGCCTTACGCGCGGCAGGTGGCCGAGCATGTCGGCGCGCAGTATCACGAGGTGGTCGTTGACCAGAAGCGTTTTCTCGAAATGCTGCCGGAGGCGATTTACTACGCGGACGAGCCGCTCGCCGATCTGACGCTCGTGCCTCTGCTCGCGCTTTCAAGGCAGGCGCGCGAGTGCGTCAAGGTCGTGCTCTCCGGCGAGGGCAGCGACGAGGTGCTGGCCGGTTACAACTTCGACGAGAGCGAGCGCGAGTGGAGCGTCGTCCGCAATGTCCAACGCCTGCCGCGCTCGCTGCTCGGAGTTGGCGCGCGTCTGGCAGAGACGACGCTGCCGGAAGTTTACGGGCGTCGCGCGCGGCACATCAGCGAAGTGCCCTTGAAGGATTGGAACTCGCACACGCGCCCGCACATGACGCGCTACTGGACGCAGGAAGAAAAGCAAAGGCTCGTGTCGCGAGGCGTGGACGGCGAAGATTCAGAGCGAATCATTTCGGAGTATTACCGGCGTGCGGCTTCGAGCGATCCTTTGCAGCAACTCTTGTCCGTCTATCAAAAATCCTGGCTCGTCGAAGACCTCTTGATGAAGGCCGACAAGATGAGCATGGCGGCCTCGCTCGAAGCGCGCACGCCGTTTCTCGATTATCGCCTTGTCGAATGGGCAAATAGACAGCCGAACGCGATCAAGGTCAAGCGCGCGGGCTTTCGACAGTACCGCACGAAGGACGTGCTGCGCCGCTTCTGCGAGACGCGCCTGCCGAAAGAAATTTTGCATCGAGAGAAACGCGGCTTTCCCGTCCCGGCTTATCAATGGTTGCAGACCGGCCTCGACAAGTGGGCTGGCGAGCAGTTGCTCGGCACGGACAGCCGTGTCGCTGACTCCTTCGACCGCGAAGAAATCACACGGCTCATCGCTGCCTCGCGCGCCGGAGAAGGCGACGCCGCGCACCGCGTCTGGATGCTCATCGTTCTTGAATACTGGCTGCGCGCGTGGGATGTGCGACTCGATTGAGTTTTTAATTTACGTGAAAGTGCGCGGAGGAATTGAGATGGGCTTTATTGGCGGCACGTTGGGCTACGAGATACTTCATAAGATTTGTCCGGCAGGAGAGACTGTCGGGATGGACGGGAGCGCCTACGCAGACAAAAACAAATTGGAGGCGCTTCTGGGGGCTAACATCTGGCAAGACATCAAGGGCAAAGTCGTCATTGATTTCGGATGTGGTGAAGGACGCGAGGCGATTGAGATTGCACAACGCGGCGCGCGTAAAGTAATCGGCATTGATCTACAGGAAAGACTGCTTGAAGTGGGGCGCGCGCGCGCTTCTCAGTCCGGCGTGGCGGATCGTTGCAGTTTCACAACCTCCACTACTGAACGCGCCGACATCATTACCGCCATAGATTCTTTCGAGCACTTCTCAGACCCTTTAGCGATACTCAAACAGATGAGCGCCATGCTTAAGCCGGACGGGCATGTGTTCGTCTCCTTCGGGCCGACGTGGTATCACCCTTTGGGAGGACATCTCTTTTCGGTGTTTCCTTGGGCGCACCTTATTTTTACAGAGAAGGCTTTAATCCGTTGGCGCTCGGATTTCAAATCCGACGGAGCGACTCGGTTCGGTGAAGTGGCGGGAGGTCTCAATCAAATGACCATCCATCGCTTCGAGCGAATCGTTGAGCAAAGTCCTCTCAAGTTCGCGGATTTCGAGACTGTGCCGATCCGCAAACTTAAACCCGTCGCCAATCGCCTGACGCGAGAGATGACAACTGCTATCGTGCGATGCAAACTCATCTTGAGAGGGTAATCATTGAAAGCGGGAAATCTTTATTGCATGACAAAGGATCATTAATGGCGGAATTAAGGAGTAATTCACCTTAAGCCGCTAAAAACTAATTGACAAACAATGCTAAATAAGCTTTAATCTTATTGCTCGCTGTTGTCGTGAAAGCGACTTGCAGCAATGATCTTTCAAGACTCGATTGCACACGATAAGGGCAAACCTGCCGCGAGGCGGGGACGCAAAGCCGTGAATCTCTCGACCAAGACGGGCAGGCGAAATTCTTCGCCCGCGCCATTTTGTTGTGAGATTGTCTGGTTGCCGAAGGCGATTCGATGGAACTGAGACTTCCAGCATTTTAAGTGCGCGTTCAAATCCACACGCTTCATAAACAAAGGTGGGACGACAGCGCGCCCGACATGTCTGGCCTGACACAGCTTGCCCTTGTTACTTGTGAGAAGTCTCGAATTCGATTAACTGCGATTCTTACCTTACTTCGCAGTCAGGTTCCCTCCGCTCCTTCCCTTCAATAAAAATTTCCGCACCGACAGACATCCCGGCTGTGCGTCCACAAGTTCGCCTGATCCGAGAGACTTCGCGGTCTCTTCGTGTCTTCGATTCACCGACGGTTGCGCGCTAAGTTCGGGGTCGTTACAGAACGCCTCCTCCCTCCTTAATCCTCCGCGCAACCTACACCGACAAAGGCACCCCCGCAGCGATGCGGGTTCGCAAAACCAGGAGTCTCGTGCATCTGCCATGCGCGCGAGATCGTCCGGCTACCGAAGTGAGGTTATTCTTAAATGTTCACCCTCCGCGCGGCTCTCAGTCGCCAAGCCCGACCCACGGGCGTTTTCAACTCTCTTTTTAATTTCTCATTCATTTTCATCATCGCGTTATTCATCCTGCTGGGAAGCGGGACGCAAGCGCGCGCCGCGACGATCAACGTGGCTGCCGGCGGAAACTTGCAGGCGGCGATAAACGCGGCGCAACCGGGCGACACGATCCTGCTCGAAGCCGGAGCATCGTTCGTCGGCCCCTTCACGCTGCCCGACAAGGGCGCGTCCGCGCAGTACATCACCATTCGCTCTTCCGCTGCCGACTCCGCGTTGCCTGCGGCGGGAACGCGCATCACGCCAGCCTTCTCCGCGTTGCTGCCGAAGATACTCTCTCCCGGTTCTGCCGAACCCGCGCTCCAGACCGCTCCCGGCGCGCATCACTATCGCTTCATCGCCGTCGAGTTTCGCACCACGAATGCGGCGGCGGTCATCTCTGATTTAATCAAGCTCGGCGACGGCTCGTCCGCGCAGAACACGCTCGCCTCCGTCCCGCATCACCTTTCTTTCGACCGTTGCCTGATCACGGCATTTGCCACGCAGGGACTCAAGCGCGGCGTCGGCCTCAATAGCGGCGAGACGGAAATCATCAACTGTTACATCGCGGGCTTCAAAGCGGTGGGGCAGGACTCGCAGGGCATCGGCGGATGGAACGGCCCCGGCCCTTATCACATCATCAACAATTACATCGAAGCGGCGGGCGAGAATGTGTTGATCGGCGGCGCGGCAGTCTCCGTCCCGAACCTCGTCCCCTCGGACATCGAAGTGCGTCGTAACTTCTTCACCAAACCTCTCTCGTGGAAAGCCGGAGAGCCAGACTTTGCCGGTGTGGTGTGGTCGGTCAAGAATTTGTTTGAACTCAAGAACGCGCGTCGTGTGGTCGTGGACGGCAACATTTTTGAGAACAACTGGGTCGAGTCGCAGAGCGGCTTTGCGATTGTGCTGACGGTGCGCGCCGATAACCCGTGGGCGACGATAGAGGAAGTGGACTTCACGAACAACATCGTGCGTCACACGGCGAGCGCGTTCAATATCTTAGGGCACGACACGCTGGCTCCGAGCGCGATAGGACATGGTTTGCGGATTAAGAACAACTTGCTGGAGGACGTGGGTGGAGACAGATGGGGCGGAGCGGGTTCAAGCGGAATGATGATGAAGATCAGTGAGATGGCGGGGATGGTGGTGGAACACAACACGGTGTTGCACAGTGGGAACATCACGATGGTGTACGGGCCTGTGAGCGCAGGATTCGAGATGCGAAACAACATCATGCGGCATAACGAGTATGGAATTATCGGAGACAGCAAAGCGTCAGGCATGTCCACCATCAACACATATTTCCCGGGCAGCATCTTCGACCACAACCTCATCGCGGGAGCCGACGCCAGCCGTTATCCGCAGAACAATTTTTATCCCTACACGCTGGACGGCGTGCAGTTCGTTGACAGCGCGCACAGCAATTACAGGTTAGCGCCGGGCACGCCTTACACGCAGGCCGGGACGGACGGCAAAGATTTAGGCTGCGACTTCGACGCGCTCAACGCCGCGATGTCGAGCGCCGCGCCGTCACCGACACCAACGCCGACGCCAACGCCAACACCGACGCCAACACCGACACCGACGCCAACACCGACGCCGAGTGGTCCGGCGTCGCCCGCGCTCGTCAACGCCGCGCTCGTCAACGCCACGAATCTGGCAAACAACGCGAGCGCATCCGAGGCGCAAATAGCGCCGCTCGTCTTGCAAGTCGAACAGGCCGGCGCGGTCTTCATCAGCGAGTCGAACAGGTTCGCCGCCGCCGTGCAGATTGATACGGGCTTGCGCTCCGCGCTCTATTTCACACGCGCCTCGGATGCGCTCACCGCCGCGCAAGGCCCCTCCATGGGGACGCAGAGCCGCTTGCAGAGTTGCGCGTCGCAGCTTCAACGTGTGAGCAATCTGATGTCGAACAATGGTTCCGCACCGGGATCGGGGACGACGGCCTCAGTGACGGTGGCGGCCAACTCCAGCGTCATCGGCCCGGCCACGACTTTCTCCGGCGCGACGTTCGCGACGATGATCTCGCCCGAATCGCTCGGCTCGATTATCGGCGACCCGAATCAAAGTCCGCTGGCGATGCAAGCGATGGTCGCCGCGCCCGGCACAGGCAATGCGCTCCCGTTTGAACTGTCCGGCGTCAGCGTCACCGTCGGCGGACGCGCCGCGCAGTTGCTCTCGGTCGCGCCGGATCGCATCAGCTTCGCCGTCCCTGCGGGTCTTCCCACGGGCGACGCGGAAGTGCTCGTCACGTTGCAGCAAGGCTACGTCTCGCGCGGCGTGGTCAACATCATTCCGGTCGCGCCGGGTATCTTCAGTGTGAACGGTAACGGCAACGGCGATGCGCTCATAATGAACGCCGCAGACTACTCGCGCGGCACGTTCGACGTGACGACGCAGAACAATCTCGGCACAGACAAACGCACGCGCCTCTTAATCTTCGCGACGGGCGTGCGTGCGGCAGCCGCGAACACGAACACCAATAACGACGTTCGCAACAAGCAGGGAACGCTCGTCAGCCTCAACCTCGCCGAGTCCGTGACGGTTGAAGCGCGCACATCAAACGGGAGCGTCTATCAGTTGCCGGTCGAATACGCGGGCGTGCATGGCAGCTTCGCCGGGATGGATCAAGTCAACGCCGTCCTCGTCCCCGCACTGCGCGGCGCGGGCACAGTTGAACTGACGCTCATCATCGGCGGCGTCCGCAGCAATATAACGACCGTCAGCGTGCGCTAACCAGAACGAAGTAAAAAGGCAAAAGTGAAGAAAGGGAGTCTGCTCTCCGTCTTCACTTTTGCCTTTTATTTTGACAATCCGTTGGCCTCCGTGCCATGTTCTACTGCGGGTTCCAGAGATTGACCACAGAGAACACGGAGGGGCACAGAGGCAGCACAGAGGAGACAATCAAACCTCCGCTCTTTCCTCTGTGCTCCTTCGTGTCCTCTGTGGTGAAAAGTCTTTCTCTCATGTCGCACTCATTCGCAAACCGCTATAATCGCGCGTTCGCGCCTGTAGCAAAGGCTCGATGATCCCGATTTGATTCTAACGTCCGTTCCGCCTTGAGCTACCGCAGCCTGATGAAAGTCCTCCAACTCGGCCCCTATCCGCCGCCGCATGGCGGAGTGCAGACCAACCTCGTGGCGATTCGTCGCTACCTGCGCGAGCGGCGCGGCATCGCGTGCCCGGTCATCAACCTGACCAAACATCGCAGAGCCGAGACGGACGACATTTATTATCCTGAGACAGCCGCGCAGGTCGTCAAACTCGTCAGGCAATTGCGCTGCGACATCCTGCACTTGCACATCGGCGGGCACGTCTCCGGGCGTCTGGTCGCGCTCGCGCTCGTCTGTTGTTTGATGCCGCGCAGCAAGACCGTGCTGACGCTTCACTCCGGCGGCTACCCTTCATCTCCGGCGGGAAGAACGGCGCGACCGGCGACGTTTCGCGGCTTCGTCTTCCGACGCTTTGACCGCATCATCACCGTCAACGAAGAGATCGCCGCGATGTTTCGCAAGTTCGGCGTCGCGCCGGAAAAGATTCGCGTCATCGCGCCGCATGCCGTCACGTTGCCGTCCGCCGAAGTGAAATTGCCGGAGCCTCTGGCGAGTTTTTTCGACGCGCACGATCCCGTCCTTGTCAGTGTCGCAGGGCTTGAAACGCAGTACGACCTCGCGCTGCAAATCGAGGCGCACAGCAGTGTGCGCGAGCGTTTCCCGAATGCGGGTCTCGTCATCATCGGCGCAGGGAGCATCGAGGCGGAGTTGCGTCAGTTGATCGCGCGCCAGCCCGCCGCCGCGCACATTTTGTTGTGCGGCGACGTGCCGCACGACGCGACCTTGCGCGCCATCGCGTCGGGCGACGTGTTTTTGCGGACGACGCTCTACGACGGCGATGCTATCTCCGTCCGCGAAGCTCTGCACGCCGGCGTGCCCGTCATCGCCACTGACAACGGAATGCGCCCGGACGGCGTGCATCTGATTCCGATGTCCGACTCCGGCGCGCTGATCGAGGCCGTTACCGCGTGCCTCGCGGACAAACGAGATGAGCGACGCGAACATGACGCCGCGCCGAAGGATGAGAGCGATGAGAACGTCGCCGCCGTCTATGAGCTTTATCGTGAGTTGTCGAATTGAAAATAACGATCTTGCGCGCTTTGCACAGGAGCGAACTCAAGCGTTGAGAGCGACGCCTTCGGGCGTGATGGCGTTGTGGACTTTCACGCCCGAAGGCGTCACTCTCGACGCTTGACTCTTTTTAGTTGCTCGCGACAGTCAGTTCGCGGTACATTTGAATGAGGCGCAAGAAGCGCACTTCAGTCGCCCGCGCCGCTTCAACCAGACAAAACACACCGGACACACTTCGCAACACCACCAGAGAGAGCGTCAACACGACAGGCGCGAGAAAAGTTTGACCTTCCGCCGGACATCCCGGTTAGAGCTTCACGGCACACAAGGCATGAGCGAAAGCAGCACGCATACGGCCAGTAATAATAGTCTCGCACGGCCTCTCATCCTCGTCGCCGTCATTCTCTTCATCTACTGGAGCGTGCTTGCGCGGCTCACGCGGCTGTGGTGGGAAGATGAAAACTACTCGCACGGCTTGCTGATTCCTTTCATCATCGCTTACATCCTGTGGTCGGAGCGCGACATGTTCAAGCGCGTGCCGAAGCGGCCTGCGTTGTGGTGGGGCGCGGCGGGCGTCGTGTGCGGGCTGCTCGCTTTGTGGGCGGGCACGGCGGGCGCGGAGCAGTTCGTGCAACGCACGTCGCTCGTGCTGTTGCTCGGCGGCGTGGTCGTGTACTTCTGGGGCTTCGCGATGCTGCGGCGCGTGCTCGTGCCTCTGCTGTTGCTGGCGCTGGCGATTCCGATCCCGAACATTATCTTTAACAAGGTCGCGTTTCCGCTCCAACTCTTCGCATCACAGTGCGCGGTCTGGGCGATGCGCCTGTTCAATATCCCTGTGCTGCGCGAGGGCAATATCATCGAGTTGCTGCCGCTCAACTCGACGGTGACGAAGAAACTCGAAGTGGTCGAAGCCTGTAGCGGCATCCGCAGTTTGATGACGCTCGTGACGCTGGCCGTCGTCTTCGCATATTTCACGAGTCCCGGTCGCGTTGATGACAAGGGCGCGGGCGATGGTGGTGGTGGCAGCGGCGATAGCGCGGAGGTTGAGCGCGCGACGACAAGACAGCGTGGCGCGACGCTGTTTAGTTTCTGGCGCGGGGTGTTGCTGGTGCTGGCCGCCGTGCCGATTGCGATTATCACGAACGCGATGCGCGTGAGCGGGACTGGCGTCCTCTCGCGTTACTACGGGACGGAAATCGCGGACGGGTTCTTCCATTCTTTCTCAGGCTGGGTGATGTATATCGTCGCGTTCCTGCTGCTCTTCGCGCTGGGATGGTTGATTGACCGTTTCAATTTTGGACGCAGTCGTGGCAAAGGTGGTGGCAGCAGCAGTGACAGTGAGAAAGTCTCGCCGTCAACGGCTTCCGCGACAACGATGTCTTCTGTGAGCGGCGAGAGCGGGATCGGATAAGAGTTTGATGAAAGCGGAGGCGAAACATTTTTGGGCGCTCGTTGTGTTGCTCGTGCTGGGCGGCGTGCTCATCAACATGCTCGAACTGACGGGCGAGGCTCGCGTCGCACGCGCGTCGCTGCACGAATTCCCGTCTGAAGTCGGCGCGTGGAAACAATCGAGGCCGGACGCGCGTTTCGACGCCGCGACCGAAGCGATTTTGCGCGCGGACGATTACGTGCAGCGCGACTATTATGCGGCGGACGGGCGCACCGCCGCGCTCTACATCGGCTACTACGCCACCCAACGCACGGGCGCGACCTATCACAGTCCGCTCAACTGCCTGCCCGGTTCGGGCTGGACGCTCAACGATGCGGCGCACGTTCTCGTCACGCCCGCCGGCGGCACGGCTCACGCTTTCGAGGCCAACCGTTACGTGATTCAAAACGGCGCAGACCGCGAACTGCTCATCTACTGGTATCAGGGACGCGGGCGTGCGACGGCGAGCGAGTATTGGGACAAAGTCTATACGGTGTTCGACAGCGCGCGCCGGCGTCGCTCGGACGGCGCGATGGTGCGCGTGCTGGTTCCCGTCGTGCATTCGGACGAGGAAGCTCTGGCGACGGCGACGGCCTTCGCCGCGCAGATTGCGCCGGAGTTGTCGCGCTTCGTGCCCGATTAAGCGGGCGCGAAAATTTACGCGCAAGTGGGTTGGTGTTACAGGAAAAGACGCGCGATTCGGCGTTTTGATAGACTGTCTCACTTGAAGAGGTTCAAGCGAGACGAGAGAGATGTAAAGCGTTCGGTTCTTAATTTTGACAATCTGAGGCTGAACAACGTAACTTCGCGCAAGGCTTGAGGCGTTTGCCCCGCCGCGAGTGTCTGTCGAAATAATGTTGTCGGGAAAAGGCGGAGAGCGGCGCGTTGAGGTGTCACAACCCATTCGCGTTTAATTCTCACGCACATCCCTTCCAGCTTCGTGCTATCGTTGAATCGTCCACGAGGAAGAGACGCAGCTTTGCCCGTTGCGCCGCTGAAACTCAAGACGATTCTATTTGCCGCATAGCAGACTGATTTGCCCGATGACAGCCGGTTGCCCCGGCTCAAGTCGCGCCGCATCAGCGCTGCTCTTAAATGTAAGGAGTGCCGGTTCAATGAATGTTCAAGAGTGCCCGCGCGCCCGCGCTTTCAGGGCGTGCCTGCTGATTTTGCTCGCCGTCGCCGCGCTCGCGGCAGTCAGTTGTTCCAATCCCGAAAAAGCCAAAGCCGAACACGTCGCGCGTGGCGAAGCTCTGCTCAAAGACGGCAAGTATCAGGAAGCCACCATCGAGTTTCGCAACGCCATCCAGATTGACGACAAGCTGGCGGCGGCGCACTGGGGACTCGCGCAGGCTTACGAAAAACTTGAGCGCACCGGCGAGACGCTCGACGAATTGCAGAAGACCGTGCGGCTCGACCCCGCGAACGTTCCCGCGCGTTTGAAACTCGGCAACGCTTACATCCAGGCCTACAGCGCACAGAAACAAAAGACGCCGGAGTATCTCACCGAGGCCGAACGCTTCGCCAACGAAATTCTCGCGAAGGATGAGAAGAGCATTGACGGGCAGATTCTGCTGGCGAACGTTCTCTTCCTCAAAGGCCAGCCCGATCAGGCGCTCGCCAAACTCAAGTACGCGATCAGCCTCGACCCGCAGCGCATCGAATCCTACATGGGACTCGCGCGCTTCTACGTCAACACGGGGAAGAACTCGGACGCCGAAGCGACTTACCGTCAAGCCATCACACTCAACGAACACTCTTCGCTCGCGCACATCGAGTTCGGGCGTTTCCTCGTCCAGACGAATCGCTCCGAGCAGGCCGAAGCCGAATTCCAGAAGGCGGTCGAGGTTGACGGCAATAATCGCGACGTGCGTTGGGTGCTCGCCAGTTACTATCTCGTCAATCGCCGGATGGACAAGGCCGAAGAGGCTTACAAAAATTGGGCGCAGCTTGACTGGGACAAGCCCGAAGGCCGCGCGCGTCTCGCGGATTTTTACGCCACCGTCGGACGCTACGACGACGCGGCGAACATCTATCAAGAGGTCACGACGAAGTGGCCTGAATACACGCGCGGGCGTTACCGTCTCGGCGAAATCATGCTCCAGCGCGGCGACGTGGCGGGCGCGAACGTGCAAGTCGCGGAACTCATCAAGACCAACGCGCGCGACGCCGACGCGCTTTTCCTGCGCGCGCGCATGAACCTCGCGAGCAACAAGCCCAAAGACGCCATCAACGATTTGAAGACCGTGCTCGATCAGGAGCCGCGCTCGCAACTCGGCCTCTATTACATGTCCGAGGCGCTCTACCGCGACGGCCAACTCGAACCCGCACGCGCGCGCGCCGGCGAGCTTGAGCGTTACTACCCGGACTTTCTTCCCGCCAAACTTTTGCAGGTGCGAATCAACTCCGACTCCGGCGATGCGAACGCCGCGCGACAACTCGCCACAGACTTGCTTGACCGCATCTCGAAGACCGCGCCGAGCGGCGTCCAGTCTCCGCAGTTGCTTGCAGACTTGAAGACCGACACGCTCATCCTGCGCGGCAAGGCCAATCTGAGCCTCAAGGCTTCGCCCGCCGCGCGCGCCGATTTTGACGCCGCGCGCGTCAACTCGCCCAATTCGCCGCAGCCTTACGTCAATCTCGCGGACGTGGCCTACGCCGAAGGCAAGCGCGACGAGGCCGAACAGAATCTGGAACGCGCGCTCGCGCTCGACAAGACGAACTTTCAGGCGCTCAACGGTTTCGTTAATTTGATGTCGTCCGAGAAAAGGCTTGATGTCGCGCGCGCGCGCATGGATCAACTCGCCGCCGCGCAGCCAAACAACGCCGCGCTGCAATACATGCGCGCGCAGGCTTACCGCAACGGCAACGACCAGCAGCCGCCCGACGGCGCGCGCACCGAAGAGTATCTGCGCCGCGCCATCGAGATTGACCCCGATTACATTCCGGCGTACTCCGCGCTCGGCGAAATCTACTTCGCCACGAATCGCACGGATGAAGCCATCGCCGAATATCGCAAAATCACGGAGCGGCACGCGGACTACGTTGACGCTTATCGCAAGCTCGGCATGATCGAAGCGGGACGCCAGAATCTCGACGCGGCGGAGCAGTATTATCGTCGCGCCCTCGAAATCGAGCCGGATGAGACCATCGCGTCCAACAACCTCGCGATGCTCTACGCTGATCACGACAAGGGCAACGGCGACGAGGCGATACGGCTCGCGCAGGGCGTCGTCCGGCGTTTCCCGAATGATCCCGGCTTCGCCGACACGCTCGGTTGGGTCTATTACAAAAAAGGACTCTTCCCGGCGGCGGTCGAGCAGTTGCAGAAGGCTGCGAACGGCGCGGCGGCGCAGGGCGGCGACAACTCGCTCTATCGTTATCACCTCGGCATGGCGCTCAACAGCAAGGGCGACAAGGCCGGCGCGCGTCGCGAACTGCAAAAGTCGTCTGCCCTCTTCGATCAGGAGGGGAATCGTCCCTTCAAATCGCCGACGCCCACTCCTATTGAAGAAGTGCGGCGTGTGCTGGCGAGTTTGTAACGAAATGATGGACGATGAACGCGGAATGATGAATGACAGACAAGAGCCTTGTCCTTCATTCAACACTCATCACTGCCGCATTCATCATTTAGCCTGGAGAAGTTATGAGTGTTGAATTCAGACAACGTACGCCCGCCGAATACGCGCAGATGTTGTGGCGGCGCAAGTGGCTGATCATTTTGCCGACGCTGGCGGTGACGCTGGCGGTGGGGTCGGTCGTGTGGAAGTTGCCGGACGTTTACGAGTCAACGACTTTGTTGACCGTCAAACCGTCGAGCATCTCGTCTAACATCGTGCCGCAGTTGCCGGAAAACGATCTGACCGTCCGCATCAACAACATCGGGCAGGAAGTCGTCAGCCGCAGCGCGCTCGAACCCTTGATTACCAAGTACAACCTCTATGCGGTCGAGCGTTCGCGCGGCGAGGCGATGGAGTCGCTCATCGAGCGGATGCGTACCAGAGACATCAACGTGAAAATCAACACCAGCCGCAACGATGTGACCAACGGCTTCTATCTCTCTTTCCGCAGCAGCGACCGCGACCCGCGCGTCACGCAGCAAGTGACCGCCGAACTCGCCTCGAAATACGTCGTCGCCGAGACGAAGAATGCCGGCGAAGTGTCCACGCTTACCAAAGAATTTTTCCAGAACAAGATGCAACAGGCGAAGGACGAACTCGACGCCATAGACAAGCAGCGGCTGGAATTTATGCAGGCGCACTCGCAGAGTTTGCCTTCGCAGGCGGCGGCGCTCATCGGCCAGTTGGCTGGCTTGCGCGAGGAGCAGAAGTCGCGCATCAACGAAGTCGGACGCCTGAGCGACCAGATCGCCTCTAATAACAAGCTGCTCGCAGACCTCTCGAAGTCGAATACACAGGGCGTCGAGGAGATCATTGCACAGATGACCGACCCGAAGTCCACCGCCGCTTACGCGGAATTGATGAAGCGCAAGTCGCAGCTAGAATCGGACAGGCAGGCGCTCCGCAAGCAGTTCACGGCGAAGCACCCGGACGTAATTACCGTGCAGAGCCAGATTGATTCCGTGCAGGAGCAGATGGCCGAGATGGTGGAAGACAACAAGCGCAAGGTCGAGGAGCAGCGTAAGCGTCTTGACGTGCGGGTTGACCCGCGCATCGCCTCTTACAATGCCGAGAACGGGCGGCTCGACGGCGAGGTCAAGCGTCAACGGACTTTGCTCGCGCAGACCGAATCGCAGATCGCTTCCATCGAAGGACAAATCAACGGCATGTCCGGCACCGAAGTGGGCCTGGAAGCCATCAACCGTGAATACCAATCGAAGAAGAGCGTCTATGACACTCTCTTAGAGCAGCAGCAGAAAGCGATCATCACTTCCGACATCACCGCCAGCGCGCAGGGCGAGACGATTTCCGTCATTGACTCGGCCAACTTGCCGGAGCAGCCCGTCGCGCCGAAGCGTCCTCTGTTGATGGCGCTCGGCCTCTTCGCCGGTCTCGCGTGCGGACTGCTCTTTGCCGCGCTCTTTGAAGTGCCGCGCCTCCTGACGATTCAGACGAGCGTGGACGCGGAGCATTACACGGGCTTACCCGTCCTCATCTCTTTGCCGAACATGCTGACCCCGCGCGAGGAGCGACGCCTGAAAGCCCGCCGCTTCGCGCTCGCCTTCGCCGGCGTCATCGCAGCCATCGTCAGCGTCCCGGCGATGGCGTTGTTCCTGAAGCTGACGCATCTCATCGAGTTGTTTGCATCGAGAGGATGAAAAAGACGTGATGAGTGATGAGAGATAAGTGATAAGAAAAATCTCTTTCTCATCACTTATTACTCATCACTTATCACCGCTTTTGGAGACTTTGATGTACAGAGAATTTTACGGACTCAAAGAACTGCCGTTCGCGCTGACGCCCGACCCGCGCTTCATCTATTTCACTCCGTCGCATACGGAGGCGATGGCGAACCTGCATTACGGCATCGAGAGCGGCAAGGGCTTGATCGTCGTGACGGGCGAAGTCGGCACGGGCAAGACGACGATTCTGCGCTGGATGATGCAGAGGCTTGACCGCACCGTCCTCGTCGCCTATCTCTTCAACCCGCGCATGACAGCCGCGGAGTTTTACCAGCACATCTCTTCGCCGAAGTTGCTCGATGTGCCCGACTGGCAGAACAAGTCTGAACTGCTCATCAGGCTCGGCGAAGTGTTGGAATCGCGACACGCGCGGGGACTGCGAACCGTGCTCATCATTGACGAGGCGCATGGTCTGTCGCCCGCCGTCCTCGAAGAGATACGCCTGCTCTCAAACTTCGAGAGTGATTCCGCCAAACAGTTGCAAATCGTCCTCACGGGACAGCCGGAGTTGCGCGACGTTTTGAACAACCCTGACTTGCGCCAACTTAAGCAGCGCGTCGCATTGCGTTGCGAGGTCAAGCCTTTGCCGAATATCGAAGAGACGGAGCGTTACATCACTTCGCGCCTGCTCGCGGCGGGTGCGGAGCGGACGGACATTTTCTCGCCGCTGGCGATTGATTACATCTTTCGCTGCACTGAAGGCATTCCGCGTCAGGTCAATAATGTCTGCGACAACGCCTTGCTCGCGGGCTTCGCCGCCGGAACTGAAATTATCGGGCGCGCGATTATCGAAGAAGTCGCGGAGACTTTCGACTTGCTGCCGGGCGCGGGACGCGGGCGACAGTTGGGCGTCGAGCGCGAAGAAGCGGCACGCATTTTCACCTCGACGGGACGCGCCGAATTGTGGGCGGCGGGCGCAGGGCTGCCGGATGATCGAAACGTCGCGCGCGCCAAGAAGGGCGTCGTGGCCGGCGCGTCGCAGGCCGCGCAGGAACGCGAGATGGAAGACGAGCTTGGTGCTCAAACGTCCGGCGCGGACAAGTCGGCGACGCCGGGCGCGGACGATCTCAGTCGCGCTTTTAACAACTGGGATCGCAAGGGAGATTTGTGATGGGCAGAGTCTATGAAGCATTGAAACGCGCCGCCGAATCGAACGGCGCGAACGGCACAACCAACGGGTCGAGCGAGAAGGGCATCGTGCTGGCGCGAGACGCGGAGCAGGACGAAGACACAAACGCCGCGCCGCACACGACGAACGGAATTTCGCCCGTCGCCGCGTCGTCGTCGAATGGCGCGTCAAACGGCAGCGCGCACGCTTCCGGCAACGGCGCGACGAATGGCAACGGCCATGCGTCACCATCGTCATCTTCGCCAACGCGCATTGCCGCCGCTGCGTTGCATGACGCGCCGGAACATCTCTTTCGCGACTCGCAACACTTTACCGCGCCAAATTCGGCGCGCAGTTCAGCGTCCAATGAGCGCACCGGACAGTCGGTCGGGCAGGCACTCCCCGACGGGCAGGCTTCGCGTGTGGCTGGGGCAACTTTGGGCGCTGTCGGTTCGACGCGCACGCCGGATTTCTTCACCATGGAGATTTCCGCCGCGCGCGTCGAACCACATCTTATCGCCGTCACGCAACCGCGCTCCGGGCAGACCGAGCGTTATCGCTCGCTCCGCACGCGCGTCCTCCACGCGGGCGAGCGCAAAAAGTTGCAGGCCTTCGTCATCACAAGCTCCGGCATCATGGAAGGCAAAACGCTCACCGCCGTCAATCTTTCGTGGCTGCTCGCGCAGACCGACGGCGTGCGCGCTCTGTTGATTGACGGCGACTTGCGTAACCCTTGCTGCGCCGATTATTTCGGACTCGACGCGCCGGTCGGTCTCTCCGAAGTTCTCGCGGGCGAAGCGAAGCTCAACGATGCCATCATCAAACTGGAACCGGCGGGACTACATCTTTTGCCCGGCGGCTCGGCGCGCAACGACGTGGCGGAGTTGCTGTCGGGGCCGAAGTTCAGCGCGGTGCTCACGGAAGTGAGAAAGATGTTCGACTACATCATCATAGACGCGCCGCCGCTCGCCATCTTCACGGATGCGACGCTGCTCATCAATCGCGCCGACGCCGCTTTGATCGTGGCGCGTGCGGGCAAGACTCGTTACGCCGCGCTCGACCGCGTACTCGCGCCCGTCCAGCGCGAGCGTATTCTCGGCATCATCCTGAACGGCTCTGACGAAGAGATGAGCGAGCATGATTATTACTACCGTCGCTATTCACAGCGTCGCGATGTGGACGGCAGGGAAGTAACGCGCGAAGTCGTGCGCGGCGAGACGAGAGGCGAAGGGGAGTAAGCATCTTTGAGATCGCAGCGACTCCATATCCGAACCGTGTTGCTGATTATCGCGGAGGCGTGCCTGCTCTACGGCTCGATCATCGCGGCGGCTTACCTGCGGCTCGGCTCGAACGATGCGATTTTTGAATTGACGGCGAAGCACGGCTTCCTCAAAGCGTTGGTGGCGACCGTCTTCTGCCTCATCTCGTTTTATCTCTACGACCTCTACGACTTCGTCGTCATGCATGATCGGCGCGAGTTAGTCTTGCGTCTCGTGCAGGCTTTAGGATTAGCGTGGATCGGCCTCGCGCTGCTCATCTATCTCGTGCCGGCGATGCTCATCGGGCGCGGCGTCTCGCTGTTTGCGCTGCCGCTCGCGCTATTCCTGATGGTCGCGTGGCGCGTCTCGGCGCTCTGGCTGCTCGGCCATCCGAGCGTCGGCGAGCGAATTTTAATCGTCGGCTCCGGCACGCAGGCCATTGAGACGGCGCGCGAAGTTTTAGAGCGTCGCGACACGGGCTATCGCATCGTCGGCTTCGTTGACAACAAGCCGGAGTTGCTCGGCGTCAGTCTCGTCAACCCGCGCGTCATCGGCCTGACGAACGAGATGGGCGCGGTCGTCAAGCGCGAGGGAGTCAACCGCATCATCGTCGCCATGGGCGAGCGGCGCGGGCAATTTCCGACGCAGGAATTGCTCGACCTGAGTTTGTCGGGCGATGTCGTCATCGAAGAATGCGCTTCCTTTTACGAGCGTCTGACGGGGCGCGTCCATCTCGACATGATGCGTCCTTCGTGGCTCATCTTTTCCGGGCGCGGTCGGCAGGCGCGCTTGAGCGGTGTGGTGCGTCTCGCCGTCCACCGGGGCGCGGCGCTCGTCGGCGGCATCGTTTCTTTTCCCATCGCGCTCATGACGGCCTTGCTTATCAAACTCGAATCGCCGGGGCCGATTTTTTACCGGCAGGAGCGCGTCGGGCAAAGCGGTCGCACGTTCAACGTCATCAAGTTTCGCTCGATGCGGACGGACGCGGAAAAGGACGGCCCCGTCTGGGCGCGTGTCGGCGGCGATGATCGCGTGACGCGCGTCGGGCGCGTGATACGCAAAATTCGCGTGGACGAGATTCCGCAGTTCTGGAACATCCTGCGCGGCGAGATGAACTTCGTCGGGCCGCGTCCTGAGCGCCCACACTTCGTCCGGCAGTTGGCGGAAGAGATTCCGTTTTATGACCAGAGGCATTTGATCCCGCCGGGCTTGACCGGCTGGGCGCAAATCAAATATCCATACGGCGCATCCATCGAGGACGCCAGGCAGAAGCTCCAGTACGATCTTTACTACATCAAGAATCAGAGTCTCGTGCTCGACGCGGTGATTCTCTTCGAGACGGTGAAGACGATTCTATTCGGTCGAGGGACGTAAAGTTTTGAATACGAGCTTGAGTTTATGGAAAGAGTAAGTCACCACAGAGGGCACGGAGGAACACAGAGGGTTGAAATACTTTCACTCTGTGTTCCTCCGTGCCCTCTGTGGTGAACTTAATTTCCCATCTCCTGAGCTTGCAAAAGAAAAAAGCGCGTCCCCATGTTTTCGTGGAGGTTGAAATGAAGAAGTTGAACGGTAAATTGATGAGCGTCGCGCTCCTCGTCGCGTCTCTCTTGCTTGCGCTCGCGCCCGGCGTCGCCGCCGCGCGCCAACAGTCAGAGCCGAAGAAGCAGGAACACAAGAAACAGAAGAAGGGCGCAACTCCCGCCGACGCCGCGCCTGCGACCGACGCTGGCGAAAGATTAGAGCCGGACGATACGACCGTCACGCGCGCGGGTGTGCCAGAGCAGACGCTCGCCAATCGTCGCGAGCGCATGAATGAAGACGCCGAGGCGGAAGTGCCCTACTACAACAATTTTCTCACTTCGTACCACCTCGGCCCCGAAGATGTCATCAGCGTCAATGTCTTCGGTCTCGAACGCTACTCGAAGAACAACATCACCATTCCGCCCGACGGCAAGATTGATTACTACTTCGTCCGCGACGGCATCCACGTCGCGGGCAAGACCACGCAGCAAATCGCCGACGAGATTACGCAGCACCTCGACGAGTACATCATTGACCCGAAGGTGACGGTCTCGCTTGAGAAGGCGATGTCCGCGCGCTACGGCGTGATCGGCGACGTGGCGCATCCCGGCATCGCCATTATGAACCGGCGCGTGAGCGTCTATGAGGCGCTCTCGGAAGCGGGCGGCGTGCTGCCGACGGGCGACAAAAAGAAAGTCGTCGTCCTGCACTGGAGCGCGGATCGCACGATGCAGCCGATCCCGATTGATGTCTCGGCGATAGAGAAGGGCAAGCTCGCCGACAACTATTTCCTCAGCCCCGGCGATCAGATTTTCGTGCCCGGCAATCGCTGGAAGACTGTGGACAAGGTGATGAAAATCATCCCCGTCTTAAGCTTCGCGCGCATCTTCACGGGCGGGTTTTAGGGAAAGGCAAAAGTAAAAAGGTAAAAGGCAAAAGTGAAGAGCAAGCGATGACGTTGAGAAGACAAGAAGGGCAGGGCGAGACGTTAACGACGAGGGCGGCGCGACGGAGTGGCGCGTTATTATCTCTGCGCTCTTCTCTCCTTTTACCTTTTGCCTTTTTACTTTTGTCTTACCTGCTTTTGCCTTCGACGGCTCTTGCCGGCGCGTGGGTGAAGCAATCTTCGGGGACGCTCTCTTGGCTGCACGCCGTCTTCTTCGTGGACGCGGAGCGCGGCTGGGCGGCGGGCGGCAAGGGCGCGCTGCTCTCGACGACGGACGGCGGCGCGCACTGGCAGGTGCGGCGCAGAGTCACGGAAGATAACTTGCGCGACATCTACTTCGCGGACGCGCAGCACGGCTGGATCGTCTGCGAGCGGAGCGTCTATCAACTTCTATCGCACGATGAAGCATTCGCGCCGCGCTCTTATCTTTTACAGACGACGGACGGCGGCGACAGTTGGGCGCGCGTCGAGGTAACGGGCGCAGATGCGGAAGCGGTACTCGCGCGCATCACTTTTGCAGACGCGCAGCACGGCTGGATTTACGGCGAGCAGGGCGCGCTCTTCGCCACGCAGGACGGCGGCGCGACGTGGGCGCGTCAGCGCGTGCCGACCAGAAAGTTATTGCTCGCCGCGACATTTCACGACGCCGCGCGCGGCTGGATCGTCGGCGCAGGCTCGACCATCCTGCTCACCGAAGACGGCGGCGCGACGTGGCGCGAAGGCCAACTCGAAACGCCTACTGCTCAAACATCAACTTCAACTTCAACATCAACTTCAAATTCAACACAGAATCAACCGCTCGCTTCATCTTCACACGCGACACAAACTCCTGCCGCTGCGGTCGTCGCCGCCGTGCGCTTCAACGCCGTCTCGTTCGTTGATGCGCGGCGCGGCTGGGCGGTCGGCTCTCTCGGCGCGATTTATGCGACGACGAACGGCGGGCGCACTTGGCGCGCGATGGCGTCGGACGTGGAAGCGAATCTGACGGACGTAAAATTCTACGACGAGCGCGAAGGCCGCGCGACGGCGAGCGACGGAACAGTTATTCACACGACGGACGGCGGCCAGACGTGGCGCGTGGAGCGCACGGACAACACGCACCCGCTGGAGCGTTTCGCCTTCATCGGGCGCGCGCGCGGCTGGGCGGTCGGCTTCGGCGGCACGATCATCACCACCAACGCCGCCGACGGCAACCATACGGGCGCGCCAACGCCAACGCTCGGCGGCAACCTCTCCAACACACCGAGACCTCTGTAATTCAAGATCGCCTTATCAACCAACTCCGATGGAGAAAGACCATGCCCGAATCAGCAACCTTCTCGAATCGCGTTCCTTCCGCCCAGCCTCTTAACACGAAGCGCACGCACTTTTACGTCTTCGCGCTGGCCGCGCTGGCCGCCTGCTGCTGTGTCCACGCGACGGCACGCGCGCAAAAGATGGGGCCGCAGCCCGCGACCGAGATTGTCGAGCGCGGCGCGTCTCAGCAGCAAGGCGAGGCCGCGATGCGCGAGCGACGCGCCGCAGCAAAGCCGAAGTCCGGCAACGGTGCAACTGCACAGGAGACAGCGACGAAGAACGACACGGCGCAGACTGTGCAGGCGAAAGACGCGACGGAAGCGAAGGATGTTAAAGCGCGGAAGGAGACGGGCGCGAGCAGCGACGATGCGAGCGAAGCGGCGGGCGATGCAACAATGACGATGACGAAAGTTGACGCGGAGACGAGCGGCGCTGGTGTCGTCGTCAGCCCTGAATCGGAACTCGAAGCGTTGCGCGCGAAGTTCAAAGATGCGAAGCCGGGCGCGGAGCACGCGAGTGCGGGGCGCGCTTACGTCGAGCGGCTCGTCGCGCTTGATCGCAAGCCGGAAGCTGTCGCGGAGTTGCGCGCGATGGTTGAGGAGGAGCGTTTCGATCCCCCGTATTTTTACAACGCGGGAAATTCGCTGGCGCGTCTCGGCGAGTCGAATGCGGCGGTCGAGGCGTATCGCAAGGCCATCTCGCAGCGTCACGGCAACTACGCGCGCGCCGAGCACAATCTCGGCGTCGTGCTCGTCCGTCTCGGTCGCTGGGATGAAGCGCAGGAGGCTCTGACAGTTGCGCTCCGGCAGGAGAATTTCACTTACGCGGAGGCCAGTTACAATCTCGGACGCCTGCACGCGCTGCGCGGCGAGGCAGGGCTGGCGATTAACGAATGGACGCGCACGCTGAGACTGCAACCCGACCACGCGAACGCGGCGACGGGGCTGGCACGCGCGCTGGCCGAAGACGGCGACACCGAATCCGCGCTCGCCGTGCTCGACGCTTTCACCGCGCGCGCGAATAAAAAAGGCGCGAGCCTGCCAAGAGAAATCGCCGTCACGCGCGGCGAGATTGTGGCCGCCGCCAACGTCGCCGCCGTCGCCGAGCATGGCAGAGGCGGCGCGTCGTCGTCTTCTGCGAGCGTCGGAGCGTCAGATTATCGTGAAGCTCGGTCAACTTCTACGTCGCTTCATTCGCTGGCCGTTGATCGCCCGACTTACGATTTGTTGCAGCGCGCACGCGCCGCGCGCGAGGCGGGGCGCAACGAAGATGCCGCGACGCTCTTTCGCCGTGTGATGCAAAACAGCGGCGGCTATTTTCCGCCCGCCAATCTCGAACTCGCCTACTCGCTCGGCGCGCTCGACCGTCTCGACGAAGCCGTCGCCGCGCTCCTTCCCATCACGCGAAAGGATGCGGCGCGCTATCCCATCGCTTTCTTCCATCTCGGTCGCTACTACGAGCATCTCGGACAGTTGAATCTCGCGGGCGACGCCTTCGCGCGTGCGGCGGCATCTTACGGCGAGACGAACCCGCAATTCTTACTCGACGTGAGCCGCATTCGCGAGAAAGAGGGACGGACGGCGGACGCGCTCGCCGCGTTGGAAGAATACATGCGCCTCAGCGCGCAGCAGGGCAGCGTCCCGGAATGGGCGCACGAGCGGGTCGCGAAACTGCGTGAGAAAATGTCCGCCGCGAAGACGACGGCGCAGTAGTGTCCCGCGCTCCTATAGCGGTTTGCGAATGAGTGCGACATGAGAGAAAGAATGTTCACCACAGAGG
>CAXSFM010000026.1:0-49954 GCA_964236735.1 uncultured Pyrinomonadaceae bacterium
ATGAGCGAAATAAGCTTTGGCTTGTTGCTCAATTATTCGTACTCCGTGCCCACGGGGAGCTACGTCGGCAAGATGTGGAAGGCTCAAGCAGAAGACGGCACATGGTATCTGCGTTGGTACGCCGAAGATACAGAAGACCCTTTGTATATCGCGACCCACACCAGAGAAATTCTCTTATGCAGATGAGCGATGAAGTTGATGAATACCCGGAGGGCGCAAGATTCGGATGGGATTTGCTGGAGATGACCACTGCCGAGATTGACGAAATGTGCGACCGGCTGAACGAAGGCGACGAAGAAGGCGCGGAAGCGGTCATTGCCAGAGCCGAAGCACGTTTGTTCCATGAAGCGTAAGCCGTCCTAACATGACCACGCAAAACACGGAAATAACGCGACCACTGATGTGCAACTTTTGCGCGTCTGGCGGGCGCGACCGCATGTATGCGGCGCGCGGCGTGAAATCCAGTGTTGATGCGGGTCTGGAAGGTTTTCAGGCTGTTCCGGCTGATGCGCGGGGAGGTGCTTGGAGTTTATGAAAATGCCTATTATCGAAACCTTCATTTCAACGCTCGCGGAGCACGGATAGGTTGTGAGAACACGCATTCACACAACTAACCGGGATCAGGGCGCGGCCGCGGCCGCGGCCGCCGAGCCGCCGCGAGTCTTGCGCGTCGTCCCGGCAGCGCCGGTCACGAGCATCCCGCTTGGGGACTCCGGCGCCCATGTGCTGCCGGGCGGCCACATCAACCCGGCGGCCAGCTACCTCGCCGGGCTGCGCCCCTCGGGACGCCGCTCGATGCGCTCGCGCTTGAATCTCGCTGCCCGGCTCCTGAGCGCTAATTCCACGGTCGGAACTTTCCCTTGGCAGGACTTGAAAGCGGAGCACGTCCGGTACGTCCTGACGCGCCTGACCCTCGAAGGCCGCTCTCCCTCGACGGTGAACCTGACGAGGATCGCGCTCAGGCAAACGGCGCACGCGGCGCGTCAACTGGGCTACCTCTCAATCGAGGACGAGCACGCGATCAGGGACGTGCGCGGCGCGCGCAACGAGAACCTTCCGCGCGGGCGCATGCTCTGCGCGGAAGAGAAGCTGGCCATCTTCGAGTCGTGCGCCGCCGAAGGGACGCACGCGAGTGCGCGCGACGCCTGCCTGTTTGCGCTGGCGCTCGGCGCGGGCTTGAGGCGCGAGGAGTGCGCCGAGTTGAGTGTCGAAGCCTTCGATCAGGCGAGCGGCACGGTGCGGCTGCGCGGCAAGGGAGGCACACAGGCCACGCTCCCGCTGCCCGCCGCGGCGGTGAGCGCCCTTCGTCACTGGCTGGCCGTGCGTGGTGGAGGCCGTCGCGTGGTGGGGCCACTGTTGGCGCCCGTGACCAAAGCTGATGTCGTGCGCGCCGGAAGAAAACTCTCCGGGGAGGCTATCTACAAAATCGTTCGCCGGAGAGCGGAGCTCTCCGGCATCTCGTCATGCACGCCGCACGATCTGAGGCGCACGTTCATCTCGGAACTGCTTGATGTCACCGATGCGGAGACGGCGCGCTCGCTGGCGCGGCACTCGAGCTTTGCGACGACGGGGCGCTACGACCGTCGCCCGGAGCGCGCGCGCTTTCAGGCCATCAAAGGCATCTCGGTTCCGTACCGGCGGCCACGTCCCAAACGCTCGCCGCGCAAGCGAAAGGGTAAGAGGCGTAAAGGCTATCGCCGCGCGTGACCGCCGATGGCGGCTGCGGCGGGCGCGAACAATCTTTTGCCGCCGGCGGTGACATCCCGGACGGGCAAAGCTTTAAGGAGAGATGTCACGGAAAGGAGTCACTCAATGAAGTGGCTTAACACAAAACTCGGATTCTATTTAAGGAGATTCATCACGATGGCAAACACGATTCAGGACATTCACGACAATCTACTGGCGCTGATCAAACAGGCGACCGAGCACGCTGCCCAGGCGCGCCAACGCGACGAGGCGATCATCGCCAAATCCACCGCGCTCCAACAGGAGGTCGCGAATCTCAAAGCGCAAATCGAGAGGCTCGGCGTCCAGGTTGATTTCACTGACCTCGATCAGGCCGCCGGGGATTTGGACATAGCGGTGACGCAGATCGGGGTCGAGCCGGAGGCAGCGCCCGCCGGTGGGGAACAGTCTCCGCAAGCATCTCAGACCGATTCCGGGGTAGCAGCAGGAGGCGCACCGCCTGCCGATGTGACTGCGGCGCAAACTGACGAAGGGTAGTCGCAAAACTGACCGGGCGGGGCGTGCGACGGACGACGACTTTGCCGGCGCGCCACACGCTCCGCCCACTCCACGAAGGTGCAGATGATGAACGAAGTAGAAGACCCTGATGACATTCTCGAACTGCCGGCTTTGGAGCCGCCGCACAAAGAGTCTGGCTTCAAACCACGCTCCTCAAGAGGATGCGCCAGGCTGGCCGCGCTCAATCCGTGCGACGGCGCGCGGCGCAGAAGAGGAATAAATCTCATGGCTGAAAATGTTTGTGACCTTCACGGCTTCCACAACGAGAGCCAGTGCCCATGGTGTGTGTGTCCGAATCCGTTGACCCCCACGAGATACAACCCGCATGCGATTGGCGACGACAGCCGCGTCCGAGAAGTGCTCGAAGGCCGTGCCATCGTCAGCGTCTCCGGCGGCAGACACGGACTCTTTATCACGCTCGACGACGGCCACGTCTTCACTATCGATGTCGCCGAAACCTACCCTCTCCTGCATCTTCAGTTCGATTACCGCGCCGCCGCATTGGAGGAGGTCGATCCACATCGAGGATGCGACTGACAATTGATTGAAAGCATTATGGTGCTCACCAAATTGTGCCATTGACTAAATTCTGTGGTAAGTGCAGAGCCGCCATCGCTTTAGAAGTTTTGCACCAAAATAAATTGACGCGACAACTGGTGATGACAGAAACAAATTGGTCTGCACCAAAATGCTTGACGAGATTGTCCGAGCGTCGTAACTGTGAGAAAGATTCATATTTACTCTCTATTTTGCGAAGGAAACCAGGTGAGGCAGATTAAGAACAGAATGCACCATAATCCCTTGGCCCGACATTTTCGGGACTCCCGAAAATCACGCGCATGAAAAAATGAAGTCAACTCTATCGGCTAGTACAACTTAGAAGTTTGGCACACAAAGGTAGAGTTAGTGTGTGAGTGGGTTGAAGTGAATTGAGCGTGGCGTGGCAGGGATGTTCCTTGCTATCTGATGAGGAGGTTGGATGAAGCGACTGGAGATTTCCACGGCGCTCTCGTTGCCGGTGGAGGCCGTGACGCAGACCATTGTGGTCTATGGCTCGAAGGGAATGGGGAAGACGAACTTCGGCTCGGTCTTCGCCGAGGAACTCTTTCGTGCCGGGCAGCGCTTCTCCGTGATCGACCCGATGGGCGTCTGGTGGGGTTTGCAGCACGGGAGGGAAAAGAGCCAGCCTGGGATCGAGGTACTCCTGCTCGGCGGAGTCCACGGCGATTTGCCGATTGAGCCGACGGCGGGAGAAGTCGTCGCCGATCTGGTCGCCGACGAGAGGATTTCAGTCGTCATCGACATCTCGCGGCGCGCCGACGGGAAAGCCTGGACGAAGGGCGAGAAGGTGCGCTTTACGACGGCCTACATGATGCGGCTCTACGAGCGTCAGGTCGAGCACCGTCGCCCCCTGATGCAGATCATTGACGAGGCGGCGCGCTATGCGCCGCAGGGGTTGCGCTCGGGCGACGTGGAAGAGGCGAAAGCCCTGGGCGCGATTGCGATGGTCTGCGAGGAGGGCAGAAACCTCGGCATCGGCATGACACTGCTCACGCAGCGCAGCGCGCGACTCAACAAGGATGTCGCCGAATTGGCCGACGTCCTCGTCGCCTTTCGCACCGTCGGGCCGAACTCCGTCGGCGCGATCACGGACTGGCTTGGAGACCACGTCGCGCGCGAGCGGCACAAATCAATCGTCGAGCAGCTTCGCCAGTTGCCCGTCGGCACGGCGCTCGTTATCTCACCGGGCTGGCTCGGATTCGAGGGGGTCGTCCCCATGCGCGCCCGGCAGACGTTCGACTCTTCGGCCACGCCGAAAACCGGCGGCGCGCTCGAAGCGCCGGGACGCGCGACCAAGCCAGACCTCGACAAATATCGCGAGCGCATGGCCGCTACCATCGAGCGAGCCAAGAGCGCCGACCCGCGCGAGCAGAAACGTCAGATCATTGATTTGCAAAAGCAGGTGGCCGCGCTTCAGCAGCAGCTCGCAAAGAAGGATTCCGTCACCGCGGCCAAGGCCGAGACGAAGACGGTCGAAGTGCAGGTCATCAAACCCGCCGAGATGAAGCGAGTCGAAGGCGCACTCGCAAAGCTTTCAAATCTCGCCGAACGATTAGAGAGAGAACGGGACAAGCTCACTGATTTGTCAAAGCAGTATGAAACCGCGCGGAGCGAAGTCCATGATGAATGTGATGAGTTAAAAGCCTTGCTCGAGCGCGCGACGCGTCCGCAGCCACCCGCGTCTTTGCCTTCACCTGTGGTGGCGCGAACCGGAGTGCGCGCCACCAACACAACTTCACCTCCGGCGCGCAGGATCATCGCGCCTCTGCCGTCGCAGTCTGTGGTTTCATCTATCGCCGGTGATCTCGTCATCACCTCAACGCAGCAGCGCATCCTGAACGCGCTGGCATGGTATGAGTTCCTCGGAAACTTCGAGCCATCGAATTTGCAGATCGGAGCCGTCGCGTTAATTGATGCGACGGGCGGGCACTTCTCTAACGTCGTCGGGCCGCTCTCATCCGCCGGGTTGATTAAACGAGGCGATGGACGGATGCATCTGACCGATGCGGGAAGGGCACAGGCCTCCGTTCCAGAGCAGGTGGCCACGCTCGACGATTATCACGACGTGTTGCGGGCGCGCGTCCGCAAAGTTAAATCCGCCTCGCAGCGCACAGTGGACATCCTCGATAGAATCATCGCACGCGGGGGCTTAGAGGTCACCACTGAAGAGATCGGGCAGGAGGTCGGGATTGACCACACGGGCGGGCATTTCAGCAACACTATCGGGCCGCTCGGCACGCTGGGGCTGATCGAGCGCGACCGGGGACTCGTGCGACCGACGGAGATCTTGTTTCCAGAAGGATTGGATTGAGACGGAAGGTGAAGGAAGCGAAGGCTTAGTCGGTTTGCATCCACCCGCCGCAGCGCGGCATATAAATATCCCCAGCGAATCGCAGGCCGGTTTGCATCCATCCAGCACAAAGCGGCGGATTGCTGGACTCGCCCGTGAAGGGAAATTCCATCTCGCCGAATTCTCTCAGAGGAAAACCCATCTCTCCCAAAGTTTTTGCAGTTGTTTCCATATCACCCATAATGGACGGCATCATATCGATTTTGCGTGAGGAGTCAAGCAGATGATCAAGCAGATTCTGTTGATGGTCTATAACGTGGCGGTCTTTGACGAGCATGACCGGCAGATGCCGCAGTTGCAGGGCGCATACTCGGATGTCGTGGAGAGCCTGCGACGCGAAGACTTGAGCGAGGCCGAGATCTACGTCCCGGAAAGCCTCAGTATGACGGGGCGCGCGACGCCGGAGGAATTCCTGAGCTATGAAGTCAGCGTCGACGGGCGTGTGCTGCGGCGGCCGTCGCAGTTTCTGGAACCACGTGGACGGACGGCAGAGGACGATTCCAGAAACTCCGGCGAGGGAGCGGGATCATAAGTAATTATAACTTTTGCTTATAATTCGGTTCCGATACATTACGTCCGATAATGGCGATTATGTCCGTCATCACACATGCTTAGCTTCAAATAGCACCTAACTCTATCAACTACTTATTTAGTGGGGCGGGGGTTGCACCCACTAATTTTACAGATGGATTAATAATCTTTGCGTGCCTCGCGAGATCTACAAGTGCATTGGTGGCTATCAGAGTATCAAAATAAAGAAAAAAGTGTCCAGCACCCGTCTCAATCATATTCTTAAATCCTGCTGTAGTTAGGCAATGTGATCGCAACGTATCCATCGCTGAAGCCCTCGTCCCAGTACCTATGCTAAGGTCATACGCATACCAAGGTCGGTAAGGCTCAGAACTTGCCTTATTTAAGAGGCCTTCGATTCCATCTAAACGGTCCAAGATATACTTTTGTACATCTGTATGCGGTAGCGATTCACGCATGATTTTAATCTCTGCCACTCTGTAAATTGGGTTGTCGGGTTCCGGATCACTGAGCGCCGATTCGACCGCTTCTTTGAGCATTGGGCCAAGTTCTATTACTCCTTCCATGTCGTTGACGAAACTGATAGTTCTTTCATCCTGAATATCGAAGGGCATTTGCGTACCTGCCTCTGCCAGCGAGACTATAGGTTTCCTGACAGCGTGCCTAACCGCTAGTTCGTACATCACATTTGGATTCAGCCCGGTGAGATTCACAATGACCAGTTCATCATAAAGAAGGTGCTCAATCATCTGGCGTGAAATCGAGCCGGGGGCGGCAATCTCATGTGACACAAACACATCAAAGCCAAGGGTATCTAATATAGGTTTGATTACTGTATTGATGAGTCCACTAGTTGATCGCCTGATAGTTGTTTCTGGATCACCAATTGGGGTAACAACGAAACATTTCCTTCTGGCCTGTGACTTACTTGTATCATTCTGGCCGACGATCTTCGGTCCGCTGCTCATAGTTGTATGCCTCCTGACACATTTCAAATCCAATATGCATCATCATCTTTTACATAAAATTCATAGCAAATAATAGTGACAAAAATTCTTATGCTTCGGATAACTTCTATTTTGTCGAGGTTACTGGGCACTTCATATCTTCTAGTTTGACTATGTCGTTTCGTCAACGTGAAACGTTTGAGGTTATCGAGCGGGAGTGAGAATTAACATCCGAGAGTTTCAACTCTCACCTGATTAAAGGAGCGGCATTCAGGCGCGCTGTTTCAAGCTGCTTCTCGAACCATACCCACTTCGCCATTTCATTCCAACGCTCTTCGTGTTCGAATCTCGCAATATTTTCTCTTGAAATCTGATACGCGCGTTCTAGCCAGACGGCTCTTGACTCTTCTATTTCTCCGCTCCTAAGGATCATCTCCGTAAAGTAGTTAAGGTGCGTAATTCCGTCATGGTCAGTTAAGAGGACACGAATGCGAGGCTCGAATTTTACCCGGGTATACAGCTTACGAGAGACGGCGATCCGCGGGTAAACCGCGTGGCGAGATTCAAGTTCATAGGCTTCGATCATGGCCGGCCCTAGGACGACTCCAGCCTGATGATGTAGAAGTCCGACCGTCGCGCCGCCGCGGATGAGAAAGCCAACTTTCAACGCCGCCGCTGCCAGGCGTGGAATTAGCATTTGAGACATGTACAACCCGGCACCGAGGGCATCTTCCGTATCGGCCTGCTGTAGATCTTTAACCGGATAGCTGATGACAATATGATCCGAGAAGGTACTGACGGCGGGATTTATGTCTATCCCGGTTATATCAAGGGCCGCATCCTTGTCTACCCACTCACTACAATTAGCATCACCTCGATGTAATGCAAGATAGTTCAGCAGCTCGACCAACGCATCCGTTTTCGCTCTGTCGGAAGCCCCTATTGCGTCTTTCGTACCGAGAATGTCAAGGTAGATGATGAGATGTTCGTTCATTCAGATCCTTTCAAGAAAGCGGATTATTTCTGAATAGACAGGATGTAACTTTTTAGGCTCATCTTCGATTCGCGTAAACTCTTGATCTGCTATGACATTCACTAAACCTGTTGCGCGATAAGGCACTCTGAGCCGAGACATGGCGTGACCTTTGATAGCTCGGCTTAGATTGCCAATCCTGTTCTTTGAAAGATTCTGTCGAAGGCTCGCTCATCAGACTTCAAAACTTGCCGGCGTAACGTGATCGGCAAATCATCCCATGCGACGTTGCTCTTGATAGTCCAGACATTCTCGTGAACATCAACTGAGAAACCGCCTTCGATCTGCACATACTTATCTCCATTTTCCCAGCGCATTTGTTTCCCTCCTTCATCGCGCCCGGTCATGCAGTTTTGCGAGCTGGTCGTCCGCCCTTCTTCCCGTTCTCTCTCACAGCCGCAGCCTTCGCCTCCGATGTGACGCTTCCGCCGCGTCGCCCCATCTCGCTCATCCAGGCCTGTGTGCCGAAGATGCCCGCCAGCAATCCGGGGATGGTGAAATCGGCGTCAAGGCGCGGCCAGCGCAAGGCATAGCCGGTCGGCAGCACTTCAATCTCCATCAGGTCGCGCGCAGATGCTCCGCGCAACCCCTGTGCCCGGTCGGGCGGAAAGATAAACGAGCATCCGTTGTCGAGTTCCACGACGATGCGCGCCAGCGCCGCGTCGTAGTGCGCGCGCACGGCGCTCGGCTCCGTCTTCGCGCGCGCGCGGCCACGTGTGGCGGCCGCCCGGTACTGGCTCTCAAACTCCTCTTCACTCATCGGCAGTTCTGTTTTAGCTGTGCCTTTTGGCATGATGAATCTTCCTCCATTCCTTTACTAACGATTGCTTATGTGCCGTCACTAACAAGAGCGCGTCGCGAACATCTGTGCGAGACATGCCGCGCACTTCTCTGAGCGACGGCGCAGTACGCCGGTTATTCAAACTGATCAGCGCCAGCCCGCTTTTGTACACATGAACATGCGCGGGGCGATGGTCATCGGTGTGAATCATCACCCTGAATCCGTTTTGTTCTAAGACCATCGGCATGGTCAAATGATAACCTAATCGGTTAGGTTTATCAACATATATTTTCGATTGTAAGGGGTGCGGCTTTGTGTTGTTAAAGGACTTTATGTTTTAGAGTTACTTTACTAAACAAGGTACTTTATCAGACGCAGACATTTAAGTGCTGACTGTGAACCAGCGCGCTTCCATTTCTGCGGCATGCGAAGGGTTGCGCCTTCGCACGTCCTCGATAAATGTTCGACGGTCGCGATTCAGTTTCTCAAGGCGGCGACGAAGACGTGCAGCGCGTGACGAGGACTGGTGTGTCGCACGCTGCTCGCTCGCGCTCTGAAGATGATGGGGATCGCTGCTCGGCAAAGTCTCGAACGCTTCCCTGCTCGCGCCCGACGAGACGAGACGGCGACCGTGACATGCGCCGCCGCATCTGCACCGGCACTGATTGGCCGGGGTGGTGGCTGTCTCGCATCGCTCGACGTGTTCCTGGCTGTTTGCTTTCATCTTCAGTTCCCTTCTTATTAATTCTGCCGTCGTGAAACATATTATGCTTGCGTAATTACTTTGTCAAGATAAAAATGCGCGTGCGTAATTATTTCCTTTACTCATCTGCCCGCCCCGTGCTACTGTGCGTGGCATGGCTGATTTAACGACTAAAGAAGTGGCGGAACGCTACGACGTGCAGGACGCTGCCGTCAGGCAGTGGTGTCGGCTTGAACTATTCCCTAACGCCTATGAGGAACAAACTCCGCGCGGCTCGATCTGGAGAATCCCGGAGGGCGACCTCGTCAACTTCCAGAAACCTAAGAAGACCGGGCGTCCGCGCAATCCAAGAAAGGAGGAAGCAGCTTGAAAACTATCGCTATCGCCAATCAGAAAGGCGGAGTCGGGAAAACCACGACCGCCGTTAATCTCTCCGCCGGCCTCGCCATCAAAGGCTTCAAGACGCTCTTAATTGATCTCGACAGCCAGTGCAACGCCACTTCCACCTATCTCGACCCGGAGATCATCACCAAAACTCTGGCGGACGTGCTCGTCGGTTATCACGAACGCCCCGCGCTCCTCGATGCCATTTACGAGACGCACATCGAGGGACTGGACATCGCGCCATCGCATATCCGGCTGGCGCTTCTCGACCGAACGGTGCAGATCGAGGAGCATTATCGCCTCAAGGATTCGCTCGATGCGCTGGAAGGCTACGATTTTGTGGTGATTGACTGCCCTCCTTCGCTTGGCATGACCTTGACGCAGGCACTGTTGGCGAGCACTTACGCCATCGTGCCGATTGCGGCCCAGTATTACCCGCTCGAAGGCGTCATTGATCTCACGAGCACGATCAAGGCGACCCGGCGCCTCAACACTTCTATCTCCATCCTCGGCTACCTGATGACCTATTTCGACACCCGGAACCGCATCTGTCGTGAGGCACTCGATAAAGTGCAGGACATGTTCCCCGGCGAAGTTTTCGAGACGATCATCCGAACGAACGTCAAACTGCAAACTGCGCCCGCTTATCGCAAAAGTATCTACGAGCATGCGCCTGACTCGCATGGCAGCACCGATTACGATCAGTTAACTGAAGAAGTGCTGGTGCGGTTGAAAATGGGTGCAGCTTTGAGAGCCGTCGATTCACCGCAACAGGCGGAGACCGCATAAAGAGAGGTCGTATCAATGACTGCTCCAGAAGAAAAGAAAACACCTGTCGTGGTGCCGACGCGCGCGCCAAAGAAAAAGACGCCCGGCACCTTCGATAATCTGCGCCAACCGTCTCAACTGCATCCGGTCGAAGAACTACTGGGTCTTGACTTTGCTACACCCTCTACACCCTCTACACCCACTAGAGCCTCTAGTAGCTCTACAGACTCTATCCCCTCTCGCGCCGCGAATGATGCTCCCGGAGCGGCTGAGATGGGGTCACCAATCTCTCCACAGCGTAATTACGCGAAAGTCGCTAACTCGATTGTGCGCGCGGCTGTTCCCGCTGGCGTCTTCGGTGAGCAGGGCGGCAAGGGCAAAGAGCTTTACGATTTTCTCTACCTGTTGACGCGCGGCGCGGTCGTCCCTCGCCGCCAGGTGAGAATCACGAAAGACAAATTGATGCGCGGCGCGGGGATCGGATCGGAAGTCACGCTCAGGAAAAATCTGGTGCGTCTGCGCGTCGTCAAGCTCGTCAAAGAAACGATTGTGCCGGGCATGCACGGCGGTAACGAATACGAGATTTTTCTGCCCGAAGAAGTCGGGTTGAATATTCAGACAGGGGCTACACCCTCTAGGGGGTCTAGCCCCGCTAGCTCCCCTCAGTATCGAGAGTCTGTAGAGACTGTCGAATCGAGAGCCTCTAGCCCCAGTCTAAATGAAGTTGTGCCGGACACTTACGACGACGACAAGACTCTTCTTTTAAGACCTCTTGGAAAAGCAGATGATGATGAGGCGTTCGCCGCGCTCCTCTCACAATTGAAGGAGGTTTCCAGCGAAATCACAGGCAAGGCTCCTTCAGCGTCCGACGCCGCGCGCTGGGGAGAACTGGGTGAATTGCTCGCCGGGGAACTGCGCGCCGCCGCCGAGCGCACAAGTGTCGTCTCGTCCGTCCCGGCGCTCTTGACCGAGCATCTGAGACGCAGGCTCAACAAACCCGCTCCGACGAAGCCTACGCCCGTGACAGCGCCGCACCCTACTCAGCCGCCGGTTCCGCCGACGGACGAAGAACTCGTCAGCACGTTCGTAGATTTTTTGCATGGCGGGATGACGCTCGCAGACTTGGACAACAATCTCTCCAAATCTGTCGAGCCGGAGCGCTGGCCGGGCATCCGCAAGCAGGTCGTCGAGCGCTACGACAGCGAACGGGCGCATATGGCCGCGCCGGGCGAAGCTCCGAGCAGGGCAGGGAACTGACGACGAAGTATTGAAAATTCCGCTCGGTCCGTTTGCGTCACTGCCTGCTCAAGAGCAGACGCACTCATCCTCAACCGTCAGACTCGAAATGCTCGACATCAACACAGCGACAGAGCATCTCTCACAAATCCAAGCTTGGGATCTGTGGTATCAAAGCGTGGACATTTCGAGCAAATATCTCATGCTTGGGATCTCTGTCCATAACTGGGGTCGAATCGGAAAGTGTATGCAGGCCGTCGCCGCGCTCACCGTCCTGCTCGACATCATCGGTGCTCCGGCCATCCGTCGCTTCGGCAAGAAAATAAGAAACCTGACGCCGCTCGACAGAGCCAAAGATTTAATGAGAACAGGGTGGCAACTCTTTGCAGACATATTCGCCGAATCAATCCCGGACGTGATGTTTCGTCTGGATCAGGTGATCCGGCATCTGCGAAAACTATATTCCTTAGCAGTAATCTATTGCCACTCCGGCACATCGCGCGACCAGAGATCAGCCATCATCGCACGGTCTTATCGCCGTGTGGCACCGAGCATGATGAACAGCAAGAAAGGTAAGAGACGCAAGACACGTTGGCGCGCACGCGTCTTCCCCTCAAGTGTGAAGTTTCAGCAGTTCGAGAAAAAATTCGTCCGGCCCGTAGCGTATTCGCTGTCAGCCATTATCGCCGTTTTCTACTTTTCTATCGAATACCACGAAGGATTTGCTCAAGGCATCCTCCAAGCGCTATTCACGACCATCATCATATTCTTTCTTGCTTTGATCGCCATTGGTTCCGGAATGTTCGCGATTCACGTCATCGCGCCACTCCTGCTGGTAGTCTCGGCACTGCTCGGCTTTATGATAGACATTTTTCTCATTAGGGTAACCGCACGGATCCTTGAGCATCCCAAAAACGAAAACATGATCAAAGCCGTGGCGATGATGATCTTTCTGACTGGATTCTACTTCGATCTCCTAGCGTCGTAACTGCACAGCTGTCGTTTCTGTCCTTACTTGTCACTCGTCACTTATCACTTATCACTCCACCCGAATCGTCATTAGCTGTCAACGCTCACACATCATCAACCGTGCAAGATACGGAATTAAAATGTGTTCCGTGCATTCTCATAAACTAATCAGCTAAATAGCTTACGGGCGAAAACGTTCAACGGGCGCATTGACAATGCTATTTCGCGACACTTAACCTCTGCAATCGCACAACTTATGTTTGTCACAAACAGCCTGGTTTGGGGCTTTCTGTCAATTCATCTCTGTCAATGTATCTATAATTGACTAAACAGTTGTCGCAAGAAGTCCTTAACAGCAATAGCCGGAAAATATTGATTAATCAAAATTATTTCAATCTCGCTCCCTTTCGACTGTCGCTTTTCCATGCGCTTTTTGTATAATTCACAAGCCCTAACTCACATGTTGGATATTGGATCAGGTGACGACGAAGGGACACACATGTCAACGCAAACCCGGCCGACGAAGGTGGCGCAAACAATCGCGATTTACAGTTTTGTCAAAACCGCCGGGCGCGCGCGTCTGATCTCGGCTTACGAAGAACTGCTTGATGCCCTCGGCGAGCGCAGCCTTCAGCACAAAGAACACGGCAACGACGAACTGCTGAAGATCACCGCCAACAGTTCACAAAGCGCCTTGTTCGACCTCGAACGCCTCTGCCGTAAATGGGAAGAAGCAGACGGGCGCGGACTGGTCTATTAGATTCATCCCGGCTCGGACACCCCCTCAGAAAAATAAATATTCTACTGTCGCTATAAACGACCTCGATGAGGCGACGGCGGAGAATACTGGAGGGCGGGCTATTCCCCGAGGATGCGCGTAGGCGCAATCCAGTCCCGCTCGTGCCTGGGCGTGACACCACATCAGAATCAATCTTGCGCGCGCGCATCCTCTCCCTGCTCCTGACATCTAATTTCCAGGCCGCGGTCACCGACGCCTGCACGGTGGAGACGACGCGCGGACGGCGGCAGTACGTTTACCCAGAAGGCTGGCCTGACATCACTGCCTCAGTCCCCGTTACGGGCCGCGCGTGGGCTATTGAAGTCAAAGCCGCCGGCGGCAGGTTTCGTGAATCACAGGAGCGGAAGCTCGCTGAGTTGGAAGCCGCCGGATGGCTGGTCACCAGAGCCGTCGGCGAACAGGGCGTGGCGAACGTTTATGAAGAGATCAAGCGCCAACTCGCCTTGATCGAGCGAGGCTCTTACGAGAGCTACGTGAGCGCTCTTCACAACATCCAAAGCGAATCAGTAAAACGCGCGGCGCTCCGTGAAGAAAAGAAGCTGCGAAAAACTCTGGCGAGCAGCAGCACCAACGCTGCTGCTGCTGCCGTCACCACCAACACGACCGCCAATATCAAATCTTAGTGGAGCTTTTATTAACAATGGCCACCCAGATGTCGACAGCCGTCCCTACAGAAGCCCCTGCCTTCAACCCTTCAACCGCGCGCGCGCCGCGTCACCCATCCGATGAGACGCGCGCAATCCGTCGCCGCGAGCAAAAGCGAGCGGCAAGGGAAGCGGCCATCGCCCGTGGGGAAGAGCGCGCCAAAGCTTTGCACTATGCGGGGCTCCTGATGGATCAGCTTCTCGATGCGCCGGATGAGCAGGCGCGTAAGGATTTGCGCCGGATGATTCATGGCATCAGGCTGCGCTACGCGGAGAATGAGAACGACCAGCGCATGGCCGTCCTGAAGGCGCTTGAGCGTCGCGCGCTCCTCACACGGGATGACATCGTCAACATGACGAAGCTCGGACGCAAAATTGTGCAGGCCATCCTAGACGACTTCACGAGCGCATCAGTTGATCTGGCCTTCATCACGACGATGGGCGGCAGGCGCAACTGCGGGCGCGGCGGCACCACTCTCTACTACGGCCTGCGTCATTAATCCTACCAACTCCAACTCGGACACCCCCTCAGAAAAATAAAACGTTTGACTCGCCTAGTCTCACACACGTCGGCGGGTGAGAGCAGTAACGCACTCAAAGCGAGGCGATAACCGTCAACTGCGTGCTTTGTTCGCCCTGTTGCGTGACCGCGAGCCCGCCGCCACATCTGTCTCAAAGGCTGAATGCTGAATGCTGAAAGAAAAGCTCAACCAGCTTTGTTGTCTCGCGCTCGACGGGCTCATGTCGGGTCTCATGTCGGCGCTCTTTAACCTGCGCGCGCTGATCATGCTCAACCCGCGCATGACTGCCAGAGGCTGCGTCGGCGGTCTCGTCATCCTCTGCGCTCATTTCGGTCTCCACATCTCGGCTGAGAACCAGACGATGCTCGCGTTTTTAATCACTCTCTACCTCGGCATCGCCGGGAGAGACAAACAAATTAGGAGAATTTCATGATCAGTTTAAGCAGATACATTTCGACGGCGATTTTATTCGTCGTGCTCATCCTCGCGTGCGTAGCTGCCAAGTGCCCGGCAAGCAGTAGCGACATCAAGACAGCAGGTCGAGTCGCGGCAGCCGCGGCACAGGGCGGCATTGACGAGTTCAACAATGAAGTTTCATCGGGCGAGATGGAGGCCGCAGACGCGCAGTTCATCACGGGCGTGCTAACCGAGGTGAGGGATGCCGGTCTGAGAGTGGCAGATGACAGGCGCGACTTTTCGCAGCTCTCGACGGCGGACAAAAGAACACTCGTCGAAGACTACATCTCTTACGTCAACGAGCGGGCACAGCGGCTTCAGTCCGACGGCTTGCTGCATATCAAGAGTGACAAGAGCAGAAAGAAATTCGCGACAGTCACGCGGGAAATCTCACGCGGCTTGAGCATCGCGCGCATCGTCGAAGCGCCGTTGCCGCAACGCGAATAGCCGCGGCCTATGCATTGAGGTTCGCAGATCAGGGAATTCCGGGAGACGACGGGCAGATATGAAATTTACAACACTCGCAACTTATGCCGGCACTTATGCCGCGGCCTGGCTGACAGCGCAGATCGCGGGCTTCCTCGCGCTCGTGCGCGCCTTCTTCGCGCTCGGCGCGCCTGCCGACGTGGCCGAATTTCTCTCGCGCCCCTACGTGTTCTCCGGCCTCTGCCTTGTGCTCGTGGCCGTTATCGCCAACGGGACGAAACTCATGATGTGGTGGGTCAACAACTCGATGAAACTCAAGGTGGGCGAACTGCTCCGACAGAACGAATCGCAGGCGCGGTTGATCGGTACGCTTGAGTACAGGGTGAAAGCAAAACGATGAAAGACCGTGACGGCAAAGTAATCAAAACAATTTATCGCAGCAAAAAAGCCATGCAGCCGGCGCGCGAGAACGTCAGCCGCGCTCAGGAAAACGAGCGGCGGGCAAAGCGTCTCGCAGGGCAGCAGCAGCAGCAGGCGAATCCAGCCAAGTAAGAGAGATGAGCAAAGGCCGGAACATGCGCGCACTCGGTTGCCTGACGATGGTCGTCATCGTGGGGTTCATCGCGCTTGTGCTGCTCGCTCGCGCGGCGTTCGGCGCAGAACAAATTGCCGGCTCAAAGATTCCCGCGCTCTGGAATCAATTCTGCGCGAGCGTCGAGCATGAGAACGAAACTTTGCACGCGCTCAACGAGTCGCTGCACACCTTGCGCCCCGAGCGCGTGACTGATGTGCGCCGCCTCGATCTATACACGGAGGCCATCGTCGAGCACGAGCGTCAAGTAACGCTCCTCAAGAGGATGCGCCAGGCTGAATTCGGACAGGCAATTGACGATGTCAACAATACAAACTCTTCCCGTCACCGGTAGCCCGCGGCCACCCTTTAATAAGTGGCGCGAGTTGCTCGGTTTCGTCGCTGTGACGACGGCGGCCTACATCATCGGCGCTTTAATTCTCGCGCTGGAGATCAGCGTTTTGCAGTGAGGTATCAGATCAATGGCGACCGTCGAATTAATTCTTTTCTTCGCGCACCTCTATTCGATGCCGCTGCTTCTGCCGGGACAAGTCCTGATGGAAGGCGGCTTGGTTGTCACGCGACAACGGAAGAAATTGCGGCGACGTAAAGGCAAGTCTCATCTTCGGAAAGAGTAAGCCAAATGTTTGTCTACCCGCTGGTCAGAATAACGTGCGACGAGTGTCTTGAGGCGGAGATTGACATTCCCGTTGTGCCTCCGGGCAAAGGCGCGCAAGTCGTCAGCGTGCCCTACGAATATCAGGGTTGGCGCATCAGCGACGAGAGGCAGGTTTGTCCCTCGTGCGACGCGAAACTTGAGCAGGTCTGAAGCATGGAGCGCCCACTGCCATCAGAAGCTTTGCGCGAGCCGGGCTTCCAGATCGAGCCGTCGCCGGAACTGGCGGCGTGGCTCAAAGACACGTTTGTCGTCGAAGGCGCAGCGCTTGAAAATCCCGATCACTGCCACCTCTCTAAAGTTGATCTCGTCTGCATGTTCACGAACGTCGAATACATCGACGGCGGGATGCCAATCGTCGGCATGGCCGAGATCATGAACGTCAACGGCAAGCCATGGGCGAAGGCGGAAAAGACCGACCATCTCTGCCTGATGCACGGCAATGTGCCGCAGGCGCGGATCTGGATTTACGCCCCGTACTGGGCCGCGTGCAGCGACGCTTCGGCGTGCGCGACCGGTGAGCACGAGATGTATCACTACGCGCACAAGCGGAGCCGCGAAGGGGATTTGCTCTTCGATGACTTTGACCGGCCAGTGCTGACCAAACGGGCGCACGACGTTGAAGAGTTCGTCGGCGTGATGGAGCGCTACGGCGTTGATGCGTGTGCTGGAAAAAGCCGGGAGTTCGTCGAGGCCGCCAAGCGTGAGCCGCTGATTGCCGCCGACAAGATCGCCGCCGCGTGCTGTGCGTGCGGCGCGAGATTGTAAGTTGAATTTCAGCGAAAGGTCGTGAACGCAAAATGTATTTGAGAATGATCGCGCCGTGCGATAGATGCGGAGAACGAATCGAGGGCTATCTGAACAAGGTCATGCTTGCTGAAGGCGTCATCATTGATGTCACGTCCGGCTACTACGATGTCACGCCGACAGAGATAGAGGCGGGCTGGGACAAGCTGGCAAATCCGGGCGAGCGCATCATCTGCAACCGATGCATGTTTACCGATCCGCGCTATCTCGAAGTTTACGGGCCGGCGCACGCGCTCACACTCATTGAGCAAGACACACGCTCCGCGGAGGCTGCGCGTCACCTGGAGGAGCAGGAGCAAATCATCAAGTTTTTGGTCTGGGCGGGCAGAGATGATGGCTGCTGCGTTGGCTGCATCAGAGCCGCCATCAAATCCTGGCAACAGGGCGATGAGAGTGCGGTGGAGAGAGGTTAATGATGCCGGTCAAATGTTTCTTCCTCGATCCCGCCGGAGCGCTCAAGCGATCACTGCGTCGATTTGCAAATGGCAACTGCCCGGCACGTCCCGGCGAGTACAGCTATCACGACGCGAGCGTCCCATACGACGTGGTCGTCGATGATCAGCCGATGGGCACATACGGCACGCGCGAAGAAGATGCACCGCCACACGATGATGAGAGATGGCCACGGGTTTGTGCCTGCGGCTATCAATTTACGGAGTCAGACAATTACCAGCTATTCACTGACCGGCTTTACCGGCGCTCTGATACAGGCGAGGAGCTGACCTTGCGCGAAGCCACGCCGGGAGCGATGTGGGATGCTTTCTGGTTTGAACAAAGGCCGGCCTATACCGGCCCCGATGGACGCAGTCTGGTCGTGAAACTACCGAACGGGCATGAGTGGATGATCGACGGCCCGGCGAACAATTGTACCGACATGGAAGGGTCGCATCGAGGCGATCACAAATGCTGGGTGCGTCACGGGCAGCCGCCCGTGCTGACGGTTGATAAGAATGGTGTGACGTGCGCCGCCGGAGGCGGTTCAATTTTGAGCGGCGATTATCACGGGTTTCTACGTGACGGTGAATTCACATGAGCACAGAGATCATCAGGAGGTTGAAGGGATGGAATTCGTAAGTCCGGTTTTGCCGGGAGTTGATTTAGATGCACACGGCTTATCTGAGCTACAGGGCGGTGAAGGTCAATCCGAATACCGCATCTTGCCGTGCATCCGCTTCGACGATGCTGAGGGCACACTTCTCTGCCGCATGGAACTGAGTTGGCGCGAGCGGCTGCGCCTCCTGTTGACAGGCAACCTCTGGCTCTCGCAACTGACGTTCGGCAGACGCATTACTCCGATGAACGCTTACTGCGAACAGCCGAAATTGTCCGGCTGATTGATTAATCAAATTTTATTCAATGAAGGACGGCAGAACTAAAAACGGCGGTGCTCGCTCGGGTGCCGGGAGGAAGTCAAAGCACGACGAGGACGATCTCCGCAAGCGGCTGGCAAAAGCATGTAAGGAAGGCAAGATTGATCAACTCGACATCGTGTTCTCCAAGCTGGTCGAAGATGCAAAGTCCACATCATTCAAAACTCGTCACGAGGCGCGCAAACTTCTGCTCGCATACATCTATGGAAAACCCGTCGAGCGTCAGGAACTGACCGGCAAAGACGGCAAAGATTTACTCCCCACTGTGCAGGTGATCATTGAACCTCCGACTTCATCACAAGCAGGGTCTGGCGCTGCTAAGTCGGGCGACTGAGATTCTCTACGGGGGCGCAGCAGGCGGCGGCAAGAGCCACCTCATGCGCGTGGCGGCCATCATCTGGTGTCTCGGCATCCCGGGGCTTCAGGTCTATCTCTTCCGTCGCAAATACAAAGACCTCCTGAAGAATCACATGGAAGGCCCGTCAGGCTTTCCCGTGCTGCTCGCGCCGCTCATCGAACGCAAGCTGGTCAAGATCAACTGGTCGGATTTGAGCATCGAGTTTTGCAACGGCGCGAAGATTTTCCTCTGTCACTGCCAGCACGAAAACAACGTCACGAATTATCAGGGCGCGGAAATCCACGTCCTCCTGATCGACGAGCTCACGCACTTCACGGAAAAGATTTATCGCTTCCTGCGCGGACGCTGCCGACTCGGCGCGCTCCAGGTGCCGGCTGAGTACGCCGGACTCTTTCCGCGAATCATCTGCGGCGCAAATCCGGGCGGCGTCGGCCACACCTGGGTCAAGCTGTCATTCATTGACATCGCTCCTCCGATGACCGTCAGCCAGATGCTGCCAGTTGAGGGCGGGATGCGCCGGCAGTTCATCCCCGCGCTTCTGGAAGACAATCCGACGCTGCTCGTGAACGACCCGGATTATGAGTCAAAGCTCGAAGGACTGGGCGATCCAATCCTCGTCAGGGCGATGCGGCTCGGCGACTGGAACATCATCGCCGGCGGAATGTTCGACTATCTCTGGAACGACGGAGGTCGTCGTCGCGTCCACGTCGTTGACCCCTTCATGATTCCGTCAAGCTGGTATGTGGATCGGAGTTTCGACTGGGGTGATAGTCGCCCCTTCTCAGTCGGCTGGTGGGCAGAGTCGGATGGCACGGCGGCGCCGAACGGCATGACTTACCCGCGCAAGACTCTCTTTCGGATCGGCGAGTGGTATGGCTGGAACGGCAAAGCGAATCAGGGTCTCAAAATGCTCGCGCCCGACATCGCGCGCGGCATCACTGAAAGAGAAGCGAAGCTCAGTTACGTCTCAGCCAGTCGCATTAAACCCGGCCCGGCTGACGGTTCAATCTTCGACACCGGCAAGATTGAAAACACAAAGTCGATTGCCGATGTGATGGCCGCGCACGGCGTGCGTTGGACGAGAGCCGACAAATCGCCGGGCAGCCGCAAGGTCGGCTGGCAACGCATGCGCGAGTACCTGAGCGCGTCTCTGGCGTGGCCGATGGAGAAGCCAGGGCTCTTCATCTTCGAGAACTGCACACAATGGCAGAGGACAGTGCCGGTTCTGCCCAGAGATGAGGGTGATATGGATGATGTCGATAGTGACGCGGAAGACCACATCGCTGATGAGACGCGCTACCGTTTGTTGGCTCGTCGGGATTCTGTTGGAACAATGGAGTTTGTAATTTAATCATGCCCGAACTAGAAAAGAAGGACAGGCCGGACTATCGCTGTCAGGCATATCAAAGAATGCAACCGGGCTGGAGCGTCGTGCGCGACATCTCCGGCACGGCTCTCACGCTCAGGCAAAAGGGGCAGGATTACCTTCCACAGTTCCCGGCGGAGCATAAAAAGATTTATGACGCGCGCTTAAAGACCGCCACGCTCTTTAATGCTTACAAGCGCACCGTGCAGGCGCTCGTTGGCATGGTCTTCAAAAAGAATCCGCTGCTCGGAAGCGACGTGCCCGTTCAAGTGCGCGGTCGCGCTGAAGAGCTTGACGGCGATACAGGTAGCGTTATTCAGAAGCGCGTCGAAGGCCATATAGAAAATATTGATCTCGCCGGCACGCACTTCGATGTTTTCTGTCGCGAAGTGTTTGAAGATGCTTTCGAGGGGCACGCTTTCGTCCTCGTTGATATGCAGAAGCCTCTCGCGCCCGGCGCCACGCTCGAAGATGAGTTGAAAGCCGGCATGCGCCCCTACTGGGTAAAGTATCGAGCTTGCCAGGCTGTGAATTTCCGCGCGGTGACCATCAACGGGCAAACGGAAATCGGACAGATCACATTTGAGGAAGTCACGACAAACTCTTCCGGCGCATTCGGTGAAACTGAAGTCAAAAGGTATCGCACGTTTGCGCTCGTCGAATACAGCGACCTCGAGACGCGCGCCATTTCCAATCGTGTGGATTGGACGCTCCGGGAACTACGGAAGAACGACAAAGGTGAAGAATATTTTACAGACCTCGACGGCGGGATCGTCAAAGGATTTAGCCGAATTCCCGTGGCGGTCATCTATGGCCGCAAACTCGGTTTTCTCGAATCACAGCCGCCGCTTTTAGACCTCGCGCTCCTCAATATCAGCTACTACCAGAAAAAATCGGATCGCGACCGCAATCTCCATCTCTGCGGCAGCCCGACTCCACTCTTCATCGGCGTGCCCGACGACTGGGAGATGGCTATTGTCGGTTCCGGTTTTGGTCTGAAACTGCCGGGGGGCTCGACCGGTGAATACATGGAACCGCACGGCGTCGCGCTCGAGGAATCCGGCAAGGATTTGCAGGAGCTTCGCTCGGAGATGGCCGCGATGGGTCTCTCGACGCTCGAAAGCTCGTCGCAGGCGGCAGCGACGGCCACCGAGACGGTCATAGATTTCTCGCAGGAGTCATGCGAACTGGAGACCATCGCACGCAGCGCGCAAGACGGCTTCGAGCTTTGTCTCCAATTTCACTCGCGCTATCTGGGACTCGCATCCGGTGGCTCACTCACGCTCGGCTCGCACCTCAAATCTTTACGCCTGTCGCATACGCAAGTGCAGGCATTTTCGACGATGGCGTCTGCCACACCGCCGCAGATCTCTCTGCGTCTGCTGTGGGACATCCTCCAGCGCGGCGACATGCTGCCGGAGGACTTTAATGCTGATGTTGAAGAGAAGCGCATCAAAGACCAGCTCGCAAAATTCGAGGCTGCGCCCCTCCCGGCGCCGCCCGTAGATATGGCAGGTGTAAAGCAGCCGCCGCAGCCGGCGACGCAACCCGGTGGGAGTCAGAGTGCGTGAGAATCCGCTACGTGCCGCAAAAGCATGAGAACGGCTGTGCCGTGGCCTGTATGGCCATGGTTACAGGATTATCCTACGAGTACATCGCATCGCGTTTCGAGGTCAATCTCGAGCGCGAAGGAATGCTCCGCGAACACACCAGAGGTTTTATCTGCGACCACGGTTTTGCGGCTCTGGAGATGATCGCTTATGGCACGACTGATGTCCGTGCCAGCAACGAGCGCCTGCGCCGTCCGTTCGCCGACGTGCATATCGTTTCAGTGCTGCCGAAAGCGGATTCAAAGATGAATCACGCGCTCGTGATGGACGCACGTGGCCGCATCTATGATCCCGGCCTGCCGAAGAACAAAAGCTTCGATGACTATTATTACATCGTGTCCGTCCTCGGATTCTTCGACGAGAGAATCCCGCTCAAGCAAAGTCGTCATAGATAAATACTGACATCTTACGCCCGCCCGCCCGCGCTCGGACACCCCCTCAGAAAAATAAATTCCCGCCGCGCCTTAATCTCCAGACTGTCAATAGGCGCGACCCGTCAGGTTGCGCTCACTTATTAACCTGCGCCGGCGGTGCCGGAAGCAAAACATTGGAGCGGCGCTCGAATGGCAAAGTTTAAGTTCAAGAAAGTAGGAAAGCTCGAAGAGGTGCCGGAAGGCTATCGCGGGCTGTACGTCGAAAAAGATGGCGGTTTTGTCGTTGACGCGGCGAAGCTCGAAGACTTCGAGTGGGACGACAAGGAAGAGTTATCCGGTGCGCTCGACCGCGAGCGTGAGGATCGTAAAGCCGCGAAAGCAGCACTCGAAAAGTACAAGGATATTGATCCGGAGCGAGCGCGCGAAGCTCTGGACAAACTCCAGAAACTTGAAGAGAAAAAGTTGATGGATAAGGGCGAATTCGACCGGCTGCTGGCCAAGCGGAAGGAAGAGTTCGATACGGCTGAAGCCGCCCTGAAGACGCAACTGGCCGAACGCGACGGGCGGCTCGACACCTACGAGTTGATCAACCCGATTCGCGACGCGGCGCTCAAGGCCGGTGTGCTTCCCGAGGACATCGAGGATGTCCTTCAGATCACCAAACATCGTTTCAAGCTCGACGATAAGCGCAAGCCCGTCGTGCTCGACAAGGACGGCGATCCTTCCAGCACTCTGACCGTCGAAAAGTTTTTCGGCGAAGATTTCAAAACGCAAAAACCGAAGTTCTACGGAGCGACGGGCGCGGGCGGGAGCGGCGCTCCCAACGGCGGCAGTGGTGGCGGTACTGGCGGTGCCAAGACTGTCAAAAGAGCCGACTTCGACAAGATGGGCGACACGGAGCGTGCCAAGTTCATCACCGAGGGCGGCGTACCAGTTGATTAGCGAGTCTTTGCGCGCGATGAAGGCGCATCCTCTCTATATCATTAAACCAGAAAGAGAATAGACACCAATGCCTAACACACTTACTTCTTTGATTCCCAGCCTCTTCAAGGGGCTGGATGTCGTCAGCCGCGAACTCGTCGGCGCGATTCCGTCCGTCACACTTGACCCGGATGTGGCGCGCGCCGCAGTCGGCCAACTCGTCACCTCCTTCGTCACGCCCGCCGTCGCCGCGTCCGACATCACGCCCGGCGTGACTCCGCCGAACGATGGCGATCAGACCATCGGCAACACCACGATCACGATCACGAAATCGCGCCGCGTGCCCTTTCGTTATAACGGAGAAGAGGAGCGCGGCCTGAACAACAACGGGCCGGGCGCGAAGGCCGTCAAGGGCGACCAGATCACGCAGGCAATTCGCACGCTCGTCAACGAAATGGAAGTTGATGTCGTGGCTGCTGCGCGCAAAGGCGCGTCGCGCGCATACGGCACAGCGGGCACCACGCCCTTCGTGACGACGCTCGGCGATCCGGCGCAGGTGCGGAAGATTCTCGATGACAACGGCGCGCCCCTGACCGACCGCGCGTGCATCATTGACACGACCGCCGGCGCCAACATGCGAACGCTCGCGCAACTCACCAAGGCGAACGAGGCTGGCGACACCGTCACGCTCCGCTCAGGGCAGTTGATGGAAATCCATGGCCTCTCGTTCCACGAGTCGGCGGGCGTCAAGCCGGTCACGTCGGGCACGGGCGCGTCCTACACGACGAACACTGCCGGGTACGCCGTCGGTGCGACCGCCATCACGCTGATCACCGGTTCAGGCACGATCAATGCTGGCGATGTCATCACCATCGCGGGTGACACCAACAAGTACGTCGTCGCCTCGGCTCTGTCGGGCGGCGTCGTGACCCTCGCCAAGCCCGGCCTGCAGAAAGCCATCGCGGCATCTGCCGTGGCCGTCACGGTGCTTTCGGCCTTTACGCCGAACATCGCGCTCGTGAAGTCCGCGGTCGTGCTGGCCGCGCGCCTGCCCGCGCTGCCTGAGAACGGCGACCTGGCCGTTGACCGCATGACCATCACCGACCCGCGTTCGGGGATGAGCTTCGAGATCGCGATGTATCCCCAGTATCGCCAGATGCAGTACGAAATCTCGGCGTCGTGGGGTGTCGCGGCTGTCAAGAGCGAGAACATCGCGTTGCTGCTCGGCTAAGTAGCGAGCGAGAGCGATGCGATGCAATCAGGCGGCGCGGGAGCTTAACCCTCCGGCTCTCCGCGCCGCCTGGTTCAAATTTAATAGCTCAATTCAATCGAGGACATGGTCTTTTAAGCGATGCCGAAAAACGATAAAGAGAACAAGGTCGGGGTTGGTGAGAAAGGCCCTGAACTCGTGAAAACGATGGCGGACAACCCCGCGGCGCAAGCTCAGGCTGACGGCGGCGAGCAGCAGCAGCAGGAGCAGCAAATCAAGTTCGTGCTGATGCGCCGCACGACCGACGGCGACGGCCCGCACCCGATTCACCCGGACGAAGTTGATAACTATCGCCGCGGCGAGTGGGTCGAGGTTGAGCCGGAAGGATAGTTGATTTGACGCGATGGCATCACCGCTGACAGATACGGAGCTCGTGACGGTCGCCGAGATCATCGGCGAGCTATACGAACTCACGCAGTTCTGGGCGCAGAACCTGACCGACGGTCAATTAACGTCCATGCGCGCCGACATCACGACATGGAGCGCGATTCGCGACAAACACACGGTCATTGATGGCAACGGCGTCAAGATCAACCCGCGCGACAAACGCGCCGCGATCACGAGGCGCATCAGGCGCATGCTCCGGCTCGATAGCAACTTTGGCGGTGCGAACTCCGTGAGGATTGTCAGGGGATGAACGATCTGGCTGAAGCGCTGGAGAGCGCAAAGATTGATGTCGCCGAAGCCGCGCCGGATTTTATGCCCGACGTTTGCGCGGTCGAGCAGGACACGGGCAGCCAGGATACCGACGGCGGCGTGAAATCGAACTGGACGACGCTCCACGCATCAATTCCATGCCAGGAAGACATGGGCGCCGGCAGCGAAATGCTGAGACTTGGGAAAGTCTTGGCGATAGGTGAAAGCGTCTGGCGGATGCCGGCGGTTTTACCGGATGGCTCTTTGAATTTAATCGCGGGTAAACATCGGCTCACGGTCGCGGCGCGCGGGTCGCTCCTCCAGCGCACCTTTTACGTGACGAATGTCTCTCCCTATCACGAATTATTTGTTCGAGTGACGGCCAAGGCCGAGGGGTAATGTTCACCACTAATTTCAAACTCGTGAACCGAATGCCGGAGGCCGCTCAAAACCTTGAGCAGCAGGTGTCTCAGGCCGTCGCTGAAGCGGCGCAGGAGGCCAAATCGCTGGCCGCACAGTTTGCGCTCGTGTCAGACAACAACACGTCCGGGCATGTGCATTTGCGGGACACTTTAGCGGCTTACCGCAAGACAGCGCTCAGTTGGGTGGTCGGAGCGATGGCGCCATACGCGCGCGCCGTCGAGGTGGGGACGATGTATATGCAGGCTCTGCCGTTCCTGAGTCCCGCTATTGAGGCCGTGAGGCCACGACTGCTGAAGAAGTTGCAGAAGTTGAAGGTACTTTAGTGAATGCCCGACGACACCGTAGCCAAAGCTCTGAAGACTGCTCTCTCAGTCACCGCGATCACGACGCTCGTGACGCAGGGCATCTGGAGAAACGCTGCGAAGCAGGGCACGCCGCGTCCCTTCCTGGTCTTTCAACTGTTTGATCCGAAGCCGACCGAGTACACGCTCCGGCGCAAGGTCTCTGACAATCATGTCTGGCAGATAGACGCTTACGCCGACGACTCGCAGACGGCGGACGCGATCATCGAGGCCGTCGAGACGGCGCTCTTCGATAACGCGCTGCCGGTGACGGGCAAGGCGACGCTGTATTGCCGCAAGGAGCGCGATGTCAACGCGCCGTCCGATTTTGACGGGCAGATGATGGCGCATCGCAGGTGCCAGCACTGGCGCATCGAGGTGAGTTGATGGAAAGAGTCAAAATTATTTCAGACGGGCATCCGAAAAACGCGAAGGTCTTCGCCGGTGAGGCGGACATCAGCACATACGTCTCGCGCGTCGAGATTGTGATTGATGCTCGCACGGGAGAGGCGAGCGTGATGCTGACCTGCCCGTACCCTGAAATTAGGATCGAAGGTGAGTTGAAGCGGTTGATCACGGAAGAGTCTGTGCTCGTCGAGAAGACTGTCGTTGGCGAGAGCGCACGCTCTTACGATATTGCGAGGAGCACTACTGATGGCTGAGAGAGAAAAACGCTATCGCTTCAATGACGGCGTAACGATTGATGCCCGGGGCAACGTTCCGGCATGTCGCTATGAAGCCGGCGATGAGATTTCGGCGTCCGAGTTTCCGCCCTATGCAGACCTGACGGGCCTACTCCAGATCGGGGCGCTCGTTGAAGTGGATCAAGAGGTTCTTGAGGCCGACAACAGCAGCAACACGAAGGAAAGGACGTAACTCGTTATGCCGCCAACGTTCATCCATAGCAAAGATGTGCAGGTGCTCGTCAACGGGTTCGACCTGACGGGTTACTTCAACAGTCTCGCGCCCTCCGCCGAGATTGCCGCGCATGATGTGACGGTCTTAGGCAATCAATCGCCTGTCTATGCGCCCGGCTTAAAAAGCGGAGTCGTGATGGTGGATGGCTTCTTTGACTCCACGTCTGTCGTCGGCTCTGATGTCGTCCTCTCCGCGCTCCTCGGGGCGCTCGTCACGCCTCTCGTCTCCATCGCGCCCAAAGGTTTCACCCTCGGCAATCGCGTCTATTCCTTACAGGCTCACGAGGACAGTTACAAACTCGCCGTCAAAGTGGCCGACATGGTTCGCAATTCCGCGAGCTTCAAATCCACGGACGGTTACGACTTTGCCGTCTCTCTTCACGCCTCCGGTGTGTCCGAGATTGGAAGCGGCAATACGGCTTCGGTTGACAACGCGGTATTGAGCGCGAACGGAGGCGTGGCGCAACTGCATGTGACGGCTGTCGCCGGCAGTACTCCGTCCTGCACGGTCAAGGTTCAACACTCAACGGACAACAGCACCTGGGCCGACCTGGTGACTTTTGTCGCCGCCACCGCTACCGGCGCGCAGCGCATCGCGGTGGCTCCAGGCACGACCGTCAATCGTTATTTGCGCGCGACGCAATCTATCAGCGGCGGCAGCCCGTCGTTCACCTATCAACTCTCGTTCGCGAGACGTTAAATCAGGAGTCAGCAGCCATGGCATTTATTCACTCAAAAGGTTCGGTTATCAAAATCAGCAACTCCGGCGCGTCGCTCATCGACGTTTCGGCCTACGCTGATAGTTACGACTTCGGTCGCACCATCGCCACGCACGACGTGACGGTGCTCGGAAACAACTCGCTCGCGTTCATCATCGGCCTCAAAGATGGCGACGATTTCTCCATCAGCTTTTTGTGGGATGCGACGATTGAGGCGCAGATGAATGGCATCTTCGGCATTGCCACAAACCCGACTTATGAGATCGCGCCCGAAGGCACGGCGACGGGCAAGCGCAAGCTCACCGGCTCGTGCATCCTGACGAAGATCGGAATGCCCGTGAAGGTCGGCGACAAAGTGTTACTGCCCTGCACGTTCAAAAAGAGCGGGGACGTGACGGCAACAACGTATCCTTGATCTTTTTACGAACAGATGTTTACCGCGCGTGTTACGACGACCAGCCATGAGACCGAAATCCGCAGGCTTCTTCAGCAGAGAGTTGAAGAGGTTCTTGAAGAGGCGGCGCGGGAAACGGTTGATGAAGCAAAACGAGGCGCGCCCGTCCGGACAGACGCGCTTCGTGATTCCATCGAGGCCGAGAGCGACGGGCGCGGCGTCTGGCTGGTTAGAGTCGGTGCGCTCTACGGCGCAATCGTAGAGTTCGGGACGATGTACGTGCAGGCGATTCCGTTTTTACGTCCTGCCATCGAAGCCATCAAGCCAAGCTTACGGAAAAAACTTGAGAGGATAAAGCTACGCTAAGGATTTTCAATATATGCCTATCAGCCTTGACGCAATCTTGAACGAGACGGACACCAAAGAATTTCCCTTTGGTGCAGGAACAGTTGTTGTTGAGTTCTTTAAGAACGCATCACCTGAAATGCGCTCGAATGCCAAGCAGAGATTTGGCTGGACTCAGGAGCAATTAAGAGAGCGAGCGGAGACGGGCAACGTTGATGAGTCAATGGTGGCCGCGCTCGCCGCGCGCATCATCAAGTGGGACATCACCGACAAAGATGGAGTTGAGGTCGAAGTTACGGAAGATGTCTTGAGACGCAGCACGGATGATTTCTTGATTGCACTCTCACGCGCCGTCTTCGGCGGCGGTGTTGATGAAAGCGAGGGTAGCGTAAACCCTCCGACTGGCGACGAATCGGCAATTACTTAGGCTCAGGCGGCGAAGTTGCCGGGACGAGTTTGCCTGACTACTACCCGATCCTGAAAAGGGTCGCGGCGGCGGCGCAATTCTTTAATGCCTCCGGTTTTGAAGTGCTGAGGGAAGCAGATGATGAACTCATCAATGCGTTAGCGAATTGCTATCACGGAGAGAAGTATTCCGAAACGGTCGCCCATGAAATTGCAAAGGCCAGAAGCGAAAATAGTTAAGGGAGTCGGGGAGTTGGGGTGTTGCCGGATGAGATAAACAGGAAAGCAAAGAACGCTGCCAGGATAATGCTGCCGATGAAAAACACCATACCGACACCAAGCGCCCATCCTCTATCAACTCTCGGACTACAGATGGCGATTTGTAATATCTCGTAGCCTTTGAAGACGAGATAGACGCAGAGCAGCAGACCGATAATCTGAACCATAGTCACGGGATACTATACCGATTAAAAGAAAATGGCGAGGTAAACAGAGTGCCCGGTGTGGTGTTAGAGGAAATGGTCGTCAAGTACGTCGCTGACCTGACCGGGTATGAGCGCGGGGCGCAGCGCGTCCGTGATTTGAACTCTCAACTCACCGGCGCTATCGGGCGCGAGTTTGACGCTCTCGGCTCGAAGCTCACAGGTTCGGCGGGCATGTTTGGAAGGGTCGCAGCAGGACTCGGCCCGTTCGGTATTGCTTTGGGCGTCGTCGGCGGTATCACTGTGTCTCTCGGCGCGGGACTGGCAGCGCTTACCGTTAAGGGCGACGAGCTTGGCAGCCGCCTGCACGACTTATCTTTACAGACCGGCCTCAATGTCGAGACGCTTTCCGGCCTTCAATCTCAACTCAAACAATCCGGGACTGATGTTGACGCACTGGGCAACTCAGTCCTGTTCTTGCACAAGAATCTCGGCAAAGCCGCCGAAGGAAATAAAGAACTCAAAGCCACGTTCAAGGAGTTGGGCATCAAGGATGTTGATGCCGCTTTGCGTGATACGGACGGAACTTTCCGAACGGTCATTAAATCACTCGGCAAGCTGACGGATGAGGGAAACCGTGACCGTCTCGGAACTGAGGCGTTAGGACGTGGTTACAAAGACCTTCGCGTCTTTATCGCGGACACGGGCGGCGACATTGATGCGGTGATGAAGCTCGCGCGCGAGTCTGGCCTCGTCATGGGTGAGGAAGTCGCGGGCAACCTTGACGATCTGGGCGATGCGTGGGATCGGCTCGACCACAAAACACAGGTCATGGGCGCGAACTTTGCCGGAGTCGTCGCGCCTGAATTAACTAAAGCCCTTAACGACATCAGCGCGTTTCTCTCCGCAAATCTTGTCGATTGGAATGAGTGGGCGGCAGGTGCGGCAAACGAAATCGCTTTCGTGCGTGGCGCGGCTGAAGGTGTGGCAAAGTTTTGGAATAGTGGCTCGCACTCAATAGTAGATTTAGGCAAGCAGATGGGAGAGGGCGGCGTCTCTGCCATGATCGGAGCGCAGACTGACTATTTTTATAACCAAGCCCATCCGAAACAACCGAAGCCACCGAGCGGCGGCATCGGTCTTACGCATGGCGGTGGTAGTGGTGGTGGTGGAAGTAAAAAACCGAAAGACCTGTCATCGCTTTATGAACAATTGAGCGATGCCGAAGGTGGGCGACGACTCGCGGGCGTCAACTTCTTCGGCACGCAATTCAAAGCGCAATTGGATGGTGAGCAATCCGTGCTCGATGCCGCGTTCAAGGCTCAACTCGTCTCCGTCAAAGAATACTGGAAATCCCGGAATGAGATCACTCTCGTCGGGATGGATTATGAATTGAATCAACTTCGGACGGAGCAAAAGATTGCCGGTGAATCATACAAGACAAAGTATGAAACCATCGGCAAAGATAAAAAGCTGTCATCCGCAGAACGCACTATCAAGCAGCAAGAGGAAAGCGCGAAGTGGGCGGAAAAGAATTACCAGCTTGAAGGACAGATCGCGCAAGCCACAGAGAGGCGCGCGGCAGCCGCGCAGACCATCACTTTCGAGTCAGCCGCCGCCGCGCGCGACCTTGAGAAGACGATGGTTGGACTCAAGGCGGATTACCTAGAATCAAGCGGCGATAGCGTGGGCGCGGCGTATAAGCGAATCGCGGACAAGTTCAAAGAGCTTCACGACCTCGCGCGGGCGAACAAAGATATGTTCCCCGACGCGGATAAAATGGTTGCGTCTCTCGAACACGCTGAAAAGCTCACCGCGAATCTTGCGCGCCTCGGAGAGCGGTTAGATTTGGGTAAAGGTTATCTCGGACTTGAGACGGCGCAGATTCAAGACAAGATAACGGATGGTGTCGTTTCCGAGCGCGAAGGACGCAGGCAAATCTATGAGCTTGAATTGAAATACCGCGATGCGCTGCAAGGGATTCTTGGCGAGTCCTTAGCGATAGCAAAGGCGCGCGGCGACGAGAAAGCCATCCTTTCAATTCAACAGCAGATTAAAGAAACTGAACGGCTTGCCCATGTGATTGATGATACGAGGGCAAAGACGCGCGGCGTGTTCGAGGATGCGTTCACACACGGGCTTGATGAGTTGACGCATGGCTTGAAGCACGCGGCGGCGACGTTCGGCCAAGACCTTCTCGAATCAATCAGGCGTGAAGCGAATCAGAAATTAGCCAAGCAATTGGGGCAACTGCTGTTTGGGAAAAATGATGAGTTCGGAAGCGATAGCGGGCTTGTCGGCAAGGTTCTAAAGAAGATCGGTCTCGGCGGATTGTTGGGCAATAAAGCGGCAAGCCCGGAGGCAGTGACGGCGAGTAACACGACAGCGACCAACGATAATACGATTGCCATCGAGAATCTGACTCAGGCGATCAATGCCAATGCTTTCGGCTCGACGGCGAGCGGCTCTCTCGATGATGGCGCGAACGGTATTACTGAAGAAATTCAGAAATCCACAACTTCAATCGATCAGAATATTTTTCAGTCGGGATTGATGAACGTCAACGCGATTCACGAATTAGGCCACACGTTGATCGCCATGCAGCCACAGCCGCAATCATTCGGCAAGCAGCTTCTGATGACTGCGCTCGGCTCACTCGTGGGCGCATTCGGCGGGAGTCTCGGCGCGCATCTCAGTGGCGGGAGTGGAGGTGCAAGCAGCAGCGGGGCTGGTGGAGAAACGCATACCGGTTCATACGTGCTGGATGATAACGGCAACTATACCCGACCGCGAAGAGTCGGCCCGCCTCACGCGGCGGGCGGCCCCGTTGAACCCGGCGTGGCGTATCCGGTTGGCGAGCGGGGCGTCGAGTTGTTCATGCCGCACGCACCGGGCATGATTATCCCTAATCATCAACTCGGCGGCTCACAAACTATTCACAACTATCACCGGACGGTCGTCTTGAATTACCAGCCGCGGAGCGCGCCCGACTCTTTCAACAGCAGGCGCGGCGACCGAGAAGTTGCCGAAGGCATCGTCAATTATCTGAGGTAAAGAATAGCCATGAAAGCAAAACAGAAAAGGCAGAGTGTAAGCTCTGCCTTTTCAATTTTGGATTGATAAGAAATAATATCAGCGAATCCGTAGCGATGAGACGAACGCTTTTGACCACACAGAGGATATTACGAATAAGCCGGTAGCGTAGAAAATAAGTAGCTAACCTCTCACTCTCTCACCGGAGCTAATTGCAATGGCTAATCCTGAACATCTTGAGATTCTGAAACAAGGGGCGGAGGTGTGGAATGAGTGGAGAAGAGAAAATTTTAGTATAAGACCCGGCCTCCACCATGCAGATCTCAACAGCGCAAACCTCAGCAATGCAAACCTCAGCAATGCAGACCTCAGCTATGTAAACCTCAGCAATGCAACCCTCAACCATGCAAACCTCAACAATGCACGCCTCAACCATGCAAACCTCAACAATGCACGCCTCAACCATGCACGCCTCAGCAATGCAAACCTCCTCATTGCAAACCTCAACCATGCAGACCTCAGCAATGCAGACCTTTGCAATGCAAATTTCAGCGACGGATTCCTCTTCAGCGCAGATTTTCGCAACGCAAACCTTATTGGCACGGACTTTACTAATACTAAGTTAGGGCTTACTTCATTCACGGATACAGACCTCAGCCAAGCCAAAGGATTGGAAACGGTTTTACATCATGCTCCTTCAACTATCGGCATTGACACGCTCTATAAATCAGCCGGGAAGATTCCTGAAAGCTTCCTACGTGGTTGCGGCGTGCCTGACGACTTCATCACCTTTGTCCCGTCGCATTTTGGCATTCAGCAAGCTATTCAGTTCTACTCCTGCTTCATCAGCTACAGCACGAAAGATGAGGAATTTGCGAGGCGGCTTTATTCACGGATGCGTGATGAGAATTTGCGCGTGTGGTTCGCACCCGAACATATAAAGGGCGGTCAAAAGATACATGAGCAAATAGAGCGTGCGATTCAATTGCATGACAGATTATTGGTCGTCCTTTCGGAAGAAAGTATGCAAAGCGAATGGGTCATCACTGAAATTCAGAGGGCGCGAAAGACTGAGATTGCAGAGAACAGGCGCAAACTATTTCCGATTACCATTGTAGATTTCGACAAGGTTAAAGCTTGGAGATGCCCTGATGCCGATAGCGGTAAGGATTTGGCTAGAGAAGTGCGAGAGTATTACATCCCTGACTTTTCCGACTGGAAAGACCATGATGCTTTTTCAAAAGCATTTGATAGATTGCTTCGTGACTTGAAAGCTGAAAAATGAACAGACCGCCAAGCCTAAAGCTGAGATAAGTGAAAGGGGTAGTAAGAAATGAGTGATGATAAAATAATCAAACCTTCCTGCGGAATAGTGATGCCAATTTCCGCACTTGACGGATGCTCGGAAAATCACTGGTCAGATGTCCACGAAATATTGGTGGAGTCTATAGACAGCACTGGTTTTGAACCTAACCTTGTAAGCAACGCTGATGATGTTGGAATAATTCAGAAGAGAATCATTCAAAATCTCTATGACAACCCTATTGTTGTTTGCGATGTGAGTGGAAAGAATCCAAATGTTATGTTTGAACTTGGCATGAGATTGGCTTTTGATAGACCGGCGATTATTGTTAAAGATGATAAGACGAGTTACACCTTTGACACCTCTCCTATTGAACATCTTGAATATCCGCGCGATCTCCGCTTTAGTAAGATAGTGGAGTTTAAAGACAAGTTAGCCGACAAAATTAAGAAAACGCATGATAAGGCGACCACTGACCCTAATTACACAACTTTCCTAAAACATTTCGGTGAGTTCAAAGTAGCGAAAATTGAGAAGAAAGAGGTTTCAGGTCAGGAATTCATTCTTGAGGAGTTAAGGAATTTGCGGCTGGCAATTAACCGATTAGACCGGAAAGATAGTCTGAGAGGGAAACCTGTACCAATGGTTTATAGTGAAAGAGTTTTAGATATTTGCTTAGAGGATATGTCTGATTCTGAAATTGACAGTTTGGCACATAGGCTTATGGGCATGAAGGGTGTTATTGAAGCTAGAATAGTTGATTCTAAAAGTCATAAACACTTTCTAATCAGTATGTATAAGCAGGATGCAGAGCAGATAAAAAGAACAATTATAGAGCGGATTCCTGAGTTAGAATCAAGAGCCAGTTTCGATACCCCATACGCACATAACCTAATGAGTGAGGTTAGAAAAGTCGAGAATGACTAAACACATATTCTGAATCTTATCGTCGGAAGGAAAACAGCAATGACATCGGAAGAGATGGAGCGCGCCATCGAATTTCTACTCAAGAGCCAAGCGACCTTTGAGGCCCGATTAGAAGAGACGAACAAACAAATAGCGCAGACAAATCATATCGTCCTCCTACTGGCTGAAACCCAGAATGAGTTCACAGAGGCCGTGTCGCGGTTTATGGAGACGCAGAACCGCATCAACGCCAGAACGGATGAGCGCGTGAACGTGTTGGTTTCGACGGTGGAGCGTCTTATCAGTGAAGGGCGCAATGGGAAGCCATGAAGACAGCCCCGACTTATGACGCGAAGGGCGCTGCTATCGCGGCGCCCTTTTTCTTTTGTCCCTCTGGTCAAGATCGAAGCTGGTAGCTATCTGAAATTCGCCGTGTACGACTACATCTCCACGAACAATACACACCCAAGTAAAATGCCCCGTGCTGTTTTGGGATGAATGACTCCTCGACAAATTAAAATCATCAGGGAACGTAACATAGCCCCACTCATCGCCATGCACAGAAATTGATTTACTGAATTTCTGTCTAGAAGGTGCAGTAACTATAAACGTCGCCTCATAATTCCTGAGTGCTGAGTATTTATCTCGCACTCCTAATACTACAGAGGCGCTTTCAGAGATTTGCCAAACGGGTTTATCTTGTGCCCGCGCTATTAATGGCAACACACAAAGGAAAAGAAACAGGAAAAGTATAGGTTTTCTCTTCATAATCCTACCTTCTATCACACCTCTCGCCCGCGCGTCACGACTCGGACACCCTCTTCGGAAAATAAAAATCCAGCGTCATTTATAAATTCTGATAAGCCTTGCTGTTTTCAAGGCAATTTTATTCGTAGGGCTGTTCTCGTTATATGGCCGTCACTTATCTTTTCGATGAAGTCTTGCTTGATCCGACGCTCTTCTCTCGCGCGGCGGGCGACTCTCCGCTCTCGGGCTGGCCTGAGTACATGAATACGTTCGTCGAGAATCCGCGCACAGGGGCGCGCAAGACGAACGTCAATCGCGCCGTCCCGCTCTGGAAGCTGACGGTGGATTTAGTGCTCGTCGTCGCCTCGAAGCTGCCCTACTTCCTCAACTTCTGGTGCGGCGGCGCGGGCTCGGCCTACGGCTTTCGCTGCCGTGTGCCGTGGGACTACGTCGCGTCGCTTGAAGCCTTCGCCGTCGGCAACGGCTCGACGAGAAATTTTCAACTCTACACCACGCGCGCGCGCACCGGCGTCTCCGGGCACTCGATGGTGCGCCCGATCATCAAGCCAGTTGTGCAGCTCGCGAAAGAGAAAAACTCATATCAACTCTATGAAGCGGATGGCGCGACCCCGCGCGTGCCGGCGCGTCTCTTCAAGATTTATTTCGGTGTCACAGAACAAACAACGGGCTGGACGGTGGACTGCAAAACCGGAGTCGTGACATTCACGACCGCGCCGACGGCAGGCACGGTCATCAGTTGGTCTGGCGAGTTCGACATCGCCGCCTCGTTCGACGGCAACGCTATCAATCATCGCAACGACTCGGATACGGTCAGCCGCGGCTCAAGCGTCCGCATCCGCGAGATGCCGCCCTGGGAGATCGGCATCACTCCGCTCATCAATCCATGACGACAGTTGCTCAGAAAGAAGCTCTCGCGGCGAACGTCACTTACTGTTGCCAGATCTGGAAGATCACGGCGAAGGACGGCGCGACGCTTGCCTATGCCTCGTGTGACTGTCCCGTCACCATCGGCGGGACTACCTATCAGCCGTTCAGCCCCGCAGACCCGGCGCGCGTCGCCGCCAAGACCGGCTTAAAGCCTGATTCAAGCGAGATCCTCAGCGTCTTCGACGATGTCATCACCGAAGCCGACGTGCGCGGCGGTCGCTGGACGGGCGCGCGCATCTACTCCGCTTTCGTCGTCAATTACAGGGATGTGACGCTCGGAGTCGTCGGCGAGCATAACGGCTTCGCGGGGAAAGTTCGCCCGCGCGGCGCCGTGCAATTCACGATGGAGTTTCTGTCACTCTCGCAGGCTCTCGCGCAGATGATCGGCGATGAGACCTCGCCGATTGATCGAAACCGCAAACCGGACGATCTGGGCATCAGTATGGCGGCCTTCACGTTCGCCGCGACGGTCACAGCCGTCACCTCCACCGACCGGCGCACCTTCACCGTCAATCTCAGCCCGGCGAAAGCTGACAATTATTTTCAGTACGGGCGCGCGGAGTGGGCGACAGGAGCCAACGCCGGTTTGAAGATGGAAGTGAAATCGAACACAGGGAATGTGATGACGCTGACGCTCAATATGCGCTCGGCGATTGCGGTCGGAGACACCTTGAGCTTAATCGCCGGCTACGACTCGACGCGCGAGCAGGCCAGAGACAAATTCGGCTCGACGGCGATAGAAAATTTTCAAGGCGAGCCGGACTTGCCGGGACTGAAGACGGCGCTCACTTACCCCGAGTGAGCAGAAGGAACGAGACGGAGATGAGCAGCATCAGCGAGCAGATCGTCAAAGTCGCCGAAGGCTATATCGGCACGCCGTTCCAGCACCAGCAGGCGCAGCGGGGCATCGGCATCGACTGTGTGAACTTTATCGGCAACGTCGCGACGGAGACGGGAGCGATTGCTGATGCCAACTTTGACAATGATTACCGGAGGCGCGCTGATGGCAGCGTGATGCTCCGCCTGCTCGAAAAGTACATGGACTATGTGCCCCTCCGGGCTGATGTGGCCGTCGCGGATGTCGTCGCTTTTCACGATGGAAAATTCTTAGATGAACCGCGGCACCTTGCCTTCATCGTGGGGGTCACAGGGGCGCGGACATATATCTGCCATGCCAGCGAGCGCGGCGTGGTGCGACATCGCATGGATGAGAGCTGGTGGCGGAAAGTGCATTCGATCTGGCGCATCAGGAATATCAGTTGAAATTATGCTCGAAGAGGCGAGAGAACAGTTAGGCGAATTGTGGGATGAGGCCGAGCGGAAGCGGCAGGAATTGCTGCGCGCCATCCGCGAGGGAGAGGTGCGCGATCCCGTCTCCGGCTCTATTTTCACCATCGCCGCGCTCAAAGCCATTCTCATCACGACGGCCATCTCAGCCGCGGCCTCTATCGGCACCGGGCTGCTGATGCAGGCGCTCACGCCGCGACAGAAATCCACGACCGGCCAGTTGCAGGGCACGCTGCAAGTGCCGCAGTCAGATCAGGGTCTCTTCATCAGCGAGGGTTACGGCGGCGACCCGGCGTCGAATTCCGCCGCGTGGCAAGCCTTGCACGCTTACGCCGCGGGCGCGCGCGTCATTCCCACCACGAGCAACGGCTATTATTACAAAGTGAGCATCGCCGGCATCACGGGCGCCACGGAACCCGCATGGCCGACGACGAAGAATGCGACGGTCTCAAACGGCGCAGCAACTTTTAGGTGCGCGGGACGCACCGGCGGCGGCTTCAAGCTCGGGATGTTGATCGTCTGGACGGGCGGCATCGTCAAGCACACGCATACCACGCGCGGCGGGGGAGGCGGCGGCAAGGGGCCGAAGGCTCCGGAGACGACGACGATTGATTATTCGGTCTCGATGGCGATCATGCCGGGACGCGGCCCGCTCGCCATCAAACAGATCACAGCGAACACTGATGTCATCTATCAGGATGTCGTGCCGGGTGCGACCGGCGTCTATGATCCCGTGGTGCCGCCTGATACTGACTACCCGGAGAACACCCCGCCGTCGCCGCTCGTCCCCTACACGCGCCCCACGGCGCGCTACAGCGGCTCTCTGCTGACAGACGGCACGGGAACGCAGACGGGGACGATCTTGAGCGGCAATCAGGCCGGCATCGCCATCTATCCAGGCAACACGACGCAGTTGCCCGACCCGACGATGGAAGCTGATGTTGATGCGCGCTATGGCGCTGGCTCCACGCCCGCTTTCATCAAGCGCTGTCTCGTCGTCCTCAAAGATTTTTACCTGACTCGTTTCGGCGGCGGCTTTCCCCTCATTAATTTCATCGCGGAGCATCTCACGCTCTTTACCTTCCAGGACATCGCGGCGCATTTCTGTTCGCGGACAGGCGTGCTGACCTCGTCCGATTACGATTTCAGCGGCCTCTCTGATGTGGACGTGCGTGGGTTCGTCATCGGGCAGAGATATGAGCCGGCCTCTGTGATGGAAGAACTGGCGAGAATCTACAACGCCTATTTTTTCGAGTCTGACAAAATCTACGGTCGCGTGCGCGGCTCCGTCGCGAAGGTGGCCACCATCACCGTCGATCAACTCGGATGGGTCGCCGGCGAGGCGGGCAACGCGACCGCTCCGCTACAAATCTTCGACTCGACGTTTCCGACGGAGACTGATGTGCCGCGCCGGGTGGATTTTAAGTTCATTGATCCTGACAAGAACTTCGAGCAAAACACGCAAGGGGACTCGCGCCAGGTCACGACATCAGAGCGCGTCGAGCCGATCATGGCCGCCGTCACTCTCTATGCCGACGAGGCGCGGGAGGTCAGCCAGCGCGAGCTGTACCGCGAGCAAGTGGAGTCGGAGCCGGACACGTTTCAACTCGACTGGACGTATCTCTGGGTGCAACCGGGCGATTCCGTCGAGGTTGACCGCGACGGCTTCGCGCACCAGGTGTTCATCACCTCGATCAAGCCTGACATCGGCGTCATCGAAGTGGCCGGAGTCGCCGAGGACAGCGCGCTCTACACGCAGCCCGTCTCGACATCAGGCGGAGCGGGATCAATCGCGCCTCCCGTGCCGATCCCCGGCATGACGCTCGTCGGCTTCTATGACGGGCCGCTTTTGCGCGACGAGGAGAACACGAACAATAACGGTGCCGGCGTGTATGCGTGGGCGGTCAAGCGAAACGGCGACGGCATCTACAACGGCTCCGCGCTCTTCGTGGATCGGGGTCTGGATGATGAGTTGATCGCGCAGTTCGACACGGAGGCCACATTCGGCGTCACCGCCTCCGTGCTGACGGCGACGACGAGCGTCATTGATTTTGTCGCGGATACGGTCACGGTGGATTTACATAACCTGTCGCAGACCTTACAAAGCTCGACGCTGGCAGACCTCGTCGCGGGCGATAACGCCTGCATCATCGGCAATGAGGTGTGTCAGATACTCTCTGCATCGCGGGAGCCTGATACAGCGACTTACCCGAACAGGTGGTATCTGACGATTGGGCTGCGCGCCAGACGCGGGACGGACTTCGCGGTTGACACGCACGCGAGCGGCGAGCGTTTCGTGCTCATCAACGACGCGATATTGTTTATCCCGCTGAACGTCAACGAGTTGAATGTGCAGCGCAGCTACCGGATGGTGACGGCAGGGCAGAGTCTCGATGATGCCGCCAACATCCTGTTCACCTGGACGGGCGGAAGCATCAAACCGCTCGCGCCCTTGAACGTCACGCGCCGCGACGATGCCTCGTTCAATTCATTGATCGAGTGGCAGCCGCGCCTCCGCCTCGGGCATGGCCTGCACGGCGGTCTGTCGGGCTTCGAGGTCGGCTTGCGTGAGATCTACGACGTGGAGATTTACTCCGACTCGACGCGCGCGACCGTCAAGCACTACATCAGGGTCGAAGATGATCTTTCCGAGGCGGTGCGTGTGACGGACGCTTCAGATATTGACTCCGGTGGACTGGCGACAAATTCAAGAGCCATCTCCGTGCAGCGCATGGACGCCGAAGCGTCAACAATCTCAGTCCGGCTGGCTGATGTACAGACGGCCACGCCGAGCGTTGGCCTCGTTGATTTCAACGGCTCCGGTTACGTCCAGCAGGACGACGGCTCGCGGCCTTTCTCCTCTAATTTGCTGTTCACCTGCGGCGTTGATACGACGGGACTTTACGTGCTCAAGCCCGGCGGCGGCACGTATTACGCGCAAGGGCTTGCTTATGCTGACGACACGGCGGACGTGGTCATCGAGATCGCGCACGGCGCGGTGCGCTTCTATCTGAACCCCTACACCGGGAGCAGCGAATTGCTCTTCACGTTGCCCTTCACAGACTTGTCAGTTCGAGATTTGCGCGCTTATTTCTACGATGCCCTGAACGCGGGTGCGCGCGTTACAAACCGCGTGATGACGAACCCGCAGCGGCACTTGCTCTACAAAGCCGCAGATCAGGTATCGGAGTTTGGAGCAACGCAGGCGACGGAGTACGTCAACATCTACCGCGTTGACGCGCGCGTCGGTCGCGGCTATCCGGCGAAGGCCACACTCGTGAGGTAAGAATCATGGCGCTCGACCCTATTCTCAAGGACATCATGCCGCAGGACGGCCAGCCGACCGCGATCACGGTCACTTCTGCCGCGCTCGCCCTGCGCGCGCGCGTCGCATCGCTCGAGCAGACGGCCATCGTCGGGCTGCAACTCCAGTGGCTCTCGACCTCTAGCATTCGCATCACGCCCGGCGCCGCCTGTATTCAGGGCGCCGGGTGGATCAAGTCGTCGGCGAATATTGACAAAACCGGCATCAGCCTCGGGAACAACGTCTGGGGACATGTTTATCTCTACAGCAGCAGCGGGGTAGCCACTGTCGAAGTTGTGACGACCGCGCCGGCAGCCTTCTTCGGCTCGGCGTATCAGAAGACGGGCGACTCATCGCGAAGATATTTGGGGAGCGTGCGAACAAACAGCAGCGGGGCGCTCGTGAACTTTTTGCATTACCAGAATAATCGCGTCATGTATCGTGAGGACATTGGAGGCTCGACGTTTAGGAAACTAACTGCCGGTAGTGCTACTACTGAGACGACTGTGGATGTGTCGTCGGCGGTGCCCGTCACTTCGCGCGTGGCGCTGATGCGCGTCGCGAACACGGCGACGACGACCGCGCTCAGCGGCACAGCAGATGATAGCGCCGCAGGGCCGCCGGCGGCGGGCATCAGATCGTTTCAACCGGCCTCTGATAAAGATAGTGAGCATCCGTTGACATCGACGCAGACGCTCACGTACTGGCTCAGCGCCGCGCCCGCGTCCGGGGGGCTCTACATCGATGTCTTCGGTTATATTTTCGAGAGGTGATCAATGAGACGACTGAGAGCGGACGACCAAATTGACGAGACTTTGTTACGCACTGAGCTGGCATCTCAGCCCGGCGCGATTGTCAGGAAAGAATCCGGCGGTCTCTTCATCGAACACGATGAGATGATTGATGGCATTCAGATTGACTATGCTGTGCGCCGCGCAATCCGCCGCTCACTCGCGCAGAGGGTCAGACAGGCCAAGAGTGTGACGGAGGTGCGCGACGCAGTGGCCGATGCCTTACAATATTTTTCCACTTAAATTTCATATAGGACTCTTCATCATCCAACGGGCAGGGGAATCATCGCGCCTTGCATACGATTGGTGCCTGTGCATTGCCCTCTGCAATTATGGATTGTTGCGCCGGTCGAGTAATTCCCGGTGAACTGCTGACAGATGATCGTGCATGCTGAAGAGCAGGATCCACGTTTCGCACAGCACACGCCAGACGAGGTTGCCGAGGATGATGGCGGCAAAGCCGAACACGAGATGGCCGAGGGCGACCATCTCCAGCGACTGGCGCAACGCCGCCGGAGCATTTGAATAGTTGTAGACTCCGAGTGCCGCATAAGCCAGGCTTCCGAGCGTGATGAGGATCATCCCGACCGCGTAAGTCGCCTTGATCAGAGTGGTGCTGATCATCTTATCGAAGTTGAAGTAACCGGGCATGAGTTTACCCCTTCCTGGATGATGAGATTGATGAGACGTTTATTTCTTGGGCTTGCCGGGTTTGGCAAAATCGGCAGCGATGGCTTTGAACTTGTCGCGGTAGTAACTTGTTGCGCGCCTACTGTAGTGAGCTTCTAAAGGGCCAACTGCTATATCCCACCGGACGGCTTCGCTGATTGCGATGACAGCCTCCTCTGGTATCTCAGCGACGATGATAAATGACCCGTTGGGCGCGAAAGCGCCACCGTCAATCCGGTTCAAAGGATAACGCTTGTCGTTGACGAGTAAGATCACATCTGATGTCGGGGAGAAGAAAACTTGCGCGATCTCGGGGTCAAGTTTTCGTGCCATACTCGCCATCAACCCGGAGCCGCCCGGCTCGAACAGGATGGCCATACTTGTCTTCATTCCATCTTTGATCGTGTACGCGACGGTCATCGAGCAGAGATATTTTTTCTTACCATACTCAAAGGCAGCGTTCATCAGTTTAGCCCGCACGATTGTTTGATCTCTAAATTTGTCGTAGTGCGTTTCGAGGTGCTTTGAATCAAAGTCGGCGGATGAGGATTGAGCCAGGGTGCAAGTAGATATGAGACAAATCGCCGCGATTGAGAGGAGTAGGAGCTTCATAATGTGTCCTTGTCTGTGGGCGCAGAAGCGACGATGATTTCGCCCGGCTCGCATTCCAGCGCCCGACAAATCCGCTCCAGTACACCCAGATCAACCTTTTGAATTTTGTTATGAGCGAGCCTGAGCAGCGCCGGATAGCTGACCTTCGTCTGCTGTTGAAGCCAATATAGAGATTTCCCGCGAGCTTCGAGAATTTCAAGGAGGCGGACGTGAATCATTCGCCGCCGTTGATAGCACCGCCAGCGCGGCAAAGCAATATGTTATCGTGTAGTTATATATAACTATTGCGTTACATATCCTGCCGGACTATACTGCCCGGCCATGAGTAACACTCTACCTGACTCTCATCATCAACCGCTCGGCAACGCGATCCCCGGGCCGCTCAACGAACTCTACATCTTCCTGGTTGTTACTAATGATGGCACCGAGGCAATCCTCAGCTATCAGCATCCTCAACTCGGCACGGCTATGATGGTGGCAGGCACTATCGCGGAGGTCGAGCAACTACGCCCGCTCGCGCAAGAGGTGCTGCGCGGCACTGTTGGCATCAGCGTCAAGGTCGTCAGGTTCATTCCTGCCGAGACAGTCGAAGAGTTCTTCGATACGGCGCAGCATGAATCGCATTAACCGGCCTGCCCTTTTCAATAATTATCGTTGCAGAACAATACCGTGGATGCGGAGCAGGCGACGAGGATAACTCCGTTCGCTGCATTCATCATGTGCGTAGCAAAGCCTTACATCATCGCCATCAGTGAAATAGAAAGCTAACGTGACGCAATCAGGCGCGGTGACAAACACCAGGTCGCCGTCATTAGCATGTGATGCACGACTCAACCAGACAACATCCCCGGCTTCTATTCCAGCATACACAAGCGAGTCGTCGGACACCGTGACCACAAATTTTTCGGCGAGGTTGCTCAGTGGCGGTGTGAACAAAAGTACGTTCGCCGCGCGTGATTTAATGCGGCACTCTATCTCAGCCCGAGTGGTTATAGCTTCTGCCAGGAATGCGTCCGCGCCCAATCGTTGAAGCTCACGAACCGCATGCTCAATCGCATCTCTCGCTTCAGCTAAACGTCCTTCATCGCACAACACTCGCGCACGGGTTTCCTCGAAATGCGCGACTCTCACATCATCGCCGTTGCTGAGTGCGAGTGCGCGAGCTTTGTCTATGTGTGTGTAAGCAGCACTGTGTTTGCCCAACAAAGATTGAAGGATGCCGAGATTGTTTTCAACCGACGATAAATAAATAAAATTATTTGTTTGTTCAAAATAAAAGCCCGCTGCTGTAAACTCTATGAAAGCACGTTGGATGTAATCGTCATTGGCCTGATTGATTCCGAGATTCTTGAGGATTAAGCCTAACGTATTGTGGAATCGCCCACTAAGGTAAACGTCGGTGACGTTCTCAAAAAGCGGAAACGCTGATTCGAGTATATCGAGTGCTTCTTCCGTTCTGTTATCACATTCTTCAATCAGCGCCTTGATCAGTTGAATGGCAGCCTCAGTCTCAAGATCAAGTTTACGAAATCCCGCCACAGATAAATTCTTGATCGTGCGCCGGGCATTTCGATAATGACCAATTCTCCAGTAGCTTAATGCGATCTCACGCGCGCAACGGGCAACACCGTCCTGATCGTTGATCTGAAGGTAGATACGAACTGACCTTCTGAGCAGTCTTCTGGCTTCCCTCTGTGCGGTACTTGAGATACCTATCCCGCCTGATAGGACGCCCGTCCAGAAGTAAAGCTGCGCCACCTCACCAATCGATAAATTCTCAATCTTGGGCTTCGAGCCGGGGCCATCCCACAACGCAAAGAGAGCATTGATGCCGTCGGTAAAGTTACCCGCGCGCGCTGAATCCTGAACGCGGCGGCACGTCTCGGCAAATGCCGAGACGTGGTCAACTCTTGATATATCCAGTGCTCTAGACATAACGTGAGGACAAGATACAAGCAAAGCGATGATGTGTAAAATATCGCGTTTTGCAACCCCTTAGTTAGAGGAGCAACCTATGATCAGCAGAGTAAGACGGATCACTTTGGCGGCAATCTTTTTCGCGAGTGCGAGTATACCTGCCTTCGCCGGCGATTCACACACACCTGAACTGCCGCCTCCGCCAGCGACATCTGCAACTTCGACTAGCAATCCGACAACTCAGAGTCCCTTTGAGTGGCTGCTGCATCTCGTCGGCTTGAAGTAGCCATCAGCACAAGCTAATTCCCGTTGCTTCCCCTTTTTTTGGCGGGACGCTCGGAGTGTGCCTGTTTATCGGAAATACGACGCGAGGATTTGGAATGTGCTGCGCTCTGGGGCGTTGTCTTGGCGACGGGAGGGGGATGGCTCTCGCCTTCTTGAACAACCGCCGGATGTTTCGGTGCGCGTTCGCGCATTGTCTTCGCATCACCGAATTTTTCAAATAATAATTTGAGGTAATCTAAAGCCACTGCCCTCTGTTCATCTGGCAGTGCAGCGAAATAATCAGCCGCCTTTCTAATATCGATCTCAGTTTCATCAATCTCAAGTGGAGTGTGCCCGGCGGCCTGCAAAACCTCCAGATAATGCACACTCAACACCCGGGCGAAACGCATACAGACATCCGTGCTAGGTTGAGGCAGGCCACCTGTCTTCGTAGGAATATTGTTTTCGAGGTTGTAGATATACTGGGGTGAAATGGATACGCGCCGCGCAAATTCTGCCGGTGTGAGGTTCTTACGCTCTCGCTCTGCCTTCAACCAATCTCCGAAGGTCTTTTCCTGAGAGGTCACGGCGCAAAACTACATGCTTAATTGAAAACTGTCAACGGGGAATTTACACGCCAACGGATTAAACTCGGAATGTGTGATTATAAATTCCGAGTTGACAACGACATTTTCACGCTGTACGATGCGCGACATGATGCGAATACACCTAAAAATCAAACACGCCAAAATACGTGTTGCCAGAGGTAGATGGAGACCGACGGACATAGCGCGGGAATTGGGTGTCTCCCCCCAAGCTTTCACGAGTTACGAAAACGGAGTGAATAGAGTGCCTGCGGATAAGCTCATCCTTTGGTGCATGTTGCTCTCTCTTCGTCCTATCGACGTGATTGTGGATGAGGACAGAAAGCTTCTTCAATCTCTGACTATAGGTGAAATGAGTTCAAACAAACCGGTCTTGTCGCCGCGGGGAGGTGGCGACAGGCAGGGGAGAGGGCGTCTCCCCTGAAACGAGTGAGCCACCCGGTTTCCATGATTGTTTCCCGGGTGGCTCATTTACGGCTAGATGAAAAATTAAAGGCTACCCCGATCCGCGAAAATCAGCAGGTAGCCTTGACTACTCAAAGGAGACACCTTCGATATGGCAATGATACCAATCACTGAGATTCACGGCAATCAGTTTATGAAAGCGCGAGTCTTAATGCTTCCGGTCGTCGTCATCAACGGGCACATGTTTCGCATGCCCTCGTCGTCGAGCGCCGAAAGAGAACACGTCGTCACTTTCGACTCCGGCGAAACGCCCACCGCGTGCTCATGCACATGCGCGGCTGGTTTGAATCAGACGCCGTGTTGGGCGATGGCGCGCGCGCTCGACACGCTGACAGTCCTGTCCATCAATCAGATCTACATCGCGAGCCCCGGTGCGGGCACACAATCGCGCGCGGGAGAAATCGCTCCGGGCGCAGCTACTGCTGCTGCTGCTCAATCCTACATCGGGACGAGCGGGGAATTGGTGCTGATGACAAAACCAGTTCGCGCGATGGAGATGAGCGGCACACAGAATTAAATATCAGCGGCGTCGTGAAGGCACGGCGTCACTGCCGCCGTTGCCTCCTTGATGTCCACATCAGGAGATCAAGCTAGGTGGGACAACCTCCATTCGTGGCTGTACCGGAGACGGCTTTAGAGCGCCGTCGAGCAGACAAATTAACGCACGGCGCCTGGGATTTGTACGAGCTTTACTGCAAGCACCGTAATCGCGCGACGGGACAATGCAATCCCTCTCTGAAGCTTCTCGCTGTCGAATTGAAGCGCAGCTATACGCACGCTTCCGACTGCAAAACCGAGCTGGTCGAGAAGGGCTGGATCAGGCGTCTGGGTCGGCGCGACGTGGAAATTCTGGTGGGAGAGTTTGCGCCGCCGACGGTCGTTCAACTGGGTCAAAAGGGGACAGCGAAGTTCGGAAAATTCCGAACATCAAGTTCGGAAAATTCCGAACTTGGAGCCGCGAAGTTCGGAAAATTCCGAACATCAAGTTCGGAAAATTCCGAACTTGGAGATGCCTCTCTATATGAACCAGAAGTTTTAGAACCAGAAGTAGTAGCTGCTGCTGCGACCGCTGCTGGTTCGCCTCCGGCGACCGACCCGCTGCAAGAGGCGGTTGATGAGTCATTTTTGACCGACGTGCTGGAGTCGGGTGTGTATCCGGCGCATCAAGTTCAGTTCATCCTGGGCAAGCTCAAGCTGCACTGCCTGGCGAGCCGCACGAAACCGGTCAGGAGGCAATTCCTGCACTGGCTCTCGACCGAGCGAGAGACGCCGCAGCAATCCTTGCCGGGCATCGGCGCTCCTGTCATCGAGATGCCGGCACGCACCGAGGCGGCACTGGAGGTGACACGCTGCGAGGCAACTTGCCCGCGTTGTTTTGGCAGTGGCATCGAGGTCGTCCCCGGCAATGGCGCGCGGCGCTGCCCTGAGCGAGCACCAGCGCCGCCGGTGACAGATCATTCCGGCGAGATGGATGCGCCGCGAAGGGAAGTGAATTGATGGCAGTTTATTTAACCGACGGAGGTGAGCAGCAGATGGTTTACGTCGTCAAGAAAATCGGCACGGGACTCTACGCCGTGCGGCATCGCTACAACGGGCACACCGTCGGCACGCGCTCGACGCAGGCCGACGCGCAGCGGCTCGCCGGGCGGCTCAACCAGCGGCAGGAAGACGGCAACGCCAGACGCCCGCTGCTCGCGAGATGCGAGGCAGAGGCGATGGGAGGCGCGCTCGATGAACCGACTTCGCAAGGTTGAGTGCGAAACGAAAGCGACAATCTTCGAGCGCAGCGCGCGCCGTGAGGTGATCGTGACGGTTGATCCACAAACCTCGCTCGTCGGCTTTCGACTGAAGGGGACACGCCACACTTATGAGCTAGGAGCGGACGCGCTGTATTGCGTCGCGCTCAAAGCGGAGATCAACGCGCAGTCGAGAGGGAAGTGATGGACAGCATCATCGTGTTCACCGGCGAATGGGATTTCGACGAGCGCGCGCGTGTCCGTCGTCTCGTCAGAGAGACGGATGATTTCCTAGACGCGCACATGTCGCAGCCGTGGACGTTTGTGAAAACGGAGACCGGCTTCTCCGTCAAGCAACCGTCTCTGTTAGAGAAGCCATTCATGGCCGCAGCGCTGCTCACTATCTGCGAGCACGTCAGGCGTGTGGCCGTCGTCACTGCGCCGTGGGTTACATACGGAGAGTAAAAAGCGATGGGCGATAAGACAAAGATCGAGTGGACTGATTCTAGCTGGAATCCAATTCGCGGCTGCTCCGTCGTCTCGGTCGAAAACCAGAAGACCGCTGACGAGCGCATCCCGTTCCTGCTGCAAACTCCTGCCACCGTGCGCTGGATCAGTGCGGAGCCGCTGCTCGGGCCGGTCAACCTTCGTCCTGCATGGCTCTACGACTCGTTTCCAAAACATATCAGCGCAAGCGGGAGGGCTTACGGACATCAGAGCCGTCTGCACTGGCTCGTGGCTGGTGGAGAGAGCGGCCCCAATGCGCGACCGATGCACCCGGACTGGGCACGCTCGCTGCGTGCCCAGTGCGTCGCGGCGGGCGTTGCGTTCTTCTTCAAACAATTCGGAGAGTGGGCGCCGCGCACATGGAGCGAAGTAATTGAACTGCCGCCGCCTGATGGCAGTTCTCGGCTCGGCTGTTTCAAGTCTGATGGAGAGTTCACCATCGGGTCGAGCGGCAGCAATCTTCAGAACATGGCGCGCGTCGGTAAGAAGACCGCAGGCCGTGTGCTCGATGGAAGAACGTGGGATGAGATGCCGAAGGTCATGAGCCATGCCGGATGAAAGACCGCTCGACGAACTCCATCGTTACTACATGGCGGGTTGGATCAGTGATGAAGCGATGATGTGCCTCAAGCGATTCTTTATCGAGCGCGAACAAAAACGTGTCGCTTCAATCAAACAGTTAGCACGCGACAGGTCGAAGCCCGCGCGGGGAATGATGGAGTTATTCGATGAGTGAGAGTGAACAGATTGTCATCGAGTCGAACCGCATCGTGCGCGGCCAGCAATTGATGCGCGCCGCACTGGATGAGCGACGGCCATGCCAGGCGCTCATTGACGGCGTGGAGAAAACTGTCATGCCGCTCTCGGTGCAGGAGACCGGGTATCAACTCGTCGCGTTCGGCGACTTCGACGTCAACGTCCTTCCGCTCGATGAAGCCGTGCGCTGCTATCTCGAAGGTCTCGACGACTACCGGGCGGGCAAGCAGTTTCACGAAGGCCCCTACGCGAAGCCGAGGGACGCACCGGATGACGAGTATCAGCGCGGCTACGAATGGCGGCGCGGTTGGAATGATGCGGCGATGGGGAGGGCAGGGAAATGAGCAGTGAAATGATCAACGTCTTGAACGCACTGACGGACGAGGACGCGGCAGATCAGGCCAGTTACCGGCTGGAGAAGCCGGCGCTATTTATCGCGAGCTACATGAGCCGGGCAGAAGTCTTTGAACTCTTTCGGCGCCTCGCCGCGCGCGAGTTGACCGCCGGAGATTTCGTGACGCGATTCGCGGAGACGATAAGCGTCGCCGATTTGGAGAACAAGGTGCTCTTGCTCCCGACTGCTTTCAAGCTACTCGCCAAATATCCGCACTTGAGAGAGCAACATCAAGCGAAGCCGGCGAGCACGGAAATTTTATGAGCGCGTTGAAAAAGGAGTTTTCGGGAGACATCCCTCCGATGACTGATCCGTTGGGTCGTTATTGGGATCAGCCAAACCGGGAAGACATTTTGGTTGATGAGACTCACGCCGTGATGAGCGAAATAAGCTTTGGCTTGTTGCTCAATTATTCGTACTCCGTGCCCACGG
>CAXSFM010000027.1:0-49553 GCA_964236735.1 uncultured Pyrinomonadaceae bacterium
GTTATCCAATCAACTTGATTGACGCCGTCTCTTCTCTGATTTAGACAGTCCCACTCAATTCATCTCATTGATTTGCGTCTCTCTTTACCTCATAATCGGCGCGGAAGCGTTTAACTTAAACTGGCTGTGGGAGACTATTCATGCTGGCAGTGCTCGGCGCACTCTTCGCTAATGCGCTGATTACCGTGCTCAAGTTCGGCGCGGCGTTTATGACTGGCTCGACCGGCATGATGGCCGAGGCGTTGCACTCTCTGGCCGATACGACGAACCAGATTTTCCTGTTGCTCGGCCTTCGTTTTTACAATCGTCCGGCGTCGGCGAAGCACCCGTTCGGTTACGGCAAGGAACGCTTCTTCTGGTCTTTCATCGCGGCGGTTTTCATCTTCGGCGTCGGCGCGACCTACGCGATTTACGAGGGCGTCGCCAAGCTCAGACACCCGCACGCGCCGGAAAATCTCAAGTGGGCTTACATCGTTCTCGCCATCTCGTTTGTGCTTGAGAGTGCGTCCATCGCGACGGCGATTTATCAGGAGTTGAGAGAAGCAAAGCATGAGGGGATGAGCTTCGGCGAATACTTGAGCGAGTCGAAAGACCCGACCGCGAAGACCGTGCTCTTTGAAGATTCAGCCGCGCTCGTCGGCATCATCATCGCCGCTACCGGACTCTATCTGACCGAGCATCACACGGGGCCGGCGGACGGCGCATACTGGGACGGTATCTCCTCCATCGCCATCGGCGTCGTCCTCGCCATCGTCGCCTTCGCGCTCGCGCGCACCTCGCGCGGCTTGTTGCTCGGCGAAGCTGCCACAGAGAAAGTGCGCGAACGCATCTGCGCCGCCATCCTCGAACATCCGAACGTGTGCGAAGTCATCGAACTGCTGACCATGCACCTCGCGCCCAAGCAGATACTGATTAACGCGCACATCAACTTTCGCAACGAGTTGGAGACCGACGACATCGAGCAGACCATCCGCGAAGTCGAGCGCAACATCAAACGCGCCGAGCCGATGGTGGACATGATTTTTTTAGAGACCGCGCGCGAGAGCGAGCCGGGCGCAGACGTTCGCATCCCCCAGCACATCGGCTAAAAATTTTCCAGACTCTTTCGAGTTGGTTTTTGATTTGACGCAAGGTGGGAGTTTGAAATCACGACCCGCAACGTGCGGAGTCTATTCGGAGTTAGCAACAACAAAATCGCGACGCCGGTGTCCGCCGCGCGACAATCTGAATGCTTCAGCAATCGTACACGCACTACTTCGAGAGACTACGCGAGCCACGCAGCGTCGTGGACATCGTGCTCGTCTTTCTGCTCGTGTACACCGCGCTGAAAGTGATAAGGGGCACGCGCGCCGCGCCGATGGCCGCCGGCATCGCCGTCATCACGGTGCTCTACCTTTTCGCGTCCACTTACGATCTGGCGACGCTCGAATTCATCCTGCGCCCCGCGCCGCTCTACATCGGCTTCGCCCTCATCGTGCTCTTCCAGAATGAAATCAGGCAGGCGCTCATCACCTTCGGCAATCGCGTCAGGATGCCTTTCCTGCTTCGCCACAGAGGGCAGTTCGGCGAAGGCGTCTATGACGAAATCGTGCTCGCCTCGACCACTCTCGCCTCGACGAAGACGGGCGCGCTCATCGTCATCGAGCGCGGCGTCGGACTTCGCAACGTGATTGACGGCGGCGTGCAGATGGATGCCGAGTTGAGCTATGACCTGCTCGTCACGATTTTCAATCCGACGACGCCGCTCCACGACGGCGCGGTCATCGTCCGCGCGCACCGCGTCGCCGCCGCCGCGTGCTTCCTGCCGCTCACTTTGAATCCGCTGCTCTCGAAAGACCTCGGCACGCGCCATCGCGCCGCCATCGGCATCACCGAAGATACGGACGCCGTCGCCGTCGTCGTCTCGGAAGAGACGGGACTTATCTCTTTCGTCATCGGCGGGCAAATCCGGCGCGGACTCGACGCCACGAAACTGCGCGCCTCGATCCACGACGCGCTCGAACCCAACGCACGTCGAACCGCCGCCGTCGTCGAAGCGAAATCGGCGACAGCGGAGACGGAAAACGTCAAGACGGAAGCGCGCGGGCAGCGGTTGGATGTCAGCAAAAACACTTCCGCCTTCACTGATTTGTAAGCTCGAATCTCGAATCTTGATTTCTTCAAATGTCTTTTCGTGAAACACAGAAAAGGGGAACGGCGAATGATGCGCGCGGCGTCGCGGGGACGTGGCTGCACGCGCTGCTGTTCGAGGACTGGTGGCTGAAACTTTTTGCGTTCGTGATCGCGTTGGGGCTGTGGTACGCGGTGACGGGACAACGCGCGCCCGTCACCGTGCGCCTGCGCGGCGTGCTGCTCGAATTCGTGCGCCCAACGGATATTGAAATCAGCAACGATCCCGTCGAAGATGTGGACGTGACACTCGAAGGCAGTCAGGGAAAACTCGCCGAAATCAACGCGCGCAATCTCGTCGCGCGCGCCGACATCACCTCGCTCAAGCCGGGCGACCGCGTCGCGCGTCTCAACTCCGACAACGTGACGATGGACTTGCCGGAGGGCGTGCGTATCTTAAAAATCGAGCCGTCGAGCGTGGCGCTCAGGCTTGAACCGATTCTCGAGCGCGAGGTTGAAGTCGAGGCGCGTTTTGAGGGCAAACTTCCAGAAGGCTACACGCGCGGCAAAGTCCAGATCACGCCGGAGCGCGTGCGCGTGCGCGGCCCCGAAAGCCGCGTCAACGCACTTAAAATCGCACATACGGAAACCATCCCGCTCGAAGATCAGCGAGAGAGCGTGACGCTTCCATCAATCGCCGTTGACATTCCAGACCGCCGCGTGACGCCGCTCGATCCGGTCGTCTCCGTGCGCATCGAGATCAACGGCGAGCGCATCGAAAAATATTTCGCGAATGTCTCTGTCATCTCTCCCTCCGGCGGAGGTGTGCAGCCCGCGAGCGTCGGCGTGACCCTGCGCGGCGCGCGCGCCGTTATCGAAAGAGTGCGCGCGGACGAACTCCGCATCACGCTCGAACAATCGCCCGACGGCACGCTCGCGCCGCACCTTAACTTGCCGTCTGACCTTGAGGGACGCATCGAACTCGTCTCCACCACGCCCGCCCGCTTCGCCGCCAACGAATGAGTTCAAAGTTCAAAGTCGAAACGCAAAACTCCGCTTCCCAACTTTGAACCTTGAGTCTTGCTCCTGAACTCTTCAACCTTGAACTTTGAACCTTGAACTTTGAACTTATAAGATAGCGTCTATGAAGAAACTCTTCGGGACAGATGGAATGCGCGGCGAGGCCGGACTTTTTCCGCTCGATGCCGCGACGATGCGAGCGACCGCCCGCGCGCTCGCCACGCATCTCGCTGCACGATACGGGGGGCGCGCGCCGCGCATCGTCATCGGGCGCGACACACGCGAGTCGGGCGCGTGGATCGAAGAGGCTTTCGTCGCAGGCGCGCGCGCTGCGGGTGCGGAGTGCGAGTCGGCGGGCGTTATCACGACGCCGGGCGTCGCGTATCTGACGCGCGCTCTGCCGGCGGATGCGGGCGTCGTCATCAGCGCGTCGCACAATGCGTTTCACGACAACGGCATCAAAATTTTCGACCCCACCGGACGCAAGCTCGACGACGCGACGGAGCGTCTCATCGAGGCGGACATTTACGACAACGCCGCTGCATCCGGCGCGCATGAAGCGGAAAGCATGAGCGTGAAACAGTCAGCGTCAGCCGCGTCGGATATTGATCGTCTCAACCTCATTCGCGAAGGCGACGCTGAACACAGAAGCGCGCATCTGCAGTCGCGTTATCTTGATTATCTCGCCGATGAAATCGCCGCCGGCCTCCGTCTCGACGGCCTGCGAATCGTCGCCGACTGCGCGAACGGCGCGGCCTCAGAATTCGCGCCCGCCGTGCTGCGACGGCTCGGAGCGCATGTCGTTGCCATCAATGACGCGCCCGATGGGCGCAACATCAATCAGGATTGCGGGTCGCTGCATCTCCAAGGCTTGCAGTACAAAGTCAAAGAAGAGCGCGCAGACTTCGGCGTCGCCTTTGACGGCGATGCAGACCGCGCTCTCTTCGTGGACGCGCAGGGAAACTTGGTTGACGGCGACGCGACGCTCTGGGTGCTGGCGAAATATCTGCAAGAGCGCAACGAACTCGAAGCCGACGCGGTGGTCGCCACCGTGATGAGCAACATCGGACTCGAACTCGCGCTCAACTCGCGCGGTGTGAAATTATTACGCGCCGATGTCGGCGACAAGTACGTGCTCGAAGAACTCCTCCGCACCGGCGCGAGTCTCGGCGGCGAACAATCAGGCCACATCATTTTCCCGCGCACGAGTCTCGCCGGCGACGGCATCATCACCACCATCTGCGTGCTGCGCGCGATACGCGAGAGCAGGCGACCGCTCCAAGAGTTGACGGAAGGTTTCGTGCGTTATCCGCAGTTTCTCACCAACGTCCGCGTGCGCGAAAAACTTCCGTTCGAGGACGTGGCGGAAATCGCGCAGTGCGCGCGAGAAACGGAGGCTAAACTCGGCGCGAGCGGTCGCCTGCTGCTGCGCTATTCGGGCACGGAGCCTCTGGCGCGAGTGATGATCGAGGGAGAGCGGCAGGACGAAATCGAGCGTCTGGCGCACGGCCTCGCCTCCGTCATCAAGGCGGCTATCGGCGTGGTTTAATCAACCGGAGAAAAAATTACGTTCGATATGTGTAAGACTTACATTCGTCGCCGCCGGCCAAGAGAAAAACCTGACAGCAAATGCAGAAATTTCCAGTAAATTCGCAGCTTTTGAAGAATGCTGAATTTACACTTGCATGGCACAAGCGTTGCGATGTATATTGTGGGGCAAGAGAGACGCATGGTGATGCCCAGCGTCTCAGTGGTTGCTGGGGTGAGGACAGTGACCACACATTGGAACGGGCGCGGCATTCCCCAAGTTTGCTGCGCCTGTTCTATTTTCTGAAGACATTTTCCAACGCGCGCCCTACTCCTGAACTGAATTTATGCCCGCCGGAGCCGTGCGACAATCAAACTCTTTTCGACTCAAATCTGATTTACGCGATCAACGATTCACGCCACCGATTTTGTTTGCAGATTAAGCGCATGACGATCTGCGCCGTCGCGCGTGGAAACAAGTTAGGCGCGTGGTTGGAAGTTTGTACGAACGACAGCGAGTAGCGCGGAATGACGGACGAAATAACAGTGCGGCGCGTGCATGTCAAACTCGGCGCGCGAGAAAGTTACGAGATCGAGATCGGCGCGGGACTGCTCATGTCCGGGCTGGGTCAAACGGCGCGCGCGTCTCTGTCGTCGCACGCGCGTCGCGTCGCCGTGATTTCCAATCGTCGCGTCTTTGAACTTTACGGCGGCGCGGCGATGAGTAGTTTGCGCGGCGCAGGCTTCGACGTTTCGCGCTGGTTGATGGGAGAGGGCGAGCGGCACAAGACTTTGCGGACGGCGGAGCGCGCGCTGACATTTCTCTCGGAGATGAAGTTGGAACGCAGCGATGCGGTCGTCGCGCTCGGCGGCGGCGTGGTGGGCGATGTGGCGGGCTTCGCAGCGGCCTTGTACTTGCGCGGCATCGCTTTGCTGCAAGTTCCGACGACGCTGCTCGCGCAGATAGACTCATCCGTCGGCGGCAAGACCGGCATCAACACGCGCGCGGGCAAAAATCTCATCGGGGTTTTTCAACAGCCGCGCGGCGTCGTCATTGATACGGAAACTTTGCGGACGCTTCCCGTTCGAGAGTTGACCGCCGGTTGGTGCGAGGCGATCAAGCAGGGCGCGGCGGGCGACAAGAGTCTGTTCCGCTGGACAAAAAATTTTCTGTCCGGGCATAGCTTGATTGACGGCGGGCAGAGCGGCGGCGTCAAGCGCGTGCGAAAAAATAAACGCACGCCGGAAGACAACGACGCGCGCGAGAACGGTCTGGCAGAGTTGATCGCGGCGCAATGCGCTTTCAAGGCGCGCATCGTTGCAGGCGATGAGCGTGAAGACATCACGCGCGTGGACGGGCGTTCGCGGCGCATCCTCAACTTCGGGCACACGGTCGGGCACGCGCTCGAATCTTTGACTGAATACAAACGTTTCCGTCACGGCGAAGCGGTGGGCTACGGGATGCTGGCGGCGGCGGAAATCTCTCACAGGCTAGGCTTGCTGGAAGCGTCGGAGTTAAAATCTTTGCAAGAGGCGGTGCGTCTCGCAGGTCACCTGCCGCGCGCAGAAGACATTGATGAGCGTGCGATTCAGCGCGCACTGCTTGGTGACAAAAAATCTGTCGGCGGCGAAGTCCGTTGGGTGTTGCTGGAAGAGTTAGGGCGCGCGCGCATCATGGGCGGCGGTGAAATTCCGGCGCGTGTTCTGAAAGAATCAATCCGCGCCGCGCTCCGGCAAGACAACTCCTGAAGAATTACACGAAGGACGTAAATCACAGATGAACATACATGACACGCGACGTGCGACGCGCGTCAACGATAGGGAGAGAGGCGCGGCGCGCATCAACTTTCTCGTCGTCCTGCTTTTGATTGTGGTCGGCTGTTACTCGTTGACGCAGTACGCGCCCGTCGCGTATCAGGCGTTCCTGTACAAAGATTTCATGCAGGACACGATCAACAAAGCGACCTTCATCGCGCCGGATCAGACGACGGCATGGGTCGAGAAGCAACTCCGCGCCGGCGCGGGCGATTTCAAGATGCCGCACGACATGTCCGTCAACGTGCAGAACGTCAACGGGCATCTCGAAGCCCGCGTGCAATGGACGCAACCCATCGCTCTGCCCGGCTACGTCTATCAATATCAGTTCGATCATACGGCGCGCGCCGCAGGCTTCATCAGCTCGCAGTGAGAGACAGACGTTGACGGAGCGGCGATTGATGAGAGCGTCACTGGTGAGACGTTCGCGACGCTGCCGGGTTCAAGTTGTCGTCAAGCGCGTTTCTTTTCTTCGGCTCGACGCAGATTGAAAATAATTTCACAGCAAACAAAGCGGCGAGGATGAGAGTGTCACTCTCATCCTCGCCGCTTCTTCGTTTTCCTTTTCGCTTAACTTACGCCGTCGCCGTGACGAGCGTGCGTCCGGTCAACTGTACGAGTCCGGGCGTCGCATCAGCGAGCCACGTCGTCGGGCAGACGCCGCAACGCGTGCAAGTATCCACGGACGGGCACGGCGCGGTCGAGCGAACGGCGAGCGCACGTTCGTGCTCCTGCTCCATGAAGGCGCGTCCCTGTCCGGCGTCCACGATTTCCCAAGGCATCACTTCGCTGTAAGGCCGCAGACGCTCGACGTGGAAAGACGGGTCAACGCCCGTCTCGCGCAGCGCCGCGTGCAAGTCGCCGCGCGTTCTGGTCATGGCTTCGATGACGCGCGAGACGGTGCGGTCGCCGGATGAAAACAGAGCCTGCTCGTGCGCGATGCGCGCCGACATGACGCGCACTTCGACGTTCGGGATGCGCGCCAGATTTTTACTCAACCACTTGAGACGCCGCTTCAACTCGCGCTCTTCGCAAATCGGTTCCCACTGGAAAGGCGTGTTCGGCTTCGGCACGAAACCGTTCAAGGCCGGGATGATTTTTCCCGCGCGCCCGAAACGCTTTCCCGCTTCGAGCATCCGGTCTTTGATGCGCTCGACGAGGGTGATCATCTCCAAGAGGTCTTCTTCCGTCTCGGTCGGCAAGCCCGCCATCAGATAGAGTTTGACCGTCAGCATCCCTCGGTCAAAAATCGCGCCGCAGATGTCCACGATCTCATCGTTCGTCAAATTCTTGTTGATGACTTTTCGCAGGCGGTCGCTGCCCGTCTCCGGCGCGACGGCGATTTGCTGGTCGCCGGATTCGACGAGCACGTCGAGTAACTCGTCTTCGATTTGATCGAGACGCAATGATGAGACCGAGATGCGAAAGTCCATCGCGCGCAGACCCTGCAAAATTTCGCTGATCTCCGGGTGGTCGCAGACGGCGGTCGAGACGAGGCCGATCTTGTCCGTCCGCCCGCGCCACGTCGCAGCTTTGGCGAGCACGTCGCGCGCGGGCACGACGCGCGGCGGCCAGTAGTTGAAACCCGCCCAGCAGAAGCGACAACCTTGCGAGCAGCCACGCGAAATCTCGACGAGGAAACGCTCGCCCATCTCGGCCTCTGGGGCCCAGATGACGGACGAAGGCGCGAACACTTCCGCGCTTTTCAATTGCTCGACAATTGCCCAATCCTCACGACGCTTCGCGCGTCTCAAACTTCCTTCCTTCGGATTCTGCGCCGCCACCGCGCGCCCGACACGCGCCGGCACGCCCTCTTCCGTCGGCGTGTAAGCCGCGATTGTGCCGTCCGTTTTGTACGTCACGTCGTAGAGCGAAGGCACGTAGAAGCCTCGCCCGTTGCGCGCGAGCTTAAGCAGCAAATCTTCTTTCGTTCCATTCTCGTCGGAGTTTTCTAAAATGATGTCAATCAACTTCGGCGCGAGAATTTCGCCTTCGCCCACCGTGACGACATCCGTGTAGTCGGCAATCGGCTCCGGGTTAAGGAAAGACGCCGCGCCGCCCATCACGATGAGCGGGTCGTGGTGCGTGCGCTCGCGCGACCACAGAGGTATGCGCGCGAGTTTCAGCACGCGCGCCATGTTGTAGTAATCCGTCTCGAAAGAAATGGAAAAAGCGACGACATCAAAGTCGCGCAGAGGCGTCTGCGATTCAAACGAGAGCATCGGCGCGCCCGACTTTTCATACTCGCGTAACTCGTCTTCATCGGGTAGGAACGCGCGCTCGCAGGAGACTTCCGGCACGTTGTTGAAAAGCTCGTACACGGATTGAAAACCGAGATTCGCCATCCCGACCGCGTACACGTTCGGGTAACACAGAGCGACGCGCAACTGCGCCCCGCGCTTCAGCGTCCAGCCCTCTTCGGTGGCGAGCTTGCGCCTGAGACTTTCGATAATTTTCTTCGACATTTGTTAAATCTAAAAGTGAAATGGCAAGTTTGAATTTGATGATTCAAACTTGCCTTCAGTTTACCATCCCACGGGATGTAACCCTATTGATGCGTCCCGTCGAGAAACGCTTTGAGCTTGCGCGAGCGCGACGGGTGGCGGAGTTTGCGTAGAGCCTTGGCTTCGATCTGCCGGATGCGCTCGCGCGTCACGGCGAAGTGCTGGCCGACTTCTTCGAGCGTGTGTTCGGAGCCGGTCGTGCCGAGTCCGAAGCGCATCTTGATGACTTTTTCCTCGCGCGGCGTCAAAGTTGACAGCACCTCGTTCGTAATCGCGCGCAGATTCGAGGCGACGACGGCATCCGCCGGATTAAGGATAGATTTGTCCTCGATGAAATCGCCGAGATGCGAGTCTTCCTCTTCGCCAATCGGCGTCTCAAGACTGATCGGCTCCTGCGCGATTTTCAAAACCTTACGCACCTTCGAGACGTGGATGTCCATCCGGCGCGCAATTTCTTCGCTCGTCGGCTCGCGCCCCAATTCCTGCACGAGCGTGCGTGACGAACGAATCAGTTTGTTAATCGTCTCGATCATGTGGACGGGGATGCGAATCGTGCGCGCCTGATCCGCTATCGCGCGGGTCACGGCCTGACGAATCCACCACGTCGCATAGGTCGAGAATTTGTAGCCGCGCCGCCACTCGAACTTATCCACGGCTTTCATCAAACCGATGTTGCCCTCTTGAATCAAGTCGAGAAATTGGAGGCCGCGATTCGTGTACTTCTTGGCAATCGAGACGACGAGACGCAAATTCGCTTCGATCAATTCGCGCTTGGCCTGCGCGGTCTCGTGCTCGCCTGTGACGACTGATTGAAGTGAGCGTTTGATTTCGAAGGGCGCGACGTTATGCTCAAGCTCGATTTGTTGAAGACGGCGACGCGCGCCGGCGATATGTTTCTTATATTCTTTTTCTTCTTCAGGACGGATGCGCTTTTTGCCGAGCCGCTCGGTGTAATTTTCAATCTCGCGCTCGGCGACACGCACCTCTTTGTGGATTTTGCGAATCGCATCAATGAGACGCTGGCGCGCGCGCTCCGTCAAATTCAAGAGCTTCATCTCGTGCGCGATCTCAAGGCGCGTGCGCGCGACTTTGCGCTTGAGCCGCAAAAGCTTCTTCGACTTTTTGCCGCGCAAAAGTTTCTGCTCGGCGCGCAGTTTCTCCCATTCCTTGAGACCGGCCTTGAAAGTTTTGCTGATGTTCGCGACGCCTTCAATCGTCCACTTCAAATACTCGTCGGCTTTGTCTTCCTCGCCCGTCAACTCGGCCTGCTCTGAGAAGGTCACGAACTCGCGTATGTTGAGTCGTCCGGCTTCAAGTTCGTCGCCGATCTTCAGCAACTCGCGCACCGCGATGGGCGAGCGCGAGATGGCCTTGCGCGTCTTTATCTGCCCGCGCTCGATGCGTTTGGCGATAGAGACTTCGCCGTCGCGCGTCAAAAGCGGCACGACGCCCATCTCGCGCAAATAGAGACGGACGGGATCGTTCGACTTGTCCGTCGTGCCCGCCGTCAGGTTGAGTTCGGCGCGCTCTTCAAATTCATCTTCGCGCTCGTCTGCGGTGATGGCGGCGGTGGCGGCGGCGGCCTGCTCGAGGAATCGCTCTTCGGAATCGGAGACGGTGATGTTCGAGCCTTCGAGCTTTTGCAGCACGTCCTCGATGTCGTCCGGCGAGACGACATTTTCGGGCAACTCGCGGTTGAGATCGTCGAACGTCAGATACTTCTTATCGCCGCCCAACTCCAGCAGGCGCTGCATCATCTCGTCCCGATCTTTCTCTTCCATGCTCAAAAGCGACACACCTCTAACAGCCAAACATCAGTCACAAACTTTGACGCGCCAAACAGTCGCGCCGTCCGAATTCTAATTTACAGAAGACTCGCCATCGGCATGTTGCCGCGTGGTGACGCTCGTCGCGCGCGGCATCAGCGAAATGCGATAACGCTTCCACTCCAAATCTTCCATGATGAGTTCGTCGCGCCGCGCGCTATCGTTCGCTCTGTCAGCCGACGCGATCTCGACGGCGAGTTCGCGGATGCGCCGGTCAACCATCATCAACCTCAGCGCGATGAGACAACTTTCCGCTTCGGCCACGACCGCATCGCTCGCCTCATCGTGCTCGCGCGCAGGCTCGCTCATCAGCACGAGCGGGACGAGATTTTCCGCGACGGGGTCGTCTGCGGTCAACTCGCCGAGCGATGCGAAGTCAACCGTTGCGCCGCGCGCGTCCAAATCTTTCAGCGCGCGAAAGACTGCGGCGGACGGCAGCGCGTCGTAGTCGCCCTCTTCCAACTGGGGGAGAATGAGGTGTCGCAAATCCTCGTCATGCACGAGCAGTTCGAGGAGTCTCTGTTCCGCTTTGGTCGGCGGCGCAGTCTCGGCCAGCGCGACGGTCTTTCGCACATCCGGCGCGGGCACGCCGGAGCCGGCGTTGACCGTCTTCCACAACTCGCGCCGGAGCGTCGGCTCCTCGACCCGCAGCGCGTCCATCACCATGTCAAAATACTCGCGCTTCTGAATCCTGTTTCTGACGGCGCGCACGAACGGCAACGCTTCCTCCACCGCTCCGGCCTTCCCCGCCGGGCTGCGTAGGTCGTGGTCGCGCAGAGCCTGATCGAGCACGAACTGAAGATGCGAGAGAGACTCTCCGCGACGGCGGTTGTACTCTTCGACGCCGTGCGCCCGGATGAATTCATCCGGGTCTGCGCCGTCTGGCAGCACGAGCAACTTGACCTCGAAATCCTCCGCGAGAAAAGTTTCAATGGCGCGCTTGGCAGCCTTAATCCCCGCGCGGTCGCCATCATAGTTGACGACAACTTTGCGCGCAAATCTGCCGAGGAGATTGACCTGCTCCGGCGTCAGAGCCGTCCCCAGACTCGCGACGACGTTTCTGACGCCCGCTTGAAACGGGATGATTAAGTCGAGATAACCCTCGACGAGAATCGCGAATTTCTTGCGCCTGATGTCGTCGCGCGAGACGTGCAAGCCGTACAGGTGACGCCCCTTCGTGTAGGCCGCCGTCTCCGGCGAGTTGAGATACTTCGGCTCCTCGCCCGCCTTCATCGCGCGCCCGCCGAACGCGACGGGCCTTCCTTGCGCGTCGAGCACCGGAAAAATCAGACGCCCGCGAAAGCGATCATAAAATCCACCCGCATCTTTTTTGACGACGAGTCCGCTCCGCTCAATCTGCCCGAGCGTCGCGCCCTTGCGCTTCAAATAATTGCCGAGTCCGTCCCAACTGTTCGGCGCGAAGCCGAGACGAAAAGCCTTCCGCGTCTCATCGAGAATGCCGCGCCCCTCGACATACTCGCGCGCCGCACGCGACTCGTCGTTCGCTTCACGGAGTTGCGCCTCCCACCATTCGAGCGCCCAACCGTTCAACTCGATGACCTCGTCCGCATCCTTGCGCTTTGTCTCAAAACGCTTGTCCTCTTCCATGACGGGCATCGGCACGCCCGTTTTTTCCGCCACGATTCTAATCGCTTCGGGAAAAGAGACGCGCTCCATCTCCATCACGAAATTGAAGACGCTGCCGCCCTTCGCGCACCCGAAACAATAAAAAATTTCCTTCGACGGATTGACGGAAAAGCTCGGCGTCTTCTCCTGATGAAAAGGGCAGCACGCCATCCAGTTCGCGCCCTTCTTCTTCAACGTCACGTAGTCGCCCACGACGCGCACGATGTCTGCTTGCCGCTTGAGATCGTCAATAAATGTTTGCGGATAGCGCATCGGGTTTAAGGCTGTGATTGTTTGAGATGATTGAGAAATTCAACAGGGGAGAAGAGGGGCAACGCCGCGTTTTTGTAGTTGTTTATATCGCGCGTGACAATCGCATCCATCCGGCTGGCCGTCGCGCTGGCATGTTGCACGGCGTCCTCGTAGTCGGTGAAGGGTAAGGATAAAGCATTTGTCAAAACAGAATGGTCAATCGGACACACGCGCACAACTTGCAGGAGTTGGCTGATAGCTTGCCTGAGATTGTTTGTGTTGATGGCCTTACGGGCGATGTAAAAAACATTGATGGGCGTGATGCCGGAGATGTAAGCCTCAAATAAACCTTGCTCGCAGAGGTCTAACAATTCAGCGGTCGCTTTGGCGAAAGGCGCACGCGCCATGATGACATCGAATATCACATCGGTATCGAGCAAGGCGCGCATCAGGAATATTTCTCCGACAGGTAATCGGCATAAGCGTCCTTCACCTCTTCGTCCGTCGGCGGGTCGCCGTTGAATTTGAGGATACCGTAGAGCCGTTGTGAAATGCTCGCTTTGTCCCTCTCGGAGTTTTGAGCGTCAACGTGCCCGGACATCTCGCCTGATGTTGGCGCGGCATGTTGAGGCGCATCTAAATCCTGACGCACGCTGCTCGAAATCGCCTCGATGATGCAGATGCGATCTTTAACGGAAAGCCGTTTGATTTCTTCAATGATTTCCTGTTGGCTCATAGCTTTCTTTTCCTTATCACGATTCTAACGCAACCCGACATCGCGCGCATGATGTTCGCTTGTCGTCTATGGTCGCCAATGATTACTTACAGAGGATGCATCAATCTCATCAAAGCACTATAGAATTTGTTCCGACCGGACGAAAGAGCGTGATGGCGTTTTCAACTGACATAAAAGCTTACTGTTTCAACTCGACGACGGTTGCGCCCGCGCCGCCTTGGTTGGGAGGGGCTTGCTCGAAGTGCGCGACGTGCGGGTGATTTTTGAGTAGCTCGGCGATGGCGCGGCGGAGTGCGCCCGTGCCGTGGCCGTGGACGATGCGGATGTGCGTGAGGTCGTTCATGTACGCCTCGTCGAGAAATTTGTCGGCTTCGTCCGTCGCCACGTCCGTCGTTTTGCCAATGAGATTGAGTTCGGCGTGGGGCGCATCGCTCGAAGGGCGGACGTTGATTTCCGTGCCGCGTTGCTGCATCCGTTGGAGGCGTCCGGCGAGCGTGTGGTCTGGCTTCTGGACGACGCGCTCGATGACTTCGAGGTTGGCGGCCTTCTCTCGAAAACGTAAATTGCCGATGCGTATTTCGGCCTCGCCGTCATTGCTGATGCGCTCGACTACACCCGTCGTGTTCAGAGAAGGCAGGCGCACTTGATCGCCCACTGTGACCGCGCGTGGAGTCGCTGGAGTTTGAGCGTCGGCGGCTGTTGTCGCGCGGCCTTCACCCTGCTCGCCTCCATGCCGGACGACGCGCACGCCGCCCGGTGCTGTCGTCTGGTTTCCAACGGCGGTTTTTACAGGACGCGAGGCGACAGTGGCGCGCTGCTTCTGCGCTTCGCGACGCAGTTCCGCCGCTCGCTTCTCCGACTCGCGCTCGACTCTGGCGCGGACGGCGCGGTCTTCGATGTGCGAGAAAAGCTCGCGCGCGCGCGTCTCAAATTCCGTCGTCGCGGCCTGAAGTTTTTTGTTGAACTCCGCCTCGCGCTCGCGTTCACGCTTCTGCGCGTCGCGGTCGAGCGCAGCGTATTTGTCGGCGACGGCGCGGCGTTCTTCTTCGAGCGCGAGGCGCAACGTTTCCGCCTCCTCAGATTCGCGTTTGATGCGGCGCAGGTATTCGGCGGCGGCCAGCGTGCGTTCGTCCACGCGCTCGCGCGCCGCGTTGATGAGTGCGTCGGGCAGGCCAAAGCGTCGCGCGATTTCGAGTCCGGCGGATGAGCCGGCGACGCCGACGAGTAAGCGATAAGTCGGCTCTAATGTTTTCTCGTCGAATTCGACGCTGGCGTTCAAGACGCCCTCCTCGTTCGCCGCGTACATCTTGAGGCCGCTGTAATGCGTCGTCGCGATGACGTGCGCGCCGCACGCCTGTCGAAAATGATCCACGACGGCGACGCCGAGCGCGGAGCCTTCTTCCGGGTCTGTGCCCGTGCCGACTTCGTCGAAGAGGACAAGCGCGGGACGCTCGCACAGTTCGATCATGCGGCTGATGTTGGCGACGTGCGAGGTGAAAGTCGAAAGATTCGCGGCGAGCGATTGGCGGTCGCCGATGTCCGCGAGCACCGAGGCATAGAGCGGAAAGCTCGCCTCGCGCGCGGGGACGTGCAGGCCGGAGAGCGCCATCAGGGACAACAGGCCAGCCGTCTTCAAGACGACGGTTTTGCCGCCCGCATTCGCGCCGGAGATGACCATCACGGGATGGCTCGCATCGAGCGAGAGAGAGACGGGCACGACTTCGCCGCCCGTCTCGCGCAAGTTTTCTTCGAGCAGAGGATGACGCGCGGCAACGAGTGCGAGCGTCGCGTCTTCAGCGACCTGCGGCTCGACGCAGTTGAGTCGCGCGGAGAGCGCGGCCTTCGCGCCGACGAAATCGAGTTCCGCCACCGCCCGCGCTGCGGCTACGAGCGCGGGAAATTCCGCGCGTAATTCTTCCGTCAGCGTCAGAAGGATGCGCGCGATTTCGCGCTCTTCCGTCTCGCGCAAATTCTGTAGCTCGTTGTTCGACTCAATCGTTTCCAGCGGCTCGACGAAGACGGTCGCGCCAGAAGAAGAGAATCCATGCGCGACGCCCTGCACGCGCCCGCGATGATCGCTCCGCACGGGAATCACATAGCGGTCGTTACGAACGGTCACGAGCGCGTCTTGAATCGCTTCCTCCGAACGGCGCATCAAGGTTTCGAGCGAGCGCGCGATGGATGAGCGCAGGCGCACGATGTCGTGACGGATGCGCGCGAGTTCGGGGCTGGCGCGGTCGTCGAGTTCGCCGCCCGGCAAAATCTTGGCGTGGATGCGCGCCGCGAGCGCGAGCAGCGCGCCGGGCAACGCCGACACCATCTCCCACAGGACGGGCGACTCGTCGCGCTCGGCGCTGATGGCGGAGCGCGCGTCAGCCGCCTGCTCGCACAGACGCGCGAGTTCGAGCAAGACGAGCGCGTCCAAAATCGCGCCCTCGATGCGGAGTCGCGCCAGCGCATCCGTCGGATCGTTCAACTCGCTGAAAACCCACGCCGCGCCGCGCCGACGCAGTTCGACGCATTCCGTGACGGCGCTCAGTGCGCGCCGCACGTCCTCAAGCGACGAGAGCGGCGCGAGCGCATCCACGCGCGCGCGTCCCATCGGCGTCTGCGCGCCGCGCCTGACGAGCGCGCGCAGTTCGTCGTATTCCAGCGTCCCGAAAGCTTGTTCGTTCATTGCACTTCAATAGTGACAAAAGCAGTGACAAGTGACAAGTGACGAGTGACAAGCAAAAAAAGTGATAAGTGATGAGTAATGAGTGATGAGCGAAAGACATCTTCTTGCTCGTCACTGCTTTTGTCGTTCACTCATCACTCGTCACTGCTTTCGTCCTCTGCCTGCGTCGTTGTGTGCTGTGCGTGGCGGCGTCGAAGAGTTTGGAGGGGTCGAGCAGGAAGATGTTCGAGTCGTTGTGGCGAAGCACGCCGCGCACGGCGGGTGCGTCGGGCGGTGGCGGCTCGATGTCGTCGGTCTGGATGTCGCGCGTGCGCTCGATGCTTGAGACGCAGAGCGCGAGTTGCTCGTCGCCGCGCAGTGTGACGAGGAGCTTGCATGGCGAAGCATCTGCGTCAGGTTGCATGGACGTCGCAACGGCGTCGCTGCTCGTCGCAGCCTGCGCCTTTGCGCCGAGCAGTTGGAAGGGGTCAAGCGTCGTCCGCATTCGCCCGCGCACGCTGGCGACGCCGAGCACGGACGGAGGTGCGTCGGGGAGCGGCGTGATTGCGCGCGCCTCTGTGACGCCGTCGGTCTCGTCGCTGAAGATCGCGATGGCGCGCGTGCCCGCCGCCGCATCACGCATGACGATCAATTCGCGGCGCGCGTCCGGTTTGAGAGCGGCGTCTGCGGATTCATTTCTATCGTTCGATTCTTCTGACATGTGCATGGCCTTGTGGTTGATTTTGGCGCGCTCAAAAGTTTGACGTCAAAAGTTTAGCAAAAAAGCGGAGGCGGCGAACGGCTTTTGTGCCATGTTCGCCGCCTCTACTTTTTCGTCAACGCGCTGGTGATGCGATGAGCGTTATTTTTGTTTCGCAGTTGATTGAGCGTTCGACTGCATATGCTGTTCGAGCGCGGCGAGACGCTGCTCCAACGCATTCACCTGCGTGCGAAGTTGCTCGACCTCAGAGGTCTTCTGTTGCAGTTCGGCGGTGCGCGCTTCGAGCGCCTTGACCGCTGCAAGCGAGACGCCCGCGAGGTCTTGCACGCCGATGGAAATGTTGTTCGTGCCGAGTCCGAAAGATTGATAGAAGTCTTCAGCCATCGGCCCCATGTGGCGCACCTGACGGCCTTCGTCTATGTAGTTCCACGTCGAGACGGGCAGCTTGCGAAGGCGCGCGAGCACATCCTCGCCGGAGACGGCGAAGAAATTTTCCTTCGTCGTGCGGCTCGACGTACAGTTGAAGACGCCGGAACCGGCGGGCAGGTTGCAGCCCGTCGTGCCCGTCAGGTTCGTGCGGAAGCGGAAGCCGCCTGTGGCGCGCAGAGCAAACTCGTTGTTAGCAGTATTCTTGAAAGTGTCGGCGCTGGCGGTCGCCGAGCCGTCGCTCCAGACGAACGTGCCGGAGAAGCCGTTGTTCGAGGCGAACTTACCCATCGCTGTCGAGTGGTCTTTGTCAGCCGTCACGTTGTAGCCAAGCGCGACGGCGGCGAGGCCGGTGATGTTGAAGCTGTCGGGGTCGCACTTGCCGTTGATGAGCGGGCCGCCCGACTGCGCTTTATTGCCGAAGGCGACGCCGTAAGTGTCGCAGACGCGATTGCCCGCGCCCGCCGAGAATCCGGCAGCGCCTTTGACTTCGTTGCCGCTGCCGAAGACGATGCTCGACGTGCTCGAAGCGAAGTTCGTATCGCCGAACGCGAAGGCGTAGAGGCCGCTCGCGGTCGAGTTGCTGCCGCCCGCCCACGAGAAGAAGCCCGTGTTGGCATCGTCCCACTCGTTGTCGGCATAGCCGGAGCGGAACGCGCCCTTGTACGTGTGCCACGAAGTGCGGTAGCCCTTGCCTTCCATCGGCGAGACGCCGATCCCTAGATTGCCGGTGGCAAGGAAGCTGCCGTTCTGGAAGACCTTGAAGAAAGCGGGCGTGTGGCCGCCGGGGCCGCTGCAACAGGTCGAGCCGCCGCGAAGGTTAATCATCGCAGCCGTGCCGTTGGCGTCGCCCACAGAGAGTTGCTCCGCGCCGGGGACGAACAGGACGGCGTTCGCGTTGAAGAAGCCCTTGTTGACGGCGTCGCCCGCGTTGACGGGATTGCCGACGTTCGTGACGAGCGCGCCGTTCGCCGACAGTCCCGCGCCGAAGACGTTCGCGCCCGTCCAGTTGTTCGCGCCGTTCAAGCGCGCGACGTTGGTTGAGAGGCGTGTGTCACTGATGGTTCCGGCGGTCGCGGGATCGTTGATGGCAGAGACGATGCTCGTGCCTGACATGCTGCCGCCGCCGCCCGCGCTAGCAGTCGTCATGGAAGTGCCGTCTGCGAAGATTAACTTATTGCCCGCGCCGCTGATTTTGATGTTGCCTGCGACTTCGAGTTTTTCGATTGGCGAAGGCGTCCCGATGCCGACGTTGCCCACAGCCGAGACGCGCATCCGTTCAGCGACGTTGACGCCTGTCGGGGCTGTGCGAAAGATGACGGCGGCGTTAGTTTGCGAGCCGCTGTCAATGTAAGCCTGACCGGGGAAGGGACTGTTGTTGCCCCAGAATTGGATGGCGGCTCCTGCCGGCGCTAAGTCAAGCGTCGGCGCATTGTAGATGCGTACACCGCCGGCGCTATCGCTTGTGTGAATATCGCGATAATAGGCCACGCCGCCGCCGGGCGAGTTGAAAGTAATGCCCTCATCAATGACCGTCGGAGCGGCCTGCGTGATGATGTCTTGCTGCGCCGCCTGTCCGCGCTCGACCGTGATGTTGGCTTCCTGCGGTCGCGATTGCTCCGTGCCGTTCTTCACCGAAATCCAGCAACGATATGAGCCGTCGGCGACCTGCTGCCCGCTCTGGTTCAGCAAGTTCCAGTGAAACTCGTTGCCGGGTTGAAAGCCTGAGTCGAAGATTAGTTCGCCGGTGACGGAGTGGACTTCCACACGTATCTGCTGCGCCTGTGCATCGGCGGCAAAACGCGCCTCAGACGGCGTCACCGTCGCCGTAACGGCGGAAGATGTTGAAGGTTGGCGCACGACGGCAGTTTCGCTCTGTGCTAGAGCTTGAGCCGAGAACAGCGACGATAAGAAAATGACTGTGAGTATCCGACGCAAAATAGACATGACTGCAACTTCTTCAAACTTGAGCGTAAATTTTCGGGTGATGGCCGCCGGCTTCATCGCGATGTAAAAGTTGTCACTGCCGCAAGGCCGTTTTCGCCCTCAACTGCTCACGCGAAATTGAGAGGCAGAAAGGATCACGCGAAAAAAATATTTTAGTTTTTCAGGATAACGCAGTCGCGCCGCACGAGATTTCTCATGCGGCGCGCGGGGATGTCTGTTGAGACTCTTTCTGCTTGGTTTGTTAGGCGGCGACGATGCGGAGCGGGTAGGGACTTGTTTGATCTATGCCGCGCATGGGAAATTCGCGCGGATGATCTTCGCGGAAATTCTCTTGCATCAATCTGAGCGCGGTTTCGGCGTTCGCCGGTTTCGAGTACAGGTAGCCCTGTCCGTAGTCGCACTTGAGCGCTTTGAGTTGCTCGTGCTGCTCGCGCGTCTCGACGCCTTCGGCGATGACCACCATCCCTAAATTCGACGCCAGCGTGACGATGGTTCTGACGATCTCGGCGTTCTCGTCGCCCTCGCACATGCGGCTCACGAACGAGCGGTCAATCTTGAGCGTGTCAACGGGGAATCGGTGCAGGTAAGAGAGCGACGAATAGCCCGTGCCGAAGTCGTCAATGCTTAACTGCACGCCCAATTCGCGCAACTGGACGAGCATCAGCGCGGCGGATTCGGCGTTCTCCATCACGGCGCTTTCCGTAATTTCCAGCTTCAGAAATTGCGGCGCGAGGCCGGTGGCGCGCAGAGTCTCTTTGATGCGCTCGATAAGGTCGTGTTGCGTGAACTGCTTGCTCGAAAGATTGACGCTGATGGTGAGTTGAGCGTGCGTCGGCAGCAGTCGCCGCCATTCGCTCATCTGGCGACATGATTCGTTGAGCACCCAGTCGCCGATTTCCGTAATCAGGCGCGTCTCTTCGGCGAGCGGGATGAACTCCGCCGGAGAGACCAGCCCGCGCTCCGGGTGATGCCAGCGGATGAGAGCCTCGAAGCCGGCGATGCGACCCGTCGCGAGCGTGATGATGGGCTGATAATAGACTTCAAACTCCTGTCGCTCGATAGCGCGGCGCAGATCGTTTTCGAGTTGCAGGCGCGAGAGCGCGTCGTCGTGCATCTCCGTGTCGAACAACTCGTAACGTCCCTTGCCTTTCTCCTTCGCGCGATACATGGCCGTGTCCGCGTCGCGCAGGACGTTCTCAGGATGATCGTAGATGTGATTGCTGAACGTGATGCCGATGCTCGCGGCGGTATAGACTTCGTGGCCGTTGAGGAAGAAGGGACGCATCAATTCTTCCTGCACGCGGTCGGCGACGCGAATCGCGTCAAACTGCGCGTCGAGTCCGTCGAGCAGAATCGCGAACTCGTCTCCGCCGAGACGCGCGACCGTATCCGTCGGGCGCAGGCACGTCTCCAGACGGCGCGCGATTTCATTAAGGAGTTGGTCGCCGGCGGCGTGGCCGAGCGAGTCGTTGATGTTCTTGAAGCGGTCGAGGTCGAGAAAGAGCACGGCGAAGAGATGGTCGCGACGCAGGCGCGCTCGCTCGATGGAAAGTTTTAGGTGATCGGTGAGCAGGGCGCGGTTCGGGAGTCCGGTCAGAGAGTCGTGAAAGGCCGCATGACGAAAGTGCTCGTGGCTCTGTTGTAGTTCGCTGCTGACGCGCTCCAGTTCGGCGATGTAACGCTTCTGCTCTTCGACGTGAAGCTCGGCCAACTCGGCGCGCTCGCGTTCAGCTTCGGCGCGCGCGCGCTCGGATTGCTCGACCAGCGCCGATGTGGCTTTGATGTCCTCCAGATATTTGTTGTAGGTGAAATAGACGATGGAGATGACGGGCAGCGAGACAAGAAAAGCATAGAAGCCTGCCGAGTTGATGAAATTGGCGATGATGCCAGCGAGGGCTGCGCCGATGAAAGTCGAGATGGAAAAACTGGCGCAGTGCTTGCTCCACGTCTGCCAGACGGGTTGCTGCGTTTTGAGCGCGAGGCCGACGGCGATCAGTCCGCTGTTGACGATGAATTGCGCCAGTCCGAGCATCGCGACGGCGACCAGCAGGTCGGTGTAGTTGTGGATGGAAAAGTCAGGGGCGACGCTCGACGCGAGATGCAGCGCGCAGACGGCGACGGCGGTCGAGCAGGCCATCACCCCGCCGTTGAAGAGAATCGTGATCGGCTTCTTTTGCTTGCTCACGCGCAGGCCGGAGCTAATGCCCTCGATTGCCGCCAGCAAGACCGCCGCCTCGCCTCCGTACATGAGAATGGCGAGGAAGATGAAGGTGTCGGCGAGCGTGATGTTCGAGTCGTGGCGCGGAATTTTAATCGCGATGCGCGAGCTGACGCCGACCGTGACGAAGGCCAGCAGCAGGAAGCGCAAGTCGAGACTCGACAGTTGCACCTGATTGACGCACCACAGCGTGACGAGCGCCCCGATAAGCACGACCGTCCACTGATATGGCCTCGTTAATTTTCCTTTTTCGTTCATACCCGTCCGCACACGGTTAGGTGAGGTTCAAGCCGCCGCAGTTTGCTGCGACGGTTGAAGATAAATGGTGGCATGTTCGCTGTGGAACTGGAAACCCGCCTTGTGGTAGAGCGTCAGCGCGCGCTCGTTATCCTGACGCACTGTGAGGCAGACCGCCGCCGTGCGTTTGAGCAGCGTGCGCCCGATCTCCGTCACGCAGCGCAAGCCCACTCCGCGCCCGCGCCATTCGGGAGCGACGTAGATGCCCTCGACGTAGATGGCCTGCGGCGTTTCCGAGAGTAAATCCATCTTGAAGATGAGGCGCGCGCCCTCACGCCAAACCCAGACGCGGCCACGCTCGATTCTCTGCGCGAGACGGCGACAGAATCCTGCCGGATCGCTGACGCGCGGGTCGCGCCCGCCTTCGGCGCGAAGCAGTCCGGCGTTGACGCTCATCAGGAGCGGGAGGTCTTCCATCGTGGCCTCGCGCAGAGACGGCGTACTGCTGTCGTCGTTGTCATCGCTCGCGTCGAAGCTATCGCCGGCCTCGATTGGCTCGCGCATAACGAGCAGATGCTCGCCCGTCGCGGCGTGCGAGAGGTTTCGTCCGCCGGCGTAAATCTGCCAGAATTCGTTGACCGCGTCGCGCTCGCCGCGAATCAGGCGCGGCGTGAATTTATCGCGCGCGAAAGAGGCCAGCGCGTCCGTCGTCGTCCGGTCGTCGGAGGCGAAGAGAATCGCGTCGCCTAAGAGTGCGACGCCGCAGATGCGTCCTTCGCCGCCGTCGCGCCCGTCGCGGCAGGCGTAGAAGTCGCCGCGATTGCGCGCGTCCACGACGCCGTGGTCGCAGATCAGGCCGCGCATGTAAGTCGTCTGGACGGGGCTGGCTTCGAGATAGCCAATCGCTTCGTCCGCGTGCTCGCGCATCAATGGTTGAACCGTCAGAGTGTTATCCACGTTCAGTACACCTAATCGAAACGATGCTCAAGTGATGTTGTTGACGTTGCGGCCAGCGGGGAGGGAGGCGTTGAAAGAGGCCGCGCTTATGTTTGCCGGAAAGAGGCGGAGATGCCGCGCATGTGGGCGACGGCATCTCCGCACTGTTTGCGTGACGCTACTTCATTGACGGCGTATCGTCGCCGCCGACCATCGCCGACATCGCTTGCACGCATGAATCGCCGAGGACTAAGCCGTCGCCCAAGACCATGCCGTCGCTCATCATAATGCCATCGCCCAAGACCATGCCGTCGCTCAACATGATGCCGTCCGACAGCATGATGCCGCACGAGATGAAGACCGTGCCGTCGCCCAAAACGAGGCCGCTGCTGGTCATAATGTTGTCGCCCATGACGAGGCCGTCACCCAAGACCATGCCATCACCCAAGACAAGGCCGTCGCTCAACAGCGTGCCGTCGCCGAGCACCATTCCCAGACCATAAACCGTCTGGTATTTGGAGATGAGATTCGTGCCGGTCACGTAATGCTGCTTGACGAGGATGCCCTGCGACCAAGGGAACTGGTAGCCGGCGAGGGTCGTCGAAGGCGTCGGAAGCGTCGAAGTCGTCAGGAAAGGCGCGCCCTGCACCGTGCTCGCAGAGAGGTCAGTGCGGACGAGCCGCGCCAGCCTGACCGCGCCTTCAACATTGAGTTGTCCCGCGCCCTGCTCGAACATATTGAAGTTGGGCAGTTGCTGCGCCGTGTACATCAAAATCAACTTGACCATGTTCGGCGTCAGCTTCGGGTTGGCTTGGAGCAAGAGAGCCGCCGCGCCCGCCACGACCGGCGTCGCCATCGAAGTGCCGGAGAGGTACATCAATTTCTTGTTGTCGTTGTCGGTGAGACCAGAATCAAGTTCCGGGTGCTGTGCGACGAGGAGGTTCGGTTTGTCCTTGTCGTCGGACTCGGCGTAGATCAGCTTGTTGCCGGGCGCGACGAGGTCGGGCTTGATGAGATTGTCGTAATGCTTGACGAGGTTCGTGTCCGTCCAGTAGCTGCGCGTCGGGCCGCGCGAGCTGTAGGTGGCGATGACATCGTCGTTGCGCGCGTCGGTGCCGTAAGTGTTGCTCGCGCCGACGGTGATGGCCGAAGGCTCGTTGCCGGGCGAGTGAATCTGCCCGTAGATTTTCTGTCCGGCGGAGTTTTTGCCGTTGTTGCCGGCGGCGGCGACGACGACCACGCCCGCATCCACCAGCTTGCGAGTCGCCTTGCAGATCGGGTCATTCTTGTAAGAGTCAACGGCGGATGCGCCGAGACTCATATTAACGACGCGGATGTTGTATTTCTGCTGGTTGGTCGGATTCGCCGAACTGAGCGGCTTGTTCGGGTCAGCCGGGCTGAGAATCCAGTTGAGCGCGTTGAGCAAGACGGAGGTGCTGCCCGTGCCTTTCGAGTCGAGCACGCGCAGGTTAATGATGCTGGCGTTGCGCGCGATGCCTTCGTACTTGGTGTTATCGCTGCCACTGCTGTACGTGTTCACGCCGGCTGCCGCCGATGCGACGTGCGTGCCGTGACCGTAAGCGTCTTTGTCGCCGGGCGTCGCCTCGGACGTGAAGTCCTTTTTGAATTTAACTCGTCCGCCGGCGAACGCCGCGTGTGCGACATCAATGCCGGAGTCGAGAATGGCGATGCCGACGCCCGTGCCGTCGAGCGTCTGTCCGAACAGTCCGTTAATCAGCCCGCCGGCGCGAACCGCGTCCGTGCCGGTCGTGGCCGTGACATGGCCGAACGATTGAATCGCTCTGTCCGGCGAGAGGTGGCCGGTCGCGTTGCTTGCCGCCAACGCTGCGATGGCCTTGACGGGCACTTCGATGCGAAGCGCGCCGAGTTGCGCGAGACGCGAATTGATTTCGACGCCGTTAGCTTTGAGCAGCGACATCAGTTCCGGGTTCTGCAAATCCGTTGATTGAAGGATAACGCCGACGCGCGCTGCGCCGCCACCGGCGCTGTTCATCAACTCACGCAGGTCGGAGGAGATTTTGTCGCCGGTGAATCCGCCTTCGGCCTGGTCTTCGTCCGTTTTGGCGAGGTCTGAATCCGCGCCCTTGCCGTCGAGCCGGACGGGTTGAAAAAGTTTCGCCAGCGATGCGTCGCGCGCGATGTGCTCGGCATAGAGCGCGGGAGTCGTCGCGCCGATGACGTGCAACTGTCCGCCCGCGATGGCCGCGCGCACGGCGTTCGATGCCTCGCGCGCCGTGTAGTTACCGGCGAAGTGTTGAAAGTCTTCGATAAACAGCACAACTTGCCCGTGCGAGGCGGCGGCTTCCGCGAGCGCGGACTGGAGACGCGCGACGAATTCGTCGGTCGTCTGCGTGCCCGCGAGCAGAGCGTCGCGGCTCACACTAAAGACGCGCGCATCGCGCAAGGCGGCGGGCGCGTTCCCGCTCGCGATGCTCAGAGCCAGACCGTCGGCGACTGCCGCCGCCGTGCCCGCGCCCGTTTCGTCGAGCAGGACGGGATTGTTCTTCGCATCGCGCGAAAGAATCTCAAAGGTCTTGGCGACATCCGCTTCGTGACCTGCGACGACTTGAAGCTTGCCGGCGCGCGCCAACTGCGTCAGGTCTTTGCCGTAACGCGAGAGCACAGGGAAAGCGGTCTTGCTGTTGCTCACACTGCTGCGGCGAAGAGAAGTTTTATTTGTTGATTGCGCGCTGGCATTGCCGGCGGGGAGAAACCCGCCGAACGTGGAAAGCGCGAGCGAGAGTAAAACTAAGAATGTCACAAGGGACGAGGAATTTTTCGATTTCATTTTCATAACCCTTAATCTGTTCATTTGTCTGCAACGGCCATTACGCGAAACATGCGAGAGAGGCCGTCTGTCTTTGCCTGTCGGGACGCCGCGTTCTTTCCCTCTGTGGGAAAACTCCGGCGAAGGGATCAAAGAGCAAGCCCGAACCGGAAGGCCGGGCGAAACCATAGAAGCGAACTTCGTGCCACGAGCGCGAATGCTGAAAAACGCCGGAAAATCGAACTTTTTGCTGCCAAGCGGACAATCCCGTCAGGCCATTCGGTCAGCTTGATGAGTGTTAGGTCAATCATTCTGGCAAGTTGGTTGAGAGTTCAAAGTTCAAGGTTCTAAAGTGTTGAGGGACACGCTCTACAGACCCACAACGATTCGTTCAAAGTTCAAAGTTGAAGAAGGAATTTAACTTTGAACCTTGAACTTGAAACCTTGAACTAATCATCAGTGCGTCAGTTCGGATTTGAGAGTCGGGGCGGCGACGTTCGTTGAGGGCAGGTTCAGAGCCGTGTGTTGATGAGTCTGTTCACCGCGTGCGGCAAACGCTCGCGCGACGATGTGTGCGGCTTCCTGTAAGAGACGTTGTTGGTGCGTGTCGTACTCGTCGAGCGCGGCGGAATAGACGGCGAGCGCGCCGAGCGTCTCCTGGTTGTGCGAGATGGGAAAGACGGCGAGGGTTCGATAGTCCGCGAAGTCTGAGGCGAGATGCGCGGGGAGATCGAGACGCGGGTCTGTGTTGCAAAAGGGCTGGCCGTTCGTGAGTGTCCAGCCGGTGACGCCTTCGCCCGGCGCGAGCGTGCGACCCTGAAGCAGCGCGGCATTTCGTCCCGCTGCGTGCGCGACGACGCATTCGCCGCTCGCGGGCGAGACGCGCGTGAGCGTGCAGGTGTCGAAGGAAACGAGCGTGTTGAGTTGCCGCGTGAAAATCTCGAACAACTCTTGCGGCGTGCCCGGCGTGTTGAGAGTTTGCGCGAGCGCATTAAGCGCGTCTTGCTCCTCATGTGTGAAGGCGTGCGCGGCGGGCGAGTTGTCATCATCGCCGCGCGCTTCAGCCATCAACCCGGCGGCGGGCGCGACTTTGAGCGCGGCCTCCGAGAGTTGCTCCGACGGCTCGATGCCGAAGGTCGGAAGCGGCACGTCTCTGTGCGCCTGTATCTCGGCCTCGAATTCGGGAAGGTGCGTGACGAACGTGCCGACGACGCGCGGGTCGTACTGCGTGCCGCTGCCGTCCATGATGAGCGCGATGGCCGCGTCGCGCGTCAAGCCCTTGCGATACTGCCGGTCTTCGCGCACGGCGTCGAAGCAATCAACGACGGAGAGAATGCGCGCGGTCAGAGGGATCGTTTCGCCGCTCAAACCATCCGGGTAGCCGCGCCCGTCCCAACGTTCGTGATGATGCCGGACGACGGGCACGACCGGATACGGGAACTCGACGCGCCCGAGAATCTGCGCGCCCGCGATGGTGTGAAACTTCATCCGGTCGAACTCGGCGGCGGTGAGTTTGCCCGGTTTGTTGATGATGTAGTCGGGCACGGCGATCTTGCCGATGTCGTGGAGCAGCGCGCCCGCACGCAATGCTTCAACTTCGGATTCATTGCAGCCGAGGATGCGCGCGACGCCGGCGGCGTAAATCTGCACGCGCAGGACGTGCTCGTGCGTCACTTCGTCCTTGGCGTTGATGGCGACGGCGAGCGCCTCGATGGTTTGCCGGTGCGCCTTTTCCATGACGGCCATTTGCTCGCGGCTTGATTCTTCCACGAGGCGGATACGTTCCTGCACGCCGTCGCGGTGCTGACGGTGTCCGAAGTAAATCGTCAACAGAATCGGCACGCCGATGACGGCCATAATCAGCGCGTCGCGTTGGAGCGCGAGGTACATCAAGCTCGCCGCCGCGCTCGTCGGCAGAAAAAGCGGCGCGGCGCAGATAAAGTTCGCCTTCCATTCGCGCAGCACCGAATGATTCTGACGCCGCGCGAGCAGCACTGAGAGCAGTCCGAGATTGACGAAGACCTGCATGAGACCGCCGACGAGAAGCGCGAGAGAGATGGTGGAAAAAGCGTAGGCGTGGCTCGTCGTTGCAGAGGCGGAAGCAGTAGTGGCAGCGACATCGCTCCAACCGTAGCGCAGCACCGCGCCGAGTCCGAGGGCGGCGGCGGCAGAAGAGAGCGACATCATGCCCGATGAGAAGAGATTGCTCGACAGGCGCGGCCCGCCACGACGCGAAGAGATGAATCCTTCGACGCCCGCGACGAAGATTGCCGCGAACACGCCGTAGCGACATGCCGTGAGCAGAACGAAAGCGTCCGAGAGCGTGAAGTTGATTTTCTCGCGCGTCGGTTGCAAGCCGGAGGGCAGTGGAAAACTGAGCGGAAACATGCCGAGCACGCACGCCAGCGGCGTCAGCACGAGCACGGCCAGTTGTTCCGGCGCGGCGAGTTGGAAGGGAAGCGTCGCGGCGGCGGCGAGCCACAGAGCGATGCCCGTCGCCGTCACGACGATTTGGAAAACTCGCCCCCGCTGATGATCAATGCTTTCTTGATTCATGCAACTTAACTCTGATGCCCGTTAATTTCTCGTCGAACATTCGCCACTCAAATATGTGCGACCGGCAACTTGGTGAATGCTTCGCGCTCACGTCTCAACGGCGCGGATAGAGACGGCTCGCGACGGATAAACGTTGGACGCCATTGGGCGTCGCCGTCTCGCCCTGCGTCATAATTTGTTCCTCGTTCGCGCTCGTCGAAGAGGGGTCAAAGAGGTTCGACGCCCACGCCGCTTCGTTGTCGAAACTCCAACCCGTGCGCGTGCCCGTCGCCGTGATACCGTCGCCGCTGATGCCGGAGCTAATCGTGTATCCACTGCTGATCGTGTAGCCGCTACTGACCGTGTAGCCGGAGCTGATTGTGTAACCGCTACTGATCGTGTAGCCACTGCTAATCGTGTAGCCGCTCCCGACCACTTGCCCGTTCGAGAGGACGTAGTTGCCCTCTCCTGTCAGATAACCGTCGGCGATGGCGAAGCCGCTCGTCATCAAGACATTGTTCGGCAACTTGAAGCCGTTGGTGACCAGCAATTTGTCCGTGAACGCGATGCCGTCAACCCAGAGGACGCCGTTGTTAAGCGGCATGTTTTCGCCAACGATGGGCGCGGTGACGGCGAGCGTCGAGTAAGTGACTTTCTTCTCCGTGATGAGATTGTCGCCGGGCGTGGCCTTCTGCGCGTCTTTGCGAATCGCCTTCGCCACCGTCAGCGCGGCGTAGGTGTTGAGCGCGCCCGCGCCCTCCGTAATGATGCGCTCGAAGGCGGAAATGTCTTTGTTCTGCACCATCCGTTCATAGACGGGCAGGCGTTGCGCGGTTCGGAGCAGCACGGCCTTGACCATCGCGGGCGTGAGCGAAGAATTGGCTTCAAGCATCAGCGCAACCGTGCCGGAGACGGCGGGCGCGGCGAACGATGTGCCGCTTAAAACTTGATAAGTGCCTGTTGCGCGTGGCGCGTTGCTCGTGCCGCCGTCATAGACGATGCCGCCGAGCGTGCCGATCAATCCGCCGCCGCCCGAAGAAGAATAAGAGTAACTGGTAGTCGGCGAAGTAGCCGAAGTTTCCGCCGCGCCGATGCGATTGCCGGGCGCGACGAGGTCTGGTTTGACGAGGCCGTCAACAAGCGTCGGGCCGCGCGAAGAGTAAGTCGCGACCGCATCGTCCGAGCGCGCGTTGGTCTGCTGCGTGTTAGTCGCGCCGACGGTGATGACGCGCGGCGAGTTGGCGGGCGAAAGGATGCCGCCGAAGATCGTGTGACCGAAAGAATCTTTGCCCCAGTTGCCCGCCGCGACGACGACGACGATGCCGGCATCAACCGCGCGCCCGACGGCCTGACACAGCGGGTCTGTCTTGTAGCTCTGCGAAATGCCCGTGCCGAGCGAGAGATTCATCACGCGGACGTTGTAAGTTTTTTTGTTCTTGATGACCCAATCAATGCCCGCGATGACTTGCGAGACGGTGCCCGTGCCCTGCGAGTTGAGGACGCGCACATCGAGCAAGTCGGCGTTCGTGGCGACGCCGCCGTAAGTAGGCGTGCCGGGCGTCTGTGACGCGCTGTTTTCGCTGGCCTGACCTGTGCCCGCCGCGACGCCAGCCGTGTGCGTGCCGTGCCCGTAGCGGTCGTCGTTGGCCTTGTCCGTGTAGCCTTCGCCGGTGAAATCAATGCGCTTTTTGACGCGCGCGTAAGTCGCGACGTAAGACTGTCCGAGCAGCCCTAGACTGAGCAGTCCGTCGCTCGTGCGCCATTCATAGCCGACGAATTCCGCCGCGTCCGCAGGGCTGATGCCGCTATCGAGGATAGCAATGCCGACGTGATTGCCGCCGCCGCCGGACGCAACGCCGTTTCCCAAAGCTGCGCCGTCTTTGTCGAGCGGCAAAACTTTGCTCGCGCCCGTCGTTACTTCGGCGTGGCTCGTGTTGTCCATTACGCCGCTCGCCTGCGCGGGCTGGCTGCTATCGCCGCCACTTGTCTGTGGATTGTTGGATGATGAACGGACATCCTGATCCGGTGAGAGCCACGAGACATCTTCACGCGAGGACAACTCGGAAAGTTTTTCGACGGGCACGTCTGCGACGATGAAGCCGAGTCCATCGAATTGTCGCTCGACACGCGCGCCCGCGCTCTGGAGCGTGCGCGTCGCGCGCTCAGTGGTATCGCCGTCTTTGACCTGAAGAATGACGCGCGCACGCTCGCCGCTTCCCGCGCGTGCGTGGCGGACACGCGAGAGCAGCGCGTCCGTCATCTTCGGAGCAGCAGCAGGGCGAGCCGTCTGGTTCGGCGTCGCCTGTGCGGACACGCTCACATGAAGCGCGCCCGACAAGAGCGGGGTCGCAAGAGAGAGCAGCAGTGTGAGACTCAAAAACTTCGTTCTACACATCGTCGTGGCATTTCCTCAGAATTGCGTTCGTCACAAGAATATGGTTGCCGTCCAGCTATGATGAGACGCGCGGCGGCTTTGTCTCTTCAAAACACATGCCATCATGCGAAGCGGGAGTTTGATTGGAGCTGCGCGTGCGAAGCGGTCAGACTAAGGCGATCTTCAATCGTTCTGACTGATAGGCATTGACGTGTTTTTCGTCAATCAGACTGTATCGTTCAAAACGAGTGTGATTCGCGCCCATGACCACGCATGACACTGCCTCGGCCTTCGTTGTAGAATCACGCATCAAAGAAATTTTCGTCACGAACAACTCCCCGAAACTTTGTCATCCTCTGTTTTCGCTCGCGTGCAAAGGGACGGGCGGCGTGTGTGCGAGACATAGGGCGGGCGTGTTGAGAAAGCGTTTTAATTGACGGGCGTCGTGGCGTCGGCGGCTCGAAAGGGAAAGATAGATTTTGTTCAAAGGTAGATTTCAAGGGCGAGAGAGTAATCATGCCGCCAAGCGTTCGAGCATGTGCCGCAGTTGCGGCGCGCTCGTCGGCGCGGGCGAGACGCACTGCATGATGTGCGGGATGCCGTCCACCGCCAACACACTCGCGCCTTCGTCTTCAACTAACAATCGTCGCCGGAGCGCGACGACGACTGACCCGGAGACGCTCCGCTTTTTGCGCGACATCGTCTCGCGCCCCGCTGCTTTCACGATCATCTTCATCAGCGTGAACGTCTTTCTCTATTTGTTGATGATGTTTTCCGGCGGCGCGACGGGCGATGTGCTCACCGCTTACGGCGCGAAGCTCAACTACTTAATCAAGGAGCAGGGCGAGTGGTGGCGATTCGTCACGCCGATTTTTCTGCACGTCAACGTGCCGGGACTCGGCCCCCTGCACTTGCTCGTCAACATGTACAGCCTCTTCATGCTGGGGCCTTACGTGGAAAAACTTTACGGCTCGGCGCGCTTCGTCGTCTTCTGGGTCGCGACGGGAATCTGTGGCGTCGTGGCGAGTTACCTGACCGTGCAGCCGGAGATGCAGATTAGCTCCGTCGGGCGTTTCCTCTTCAAGTCGCAGGACGTGCCTTCGGCGGGAGCGTCGGGCGCGCTCTTCGGTCTCGTCGGCGTGCTCTTCGTCTTCGGCATCAAGTATCGCCACGAACTGCCCGAAGGTTTCAAGCGCGCGTTCGGCACAGGCATGTTGCCGATGATCTTCCTCAATCTCTTCATCGGCTACGCGGCGCGCGGCTTCATAGACAACGCGGCGCATCTCGGCGGACTCGCGTCAGGGATGGCGCTCGCGCTCTTCGTCAATTACAAACGACCGGGCGAGAGCGGCCCCGTCTCCGTCGTGTGGCGCGTCTTGCAAGCGTTGTCGCTCGCGCTCGTGGTCGCGAGTTTCGCGATGGTCGCGCGGCATTACGGCGGGCCGCCGCCGAACTTGAAGAACCTCAGCGAGGGGTTCAAACCGTCTGCGCCGGAGACGAGCGCCAACGCTTTCATCGAGGCGATGAATGATGGACAGAATGCTTTCAATGCGCTTAAAGACGGCCACACGGACGCACTCGTGCCGGCGATTCAAAAGTTGAACGCCGCGCCTGACTTCGATAAAAATGCTGACCTGCTGCGAGCCGAGTTGACGGTCTTGCTGACGCGCGCCGTCACGCTTTCCGGCTTGCAGCCGAAGGACGAAGCGGAGAAACACGCGGGCGAGCAACAGTCGAAACAGTTGGGCGCAGACTACGATGAGTGGGAAGGCCGCTTCAACAAGTGGGTCAGGACGAACGGGCTGAAGTACAGACTTGTGCTCAACGATGAGGAGTCGCCGCAACCACCAGCGAACGAAAACAAGTAGCACGCCGCATCGCCGTCCGAAGATTGGCGCGTGCTGCGATTTTGAAATTCTTTATCGTCCGCGTTTCATCAAGGACGAACACAAAAATAAAGTTGAGGAGAAAACGGAAAAATGGAGATTAAAAAAGTCGGCGTGCTCGGTTGCGGCTTGATGGGCGCTGGGATAGCGCAGACCGCCGCCACCGCCGGATTCGATGTCGTCGTGCGCGAAGTCTCGGACGAAGTGTGCGAGCGCGGCTTCAAGGGCATAGACAAATCGCTCGCCAGGTTCGCCGAGAAGGGCACGCTCAAACCCGAACAGGCGACGGAGCTACGCGGGCGCATGACGGGGACGACTTCGCTCGCAGACCTTGCAGACTGCGACATCATTATCGAAGCCATCATCGAAAATCTCGACATCAAGCGCGACACTTATCGCCAGCTTGACGAACTGTGCAAGCCCGAAACCATCTTCGCCTCGAACACTTCTTCACTCTCGATTACGGAGATGATGACGGCCACGTCGCCTGAGCGTCAGAAGCGTTTCATCGGCCTCCACTTCTTCAACCCCGTGCCGATTATGAAACTCGTCGAAGTCGTGCGGACGATTCTCACGGACGATGCAGTCTATGAGCGCGCCGTCCGGTTCGGCACGCAGCTCGGCAAAGTGCCCGTGCGCGCCGGCGACAAGACGGGTTTTATCGTCAATCGCCTGCTCGTGCCTTACATGCTCGACGCGATTCGCGCGCTCGAAGAAGGCGTCGGCTCAATCGTTGACATAGACAACGCGATGAAACTCGGCTGCGGCTATCCGATGGGGCCGTTCACGCTCGGCGACTTCGTCGGGTTGGATACCACCTACTACATCGCCGAAATCATGTTCAACGAATTTCGCGAAAAACGTTTCGCCTCGCCGCCGCTTCTTAAACGCATGGTGCTGGCCGGACTCTACGGTCGCAAATCAGGGCGCGGCTTCTACGACTACACGTCTGACCCGAAGAATCCGACGCCGATGAAACTCGTCTGAGGAAAAGATTGTCATTGTCGGGGCAGTGCGACCGCTGCCCCGGCATACACTTTCGCACGCTCCTTCATCGCTGCTTAGAACTTGTTATAATCAGGGCATGTCAAACGCACAGAATAAAAAGAACACGACGGCGAAGCGCACCAACCCGGCGACGAGTCGCGCGAAGAAAGAGGCCGCGCCCGAACTTTCGGACGAGGACGCGCGCGATCTGCGCGAAGCCTTGCGCGCCCGCGAAGAGGCCGAGCGCGTGGGTTATTACCCATGGGAGTGGCTGAAGCAGGAGACCGCGAAGTAGTGGCCTACCGGATTGATTTCTCACCAGCAGCACGACGCGACTATAACGGGTTGACGACTCCGATCCGGCGTCGTCTCCAAAAGCGCATTGACGCCCTCGCCGACGATCCGCGACCACGCGGCGTCGTCAAACTCTCCGGCTCCGAAGACATTTACCGCGTCCGCGTCGGCGACTTCCGAATCATTTATGAGATTCAAGACGCCGTGCTATTGATACACGTCTTGAAGATTGGAAACCGGCGAGACGTGTACAGGTGAGGAGACGTTACGTCTGTATCTGCTTGATGTGGGGCTTCTCCATTACCTCATTCTGAAAATTGCCAACAGAAATTACATTTGCAGAAGACGGCGACGGGCTGCTCGCGCGCGTCGTTCTCAATCGCCCTGAGAAGCGTAATGCGCTGACCGGCGCGATGCTTGAACGGCTCGCCGAACTCTTCGCGGAGTTGAGCGAGCGGCGAAACTTACGCGCGATTATCCTGAGCGGCGAGGGCGTGGACTTTTGTGCGGGGACAGACATCGGCGAGCTTACATCGCTCGATGAGAAAGAAGCGCGGCGCGTGGCGGAGCGCGGGCAGAAGGTCTGCGATGTCATCGAGTCGTGCCGCGTGCCCGTCATTGCCGCCGTGCAGGGCGCGGCTTCGGGCGGCGGTTGTGAACTCGCGCTCGCATGTCACCTGCGCGTCGCGTCGCTCTCCGCGCGGTTCAGTCTGCCGGAGACGGGGCTTGGCCTGATTCCGGCCTACGGCGGCACGCAGCGACTCGCGCGCGTCGCGGGCACAGGTCGCGCCCTCGCCGCAATGTTGATGAACGAGAGTGTGACGGCGGACGAGGCTCTGCGTCTCGGTCTGGTCAATCGCGTCGTCGCCGGAGAAAATCTTTTGACGGAAGCCGACGCGCTCGCACGCGCGATTATCAAAACGTCCGCGCCGCTCGCCGTGCGCGCCTGTCTCGAAGCCGTGACGGAGGGCGCGCGTCTGCCTTTCGCGGAAGGCTTGCGGCTCGAAGCCGAACTCTTTAGCCGTCTCTTCTCGACCGCAGACATGCGTGAAGGCACGCGCGCCTTCCTCGAAAAACGCGCCCCGGTTTTTCGTGGCGAATAAATTTTTCAAAAAACACTCGCCGCCGGCACGCGCGCGAGTTTATAATCCGCCGCGCCGCCTCTGCCACAGCTTCACGCTCGACGGTGACGGCAGCGCAAACCTTAATCTCGCCCGTCAAGTTGTTTCCTGATTCCTGACCAATGAGGTGCAAACATGCCTGAGATTGAATACAGCAAAATCTGTTTCGTCATCATGCCTTTCAATAAAAAGAAAGTGGGCGACGTGGAAGTTGACTTCGACCACATTTATCAAACCGTCTTCAAGCCGGCCATCGAGTCCGTTGAGCTGCCCGAAGGCGGCAAGTTACTCTCGCGCCGCGCCGACGACGACTACTTCACCGGCGACATCGGCCAGGAGATGTTCCAGTACATCGAGTATTCGCGTTTCGCGCTCGCAGACATCAGCGGCAGCAACGCCAACGTCTTCTACGAACTCGGCGTGCGACAGCGCGCGCACGAGTCCGGCACGGCTATCTTCCGGCAGGAGACTGGCGCGCCGCCTTTCGACATCGCCCAGATCAAGGCCTTCCCTTACCATTACGAGCCGGAGACGAAAGTCTCAGAGTCAATCAAGCTGATCACGAAAGTTCTCACCGAGTCGCTCATTTACAACCGGCTCGACAGCCCGCCCATGCGCGCCCTGCTCGTGCAGCGCGCGCAGGAAGAGCAGCCGCATCACCCGAACATCGAGCCGCTTTTGATCGAGGCCGACAACGCGCTGCGCGTCAAAGATTGGGCTACCGCCATCAACAAGTTCGGCGAGGCCATCGCCGCCAACTCCGACAACACTTCGGTCTTGATGAAGCGCGGACTCGTCTATCGCGACCGTGGAAAATTTGCCGAAGCGCTGGCCGACTTCACGCGCGTCACCGAACTGTCGCCGCAATACGCGGAGGCCTATCGCGAGCGTGGCATCGCCGAGAACAAAATCTACAACGCGAAGAAGAAGGACGAGCGTCCGCTGGAGATGCCGAACGGCGAAAAGTCTCTGCGTCGCGCCGTCGAGTTAAAGCCCGACGACTTCGACGCTCTCTCGTCGCTCGGCGGCGTCTATAAACGGCAGGAGCGTTGGGCCGAAGCCGCGCAGGCTTATCATCAAGCGACGGACATTTCGCAGGGCAACACTTATCCGCTGCTCAACGAGTTGACGATTCAGGCGCGAGCCGACGGCGTGTTCGCGCTCGATGAGGATCGCGAGTTTATGTTGGAGCGCGCGCGCCAATCGCTCAAGGCGCAGGTCGAGAGCGGTTACAACGCGCCTTGGAGCGCCTTTGATCTGGCGCAGGTCTGCCTCTACACGAACGACGCGGAAGGGTTTCAGCAGAACGCCAAAAGGGGTCTGCTCGCCTGCACGCACAAGTGGCAGCCGCGCACGTTTCGCGAGACGCTGGAACTCCTGACCGTTGCGCACATCACTCTGCCCGGCCTTGAAGAAGGCATCGAGAAGCTGAAGAAGAGGGAAGCGTTGCTGCCGGATTAAGCGAAACTTCTTCAATTGACTTGCATCCCGCGCGCTCTCTGTGCGGCGACTCGATCACATGGTCAAGTCGCCGCGTCTTGACTTGGCGAGGTCTCGTCCGCGAGATGCTCGCTTGTCACGCTTCATCCGCTTCACCTATACTGCCTCTGCTTTCATCCTCAAACGATTCGGAGCCGCGTAGATAATTTTGCAGCCTGTCATACATCAGGGACAACTCAACGCCGGAGGCTTTCGCTACGCGATTGTCGCGAGCCGCTGGAACGATTTTCTGACGGCGCGACTTGTCGAAGGCGCGCTCGATGCGCTCGAACGTCTCGGCGCGGGTGAGGGCGCGGTCGAAGTCTTCAAAGTTCCCGGCTCGTTCGAAATTCCGCTGATGGCGCGTCGCGTGGCGGAGACGAAAAAGTTTGACGCCGTCATCTGTCTCGGCACGATTATCCGTGGCGAGACGCCGCACTTCGATTACGTCGCGGGCGAGGCCGCCAAAGGCATCGCTCAGGCCGGGATGCTGTCGGGCGTGCCCGTCATCTTCGGCATCGTCACCGCCGACACGCTCGAGCAGGCGATTGATCGCGCCGGCGTCAAAGCGGGCAACAAGGGGTTCGACGCCGCCATGTCGGCTGTCGAAATGGTCAATCTGTACAAAGAAGTGATAAGTAATAAGTGATGAGTGATGAGATGAATACATCTCTTCTTACTTATCACTTATCACTCATCACCTGGGTATTTATGGGTTTGCGACGTAAGGCGCGCGAGTGCGCTTTGCAAATGCTCTTTGCGGCTGACATTTTGGGTGCGGAGGCGCGTGCCGATGATTTGGTGCGCGCGTACTGGGACGAGTTGGGCGAGGCGGAAGTGGATGAGACGGCGCGCGAGTTTGCGACCCGCCTCGCTTCCGGCGCGCTCGCGCACGTTCCCGAACTTGACGAGCGCATCCGCTCACGCGCCGAACACTGGCGCATCCCGCGCATGGCCGTCGTAGATCGCAACGTGCTGCGGCTCGCCGTCTATGAATTTCTTTTTGAGCCGACGCCGCGCACCGTCGCCATCAACGAGGCTCTGGAAATCGCGCGCCGCTTTTCCACCTACGAGGCCACGCAGTTCATCAACGGCATTCTCGATGCGATCAAGCGCGACCTCGATCAGGAACTCCCGCAACAGGCAGACCTCCCCGCGCATCCCGACGAAGATATTCCCGAAAAAGTAGCCAGCAATCAGTAGCCAGTAGCCAGTAGTCAGTAGTACGCTAACCGCGCTCTCGTGTCTCTCCTCCAGCACTCGACGCTCCGCAGGTCTTTCTACTGGCTACTGACTACTGACTACTGGCTACTGCCTTTATGGACGATCAACTGCTGCCAGATTTTTTGTCCGACGCCGAAGACATCGTCGCCGCGCTCTACGAAGATTTCGAGATGTTGCGCGAGCGTCGTGATGAAGGCGCGGCAAGGCGCGAATTGGTCGGGCGCATTTTTCGTCAGGTTCACACGCTCAAAGGCTCCGCCGCCACCGCCGGACTCGACGCCGTGTGCGAGATCGCGCACGCGCTTGAGACGCTGCTTGAAGAGGCGCGTCTCAGCGGTCGCGTCGCGCTGGACGACAACGTGCTCGACACGTTCATCGCGGCCACGGATGCGCTCAACCTGAATTTGAGCGACGCCGCGCGCGGGACACAGACGCCCGCCCCGCGCGCACTCATCGCGCGCCTGCTGTCGTGCGCGTCGTCGCTCTCGCAGCTTTCAGCGGACGCGGGTGCAGCGTCGCTTTCATCATTGACGATTGATTCGCAAGTTGAAATCCAATCTTTGCCGGATGACGTGGCGCGCGCGCTCAGTGAGGGCGAGCAGCAGCGTCTCGGCGAGGCCATGCGTGAAGGCGCGCGCGTCGTCGTCGTCGCGGCTGATTTCGCGCTGACGGATTTCGACACGCGACTGCGCGCGCTGCAAGCGACGCTCGCGGAATGCGGCGAAGTCGTCTCCACCAGCCCGGAGTCGCACGCCAGCGCGCCCGAACGCATTAGCTTTCGTCTCGTCTGCGCGACGCGCGAGACGGACGCAGAGTTGAAAGCGCGCCTGCTGCCATTCGGCGCGACAATCTTGGCGAGCATCGTCACACAAAAACGTGAGACGGATGCGGCGGCGCGGGTCGTTGATAAAGATGAAGCGATGGGTGACAGAGAGGCCGCATCGTCTGACAGAGAGACGACTGCGGCTGATGATGAAGAGATCGCGTCGCACGATCAATCTGTGTCGCTTGAGTCAACGCACGCCGCGCCTGCCGCTTCCGTTTCCGCGTCGGCGCGGCAGGTGCGCGTCTCGCTCGACGAGTTGGACGAGTTGATCGCGGCGACGCACGAATTGTTCACGGACATCGAAAGCGCGCTGGCACGAGGAAGCGGCGAGACGTTGAATCACTCCGGCGCGCGCGTCGAATTGGAGAGCCGCGAGCCTCTCATCAACGAGCGTCTCCACGCGCTCGAAGCGAGATTGATCGAGCTGCGGATGGTCACGCTGCGCCAGACGCTTGAGCGCGCCGTGCGCGTCGGGCAGGCGGCGGCGCGCGCGACGGGGCGCGAGGCGGAGTTCGAGCTGGCGGGCGGCGATGTGCGTCTCGACAAATCGCTCGCAGAGGCTTTGACGGAGCCGCTGCTGCATCTGCTTCGCAACGCGGTGGATCACGGTCTTGAATTGCCGGACGAGCGGCGGCGCGCGGGCAAAGATGCGCGCGGGCGGATTCGTCTTGAGGCAGCAGGCGAAGTTAATCGCGTCGTGCTGCGCGTGTCGGACGATGGACGCGGCGTTGACCCTGTGCGCGTCGCGCGCATCGCCGCCGAACGTGGACTCGTCGCACGCGGAGCGCAGGTATCACAAGAGCAGGCGTTGCGACTCATCTTCAGTCCCGGTTTTTCCACCAGCGCCGAAGCTTCAAATGTTTCGGGTCGCGGCGTCGGCCTCGATGTCATCGAGCGCGCCGTCGAGAAATTGGGCGGCGAGATGCGTGTCTCAAGCACAGTCGGCGCGGGCACGACTTTCGAGTTGCGCCTGCCCGTCGCGCTCGCGCTCGTCTCTGTGCTCATCGTTCGCTCGGAGGGAAATTCATATTGCCTCGACGCCGCGAGCGTGGCCGCGACGTGCGACGTGTTGCGCTCCGAAGTCATCACGCACGCGGACGGCGCGCAATTCATCAACTGGCGCGACAACAATTTTCCGCTCGTGAGCCTGCGCGCTCTGCTTGGTCAACCGCCTGCGGATGAAACGGAGGTTGAAATGATGCGCGTCGTCATTTCGCGCGACGGCGCGGGCGTGGAGGTTGAAGAGAAAGGGAAGACGGAGAAGTTTGTCGCTGTCGTCGCTGATGAGACGGAAGAAAACCGCGAGGCTCTTGTGCGGGGACTCGGACGCCACGCGGCGCACTGGCGCGGCATAAGCGGCGCGACCGAGTTACGCGACGGCACAGTTGCGCTGATGCTCGACCTCGCACGTTTGATTGAGGCCGCGAGATGAAATCGTGCGAGTAGTTACGTCTCGTTGAAGCGACAAGACGCGCGTCGCGCAACAGACGGAGCGCGCTCTCTTCAAGTCGTCGGCATCGGCGGGCGTCGCTTGTGCCAGTCAGTCGCGGCCTGATATTTGATCGCCGCGTCGAGCGCGGCCACGTCTTCCCACGCGGGGGCGATGAACTGGATGCCGGTCGGGAGTCCGTGCTGGCCGAAGCCGTTGGGGACGGAGATGGCAGGAACGCCGACGAGATTGCACGCGCCGATGGGCGAAGCGGCGGCGATGCCGGGATAGGCTTGATCGAAAGTCTTGTCCACCGGGTACGAGACGGTGGCGCGCGACGGCGCGACGAGCAAATCGTATTTCCTAAACATCTCGCTCCAAGCCGCGCGCATCGGCGCACGCAGGCGCATCGCGTGCAGATAATCAACGGCGGTGACGAGCGAGGCAGCGTAGCCGCCCGTGCGTCCTTCGGGCGAGGCGAGTTCCTTAACTTTGCCCGACTCGATGAGTTCGCGAAACGCGCTCGCGCCCTCCGCGTCAACGATGGTTCCGACCGCCGCGCCGTAAGCGAAGTCCGGCAGTTTTACGTCCATCTCCACGTCCGCCGAACGGCGCAACACGTCGAGCGACGCGAGAAAATTCTTACTTACTTCCGGCTGCGCCTTCTCGAAAGAATCCTTCATCACCGCAATCCGCAGTCCACCCACCCTCGGCTTTGCCGCATTCAACCCTGTCATATCTTTGCCTAAGATGGGCTGAACATTTTTGCCATAAGGCGAAACCCAAGTGCCCGGCATGATGCTTTGGCTTTTATAAATAGAATTTTTTGATGTGGGATCAAGCGGGTCGGGGCCAGCAATAGCAGTGAACACGATGGTGCAATCCTCAGCCGAGCGACACATCGGCCCCAGCTTGTCGAGCGTCCAGGAGAGAGCCATCGCGCCGTGACGCGAGATTGCGCCGTAGGTGGGACGCAGGCCGGAGACGCCGCAGAAGGCCGCCGGCGTGATAATCGAGCCGGAAGTCTCCGAGCCGATGGCGAACGCGACGAGTCCGGCGGAGACCGCCGCGCCCGGCCCCGACGAAGACCCGCCGCTCCAGAAATCCGTGTTCCAGGGCGTGCGGCACGCGCCCGTCAAACTCGCGTCCGCTTGGTTATAACCCATGCCGCCCGCCAGTTCGATCATCGCCAGCTTCGCCGTCAGGATTGCGCCCGCCTCGCGCAGCTTTTGCACGATGGTCGCATCGTAATCGAAATGCTGATCCTTGTAAGGCGTCGCGCCCCACGTCGTCGGAGCCTCGCGCGTCGCGATGAGGTCTTTGACCGCGTAAGGAATGCCGTGCAACGCGCCTCGATAGCGCCCGCGTTTAATCTCGGCTTCGGCCTCGCGCGCTTGCTTGAGCGCCGTTTCGCGCATCACGGTGACGACGGCGTTGAGTTTTCTGCCCGTCGTTTCAAGCCGTTGCAGATAACCTTCCGTGAGTTCGACGGGCGAGATGCGCCGCGCGCGAATCTGCGGCGCGAGTTCGGCGATGGTGGAAAAGAAAGTGTCTTCATTCATAAGGCGCACAAAGAAGGCAAAAGTAAAAAGGCAAAAGGTAAAAGTGAAGCTTTACGCGCTGAAAACGAAGTCCGGCTCGTCGGAATTTTTGAGCTTGGAGGCGCGCAGGCGATCCGCCGCCCGCACGTTGCCTTCGAGGTCGCGTTTGACGCGCGTTAATTCTTCCGGCGACAGTTGCTCGCCGAAACGCGCGCGCGCGACTTCCGCGTAAGCTTCGACGACGGGCGAAGGTTTTGGTGGCGTCGTCGTCGTTGTTGTGGGCGGCGTCGGCTGCGGATTGGGCGACGCGGTCGGCTCTTTGGGCGCGGCGGTTTGCGCGTTGGCGTTTGCCGTCAACACTAACGGCGCGGCGGCGACAAGCGCGGCGGTCACCGTCTTTGCGAACTGACGGCGCGATGTACGCGCGTTTGGTTGTTCATCTTTCGTTTTCGTCATTGTCTTTAACCTTCACCCATCTCGCGCATCATGTCGTCGCCGTCGTCGAGTGTGACGCGGTTTCAACTTCGTCGTCGTGATGCGAACATCCTTGCTCCAAGTCTTCGGGACGCGCGTACTCTTCGCGCATAAAAGCTCTGATGACTTCAATCAGCGCATCCTGCCGCAGGAGCGGAATCATCTCGCCCGCGTCTGCGAACGTGCAGACGAGCGCGCCCGGATAAGCGGCACGCAGGCGCGCGCGCGCTTCTTCGTGATTCGCGTTGTCGTGCTTCGACTCCACGATCAGCACGCGCCCCGCCCAATCCGCTCCGACGGCGAAAGCGTCAGGCTCGTGGCGGCAAAAGTCCACGCTCAACGCCATGCGCGAGAGCATGACATCTTTGGTCAGCACGTTGTCGAAATAATTTTTCAGGTGTTCTTTGACCAGCCGCACGCGCTCGGACGCTTCGGGCGGCACGGGCGCGTCGAGATGCCGCATCACATCCATTTTCACAAACGCGCGGGTTAGCGCAAACGGCAGGCGCGACATCACGCGCAACTGTTTCTCATGCTTCGTGCCGAGTGCGGGGTCAGGCGCGCACGTCGTCAAGAGAATCAGCCGCTCGACCTGTCGCGGGTATCTCTTGGCGAAAGCCTGCGCCAGCGCCCCGCCGAACGAGCCGCCGAAAACCGTCGCGCGCCCGACGTGCTCGCGGTCGAGAATCGCGCTCGCGGCGTCGCACACTTCTTCAATCCGACGCACGTCTGCGATGGTCGGCGCGATGGTGCGGCATTCACTGGAGAAAGCCTCACCGAGCCACCCGACGCCCTCCGCGCCGCCGACCGCCTCGTGAAACATCAGAAGCGCACGCGCGCCCTCGCCGCCCGTCGTGTACGTCCACTCGACGCCTTTGATGTTGAATTTCTTCACAGGCACGTACGTATTAACGGGATGGCTGCAAGCGCGTGTCAGGCTACGCAGAGTTTGCCGAGGGCTTCGGCCCATTTGCCCGTCACCGCCGCGCCGTACATCATCTCTTCCATGCGCCGGCGGATGCCGCACGCGCGACGAAACGCGGCGGCCTCGCCGTACTTTTTAATCGAGACGGAGGTGCGTCCCTTCTTATCGCGCCCCGCGTTCCACGACACTTCGTAAACTTCGTTGAGATAGATCGTGCCGTCTTTGCCTTTGTACTTCTTGACGGCGCGGCGCACGCCGGCGATGCCGTTCGGGTTGCGCGGATTCTTGCCGACGATGACCCAGTCCGTGCGCGGCTTGCCCATCTCGCGCTCCAACTCGTTGCGGCACTCGACGGCCTTTTGCAGCGCGGCCTCTGTGCCGCCATAAACTTTGTCGGAGAGAAACTTTGACTTCGTCTCGTTGTCGAACCTGACGCGCACGTACCAGCCGTGCATTCTCTTCTGCGGGCTATCAATGCGACTGACGCCCTTGTGGCCTGACTGTGGCATGGAACTCCTATCTGATGATGCCGGATTAAATTTTGAAATGAATTTGCGTTGGAAAAAAGCTAACCGCTCGGACTCGATTTGTCAAAACGCGGAAACGGGTTGAGACGGATGCGCGCGTCTTTCGTAATAATCGTGGATGTAATCTTTCATCCCCAACTCCCACGGTTTCAAGCCGTAACGTTTGGCCTCTGCCTTCGCACGCTCGCTCGTCCAGCCATCATGCGCGATGCGATAGACGGCGATGACCGTGCCCGTGCGATCCGCGCCGTGCGCGCAATGCACGAAGACCGGTTGATTCTCAGGCGCGTTGATAATTGACATGACGCGCTCGACTTCAGCGTCGGCAGGCCGCCCCAGTCTGCCGAGTAGCACGTTGAAGTAACGCAAGCCGGCAGCGCGCGCCGCGACCTCTTCTTCACGCGCTCGTCCGTCGTCATCGCGCAAATTCACGATGGTCTTGATGCCGAGTTGAGCGAGCTTCTGCATCGCGCCCGGCTTCGGCTGCGCGCCGCGATAGAGTTGCTCGTTGACTTGATGAAAGTTTGGCAACGCTGCGTCGCGCGTCCTATTTTGCGCGGCAGTTGAAGATACGAGGCAGAGCAGTACGACAGCATAGATAAAGAGGCGTTTGATGTTTTCTTTCACAAAATTATTTCCCCTTCGGCACAAGAAGACGGCAAACTTGAGACGTGCATGTTAATCGCGACGATTGGCGACGCTTCGATGTCTTGTGTCATTTACGATGTTGTCTGCGTGCCATCAGTATAGCATTGTGAAGTGGAAAGCACGGGCGACGCGCATCGCTACGTCTGATGCAATCCGCGCCGGATGGTGATAGGCTAAGAGGCAAATCCAGCCGCCGGAAAATGTGTGCGCCAGCGTGCTTTTTTTAGAGCGTGCGAGCAAGGGCGGCGGCGTCAAAGTGTGAGGTGATAAGACCGTGAGCGAACAGCAAACAAGAACTGACGTGTCGGAGTTAATCGCGGAAAACTTCGGCGCGAACGCGACTTATGTGGAAGGAATGCTCGCGCGTTTTCGCAGCGACCCGACGCTCGTTGACGAATCGTGGCGCACGTATTTCGCCGAACTGCTCGGCGGCGACAACGCGCCTTCCATCAACGCCAACGGCGGGCACGCTGCGAAGGAGGCGAGCGGCGGCGGCAACGGCGCATCAGCCGTGAGTGCGACGACGACAGCGACGACGCCGACGGTTAACGCGGACGCCACGCAGGAGACAGCGCGCACCACCACAACAGCGTCGCCCGTCTTGCAGTCGCCAGCCGGTTCGCCAACGCAGACGCCGCAGACTGCGCCGCAAACTTCCACCGCCGCACCGCCGGCGCAGGCAAGCGCGCCTGTTCAGACGCAGGCGGAATCATCTCCGATTCGCGGCGGCGCGCTCAAGATCGTCGAGAACATGGAGACGAGTTTGACCGTCCCGACGGCGACCTCGAACCGGCAAGTGCCCGTCAAGGTGCTGGAAGAAAATCGTCTCATCATCAATCGCCATCTCAAAGATAACAAACGCGGCAAGGCTTCATACACGCACATCATCGCCTTCGCACTGCTGCGCGCGCTCGACAAATTTCCGCAGATGAACGACGGCTACGCAGTTGTCAACGGCACGCCTTCGCGCGTCAAACGCACGGGCGCGAATCTCGGCCTCGCGATTGATCTTGAGAAAAAAGACGGCTCGCGCACCTTGCTCGTCCCGAACATCAAGAACGCGAATGCTCTCAACTTCGCGCAATTTCTCGCCGCCTACGACGACACTGTCAAGCGCGCGCGCGGCGGCAAACTCGGCGTTCCTGATTTTCAGGAGACGACCATTAGCTTGACCAATCCGGGCACGCTCGGCACGGTCTCATCTGCGCCGCGTCTGATGTCGGGGCAGTCCGTCATCATCGCGACGGGCGCGATTGAGTACCCTGCGGAGTACCACGCGATGACACCGGAGGCTCTCTCGCAACTCGGCATCAGCAAGACGCTCAACATCTCTTCCACTTACGATCATCGCGTCATACAGGGCGCGGAGTCGGGCGCGTACCTCGCCTACGTTCACGCGCTGCTGCTCGGCGAGCATGATTTTTATGTGAAAGTTTTTCGCGACCTCGGCATCAATCATCAACCGATGCGCTGGGCGCGCGACTTCAACCCCGCGCTTCTCGGCGGCGCGGACAGCATCCGCCAGCAGACGATCAAGCAGGCGCGCGTCCTCGAACTCATCAACGCCTATCGCGTGCGCGGCCATCTCATCGCGGACATTGACCCGCTGAACGCGATGAACGTGCAGGATCACCCGGAACTAGACCTTGAGACTTACAATCTGACCGTCTGGGACTTGGACAGAGAGTTCATCACGGGCGGACTCGGCGGCAAAGAGAGCGCGAGCTTGCGCGAGATTCTCGACATCCTGCATCGCGCTTACTGCGGCAAGGTCGGCACGGAGTATCGCCACATCCAGAGCAAGGAACAGAAGGTCTGGCTGCGCGAACAAATCCGGCGCGAGTTCGTTGACCCGCAACCGCTCGACGCAGAGACGAAGAAACGCCTGCTCTCAAAGCTCGTCGCGGCGGAAGGGTTCGAGCGTTTTCTGCACACGAAATTTCTCGGACAGAAACGCTTTTCGCTCGAAGGATGCGAGACGATCATCGCGCTTTTAGATCAACTCGTCGAACGCTCGGCGGAAGCGGGCGTGGAAGAAATCACGCTCGGCATGGCGCATCGCGGGCGTCTCAACGTGCTCGCCAATGTCGTCGGCAGCAACTTGGCAGAGAGAATTTTCACGGCGTTTGAAGGCAGCATACATCCGAACTTCCCGGCGGATGAAGGCGACGTGAAATATCATCAAGGGGCGCGCGGCGAGCGCACGACCGAAGACGGCCACAAGGTCAGCATTGTTGTCTCGCCGAATCCGAGCCATCTCGAATTCGTTGACCCGGTCGTCGAAGGCATGGTGCGCGCGCGTCAGGATGCGATGCAGTTGGATGAAGGCGCGGAGAGAGAGAAAGTGATTGACCGCACGCTGCCCGTGCTGCTTCATGGCGATGCGGCCTTCGCCGGGCAGGGCATCGTGATGGAGACGCTGCAACTCGCAGACCTCAAGGGTTATCGCACGGGCGGCACGATTCACATCATCATCAACAACCAGATCGGCTTCACGACCTCGCCATCGCAGAGTCGCTCGACGATTTACTCGACGGATGTCGCGCGCATGACGCAGTTGCCCATCTTTCACATCAACGGCGACGACCCGGAAGCCGCCTTCCGCGTCCTTCGCATCGCGCTCGCGTTCCGTCAGGAATTCAACAAGGACGTGGTGCTCGACGTGATCGGCTTCCGCCGTCTCGGACACAACGAGGGCGACGAGCCGAGTTACACGCAACCGCTCATGTACGCGCACGTCAAGGCGCATCCCGGCGTGCGGAGCGTCTATGCGTCGCGGCTCGTGCAGGAAGGCGTGCTCGCGGACGCTGATGTCGAAGCGATGATGAAGGAGACGAACGCCGTTTACGAAGCGACGCTTGAGCGCGCCAAGCAAATCGCGAAGGACAAGAAGCCCGCGCACGAATTGCACAAGCAGGTTCAGGAAGAGGACGGCTCAACCATCATCGAAACGCCCGTCGCGGCGGAGACGATTCTCAACGTCGCGCACAAGATCGCCATCGTGCCGGAGAATTTTCACATCAACCCGAAGATGGTCAGCCAACTCGCACGCCGCGCCAAGATGGGCGAGGGCGAAGCGCCTCTCGATTGGGCGTTCGCGGAGTTGATGGCCTTCGGCACGCTCGGACTCGAAGACGTGCGCGTGCGGTTGTCGGGTCAGGATTCCGGGCGCGGCACTTTCTCGCAACGCCACGCGATTATGTACGACACGCAGACCGGCGCTTCGTGGACGCCTCTGACAGAGATGACGGCAAAGGGCGACGAGCGCGCGCTCATCGAGGTCTTCGATAGCTCGCTGTCGGAGCAGGGCGTGCTGGGTTTCGAGTACGGCTATTCGGTCGTGGCGCGCGATGCGCTCGTCGCGTGGGAGGCGCAGTTCGGCGACTTCGGCAACGGCGCGCAGGTCATCATAGACCAGTTCATCGCGCCCGGCGTGGACAAGTGGCAACAGCCTTCGCGTCTCGTCCTGCTGCTGCCGCACGGCTACGAAGGACAGGGGCCGGAACACTCCAGCGCGCGGCTGGAGCGTTATCTGCAACTCTGCGCCGAGAACAACATGCAGGTCTGCAACCCGACGACGCCGGCGCAGTATTTTCACTTGCTCCGCAGACAGGTGAAACAGACGGCAGCGCGCCCGCTCGTTGTGATGACGCCGAAGAGTCTGCTGCGTCTGCCCGCTGCCGTCTCGACGATTGAAGATTTGACGACGGGCGGTTTCCGTCCCGTCATTGACGACGCGGAAGTGCAGACGCGCGACGCCGTGCAACGCATCGTCCTCGCGAGCGGCAAAGTCTTCTATGACCTCGCGGCGGCGCGTAAAAAATCCGGCGACGAGCGTGTCGCCATCGTGCGGCTCGAACAGTTTTACCCGTTCCCGGAATCCGCTCTGCGCGAAATATTCGCGAGCTACCCGAACGCCACGCAACTCGTCTGGACGCAGGAGGAGCCGAAGAACATGGGCGGGTGGACGTTCGTCGAGCCGCGCCTGATGGGAATTCTGCCGAAGTGCGAGCGTCCGTTTTATGCAGGCCGCGCCGCCTCTGCCAGTCCCGCGACCGGCTCTTACGCCGTTCACGAAATGGAACAACGCCAACTCATAGACGACGCACTCACGGAAAACGCGCCGTATGTTTCCGCTGCCAGCACCGCCAAGTTTGCGGGGCAAGCCGACTCGTAAAAGAAGGCAAAAGGCAAAAGTGAAGACAAGGCGTGTGCTTTCCGTCTTCACTTTTGCCTTTCTTGGGGTTTGGATTTTTTGGCGACGAGTTTGGGGACGGCGTTGAGCGGGATCAGTCTCTGGCCTGTGACCATCAAGCGATTGAGCCGACCGGGAATGACGAGGCCGCCGCCTTCTTCTAACTTTTTCAAAGATTCCGCCACGACCTCCGCGTGTTCCTGTTCACGACCGGGAACTTTCTGTCTCGCTTCCTGACCCGCTTGCGCTTCCGCGTCGGCGCACAGCCGTCCGGGGCAGAGCGTCACGATCTTGACGCCCGACGCGCGCAACTCTTCGCGCAAAGCCATCGAGAAAGTGGTGAGAAAAGATTTCGTGGCGGAATAGAGCGCGGCGTAAGGAATCGGTTGAAAGCCTGCCATCGAAGAGACGTTGATGATGCCGCCCCGCCCGCGCTCGATCATCTGCGGCAACAAACTGTAAGTCAGTTCAACCGTTGCCGCGTTGTGGAGATTAATCATTTCCAACTGGCGCGCGAGCGCGAGCGTCCGAAACTCTCCGCGCAGACCGAAGCCCGCGTTGTTGACGAGCAGCTCGACAAGCAGATCGCGCTCGCGTAGTTGCGCGGCTAATCCTTGCCCCGCTGATGCAACGGATAAATCGCAGGCGAGCGTTTCAATTTTTATTGAGTGGGAGGTTCTTAGTTCGCTGGCGAGAGCGTCGAGCCTGTCCTTCGATCTCGCGACGAGGACAAGATTTCGCCCGCGTGCGGCGAGCGCGCGGGCGAAGAATTTGCCGAGTCCCTGTGACGCGCCGGTGACGAGGGCGTAGCCGGCTTGCTCGGTCATGCCTGGAATCTCCGCGCGGCGACGTTGAGTTCATCGGGTCGCTTGTTACGCGCGGTCAAATTTGAAAGCCGCATCTGGCCGGAGAGTTTCCGTTGCACTTTTTCGGGGAAGCGCGTCCTGAAGATGATGTCCCAGAATCCGTTGGTGATGCCGAAGCCCGTCGTGATGCCGTGCGAGCTATGATGATAGAGATGGTAGCCTTTGATGTATCTGAAATACGGATTGCGGAAGTTGTAGAAGTGCAACGAATGATGAATCCACTCTTCGGCGACGTAGCTCTGAATGGCTCCGGCCAAGAGCATCGGCGCGGTGTAAGCGGGGAAAATAAAACTGACGGGCAGCGCGACCGCGAAGAGCGGCAGCAAGTCTTTCAACTCGCCGCTGATGTGCAGGCCGTCGGTCGGTCGCTCGTGATGTTCCCAGTGCAGAGGGTCGAGATACTTGTGGCACAGCCCCGTGTAAAATTTCTTGTACCACTTTTTCGAGTGCTTGAAACGCCCGTGCAGGATGTAGCGATGAAAGAGATATTCGACGAGCGTCCAGACGGGAATGCCCGCTAAGAAGAACGCCGCCGCGACGAAGGGGCGCGCCGTCTGCGTCGCCACCATCAACATGATGATTGAAAAAGTTGTGTAGAACGCCGTCACAGGATAGAGGCGTCGGCGCGAAATTTCGGCTTGCTGTTGCTTGTAAAAACCGAGCGCGTTCGTTGGCGTGCGAGCGTCAGGATTCATAACTGCTTCCCTACAGGATTCAAATGTTGGAGTAATGCTTGCGAGTCAAGATTTCCGAAAGGATTCCGCGCGGCGACTTTAGCACAGCAGGCATTTTTCTGAAAAGCAGCCGCCACTGATCAATTCTTCACTTAAGCACCCATGCAAATTTAGGTTAAACTATTTGCCATCATGGGTAAAACA
>CAXSFM010000028.1:0-49438 GCA_964236735.1 uncultured Pyrinomonadaceae bacterium
ACAAGTAATCATATCAAGCATTATATCGCTGTCTGCTTTGATTTAGACAGTCCCAGACCGCGAGCGCGTTTTGTTGAACCTGCTCTACTACATCCGCCAAAGCGACATCAGTTGATTGCTTCTCCGCGCGGTCAAATAACTCGACTACGCCGTCCGCGATCTTCTTGCCGACGGTGATGCGGAAGGGGATGCCGATCAGGTCTGCGTCCTTGAACTTGACGCCGGCGCGCTCGTCGCGGTCATCGAGCAGGACATCGAGACCGGCGCGACGGAGTTCGGTGTAGAGTTTTTCTCCGGCCTCGACGAGTTCAGGTTGTTTGATGTTGGTGATGGTCACGACGACATCGAAGGGCGCAATCGCGCGCGGCCAGATGATGCCGTCCGCATCGTGGTGCGCTTCGATGGCGGCGGTGATGATGCGCTCGACGCCGATACCGTAGCTGCCCATCACGACGGGCACTTCCTTGCCGTCTTGATTGAGCACGCGCGCGCCCATCGAGTCGGAATACTTCGTGCCGAGTTTGAAGATGTGGCCGACCTCCATCGCCTTGAAGACTTCGAGCGTGCCGGTCTCGCAGTACGGACAAGCCTCGCCAGCCGCGACCGTGCGAAGGTCTGCCCAACTGTCAGGCTTGATGTCGCGCGTGATGTCCACGCCGCGCAGGTGTCGGTCGTCTTTGTTCGCGCCCGTCGTCATGTTGCGACGCCCGCGCAGACTCGCGTCCGCGATGATGCGGACTTCGCGTTTGTTCTCCTTCGCGATTTCTCTGGCGCGGACGCCGCCGAGACTGCCCGCGCTCGCGCCGAGCAGTTCGCGTATTTCTTCCGGGTGTGCGGGACGGACTTCGGAGACGCCGAGCGAGTCGCCCAACTTCGTTTCATGCAACTGATGATCGCCGCGCAAGAGCGCGAGGACGGGAAACGTCTCCGCCCCTTTGCCCGCGATGTAAACGAGCGTTTTGATTTGACGTTCAGCCGCCGCGCCGCCGGGAAAGTTAATCAAGTCTTCAATCGTGCGGACGCCGGGCGTGGCGAATTCTTCGGGCGCGTCCGGCCCCGTTTCATCCGTGACGGCGGGCAGGCGCGAGGTCGCTTTCTCAAGGTTCGCCGCGTAATCGCAGTTGGTGCAGTTGACGATTAAATCCTCGCCCGCGTCGGTCTTGACCATGAACTCGTTTGACTCCGAGCCGCCCATCGAGCCGGAAGACGCCTCGACGATGGAAAATTTCAGACCCGCGCGCGTGAAGATTTTTTTGTACGCTTCCTTCTGCGCGTCGAAAGAACGGTCGAGTCCGGCGCGGTCAACGTCGAACGTGTAGGCGTCCTTCATGTAGAACTGGCGCACGCGCATCAAGCCGGATTTGGGGCGCGGCTCGTCGCGAAACTTCGTCTGAATTTGATACCAGACTTGCGGCAGTTGCTTGTACGAGCGCAGTTCGTGGCGCGCGATGGAAGTAAAAATTTCTTCGTGCGTCATGCCGAGACATAAGTCCGCGCCCTTGCGATCCTTCAGGCGGAACATGTCGTCGCCAATGGCGTCCCAACGGCCTGACTCTTTCCAAATCTCCGCCGGATGCAGCGCGGGCAGAAAAAATTCCTGACCGCCGATGGCGTCCATCTCTTCGCGTATGATTTTCATGACGCGCACGATTGAGCGTTGCATGAGCGGCAGATACGAATAGATGCCTGCGGAGAGTTGACGAATCAACCCCGCGCGCAAGAGCAGTTTATGAGAAATGACCTCTGCATCGGCAGGGACTTCGCGAAGCGTGGGAATGAAAAGTTGTGACCAGCGCATAAGTGTTAAAGTGCTGTCTCCTTAAAACAGCGAGCCGAAATGTGTCCGCACATTCTCGCCTACAGCTTTATGCAAAGCAAACATGTCAGTGACAATGAGACGATGAGAATCGCGATTATCGGCGGCGGCATCGGCGGTCTAACCCTCGCGCTCGCATTGCGTCTGGAAGGATTCACGCCGCAGGTCTTTGAGCAAGCGCCCGCCCTGCTCGACGTGGGCGCGGCCATCGCCGTGTGGCCGAATGCGATGCGCGTGCTGGCGCGACTCGGCCTCAGCGATGAAGTGTTAGCGCACGGCGGCACAATCAAACGCGCGCGCTGGATGAGTTGGGACGGGCGCGTCCTGAACAGTTTCGCGCTGCCTGACGAGGATGCTCCCGCCGTCGCGCTTCATCGCGCGGATTTGCAGTCAACACTTCTTCACGCGCTCGCGCCCGGCTGCGTTCATCTCGGAAAACATTTTGAAAGTTTTGAGCAAGACGGCGACAGCGTGCGCGCGACTTTCACGGACGGCAGCGACGCTGAATGCGACGCTCTCATCGGCGCGGACGGCCTGCATTCGCGCGTGCGCTCGCAACTGCTCGGCGATGCCGCGCCAATCTATCACGGCTACACCGTCTGGCGCGGCATCGCGAAACTCGCGCACGACGACGCGCTGCCCGCAGAGACGGCGACGGAAATTTACGGCAGCGGCCAGCGTTTCGGCATCGGGCCAATCGGCGCGGGACGCACGGGCTGGTGGGCGACGGCGAACGAACCGGAAGCGACGGCGGAGTCCGCGTCCGAGCATCAGGAAAAACTGCTGCGACTGTTTGCAGGCTGGCACGCGCTGGTCAGAGAACTCATCGAGGCGACGCCATCGTCAAGCATTCTGCGTAACGCCGCGTATGATCGCCCTGCCGCATCGCAATGGGGCGAGCGTGCCGTCACGCTGCTCGGCGACGCCGCGCATCCGCTCACGCCCAATCTAGGGCAGGGCGGCTGCATGGCGATTGAAGACGCGGCGGTTCTCGCGCGTTGTTTGCGAATGACGGGCGACGTGAATGCCGCGCTCAGGAATTATGAAGCGCACAGGCGAGCGCGCACGTCGAGAGTCTGCGCGTACTCGTCGCGTTACGGTCATGTCGGGCAATGGCAGGGCGCGTCTCTCGTGCGCGTGCGTCGAGAATTGTTGTCGAAGATTCCCGCGCGGACGGGGCGGAGGCTGTTGCGTCTCATCTTCGATTACGATGCTTATGGCGTCAGCCTTTGAAGCTTGTGCGGAACGCTCGAACGCAAGGCCGAATCGTGAGAGAGGTTTCGTTGCAGCGTGCAAGTGCGTGATGTAACATCAAACGCCTGCAAAGATACGCCTGTGAAGTTGCGAATAAAACGGATGAAGGAGAAGAGATGGACGATCTGCGAAACGCGCCGCTCGCCGAAGTTGACCCGCTCGTGAGCCGCGCCATTGACGACGAAGTGCGACGGCAAGCGGAAGGATTGGAACTCATCGCCTCGGAGAATTTTGTCAGCGAAGCCGTGCTTGAAGCGATGGGTTCGGTCTTCACGAACAAGTACGCCGAAGGCTATCCGAAGAAGCGTTACTACGGCGGCTGCGAATTCTCGGATGTGGTCGAGCAGGCGGCGATTGACCGCGCGAAAGAAATCTTCGGTGCGGAACACGCCAACGTCCAGCCGCATAGCGGCGCGCAGGCCAACATGTCTGTCTATCTCGCGGCTATCAGCTACGGCGATCAGATTCTCGGCATGAACCTCTCGCACGGCGGGCATCTGACGCACGGGCATCCGCTCAATTTCTCCGGCTTGAGCTACAAGGTAGCGGACTACGGCGTCTCGCGCGAGACAGAGCAGATTGATTACGACGAGTTGCAGCGCACAGCCGAAGAGCACAAGCCGAAGATGATCGTCTGCGGCGCGTCCGCTTATCCGCGCATTATAGACTTCGAGCGCATCGGGCAGATCGCCAAGAGCGTCGGCGCGCGCGTCATGGCCGACATCGCGCACATCGCCGGCCCCGTCGCCGCGGGACTTCATCCTTCGCCCGTCCCGCACGCCGATTACGTGACGACGACCACGCACAAGACTCTGCGCGGCCCGCGCGGCGGACTTATCCTGTGTCGCGAAGAACACGCGAAGGAAATTGACCGGCGCGTCTTTCCCGGCGTGCAGGGCGGCCCGCTCGTTCACATCATCGCGGCGAAGGCGGTCGCGTTCGGCGAGGCTCTGCGCGAAGATTTCAAGGAGTATCAACGTCGCGTCTTACAGAATGCTAAAGCTCTCGCAGCGGAGTTGGCGGCGTCAGGGTTTCGGCTCGTCTCCGGCGGCACGGACAATCATCTCGTGCTCGTTGACGTCTTTATGGGCGGCAAGGGCATCACGGGTAAAGTCGCGGAAAAAGCTCTCGAAGCGGCGAGCATCACCGTCAACAAAAACACGATTCCGTTCGACACCAACTCGCCCTTCACGGCATCCGGCATCCGACTCGGCACGCCTGCGCTGACCACGCGCGGCATGGGTGAAGAAGAGATGCGACAAATCGCGCGACTCATCGCCTCCGTGCTGCACGAGCCGGAATCCGAGGATGTGCGCCGCACCGTCACGCAGTCCGTCCACGAACTCGCCGCGCGCTTCCCGCTCTACCCCAAACGCCTCAGAGCAGCCATGCCCGAAATCGAAGCGATGGGCGCGGATTGAGGTTAGAGGTAACAGATGTCAACTCATACAAAAACGCTTGAAGAATTGATCAGGGAGCTTCCGCCGCAGAGCCGGGATGAGGTCAGAAACTTCATTGAATTACTCATCTCTCAACCGCCTCCAGAAGTGCAAGTCGAGCAATCAACATCGCAGAATACATTCGAGCAACTTTTCGGGACGTGGGATAGCGGCGATGAAAACTCCGCCGATAATGAGCAAATTGATGCTGATCTCGCGCGTCAGTATGCCGACGATCACAAGGCAGGCAGTTGATGTTGCTCGACAGTTCTGGTCTCTTGTGTCTGCTGGATAAACGCGAGCGACGACACGCGGATGCCGTTAACCTATATCAAGCAGCAGGATGGGGACTGACTCACAATTACATTGTGGCTGAATTCATTGCTCTGACTGTTGCGCGGCGAATGCCGAAGACAACTTCGCTCAAGTTTGTCTCGGCGCTACTTGAAAACGAGAGAGTTGAAATGTGGTGGGTGGACAAGGAGATTCATCAGGCGGCCCTCGACCTCCTACAATCCCGCTTGGATAAAGAATGGTCTTTGTGTGATGCGGTCAGTTTCATCATTATGCAGCGCTTTCATGTGACCGATGCCCTGACGACGGATCATCATTTTGAGCAGGCCGGTTTCGTGCGTTTGCTCCAGCCATAGCAACATGGCAGAAAAGCCCGTCCACGAACTCGCCGCGCGCTTTCCGCTCTACCCGAAACGCCTGCGAGCGGCAATGCCGGAAATCGAAGCGATGGGCGCGGATTAGCGAGTGATAAAGATTTATGTAACAACTATCATCCGTCGCTGTTTTTCTTCGACGGTTCGTTTCCAGTCAGACAACATTGTCGTCGCCTGCCTTACAAGTTTCACGCGCGACGACCACAAAGGATAATCGAATGCAAAACGAAAGAGACCCTAACCTCTCCGCCGGCGCTCAGAACATTCCAACTTTGGGCGCGAGCAATTTCACGCAAAACACCATGCGCGTTCCTGCGGGCATGGAAGGCATCGCCGTCGCCCTTCAACGTCATGCACAGTCCGGCGCGAACTGGTTCTTCTGGATTGCCGCACTCTCGATGATTAACTCGCTCGTCCTGCTGGCTGCGAACGGGCGTTGGAATTTCCTCGCCGGGCTGGGCGTGACGCAGTTGATTGACGCGCTCGCGCTCGGCATGTCGGAAAACCTGGGCGGGACGACAACGACAATCATCGCTCTATTGCTCGACGTGATGGTCGCGGGAATTTTTGTCGGTCTGGGATTGTTCGCGCGCAAAGGGCAGACGTGGGCGTTCGCGCTCGGCATGGTCATCTACGTCCTCGATGCGCTGCTCTTTCTCTTTGTGCAGGATTGGTTGAGCGTGGCCTTTCACGCCTATGTCATTTACCGTCTCTACAAAGGTTTCGCGTCCAGCAGGAAACTCAAAATGCTGGAAGCCGAAGCCGCCACGCCCGTGCCCTTGAGTAATCTTTGAGACAGACAACTCACATCGCCCGCATCTAAACAAGCATGGAAGAAATCTTCGGCCCCAAAGGTCTCATCGCGCGCGCGCATCCTGAGTACGAGCATCGTCCCGGCCAGATACAAATGGCCGAGGCTGTGATGCGCGCGTTTGAAGATCGGCGGCATCTCGTAGTTGAAGCAGGGACGGGGACGGGGAAGACGCTCGCTTATCTCGTGCCGGCGATTGCGGCGGCGACGGCGCGCGGCGGTCGCGTCGTCATCTCGACGGGCACGAAAAATTTGCAGGAACAGTTGATGGAAAAGGACGTGCCTTTTCTACAGCGCGTGCTGCCGAAAAAATTCACCGCTTCGGCCATGAAGGGGCGCGGCAATTACGCCTGCCTCAATCGCATCAAGAAGGCGGAGAACGCGCCCGTCCTCGATGGACTCGATGATGTTGACTACTTCGAGGAAGTGCGCCACTGGGCGCGCGAGTCTGAATCAGGCGACCGCGCGGAGTTGACCGAGTTGCCGGAGTATCTTTCTTTCTGGCGACACATAGACGCGCGCTCGGAAATTTGTCTGGGACAGAAATGTCCCGATTATGACCCTTGCTTCATCACGCGGATGCGCTCGCGCGCGACGGACGCCGACATCATCATCGTCAATCATCATCTCTTCTTCGCAGACCTCGCCCTGCGCGGCGGCGAATACGGGCAGGTCATCCCGGATTACTCCGCCGTCATCTTCGACGAGGCGCACCAGATCGAGGACGTGGCGGCGGAATACTTCGGCGCGCAAGTCTCGAATTATCAAATCGAAGACGTGCTGCGCGACTTGCAACAACTGCCCGTCACGGACTCAAGCGTCAACCGTGAACTGACGAAGAACGCGGGGCGCATCGCTCGTTTCGGCGAAAATTTCTGGATCGGTTTTACACGCGACGCGCGCGGCGAGGAAGGCCGCTACCCGATTGCGCCCGGCACGTTCGCGCGCAAAAACAACGCGGGCGAGATTGAAGCGACCGCGCTCGGCGATGCGTATCTCAAACTTGACGGCGCGTTGCAGAGAATGGAGACGACGCTCGACGCCATCAAAGAGCAGCCGCCGGAAATTGAAAATCTCGTCAGGCGTCTGCGCGAAGTGCGCTTCAATCTTGAGTTCATCGTCGCGGGCGACGACCGTCGTTACGTCTATTGGACGGAGCGACGCGGGCGCGGCGTCTTCCTGCGCGCCTCTCCGATTGATGTCTCAACGCTATTGCAAGACAAACTTTTTGACCGCGTTGAGACCGTCGTTCTGACTTCCGCGACGCTCGCCAGCGCGGGCAATTTCAAATTCGTGCGCGAGCGTCTCGGCCTGCCGGAGAACACGGACGAACTCGTCGCGCCTTCGGGCTACGACTACGAAAGTCAGGCAGTGCTCTATCTACCGCCACGGATGCCCGACCCGCGCTCGCCGCAATGGGCGGAAGCGGCAGCGGCAGAAGTCGTCAAGCTGCTCGAAGTGACGGAGGGACGCGCGTTCGTCTTGTCAACATCTCTGAGCGGGATGCGTTCACTCTTCGAGCGCGTCGCGCCGCAGATTGAATATCCGTGTTTCGTGCAGGGCAGCGCGTCGAAAGCGGGACTGCTGGAAAAATTTCGTAAGACGCCGCACGCGGTGCTGTTCGCCACGTCGAGCTTCTGGCAGGGCGTTGACGTGCGCGGTGAGCAACTGTCGTGCGTCATCATAGACAAGTTGCCGTTCGCCGTGCCGAGCGACCCGGTCGTCGCCGCCAGACAAAAATTTATAGACGAGGGGGGCGGCTCAAGCTTCTTCGACTACAGCGTGCCGCAGGCCATCATCAGTCTCAAGCAGGGACTCGGACGACTCATCCGCAGCGCGACGGACAGAGGCGTCCTCGCCGTCCTCGACCCGCGTCTCCGCACGCAATCCTACGGGCGACTCTTTCTCAAAAGCCTGCCGCCATGCCACGTTACGACGGACATCAATGAAGTGGAAGACAAGTTCAAGGCTCAAAGTTCAAAGTTCAAAGTTGGACAGCCAGTTTGAGTTTGATGCGCGCATTTGTTTCGCATGATGCGAGCGACGCGCGCCTCGCTTGCGGCTTTGCATTTTGAACCTTAAACTTTGAACCATGTTTGAAGTGATGATCGAGCGCAATTTTTCGAGCGCGCATCAACTGCGCGGCTACAAAGGCAAGTGTGAAAATCTGCACGGGCACAACTACAAAATCGAGATTTACGCGCGCGGTCGCGAGCTTGATAACATCGGTCTGCTCGTGGATTTCGGCGAACTCAAAGCGGCGGCGGACGAGATCGTCAACTATCTCGACCATCGCAACATCAATGAGCTTCCGCCCTTCGACGTGGAGCTAAATCCTTCGGCGGAAAATCTCGCGCGCTACATTCTTGAGCGCGTCGCGTCGAGCGTCGGAGATGAGCGCGTGCAGGTTTACAAAGTGCGCTGCTTCGAGACACCGACGAGCGTCGCGACGTACCAGACGGACTAAAATAGAAGGCAGCAGGCAGAAAGCAGAAGGCAGTCAAGAGCGAGATGTCTTGACCGCCTTCTGCTTTCTGCCTACTGCCTTCTGTTCTTTACGGAGCGATGAGGGCGGGGATGTCTATCTTGTACTTCTTGATTTTGCTGTAGAGGCGTGGGCGATAGATGCCGAGCAGGTTGGCCGCCGCCTGCTTGTTGCCGCCCGTGCGCTGTAAAGTTTTTTCGATGACAAGCTTCTCGATGTCTTCGAGCGTGAGGTTGGCGGGCACGTCCCAGGCATTGCCCTGCGCGCTCTTTTCGGGAAACGTGCCGTTATCGAAAGGCAAATCGAGCGGCTCGATTTTGCTGCTTTTGGCGAGCAGGACGGCGCGCTCGATGACGTTCTGCAACTCGCGCACGTTGCCCGGCCAGCCATGCCCAAAGAGTCTCTGATAGGCGACCTGCGAGATGCCTGTGATGGGACGTTGATACTTGCGCGCGTACAATTTCAGAAAGTGTTCCGTCAGTAGTTGAATGTCGTCGGTGCGCTCACGAAGCGGCGGAACGTGAATCGTAATCGTCGAGATACGATAGAAAAGGTCGTCGCGAAGCACGCCGTCGCGGATGGCGTCTGCGGGCGGGCGGTTCGTCGAGGAGATGAGACGAAAGTCAACGGCGTAGGTTTTCTCCGAGCCGATCTTGCGATAACTGCGTTCTTGAAGCACGCGCAAAAGTTTAGGTTGAAGCTCAACCGGCATCTCGGAGATTTCGTCGAGCAGGAGCGAGCCACCAGCCGCGTGCTGGATTAGTCCATCCTTGTCGGCGTGTGCGCCCGTGAACGCGCCCTTCGTATGGCCGAATAGTTCGGACTCGATTAATTCTTTCGGGAGCGCGGCGCAGTTAACTTTGATGAAAGGTTTTTTCGCGCGCAGAGAGTTGTAATGAATCGCGTTGGCGATCAACTCTTTGCCCGTGCCGGATTCACCGACGATGAGGACGTTGGCGTCGGACTTGGCGACCGATTCGATGGTCTCGTAGATGGTTTGCATCTGTCTGGACGCGCCGATGATGCTGAAATATTCGGTGCGCGTCGAGAGTTGACGACGCATCGTCTCGGTCTCGGTCATCAACTCGTAGCGTTGATAGGCGCGCTCGACGAGCGGCAGCAAAATGTCGAAGTCGAAGGGCTTTTCGAGGAACCAGTAAGCTCCCGCCTTCGTCGCCTCGACCGCGCGCTCGACCGTGCCATGTCCGGTGACGACGATGACTTCGGTCGAAGGATGCGTGTCCTTGATGTGGCGCAAAACTTCCATGCCGTCCGTGTCGCCCAGACGCAAGTCGCAGATGGCGACGTGATGGACGCCGCGGTCGAATAGCTCGATGGCCTCGGTTCCGCTCGATGCGGTGTCAACTGTGTAGCCTTCCTCGCTCAAATTCTGCTTGAGCGAATCGGCCATCAAAGGTTCGTCGTCAACGACGAGTATGCGTACCTCTTTACGTTCCACTGGCACCTCTCCTTGGTTGTCGGGTTTTGGCTCGCGCACGCGCCGGTGTCGAAGCGCGTGCAGTTTTTCAGCAGAGAGTTATTGCGGGGAGAGCGCACACCCCTCTCTTTCGGTGTCTAGAAAATTCTGCGCTTCATTCTCACGTTTCAAGCGGCAGTCGCGCGCGCACAAGATCGCCGGCCTGCTCGACTTCGCCGCCGTGAGCCTTGATGACTTTGGCGGCCAGCACGAGACGCAGCCCGCTGCTGTTTGAAAAATTATGAAAGAAATCGTCGTCCGCGCTCGACTGTGCGACGCCGCGCCATTCAATCACAGCCTGCGCCGCGCCTTCATCTGTTTCTTCGCGACGTAAACTTATCCCGGCGTCGTTCGCCTCCTGTGCATCCTGTGCGCGCCCGGCGTGCGTGATGATTTGCAGCGCGTCGGTCAGCGATTCAGTGTCGAAGAAGCCGGAGTATGTGCCGGGCACTTCATCTGTGCGATGTCCGCTGGCAGCGACAGCGAGGACGCGCGCGAGGTCTGTGGCCGACTGGCAACGCAATTCGAGCTTGCGACCCAGACGCACGAGCAGCGTCATGTCTCCGGCGGCGCGCTCCAGTCCCGCGATCAACTTGGCGATGGTTTCCAACTCGTCCGGCGGTCGGTCGCTTTTCTCAAAACGCTTGCGGAGAAACGTGGCATAGAGTTTGAGGCCATTTAGTTGATTTTTCAGGTCATGCACAATTTGCACGGACGCGCTGCCGAGTTCACGGAGGGTTTCGTCATCCTGTAATTCTGTCTTTAATGGCTTCATAACGCTATGACGAACCCCGCGCGGAGTATCCAATCCGTAAAGGCGTAAGCCTTTTGACATGAAAAGTCTGTACGGATTGCACCCAAATGTTTTGTTTTTTTGTGTCGCGTTTCGATGCGAAAGCTTAACAGAAGCCGGAACTGTTTGCTAGTCATACGTTAGAGTTTCTTCAAGGGATAGTTTGGTAAACGGAGAAACAAAGGTTGAGTGTGAGAATGGAAGAGAGGAACGGCAACGGCACGACTGTCCTGGTCGTCGAAGATTTTGAAGACAACCGCTTTATGATGAGAAGGTTGTTGGAAATGAGCGGTTATCAAGTGCTGGAAGCCGTTGACGGGCAGCAGGCCGTCGAAATGGCGCGGCAGGAGAATCCCCAACTGATTTTGATGGACTTGAGTTTGCCGAAACTCGATGGGCTGGCCGCGACGCGACGCATACGCGAACACGTCGAGTTGAAAAAAATCCCCATCGTGGCTGTCTCGGCGCACGACACCGCAGACTTTCACGCGCAGGCGCTGGCCGCAGGCTGCAACGAATACGTCACGAAACCGATTGATTTCGACCAACTGATGAATCTTCTGGAGAAGTTGATTTCAAAATAACAAACGGCGAACAGCCGATGCCTCGAAGCGGAATCTGATTTTTGAATGCCGTCTAATAATTTCTGTTTGTTCGATGCCTGACATCTTCGCACACTTCTTTCATCAGCATCTCGACGCTTTCACACACGCCTGGGTGGATGAAATCTACTCTGACCGTCGGACGCATTTGCCGCTCATTCTTTCCACCAGAGAACAAATCGAGTTTCTCCCCGAAGTGATTGACGAAATCGCGTTTATGTTGGATCACGCGGCGTCTCGAATCGAGATTGCGGAGGCCGCCGGACGCCTGCGCGTGTATGCACAGGTGCGTTTCCAGCAGGGCGTGTTGATTGACGAGATGGCACGCGAGTTGATGTTGCTGCGTGAGATGCTGAATAGACTTTTGTGTGAAGAGTCGTCCGGCGATGCGGAAGAAAACATGCCGGGAAGAGTCGAAGCGTTGCGTCGCGCGAATTTGTTTTTCGACGAATTGCTCGTGCAGGCCATCCTGATTTACGCGGCCTGCCTGCGCCCCAGAGTGATGACGCGCGATTCAGCCTGGCCGCCATCACCACGCCGCCGACGGCAAGACTGAAGTCCCGGAAACGATGTGCGCGCCATGAAGCGAGACAAAGAGACACGATTCAGACTCGACGTGCGAACCAGACTGCTGGCGTTGCTCGCACTGCTGTCTCTGCCCCTGCTCATCATCAGCCTGCTGCAACTCAGCAACTCGCAAAAGAGCATCAACGAACAGACAGCCACCATCGCGCGCATCGAGACGAACGCCGCCGCCGGCGCGCTGCAATCATGGCTCAAAGACCATCCCGCGCTCGCCGAATCTTCCGCGACGATCTCGACCGTTGAGACAAGCGAACTGTACGCGCACATCGAGCGGCACACGACGGCGGGCAGCGACACTGCCATCGCCGTCTTCGACTCGCAGGCGCGGACAATCGCACGCGCGGGAAGCGTGGGAGAATTGGCTCCCGCAAAATTTACGATTGAGACAGACCAGCAGATGTGGTCTGACGGGACGGAGCGCGTGACGGGTGCGAGGCGCGTCGAGCCTTCCGGTTGGAGCGTCGCTGTCGGCGTGTCTCTACCCGAACGCACGCCGGCTGGCCGCGCCTTGTTGCTGCTCGCCGCGACGTGGGCGGGGACGCTCCTCGCCTCGTTTTTAATCGCCATCTGGACGGTCGGTCGCTTCACGCATCCGTTGCGGAAACTCGCTCTGTCGGCATCAAATTTCGGTGAGGGAAACCTGCACGAGCGTCTGGCGATTGAGACGGACGACGAAGTGGGGACGCTGGCGCGCAGTTTCAACGTCATGGCGGCGAGCCTTGAAAGTAAGTTCGACGCGATCAAGACGCAGAGCGCGTTCATCAGCGAAGCGCTCGACAGCCTGCCGGTCGGCGTGATCGTGCTTGATGCCGGTCTCATCGTCCGCAAGGTCAACACAACTTTCGCCTCGATGACAGGGCACGATGCCGCGAGCCTGACAGGGCGCGGAGTTTATGAAGCGGCGGCTGGCCTCGCCATCCTGAGCGACATCATCGAGGATGTGAGACGCACGCGCCGCGCCTTCGTTAATTACAGTCTGCCGCTCGAACTCGTCGCGCGGGGTGATGGCAAAGAAGGCGACGGCGCGCAGAAATACTGGGATGTAATTTTGTGGCCGGTGCGGGAACAAAGCGAGGGGCGCGGCGATCTAATCATCATTCTCTCGGAAGTGTCGAAGCGCGTGCGCGCCGAAAAACTCGCGACTGCCGCCTTCGCCTCCGAGAAAGCGCGCGCGGCAGAATTGGAAAGCGTCGTCAATCAAATGGAAGAGGGCGTGGTGATTGTGGACGCGCGCGGGCGTTATCGCGTTAATCCTGCGGCGGCGCGCATCCTCGGACGCAAGGCCGGAGAGTTTCGCGATGGCGTGGAGGCGCTCATCGTTGACATGCGCCTGCTCGACGCGCACGGGCGCGTGCTGCCCATCGGCGAGACGCCCATCAATCGCGCTTTCAGAGACGGCGAGCACGTCTCGGACGAACACTACAAGATCGTTCGCGCGGATGGAGAAGAGCGGGTGCTGGCCGTCGGCGCGACGCCTCTGGGCAGCGAAGATGGAAAGAGCGAGGGTGTCGTCGCGGTCTTTCGCGACATCACGGATGAGGTCAGCCGTCTCAACGAACTCGTCGCGGCTTATGATCGCCTGCGCGAGCACGACCGCTTGAAGTCGGCCTTCGTCGCCAACGTCAGCCACGAGTTGCGGACACCTCTGAACGTCATCCTCGGTTTGTGCCAGTTGCTCGCGCGCGACCAGACGCTCCCGCTCGCGCCGTTACAGACCGATGCGGTGATGAGAATGCAGCGCAACGCGCGCGCGCTGCTCGAACTCGTCAACAACATGCTCGACTATTCGCGCCTTGAGGCGAAACTCTCCGCGCTCTACATCACGGAGGTCAACGTCTCTGAGGTCTTGCACGAAGTCGTTGACAGTTTCGACGAGGAAGCGCGCGAGAAAAACATCGGCCTCGTCATCGAGATCGCGCCCGAACTTGGCATCATCCGAACCGACCGCGACAAACTCGCGCAGGTACTGTCGAATCTCGTGAGCAACGCCGTCAAGTTTACGGGGCGCGGTTCCGTTCACGTTCGCGCGCTGCCGGAAGGCGCGGATCGCTGGCGGCTGGAAGTCGCAGACACAGGCATCGGCATGTCGGGCGACGCGCTGAAATTTATCTTCGACGGCTTTCGACAAGTTGATGAGCGGCTCGCGCGCGCTTATGGCGGCGTCGGGTTGGGGCTGACCATCACGCGCAAGATTGTGGAATTGCTCGGAGGCGAAATCACGGTTCACAGCAAGCAGAGCGAGGGCAGTTGCTTCCGCATCAGTTGGCCGCGCGAGGCGCACCCGCGCACGGGCACAGGCTCGCTCGTCAGACAAAATGAAGCAGCGTCCGATGAAGAAGACAATGCGCGTCAGATGCGTCTCGCCCGTTAACGGCGGCAACCGTTTTTGGTAAACTCGCGCGCACGAAAAAGGAGTCTTTCAGACTGTGACTCGATGCCAACATTGTGGAGAAGAAGTCGAGGACGGGCGACAGTTTTGCCCGCATTGCGGCCAGACTTTAACAGCGTCGGGCGAGACTGCCACCGCCGCGCCGCGTCCTGCCGCGTTGTCGTCGTTCGAGAGAAGCAGGGGCGAAGTGGATAAGACCAGACGCATGATTTACATCGTCGTCGCGCTGTTTGCGGCACTGCTCATCGCGGGCGGCGTGTGGCTCATCAGTCGCCCGCGCGCGCAGACGGCGGACGAGCAACTGGCAGGAGCCGTCCGTCCCGGCACGCCTGAGTTCGAGCAGTACAAGGAGCGCATTACTGTTGAGTTCGACCCGGATGAGGACGCCTCCATCGGTGAACGCGCGCTCGGCGATTTACAGGTCGCGATGAATCCGACCATCCGTAATTTCACGGGCAAGACCATCACCGGCCTCGAATTTCACGCCGCCGGCTACGACCTCGACAAACGCACTATCCGCGAGCGAACTTTCGTCAAACAACTGGAACTCGACACCAACCGCGTGACGAAGATTTCCATTCCCATCACATTCCCGAAAGACAATCGCCCCGCCAGTCTCAAACTTGAACTAACAGGCTTTACGTTGAAGTGACAAGAGTGGCGTCGAGAGCAGTGACGAGTGAAGGACGAAAGCAGTGACGAGTCAGAAAGTATCTTGACTCGTCACTGCTTTTTCTTTCTCATCACTTATCACTTATCACTCATCACTTTCTTCCTGCCCGTCACTCGTCACTGCTTTTGTCACGAAGAGTTCTTCGAGCGGGTTGCCGACGGGTTGGATGGAGACGAGGCGCGCGCCGGATGCGCGCACGGCGCTGAGTGCGGCTTCGACGTGTTGCTCGGTCGGGACTTCGATACGCGCGCCGCCGGGAGTCGTCGTGACGCGCGAGTTGGCGACGCCCGCGAGCGCATTTGTGAGACAAGACACGTCGCCGCCCGTGACGATCAACTCCAATGCTCGCTCGCCGCCTAAGCTTCGCAGTTCATCGAGTCGTCCGACGTGCGCGAGTCGCCCGCTCTGCATGACGGCGGCGCGGTCGCAGAGGACTTCGATGTCGGCGAGAATGTGCGAGCAGAGGAAGACGGTCGTGCCCGTCTCGCGCAAGTCGCCGATGAGGTCGCGCACTTCGCGCCGCCCGATGGGGTCGAGGCCGCTCATCGGCTCGTCGAGAAAAACAATCTGCGGGTCGTTGATGAGCGCCTGCGCCAGCCCCACACGTTGCAGCATTCCTTTCGAGAATTTCCGCAATCCTTTGTCCCAACTTTTTTCGTCGAGCCGCACGCGCTCAAGCATCTGTGTCGCGCGCCGCTTGCGCTCAGTCCGCGTGTAGCCGAATAACTCCGCGCAGTATTCCAGAAATTCGCGCGCCGTCAGGTAGTCGTAGAAGTAAGGATGCTCCGGCAGGTAGCCGATGTTTGCGTGCATCGAAATGTCGCCGATGTCGCGTCCGAGAATCTGCGCGCTGCCGCCGGTCGGAGACATAAGACGCATGAGCAGCTTGATGGTCGTCGTTTTGCCCGCGCCGTTCGCGCCGAGGAAACCAAAAATCTCACCGCGCTCGACTGCGAGCGACAAGCCATCGAGCGCGCGCACCTTTCGCTTACGCCAGAAGCCGACTTCATAGTCTTTCGTCAGATTGTTGATTTCAACCGCGTGCGCCATCGTTTGTGTCCGTCCCTTGAAATTTACTGTTGCGGAATCTGCGTGCGCGCATCGAGTGTGACATCACACGCGCTCGCGTCGAGCACGTATGGCAGTCCAGTCGGGTCAAGCGGTGCGCCGCTCGCGTCGAGCTTGAGTCTGGCGGCGCGTAAAGCGGGCGCGACTTCACGCCACGCGGCGGGACAGCGCGAGTTGCTCGTCTTGTATTCGATGAGGACGCGGCGTATCGCATCGCGCTCGTCGAGCGAATCGAGTTGGAGCAGACGCTTTTTGGCGAGCAGCTTGATTTGCTCGTCGTCGCCTTCGGCAGACATGTGCAGGTAAATGTCGCGCGCCGTGTCTCGACTGCCGCCGCGCGCTTCCATCTGCGCCGCCATCGCGTTCATCCAGAAAGGCGCGCTGGGTTGTTTCGCGCCCGCGCCGTAAGCTTTGCTCGCTTCGCGGAAGCGCGACTGCTGCCAGTAGATGAAACCTAGATGTTGATAGAGCCGCCAGTTTTGCGGATTGGCGCGAATGCCTTTCTCCGTCAGACGCAGCGCGGCTTCGGCGTCAATCGCGGGCAGGACGACCGCGCCATATTCGTAGGCAGCGGTGAATTGCGGGTCGAGCGTCGTGGCGTGATCGAGCAGCGGCGCAAGTTGTCGCGCGTTGAGCGCGTGCAAGTCGTCGAGTTGAATTTTTTCCTGATGGCTCGTCATCTTGTGGCCGACGTACTGAAGCGAGCGCAGCCAGTACCAATCTGCGATGAGGCCGTTGAAGCCGAGACTCATGCGCCGCGCCGTCTCCGGCGAGACGTATAACTCTTCGTCCTCCGTCGTGAAAGTATCAGCGACGGGGAGATGCGCCTCCGTCCAACGCGCGATGAAGAAGACGAGCGCAAGACCGCAGACGACGATCAACAGAGGCCACACGTCTCTTCGTTGCAGGCGACGTGATGACGGCGACGTTGACGACGACAGTGTTAAAGACGGCGTGCGTTTGTCGTCCATCCTTGCCGTGTCCGGGTTGTCGCTGTGATCTGTCATTTGAAGTTGCGCCGGTTAAAGATGAGCGTGGCGGCGGCGAGCAGGACGGCGACGTAGATGAGGCCGTAGATTAACGCGGCGAGGAACGATTCGACCGTCGGCGTCTGCCCGTGCGCGGCGGCGGTGATGAATGAATAGCGCGAGAGATTCGGCAACAGATAATAGAGCGCGCCGAATAAGATGCGCGCGGCAGATGTGCCGAGCGAGGCGGCGAAAATTTTTAAGTCCGCGCTGAAGTGGCCGATGATGAACACGAAGAAAGTACACAAGGCCGAGAGCGCGGGCGAGGAGAACGAAGAGAAGAGAAGCGCGACGGCGACGAGTATCATCAGCTCCAACAGGATGAGCGCGATAGCCGGCCAGATCGTCCAGACGAGCGAATCGAGTCCGCCTTTGACGTAAACAAGCGCGAGAGACACGCCCGCGCCCATGATGGCGACGTTGACGGCGAGCGTCAGGCACAGACCGAGATACTTGCCGACGAGAAATTCGCCGCGTCCCACCGGCTTCGAGAAAATCGCGTAGATCGTGCGCCGCTCGATTTCCTTGTAAACCAATCCGACGCCGACGAAGAGCGCGATGAACGCGCCGAACAAAAGAATCGCGCTCAGTCCCATGTCAACGATGATTTTCGCTTCCTGCGACGCGGACAATTCGCCGAGAAAAATCGCGCCCGTCGTCAGGAGCAGGACGAAGAGCACGAGGTTATAGAGTACGCGGTCGCGCACGGCTTCGCGGAATGTGTTGCGCGCAATCGCCAGCACGCGCGGGATGGTGCGGGAAGACGGAGTGGCAGCAGTGGCGGCGGTATCAGTGGCGACGCTTGTAACGCGCTCGTGTGTCTGCCGTGTGGTGATGGTGACGCTCTCTTCGGGCATCGAGTTTAGTGTCCGTCAAAATTTCGTATTACGCATCAACGCGCGCCAGCCCGTTCTGGCAGAGTCGGGGAAACGCTTTTCGTTTTCCGCCAGCACAGCAAAGACGGCGTCCTGCGGCTCTAACTCGCCGGGCGTCGCAATGCCGGCGTCCGCTCTGGTGGCGACGAGGGCGGCGTCAATATCATTGACGATCAGTTGATACCAGCCGCGCGCCGCACGAGAGTCTAACAAGATTGCGGCGGACATTTCCATCCCGGCCTCTTCGTTGAGGCCCGCGCGCTCAAGTTCCGCGACGTGACGGACACGCAGGAAGACGGAGCGCGGATAGATGCGGACGGCTTCACGCAGCGTCTGCTCGGACGCCTTCACGTCGCCGGATGCGTCTTCCGCACCGGCGAGATAAGCATAGCAGGTCGAGGTGTTGAGTCCGCGCGCGACGGCGAAGCGCAGATGCGGCACAGCTTCCGTCACGCGGTCGCCAGAGACGAGCCACATCCCGTAACTGTAATGAGTCCCCGCGCTCGAACCATCGAGGCGCAGCGCGGTTTGATAGAGAGTTTCCGCGCGCGTGCGATCAACGCTCGTCTGCGCGAGGCCATGCAGCATCGAGCTTGCGGCCTGCGCGCTGAAGGCGCAGAGCATCGCCAGCGTCAACGCGAAGGCGCACCACGCTGTTGTGATGGCGGCGCGCTGACGTGAAAATTTGAAACTGGTAGATGCGCGTCGTGCTTGAGTCGCGCTTTCATTCGCGTGCGCGGCGACGTTAACGTGGGCGGCGACGCGCGCCACGACGGATGCCGCGAAGAAGAAGAGCAGCCCGCCGCCGAAGTATCTGAACGAAGACGCGCTCGCGCCTGAACTGATGGCGAAGGCCAGCATTCCAGCGCCCGCGCCGAGCGCGACGCGCGCCTGCGCCGGATGCTTCAACGCACGCAGGAAAGTCAGGAGCAGCGCGACGCCGAAAATCGCGAAGAGAGAGAACCCAATGATGCCAAGTTCGGCCAGCATCTGCACGTACTCGTTATGTGCATAGACGGCCAGCAGGTAATCGTTGAGAGCGACGAGCGGGCTGTCCGGGTGGCGTGCGGAAAATTGCGCGCGCGCTTCCGGGTACGCGACCTCGTAGTTGTTGCCGCCCACGCCGAGCAGAGGGTGCGCGCGCAACATCTCAAGTCCGATGCCCCAGTACAACAGGCGGACGTGCGTATTCGCGTCGTTGTCGAGTCCGCCTTGCAGTCGCGAGAGCGTCGAGACATCGTGTGTCGGCTGGTTCGGCGCGCCGGGCACGATAGTTTCAGGAGTCGAAAGCAAAGCCGTCTGCAAGAGCAGGACGCAGGCGAAAGCGGCGACGAGGAATGCAAGATGGGAGAGTCGGCGCGGGCGGCAGTTGCGTTTCAAGAGCGACACGGTGAAGAAGAGTATCAGCCCGGCGGACGCGCCGATGAGTGGCGCGCGTTCAAGCGATTGCAGCGTGCCCAACCAGGCGAGCGTCGCCGTCATGCCGCAGATGAGAGCGCGGCGCGGGCGTTTTTGTTGCAGTGCGAGTGCGGCGAAGAGTATAGACGCGACGGCCATGATCTCGCCGAATCCGCCGGAGCCGCGCAGAATCGGTTTAAGGTCGCTGCGGGCGTTGCCGTCAGTCAACGGCGCGCCGAACCACGACTCGACGGCGCACGCGATTGCCAGTATCCAGACGATTGCGCCGAGAGTTTTGAAGGATACCTGCACGACACGCGGGCGTGCGGCGTGCGCGCTTGACATGAGTGCGAGGAAGATGATGAACGCGCTCCACTGAAAGGCGAGATGCGCGGCGGCTGACGGTTGCGCGCTCCACAGGGCGGAGAGCCAGACCCAGACGCAAAAAAATCCGCCGTACAAAAGGAGGCGAAGATTGATGAGAGGGAAATCGAAAGGCGCGTCTCCCGTCTGCGACTGCCACATCGAGCGCGTGCGTCTGATGATGAAGCCGAGCGTCAGGCAGAGCAAAAGTGAGAAGAGTAACTCTTGTCGCCACGGCAAGCCGCTGATGGACGGGCGCGGGAGTCCCGGCAGATGCGGCGTGAGTAAAACAAGCGGCCACAGTGCGGCGAGAATCAAAAATGGCGCGCTTTGGAATTGCCGAAAGAGGAGCTTCATGCGGAGTTCGAGATCACTGGCGTGAGGTGGCAAAGCGCGGTCATGTAACCTGAATACAGCGAGGTCGAACTGCGCGTCGTGCGTGAAGTTGAAGGCTGTAGATTAGTTGCCGAGCGGTGTCCCGGACGTGGCGGTCGGAGGCGTGCTTGTGGTCGCGGCGATGGCATAGATGACGCCGGGCGTGTTGGAGGTAAACTGGCGCGTGCCGGTCGCTGACAGAGTGGCGAAATCCTGTGGCGCGGCTCCGATAACGTAAGCGTATTGAGAACCAGCAGTGCCATTGCCGGACGGGGTGGCCGCGAAATTGTAGCCGCTTTTGGCTCCGCTACCGAGCACGGAGTCAATCAGTCCCTGACCTTTCAGCGCGGTCAGGTCACCATAGCCGCCGTTGCCGACGGTGTTGGCGTAAGTCGCTTCGGCGGTCGTGAGCGCGCGGACGCTGGTGATGGCCGATGCTTCATGTGCGGCGCGCTTGGAGGCGACCAGATTAGGAATAGCGATGGCGGCGATGATGCCGATAATCGCGACGACGATGAGAAGTTCGATGAGCGAGAAGCCCTTCTGGCTGTTGTTCTTTTGCATTTCTTTTCTAGACGCTCCTTCAAAAAATTTCGAGGAAAATCTCGCACTCCCGGTCATCGTCTCTGATTTTGTAGGTGTGCTAAATGAAAGCGCAGCGCGATGTCTATGTGTCACATAACAATCGCGCTGCGCTTGAGGTGGAGGTTTGAATCCTTCAGGTTAGTTGCCGATGGGCGAGCCGGACGTGGTGGTCGGCGCAGTCGTTGAAGAAGCAGCGGCGGCATAGATCACGCCTGTTGCGTCAGAGGTGAACTGGCGCGTGCCGGTCGCGGTCGCACCGGAGTAAGCCTGCGGCGCAGCGCCGAGGACGTAAGCATAGGGGGAAGCCGCAGTACCGCTGCCGGTCGCTGTGGCCGCATAGTTGAATCCGCTCTTCGCGCCGCCGCCGAGCACGGAGTCAATCAGTCCCTGACCTTTGAGCGCCGTCAAATCGCCATACGCGCCCGAACCGGCGGTGTTGGCATAGGTCGCTTCAGCGCCTGTCATGGTGCGGACGCTGGCGATGGCCGAAGCCTCGTTGGCGGCGCGCTTGGAGGCGATCAGGTTAGGAATAGCGATGGCGGCGATGATGCCGATAATCGCGACGACGATGAGAAGTTCGATGAGCGAGAAGCCCTTCTGGCTGTTGTTCTTTTGCATTTCTTTTCTGGATGCTCCTTGGAGTTTGGTCGAGTGGTAAAAGTTCTCGCGCTGTCGGTCATCGCCTCAGGCTACGTGCCGCGCAGTTCGCGATTCGGTCGGACAGAACCATAACAAGAGCCGTGCCACGTCCTGCAAGCATTCAGCAATTTCTCGATTATTCGACTGAACACGCGGGTTTCGCGCTCGTGGAGCAGTTCTGCACAGTGTCTGATGAAGTGACGTAAAGTTACCCGGTAACAAATTTCGTCAGGCGTGGGATGACGAAATTTGCCAACTCCCGGACGGCTGGTTCAATTAACGAATAAAAGGAAATGCGGAGGGTTGAATCCTGGAAACGCGCGCGTGTCGTTCCAGTTTTCGCGCCGGTCGGAGTAAGGGAATGGTGGAACAGTTGAAGGACTCGGAGACGTTGGAATCGGGCTGCGTCATTCAACTATTCGGAGTTGCCGCGTCCGACAGCGTCCGAGCGCAGTTGCGCCGTTAGATTGCGTATGCCGTGCTTGTCGAGAAGATGACGCAGCGAGCGCACGGAGAGATGTAGAACTTCAGCGGCGCGCGTCTGGTTGCCGCCCGTGCGTTGGAGGGCTTCGAGGATGTAACTCTTTTCGAGGTGATCGAGATGCGCGACGAGGTTGATGCCGTCTTCGGGCAACTCGAAGGCGGAGGACGCGACGCGCGCCGGATTGTAATTCGTGATGGACTGCGGCAGCGAGTCGGCCTGAATCATCTCCGTGCGTTCGAGCGCGACGGCGCGTTCGATGGTGTGCTCCAACTCGCGCACGTTGCCCGGCCATGCATAGCGTTCGAGCAATTCGTGCGCGCCCTCCGAGACGCCGACGCTGCGTCCCGTCAGAGCGCAGAATTTTTGGACGAAGTGCTCGATCAGTTCGGGGATGTCTTCGCGCCTTTCACGCAAGGGGGGGAGTTCGATGGGAATGACGGAGATGCGATAGAAGAGGTCTTCACGAAAGCCGCCCTGTTTGACCATCGCAGAGAGGTCGCGGTTCGTGGCAGCGATGACGCGCGTGTCAATCTCCGTCTCTTCGTGCGCGCCGACGGGTCGCACCTTGCGCTCTTGCAGCACGCGCAAAAGTTTGACTTGCATCGTCGGCGACATCTCGCCCACTTCGTCGAGGAAAATCGTCCCGCTTTGAGCCGCCTCGAAGAGTCCTTTGCGGTTGGCGGTCGCGCCCGTGAACGCGCCGCGCGTGTAGCCGAAGAGTTCCGATTCGAGCAGCGTCTCGGTGAACGCGCCGCAGTTAATCGGCATAAAAGGTTTGTCGGCGCGCGGGCTGAGATTGTGGACGGCGCGCGCCACCATTTCTTTGCCCGTGCCGGACTCGCCCGTAATTATCACGGTTGACCCGACGGCGGCCACCGCCTCGATCATTTGATAGACGGCCTGCATCCGCGCCGAATGGCCGATGATTTGATCGAGCCGCCCGCGCTCGCGTTGCGCGCGTTTGAAGGCGCGATTCTCCTGCAAGAGGCGCAGGCGTTCGAGCGCCTTCTCGACGATCAGCTTCAACTCGTCAACGTCGAAAGGCTTCTGGATGAAATCATCCGCGCCGAGCTTGAACGCCTCGCGCGCGGTTTCCACGCTGGCGAAGGCCGTCATCATAATCACGGCCACGTCGGGCAGAAATTCGCGCACGGCGCGCAGCAATTCGATGCCGCTCATGTCCGGCATTTTGATGTCCGAGACGATGAGGTCGGCTGGCTCCTGCTTGAGCGCGGCCAGCGCCTGCGTGCCGTTTTCAGCCACGCGCACTTGATGATTCGCGCGTGAAAAGACCAGCGACAAAAGCTGCCGCATTCCTTGCTCGTCATCAACTATCAGGAGATTCGCCATAACTTCTCAACCGGCCTTTTGCCGGTGCGCTATCTGCTCACTGCTGATCATTGCGCCATTTACTAAAGTAATGGTCAACGACCGCCGTTAAGTTTCGGATGTTCTCTTCGGTTTTAATCTGCGAGTCAACAAGGGCGGCAAACTTCGCGTCAACGTCTTCAGAAAGAGACGAGATGCGCGTGTCTGTACTCTCGAAGCGATTGAGCGTGGCGGTCGCCAACCTGCCGACCACATCTTCGAGTCTTGAGATTCGCTCGTCCGACTTTTGTTGATTGGTAGCAAACTGCGCCTGTTGGTTAAGAATGAACTGCATGGTTCTTTGTGTCTCTTCGTCGCTCATTCTCTCATCTCCATTTTCTCCGGGTCACGAAAAATTTCGCGCCATCTTAACTCTACTTCTGCGGCAACTCGACGGTGATCGTCGTGCCATGACCTTCGCGGCTGCGGACGTTGATTGTACCACCATGATCGCGGACGATTTGATAGACGATGGAGAGTCCGAGTCCCGTCCCGCCCGTCGTGGAGGATGAAAACGGCTCGAACAGACGCTCGACCTGCGCGGGCGACATGCCGCGCCCGGTGTCTGTGAAAGTGATGCGGACGCGCGCCTGTCCCGCGCGCTCCAATTCGGCGCGGAGCGTGCCGCCGTCCGGCATCGCGTTGAGGGCGTTGCGCGAGAGATTCCAGAAGACCTGCTTGATGGCGGCTTCATCGGCCAGCGCGCGGATGGGTTCGTCCGGCAATGCTTCTTCGAGTTGATGGCCGTCGAGCATCTCAGGGCTGTGCCGGAGCAGCGTGAAAGTCTCGCGCAGAGGTTCGCGCAGATCACACTCGACGAGCGAGACGGTGCGTGGGCGCGCGTAAGTCAGAAAGTCCGTGATGATGCGGTTGAGGCGGTCGGATTCGCGCAGCACGATCTCCATCAACTCCGACTGCGCGGAATCGGCGGGCATCTCCGCCTTGAGGACTTGAATCGAGCCGCGCATCGCCGCGAGCGGGTTGCGTATTTCGTGCGCGATGCCGGCGGCCACGCGCCCGACCGCCGAGAGTCGCTCCTGCCGCCGCGAAGTCTCTTCCATCGCGCGGATGTCGGTCAGGTCTTGAAAGGTGATGACGAGTCCCGTCGTCTCACCGTTTTCGGCGGACAGGGGCGAGACGCTGTAGCCGAGCCGCACGCGAAAGCCTTCCGGCGTCAGACACTCGGATTCGTAGCGCGGACTCGCCGCATCGTCTGCCGCAGAGCGCAGAGAGTCGTCTATCTGCTCCGTGATGTCGCCGAAAATGATGGAGACATCCTTGCCGCGCAGGTCTTCAGACACGTAACCGATTAACTCTTCAGCCGCCGCGTTAACCGTATAGATGCGCCGTTCAAGGTCGGTCGTAATCACGCCGGAGCGAATTGACTCGACGATGCGCTCGTGCAGCGCGCGAAGAGTTGCGAGCGCGCTCGTCGCTTCGATAAGTTGCACGTCGGAGCGCGCCTGCCGCCCGGAGAGCCGCGCCGCCAGCAACCCCACGACGAGATAGCCCACGTCGTTGAAACCGATAGCCCAGACCGCCTCTGCCAGCGGAGTATTAACAGTCTCCACGCCGCTTTTCATCAGCCAGCCCGTCGCCAGCGAAAGCATCGCCGTCGTGTAACAGAACGCGCAGCCGACGGAAATCAACAGCGCGCCGCGTGCGCCCAGATAGAAACTGGTGATGGCGATAACGATGATGTAAAGCGCGGCGTAAGGTGAGTGGACATCGCCCGTCGTCCAGACAAGCCATGTGACGAGCAGGACATCGAAGAAAAACTGCGTGCCGGATTGCGTCGTGTGGGAGAAATTTCTGAACCGCAACGCCAGCACGTAAATGAGAGACAGCGCCATCCCGGCGAGCGCTATCGGGAGAGCTTCGTGGAAAGAGACATGATCCACGCCGTTTTGCATCCAAAAGCGTGCCAGCAGCGCGCTGGCCGCGAGCAGCACGCACGCCACCGCCATCCGCCCCGCGATGAGCCACCACAGCGCGCGATTTTCGATGCTCTGCGCCTCGTCCTGTCTGTCACCATTAAGCCAGCCCATGAAACTCAAGCCTAACACAAAAAGAATCTCGCAAGCGCGCCAATCTTGAGCGATGATCGAGTGAAAATCGCGGTCGCAATTCGTTCATGTGCGTGAAGAGCAAAACATCTTGAGACTCCAAAACGTAGAAAGTAAATTCCGTGTGAAAAGTCTCCAAAAATGAACGGCTGACCTGATTTTCGGGAAGGCGGCAGACGCATCATCAGTCGCTGTCTTAACTTTTTATTCGCATTTTTGCATCAGTACAGGTAAGGTGTAAGTTAGCACAACGTAACATCTTATTTAGGCATCTAATTGTCGCGGTCAGAGCGCGTTACCTACAGTTTGTGGAGAGGGGCGCGTGAGGGGGACGAAAAATCAGATTATGGCGATGAAGAATCAGAACGGAATGGGAATTATAGAATCTGACGGAGATAAGTTTGCGCGCTTCGAGTCGTTCAGCGAAAACATCCAGGAAGACCCGATCTCGTCGGGCGATATTGACGACGTGCTGCACAAGATAGAGGCGTCAACGATAACGGGCGAGGAATCAGAGGAACGACTCATCGCCGAAGTCGCGTCGCTGGCGGCGGACGAGGACGAGGCGACGCCGGAAGATGTCGAAGAGTTAGACCTGTCAGCCGGCGAGGACGAAAAGTCCGCCGACCCTGTGCGCGTCTACCTGCGCCAGATGGGCACTGTGCCTTTGTTGACGAGGGAGCAGGAAGTCTCGATTGCACAACGCATCGAGCGCGGGCAAGTCAAGACGCACAAATCAATTTCGCGCTCGCCTATTGCCATCGCCGAACTCTTGAAGCTCGGCGCGGCGCTCGAAGCGGGCACGGTCAACATTCGCGAGGCCGTCACTTTCTCGGATCAGGCCGACGTATCGGAAGAGTCTGAGGATAAGGCGGAAGAGTATTTACAGTGGACGCTCGAAAGCATACGCAAAATTGACAAGCATTTCCGCGAGGGACTCAAAGAATTGGAGAAGTTCCGCGCCGAGATGCAGTTGTTGCGCGGCAAGAAGTCGAAAAAACTTCTGCGCCTGCGTCGCAAGCTGGCGCGCACGCGGCTCGAAATCGCGCGCGAAATCAAGGAATTGAGCTTGAAGGAGGACGCGCGACAGCGTCTCATCAAAGCTATCGCCGCCGTCTTCAGGGAAGTGCGAACGGCGGAGCGCGAGATTACCAAGTTGAGCGACAAGCTCGAAAACAAGCGCATCAAGCCGGACACGGAAAAGGAATACAAGCGTCAGTTGAACGCGGCCAAGCGACGCCTCAAACAGATTGAGATTGACCGTCACGTCGCGCCCGTCGAAATCAAACGCTCGCATCAGACTATCGTCATCGGCGAGCATGAAACCGCAGAGGCCAAGCGCGAGTTGACGGAGGCGAATTTGCGTCTCGTCGTCTCGATTGCCAAGAAGTACACGAATCGCGGTCTGCCGTTTCTCGATTTGATTCAGGAAGGCAACATCGGTTTGATGAAAGCGGTGGATAAGTTCGAGTGGCGGCGCGGGTACAAATTCTCGACCTACGCGACGTGGTGGATTCGTCAGGCCGTGACGCGCGCGATAGCGGATCAGGCGCGCACGATTCGCATTCCCGTCCACATGATCGAGACGATTAACAAACTCGTCCGTACTTCGCGCGCTCTGGTGCAGGAGTTCGGGCGCGAGCCGACGAGCGAGGAAATCGCGCAGCGCGTGGACATGCCCGTCTCAAAGGTTCGCAGCGTCTTCAAGATGGCGCAGCAGCCGATCAGCCTTGAGACGCCGATTGGCGAAGAGGAAGACTCGCATCTCGGCGATTTCATCGAGGACAAGTCGAAGATGAGTCCGGCTGATTCGGTCGTCATCGAAAATCTGCGCCACGTCACGGACGAGGTGCTGGCGACACTCAGCCCGCGCGAAGAGGTGGTCATCAAGCTGCGTTACGGCCTCGGCCCGCAGGGCGAAGAGCACACGCTCGAAGAGGTCGGCAAGAACTTCGACGTGACGCGCGAGCGCATACGCCAGATTGAGGCGAAGGCTCTACGCAAACTCCGTCATCCGTCGCGCGCGCGCCTGCTCAAACCTTTCAATCAGGACTTGAGCGAATAGGCGAGGGCGCAAGATACGAATCACTTGACTGAAACAAATGCGCGGGAATTCTTCCTTGAGTTCTCGCGCATTGTTTTTTGCCGGATGCCGGATGCGCGACTGAAAACAGAGATAGTTTCCCATTTGCGCGGAATTCGTGGATAATCCCCGAACATTGGAAACTTTGAAGCGAAGGAATCTATTGTTGTGAGTGTTGTCGAAGTCGAAAAACCGCAGGAGTCGGATGTCGAGTTGGCGCGCAAGTCAGCCGCCGGCGACGGTCAGGCATTCGAGGAGCTTTACCGACGACACTTCCGCCGTGTCTATCTGCTCTCGCTTCGCATGATGGGCAATCCGACGGAGGCCGAAGACATGACTCAGGAAGTCTTCGTCAATCTCTTCCGCAAGATCGGCAGCTTTCGCGGCGAGTCGGCGTTTACGACTTGGCTGCACCGGATGACTGTTAATCAAGTCTTGATGCATTTCCGCAAACGCAGCACGCGCTCCGAACTCACGACCGAAGAAGGCGAGACGCCCATCCAGATCGTCAAGGGCACGGAAAATCCGAACGCCATGCCCGTCGTTGATCGCATCGCGCTGGAGAATGCCATCGGTCAACTGCCGCCCGGCTATCGCACCGTCTTCGTCCTGCACGACATCGAAGGCTACGAGCATGAAGAGATCGCGCGGATGCTGAAAGTGGCCGAGGGCACGTCGAAATCACAACTTCACAAAGCTCGTCTGAAGCTCAGGCAATTAATCAGGCAGCAAACAGCATCAAAGTAATCTTCGGCCTCAATCTGTGGCCGCGAGCAACGCCAAAATTAAGGGGATTAGGAATATGGACTGTGCACAGAGTCTGGAACTGTTGAGCGAGTACCGCGTGGGCGCGCTCGACGAGACGAACAGGAACGGCGTCAGCGAGCACCTCTCGCTCTGCCCGACGTGCGACGACGTGTTCAAGGATTTGAACTCCATCGTCATCGCCGCCGCCATTTTGCGCGACGGAGCAGACGTGACTTTCCCCGACGAAAGCGTCCTCTGGCAGCGCATGTTGTCCGAGAAAAAGCTCGCCATTCATTGACGCGCGGCTTTTCTTTTGCACGAGATGCGCGGCACATTTCAGTTACGCGCTGCTCACAACCTGCCACGTCAAATCTAGCCATTACCCACTCTTAAAAGATGAACAGTGCGACAGTCGCCACGCGGCGTCTGTGTGTTGAGCCGCGCCCGTCGGTGACTCGCAGATACAACTTTCAAGTTCGGGAATGAATCTACTCTTTATCGGTATTATGAAGTTTGGAAGATAAAACTCGAATTGCTCAGGAGGTCGTGGATGTCTCATTCTCTGTTCCGTATTCTTGCCATCTTAACTCTCATCTCGTCGCTGGCGTGCAGCGCGGCGATTGCTAATGTCGCTGTCTCGATTCCCAACCCGGTCGTGGATGCGCCGCTCGCCACTGCTAAAGGCGAGCAGACCGCTGTCTTCGCGGGAGGCTGTTTCTGGGGCGTGCAGGCCGTCTTTCAACACGTCAAGGGCGTGAAGAGCGCGACCTCCGGCTATTCCGGCGGCGCGGCGAAGACGGCTCATTACGAAATGGTCAGCATGGGCAACACCGGGCACGCCGAATCCGTGCAGGTCAAATATGATCCGTCGCAAATTTCTTATGGACAGCTTCTCAAAATCTTTTTCTCTGTGGCGCATGACCCGACGGAGTTGAACCGTCAAGGCCCGGATTCGGGGACGCAATATCGCTCGGCGGTCTTTTTCACGAATCAGGAACAGCAACGCATCGCGCAGGCTTACGTCGAGCAACTGAATCAGGCCAAAGCCTTCGGACGACCGCTCGCGACGCAGGTCTCATCGCTCAATGCTTTTTACGCGGCTGAGGATTATCACCAGAACTACGCCACGCTGCATCCCGATGATGCCTACATCGCGGTCAACGACCTTCCCAAAGTCGCAGACCTTCGCAAGCAGTTTCCCGATCTGTACGTCGCGAAATAATATTTCAGAGTTGAGAAAAAAGCTGCGCCGGTGAACTCGACAAAGTTCACCGGCGCATTTCTGTGTGGACGGGTGATGCGTCTCACGCGCAAGGTCAGATGATTGTGCCGGTCATCGCAGCTCATGCGACTCGCGCGCGTTGCTCGTGATGGTCATATTCATTCCGCAGATACCACCCGGCGATAAATTTCAACGTCGCCACGACGTGCTTGCATTCAAAACCCGGCTCGGCGTTTCCGCGATAGATGAAATCCGCGCAGGTGCAGGCCAGATGCCTCGTCTGCGGGTCGCAGAATAAATGATAAAGCTGCCCGCCGCCGTTACCTTCTTCCGAGCGCGCGATCCAGCCGTAAGGCTCGGCCTCTTCAACTCTCACGCGCTCGGCGCGCGCAGACCTCTGTTCCGCCGGCGTAAATTGATGAACATTCGAAAAGGTTTGTTTCTTCGCCAAAGTTTTCATGGATGACATGATAACATGAAACGGCGCGCTTGGCACAATGTTTCACGCATGAAACATTGTGCTTGATGGAAAAATTGCGATGTGCTGCGTCGAGCATTGAGATCGGAAAGCTGATGTCCGGCAATCATCCGAAAGATGTTGACCGATGCGACACTCCGCCTGTAAAAATCAGGCATGACACCCACACGCGGTTTCGCCAGCGACAACAACGCCGGAGTCCACCCGGAGCTTCTCGAAGCCATCATCGCGGCCAACGACGGACACGTCATCGCTTATGGCGACGATGCTTACACCGCGCAGGCAGACGCAAAATTCAAAGAACAGTTCGGCGACGACATCGAAGTCTTCTACGTCTTCGGCGGGACGGGCGCGAACGTGCTGGCGTTGAAGTCCATGACCGCGCCACATCACGCCGTCGTATGCGCGGAGACGGCGCACATCAACGTGGATGAATGCGGCGCGCCGGAGAATTTCACTGGGTGCAAACTGCTCACAACGCCGGCGACGAACGGCATACTCGACGCTGCTTCAATCGAGCCGGTGCTGCACGTCAAAGGCGTCGAGCATCACGCGCAACCGAAAGTGATTTCCATCTCGCAGGCGACCGAGTTGGGCACAGTCTATCAAGCGCGGCAAATCAAAGAGCTGTCAGACTTCGCGCACGGGCACGAAATGTTTCTGCATGTGGACGGCGCGCGCATCGCCAACGCGGCGGCACATCTGGACGTTTCGTTGAAGGCCTTAACAAAGGATGCGGGCGTTGACGTGCTTTCTTTCGGCGGGACGAAAAACGGGATGATGTACGGTGAGGCAGTCGTCTTCTTCGACAAAAAACTCGCGCGTGATTTCAAGTTCACGCGCAAACAGGGAATGCAGCTTTCCTCCAAGATGCGATTCATCGCCGCGCAATTCACTGCACTTCTGACAGACGAACTGTGGCGCAGGAACGCCGCGCACTCCAACCGCATGGCGCAACTCCTCGCAGAACTTACTGGCGATGTGCTGCAAATAAAAATCACGCGCCCGGTTGAGTCCAACGCCGTCTTCGCATCCGTGCCGCGAGAGTTCGTCGAAGCCATGCAGCGCGAATATTTTTTCTACGTGTGGAATGATCAGACTTCCGAAGTCCGCTGGATGACGGCGTTCGACACGACGGAAGATGACGTGAAGAATTTTGTGAAGGCAGTGAAAAAGATTGTCAGCTAGAAGCAATCAGGCGCGCGTTCATGTGCGAGTCTTCGTTGCCTGAAGAGAATTGCACATGAACGCGCGCGATTGTGATTAGCGATTCACGAGCGCGCTCTGGATAAAGGAAGACACATCGCGCTTGAGTTGCGCGAGCGAATTTTTCTCGATGTACATCATGTGGCCGGCCTCGTAGAAGCCTGTCTGGACGTTGTTGTTGAGGCTGGGGTCGAGTCCCATGTGCGACAAAGTGTAGCGCGTGGCGAAGTACGGCGTCGCCAGATCGTAATAACCCGAAGCGACGAACAATTTCATGTAAGGATTTTTCGCGAACGCGCTGCGGAGAGCTTCGCTCGTATCGGCGTAGCCGTTGTCTATGCCGAAGTCCCAACGTCCGACGCCGCCGCCGAGAATGTAGTATTCGAGGTCTGACTTGAAACCGAGTTCGCCGCGCACATAGTTATTAAACGCCGCCGTGTAGGGCGGGCGAATGGCGGCGAGACTGGGGTCGAAGTCCGGCGTCTCGGAGACGTTGAGCGCGTCCAAACCTTTGAAGCGTCCGTCGAGCCGTCCGACCGTGCGCTTCTGGTCGCGCAGCAGTTCTTTGTCGAAGTGATTGATCTCGATGCGAAGGTCGCTGTCGTCAACGTATTGCTTGCTGAGTCCCGTGTAGCGCGAGAGTTTGTCAATCACGTCCTGCCGCTCGGAGGCGGTCAGGCTGCCCCCTTTGGCGAGCGCGGCGGAGTAGTCGGTCGCCGCCCAACGCTCCACCTCGTCGAGCGTCTTGCGTAGATTGCCCTGCAAGTCGGGCGAGAGTTTTTTGTGATACCAGGCGATAGCGGTGTAGGTCGGAAGAAAAAGTATGTACGGCAAATCGTTGCCTCTGGCGAAGCGCGCGGTCTGGAAATTCATGATCGTCGAGACGAGGATGATGCCGTTGAAGGCGATGCCGTGCTCGATGAGATAACCGGAGAGACCGGATGCGCGCGTCGTGCCGTAGCTTTCGCCGACGAGGAAAAGCGGCGACTGCCAGCGTTCGTTGCGCGAGAGATAGAGGCGTATGAATTCGCCGACGGATTGGATGTCGCCCTGCAAGCCGAAATACTTGTTCGCGAGTTCCGGCCTCGCCGCGCGGCTATAGCCCGTGCCGACGGGGTCTATGAAAACGATGTCGGTCTGGTCGAGCCAAGTCTGCTCGTTGTCAACGAGTTGATAAGGCGGCGGCGGCATCAACCCGTCGTCGAGCATCTTGACGCGCTTCGGCCCCAGCGCGCCGAGATGCAGCCAGACAGATGCCGAGCCGGGGCCGCCGTTGAAAGAAAACATGAGCGGGCGTTGCGCGGAGTTGCCGGCGTTGTCCGCCGTGTAAGCGATATAGAAAATGCGCGCCTCCGTGTCGCCCGTCAGACTCTTGAGCGGCATCATGCCGGTCGTGACGGTGTAACGAAGCGTGCGTCCGCCGATGTTGATCGAATGCTTGGTGATGACTGTTTTATCGTCAATCATCGCCGCATCTTTTTCTTTGTCGGGCGGCTTTATGCCTCCCGGCGCAGCCATGCTCATCGCGGCGGCGTTTGACGGACGATAGCTCGCGCGTGCGGTCGAGATTAACTCCGGCGTCGCGCCCGCATCGCGCAATTCCTGTTCGACGGCGGGCGTGACTTCAAAGTCAACGCCGCTGTCCCGCATCGCCGCGACGAGCACGTTCATGCTCATCGCGCGTTGCTCGGGGCTGACGCCGCGCAGAAAGCCGAGCACGTTGTCTTTCGTCATCGCCGCGCGCGATTGAACGGGAGCATTCGCGCCCGGCGTCAGTTGCGCCAGCGCGGTTAAGTTGCTAATCAACAATGAGCAGAGCAGCAGCGCGGCAATGTGCCTCGCAAATTTCGACACGGTAGAGCGTGCGTGCGTGTTTACGCGCATGTGTGTTGAGCCTCCCGGTAAAAGAAGATGGCGGAAGCGGCGACCGCAGAAGGCCGACCGCACAAGTTGAAAGTCGTGGCGCAGAGTATAGCTTGTCCGTCAGAGTTAAGACAAAAAGAGACGGGCAACCGTGTGGCTGTCCGTCTCTTAGGTGAGCCGAGGTGGGCTTGAATCTATTTATAGATTGATGAGAAGTGCATACCCGTAATGAACAACATCTTGCGATAGCCGAATTGCTTGGCTGTTTTCAAACGGTGGCATCTGCAACAGCGCACTTCACATTTTTGAATTTCGGCGGCAATTTTATCCCAACAAAAACCAAGTCTGACGAGATTACAAACCGCGTTCAGCTTTTTGCCTCGGACATGATCGAACTCAAGCAGAACCGGATCAGTTTCTCCGCAGTCAATGCACGGATGTTGAAGTAAGTAACCAACGAGTCGCCCGATGATTTCACATTCGGCGGCACGACGACGGCGTGCGACGTTGGCGACATGGCGTGCCTTGTTCTTAATGTACCAGTTCCTCTGTACCACTCGCTTGCACTCTTTACATTGAGATTGAAACCCGTCAGAGCGCGCCTTGTCCCTGTTAAATTCAGCAATGCTTTTAAGTGTAGCGCAGGTAGGACAGAATTTACTTCGCTGCATAGTGAGAGCCTCAGAAAAAACAAAGGCGTCTCGAAAGACGCCCTTGATTAGTGAGAATGAGCCGAGCAGGACTCGAACCTGCGACCCGATGGTTAAGAGCCATCTGCTCTACCAACTGAGCTATCGGCCCATGGTGCGTTAAATTAAACGTGGCGCGAGTTGATGTCAAGAAGCGACGCAGAAGCGCGTGTTGTTATACGTCACGCGCTCTGCGTCGCTTCCGGTTAAGGCTATCGCTCCAACTGCGCGGCGGGAATTTTTCTGTCCACGAGCGGTCGCTGCGGCGCGTTGGCGATCTCCGAGCCGAGGATGAAAATGGTGCGCGCGACCTTTTCCATCTTTTGATAATCAATCTTATCGGGCGTGTCCGAAGGCTGGTGATAGTCTTCGTGGACGCCGTCGAAGTAGAAGATGATGGGCACGCCTTTGCGCGCGTAGTTGAAATGGTCGCTGCGGTAGAAAAGCCGCTCGGTATCGCCCGGCTCGTCGTAGTGAAAGTTGTAATTGAGATTGAGATACGAGCGGTTGACTTGATCGTTCAAATCGCCGAGGCCGGTGCTCATCATCCTTGAGCCGATCACGTAAATCTCGTCCGCGCCGGTCAGCATCTTGTTTTCGATGTTGGTGTCGCCGGGCTTTTTGCTGCGACCGATCATGTCTATGTTGAGTTGCGCGGCGAACTGATTGAGCGGGACGGTCGGATGCTCCGTGAAATACTGCGAACCCCAGAGTCCCTTTTCCTCGCCCGCGTGCCAGACGAAAAGAATCGAGCGGCGCGGTCGCGGGCCGCGCGCAAAGGCTTCGGCCATCGCAAGCAGCGCGGTCGTGCCGGAGCCGTCGTCGTCCGCGCCGTTGTAAATCGTGTCGCCGGTTTTGTCCGGTCGCCCGACGCCGACGTGGTCATAGTGCGCGCCGAAGGCGACGTACTCGCTTTTGAGTTTCGCGTCGCGGCCTTCGAGTAAGGCGACGACGTTTTGCGTGCTGGCTGGAGTGCTTTTGACGTGGACGGAGAGGCGCAGGCGTTTGTCAGGCGAGAGCGCGAAGCCTTTGCCCGTTTGACCCGTGAGCGCCGCCTGCATCAACTGTGCGCCGTCAGTTTGCTCGCCCGCGAAGAGCGTGATGAGCATTTCCGTCGAAGGCAAAATCATCAGGAGCTTGCCGGGCATCTGCGTCGCTTCGGCGTCGTCTTCATCGCCCACCTCGCCCGCGTCGCGAAAACTCACGACTTGATAACTCGTGCGCGCGGCAGACCTGACGGCGAAACGCCACGCGCGGTCATAGTTGCGCGGAATGGTGATGATGCCTTTCGCGCCATGATGCCCGGCGTAGCTGACGGGATTTTCCCAGTCGCCCGCTTTCAAGTCGCTCACGTTCACGCCCGGCGGCGGAGCGGTGGCGCTGCCCGCGACGATCATAATCTTGTCCTTCACGTCCAGCCCTTCGTAGGCGTTGACGTTCTTCGACTTGATGACCCAGCCGTCGCCGACATAGACGAGTTGGCCTTCCACGTCTCCACTGTTGTTGCTGGCGGGCGCGAAGTCTGTCACGACTTTGAAAGCGTGCCCGTTCAACTCGGCGCGCGTCTTGTCCTGATCAATCTCGTTGCGGCGCAGAGCGATGTGCTGAAAGTAAGTGTTGTTGTCACCCTTCGGAGTGTATTTGAGTTTGGCGAGGCGTTCGGCGATGAACTTCGCCGTGGCGTCGAGTCCGGGCGAAGGCGTGTCGCGTCCGGCCATCTGGTCGGACGCGATGAAGTATAAATCTTCCTTCATCTGCGCCGCGTTGATGCGCGTCGCCGCTTCGCGCTCGGCGTTGAAGGCGGCGGAAGGTTTCGCGCTTGCCGTCGTCGCCTTCGTTGATGTCGTCGCGACGCCTTTGGCGGCTTGCTGCGCCAGCATGGTGGCCGGGAACGGCGATACCAGCATGATGCAAAGCAGTCCGAGGCCGAATAAATTCAATCTTCGCATGAGTCCTCCGGGAAATATGATGTTGACTGCGGGGGCAGTGACGTTTGGATGATAACGGGAAGGGTAAACGTTGACCAGCGAGCCGGTGAATTTGAAAGGAAAGCGGTTTGAAGAGCGGATATATTTGATGTTGATGAGTAGCCGCACAATGAATCGCTGTCACTTTTGCACATCAACTCTCGCTGTGCGACAATTCGCCCCCACGCGCCTGTAGCTCAGTGGATAGAGTACCTGCCTCCGAAGCAGGGAGTCGCAAGTTCGAGTCTTGCCAGGCGCACTTGCCATACTGAACGACGAGAGGGAGTTAGGCAGTATTTCAAGGTCGTGATTTAGGTTTTGCGACAGCCGCTGCGAAAGAAAAGAAAAACCACGAAAAGACACGAACTACTTTTCGTGTTGTTTCGTGGTTTTATCCCTTCGTCTTACTGAGGGTTGCAAATGAATGCGGGCAGAGAATTAACCACAGAGAACACGGAGGGGCACAGAGGAGACCATCAACCCTCCGCTCTTTCCTCTGTGCCCCTCCGTGTCCTCTGTGGTGAAAATTCTTTCACTCAAGTCGCACTCAATCGCAAACCCCTATAAATTCTGAATCAATACCCGGAATGGAAAAGAAGTTGATGGAAAATCGTTCAGCGCATCATCAATGAACGAGGCCGTTGACCGCGCGGAAAATCCAGAACGAGATGGCGGAGATAAGCGCGGCGAGCGGGATCGTCAGAACCCAAGCCCAGACGATGCGACCGGCCACGCCCCACTTGACCGCTGACAGCCTGCGCGTTGCGCCGACGCCGACAATCGCGCCCGTGATGGTGTGAGTCGTCGAGACGGGGATGCCGCCGAGCGTCACGCCAATAATCGAGAGCGCGGCGGCGGACTCCGCGGCGAAGCCTCCGACAGGTTTCAACTTCGTGATGCGCGAACCCATCGTATGAACGATGCGCCAGCCGCCGGAGAGCGTGCCGAGTCCGATGGCCGCGTGGCAGATAAGCACGACCCAGAGCGGGATGGTCTGCGTCGCTTTCGCATTCAAGCCCGATGCGACGAGCACACCGGCGATAATGCCCATCGTCTTTTGCGCGTCGTTGCCGCCGTGTCCGAGACTGAACAGCGCGGCGGAGAAAAGTTGTCCCTTACGAAAAAAAGTGTCCACGCGGCTCGGCGACCAGCGACGAAAAATCCACATCACCGCGACCATAATCAAAAATCCAAGCACCGCGCCGATGAGCGGAGAAAGCACGATGAAGATAACCGTCTTCGTCCAACCTGAAGGCAGGATGACGCCGAAGCCGCTCGCCGCCACCGCCGCGCCCGCATAGCCGCCGACGAGCGCGTGCGAGGAACTGGAAGGGATGCCGTAGTACCACGTAATCAAATTCCAGACGATAGCTCCGATCAACCCGCAGAGCAGTACCCACAGTTGCCAGTCCTGCGGAATCGCCTTGATGTCCACCATGTCCTTGCCGATGGTTTTGGCGACGGCCTGACCGAGCACGAGGAAGGCGACGAAGTTGAAGAAGGCCGCCCAGATGACAGCCGCGCCGGGCGAGAGCACGCGCGTCGAGACGACCGTCGCGATGGAGTTGGCCGCGTCGTGAAAGCCGTTGATGTAATCGAACACCAGCGCGACGAGGATGATGATGACGACGAAGGTAATCATAGGAGGAAGGTGATGAGTGATGAGTGATAAGTGATGAGAAAGAAAAGGCGTTTCTTCTTATCACTTATCACTCATCACTCATCACTGTTTTCAGGCGTTTTTGATGATGACGCTCTCGATGATGTTGGCGACATTTTCGCAGCGGTCAACGGTGGATTCGAGCTTTTCGTAGATGTCTTTCCATTTGATGACGTTGAGCGCATCGGGCGAGCCTTGAAAAAGTTCGGCGATGGCTTTGTGGTAAATTTCGTCGCCCTCGTTTTCCAGACGGTGCATCTCGACGAGTTTGGGCTTGATGCCGGCGGGTCGTTCGAGCATCGAGACGATCTCGTGTAATTGCTCGGCCATGCGTTGAATCACGTCGGCGAATTGTTGCGCGTAAGTGGTGCTCGAAGCGACGTTGTACATGACCATCGCGCGCGCCGCGTCGTCTATCAAGTCCACGATGTCGTCGAGCGCGCCGGAGAGTTCGTAGATGTCTTCGCGGTCGAAGGGCGTGATGAAAGAAGTGTTGAGCTTCGTGGAGATAGAGTGCGTCAATTCGTCGCAAGAGTGTTCAATGGTTTTAATGTGCGCGGCGGATTCGGCGTAACTGCCGTCTCTGGCGGCGAGCATCGCCTTGAGCGCGCGCGCCGCGTCGAGAATGTGCGAGGTCATCTGCCCGAAGAAAGAGAAATACTGTTCCTCTTTCGGTATCAAGCTGAAGCGTCCCATGAAAGAGTGTTCTCCGTAACTTTGATTGGGATAATAGAGAGCGGAAATATAGTCGAAGCCTATAGCGGTTGTCTATAACAGAAAATAAACGCGCAATGAACACAGCATAAACGAAAGTGAGTGATGTCGCAGGCGCATGTCTCAACGATGCTTGCCCAAACTCGCGCTCGACCGTTTGCTGTCTGCGTCTCTGCGAGTTGTTCTCACGCGCGGTGACAAAGTATGCTTATCATCGTTGCGGTCAATTTCGGAGCGGCGTCGGACGTGAATTGATGACGAAAGAATATCTCGCGCAGGTCGTGAGCCTGCTACGTATGGAGGCTGAGGCCATCAATGAGACTGCCGTGCGGCTCGGCGCGTCGGAGGTTGAGCGCGCCATCGAACTGCTCGCCGCGTGTCGCGGCAAGGTCGTGCTCGTCGGCGTCGGCAAGTCGGGCAACATCGCGCAGAAAATAGCCGCCACCCTAACGAGCACGGGCACGGCGGCGGTCTATCTGCATCCGACCGACGCGCTGCACGGCGGAATGGGCATCGTCAACGGCGATGACGTGGCTTTGATTTTGAGTAATAGCGGCGAGACCGTCGAGATCGTCGAGTTGCTGCCTTACCTGCAACACAGGCGCACGCCCATCATCGCCATCGTCGGCCAACTCGACTCCACGCTCGCGCGCCGCGCAGACGTGAGCCTCGACGCATCGGTGACGCAGGAGGCGTGCCCGCTCAACCTCGCGCCGACGACGAGCACGACCGTCGCCCTCGCCATCGGCGACGCGCTGGCGATGACTTTGATGAGCGTTAAAGAACTAACGCCGGAAGATTTCGCGCTCAATCATCCGGGCGGGCGGCTCGGCAAACGCCTGACTCTGCGCGTCAGCGACGTGATGCACGGCGGCGCGGAGAATCCGACGGTCGCGGCGTCGGACAGTTTGCTCGAAGTCTTGCAGGCCATCAGTCGCGGCGGACTCGGCGCGGTCAACGTGGTTGAGGCGGACGACAAACTCGCGGGCATCATCACGGACGGCGACGTGCGGCGGACGCTGCAAAACGCGGGACTCGCCGGGCTTGAAGGATTGACGAGCGCGCAGGTGATGACGAAGTCGCCCGTCGTCGTCGCGCCCGACATGCTCGCGCACGCCGCGCTGCAATTGATGGAAGATCGCCCGATGCAAATCTCCGTCCTCCCCGTCGTGGATGTGGGAGGGCGTTGCGTCGGACTGCTTCGCATTCACGACATCGTGAGGAGCGGAGTTTAATTTGAATAATGAATGCGGAATGATGAGTGATGAATAATTGGGGCGGAGCTTCTTTGCTTTAATTCATCACTCATCATTCCGCATTCATCATTTTTTCATTGGAGGTGAAGCGTTGCGTGTATTGAGAATGACGCGGTGCGTCTCGTTGTTGTTGTGCGCGTTGATGGCGGGCGTGCTGTTATGCGATCAAGCGCGCGGGGGTGAGTTAACGGATGCGCGTGTTGATAAAGCGGCGCGTGCGGAGCATGTGACGCAGGCGGGTGAGGTCGTATTGGTCTTGAATGAGTCGTTCTTTAATGCGTTGCTGGATGCTATCACGACGCAGCCTCATCCGCCGTCATATCCACTGTCGCGCAGCGATGGCGCGGAGTCGAGCAACGGGGGGTGCGCGAGCGAGATCACTTTGATTCACGAGTCGAAGGGCACGCGCACCGCCGTCCGTTTCGACGACGGGCGTATCTATGCGCCGGTCGCGTTTCGCGGCTCTTACGCGGCTCCGCTCGTCGGCTGTCTGAGGTTCGAGGGCTGGGCCGACACGCTCTTCAATCTGGAATTCGACGGGACGAAGCAGACGCTCAACGCGCGCATCGAAGTGCGCGGCGTGAACTTGAAGAACGTGCCGACCTCGCTTGTCGGCGGCGGCCTGACCGGACTCGTGCAGGACACGATTGATAAGCGCGTCAACCCCGTCCAGATTCTCCGCGCCGAACAACTCGGAGCGCGCATTCCCATCACGCGCGGCGACGATTTGCGCCTGCGCGCGAGGGAAGTCCGGCACGAAGTTGTCGGCAAGGAATTGCGCCTCCACATCGTTTACGAGATCGTCAGCGCGTCGTAACTGCTGATCAGAAGTTCTACACGGATGGAGAGGATGAACAGGATAAATGCCAGGTTCTTCAATCCTGGCATTTATCCTGTTCATCCTCTCCATCCGTGTAAAAAATTCCCGGCGTGGCGCGTTCTTAACAACGAGCGCGCATCACCCGCCCGACATTTGCGGCGCGATGTAGCGCACGGCGTCGAGCTTCGCCAACGCTTCCAGCTTCTCGATAGCGATGCGACCGATGACGAGCTTGGAGGTCTTCGGGTCGAGCACGATTTCAAAGCCGAGTTGCTTGAGTTGCGCGAGAGCTTCCGGCGTCTTGTCCGTGAGCCAGACTTGCACTTCGGCCTTGCCGTCGTGGATGAACTTGGCTTCTGTGGCGTCGGGCGTCGCGCTCTTGTTCTTCAAACGCTCGACGACAGCCGCGATGGACGGATGCAGCTTGGCGAGTAGTTGCTGTTGCTTCTGTTCCTTCAGCGTGAGTGGTTTATCTACACTTGAAATCTCATCCGTTGCAGCTATGCCACCCACTATTTTCGGGGCAGACGCCATGCCTGTGCCTGCCCCGCCCCCCCCACCACTACCTGTCTTACGGCGACCATCTCTCCGAACTGATTTATTAGTTCCGCTCTTAGTCACGACTACCGTTTCAGTAGCGGCACCCATACCACGTCCCGAAATACCCGGTGAGAGGTTGGCGACGTTCTGCAATCTGCTGAATGCTCTTCCGTTGATGGCTAACTCTACCTTCTCACCGACCGCCGCGCGGCTCACGCCTTCGGGCAAGTCAACGGGCACTTCGACGCGGCGCGGTTGGCCGTGGTCGGTGACGGTCATTTCTTCGACGGCGACGAAGGAAGTGAACTGCGTCAGCAGGCGATACTCAAGGCCGAGTTGCGTGATGGTTTCTTTCAAGTCGTCGCGCATGTTGCCCTGCTGCATCCCCTGCATGTCCGCGCCCATCAAATCGTCCACGCGGCGTCGCGCCCAGAGCGTCGCCAGCACGTCGTGTTGGGCTTCCGTGTCGGGAAAGTTGACGGCAATCTCGCGCTCGAAGTTTTCGCCGTGCGCTCGTCCGTGAATGCGAATGACGCCGCGACCGCCGCCCGTGTAGCGACCCGTCAGGATGAGCGGCTTCGCGCTGAATAAGTCCGGGATGCGTTTCGGATACACGTCCGCGACGGGCAGGCCGCCATAGTCAACCGAGATGTCCGTGAGCAGAGGGTTGCGGACGCGCTCGTGAAAACGACGCGCGGCGGCAGAGCCGTCATCGTCGAGTCCGACGTACTCGACTTCGCCGCGCCCGTACTCGGCCATCTTGTCGAGCAGAAAATGGTTGACGCTTGAGCCGATGCCGAACGAGAAGACGCGCGCGTTCGGATGCTTCTGCACTTCACCGACGATTTCCATGTCGTTGCCGATGTAACCGTCCGTCATAAAGCAGACGATACGGACGTGGTCTGCCGCATCCGACGGATCGAGCGCGGCGCGGATGGCCTTCATCATTTCAGTTCCGCCGCCGCCGCTTCTCGATTCGAGAAATTTCTGCGCCTTCGCGAGATTCTCTTTCGTCGCGGAGACGGGCGCGGGGAAAAGTATTTCCGTGTCGCCCGCGAACGTGATGAGATTGAAAGTGTCCTGCGGGTAGAGGCTGTCGAGCGCGAGCTTCATCGTCTCTTTGGCCTTCTCGATGGGAAAGCCGCTCATCGAGCCGGACGTGTCGAGCACGAAGACGAGTTCCTTCGGTGTCACGTCTTCAATCTTGACCTGACCCGGCGGCTGCATGATGAGCGTGAAATACCCGCCGCGCTCATCCCTGTGCGTGAGTACGGCATCTTGAATGCTCGCGCCCGCCACATTGTATTTAAGGACGAAATCTTTGTTCGGGATGACGTTCAACTTTTTGAGTGTGACGCGCGCGCTCGTCGCATTCGGCCTCTCCACTTCAATCTCGTGCGTGTTGGATTTAACCGACTCGACGGTCACGCCCGCGTCGAGCGCGACGGAGATGGAAATGTCCTGCCCCGCGCGCGTGCCCTGCGCGGCGACGGGCGGCGTGATGCGCGAGGCGTCGGGCACTTGATTCGTATTCGGCAGGCGTCCCTGTCCGGTCTGTGCGGCGGTCGGCGTGCCGGGAATGTAGCGCGGGCCGACGACCACGGGGAATGAAAACTCATAAGCGCCGTCTTCGTATTTGAGCGTCTCGACGTAGCTGATCGTCACCGTCACCGACTCGCCCGGCATGATGTTGGCGACCGACTGCGTGAAGATGTTCGGGCGTTCCTGATCGAGTAGTCCCGCGACCTGTCCGTTATTGCGCGCTGTTTCATAGACGGCCTGCGCTTCTTCGCGTCGCAAAATGCGTCCGCGCACCGTGCGTTCGCCGACCTTCAGAGTCATGTCGTCAACGGCGGCGGCCTGCGGCAAAGGAAACGCATAGACCGCTTCGATTTTATCTTTGAACGGGTTGGTGAACTCCTGCGTCACGACGACGCGCGAGAGAAAGCCCGTGATCTCCGCTCGCACGTCCGTGTGCTTGAGCGGGCACAGTCCGCGCGGCTTGCCGCTGGCGTCCGTCGCTTGCAGTGAGCCGGGCGTTTCCGTCTCGGATGAGGCGGGCGACGTTGTTGCGGTCGCGCTCGAAGTTTGCGCGGTGACGACGAAGGCGAGCGGCACACACGCAGCGGCGACGATGACGGCGGCGAGCAGAAAAACGAACAGGGGGGGACGGCGTGTGTGAGTCGAGAGCGTTGAAAGTCTTCGTGACATGGCTACTCCTTGAAAAGCAAGATCGTGTCGGCGCGCGTGCGAGCGTGCGCGCCGCAAAGGGTTGGACTGGCTGGCAGCTTAGACACCGCGCCGGCCAATCCGGTTGCATATTTTCTGTGGAGTAGAACGGAGGCGTCTGAGAAACTTGCGCGGCTTCAACGCGCGACGGCGAGATTAGCTTCGACCGGCAGGTCAACGATCTCCCACGCGGAGGCGTCGCGCAGAAGTTTCGACATCAACTCGGCGTGAAGGATGTGGCCGCTTCGTTCAGCGCGAACTAGACCGAGCAGGGGCATTCCGAGCAGCGCGAGGTCGCCGATGATGTCGAGGATTTTGTGGCGGACGAATTCGTCGGGCGTGCGAAGCGGCGTCTCGTTGAGCATCCCGTCGGGCGTGAGCACGATAGCGTTTGAGAGCGAGCCGCCGCGTATCAGGTTGGCGCGGCGCAGGGCTTCAATTTCTTCGGTGAAGCCGAACGTGCGCGCAGGCGAAATCTCGCGCGCGAAGCCTTCCGGGTCGAGCGCGTCGAAGCGCAGATGTTGGACGCCGATGAGCGGGTGTTTGAAATCAATGAGACAATCAATCTCGTAGCCGTCGTGCGGCTCGACGGACATGCGCCGCGCGCCCTGCTCTATGCCGACGCGCTCGCGCACACGCAAGGCGCGTCGCGCGGCAGGCTGCTCGACCACGCCGGCACGCCAGATCATCTCCGTGAAAGCGTCGGACGAGCCGTCCATAATCGGCAGTTCGAGGTTGTCAACTTCGATGTAAGCGTTGTCCACGCCGAGTCCGCGCAAGGCCGACAAGAGATGCTCGACAGTTGAAAGCATGACGCCCGTCTGCATCAACGTCGTGGCGTAAGAGCAATGCGCGATGCACTCGACGGTCGCGGGAATCTCGAAGTTGTCGAGGTCTGTGCGGACGAAAATGTAGCCGGTGTCGGGCGGCGCGGGACGCAGCCGGAGGTGTACGGGCACTGCCGTATGCAGTCCCAATCCGCTCGCCTCAATCGGCGCGGCAATGGTGGTTTGCTTAATCAAGTTGCGTGCTTGAACCTTTCATGCGTTGATGCGTCGTGGTCACGTATTTGTCGAAACGTAAACTTTAATGGCAAGCCTCATGCCGCCCGTCAACGCAAAATATGTTAGGCGTTTTGCTCATTAAATTTACCGGCACACACAATCTGTGGCGCGAAGGCGACAACACGCCGGTTACATTGAAGCGCGCCAGCAACAGAGAATGCTCTGAAGGTTGACTGCGGCAAGCGAGCAGAAAGAGCAGGATTTATCGCATCACTCATCACCTTTCACTTGTCACCGCATTTAGCTTTCCATATCATTCAGACAACATGCCATCAAAAATAACCACGACTTCGACAGAGCCACCGGAGCGCGTCTTTCTCATAGACTCTTTCTCGCACATCTTTCGCGCCTTCTTCGCGCCGATGGGGATGCGAACCGAGCCGCTGACGAACAGCAAGGGACAGGTGACGCAGGCCGTCTTCGTCTTCACGAACATGCTGCGGAAACTTCTCGCCGACGAGCAGCCGCACTACATTGCCGCCGTCTTCGAGTCAGGCGTCCCGACCTTTCGCCACGAAATGTCCGCCGACTACAAAGCCAACCGCGCGGAGATGCCTGAAGAGTTGCAGTCGCAGCTTCCATACATCCGTCGCGTCTGCGAGGCGTACCAGATACCGATTATCAACGCGCCCGGCTTCGAGGCCGACGATGTCATCGGCACGCTCGCCATCCAAGCCGCCGCGCGCGGTTTGCAGGCCGTCATCGTGTCGAACGACAAGGACATGACGCAGCTTGTCAGCGACCCCTTGATTATTTGTATGCGGCAGAACTCGCAGAACGTGAAACGCAAAGAACCCGTGCCGCCCGTCGAGTGGTGCGACGAGGCTTGGGTCGAGGCGAAATTTAACGTCCCGCCCTCGCAAATCATAGATCTGCTCGGATTGATGGGCGACGCGGTTGACAACATCCCCGGCGCTCCCGGCATCGGCGCGAAAGGCGCGGTGCAGGTCGTCAAACAATTCGGCACGATTGAAAACGCGCTCCAGCATTGGGAAGAGGTCAAGCACAAAACTTACCGCGAGTCTCTGCGCGACAACGCGCCGCTCATCCTGCAATCGAAAGAGTTGGCGACGATCAAAACGGACGTGAATGTCACGCTCGATCTCGATCAACTGCGCGCGCAGACTCCCAACCGCGCCGAAGCGTACAAGTTGTTTCGTGAACTCGAATTTCAATCGCTGACGCGCGAATTCGCGGATGCCGCATCCGAAGTTGAAGGCGGCGGCATCGCTAAAAATTATCGTCGCATACGCACGGCGGAAGAATTGGAGAAGCTCGTGCGAAAGCTCTGGGACGTGGAGCATTGGGGCTTCGCGCTGACCGACGGCACGCCCGCCGGCGGCGCGCAACAGGTTTCACTCCGCGAGTTGCAGCCGCCGTCCGGCATCGCCATCTCTTATGCGCCGCACACTTCGCATTACATCAATCTTGAAGATTTCGAGGGCGGCGTGGAACAGGCGATGATGATGCTGCGCGATGTCCTGTCAAACGGCTTGCTGGAAAAATCCGTCCACGATTTGAAGCGCGCGACGGCTCTGCTTGATTTGCTCAACGTTGAACTTGAAGGCGTGACGGACGACACTTTGCTCGCCGCATATTTGCTCGACCCTGTCCGCAGCCGTTACGACCTCGGCGATCTGGCGCGTGAGGCCGCAGGCGCGGACGGTTGGACGGAGCGACCCGACGACATTTGGACGGACGCAAACTGGCGCACAGCCGAGACCGCAGATTACACCGCGCAGGTCGCGGACGTTTTGCACGGGCGCATCATCGAACAGGAACTCGGCTACATTTACACGGAGATTGAACTGCCGCTCGCGCCGCTCCTGCATCGCATGGAGTTGGCCGGACTGCGCGTGGACACGACTGTGCTCGGCGATTTGTCCAACTTCTTCGGCGCGGAATTAGCGAAGCTGACGGAGCAGATTTACAAAGTCGCCGGGCGCGAATTCAAAATTAATTCGCCGAAGCAGGTCGGCGAAGTCTTTGAAGAGTTGAACATCAGCAGCGGGCGCAAGACTTCAAAGGGACAGGTCTCGACGAGCCGCGCTGTGCTCGATGAACTCGCGCTCAAGTATGAACTGCCGCGTCTCATCATCGAATACCGCGAACTCGATAAGTTGAAGACGGTTTATACCGACGCGCTGCCCAACCTCGTCGGCCCTGACGGGCGCATCCACAGCCAACTCAATCAAACAGTGACGGCGACGGGGCGACTCTCTTCATCCGAGCCGAACTTGCAGAACATCCCGATTCGCACTGAACTCGGCAGGCGCATCCGCCGCGCGTTCGTGCCCGACGAGGGCAACGTCTTCGTCGCGGCTGACTACTCGCAACTTGAACTGCGCCTGCTCGCGCACATCACGCGCGACGAACAGATGCTCGACGCATATCAGAAAGGCGAAGACATCCACGAACGCACCGCGCGCCTCGTCTTCAAGGCAAAGACGAAAGAAGAGTTGAAAGAGAAACGACGCATGGCAAAGATCGTCAACTTCGCCATCGCCTACGCCGTCGAGCCGTTCGGCCTTTCGCAGCGCGTCGGCATCTCGCGCAAGGAAGCCAGAGACGTAATAGACAATTTTTATGAGACTTACTCCGGCGTTCGTCGCTTCATGGACGAAGTGCCGGAGAAGGCGCGCGAGACGGGCATCGTCCGTTCAATCTACGGACGGCTGCGTCCCGTGCCCGCCGTCAGCGACCGCAACGGCCAAATCCGCGCGCGCGCCGAACGCGAAGCCATCAACATGCCGATCCAGGGGACGGCCAGCGACATCGTCAAAGTCGCCATGCTCAAAGTTGAAGACGCGCTGAGACGCGAGCATCTGAGCGCGCGAATGGTTATGCAGGTACACGACGAATTGCTCGTCGAATCGCCCGCCAGCGAGGCGGAGGCCGTCGCCGAGCTGCTCAAACGCGAGATGGAGTCGGCGGTCAAACTGGACGTGCCGCTCGATGTTGATGTCGGCATCGGCGAGAATTGGATGGACGTTAAGAAATAAAGAGTTCAAAGTTCAAAGTTTAAGGTTCAAAGTTAACAACTTGAAAACCTGCACATCGCTTTCAACATTGAACTTTGAACTTTGAACTATCTACCTATGCAGGACAAAGAAGAGAAAGAAAGCGGGCACGTCGTCTATAGCCGCATCAATTTGGATGGCGGCGAGGGACGCGCGCGTAAAAAAAAGGAAGAGAAGCGCGCCGCCAACGCTTTCGCCAAGAGCGAACATCTATGGCAAGCGCTGCTTCCGTTGCTGCTCGGCTTCATATTTCTCATCGGGCTGATCTTTGGCCTCGGCACACAGAGTGTCGGAGAGCTACGCACCATCAGCAGCAAATCGCAGGGCGATGAACGCCGTCTCTCCGAGACGATGAATCGTTTGCTCAACCTTCGTCTCGCTCTCGGCAAGCTCGATACGGAAGCGCGTATTCGCGCGCAGATCGAGGCGGGCACGAGCGGGGGACTGTTGCCACCACTCGACCTTCGACTCCGCAACGGACGCAGCGCAGTGGAAGCTCTCTTACCTCTGTATGACGATCTTCCTTTGAAGCAACAGGACGAGAAGCTCGAAATCCGGGGCGACATCGAATCCTACATTGAAGTCACAAAAGACTTGAAGCGGTATTCGCTGGAAGGCTTCGTCGCCTATCGAAATCTCGACGGCAAACTCAAAGACTTGTTTGACAAAGTCAGCGATGAGCGAACAGAGATCGAGCAGATGCGTTACGATGCGCTCCAAAAAGCGCAGAGTAAAATCAATTCTTTGAAGTGGATCGCCGTACTCACCGGCTTCGTCGTCGCTGCCGCAACCATCCTCGAAGTCCTGCGCCGCCTGCGGCAACTGCGGCGCAGCTTTGATGCTCTGAGGCGCGAGAGACAGTTCAGTACGCAGATGCTCGAAGGCATGGTCAGCGCCATCGCCGCCATTGATCGCGACGAAAACGTCCGTAGCGCCAACGCCGCGTTCTTCGACGTTTTCCCAGAGGTGCAGATCGGCGTCTCGATTAACAGTATCAACTCGTCGCCCGAATCAACGAAAATGTTGGCGACGGCGACGGGGAATCGCAAGGAGCGCGCGGCATATCACGGACGCTGGCATCTCCCGATTGATGACACGGGCAAAGAGCGTGTCTTTGATGCCTATACGTCGCCGCTGGAGATAGAAGGTGCGTCGGGACAACTGCTGGCTCTGGTTGATGTTACGGAAGCGGCGGAGTCTGAAGACGAACTACGTCGTCAGGAATCGCTCGCCGCCGTTGGCAAAGCTGCCGCACAAGTCGCACACGAAATTAAGAATCCTCTGGGCAGCATCCGTCTCGGCGTCGCCATGTTGCGTGACATGACGAAGGAGCCGGAGGCCATCACCACCATTGATTTGGTCGAGCGCGGTATCGAACATCTCAACAAGTTAACGCTTGACGTGACGCAGTTCTCACGTCGGCGGCAGTTGTCGCTTGCTGAAGTTGACTTGGATGAATTACTCGATTCATCTCTCGATTTGGTCTCCGATAAAATCTCGGAGAAAGATACTCCCGTCGAAAAACATTACAGTGTAGAGCCTCTGCGCGCGCAATGGGATATTGATCAACTGCGGCAGGTGTTCGTCAACCTGATCGCGAATGCCATTGATGCGAGCGGCAAAAATCAACCCGTCACTATTTCAACCGAGCGCACGCAATCACAGAGATTCTCGAGGCACAATGAAGATGGTGGTGGGTCGCTTGTGCAAGTCGCCAAAATTATCATCGCAGACTTCGGGAGCGGGATGGATAAAGCCACACGGGAACGTATTTTTGAACCCTTTTTTACGACGAAAAAACGTGGCACAGGGCTGGGTCTGGCTATTGCAAAACAGATTGTCGAACAGCACGGCGGGAAAATAAGGGTGGATAGCTCTATTGGTGAAGGCACACGCTTTATCGTTGAATTACCGCTTTCGACTCAGGGTTTGTGAATAGCCTTTGCTTTATAAACGGTAGCCTTCGCTTTGGAAACGACAGCGAATAAAATTCGCAGAATCAAGTCGCCAAATGAGTTCTCATCACCTTGATTGAAAATTAAGTCAGTGGGGTGTTGACAAATATTTGATAATCCCTAATAATGCCCATTCGCCTGAAATACGGCGGTTGACATCTTCATCGAAAGCGCGTTTAACGAGCCGCTTCTTTTTCAAGAATTATTTATGAGAGGGAGCGGCTGTTTCATCCGTAAAGGATGACACCTCATTCTGGTGTCCCGCGAAACTCAACGAGCACATAGTCAGGCAACGGCGTCTTGATTGACGCATCTAAAACTGACTTGCGCGAGTTGAGATGGCTAAACACGGCTCACGCGCTTGACAAGGTGGAGAACATAAGTTAAAGTCACGGTTTCCTTGAGACGAAAGATTCTTGTCTGTAGGGAAGTCCCGAAGAGATGCACAGCCGTCTCATGAGGGAATGGAAGTTGAAATAAAGCGATCTTTGAAAACTAGATAGAGCGTGTCCTGTTAAAGACCTTTGAGAGCGACGCTGAACGATAAAGTTTGGCGCAAGATAAAACTCGAGAAGAGTCATTATCGGATACTTTAACCAGTAGAAGGTAATGTTCCAGAGAACAAATTCTAACGAGAGTTTGATCCTGGCTCAGAATCAACGCTGGCGGCGTGCCTCAGACATG
>CAXSFM010000029.1:0-36286 GCA_964236735.1 uncultured Pyrinomonadaceae bacterium
GCTTGCCCTTCACTGACCAAGTTCAAAAGTTGCACTTACAAGTTGAATTCAAGAAGAGTTGCCAGAGGTGTCTGTTGCATTATTCCATCTGGTCAATGCTTGATTGACTGCCCCCCATACGTTGTCAATGGTTTGATGTGACCCCGGCGACGTATCCCAACTTCCCTCTATCCTCACGCTAATCGCGGGACGGCCATTTATTGTGGATGGGCGTCCTTCCGACGCCCGTCCACTCATGGGAGGCATCTCGCCAAAGCACTCCGGGCAGTCAGCATTAACACTAACAACCGGCAGCAGGAGAAATATGAGAATTAAAAAGTATAGAGATGCCCGCATCACTGATCCTCCATATTTAAGGAGAAGTTACAGACAAAACGATTATAGGGTTGATGACGACCTCGATATGTGAGAAGCCACTTGCTAAACAGACCGATCTTACTGACATAACCAAGGCCGCCCGGTGCATGGGTTAGTGCATCGACAGGTGTGTGAATTCCAAGTCCAACCATTATCATAACAATTCTGCTCGGTCACAGGGTTGCAAGATGAAGGAGGTGGCGGATTAAGAACCGTTCTCAGTTGATAGATGGAATCACTATAACGACCGGACAGTTCATTACTGTATGGATCCCAAGCTGGGTGTAAAGGCTCCATAATCCCAGCAGAGTTAATTTTGTACACTCCTGCGGGTCCAATCTCTATGTCACCGACACGGCTGCTTGCATTGAGCTTAAGGATTAGCAAATATCTTTGAGAGGTTAAGAAATCAGGGAAATCTGTAGACTCAGAGATGAGCGTTACACCATTATAATCCAGAGTTCCCCCGGCCTTAGACACCAGAATTTCGTTCGCTTGGAGGGGTAACATGTAGTCCGGCGCGACCGGGAAAGTGGGGCACGCATCGCAGGCCATCACGTCTTTTTGAGATAAAGTTTCGATAACTTTTAATTTGTACCAAGTGTCAATGTCATAATTTGCCGCTGTTGCATAACTTCTGGAACTAATCACCTCTACAACGACAAAGCTGTAAGTTGAAAGAACTTGATCCCAAGAATCAGGTTGATTGTATTCAATCATTCCGCCCCGAAACTTATACCCTGCAGTGCCTTCAGCCTGAGCTTTTTGTGCATACCAATCAAGGGTGCCAGGTATCGCAGTGATTTGTACACGCGACGCCACGGAAGCCTTATTTAAAGCACCAAACGCTAGCGCAATCGCTAATAACACGAGCGCTATTAAAACAGCAAATTTGGTTGTCATATGTAACACCTCATCGTGCCCACATGTAAATCAATTGTTCTTGCAAAACAGTAAATCTCGCCTGCAATTCCTTGACTTAAGTTAGAACTAATAGCTCTTCCCAAAGCGCAGGCATCAAACTAATCTCAGCAGAGAGTGAGCTAAATGACTGGGAGACAACATACGCTACGTATCTAATCATTTGCATCCTACTCCAGTCGCCATCTCTGTCAATAGCTAATTTTAGCGCCCAGAGGCCATGCTTATTAAAAACATTGGACTCAAATGTCCATGCAAAATTTACGGCAATGACAGCTATCTTTATCGGGCGAGCGGTGGCGATAAATTCAAAACTCACGCTGCAAGAAAAACTGCACGCCCGTCAATGGGAGGGGCGTGCAGTGTAAGCTTTCTAGATTGGCGGTGTGGCGACGAGACTGGCCTTTTCTCGCTTGCGTGCCGCGCGCCAGTTGGTTGAGCCGTCACGGACGAGTCCGTAAATTGACTTGCGATTCTGGTAGAGCACTTTCATCCACGCGCGCTTGCCCATCTGCGGAAAATAGATGCCGCGAAAGAAGAGGCGCGCGACCAAGTGGATGATGCGATATTGGACGTGCTGATCCTGCAAGGCTTCGAGCGCGAGCGCGTTTCGCTCCGGGCTGTAGGAAGACTCCCAAGCCTCCCTGACTTCGACACTCGCCTGATCAATCGTCATCTTGAGCGGCGTGTGCGCCATCACGAAGGGCGCGAAGTCGAGCCAGTGTTTCGGGCGCACGAGTCGCCCCGCTTTTTCGAGACGATCATAAAGCGGCGTGGCGGGGAACGGCGTCAGTTGACCGAAGACGGGCAAGCCCGGCGGCCACGAACGGATTTCTTTCAAGGTGCGACCGGCCACGCCCGAAGTGTCGTTGTCCATCCCGAAGATGAACGAAGTGATGGCATAGACGTTGCGGCTGGCGAGGCGGTCGAGCACTGCGCCGTACTCGCCGGGCTTGCTGAAATTTTTGTTCACGTCTGCCATGTTCGCCGGGTCAATGGATTCCATGCCGATGAAAACCCACTTGCCGCCAGACTCGGCGATAAGGTCAACGAGTTCTTCGTCGCGCAGCAAATTCGCGCTGATCTGCGCGACCCACGGCACGACGGCGTCCGCCTCGATGATGTCGCGCAGCAGAGACTTCGTGCGTTTGACGTTGATGGCGAAGTTGTCGTCAATGAAGAAGACGGCGACCTGCCCGCGGTCGCTTTTGGCGCGTGCCTTGATGCGTTGCAGTTCTTCGATCACGCTCTCGTTCGAGCGGAAGCGAATCGAGTCACCGAAGAAACCCGTCACCGTGCAGAACTCGCAGCCGTAAGGACAGCCGCGCCCCGTCTCAATGGGCACGACATAGTAGCTGCCCCACCCGCCGCCGAGACGTTTCATAAACGGGCGCAAGAATGACGGTAGCAAGCTAAATTGTTCGAGCGCGAGCTTGTCCCATGGAATCACCGGATACGGTTGCAGCGTCGGCTTGATGTCCGCGCCTTTGGGGTCGGTCGCGGGCTGATAGACTTCCTTCAACTCACCGCGCGCGGCATCTTCGACGATGAGCGGCCACGTCGCATCGGCTTCTCCGAGCGCGACGGCGTCGGCGTGGCGCGGCCCGCCATTTCGACCGAGCGCTTCGTCGGGCACTTCCGTGACGTGCGGCCCGCCCATCACGACGCGAATGCCCGCGGCGCGCAGTGCGTCGGCCACGCGATAAGCGCGCGCGACCATCCGCGTCATCGCGCCGATACCGACGAGTTCGACGCCTTCCGCGCGCACGTACTCGACGAGTTCTTCCTCGGTCATCGCGCGCGCGTTGCCGTCTATGAGCAGCACTTCGTGTCCGGGCGGCGTCAACGATTGCAAGAGAAACATCCAGAGGTGCGGCATGAAATTGCGCGTCACGCCGTTATCGGGGTTATACAGTAGGATTTTCATAAACTTTCTTTCGTCAAGCCGAACCTGAAACTTTCAATATTGAGCTGTGATTGTCAAAGTGTGCGTGACAGAAACATCTCTGCTCCGGTTGTATTTTAAGAGGTAAACGAGAGGGGCTTAAAAGTGCGGACGGATGATGCGCGTCGAGCGCAGCAATGCGCCGTGCGCTAATGGCCGCTGGCAGGAGAATCTCTACATCAGGTCTGTTCACTAAGGCGCGACGGCTTGTGAAACTTAGAATGAGAGGAAACATCTAACAGGACTTTCGACAGCGAAACTGTTTCGGTTCGCATGATAATCATGCTCCTCCTTGTAAACCCTGAGAGTTTGCGCGACCACCGAATGAAACCGCGTGATGCGACATAGTAACATTGTTCCCCGCATAAACATATAGCGCGCGACTGCAACCGACCGATGATGAAAGCGCAAGGCGCTCTCATCATCTTTGATCTTCCAACGCCATGAAATTTTGTTCGCCGGCGAGTCGCAGAGTTTGAGTGACGCAGAGCGGCTCTGACTCAGGTTACGCCCGCGCCGTCTCCGCTACGATCAGGTCAACCACGTCCTCGAACTTGCCCGCGCGTTTATAAGCGGCGCGCTGTCGTGTCGCGCCGTTGCCGCGCTTGAGCGTGGTGCGGACGAGCGTGGAAATCTCCGGCCAGTCGTCGGTCTGTTCGAGCGCGGGGCGCAATTGCGTAAGCATTTTTTCCACGAGGTCGTGCGCGGGAATCGCGCGCCCTTCCGCCACGTCTATCAAATCCCCGTCGAGGCCGTAGCGCGCGGCTCGCCATTTGGCGGCGCGCAGCAACTCGGGGCGCGCGTGTTGCAAAAGCTCGTCGCGCCCGGCCTGTTCGTAGCAGGTGCGCGCGAGCGCGCGGACGAGTCCCGCGATCATCACGGCTTCATCCACTGACATGCAGACATCCGTGACGCGAAATTCCAGCGTCTCGAAACGCGCGGAGGGACGCACGTCCCAGTAAATTTTCGTCGCGTCGCTGACGCTGCCCGTCCTGATTAAAGTCTCGACAAGCGCGTCATATTCGGAGCGCGAGCTAAAGACCTGCGGCGTGCCCGCCATCGGCCAACGCCGCCAGATTTCCGTGCGATAGCTGGCATAGCCCGTATCCTCGCCGAGCCAGAAAGGGGAACTGGCCGCCAGCGCGAGCAGCGGCGCGAGCCACAGACGCGCGCGATTCATGGAGCGAATCGCGGCCTCTCTATCCGTGATGCCGACGTGGACGTGGCAGCCGTAAATCAAATGCTCGCGCGCGAGTTGCTCATACTCTTCAGCGATGCCGAGATAACGCCGGCGCGGCGTGAGTTGCTGGTCTTCCCAGTGCGAGAAAGGATGCGTGCCCGCAGAGGCGATGCGGCAGTTATCGTTTTCAGCGGCGGCGTTAACTTCGCGGCGCAGCCTCGTCAGTTCGGCGCGCACGTCCGTGAGCGTGCGGCAGACGGGCGTGCCGATCTCGATCTGCGACAGATACAACTCCGGCGTCACCTGCTCGCCCAGAGCCTCACGCGCCTCCGGCAAAATACGCAGAGCGCGCGGTCGCAACTCTCGCGTCACAGGATCAACGATTTGATACTCTTCCTCAACCCCGATGGTAAACGGCTCGTTCTCTGGCATCCGTCGAGTGTACCGCACCCCGCCGCGATTGCTGAATCGAGAGATGTCATCAACGAACGGCGTTGCACAATCGCGCAACGCCGTCCATGTCTGAGAGATGTTAATGCCGGATGCGTGTAATTTGCGCGGTGAATCAACTGGAAGACGGTGTCGGCGAGACGGGCGTAGTGACGGCAGCAGCAGTGGCGGCGGGACGTTTGGTGCGCGGGGCGCGTTCGAGACGGCTGGCGCTTTCCCATGCGGCGAGTTTCGCCGGCTCACCGCGATACTTATTGCGGACGGCGGTGTCCAAACGCTCCAGAGCTTCCTCGCCGCGTCTCAGAGCATCTTCTATGGCAGCGTTGGCGGCGACACGCGCGCCCTTGCCTGCGATTTGATTATCCAGATGCTCCTCGAAACTACTGATGCTCGCGTTGAGCGCGGCGAGAAAATCTGCGGGCAGGTCGTATTCGATGAAACGTGCCTTGAGCGCGACGGCTTCGCCCGCGAATGCACGCGCCGTCGCCAGCAGCGTATGATCGCCGACGCTCGCGCCGCTGTATTTGAAACTACCCTTTACTTCCGGGTGGTCGAGGGCGATAGTCCGAGCGGTGTCACTCAGGGCGCGCAGTTGCGAGCGCAGGGAAGCCCGCCCGTCACTCTTCCCGACCGTCGCCTGCTGCTGTGAATTGATGCTCGTCGCGCGTGAAGTCTCAAGCGCCTCCACTTCGGCGATGCGCGCGGTCAACTCGGCGGCGGCCTGCCCGCCCTTGCTGGTGTTAGTAAAATCTGCGGCGGCAGCGACGGCAAACGCACTGCTGCCCGCCAGACGTTCAAAACGCCTACGGTTCTTATCGTTCATCTTTGTTCTCCTGTTGTGAGAGAAAGGGTCTTGGCGGACGCCTTCCTGTGAGTTAAGGAAACATGCGAGGACAAAACAGCATCAACGAGCGCGAATTATACACCGGCCAAAGACTTGTGCCAGCAAAATCTTCTTATTTCTCACCCGCACACACTTCTCAACAACCCGCGCACAATTCTGAGCCACCGAAACCAACTTCTGACTCACTGGCACACACTTCTGAGGACTTAACGCACGCTTCTCAATGACCGAAACACTCTTCTGAGCACTTAGCGCGAACTTCTGAATGACCGGAACGCAATTTTGAGCTGGCAAACCACAGATTTCCCTAATCAAACGCAATAACATGTCACTGGTGCGTCAGCGAGTTATTAACAATCGCATAATTACTCAACTTTTGATGGGTGGTTTTCCCATTGCTGAAAGTTTTGCGTTCAACCTGCTCTTTCTTTCTTTGAGTTTACGCGGCTGAACAAATGTAAAATCGAATAAAGTATCTATAACTTCCAGCAACCATTCAGCCTCCCCAGGCTCCACATCGACAACAACCCCAGTGCTTGTATCCTTTAGCGGATGCGCTGCAAAATTGCCAACATTTCTAACGGCATCAACAGCTTCTCCTAAATGAGAAGGTATATTGCCCCGATGAATAAACTCTTCGATCTCTTTATCCAAGCTTCCCTTTTTAATTTTGTACTCTTCTCTAAGAATATGCTGTAACAAGCGTCTGCTAATGGCTGCGCTTGCTTTAGGACTTATGGAAAGAACCGCATAAGCTTCCATATAATCATCTCTGTAATTCTGGGGAATCTCTGTCTCTAGTGCCTTCGTCAAGATGACTTTAGGGAAAATGACTTCCTCTTTCGTGACATCGGTTAAATATCCTCCTATTGGATTTCTCTCATACTTACCTTCTTTAAGAATAACGATTAGTTTTTCGCAATCGGGGCAGTGACCATGAATCAACTCGTATCCAAGCCCAACTTTATCTGGCTCATCGTATGAATAAATTGCACTATATTCTTCTTGCTCTTCAAACTTAATTGCCAATCCACAATTTGGACATCTCATATTCTTTTTCTCAAGTCACTTAAGGTGTATGTACCCTGTTTTTATCGTGCATCTGGCTAAGTGTCCGTTCGACGCATATCGAATAAATTGTGCGATGCGGCGTGGTCTTAAAAAGGCCAGTTTAGCTTTGCTCGTATGCTTTCAAAAATTCGTCTCGTGGAATACCGGCCTGTGTGCAGATAGTTCGTAAGGTAGAACTTTTCAACTGCGCGTGATTAGGCAGCGTCAACGGCGTCCGCGTGCCGTCGGCATTTTCCCTCACTAACGCGATGTGCTCGCGCTCGCGGACGATTTGAAATCCGAGCGTACCCAACGCTCTTATAACTCGCGCTTTCGGAGCATCGGCAGGAAACTTGGACACTATGCGGCGACTCCCGTTTCCGCGACGAACGCTTCGAGCACAGGCGATTCATCTTCCAACGCTTCCGCGCCGAAAGTTTCGATGTGAAACAGAATCGCCGACTTCACATCGGCTAATGCTTCTTCATAGGTATCACCTTCGCCCACCACCACGCCTTTGAGACCGAGCGGATATGCCACGTACCCGTCGGCATATTTTTCAATCAGGATTTTTAGGGACTTCATTCGATTGCCTCCTTCAAGGCATTTTATCATGCGGAGCGTTAGCGAAATTACGCCCGACCTTTTACGCAACAAGCTTGCACGATTATCCCATCAGTTCGGCAACGTTGATTGAGAGTTGCGGCATGGTGACGGATTGCGCCTCTTCGCCGTGCGTGAAGTGGTTGGCTGTTTGATACGAGCCGTTCGATGGCGCGGAATAAATCTCGACGCGCGAGTCGGGCAAGTTGACGAGCCACGCCTCCGGGATATTCGCACGCGCGTAGAGCGGCATTTTGACAGTGCGATCCGTCTCGACGGTCGAGTCGGCGACTTCGATGACGAGGAGGACATCAGCGGGCGTCGGGTGCGCGTGGCGGTAGAAGTCGTCGCGCCAACGGACGACGGCCACGTCAGGCTGCGGCTCAGAATAGTCGTCGAGACGAATCGGGTTTTGCGTGCTGACGATTAACGAATCACTGAACTGACGATTGAGGAGGCGACTCAAATATTTCACGCACGCGGCGTGAGGACTGCCGATGGGTAACATTTCGTAAATCTCTCCTTCGATGAGTTCGAGGCGCGCGCCCGGCGCGAGGATTCCGGCTTCTCCCATGCGCTCGTATTCGTCGGCGCTGAATGCGTAAGTTGCTGATTTGCGCGACATGAATTTTTATCCTCCTGACTCGAGAGCGGCGTGAGTTTGCGCGTCCGAGTATAAACCGGCGCGGTTATTCTTTGAACCAGAACTTCGTCTGCGTCGCCCATGAAGTGTTTTTGTAGCGCGTCTTGAGCAAGGTGAAGGCGCGATACGAGAGCGCGCCGGTTTCTTTGTTCGTGCAGCCGTAGCGCGTGGATTTGACGGCGTAGTGCAGGGCTTCCGGCACGCGCGCGTCGTCGGGATGGCGCGCGGCATAGTTCAAAACTTCCTGCGTCAGAAAATTCGGCGCGGTGTCGAAGGCGGCGAGACGTTTTAATTCGTCGCGCGCCGCGTCTCTCTGCGCCGCGCTGAGGAACTGCGGAGCGTCGTCGTTGTTTGGCGTTTTGCCGGTGGTGTCTGTGGCATCTTCTGAAGATTCACCGGCGCGCTCGGCGGCGGTCGTCGTGCCCTTGAAATCAGCGAGCGCGCACCACCAGTTGTCGCGATAGTTGTCTATGCGCGCGAAGGCGGTGGTGCGCCCGATGCCGTTGTCCACGTAGGGGCGCAGCCCCGGAAAGCGCAACGCTGTATAGATGACGGCGAAGCGGCGCGCGCTCGCGTCCGGCGCGTTTAAGTAGAGAGCGACTTCCTCGCTCAACTCCGGCGCGAGTTCGCGCGCGAGCATGGCGAGTTCGCGTCCCGTCGTGAACTCGTCGAGCATCCCTGCGCGCACCCACGCGGCGAGCGCGATGTCGCGACGCAAGTAAGCGGGCAGGCGTCCGTTGTGCGCGGCCTGCACAGAGACTGCGAGCGGAAATTGCGTATTGAGGAACGTGGCGGTTTCGTCGTCGAAAGCGTACCGCTCGCCGCGCACGAAGGAAGTTTCGCGACCGTCTCTCTCCGCATCGGGCTGTGACCAGCTTTCGTCGAGCGCGGTGGCGGGCGTCTGCGTGTAATCGTATTCAACTTCGGCGGGTTTGCGCGCCGCGTCGCGCAGATACTCATCGAGGTCGCGTGCCGTGCGCGCGCGCAATCCCAGAAACAAATTGCGCGCCGAGAGTGTTAAAGCGGACGGCTTATTGTTGCCCGTCGTCGCGCCATCGAGAATTTCGTCGAGACGGCGACGCGCATCAGCACGCTTCGACGCCTCGCCCGATTCGATCAAGAGACGCAGAGCATGGTAAGCGGCGGTCAAAAAAGCAGGCGAGGTGCGCGGCAGCGCGAAGGCTTCATTCACGAGCGCATCACGTTCCGCATCCGCGCGCTTCGTTTTTGACAGCGCGGCGATGAGCCACGCGGGCGTGTGTGTCGCACGCCAACGGGCGACGGCATGCTCGCGTGCGGGCGCGTCGTTGGTCTGAAAGGTCAGAGTCCAGTCGGTCACATCACCCGCGCCGCCTTCGGGACGCAACTCGGAGGGGATGTCCGCAGACTTGCGCGCGCGCAACTCCTGCGCCGTCGCTGTCTCTTCGTGCAGAAACTTGTCGAGCAGGAAAGTGTAGTCGTAAAGAGATTGCTGGAGGTCTGCGTGCGCTCCTTCGTGCGGCTCTAAGACTTCGCGTTCAAGTTCGCGCAGGCGCGCGAGCGGTTCGAGTTTGAAGCGCGCGAAGTTGAGCAGCCGAGTCGCCGCCGGATGCACTTCGCGTAAGTTGTCGTCAGCGAGGATGCGTTTCAATTCGTCTGCGGCTTCGCTCAGACGCTCTTGGTCGAAGGGCGGCTCCTCTTCTTCTTTCTGCGCGTTTTCTGCGGGAGAGACGTTCGTGTTGCTCGCGTTCGCCGACGAATTGGCGTTCGCGTTGTTGACGCTCGCGGCGTTCGAGTTGGCGTTGGCGTTGGTGTTCGCCGCACCGCTGCCTGCGCCTTCACCGGCTGAAGCGGCAGGCTTCGCGCGCACTTCGAGCGTCGCCTGACGCAGGAGCGTGCGCGCGACGAGCAGTGCGCCGAGCGCGCGCCATGGCGAGCCTGCGTCGCGTGCGACGAGACGGAAACGCTCGCGCGCTTCGTCATAACGGCTATCATAGAAAAGCGCGGCGGCGATTTGATAGGCGCGGTCACGTCTCAGCGTCTCGTCCGCGACGGCGAGTTTTTCATCTGGAAGCTGCGGAGTTATTTGTTGCGCCTGATAGATATTCGACGAGCAGTATGAGAAGACGCGATCCTGCGCCGTCACCCAATCACGGACGGCAGGGCTTGACGCGCCGTAGTGTCTGACGCGCTCGTCGAGCGTGCGCGTGGCGGTGCGGATGCCGTCGGTCGCGCAGTTGAGATAATAGTTGTAGCCGTTTTTATTCCGCGCGTAGAGGCTGGCGAGTTCCGTCTTCTCGCTCGCGCCGCCCGGCAGCGCCCGCGCGCGCGCGTCACGCCACGCGCTGATTACGGTGCGGTCGCTCAACTGGTCATCTTCATTGGTTTCCTGCTTAGGTCGTTTCTTCTGTCGCTCGCGATATTCGGCGTCCCAGGGCGTATCTTTCAATCCGAGCCGGTCGCTCCACAAAGCGAAGAGCGCGGCCTGCGTCTTCGTATCCGGCGCGATGCCTTCGAGCACGCGATAAGCGGCGACGAGATACGAGCGCGCGTAGGTTGATTGCAAGACGCCGATGCGCCCGCGCGCGAAATCATCGAGCGGAAATTCCGGACGCGGCTCTGACACGAAGAGCGCGTTGAGAAAATCCGGCCCGCACGCTTCGGCTCGTCGCGGCAAGAGAAGATGCGGCAATAACAGCACGACACATGCGAGCAACACAGACGCGCGCGTCCTCTGGCAAACGCGGCGGCGGAGGGGGCGACGGCTGTTGCGCGTTGAAGATGGAAAAGAAAAAGTGTGTGCGTTCATGGCTCAAACTCCGTTCAAGATTTCAAAGATTTCTATGGAATGGCTTCAATCAATTTTCGTGCAAGGCTTTTTCGACGGACTCGCGCGTCCATGCTTTACCGTTGAAAACATAGCGTCGTCGCTGGTCGAGAAACGCGGGGAGCGAGACCTCCTCATCAACCGCCACGCCGTAACTGTGCAGGCAGCGCGCCGACGAAAAATCCCGCCCGTCGCCGAGACGCGCGACCACTGCATTCGTGTCCGCGCCCATGCGGAACAACATCGGCACGGCCTCGTCCACCGGCAAACCGGCAAGCCAACTGCTGTCGCCCGCGCACCATGACGCGAGCGCGGTCATCGTCAACAACTTGTCCGGCGGCAGCGCGCGGCGCAGGTCTGTCAGCAGCGCGCGATAAAATTCACGCTCGGAGCCGCGCGCGTCAAAATCCAACTGCACGCCGCGCACCTGCGGCAAGTTTTGCAGCGCGACGATTTCATTGACGAGCCGCGCGCGTTGCGCTTCATCATAAACGGGCGCGTCGGCGACGTCGCGCCGGTCGGGTTCGAGACGCACGACGGCCAGCAGTTGTGTGGCGTGTGGAACTTCGAGCGGTTGCAGGCGCGGGGCGACGTTGACATTCACGCCGCGCAGTCGAATGGTCGCGGCGAGATACGCGACGCCCGTCGTGCGCGCGTCGAGAAAGTTGAGCCGCGCCGGTTGCTCCCACGCCCAGAGCATGACGTGCGGAAGCTCCGGCGCGGCGCGCGCAGTGTCGAACTCGACTCGTGGCTGCGTCCGGCAATTCGCGCAAATCATCGCCAGCGACACGCAGACATAGACGCACCTGCGACGGCGTGCATTCATCTGTCCGGCGAGGGACGCATTCATCCGACGAGTTGCGCGACGCCGATTGATAAATTTGAGATTGAGACGGACTGCGCTACCTCGTCGCGCCCGACGTGTTTGATGTTTTGATACGCGCCGTTCGATGGGTCGGAATAAATCTCGACGCGCGAGTCGGGCAAGTTGACGAGCCACGCCTCCGGGATATTCGCACGCGCGTAGAGCGGCATTTTGACAGTGCGATCCGTCTCGACGGTCGAGTCGGCGACTTCGATGACGAGGAGGACATCAGCGGGCGTCGGGTGCGCGTGGCGGTAGAAGTCGTCGCGCCAGCGGACGACGGCCACGTCAGGCTGCGGCTCGGAGTAGTCGTCGAGACGAATCGGATTCTGGATGCGGACGATGAAACGTCTTTGCGCGTACTCGCTGAGAATGAGTGCGAGCGCATCAACGCACGCGGCATGAGGGCTGCCGATGGGTGACATTTCGTAAATCTCTCCTTCGATGAGTTCGAGGCGCGCGCCCGGAGCGAGGATTCCGGCTTCTCCCATGCGCTCGTACTCGTCGGCACTAATCCAACGCTTCGCCAACTGACGCGACATTGTTTTTACTCTTCCTCCTCGGCACGGATGCGGCCTTCGGCGCGCGCCTGCTCGACGATCTTCTGCGCGATCTGGCCGGGCACGGGATCGTAGTGCGAGAACTCCATGTGGAAGGAGCCGCGCGCCGCCGTGATCGAGTTGAGTTTGGATTGATAGTCGAGCATCTCGGACATCGGAGCCTGCGCTTTGATGACTTGATTCTTGCCGCGCATCTCCATCCCCTGCACGCGCCCGCGACGCGAGTTGAGGTCGCCCATGATGTCACCGCTGCATTCGACGGGCGCGACGACTTCGATGTGCATCAGAGGCTCTAAGAGCGTCGGCTTGACCTTCTCGATGGCGTTGCGGAAAGCCTTGCGACCGGCGGCGCGGAAAGAGTGTTCGTCCGAGTCAACCGGATGAAACGAGCCGTCAATGAGCGTGGCCTTGAAGTCAACGAGTTGGTAGCCGGCAATCGCGCCGCCGGACGCCGCCTCGACAATACCTTTCTCGATGGCGGGACGAAATTGCTGCGGAACCGAGCCGCCGAAAATTTTGTCCTCGAAGACGAAGCCGCTGCCGGGCGGCAGTGGCTCGAAGACGACTTTGCAATCGCCGAATTGCCCGCGCCCGCCGGTCTGTTTCTTGTGTCGTCCCTGCACCTCGGCGCGCTGCGTGATCGTCTCCTTGTATGGAACCTTCGGAGGATGCAAGGCGACTTCGACGTGGTAACGATTCTTCAACTTCTCGACGACCGTCTCGATGTGTAGTTGGCCGGAGCCGGAGAGGATGAACTCTTTCGTCTGCGCGTCGCGCGTGAAATGCAGGCTGGGGTCTTCTTCGAGAATCTTATGGAGCGCGACGGAAATCTTCTCTTCGTCCTGACGCGACTTCGGCTCGATGGCGAAGGCGATGGCGGCCTCCGGGTATTCGAGGCTGTTGTAGAAGATGGGCGCGGCTTTGTCCGCGAGCGTGTCGCCGGTCTGCGTCTCTTTCAACTTCACGCAGGCGATGATGTCGCCCGCGTTGGCCTCGTCAACTTTGTCGAGTTGCTTGCCCTGCATCGAGTGGAGCGCGCCGAGACGTTCAACTACGCCGCGCGTCGTGTTCTGCACCGTCGCGTCGTGCTTGATGTGGCCGCTGATGACTTTCATCACGTTGATGCGACCGGCGAAAGGGTCTGCGATGGTGCGGAACACATAGGCCGAGAAAGGCTCTTCCGCGTGATAGCCGCGCGTCAGCGGCTCGGCTTCATCGCCATCATCCGCGCTGGCTTTGCCGTGTTCGGCTTCGTGCGCGTCGGGCGCGGGCGCGTAAGCGACGATGCCATCGAGGACGAGAGACAATCCGACGAGCGTGTTGGCAGAGACGGCGAAGACCGGGCACAGGCGACTCGCGGCGATGGCCTTGCCGATGTTCGGGATGATGTCCTCTTCAGGGAGCGTGCCTTGCTCGAAATATTTTTCCATCAAGGCGTCGTCGGATTCGGCGATCACTTCGATGAGACGCTCGCGCTCTTTGTCCGCCACTTCGCGCCCCGCTGTGGGAATGTCAATCTCCTTCGCCTTGCCGTTGGCGTCGAACTCGTAAGCCTTCATGTGGACGATGTCCACGACGCCGCGAAAGTTCGCTTCCTGTCCGATGGGCAGAGTAAAGGGCACGATGGCGCGGCTAAAAGTGTGGCGCGCGCTGTCGAGCGCCGCGCCGAAATCCGCGCGCTCCTTGTCGAGCTTGTTGATGACCATCATGCGCGGGACGATGAACTCGTTGGCGTAGGCCCAGGTCTTTTCCGTCTGCACTTCGACGCCGTTAACGCCGTCCACGACGACGAGCGCGCAGTCCGCGACGCGCAAGGCGGGACGTGCGTGCGTGACGAAGGCAGCGTAGCCGGGCGTGTCTATGAAGTTGATTTTATGGTCTTGCCACTCGCCGTGCGCGAGCGCGGTGTTGAGCGAGACTTTGCGCGCGATGGCATCGTCTTCGTAATCGGTGACAGTCGTGCCTTCTTCGACTTTGCCCCAGCGCGAAGTCGCGCCTGCGATGTGGAGCAGGGAACTGATGAGTTGGGTTTTGCCGGAGTCGCCGTGCCCGACGACGGCGAGGTTGCGAATCGAATTAGTTGGATAGACTTTCATGGCTGGATGACGAAACTTCCTTTCAAAGAATTTTCGCGGACGAGGCGTTAATGCTGACAGCAGCACGCCGACCGAGTTCAAGCATGAGCGCGGGATGATAGAACAAAACAGGTTGAGCCAGTAATTTACGCGAGCGGCGAAAGAAAGGCAAAAGTAAAAAGGCAAAAGTAAAAAGTGAACACAGGGAGCGCGCCTTCCGTTTTCACCTTTGCCTTTTGCCTTTTTACTTTTGCCTTCCTACCGCGCCGGCGTCTGCGGCTTGAGCGAAAGCGGCTTCGCTTTGAGCTTGTTCGAGTAGGCGACGTAGATGCGATAGCCGAGCAGCGCGGCGAGAATCGCGGCGAAGATGAGCGGGCGTCGCGTGTCGGATTTCACCAGCAGGTAAAAGTGCAGGACGCCGCCGATGGCCGTGAGATAGACGAGTTTGTGCAGCCGCGCCCAACGCTTGCCGCCGAGACGCTTAATCATCCCGTTCGTGGAAGTGACGGCGAGCGGAACCATCAAAAAGAAACTGACGAGTCCGATGACGATGAAGGGACGACGCGCAACGTCTCCGGCGGCGGCGCGCAAATCGAAGAACTTGTCGAACCAGATGTAAGCCGTGAAGTGCAGCAGTCCGTAGAAGAATGCGTAGAGGCCGAGCATCCGTCTAAAGCGGATGAGCCATTGCACGCCCGTCAGTTTGCGCGCGGGCGTAACGGCCAGAGAGATCATCAGAAAGACGAGCGTCAGCGTCCCCGTCGTGCGCGTGAAAAAGTTGAGCGGGTCTGCGCCCACGCGCCCGTGCAGCCAGTCCCAACCGAGCAGCGCGAGCGGCACGAGCGCGTTGATGAAAATCGCGACTTTGTAGAATTTGATGTCTTTCATAAAAATAATGATGGGTGCGGAATGATGAGTGATGAATAAAGAAAATGCCTTTGTCTTTCATTCATCATTCCGCATTCATCATTTCAAAAGTAGTAGTTCAAATCCATCCCGGCGTAGAGTTGCGCGACTTGCTCGCCGTAGCCGTTGAACTTTTCGGTCTTGCGCTTGCCGTATTCGCCGATGCGCCGCTCGGACGTTTGATCGCGGAGACGATGCGCGAACTCTGGGTTGACGTTCGAGTAAAAACCGTAGAGCGTCGGCTCCGTGAGATTCCACGTCATCGGTGGTTGACGCTCGACGAGACGAATTTTGACGACGGACTTGATGCTCTTGTAGCCGTACTTCCACGGCAGCACGAGACGCAGCGGCGCGCCGTTTTGCGGCATCAGTGGCTCGCCGTAGATGCCGCTTGCGAGCGTCGCCAGCGGGTGCATCGCCTCGTCGAGTCGCAAGCCTTCGACGTAAGGCCAGTCGAGCGCGTCCGTCAGAGGGATGTTGCGTTTCTTGTCGTTGACCGTCTCGAAGGCGACGTAGTGCGCGTTTGATTGCGGGTCGGCGCGCTTCAAAATTTCCGCGAGCGAGAAGCCGAGCCACGGGATAACCATTGACCAGCCCTCGACGCAGCGATGCCGGTAGATGCGATCTTCCTGCGGCGCGAGCGCGAGCAGTTCGTCGAGATCATAAGTCTTCGGGTTGTTGACCAAACCTTCGACTGAAATCGTCCACGGGCGCGTGACGAAACTCTGGCTGCGGCGCGCGACGGAATACTTGTCGGTCGCGAACTCGTAGAAATTGTTGTAGTGCGTGATGTCTTGATAGGAAGTCGCTTCTTCGTCGGGCAGTCCCCACTGTTTCGGCGCGGCCTGCGAGCCGGGCGCGACTCTGCCCGTCGGCGTCGGCAGCACGGGTTCGGGCGCGAGAAATTCGCGATAGAGAAAGCCCGTCGCCACGACGGAGCCGGCGAGCGCGGCGGCATTGATGAACTGTCGCCGGTTGAGATAAGTCTTCTTATCCGTAATCTCGCTGCTCTTGATGTCGTCTGGTTTCTTGATGAGCATAAAACTTGCGCGTCCCGTTCAATTGTAGTTCTTGGCGCTTGGATACGACTATGTCTTGAAAGTCATCCTGTCAGCACCGCCTGCGGCACTGACAGGGATTTCTAATGCCCGGCGTAATAATCATAGCCCTGCTCCGCCCAATAGTCAGGTGGGCGCTCGTCTGTGAAACTGATCGTGCCGATGCGCTTGAGATTCTTGATGCCGTACTTGACGGGCGTGAACAATCGCAGAGGCGCGCCGTGCTCGGATGTCAGAGGCTTCCCACCCATCTCATAGACGAGCAGCGTCTGCGGGTGCATCGCGCTCGCCGTGTCGAGGCCGACGTAATATTCGTCGTCGGGCGTGGCGAGCTTGACGTAATCGAGCAGGTCGCCGGGTCTCGCGCGCAGGTCGAACGGCTCACCGCTTTTAGTCGCGGGGGCGTATTTCCCGGCGAAGTCCACGAAGCGCGCGCCCGCCCAGTGCGCCATGTCAGACCAGCCTTCGATGCATTTCAAGTACGTTGTGTATTCGACGCGCGGCAGGCGTTTGATGTCGTCAAGCGTCAACTCAAGCGCGGCGTTTTTCCCGCCCGGCTTGTGAGGCGCGAGACCGTTGACGCGCAGACGCCACGACGCGGGATCGAAGTCTTCATCGTCGAGGCCGATCTCGCCGTTGGCGCGCGGCATCTCGGAACCCGTGCCGGAGTACGTCGCCACTTCGCGCCCGCCACTGAAATACGCGCGCGACGCTCTCTCGTTGAAACGCAGCGCGCGACGCAGAGGCCACGCGACGTCGTCTTCTTCCGGGCGCGTCCGCAGCCATTCCCAACCGCCGATGGCGGCCAGCGTCGCCACGCCGCCGACGAGAAAGCCGCGCCGCGAGCGTCGTTTGATTTCACGCTCGATGCGCTCGTCGCCTTCAATGCTCGTCTGCTCCGGCGCGGACGTTTCATCTCGCGCGTTGTCGTTGTTGTCGGACGTTTGCTGTGCGTCACGCTTTATGTCGTCGTCGTTGTTATTCATCACGCTGCCTCCTTGCGCGAGGGATTCTCTGCCGCTGCCGTCGTCACGACTTCATAACCCATGACCATCGAGCGGAAATTGCTCCACCCGGCGCGCGCCACTTGCAGGACGTGGACGACGAAGAATGCGACGTAACCCATCGTCAGCCAGAAGTGTTCCCAACGCGCCCACTCGTAGCCGCCGAGCAAGGCCGTCAGCCAGTTGAATTGCACCGGCCTGTAAATCGCGAGGCCGGTCAAAATCGAGAGGCCGCCCATCAACACGATGGCAGTGTAGGAAATTTTCTGCGCGCCGTTGTACTTGCCCTGCGGCGGCTTCTCTTTGCGGAGATGAAGGTCGTGGAGCGTGACGAGAATCGCGTCGCGGAACGAGCGCGGGTCGGGTACGAGTTCGCGCCACTCGCCGGAGACGACTGTGTAAATCACATAGAGCAGCCCATTGATGGCGAAGAGCCACATGAAAAAGAAGTGAAAGGCCATCCCTTCGGCGAGGCGGGAGGGGAGGCCGAGCGTCTCGAAAAAGCCGCCGGGGAAAAATTTGACGAGCGTGTGATCGCCGAAGCCGATGCGATAGATGTTGTTCGCCCAGTAGATGAGCAGGCCGCTCCAGATCATCACGCCGAGCAGAGGAAAGTTAATCCAGTGAAACCAGCGAATCGCAAGGGGGTGTTTTTTCTCTAAACGCTTCATAGGTCGCTCTCCCGAAAAGTTGACATAAGTTGCGAGGGACATTGACCGTTGATAAAGACCTTGAGAGTTGTCTCACGATAGAAGTTCAGCCGCGGAGATTGCGCGCACACGTTTCAGGGAAACGCCGCGCGCGCGCAGTCTTTGCGATTGAAGCTCTGTGCTGCGCTCTCAACCGGCCAGCCTGTACGATGCCGCGCCGAGAATGTGCTTGCTCGCGCGCTCCTGCACGAAGACGACGGCGCGCACGTTGGGGCGTCGCCAGTTGCCGTCGAGCGTGACGACCGGCTCCGCCGTGAACGCGCCGTTGGCCGCGCCCGCCGCGTCGCCGAGCGAGGTCAAACGACGAACGACGCCGACGTGCGTCAGCCTGCGCCCGGAATTCTCGCCGCGCTCGACGCTCGAAGCCAGCCCGCTCTCCGTCAACGCGAGCATCACGTCGGCAGTGTCGCCCGCGCTGACCTTTGGCAGATGTTCGACGCGCACCGCAAGCTTGATGTTCTTGCCGTCAGCCGGCGCAGACGCATTCGTGATTTGCACATCGGCCTTCGGCGTGTGCGCGGCGCGTGCGATGGACTCTAAGGCCATGCCGCGATTGCCGCCGGCGAATTCCGTCTGGCCGTCAACGATCATCTGCGGCGTATAGACTCCGTCCTTGCCGAAGGCGCGCGCGTAATCGCTCTGCCGCTCGCTGAAGAGATGCGAAGAAAAGGGATCAGTCCAGCCGAGGTTGTTCCAGTAATCAACGTGCTGCGAAAGCACGATCACTTCCGCGCCCGCCACGGGCTGCGTCTTGTCGAGTTGCGAAAGCACGGCATCGGCGGGCGGGCAACTCGAACAGCCTTCGGACGTGAATAGCTCGACGATGACGGGCTTGCTCCCGGCGGTCGGCATGGCGGTGGCGGAACTGGCGTCGGCGTTCGTTTCGTCTGTGTTCACGTCGGCAGCGTTGGCGTTGAACGACGAAGACGACGGCAGCCGCTTGAAGGCATAAACGAACGCTCCGGCGACGATGATGCAACAGACGATGAAAGAAATGGTTCTCAACATAATAAAGCTCCTTTGTTACTTCAAACTACTTCGCTAATTCTTGACGGCGTCGAGCGCCGCACGGATGTCTTGATTCGACGGGCGCAATTTGTAGTCGGACTCGATTTTCGCCCACGTCACGCGCCCCTTTCGGTCAATTACATAGACGCTAGGATGCGGAACGCCCTCGAATCTTTTGCCTGTGTAAGCGGGATCGAGCAAACCGTAAGCGTCAATCGTGTGATGATCGGGGTCGGAGAGGATGGGAAAAGAAATCGCGCCCTTGCCGTCCGACGCGATCTTACCGGCGAACTCTTTGCTCGTCGCCGGCGGGTCAACGCTCACCGCGTAGAGCCGCACCTTCTCGCCGCGCTGCACGAGCGAGCGCAGGTCTGCCAACTGCCGCGCGCAAAAAGGACACCAGTAGCCTCTGTAAAAGACGAGCACGACGGGCGACTTGCCGCGCACATCTGAGAGTTTGACCGCGCGCCCTTCCGTATCCGACAGCGTGAAGTCGGGAGCCACGTCGCCGACACCGACGGGCGCGGCGCGCGTTGTCAACGTCTGTTCCTTCGCCATCGCCGTCGTGTCGGACGAAGCGGGCGCGGCGGGAGCATTCGTCTGCGCGCGTGCTGCGAGCGTCGAGCCGGCGAGCGCGAAAACTAACATCAATTTTATTTTCATCATTCAACCTCGAACGTAAATTCCAACTTTGTTATGAAACTTGAACGGCGCGCTCGGCGCGTGCGACGTGCGCCCGGACGGGAGGCGCGAGCACGCGAGCCAGCCGCAGATTCTCTGACTCTGAGAGGTCTGAGACGACGAAGACGGCGTGCCGCGCCGTCTCGAAACAAGAAACTTGATAGCCGCCGCTCGGCGCGCAGGCCGACACGTCCGGCGTCGCATCGCTCGCTGTTTCCACACGAGCCACGCCGTCGTTCGCGCCGCTCTCGCCTTTATCCGTGATGAGTAGTGAAACCAGATGGCCTTGATATTTGACGATCACATGGCCGAAGCGTTGACCTTGAAACACGCAGGCGTGCGATTCGACAAGCTCGACCGCGTCAGCCGCCGCCGTCCCGCTTTTGAGCGCCACGCTCTGATCGAGATTCAGGAAGACCGGGTCGTACTTTCGCCCCGCTTCATTCAACTCAATCGGCGTCTCGGCGAGGCGATATTTGACGGCGCAGTTTTGATGATCGCCCGCCGCGAGTTCGCTCAACTCGGAGACGGCGATGCGCGTCGCGGATTCCTGCGTCGTTCGTGAGCCGTTTGATGCGAGCGTCGGCGTTGACGGTTGTTGTGGCCGCAACGCGCGCAGGCCGAAAGCCCCGACGACGAGCAGGCAGGCGGCGAGCGCGAGCCATGCGGGACGCGCGAAGAAAATTTTTCGCCCGCGCGCGTCATTCGCCTTCAGCAGTTGCGCGTGCAGTTGCGCGGCGAATTCCGGGCGCACCTGCAACTCCGGCGCGGAGGCGAAGGCGCGTCGCAGTTTGTCGCGCACGTCGCGTCGCGCCGACAGTTCCAAGCGGCAGGCGGCGCAATCTTCGAGGTGCTTGAGCACGTCGTGGTTGGTTTCAACCAGCAACTCGTCGCCGAGATATGAATCGGCCATTTCACGAAATTCACGACACTGCATTGGCTGTCATCCTCGCTTCCACACGAAAGTGTTTCGCGAAACTAAACTTTGCTTTCGTCTCCGGCGCGCGGCGCGCTTTGGTCGGCGCTGCCGGCATCCCGCCGTGTCCTTCAATCGCCACGCGCCGCGTTCATCTCATCGCCGGGCGCGGAGCTTTCGTCAACGCTTCTCTCAAGCCCGATGCCGCGCGCGTTGGCGTAGGCGGCGAGTTCGGCGCGCAGGATTTTTCTCCCCCGATGCAGGCGCGACATGACCGTCCCGATGGGCACGCCGAGCACGCCGGCGATTTCCTTGTAAGAGAGGTCTTCCACGTCCGAGAGCATGACGACCTCCTGAAACTGCGCCGGCAGTTGGCCGAGCGCGCGCAAGACTTCCTCTTCCGTGATGCCTTCGGGCGTCGGCGGCTCGTAGGCGACTGTCTGCGCGATGCGCTCCTCGCTGTCGCTGACGAGGCGGAGGCGCGAGTTGGCGCGCAAACGCTTGCTGAGGACGTGATACATAATCGTCACGAGCCACGCGCGGCAGTTCGTCCCGCGCTCGTAACGATGAAAAGATTTGAGCGCCTCTGTGAATGTCTCCTGCACGAGGTCTTCCGCTGCATGACGCTCGCGCACGCGCCACATCGCGACTCCGAAGAGGTCTGGCAGCAGCGGCATCGCCTCGGCCTCGAAGGCCGCCCAGTCGCCAACCTGCTCTGGCTGTCGAGTTCGCTTGAACATCGTCTCCAAAACTTGCACGGCGAGGCGCATTCGCGCTGCCCTTTCGCCCAGCCGTTGCCTCGTCTCGCATCCCCTGTACTAGGATAATACCCCCGCGCGCGCGATTTATTCCCGGCAACTGAGTTAATGATGAGCTATAAGTAATGAATGATGAATGAAAGACGAAAGCAACCTGCCTGATATTCATCACTCATCATTCCGCATTCATCATTTTATCGTCTCTGGTTGGTCTCCGGCGGGCAGGGTTCTATAATCAAAACTATCGCGGGCAAACGGCGTCACGCGAAGGAGCGTTTCATGGAGCAAACATCGCACATCGAGGTTTACACCGACGGGCAATGCCCCCTGTGTCGCTGGTCGCGCGCGCGCATCGAGCCGTTTGACCGCGACGCGCGCATCGAGTGGTACGACTTCAACGAAGTGGACGCGCTTCGCCGCGCCGCGCCGCGCACCTACGCGGAGATGGCCGAAGAGATGCACGTCAGGCGCGCGGACGGAACGTGGTCGAAAGGTTTCGCGGGCTGGCTCGACGTGCTCGCGGTGCTGCCGCGCTGGCGTTGGCTGGCCGGCGCGTTGTCCGTGTGGCCGTTCACGAAACTCGGCCCCGTTTTTTATCGCTGGCTCGCGCGACGGCGTTACACGCTCTTCGGCGTCCCGCCGCCCTGCGACCCGAACGGCGTCTGCTCGCTTCACGAGCATCAGTGAGCGAAAGAATTTTCACCACAGAGGACACAGAGAAAAGTCAGAGGTAGTACATTCTCTCTTCTTCCTCTGTGTCCCTCTGTGTCCTCTGTGGTGAATTGCCTGTCGTCTTCATCAACAACTCCACGAAAGAAAATCCCTTTTCATGCCGCGCCGGTGATGCTAAAGTTGCGCCCGCGCGATGTTCGTTTCGAGCGAGTTGACGACGCGCGCCTGACTCACGACATGAGGTCATCCACAGCGAACGAATATTGCATCATCGTCGAAGGCGCGTACCTGACGGAATCCGAGGCGGAACACGCCCTGCGCGACCCGTTCATCGAAGATTGGGTTGAGCAGACCGGACACTTTCGTATTCACAATCTGACGGAGATGGTCATCGTGCCGGGCGTCACGCTCGGGCAACTCGGCATCTTGATGCTCGACGATGAGTTGTTTGAAATCGCGAGCCTCGACCCGGAGCATCCTCTGACCGAGCGCAAAGCGCGCGGCGTCGCAGAAGCTTTGCAGCGGCAGGGCATGTTCGATGAAATCAACGTCGAGCCGCGCGGCGCGGACGATGACGGCGGCAGAGACGATGACGCCAGGATCGTCGAAGAGTCTGAGTGAGACAATCGTCGCATCGCTCCACGACGTGCAGACACCGGCGAACAGCAAAGGCGAAACTTCCCTGAACGTGAAATCAACGCGCCGCCGCGCTACTTCTCTCAATCCTCAAAGAATCTCCAATGTTCGCGCGACTTCCACATTTCTTTTGTTTGATGTTACTTTGTTGCCCCGATAAATCAGGTTGAGTTTTCGCGACGGATGCATCAGCATTCCGGGTCGGCGACGAAAATAATTTCTTGCGACATCACAAATTCGACGGGTAAAACTTCAGGCGCGCGACCGCCGGCGAAACTTCAAGAGACAACGTTCGTCTCTGCTCTCCGAATTCGCCGGCGATTGTGCGCCGACATTCTTTTGGAGAGGTGGAAATTTTGAGTTCAATGGTTCAAGCGATAAGCGAAAGAGAGTTGCAGGCGGAAGCGTCGCCGCAGCAGAATCGTCGTGCCCTGCCGGAAACGATAGAAGCTTTAGAGCGCGTCTCACGAAATTTTTGGTGGAGTTGGTCGCCCGAAGGCGCGTCCGTCTTTCGCGAACTCGATCCCGCTCTGTGGAGCGAGTTCGAACACAACCCACGTCGCCTGCTGGCCGAAACATCCGAAGTCAATTTAACGAAGATGGCGACCGAGCCGCTATACATCGAGCGCGTGCGACAACTCGCCGCGAGCTTCGATGCCTACATGTCTCCGGCGACGACAGCGGAGACGTGGGCGGCGCGGCACGCATCAAGTCTCACGCGCGAGCGCGGCGTGGCTTACTTCTGCGCGGAGTTCGGCGTGCATCAATCGCTGCCGCTGTATTCGGGCGGACTCGGCATTCTGGCGGGCGACCATCTCAAGTCGGCGAGCGATCTCGGCCTTCCGCTCGTCGCCCTCGGGCTGCTTTATCATCACGGATATTTTCGTCAACGCCTGCTGCGCGACGGCTGGCAGGAAGAAAGCTACCGGCAGATTGACGTAAACGATTTGCCCCTGACGCTCGTCCGGCACGCGGACGGCACGCCGGTCAACGTCGCTTTGCGAATGCGCGGGCGCGACGTGCGTGTGCAGGCGTGGCGTGCGGACGTGGGCAGAGTCCCGCTCTACCTGCTCGACACGAACATCGAAGAGAATCATGGCATTGACCGCTTCATCACGGGGCATCTCTACGGCGGCGACCGCGAGACGCGCTGCGTGCAGGAGATGGTGCTCGGTGTCGGCGGCGTGCGCCTGCTGCGCGAGTTGAAAATCGAGCCGCGCGCCTATCACCTCAACGAAGGCCACTCGGCTTTCCTGACGCTTGAGTTGTCGCGTGAGTTGACAACGAATGGCGCGCACTTCGGCGAGGCCGCGCGTGAGGTGCGCTCGCGTTGCGTCTTCACGACGCACACGCCCGTCGCTGCAGGGCACGACGAATTCATCGCGCCGCTCATCGAAATGTGCTTCGGCGAAAGCTACTGGCAGCAACTCGGACTCTCGCGCGAAGAGTTTTTGAGTCTCGGTCGCGTCAATGCGGGCGACGAGTCGGAGTTGTTCGGCCTGACGCCGCTCGCGTTGCGGATGTGCCGCTCTTCAAACGGCGTGAGCCGGAAACACGGCGAAGTCTCGCGCGAGTTGTGGAACAAGATGTGGCCGGGACTGCGCGTGGATGAAGTGCCGATTACGTCCGTGACGAACGGCGTCCACGCGCCAACGTGGGTCGCACCGCTCATCCGCGCGTTGTATGAGAAGCACGCCGGAACAAATTGGGCGGAGGTGTTACATGACAAGGCCGAGTGGTCTGCCGCCGTGCGCGCGATTCCCGATGAAGAACTGTGGCAGGCCAAGCGTCTCTTGAAGAGCCGCCTGATCGCGTTCGTGCGCGAGCGTCTTTCGCAGGCGCGCGTGCAGCAGGGCGCGTCGAGCGAGTTCGCCGCGAGCGCATATCAAATGTTCGACCCCGACGCGCTGACCATCGGCTTCGCGCGCCGCGTGGCCGCGTACAAGCGTTGGAATATCATCCTCACGGACATCGAACGCCTGCACCGCTTGATGTTCGACGAGGCGCGTCCCGTGCAGTTCGTCTTCGCGGGCAAGGCGCACCCGCAGGATCAGGGCGCGAAACTCATCCTGCAACAAATCGCGCAGTGGCAACTCGATTCGCGCGTGATACGGCGCACGCTGTTTCTGCAAGACTATGATCAGGAAATCGCGCGCCAGCTTGTGCATTCGGTTGACGTGTGGCTCAACGTGCCGCGTCGCCCGCTTGAAGCGTCGGGCACGAGCGGCGAGAAGGTGGCGATGAACGGCGGCCTCAATTTGTCCGTGCTCGACGGCTGGTGGCTCGAAGGCTGCGACAACTCGAACGGTTGGGCGGTGGGCGACGTGGCGGTGAGCGGCGCGATGGCGGATGAAGACGAGCGTGATGCGGAGTCGCTCTATCATGTGCTGGAGACGGAAGTCGTGCCGGCGTTTTACGAGCGCGACGAGACGGGCGTCCCGCGTCGCTGGGTGGCGATGATGAAGCACGCCATCGAGACGCTCATCCCCGCCTTCAACAGCGACCGGATGGTGCAGGATTACGCGCGGAAGATTTATCTCGGCGAGTAATGTAGCGAGCAGCGTGTCAGCCCCACCTGCGGTACTGACAAGAAAGAAACAGAAGACGCGCGACGACGTTTGATTTACGTCGTCGCGCGTCTTTCTCGTCTCGCGCAAAATTAGAGCGGTTTGCAAATCAATGCACGGTAGGCTGTCAGCCTGCCGCCAACTGTGTGTGAGCGGCAGGCTGACAGCCTACCGTACATTCAAACGAAATCCGCTCTAATTCACGCGGCGTGCGCGTTGGTCGTCGTCGCGCCCGTCTCGGTCGTGGCGACTCGATGGCGAATCGTGTTCTTGCCGCCGTGCTTGGCCGCGTACATCAAATCGTCTGCGGCGCGCAGCATATCGTCAACAGAAGCGGGCGGCGTCTCCCACGTCACGACGCCCATGCTGAACGTGACCGGCCAATCGTGCCGGCGCGCTACTTGAAGCAGGCTGCGGCGCACGCGGCGAATGACGGTGGCGGCGGCGCGCTCGTCAGTCTCCGGCATCAGGATGGCGAACTCGTCGCCGCCGAGACGCGCCACCACGTCAATGGCGCGCACCTGCTCTTTGATCGAGTCGGCGACGTGGCGCAGGAGCGCGTCACCCGCGCTGTGTCCGAGTCCGTCGTTGATGAGCTTGAAGTCGTCCACGTCCATGTAGGCGACGGTGAAGGGATGCGCGTGCCGGCGTGCGCGCGTGATTTCCGCTTCGGCCAGTTCGGCGAAAAATCTACTGTTGACGGTTCCCGTCAGATAGTCCGTGCGCGCCAGTTCGCGCTCGTGCTCCATTGATTTCTTGAAGGCCGAGACGATGTTGGAAAGGATCAGGATGAAGCCGAGCAGCACAGCGACGTTCCAGTAAGGGATCAGCGGATGCGTGTAGTGTCCGTGCGTGAAGATGGCGACGACGAGCCACGAAAAACCGCTCGCGAGACACATCAAAAAGCCCGCGCCGCGCCCGACGTACCACGCAGCGAGAATAATCGGCGCGGTGTAGAAGATGAGAAAGGACACTTCCGGGCCGCTCAGATAGTTGATGATTCCGAGCAGCGCGATGCAGAGCAGGCTGAAGCTGACGATAAAAGCTCTGGAGCGTTGACTGAAGAATTCGACGAGATTCATTTAACCCTGCGCTTCACAGCCGGAACTATCAAAGAACGCTTCCCGACCCGCTGGGGAAACAAAATTGACGCGAACGTCACGGGGGAAGCGCTCCGAACCGGCCTTTTCAGGCACGCCCATGCGCGCTGAAAGGTTAGTTGTTAAATATGTTTGTTGCGTTGCTTGCGGAGCCTCTTCCGGCGAAATTGCAGGGAAAAGCCGGTGATTGACGTGAACTTCCCGCCCGTCGAAACCTCATTTCCACGCCCCGCAACCTCAAACGCACTGACGCGCAGGACGTTTCCACGCATGGAAACATCGTTTTCAAGCCTAGAGCGGATTTCGTTTGAATGTACGGTAGACTGTCAGCCTGCCGCCAACCGTGTACGCGCGGCAGGCTGACAGCCTACCGTACATTCAAACGAAATCCGCTCTAGAAACGTTGTCCCCAATGATGGAAACTCAATTTTCACGCATGGAAACGTCATTCCCGGCGATGGAAACGCGCCGCCCAACGCTGGAAACTCAATTCCCACGCATCGCAATCGTGTTTCCACGCATGGAAATAAGGTTCCCGCGACTGGAAACGCCGTTCCCGTCTCTGGAAATCGTCTTCCGACCGCTGGAAAGCTCATTTCCTTATAGTGGGTTGCAATTGGATGTGAACCCCGTCAGTACCGCGAGCGATAGCGAGCGGGTCTGCCTACCAAGCGGAACCCGCTCGCTACCGCTCGCGGTACTGATTAAAGTCCCTGCACCAGAGGTCACATGCAATTGCAACCCGCTATAATTCGCATTGACGTTCAATGTTGGCGCGCATCAACACAAACTCAACACGAGTCGCGCGGCGTGCTAAACTTTCGCATCTTTTGCGCGCGGAACGGAGTCCTTATATATGCGTCACAACACACGCGGCCTCGCGGGGCTGCTCATCACGTCGGCGATGCTGTGCGTCACCTCGCCCGTCTCGCTGGCATCTGAGGCGAGCGCGCGGGGATTCGCCTCAACGTCTGACGCGCCCGCGTCGCAGATTGCGGCGACGACGGACGCGGCGGTTGTCGAGCGCGAGGCGGGACGCGCTTTGCTGCGGCGGGGCAAGGCGGGCGAGGCGCTCGTGCATCTGGAAAAGGCGCTGCCGCTCTTCCGCGCATCGGGCAACAAACTCGGCGAGGCCGCGACGCAGGACTTGCTCGGCGATTTGTACGACAGGCAGGGACGCTACGATGTCGCGCTCGAACATTTTCAGGCGGCGCACGAAATCTACACCGCGCTGGCGGTGGCGGAAAACGCGCAGCCGGACGTCGTCGCCGTCCTCTCTCCGAAAGATGGCGCGTTCAATGCCAATCTGATGCTCGCGAAAATCGGCGGCATGTACGAGCGTGGCGGCGACGCGGAGCGTGCGCGCGCGGCTTACGCGCGGATGAACGTGACGATGCCCGAACGCAACGCGCTCAAGACGGCGCAGGGCGGACAGGCGAAAGTCCAATCGAAGATCGGCAAGCTGCGCGGCTTCGGCTCGCGCATGAAAGGCGCGGTGTCGGGCACGCCGAACGCTTCGACGCCGGGGCAGGCGGCAGATGTCGTCACCGATACGGTCAGTTCCATCCGCGGGCCGTTCGAGGCCTACCGCGAATCGCTCATCTATTCCGTCTATGAACTCGGCACGGGTCGCGTGGACTATCTCAACGAGCAATACGATTCCGCGCGCAAGCATTTCGAGAACGTGCTCGCCGCTTCGCTCGCCAACCTGCCCGGCATCGGCGCGCGAAGTCGCACGCGAGTTTTCCGCGCCGCCGCGCGCACGAGTCTCGGCGACATCGCGTTTCGTCAAAGCCGCTTCAGTGACGCCATCAAATTCTACGCCGACGCCGCGAAGGGCGCGCAAGCTGATGAGCGTCTCGACTTGATGTGGCCGGCACAACGCGGCACGGGTCGCAGTTTGTGGGCGCAGGCCGCGCGCGAGACGGATGCGACGCGCTCCGCGAAATTACGCGAGGACGCGCTCGCCGCTTATCGCGAAGCTCTTAAAACCATCGAGACCATCAGGCAGGGAAGTCTCCGCGCCGACGAATCGCGCGCGACATTCCTCGCCACCACCGCAGACGTTTTCAACGAAGCATCAGCCGCGCTCGCCGAGATGTCTCTGAGTGCGCAGACGGCGACGACGGCGACAGCAGCAGCAGCGACGACGAGCGCGCCTGTCAACAGGAATAGCAGCAACCCCGCGCCGCTCGAAGGCAAGTCTCTCGCATACGCCGCAGAGTCTTTGCAGATCGTCGAGCAGGGACGCGCTCGTTCCTTGCTCGATCTCCTGAACGAGACGGGCGCGAGCATCACGGAGGGCGTGCCGGCGGAACTCCTGCAACGCAAGACGGAGAATCAACAGCGGCAGGAAGAAATCGCCGCGCAACTGACGGGCGTCACTTTGTCGAACGAGCCGCCGGGTAAGTCGCTCGACGAACTCGAAGCGGAGTTGAATAAGTTGCAGACCGAGTTCGACTCCATCGAGAACAGCATCAGGACGGCCAGCCCGCGCTACGCCGCGCTGACGAACTCGCAGCCGCTCGCGCTCACGGACATTCAAGGGAAAGTTCTCGACGAGCAGACGACGCTTCTCGAATACAGTCTCGGCGCGGAGCATTCGTATCTCTACGCCGTCACGCCGCGCGCGATGAGCGTGTATCGCCTGCCCCCACGCGCCGAAGTCGAACGACAGGCGAAGGCCGTGCGCGAGCAGATTATCCCCTCGATGCTCAGACGCTCCAGCACAGACACGACAACGGCGGCGGCGACGAACAACACGCAACGCGGACTTTCCAGCGGCGCGGCAGCAGCCGCCTCGTCCGGCGCGGCTTCAACGGCGGCGGCTCTTGAATATGCGAAGGCCGCGCACGAGTTTTATCAAACGGCGGTCGAGCCTGCCGCGCCGCTCTTCAAAAACACGCGCCTGCTCATCGTCGCGGACGGCGCGCTCAACTACATCCCGTTCCACGCCCTCGTCACTTCCGTCCCGGCGACAAACGCTGATTACGCGACTCTCCCATATTTGACGAAGACGAACGACACGCTGTTCGCGCCCTCCGCTTCCGTCGTCGCGGCGATTCGTCAACAGTCTGCGGCGAACAATGGCGGCGGCGCGGGCAACAACGCGCGAGCCGGTGCGATGTTGCTCGTCGCCGATCCCGTCTTCGACGCTGGCGATGCGCGTGCGTCTCGTCTGTCGAGCGTCAAAGGCGATGCGACAACAACGGCAGGTGACGAGACGGCGTCGCGCGGCCTGAGCGTCGAGAGCGCGCTGGCTGATGTCGCGCAGGGGGGCGGTGGCGGCGAAAGCAGCGGCGCGGCGGGTGAAACTTCTGGCAAGGGCGCGGGCGGCGCGCGTCTGCCGCGTCTGGCGGGCACGCGCGCGGAGGCGCAGGGCATCGCGCGGCTCGCGGCGTCGAGCGGAAGAAAAGTTGATACATGGCTCGACCTCGATGCGAACGAGGCGAGCGTCGAGACGCGCGACTTGAAGAGTTATCGCGTGCTGCACTTCGCCACGCACGGACTCTTGAACGCGGAGCGTCCGCAGTTCACGGGGGTCGTCTTGTCTCTCGTCGGCAACAAAGAAAGCGCGGACGGCTTTCTGCGGACGGACGAGATTTTCAATCTGCGGCTCGGCTCTCCGCTCGTCATGCTCTCGGCGTGCGAGACGGGCCTGGGACGCGAGACGCGCGGCGAGGGCGTGCTCGGCCTGACGCGCGCGTTTATGTACGCGGGCGCGCCCACCGTCGGCGTCAGCCTGTGGTCTGTCTCGGACAAGTCAACCGCCGATTTGATGACGGACTTTTACAAAAACCTCCTCGCGAAAGACGGCATGACAGCGACGACGCCCGCCGCCGCCATTCGCCTCGCGCGCCAGAACATGATCGCGGGACGCAAATACAGCGCGCCGTTTTACTGGGCGCCTTTCGTCCTCGTCGGCGACTGGAGATGAAAAGCAATGATGAATGATGAGTGATGAATGATGAATATTAAGGGCAGTTTTTGTCTTTGATAGGAAAAGAAATTATGGGCAAGAAAACAATCAGATCGGACAGGTGTAAGCTCAACGGGCAGGAGGTCGGAATTGACGAGGCGTTGCAATTACGCGGTCGCTCTGGTCGCTTATCTCCTGACTTCCGATGCAGGGAGTGTGGTGAGAAAGTTAAGGCATTTAAGGAATTTAGTAACGGCACCGTAGCACACTTTGAACATCACAGCAGAAACGAGGCTTGCAGCCTAAGCGTCGCACACCATAGCCGGCAATAGAAGTTGAATTTATGGGTAGTGCCTAAACAGGCGGCACGATGCGAAGATTGTCAGGGAGATTCACTTGCCACGCCATCGAAGCAGACAGCCAGACCGCAGCGCACAGAGCGAGCGACGCCCGTTTCTGCCGCCCAACTATCGCGGGGTGCTGTTCGATGTGGCGGTCTTCGCTATTAACGTCTTCCTCGTGCGTTGGCTGACGCGACATGTCGGGCGTCTGCTGGCTTCGACTTTCCTCGCGGACGATCCGCAGTCCACACGCGCGCTGTTCTACATCATCACGGCGGTCTTCGTCGCGCAAATCGTCGGCGCGTGGCTCAAACGCAGGCCGCTTCAGGCGCGTCTGCTCGCGCGGCGCGGCGGTGATGGCGAGGATGCTGTCGGCTGTTTGATCCTTCTTCACTTCTGCCTGACCATCGTCACTTCCGTCGGGATCGTTACGTTGCTGCCGACGCAGCCATCGGGCGGCGTGTCGGCGCTCCTCTTCTTTCTCGGCCTGACTCCGACGGTGTTCGTCTGGCGCGCGCTGACGCCGTACAAGAAGCCGCCCGTTCCCGACTGGCGCAACTCGCACGGTGCGGAGGTCGTCGCAGACCTCTGCCTCTTCGCGTACATGCTGGTCAACCTCGCTATCTGGAACACGCTGACCGGAGGCTCAAACATGCGCGCGACGGGCATCGGCGACATCTTCTCGCGTGCGCTCGGCTTCGTCATCCTCAGCCCCGTGATTCTCCTGTTCTATCTCCCGCCGCGCCTGCTCTTCCTCGTCGAAGATTACAAATACCGCGCGACGTGGATCAGCATGTCGCTCGCCATCGCGCCCGTCGCCTACCGCGTCATCATCGGCACGCCTCTGGACACGAATTGGTGATGGCGCGCGGCGTGGGGATGGTGAAACCGGATCGCCTAATGTTTTCGCGTTGTGCGTGATGCCCACGTCAGCTAATATCAACCGCATCAATTTCAGTAGCCATTTTATCGAGCAGAGAATGGGGAGTGTGATGAAGACGACCTTTAGCCCTGTCGCCGACACGAAGACTTTGGAAGAGTTGCTGGCGCGCTCGCAAAACGAGCCGGTCTTGCTCTTCAAGCACAGCACGACCTGCCCCATCAGCGCCGCCGCGCACAGAGAGGTCGAAGAACTTGGCGGAGACGTGCCGATCATCGTCGTCCAACGCCACCGCGACATCTCGCGCGAAGTCGAGACGCGCACCGGCATCCGGCATGAAACGCCGCAGGCTCTCTTGCTCCGACGCGGCGAAGTCGTCTGGTCTGCGTCGCACTGGAACATCAACGCCGACGCCATCCGGCAGGCCGTCAAAGAAAATGCCTAGAAACAGTGGGCAGTATCTAGTGGTCAGTAAAAACTGATTTCTCTGACCACTAGACACTGCCCACCGGCCACTGACTTATGACCGACACAGCGCCGAGACGCGGCCCCGCCGTCGAGCCACGAGAAATTATGCAGGAGGGCGCAGCCGCCTTGCGCGTGACGTGGGGCGACGGGCGCGCGTGCCTCTACACCGCGCCGCAACTGCGCCGCCTGTGCCCCTGCGCCCAGTGCGTCAACGAATTCACGGGGCAGCGCGTGCTCAAGCCGGAACAAGTCGCGGAGACGCTGGAAATCGCCAACGTCGAAATCGTCGGACGCTACGCGCTCAACTTTCGCTGGAGCGACGGACACGAGACGGGCATCTACAGTTTTCGTTATCTGCGCGAAGTGTGCGAGGGACAGAAGGAGTGATAAGTGATGAGTGATAAGTGATAAGAGAAGACATGCTTTTTCTTATCACTTATCACCTGTCACTCATCACTTATCACCTGTCACTTATTACCTATGAAAAAGATTCTAGTCGTCGAAGATGATGAGGTGGCGCGCGAGTTGATGCGTCTGACGCTGGAGCGGCAGGGCTACGAAGTGACGACGGCGGAGGACGGCCTGCGCGGGTACGAGACGGCGGCGGCGAATAGCTTCGACCTCATCGTGACGGACATTCAGATGCCTTCGGCAGACGGCGTGCATCTCGTCCGCCGCGTGCGCGACACGCCGGAAATCGCCGCGACGCCGATTCTCGTCACGACCGGATACGGCACGGGCAACGCGACGCTTTCGCTGACGCAGGGCGCGGACGCCTACGAACCGAAACCGTTTGACCCGCACTCTTTGCTCGAAACGGTGCGGAGGCTTTTGTCTTGAAGCGCGCGCATCTGTGATAATGTCGGACGCCGGTGCGAGACATTTTTGAAGTGAACAAGCGGGGTGTGAGACGTGACGGAAATTATCGGCTGGCTCAGTTCGGGCATCCTCGTGCTGACCATCGCCAAGCAGGTTTACAAGCAGTGGCATGAAGGCTCAAGCGAGGGCGTCTCGAAGTGGCTCTTCGTCGGACAGATCGCCGCGTCGCTCGGGTTCACGATTTATAGCTGGCTCGTCCACAACTGGGTCTTCGTCGTCACGAACGCGCTCATGCTCGTCAACGGCCTGCTCGGCCTGCTGATCGTCTTTCGACACCGACGGCGCGAACGACGCGAGCAAGCCGGCGGACAGCAGCAACAGCACGCCACGAAACAAAACGTCAACTTGAAAACGCGGGGGTCAGAGGCGGGGAGTTAAAATAATCTGATTGTCAGATTTAACCAGCCTCTAAACCTCTAAACCTCTAGCCTCTGAATTTTATGAACGAGAGAGATTTCTTCGACGAACGGCAGGAAACGAAGCCTGCGAATTTCAGTTGCCCGCATTGCCGCGCGCGTGATGAGTATGATGTGCGTTGGCTGCGTCGCACGCGCAAGGCGCAGTTGCCGCGCGGCGCGAGCGAGCAGGATAGGGCGCGCTTCGCCAAGTCGCTCAACTATATGGTGCGCGTGGACGACATGCTCGTTTGCAAGAGTTGCCGCCGGCGCTTCGACATCCCGAACTCGCAGTCCGTCGTCTTCATCTGAAGCGAAACGGTGTTCAAGCGTGCAGGCGTTTTCATCAACGAGACATTTCAAACTTCAGTCTCAAGGAGCGAAAACAATGGACGAATTAGTCGCACAGGTCGCGCAACGCACGGGCATCAGCGAAGAGCAGGCGCGGACGGCGGTGCAAACGGTCGTCGGATTTCTCAAAGAGCGTCTGCCCGCGCCCATCGCCGGACAAGTTGACGGCGTGCTGGCGGGCGGCGCGGGAGCCGTCGGCGGCATCGCGGACAAAGCGGGCGAAATGCTCGGCGGTCTCGGCGGGATGCTCGGCGGCGGCAGCAAGGAATAATTTCAAGGGCGTTCACTTGCTCGACTTTCTCTGTCTGACTCGCGGCCTGAGTTTTATTTTCTGCTCCGCAGAGATGCTCACGGATTCATCCGTCGCGTCTCTGCTTTCCCCCTTCTCCGCATCCCTCTCGCGAATTGATTTTACACCGGCGAGCCGCGCGCTCGCGCCGACATCGCCCGCGTCTTCTTTATAAAGATCGAACCACGGCAGGCCATGCTCCGTGTAAGTCCGCGCGTCAACGGACGTGGGCGGCGGCGCGTGTCCCGTGATGCTTTCGTACTGTTCGCTGTTGACGAGATGGACGAAGGCGACGCCGAAGTTTTGCGCGTCCCACGTCTCGATGCCGTGTGGGTCTGGATAAATTTTTTGCTCGATGTGCCCGCCCGCGCCCAGTCCCATCGCGGCGGCGCGCATGGGTGAAGACTTCCTGAACATAAAAGAATCGGGCGAGGGTGGCGGCGGCTGCTGGTCGGGGAAACGTCCGGGCAGCGGCTCATAGACGCGAAGCTGGATGCCGCCGAAGTCGGCTTTGCCGGTCAACTGTTCCTCTACGGTGTAGCCTTCGCCGGAAGGCATCGCGACGAACTGTCGTGTGAATCCTTCGCCGCCGTTGATGCCGTCGAGCCAGAGTTGCGGCGGGCAGACGAGATAGTTTTGCGGCGCGCTTGTCAACGCTTCTTTCCACGCGCCGCCGGAGACAGCGTTGACGCCGCCGACCGCGACCTGCAACGCACACGGCTTCCACGACGATGCGCCGCCGCCGAGTCCAAGCCACAGAGCCTCGCGCCGATAGACGGGAATGAAAACTCCGCCGCGCTCGCGCCAACCGGCGGGCACGCGCTCTGCGTAGTCTGCGATGCGGCTGATGGGAAACGCGCCGAGACCGGGCGGCAGAGGATACATCCCGCCGTCTTCGGGCACGCGCAGCGTCCTCTGAAAGCTGACCGTGAATCGCTCGCCGAAGCGCAGCGCGTTCTCTTCGATTGTGACCTTCAACATTTCCCGAAGACCCTAGTGCCGCGTGAAGTGAAGACGATTTGCCTGACGCTGCTTTGTATCAAGTCGCGCCGCTGCTGGTGGATTTCCGACAAGCGTAGAAAAGAAAAGCTGCACCAGACCGGAGGCAGAGGCTGGTGCAGCGAATCAAGAGAGAGCGTGCTGCGTAGATGCGCGCCTGACATGCGTGCCTATTTGTTTTTCTTCGGAGGCTTCGGATACATCGTCGCGATGAATTGCTTGTCGAGCGGCGAAAGCTGCGTGTTGTTGGGCGTGCCCTTCCCGCTCTTGAACAATTTCCCATCGAACTGGTAGAGCATAATTGAAGCCGGGTCGAAGATAGTCGCATCAATGCCCTGCGGGCCGTACTTCTGAATCACGTTGGAATCAATGTCGGCCTTCGACCAGAAATTCGGCGAGCCGGAGAAGTAGCGATAGACGGCGTCCAGATTCCAATCGAGTTTTTCGTTGGGCTGCTGGTGCTCGTGGATGCAACCCAGCGCGTGACCGAACTCGTGGACGACGACGCGCTCGTATTCTTCGTCATCCGTATTGTCGCGCAGCCAGCCGTAGTTCATCGTCGGCTGGTACTTCGGAAAGTAAGACTCGACGAGCGAGTCTGTGCCGATGGCAGACCAAGAGCCATCGTCGGCCACGAATGAGATACGCACCTCCGCATCGCCCGACGCGATGAACTTCAAATTGATGTTGGCGAATTTTTCCCAGATGCGCGCCTTCGTCTCCACCTTCTTTCGTTGAAATGGACTGCCGTCGAGAAAGCGACATTTGAGCCGGTGCCCGTTCGGCCACTTCTTCTGGTGAATGAGCGCCATGTGCGCGATGGGAACCATGCCCGCCGTCGCATCGAGCAGGCCGAGACCGCCGTGCGTTGCGCTCTGCACCGCCGCCGTTACAGCCGTCGTGCGCGCGGGCGCGTACTCGTGCGGGATGATGCGGTCGAAGCAGATGCGTGCGGATGTGTCGGCGGAGGATTTACCGCTTCGTGAACTTTCTTTGTGTGACTTTTTCTTCTTGGATGGCATCTTCAAATCTCCTTGAGGTTGAGGGAAAAATGGAAACCGCCGCGCGAGGTGTGGCGGCGAGCAAGAACAGTTTCAGCGACGGCGCAATATATTACGGAGCCTGCGCCCCGTCAATACAAAATTCCGCATCCTTAAGTCTTCGCGCGTGACGACATTAACGCTCTCCGAGTTGCCGGCAGTGCGCGCGCATAAAAATTGCGGTTTGCGAGTGCTTTGATATTGACATTCTTCGCTTCAAAGCATACATTCCACCAGCTTATTAACTCCGACCGCCAGCGTTCTTTTTACTCTCGCCGAACGTTAAGCGCGCCGGTTACGTTGGGGAATTTGCTCAACCGAAGATTTACTCACAGGCTCTGTACTTTATTCACTTCAGGAGGAATGCGATGAGATTCGGGAGAAGAGCGCTCGTTGCCGCGCTTACGACG
>CAXSFM010000030.1:0-32167 GCA_964236735.1 uncultured Pyrinomonadaceae bacterium
AAGTTCTGACCTCGAATTATCAGGCCGAGTACGGCAGATCGGGCGGCGGCTTCATCGCCCTCACGACGCGCTCCGGGACGAACGAGTTTCATGGTTCCGGTCGTTACTTCCGGCGGCACGATAGCCTCAACGCCAATAACTATTTCAACAATGCCAGAAAGGTCGCCCGCCCGCTGTATCGCTTCAACTTTTATGGTTGGGATTTCGGCGGCCCGGTCTATTTCCCGCGCTTCGGCGAGGGCGGCCCGAGCATCTGGAAGGGCAAAGACAAATTGTTCTTCTTCATCAGTCAGGAGTATTACAACCAGCTTGTGCCGCAGTTGGCATCGGTGAACATTCGCGTCCCGACCGCGCTTGAAAGAGCCGGAAACTTTTCGCAGTCGGTTGACGGCACCGGCAGCAAGATTTACGTCAAAGACCCGCAATTAACGGGGACGTGCAGCGCGGCGAGTCAGGCAGCTTGCTTTCCGAACAATATCATCCCGACGAATCGCCTCTACAGTCCGGGCTTGTCGGTGCTCAATCTCTTCCCCTTGCCGAATACGACGGCGGGCGGCAACGTCTATAACTACACTTCGCAGGAGCCGAGCGCATATCCACGCAGCGAGAACATCATCCGCATGGATTGGCAGGCCAACTCCTCGACGCGCGTGAGCGGACGTTGGGTTCACAACAAAGACGATCAGCAATTCGCCTACGGCACGACGACAGCTTCGTGGAATTTCCCTCTGACCATCACCGATAGAAAAAACGGGCCGGGCAACACGCTCTCGTTCACCGTGACGCACAACTTCGGCCCGACTCTCATCAACGAGTTCATCTACGGCGCGGGTCGTGGCGGCGTCACCATCGCGCCTTCGGATGACAAGGCGACTCGCGCCGCGACGGGCATCAACACGCCCTTGCTCTATCCAGAGGCCAACACGCCCAACTTGATACCGAGCCTGCTCTTCGGCGGCATCGCGAATGTTGCCACGCCCGTCAACACGTCCGTCTTCGGCCCGTTCATCCAAAAGTTCGTCATCAATAATTTCATAGACAATCTGACGAAGGTGAAGGGCAATCACACCTTCAAGTTCGGCGTCTATTATCAGCGCGCCTCGAACTTCAGCAACTCGCAGAATCACGTCCAGAGCGATATTGATTTCACGAGCAATGCCAACAATCCGTTCAATAGCGGCTACACCTTCGCCAACGCTGCGCTCGGAGTCTATAACTCTTACACGCAGGCCAATGCGAAGATCAATCAGAGCTACTTCTACACAGACCTCTCATGGTATCTACAGGACAACTGGAAAATCACGCCGCGCCTGACGCTCGATCTGGGGATGCGGTTCTCTCATTACTCGCCTTACGTCAACCGCGTCGGGCCTGAGAGTTTCTTTAATCCCGCTTTGTACAATCCGGCGCAGGCGGTGCGCCTCTACCGGCCTGTCTGCGTCGGCGCTTCGACCTGCTCGGCGGGGCAGGCGACTTACCGCGCGATTGATCCGGCCACGGTTGGCACGCCGACGCTCGTCAATACACAACCCGGTTTTGTCGTCGGCAAGCTGGTGCCGAACTCGGGGAGTTTTACCAATGGCTTGGGAGTCAGCACCAACGGCTATCCGCGCGGCGGCGTTGATCGTCATCTCATCCTGCCGCAACCAAGACTCGGCTTTGCCTGGGACGTGACGGGCAAACACAACACGATTATACGCGGCGGCGGCGGTATCAATTATGATCGCTATCGCAGCGATGTGACGGGAAACGCGGCGCAGAATCAGCCGTTCGTTTTGAATCCGACTTTGAACTTCGGCTTGCTGCAAGACATCACGCCCGGCGGCGGCGTGTTATCGCCATCCACCGTCGGCGGCACAGACAAGGGCGGAGATTTCCCGGCTGTCTATACCTATAGCCTCGGCGTGCAGCGTAAACTCTGGTTTCAGACTGTCGTAGATGTTTCCTACGTCGGATCGCAGTCGCGCCACCTGCCGCGCCGCAGCAATCTCAACGCTATCCCGTTCGGCACGACCTTCAGAGCGGCGGCGCAAGACCCGACCAAATACGCGGGCGGCATCATCCCGACAACGGAGCCAAATCTGCCGACGGCTTATCAAGCAGCCCAGGTCAGTTTCAGCGGAACCAACGCCCTCAGTCTCGATTTCCTGCGACCTTATCAAGGCTACGGCGACATCACCTATAACAACTTTGACGGCAACTCGACCTACAACTCTTTGCAGGTCTCTGTCCAGCGACGTTTCACCAGGGGCTTGACCTTTGGCATCGCCTACACACTGTCAAAGGTGACGACCACCATCTCGGATAGCACGACCTTTACCAACATCACTGACCCCAGAGCCTACGACTATGGTCTGGCGGCCTTCGACCGCAAGCATTTCTTCGTCGCGAACTTTGTCTGGGAACTGCCGAAGGGCAGCCGGTTCTTAGGCCATAACGAATTCTCGCGCGCGGTCTTTGATAATTGGACGCTCTCCGGCATTACCTCCATCGCGACCGGCAATCCTGCCGAACTGACGCTCAGTCTTTCGGGGATTGACGCAGGCAATCGTCTGCTCGGCGCATTCACCAACGGCAATCTGGGCGGACAGCAGCCGCGCCTGCGCGTCAACGGCGATCCGCAGAACGCTCCGAATGAGATCAACATCTCAGCCTTCTCTGTTCCCGGCATCAACGATGTCGGCCCGTTCCCGCGCAACTACCTACGCAACCCCGGCTTCAACAATCAAGACTTGACGCTCGCCAAAAACTTTCCCTTCGGGAAGGATGGACGCCGCTCCCTGCAATTGCGCGTTGAAGCCTTCAACGTCTTCAATCACACGCAGTTCTCCGGCGTGAACCGCACGACGAACATCGTCAACGGGTTGGGACAGGCCGCGAACAACGCGCAGTTTTTCAATAACTTTAACGGCCTCACCATCACCAACAACTTGCGCCCCGCAGGGAATCAGGCTCTCCTCGGCACTTTCTTCGGAGAGTACAACGCAGCCCGCGACCCGCGCATCATCCAGCTTGCCGCGAAGCTCTATTTCTGATGCTTCGTTGGAGCTAACCATCGCGTGTCATGTTCGTGCCCGTCTCTTTGATCGGGCACGAACATGACACGCGGACTCCATCGAATCAGCCACATCTTTGACCCGACATCATTCAGTCGTCACCCGCAATCCGGCTTCATCTCCGAATAAGCTGTCAAACCAACATTCACATCATCCGTGAGAAGGATCGTGCTATGAAGAAACTATTTGTCTGCGTCGTCGTTTCGCTCTTACTTATCGCTTCCAACGTGTCGCTGGCCGCGCCGTCGAAAGACGATGGCTGGGTGTCTCTCTTCAACGGGCACAACTTCGACGGGTGGTACACCTATCTGCCCTCGACCGGCAAGAACAAAGACCCTAAAGGCGTCTTCAAAATGGAGAAGGGTGTCATTCACGTACTCGGTTTCCCTGCGACTGCGGAGAAGCAGGAGTTCGGCTATCTCGCGACGGACAAGGAGTATTCACACTGCCGCGTCCGCGCAGAATTCAAGTGGGGCGTGACGCGCTTCCCGCCGCGCACGGAGGATAAGAGGGACAGCGGCTTGCTCTACTATTTCGTCGGGCCGGACAAGATTTGGCCGCGCGCGCTTGAGTCGCAGATTCAGGAAACAGATGTCGGCGATTTGTGGATACTTGATGGCGCGACGATCACCACGAAAATTGAGACGCCAAACTATCCGATGTATGTCCTATCCGGCCCTTTGAAGACGCAGAGCAGCGGTCGCATCATCAAGTTCGGCGACTTCGAGGATCGCAACGCCTGGAACACAGTCGAGGTGATTCTTGACGGCGATAAGATTACGCATCTGGTCAACGGTCGGGCGGTGATGCGCGCTTGGGATTTGAAGCAGCCCGATCCGCAAGACCCGTCCAAGACGATTCCTCTCGATCACGGTCGCCTCATGCTGCAAGCGGAGGGCGCGGAACTCTGGTTTCGCAACGTGCAGATGAAGCCTCTGCCATAGCTCATCAATGACAGGAAAGACTGTTCACCAACATCATCCATCGCCGCATTAAAAGTTGTATGCAAAACTCAAAAGCACTCGGTTCATCGCTCGCCCTTGTCATCTCCGCGCTCATCCTTGGTGCGATTCTTTTCAGCAGCGCGTCAGGCCAGAACCCTCAACAACCTTCCCTCGTCGAGCCGAAGGTGGTTGACCCCGGGCCGGTCGGCGGCCCGCCGGGTGATGCCATTGTTTTATTCGACGGCAAAGACAGTTCGTCATGGCGCGGCGCGGACGGCGGCGCGGCCAAGTGGCCGGTGAAAGACGGCGTGCTGACGGTCGGCGCTTACACGGGCAACATCTCAACGAAGCAGGAGTTCGGCGACGTGCAGTTGCACATCGAATGGGCGACGCCGCGCGAAGTCGCGGGCGAAGGGCAGGGACGCGGCAACAGCGGAGTCTTTTTGATGGGACGCTACGAGGTGCAGATATTGGACTCCTACATCAATAAAACTTACTTCGACGGTCAGGCAGCGGCGGTTTACAAACAGTATGCGCCGCTCGTCAACGCTTCGCGTCGTCCGGGCGAGTGGCAAAGCTACGACATCATCTTCCACGCCCCGGCCTTCGACGCGCAGGGCAAAGTGACGAAGCGCGCGCGCCTCACAGTCTTCCACAACGGCGTGCTCGTGCAGGACAACGTGGAACTGTTAGGTTCAACTTCACTGAAAGGCGGCACCGCGCCCGATACCTCCGTCACCTACACGAGCCATCCTCCGAAAGCTTCGCTCGTGCTGCAAGACCATCACAATCCCGTCCGCTACCGCAACATTTGGGTGAGGTCGTTGTAGGCAGTCTACTGCGGGTAGCAAATGAATGCGGGCAGAGATTCACCACAGAGGACACAGAGAGGCACAGAGGAGACCATCAACTCTCCGCTCTTTCCTCTGTGCCTCTCTGTGTCCTCTGTGGTGAACATTCTTTCTTTCAAGTCGCACTCAATCGCAAATCGCTATAAGTTCTTACAAAACTTTCCATGCCTACAAACCAAAAACCTTGACGCTAGACACGCTGTTCCATAAAGTACGCACCGCAAAGGCGCACATCCGAAAACGGGCAGTCTGATTCCGGCTGCCCGCCTGCATTCCAACTATCCCGGCGTATCTTACGCAGTCTCTTGGTAGTTATCGGACGCTTCATCGGAAAGTCATCATTGCTCTGCAAATCAGAGAAGATGCAGGAAATTTATTGACGTTTGAACTTCTATCTTGACCATCCTGCATTGACATCCCCCGTCTGAGCCACCACTTGATACTGAAGCCGTTTTGCTCGAATGGCCGGCGTAAAATTCCGCAGGCGCGAGAAAAGGGAGACATCATGTGTAGTTTGATTTTGACGAAACAAACGCTGATCAATTTTTGTCTGCTCGTCGCCGTTTTGCTTTGCGCGTCGAACCAGATTTCAGCCCAGATCAACATCGGGGGCATCAACATCTCGAAACCCAAACGTGCGAACAAGCCGAACACGAGTCAACCGGAGCGAACAACGTCGAATAAATCCGACGCTGCAACATCGAACGTGAATACCGGCGCGCAGGAAGACGCGCAAACCAATCCCAATGCGCCGGCTGATTACAACGCCAACTTGAATGTAGGCGATCAGGCGATTGCCGTTGATCGTTTCAGAGACGTTGAGGGGGTCAGAATCGTCGGTAAATCCGGCGCGGCATACAAAGTCGCCAAACTAAATTCTCCGAATGGGGTTCAATGGTACAGCTCAAATTCCGTCTATCCGTATTACGACAGTCGGGCGTTCGATGAGATCATGTACAACTACAAAAGATACGTCACGCCTTACCTGCCGTGTTATGGCAAGAAGCATAATCTCGATTCGGAAAAAGTGACCATCGAAGGTTACAACGCTTTCGGAGCGCGTCACTTCGACAATGGGCCGGAGGCACAGCAAACGCTGCAAGCCGAGCAGCCGAAGTTGGCGGAACTCGAAGGTTTGTTGAAGAGCAAACTCGGCGGCAGCGCGCCGAACACTTATCTGGAATATCTCTCGAACCCCTCCATCGTCGCGGAGATCGTCACACAGCGCGCAGAATATCTGAGATGCGTGGTCGGAGCGGAAGAAGACAAGCCTGATTTTCGTCTCCCCGTTTTTCTCTCCGACATCAAGAAGGCGCAGGGCGAAGCCGCAAGATACGCTCCCGGAGAATTTCTATATCTCGTCAGCGCGGGAGCTTCGAGCGAGGCGTTGCTGCGCGCCGTCTCGCATCGTGCGCGTGAAGAGTGGGCGAAACAGTGGCTGAAAAATCCCGCCTCGCGCGCCGAGTTCGATACCGAGTGGGACAAGCTGGCAGCCATCGCAGCCAAGAAAATTCCGGCTTACAAACCTTCGCCGGCGAGCTTTCAATTTCGCGACCCCGCCGGCGAGAGACTTTTGATGGGCGCTCTCAAAAATCCCTCGACGCTCAAGATTTTCCGCACGGGATCGGACACCGCCGGTTGGAACATTGAGAAAGGCAACAACGAAATACTGCCGAGTTATCGTTACAAGACCGTGCGCGTCTATCTGCGCGACCCGAACGACGATCATCCTTACTGCCGCGTCGTCTCGGCGCGCATCAAGCAGGACTACGCGGGCGGCGGCAGGTACAACCCGGAGGTTTATCGTTCAAGCGTGAGCGAAGAAATCTACGGCTGCCCGTAAGCTGACGAAACTATTTCGCGCTACTGCGAGCCGAGACGTAAATTGAAACCGATCCGCGCGAGGAGCGGCGCGCCTAAAGTAGTGACGGGCGTGCGACCGATTTCGTAACGCTGATTAAGCAAATTTTCAACCGCCCCGAATAGCTCGAAGTGGCGCGCGATGCGACGCGACGCGAGGACATCCATCGTGAAGTAGCGGCCAAGCCGGAGACGGTTCTGGTCGTCGTCAAACTGCGCGTCCGACGCACGAGCCTGCCATCCGAAATTGATGCGCGCGGGATTGGCGTAGCGCATTTGAAAAGTCAGTTGATGCCGCGCGACCTGCGGAATGAGCAGCCCCTCAAGCGCGACGTTCGCGGGAAATTTCAACACTACGGAATCCGCAAACTGATAGCCGCCCGACATCATCCAGTGCGCGCCGACGTGCGCTTCCGATTCAATCTCGACGCCGCGCGTGCGCGTGCGTCCCAGATTTTGTCTCTGCCTCGTGATGAGCGCGGGCGTGACGTTCAAAGTCACGTTGGCGATGGGGCGATTAATCTCCGTCCAGTAGAACGCGCCGCGAGTTTTGACTCGCCCGTTCAGCGGCGACACGCTCACGCCTGCTTCACCGCCCGTCAATCTTTCGGCGCGCAAATTTTCGTTCGCCAAAGTTAAGACATCGCCGACGCGAAACGCCCTGTACAACTCGTTGAGCGTCGGCTGGCGAAAGGCGCGATAGGCTGATGCCGTGAGCGAGACGCACTCGCTCACTTTGTAGAGCGCGGAGAGTTGCGGGCTGAAGGCTGTTTCGGTGCGGTCGGGAAATGAGCTAACCGTCGCCGGTGCGCCTTGCCTGAGCGGGCGACTCGCAGAGAGCGCGCGATAGTTTCGCCAGCGATCAAAGCGCACGCCGAGCGTCACAAACAGGCGCGTGACGGGGTGGAAAATGTCTTCCGCGAACAAGCCGACGGAACGCTCGCGCCCGCCTGCACCGACGAGAGACGTTGGACGGCCTTGCGCGAAGACTATCTCGTCGCTTGCGCCGCGCACTTCGCGCCCGTCCAGACCGGCGACGAGCGTGTGCCGCTCGCCCAAGCTGCGCGACCACTGCGAGGTGAAGCCGACAAATTGCGAAGGCGAACGCTGCACGCGCGTCAACGCTTCGCTGTTTCTGTCGGACGCGACGGCGGAAAAGTTTTGATCGAAGAGTTCCGTCCCGCCGTAAGCTCGCCATGAAAGCGCGCCAACATTTTTTGACTGCCAGTCGCCGCCCGCGCTCAACTGCCGGATGTGCGTCCGGTTCGTTTGCAGAGGCGTCCCGTTGGTTCTCGACTCGCCGAACAACGCGCCGCGCACAAACAAGCGCCCCGCATCGTTGAATTTCCTTTCGAGCGTGAGATCAAGCGTCGCGTGCCGCGAACTGGCGGGCGTGTCAACGCTGCCCCGCTCCCCTTCGGCGACGAGGATGTAACCGTCCGTGCGAAATGTCTCCGCCGCGAGCGTCGCGCCCCAACCCCCTTTGCTTCCGCTCATCAACAGAGAGGCGTCGGGCGTCCGCTCGTTTCCGTATGAGGCTTCAAGGTCAAGCGTGCGCGTCGTAGTCTTTCGCGTGACGACCTGCACCACGCCGCCGAGCGCCGCGCTGCCGTAGAGGCTCGACGCGCCGCCGCGCAAGACCTCGATGCGTTCGACGGACGCGCGCGGAACGCGGCTCCAGTAAATCCAGCCGCCGAACGGATCATTGAGCGGCACGCCGTCAACCAGCACCACCGCGCGACTCGCGCCGCTTGCGCCCGTCCCGCGCAGAGAGACGCCCTGCGTAGTCGGGTTGGACGTGCGGCTGCCCGCACGACGGAATAGTTGAAAGCCTGCGACCTGTCTGAGCGCGTCGTCAATTGTGGCGGCGGCAGTCGTCGCCAGAGTCTCGGATGTCAGGACGGTGACGCTCGCCGCCGTCTCGTCCACGCGCGTCGCGCTGCGCTTCGCCGTCACCGTGACCTGCTCGGAAGCAAGCTGCGGCGTGAGAATGATTTCCAGATTCGCCGTGTGGCTCGCATTTTCTTCCCACGGTCGCGTCGCCTCTGCGAACCCGCGCGCGCGTATCACCAACTTTCCTTCATGGCCTTTCACGTCGTTGAAAGCAAACTCTCCGGCCACGCCCGTCGTCGTGCGTGCGGTCATGGATATGGAGATGTAGAGCAAGACCTCTGCGCCCGCGACCGGCGCACCCGTTTCGTCTCTGACCGTGCCCGCGATGCTTCCAACTTGAAGAGATTGAATCGGCGCAGCCGCACCGCGCGCGCAGCAGAGAGACAAGATCATCAAGACAGTTAAAATAAAGTTAACCATTGGCTCGCGCTCACGCTATTGCGGGGGTGGCAAATGAATGTGACCGGAGATTAACCACAGAGAACACAGAGAGCCACAGAGGAGACCATCAAGCCTCAGTCTTTCCTCTGTGTAACTCTGAGTCCTCTGTGGTGAACATTCTTTCTCTCATGTCGCACTCATTCGCAACCCGCTATAGTTCGATTCGAGTCGCTTCGACATTGAGCATCCTCACGCAACATCTTCGACGATGATATTTATAGTCGCATCAAACTTTGATGAATGTATGCCGGGATGAAGCCGCGCATATTTTTTTCTTGCTCTTTTCTTTGGGCTATACTGTGCTTCAATAAATTGCGATCAGGCATGGCGGATACAACTTGCGAGACAGGGAGGATTTTTTCAATGAGCGAAACACGCGGCGACACGACCGGCTCTGTTGAGAATTTGATGCCGGTCACTTTACGCATCAACGGCGGCATCCACGAGCTACACATCGAGCCGCGCGTTTCTCTGCTCGATGCGCTGCGCGAATACGTCGGGCTGACGGGGACGAAGAAGGGCTGCAATCAGGGCGCGTGCGGCGCGTGTACCGTGCTCGTTGACGGCGAGCGCATCAACTCCTGTTTCGCCCTCGCCGTGCAATATCAAGGCCGGGAGATTACGACCATCGAAGGCGTCACAGAAGACGGCCAACTCCATGCGTTGCAAGCCGCGTTCATCGAGTCGGACGGTTTCCAGTGCGGCTACTGCACGCCCGGCCAAATCTGCTCGGCCATCGGGATGCTCGCGGAGTTCAAGCAGGGAATGCCGAGCGCGGTCACGGAAAACGTCTCTGCATCGGAGTTAAACTTTTCCGATGCGGAAATCAAAGAGCGCATGAGCGGCAATTTGTGTCGCTGCGGCGCGTATGTCGGCATCGTCGAAGCGATCCATGAAGCATTTGGCGCGGAGGCCGCGCGATGAAAAATTTTACCTACGCACGCGCTGAAAATGTCGGGGCGGCGATTCAATCAATCGCGCACAACGAGCGCGCCAAGTTCTTAGGCGGCGGCACTAATCTCGTTGACCTGATGCGCGAGAACATCGAACAGCCCGACGAGTTGGTTGACGTGACTGCTCTGCCGCTCTCACAAATTGAAGAACTTCCAGATGGAGGCGTGAGCATCGGCGCGCTCGTGCGTAACAGTCACCTCGCCGCGCATCAACTCATCCGCGAACGCTATCCGGTTTTGTCGGAAGCGATTTTGGGCGGCGCGTCAGGACAGATTCGCAACATGGCGACGACGGGCGGCAATCTCATGCAACGCACGCGCTGTTACTACTTCTACGACACGGCGGCGCGCTGCAACAAACGCGAACCCGGTGCAGGCTGCGACGCGCTCGAAGGCTTCAATCGTATCCACGCCATCCTCGGCGCGTCGGACGCCTGCATCGCCACGCATCCTTCGGACTTATGCGTCGCGCTCGTCGCGCTCGATGCGACGGTTCGTGTAACCGGCGCAAACGGTGAGCGCGCGATTCCCTTCACCGAGTTTCATCGCTTGCCCGGAAACACGCCGCAGACTGACACGAACTTGCAGCTTGACGAGTTGATCACGGCAGTTGAGTTGCCCGCGCTTCCCTTCGCGCGCCACTCTCTGTATCGCAAAGTTCGCGACCGCGCTTCTTACGCTTTCGCGCTCGTCTCGGTCGCCGCCGCGCTCGAAGTCGAAGACGGGATGATTAAGAATGTGCGCCTCGCGCTTGGCGGCGTGGCGCATCAGCCCTGGCGCGCGGTCGCCGCCGAAAGGGTGTTGACGGGCGCACCGGCGAACGAAGAGACATTCAAAGCGGCGGCGGCGGAAGAACTGAAAACGGCGCGCGGCTACAAACATAATTCATTCAAAATCGAACTCGCGCAGCGCACGATAGTGAGCGTGCTGAAAACTCTGGCGAGTGAAGGAGGCGCGAGATGAGCAGCAACGCGGGAATCGTCAAGCCGGGAGCCATCGGCCAGTCCTTCAGCCGCGTGGACGGGCGTTTGAAAGTCACCGGGCAGGCGACGTTCGCCGCCGAATACAAATTGGAAAATGTCGCGCACGCCGCGCTCGTCTTCAGCCGCATCGCGAGAGGAAAAATCAAAAGCATTGACACGAGCGCGGCGGAAGACGCGCCGGGCGTGATCGGCGTCCTGACGCACGAGAACGCGCCGCAGATGAAGAAGACGCCCGTCTTCGGCTCGGCGAGTGAGGGAGAACCCGGCGCGTCCGCGTCGAGCATCAGGTATCTCAACACGGACGAAATTTCTTTCAACGGCCAGCCGGTCGCCGTCGTCATCGCCGAAACGCTTGAGCAAGCCGAGCACGCTGCGACGCTCGTCGCCGTCAAATACGAAGAGAAAGAGGCGCGGCTTTCGCTGGATGCTGAAAAACTTAACGCCATCGTGCCCGATCAAATTCTCGGCGAGCCTGCCGAGATCAAACAGGGCGACGCGGAGAAGGCTCTCGCCGAAGCGCGTCATAAAGTTGACAACAGTTACACCACACCGCCGCACAACCACAACGCGATTGAGTTGCACGCGACGCTCGCCGCGTGGAGTGAAGACAAAGAGAGTTTGACGGTTTACGACGCGACGCAATACGTTAAAGGCATTCAAACAATGCTCGCCAAACAGTTCTCGCTCAAAGTTGAGAACGTGCGCGTCGTCGGCTCGTTCGTCGGCGGCGGCTTCGGCGGCAAAGGCAATGCGTGGGCGCACGTTCAGCTTGCAGTCGCGGCGGCGAAAGTTGTGAAGCGTCCGGTCAAGCTCATGCTCACGCGCGAGGGAGTGCATCTCGCGGTCGGCGGGCGCACGCCGACACAGCAGCGCGTCGCGCTCGCCGCGAGCGACGAAGGTGATTTGACCGCGCTCATCCAGACAGGCTTGACGCAAACCACCGAGCACAACGAATTCGCCGAGCAGTTCACTTTTCCGGCGCGGCATCTCTACAAGGCGGAGAACATCTGGCTCCGGCAAGAGGTCGTGCATCTCGACGTAGTGCCCAACACATTCATGCGCGCGCCAGGTGAGACGCCCGGCACGTTCGCGCTCGAATCGGCGATAGACGAACTCGCGCACGAGTTGGGCGTTGACCCGATTGCGCTGCGCGCGCGCAACGAGCCGGAGAAAGACCCCGTCAAAGGCATTCCGTTTTCGATGCGTAACATCACTGAGGCTTACCGCATCGGCGCGGAGATGTTCGGCTGGTCGAAACGAAACGCCGCGCCGCGCACGACACGCGACGGAAGACATTTGGTCGGCTCCGGCGTCGCCACCGCATACTATCCCGCCTACCAATTTCCGGCGTCGGCGCGCGTGGAGATTCACGCCGACGGCCACGCGCTCGCACAAAGCGCGATGCACGAGATGGGCATGGGCAGCGCGACGGCGCAGGCGCAAAATCTCGCGGACGAGTTGGGCTTGCCCTTCGAGCAAGTGCGCTTCGAGTACGGCGATTCGCGTTTCCCCGACGCGCCGGTCGCGGGCGGCTCGAACTCGACGATCAGCGTCGGCGCGGCGGTCAAAGCTGCGTGCGACGAGGCGAAGAAAATCATTCATGGACTCGTGGGCGAAGATGAAGCCTCGCCGCTCATGGGCACGCGCTTTGATGAAGTGGAGTTTCGCGACGGCGGCATCTATCGCAAAGACGATGCCACCAGAGGCGAGACGTTCGCCGCCATCCTGCGACGTTTCGAGTTAGACAAAATCGAAGCTGACGGCAAGGCCGCGCCCGGCAAGGATTCGCAGAATTATTCGATGGGTTCTTACGGCGCGCAGTTTTGCGAAGTGCGTGTGGACGAAGACACGGGCGAGGTGCGCGTCTCGCGTTTCTTAGGCGTGTTCGACTGCGGCAGGATCATCAACCCGAAGACCGCTTCGAGCCAGTGGCGCGGCGGCATCACGATGGGCATCGGGATGGCCTTAAGCGAGGAAGCTCTCTTCGACGCGCGCATGGGGCACATCGTTAACCCGTCGCTCGCCGAGTATCACCTGCCGGTTAATCTGGACGTGCCGAACATCGAGATACATTTTCTCAACATCCCCGATCCGTTGACCCCGATGGGCGCGCACGGCGTCGGCGAAATCGGCATCACGGGCGTCGCGGCGGCCATCGCCAACGCCGTCTTCAACGCGACCGGCAGACGCATCCGCGATCTGCCCATCACACTGGACAAGCTCCTCTGATGACAGCTTCGCAGTTATGAAGCGTTGGCCTTGATGAGCTATTACTTTGGCTCCTTGCCTTCTCGTCGCGATGATGTTGCAGCGATCAACTCAGGCTTATAGCGGTTTGCGAGTGAGTGAGAATTGAGTGAAAGAATGTTCACCACAGAGGACACGGAGGCGCACAGAGGAAAGACTTGAGGTGTGATTGTCTCCTCTGTGCTGCCTCTGTGCGCCTCCGTGTCCTCTGTGGTTAATCTCTAGCCGCATTCATTTGCTGCTCGCAGTAAACTCAATGGCAGCCTGATCTACATCTTCGACTTGAAGAAAGATCGCGGATGAGCGACATGTAACCATGCTTCGTTCGCTCACGGTTTGTCTCGCACGTCGGGTCGCCGCTGATACGTGCCGACGACTTCGCCTCTGGCGACGACGTGGCCGCGCATCGCATCGAGCAGAGCTTGCCGGTTGAAACCGGCTGGCAGGTTGAGCGTCGTATCCAGCGCGAAGACTTGAAAATGATAATTGTGCGGCTTGTCTGCGGGCGGCGGATGCGGGCCGTAGTAACCGATCTTGCCCGTGATGTTTCCGCCCTGCATCGCGCCGGATGCGAGCGCGTCGGTCTTGGGTTGATTCGCGCTCAACTGCGTGACGCTCGTCGGGATATTTGCGACCAGCCAGTGCGTCGTCGGTTTCAAGGCTGCGTCCGGGTCTTCGAGCATGATGGCGACGGACTTCGCCGCGCCTGGCACGCCCGACCACGCGAGCGCAGGCGATGTGTCCGCGTAGTACGACGAATGCTCGTCGGGTATGACCGCGCCGTTACGGAACGCGGACGACGTGACGTTGATGCGCCCGTTGGCAGCAGCAGCAGTCTCCGGCAAGAGCATGGAAATTTGCTCGCGCGACATGATCGCGAGCGCGCTCCCTGCCCCGCTCGCGTTGCCCGCGTTGTAGGTGACGCGGTAGATGATGTTGTTCGTGTCGTCGGAGACGAGCAGCGCGCCGTCTCTGGCTTGCGCGACTCCGGCGAGGCGCGCGAAGTTCGCATCCTTGCCGTCGGGCGCGCCGCCTTTGACGAGAAAGCCGCTTAAGAACGATTCGATCTTCGACGGCTTGCCGCTCGCGTCAAAGTGGATGCGTGCGACTTCGTAACCGCTCGGCGGGTTGCGATTCCACGAGCCGCGCAAAGCGATGAAGGCGTCGTTCTTATACTCGGACGGAAACATCGCGCCGGTGTAAAAAGTCAACTCGATGCCTGCGGAGTGCGCGGTGTTGAGCAAGGCCGGCTCGCGGCTCTGTCGCGCCCAGTCTTCATTCGTCAGGCCGAGCGGCGCGGGCGGCTTGTTGTGCGGGTTCAATTCGCTTTTGGCATAGACATACGGCCAGCCGTACTTTTGATTTTCGACCAGCTCATTAAACTCTTCTTCCGAATCGTTATCGCCGAACCAGTCCATGCCGTTATCCCAGCCGAACATTTTGCCGGTTGCGGGATGCCAGCCGAAGCCGATGGTATTACGCAGTCCCGAAGCGTAGATTTTGCGATTCGTGCCGTCGAGGTTGAGACGCAACATCGTGGCGTTCTCTTTGTTCGATTCGTCGCAGGCATTGCAGGTCGAGCCGACCGAGACGTAAAGCTGTTTGTTATGAACCGCGATGGTGCGATTCGGATGCTGCCCGGCGTCCGGCAAATCGTCTAAGAGCATCTTCAATTCGCCGAGCGTGCCGTCCGGTTTGATGTCCGCGACGTACAACTCTTTGACCGTCACGATGTACGCCTTGCCGTCGTTGAGCGCGATGCCGTGCAACATCGGTTTCGTCGCGACCACCTTCTGCACGTCCGCCACACCGTCGCTGTCTGTGTCCTTCAACATCGTCAGCGTGCCCGCATCGCGTTGCGAGACATACACCGTGCCGTCCGGCGCAACGGCGAGCATTCGCGGGTTTTGAATTTCCGCGAACTTGGCGACGTGAAATCCAGTGGGCAGACGTAGCGTGTTGATGCGCGCCACCGTCGGCTCAAGCCGCCCGGTTTCATAGAAACTACCCGTCACCGGAACAACCTGCGCTTGTTTGTCAGCTTGCGCCGCCGCGTGCGCCGCGCAACAGACCGCGATCAGGCACGCGATGAATATTTTTCTCTTCAATTTATGTCCACCCCATTCCCTTGATTCGTTGAGATTCAGACTTGCGTCACAAGTGTGAGCTAGTTCTCTCCCGACCCCGGCTCGGCCATTTTGCGATGCTGCTCGGCAAGGATGCTCGAAGGCGTCAGGAGCGCGATGGCTGACTGCAATTTGTTCTGCCAACCGCTGACGACATCACCGTCGCCGTTCATCATCGCGTCGAAGCCGGTCTTGGCGACATCCGCCGGATCGTCCTTCTTTTGCTGACCCAACTTTGTGTCCAGCAGGTCGGCGCGCTCGAAGAAATCCGTCTCGGTCGCACCCGGCATCAGACAGGTGACGGTCACGCCCGTGTCTTTCAACTCGGCTCTGAGCGCGAACGAGAAAGAATCTATGAACGCCTTCGTGCCGTTATAGACTGCCTGATACGTGCCCGGCATGAAGCCTGCGATGGAGCCGGTGATGAGGATGCGCCCCTGCCCGCGCGCGCGCATCTCGCGCCCGACTTTCTGGAGCAGATAGATAGTGCCGGTGATGTTGGTATCAACGACGTGCCGCGCCTCGTCGAAGTTCTGGTCGAGAAAACCCTTCCCCAATCCATGCCCGGCGTTGGCGAGCAGCGCGTCAACGGGACGGCCTTTGGCTGCCGTATAGAGTTTATCAACGCCTTCGAGTGTGGCGAGGTCAGCTTCTATGGCTTCCACCTCGACGCCTGTTTGTTTGAACGCCTGCGCCGCGTCGTTGATGGCAGGCTCATCGGCGGCGATGAGTAAGTCGTAGCCATTCTCGGCGCAGAGTTTGGCGAGTTCGTAGCCGATGCCGCTTGATGCGCCTGTGACGATGGCGAACGGACGTGGATGTGAAGACATAAATTCCCTTCCCTGAAAGATGTGCTTGAAACCAGTGAATTGTTTTGTGTGTTAACTGCGCTGAGTCATGTTGGTTGATAACTATGCCGTATTTGTTTTCTAATCTTCACTTTTAATTGTCTCCTGTTCCACCACTTTCGCTATGGCTAAACTGCGTGCCTCATCACGTACCGCAATAGTCGGCTGACAGCCCTGTTGTCAAAGTTATCGTGCAAAGAAGAAATTTGACGATGCGTCGAGTGTTCATTCACTGCCCTTTCTTTTCAATTGCTGATGCTTGCAACGTGCCACGCCGCCTTCGATTCCTTTTGGGTAGTAGAAGCCGCTACCATGACAATCCGGGCATTCGCTCGTGTCTGGATTCGTAGGTGACCCTGTTTTCTCTGGATGGAGGAAACGCTCGATCAGCGTATCAACTTCGCCGGTACGATGAATGGTAGTTGCGTAGCCTCCGGGATTGTTGATTCCCTGTCCTGTCGCCTGGAGATGTTTTGCATAGCTCCGGCATTCTTCAATTGTAAATTTGGATCCCACACCCACACCCACCACAGGCTCGTCCTGTGTTTGTGTGTTTTCTTTTAATGTATTTACTTTATTGGGTTCGGATTTCGCACCCCCTGTGAAATCCGCACCCCCTGCGGATTTCACAGGGGGTGCGAATTTCGTTGCGGCTAGACGGGGCAACAATACTTCAAAAGTCACTCCCCTGTCCGACTGAATTTTATTTGAAAGATCAACGCTCAAACGCTTGATTAACTTCCTCTCTTCAAGCTCCTTCAGGAATATGCGAATCTGTGTCTCACTGATATTACAGCTACTTGCGAGTTTTGGGAGGGACACATGACATGTGTGCGAACCGAATCCAGCGGATAGGCGATAGAGTCTCATGAGTACTACCTGACAGCCAGGTTTGAGCATTGGAAGGATGCGATCAGTAATTTCGTGTGGCGTGCGGAGGTGCGGAGTTTCAGTTGATAAGAGGGAAGCCCCTGCGGTTTTCGCAGGGGGTGCGGAATCCGCAGCCGGTACGTTTCGCACCGGCTGGCCGGCACGTTTCGCACCGGCTGCGGATTCCGCAGGGGGTGCGAATTCCGCAGCCGGTGCGAATTCCGTAGAGGCTGTGACTTCTCTGGGAACTTTGATATGCTCAGTATATTCTGATTTCGGAGAGACTATTTCAAGAGCTTCTAGAGATTGCTGTGCCGCCTGTTCCTCTTGGGCACGCCGCTCCTTCTCCAATCGCAAAATTGCAGCTAGCCCTCCCGTCTTTGGCTTGAGATTACTGCTCATCATCAGTCTCGCTATCTATTTCAAGCGCCATTTCAGCGTAAGCGGTGTCCACTAAACTGACAGATACCATTTCCATACGTGCGAGTTTAGCCATTTCAAAAGCAATCGCACACAGACGAAGGGTTGATCTGGGAATACCTCCGGTGAGAGCATAAAGCCTTTCTATAGATTCAGCGGGGAAGGGATTACGAATCTTACGGAGTTTGCACCTATGATTAATCATTCCATCTAACTCATCCGGGGCCAGAGGAGAAAGCACGCTTGGCGCTACTAGACGACTGTAGAGAGCCTTTTGCTGTGGGGCCAGCAGTTTGGTGCGTAATTCGATCTGGCCGGCCAATACAACTTGAATTAGCTTAGACTCATCAGTCTCAAAATTGAGTAATGCTCGCACTAATTCCAGAATGTTTGGAGTTAAATTTTGAGCTTCGTCAATGAACAGTGCAACGTTACGGTCTGCCGCATATTGTTCTCCCAACCAGTTCTCCAATTCGCGCTGTTGAGCTTGAGCACTGCGGCGCAACGGAATACCAGCAGCAGTGGAAATATGAGTTAAAAAAGCATATTCCGTCTTAAAACTAGGTGAGGGAATCAAGATGGAAAGAGTATCTTCGCTGGCATCATAATCAGAATGAAGGTAGCGAACCACGCTTGTCTTACCGAGTCCCGGCTCACCTAATATCACGCTGAATCCCTGTCGCTCATCAATTGTAAATCTTACTCTGAAAATTACGGCCTCCAGAGCAGGTGTTAAGAATAAACCTGTCGGTGATGGGCTAATAGAGAAGGGAGTTTTAGTCCTCTTATGTAACCTAGTTTCCATAATTAACGCCTTATAGCATTAACAGAGATTCCAGACAACAAGAAAATTCTATTTGTGAATAAAGATTAATCTTAATAATAATCTAAAAAGATGATTTTATGTCAATTCACAAATGAGGTTGACATTCCAAATTTAGTTTCACACGATTTTTCATTCTACTATCCTTGGTTATTTAAAGGATAAAAGGCGGTTTTCCTGATGATTCGTGACATTTCCGATAATGCATCTTTTCAGCAATCAGATGTATTCAGTTTTAAGATATAATCAAGCTAACTGGGCAAAAATAACGTCGGAGGCTACCCCGGAAAGAGCTTCAACAAAGCATGATCGCGGACTACAGGCCAAAGCTCTTGTCATTCTTCTGCACGCAAAATATCCTTGACTTGCCAGCTATCCTTGTTATTCTCACCGCGCAACCTCGTCCATAGATTGTTTGTTGTTTGCGCCTCGCGTTCGCAGTTTCTTTCACATTATTCTCGAAGGAGAAATCCTCATGTCTTCCATCGCCAGCACCTTAGACTGTCGCTTGCTCTGCGCCAGCGTCTGCGCTTATTCCATTGATGAGAACGGCCAATTTCACGAAGGCGGCTGTCAACAATATTACGACGCCGCCGGTTACGCTTTCGCTCCTGTCCCATTCGTTGCGGGAGACGACAATATTGACGCTTGTCTGGTCGGCACGATGAAGCCCGCAGATGGAACGGGCAGTTCATTTGTCGTGCTGGCTTTTCGCGGCACACTGCCGCCGACAAGTCCCATCACCGTACCGGAGTTGCTCGACTGGTTCAACGACTTCAATGCCGCGCCCGTCACTGCTGCCGGTCTCCCCGGCATGGTGCATGGCGGCTTCTGGAGCGCGCTGATGGCGTTCTGGACGCCCGTGCTCGCCGAAATCAAAAAGCAGATGACGGCGGCAGGAGGAGGTAAGGCTCTGCCGCTCTACATCACCGGACACAGCAAGGGCGGCGCGATGGCTTCGCTGGCGGCGGCGCAATGCGCTTTGGTTGAAGGCATCATACCCACGGGCGTCTATACCTACGCCTCGCCGATGACGGGAGATGCGACTTTCACCGCCGCCTACAATCAACTCAACTTTCCCGACATTCGCTACGAATACACGGATGACATCGTGCCGCATTTGCCGCCGAGTCCATTGATGGCGGATTTGTTCGCGCCGCTGCCGTGGATCGGGACTTACTTCAAAGAGGTGGCGCAGTGGGATTACAACTCGGTGGGGACTTTGCGTTTCATCAATTGGAGCGGGAAGATCGTGGGAGATTCATTCGACCTCGGTTGGCAACGCTTCCTGAGTCTCTTTGAGCTACTGGGAGAGTTAAACTTCGATCAGATCGGCAACGACCACCGTGCGGCGTGCGGCGGTGGCTACATGACGTATGTGTGTCCGACGGGAGTGTGCGATCAGCCTGAGATCATCACGCACATGACGGCGAAGCAGATGGAGCCGGCGCAGCAGAGCAGGGGGACGGCGGTTGAACGATGGCGTGCGGCGCGACGGCAGCAGATCGAGCGTGGCGGTCGAGCGGAGACGTAAGCAAGCATGGAGGTACAAGATGATGAGAGAGTGGTCTGGATTGATTCTGACATCCTGATCAATCCTGCCACCCCGTGCCTGGCCGAAGGCGTTCTCCCCGAAGAGGTGGGCGCGGTCGAAGACTGGTCGTCGCCAAGCTTAAACAAACCATGAATCTGAGACACACGCACAGCAAAACATTCAGGCTGCAAAGCCGGAAACTCACACGCTCCGGCATGTCGCTCGTCGCTTTTCTTTTTCCCCTGGCTTTACTTTTTTCCAGCGGCGCGCTGGCGGGAGACAAGTTTGCCGCGCTCCCGGAAAAGCTACAGCCGTTTGTCACGAGCGGCGAGATTGCCGGAGCCGTCGCGCTTGTCGCCGACAAGGATCGCGTGCTGCATCTCTCGGCGGTGGGCCAAAGCGATCTGGCGTCGGGCAGGAAGATGAAGACGAATGATATTTTCTGGATCGCCTCCATGAGCAAGCCGATCACCGCGGTGGCCGTGGCGATGCTCGCCGACGATGGCAAGCTCGGCCTGGACGATCCGGTCGAAAAGTATCTGCCCGAATTTCGCGAACTGTGGGTTGTCGCGGAGCAGTCGAACGAGCGGCGTGTGCTGGTCAAGGCGGCGCGGCCAATCACGCTCCGCGATTTGCTGACGCACACCAGCGGCCTCGGCGAGTATCGCGTCACCGACCCGCATTGGACGCTCGCGACGATGAGCACAGTGTTCGCACGAGAGCCGTTGCGTTTTCAACCCGGCGCGCGTTGGAGTTATTCGACGGCGGGAATTGATGTGCTGGGGCGTGTGGTGGAAGTCGCCAGTGGGATGCCCTTCGCTCGCTTCCTTCAAAGACGGCTCTTCGATCCGCTCGACATGAAGGACACGACGTTCTGGGTTTCACCGGCGCAGAAGCTACGTCTCGCGCAATCCTATCTGCGGAATGCGCAGTCAGGAAAACTTGAGCCAACGACCATCGCCTACATGTATGGCGGCGCGGTGACGGATCAGGAGCGGCCTGCGCTGGGCGGCGCGGGGCTTTTCTCGACGGCGGAGGATGTCGCCAGGTTTTATCAAATGCTGCTCAATCGCGGCGCGGCGCATGGACGGCAACTGCTCAAGCCGGAGACCGTCGCCGCCATGACGCGCAAACAAACCGGGGAACTTCACGCGCGGGCAGGGATGCCGTGGGGCTTGGGATTTTGCATCATCGAAGACCCGACGCAGGTCGAGGCGAATGCCACGCTCTCGCCCGGCACGTTTGGACATGGCGGCGCATTCGGCACACACAGTTGGGCTGATCCAAAGCGCGGCATCGTTTACGTGTTGATGCTGCAACGCGATAAATTGCAGCCCAACCCCGACAACTCCGCTATGCGGCGCGCTTATCAAGAGGCCGTCGCTCTTGCGCTCAACGGACAATAAAGCTCAGGTAGATTGACCAACCCACTGATTTAGCTTACGCGCACGCAAGAGCTACAGCGCGTGGTCGGCGCTTCGGTAAGATTCAGTGCATGACAGTTGGTATGAAGATATGACGACAGGCGTGAAACCAACTTCGTCGGAGGGCGGGCACGATTCGACTCCAGAGGCTGCGCCTTTGCCTGCCTCATTGAGCGGCCTGCTCTTCAACCGCGAGTTGAGTTGGCTTGAATTTAATCGCCGCGTGCTTGAAGAGGCGCTCGACCACAACCAGCTTCTGCTCGAACGTCTCAAATTTCTCTCGATCTTCGCGACCAACCTTGACGAGTTCTTCATGGTGCGCGTCTCTGGGTTGATGGAAGAGCTTGAGGAGGAGGTGATTGAGACTTCGCCCGATGGACTCACGCCCGCCACGCAGTTGCAGGAAATTAGCGCGCGCCTGCGCCCCCTCGTCGAACAGCAGACACGCTGCTTCATCGAAGACATTTTGCCGCAACTCGTCGAGCGCGGCGTCGCAGTTTTATCGTATCGTGACCTCAATCGTGAAGAAAAAATCGCGGCTGACGAATACTTCGTCAAAAGAGTCTTTCCGATTCTGACGCCGCAAGCCGTTGACCCCGGCCACCCGTTTCCTTACATCTCAAATCTGAGTCTCAACCTCGGCGTGATGGTCGAACCGTCCCGCGAAGGAAACATCGAAGCGGCGGCGGGCAAGAGGGGGACACGTTTCGCGCGCATCAAGATTCCACCGCTCGTCCCGCGCCTCGTGCCGGTTGATGCGAGTGGCAGGAAGTTCACCTTTCTCGGCAGTCTCATCACAGCCAACGTCGGCGCGCTTTTTCCGGGGATGCGGACGGGCAAGTGTCATCTCTTTCGCGTCACGCGCGACGCCGACTTCGAGATACGCGAAGACGAGGCGGGCGACCTGCTTCGCACCATGCAGCAACATCTGCGCCGCCGTCGCTTCGGAACCGCCGTGCGACTCGAAGTCTCGGAGACGATGCCGGCGGGGATGGTCGAACACTTGACGGGTTCTCTCGACCTGACACCGCAGAATGTTTACACCGTCGAAGGCCCGCTCAACATTCCTGACCTGATGCAGCTTTACGGCCTTGATCTGCCGGAGTTGAAGGACAAGCCGCTTCAACTATCCGTGCCCGCGCCGCTCGCGCCGCACGAGTCAATCTTCGATATCGTCAAGCGGCAGGACGTGCTGCTCCACCATCCTTTCACCGCTTACTCAATCGTCACAGACTTCATCAATTTCGCGGCGCGCGATCCGGACGTGCTCGCCATCAAGATGTGCCTCTATCGCACGGGGCGCGACTCGCCGATTGTTCAGGCGCTAATCGAAGCGACGGAGCGTGGCAAGCAAGTGGCTGTGCTCGTCGAGTTGAAAGCGCGCTTCGATGAGGAGAGCAACATCGAATGGGCGCGACGGCTTGAGCAGGCGGGCGTGCATGTCGTCTATGGAATGATGGGATTGAAGACGCACTGCAAGCTGGCGCTCATCGTGCGGCGCGAGGGCGACGCTCTCAATCGTTACGTCCACGTCGCCACGGGCAATTACAACCCGACAACCTCGCGCATCTACACGGACATCGGCATCCTCACGGCAGATGAAGAGATCGGCGCGGATGCCACGAACCTCTTCAACTACCTGACGGGATATTCTCGTTACTCAAACTACAATTGTCTGCTCGTCGCGCCCGTCAACCTGCGCGGTCGGATGACAAAGTTGATCGAGCGCGAGGCCGCCAACGCTGCCGCGGGCAAATCAGCGCGCATCATCGCGAAGGTCAACAGCCTCACAGACCTCGACATCATGCGCGCACTCTACGCCGCGTCGCAGGCCGGAGTCTCGATTGACTTAATAGTGCGCGGCGTCTGTATGCTCAAGCCCGGCGTGCCCGGCGTCTCGGAGAACATTCGCGTCCGCAGCGTCGTGGGGCGATTCCTCGAACACAGCCGCATCTACTATTTCGAGAACGGCGGTGACGCCGAAGTCTTCATCGGCAGCGCAGACTGGATGGCGCGCAATCTCGACCGGCGCGTCGAAGTCGTCACGCCGGTCAAGAGCGCCGAGTTGCGAAAGTATTTGAAGGAGGTCGTGCTGGAAACGTACCTGCGTGACAACGTGAAGGCGAGGGAACTACAGCCCGACGGCTCATACACGCGCCCGCGAACCAACGAAGGCTCGGACACATTCGACAGTCAGACGCTCTTTCAAGTCTCCAACTGAAACACGCCCGCATGTCGGCGAGATTTGCAGTATTTTGCAACCATTTAGCGTCCGATAAAATTGAATGTTTTATTTCCTGGCTAGAATCCAGTCAGGCTGTTTCTGCGCGACTCTGATGCGGCCATCCTTCTCGAATTCCACGCGGACGAGTCCCGGCTTTTCGCGCCAGAGAACCTGCTCGTCATTGCCGAAGACGGTACACCACCAGTTCCCGTGCTTGTCCTGAAAATAGTTGCCGCCGCCGCCACAGGGGACTGCTTCGTGCCAGAGCTTATACGGCCCGTAGATGTTGTCGGAGATGGCGGCCACGCTGCTATAGCGTCCCTTATAAAAAGCGGCTCCGGTCAAATAATATTTGCCGCCGCGCTTGAACAGTGACGCGCCTTCCATCGCCACTTCATCGCGCGTCCAACTTCCATCAGCAGGTTTCTCTATTGCAATTCGATGTCCCTCTCCATCGAAGCCGCTCATGTCATCCTTCATCCGGTAAATCGTGCCGCCGCGCCCCCAGGTGAAATAAACTTTGCCGTCATCATCCTTAAAGAGCGTCGCATCAATGCCGCCTGTCAGACGCGCATCGGGTTTCACAGGGCTGACGTAAGGCCCTTCGGGCTTTCCGGTCTGGCTGACGAGAATGCCGGTTCCGGTGTTAGCCATGCACATCGAAATGTAGTAGTTCCCCTTGATGTAATCAATCTCCGGCGCCCACACGTCGCGCATCGAATTACCGTTTCGATCCTTGTGCCATTCTTTCTGCCAAGTCCCGTCGCGCTCGACGCTCCACACCAATCCGAGGTAATCCCACTTCTTCAAATCCTTTGAACGCCACAACTCTACGCCGTCGTTGCGATCCCAGATGTTATCGCCGGACGATCCCGTCATGTAATAGTTTCCGTCGCCGCCCTGCCGGATGATCGTGTCGCGCAGGTGCAGTTCGAGTATTGGCTTGACGTTGGGAAACAAGCCGTCCTTAATCGCCGCGCCAGTGCCCGTGCCTTTCTCATCCCAATCCAACTGCCAGCCGGGTTTCGGGTGCGCGCCTTTGTAACGCACGCCCTCGCGCCCGCTGCGCCAGCCGCCAACGCCGGCTCCGGCCACAGGCTCGCCCGCCCCGCTAATCCCTGAATAGTAGGGCGCGGGCGACGTAAAAGGCGGCAGCACTGCTTGCCCTTCCGTTTTCTTTTCTTGCGCGGAATGAGCGGTGAAGACCGCTCCCCAAAGCAAGCTCAGACTCGCCAGCGTCACTAAAGATTTTCTCATCAATCTCTCCTGTTGGTCGTGTGTGGTTGCGAACGGCGCGCGCACTCAATCTACGTAAATAATTCCTCTCTGGAAAGCCTCAGAGACTGCCTGCGCGCGGTCGTTGCAGCCTAATTTTGAGAAAATGTTGCTGGCGTGAACTCTGACGGTTCCGCCGCTGATGGCGAGCGAAGCGGCAATCTCTTTATTGGATTTTCCGCTGGCGATCAACTTGAGAATCTCAAGTTCGCGATGGCTTAACTCCGAGCGGGGAATTCGATCTGCGAGGCGCAAAGCAATCTCTGGCGGCAGCACGCGCTGCCCGGCGTGAACGGTTCTAATCGCGCTGATGAGATCGGGGCCTTTCACATCTTTGAGGAAGTAGGCTCGCGCGCCCGCTTGAAAAGCTTTGAAGATGTCTTCGTCGCCGCCGTAAGTGGTGAGCACGATGATGCGCGCGCGCGGAAATTCTTCGGTGATGGCGGCGATGGCTTCGATGCCGTTGAGTCCCGGAATTCTCAAGTCCATCAGAGTGATGTCCGGCTGGTGCTCTTGAAATAGTTCGACCGCGCGACGCCCGTTGCCTGCTTCTGCGATGGCGGTCATGTCCGGCTGGCTGTTGATGATGGCGACGAGTCCGACGCGGACGACGAAATGATCTTCGACGATCATCACGCGAATAGGTTTCTCTTGATTCATCTCTTCTCCCGACATCTATGATGGCTTGCTTGCTAACTTGAAAACGGCACTTCGACGATCAACTCCGTCCCTTCACCGGGCTTGCTCGTGAGCGTGAGATGGCCGCCGATCCTCTCGGCTCGCTCGCGCATTCCCGTCAGGCCGTAGTGCCCGACGCCGAGCGGAATAATCTTTCCGGTGTCGAAGCCTCTGCCGTCGTCGCGCACGCAGAGTGTGAGACCGTCAATCTCATATTTCAAATCAACGTTAACCGTCTGAGCCTGTGCGTGCTTGACTGAATTAGCCAGCGCCTCTTGAAAAATTCGCAACAGGTTTTTCTCCGTCATCGGATTCAACCTGCGCGGAGCGCCGACGACTGTGACGCGCGCTTGCAGCGACGCATTCGCCGTCATTTTGTTGGCGATGATGGGCAAGGCTGACGCCAACTCCTCGCGTTCCAATTCATCCGAGCGCAGGTCTGCGACAGAGCGACGGGCTTCGGCCAGACTATATCTGGTTAAGTTGCAGGCTTGATCCAGAAGCTCGCGCAACTCCGCCGGCACGTCCGCCAGACGCATTGTCACCGAGTCTAACTGCAGAGCAATGCCCGCCAGATTCTGCGCGAGCGTGTCGTGAATCTCTCGCGCGATGCGGTTTCGTTCCGCCAGCACCGCAGAGTAACGCGCTTTCAGTCCCATCATCCTCAGCCGGTAGAGCAGTCCTGCGATGAGCAACACGCCCAAGCCGACGAGCGCCAGAAACCAACGTGTTTGATAAAAACGTGGCTTCAGATAAAAGTCGGAGGCCGCGCCCGTTTCGTTCCACGCGCCGTCAACATTGCCCGCCGTCACGCGAAAGCGATATTGTCTCGGCGGCAGATTGGCGTAGTAAGCGAAACGTCTGACGCCGGCGTCAACCCAGTCTTTATCAAATCCTTCCAGCTTGTATTTGTAACGTAACTTTTCCGGCGCGAGATAACTTAGCGCGGCGAAGTGAATCTCCACTTCTCCCGCTCCCAACTCATTCCTTGATTCGCCGTACAGAGACTGTTCCTGCTTATTGATTAAAACCTGCTCGATGTAAACAGGCGGAATGAAGTTGTTGGAAGAGATGCGACCCGGTTCGACGATCACCACGCCCTTCAAAGAAGAGAAGAGCAGCGAGCCGTCTGCGGTTTTCCACGCGGCGGGTTGATTGCCCAGATTGAAAGCTCTGGTCTTCATCCCGTCCCTGACGCCGTAGTCCACCGAGTTGATATTTTTAAGCCTGCCCTCGGCAACATCTTTGAGTTCAGCTTTGCTCACGCGAAATAATCCTTGAGCGCAACTGAACCAGAAGTTACCGATGCCGTCGTCGAGAATGGTATAGACGAAACCCACGAGCAGGCCGGAGTCAGACGTGTAGTTGAAGAATTTCCCGTCCCTCAATCTGCTCAGGCCATCTCTGGTCGAGAACCAGAGCGTGCCCTCGTCGTCCTCATAAATCGTCAGCACGCGATTACCCGCCAACCCTTCGCTGGTGGTGTAGGTGGAAAATTTTCCGTCCGAAAATTTGCTCACGCCACGTCCGAACACGCTGACCCACAGCGCGCCTCGCGTGTCATAAAAAATGGCGCGTACATGATTGCTGGCTAATCCGTCCTGCGTCCGGTAGTTTCTGAATTTGCCGTCCTCGAATTGAAAAAGGCCGTCGCCGTCTGTCCCCACCCACATCCGTCCCAAAGCATCTTTGTAAAGCGCCTCAATCTCAGAGCCGTTTTTCCAGTTCGGGAAATTTGTGAGTTGGCCGTGCTTCAGGATGAGCAGTTTCTCGCCCGCGGCGATCCAGATATTTCCACTCGCATCTTCGGCGAACGACCTGACCGCCCCCAGACGCGCGCCATCCACTTCTTCATAATTCGAGAAACGCCCATCCTTGTACGAGGCGAAACCGCTGGCCGTGCCGACCCAGATCGTTCCCTGACTGTCCTGATAGACGGAGCGCGTGCTGTCGTTGTGCAAGCCGTCGGCGGCGGTCAGCGTCACGAGTTGCCTGATACGCAATCGTCCGAGTCCGTTCGACTGCAAGCCGAGCCAGATGTTTCCTTCACGGTCGGCATACATGCTATAGACAGCGCCTAATCCCGGCACGTCGGACTCTAAAGGCACCGGCTCAAACTTTCCATCTTTGAGCCGGTTCAAGCCATTCTCCATCGCCGTCCAGAGAACTCCTTGCCGGTCTTCATAAATGAGTGAAATATGCGGCGTTAAATTCTGCTGGCGTGTGTAAGTGGTGAGCGCGCCGTCATCCCATTTTTTGATTGTAGCGTTGCTCAAACTCAGCCACAGCGCGCCGTCACCGCCCATGATCATGTGTTCGATCACGCCGTCGCTTTCTTCAACGATGCCATTCATCAGGCTTAATCTGCCGTCCGTGAATCGGTACAAACTTGCGCCAGTGGCGATAAAGACTCCGCCCGGAGAGTGTGCGCTGATCGCCGTCACGTAGTTATTCGATAACCCGTCCTTCGTCGTGAACTGTGTGAAGACTCCCTTTGAATATCGTCCTGCGCCGCCGGGCGTGGCGATCCAGATGTTGCCGGCGGGGTCTTTATCCAACCCCATGATGACATCATCAGGCAGCCCTTCGGCAGTTGTGAAAGTGGTGAAATGTCCATCCTTAAAGAGCGTCAGTCCGCCTCCGTAGGTTCCGATCCACAGACCTCCCTCGTCGTCCTCCTGAATCGCCCAGACTTCATTATCCCTGAGGCTGCCCGTCTTCACATTGAACGCCGTGAAGCTGGCTCCGTTGAATCTGACGATGCCGTTGTCTGTGCCCAGCCAGAGGTATCCGTCGCGCGTCTGCGTGATGGCTCTGATTCTGGATTGCGGCAACCCTTCGGCTTCGCGCCAGAAATCTATGCCGTAACGCGGCTCGCCCCCGCGCAGTGTCAAGCTCGACGAAGCCGCCGCGCCGCCCGTCGCCAAGACCAGCAGCAGGACAACGGGCATCAGCGCCACACGCGCGCTTGAAGTTTTACTTTTCATCTCGAACATCACAGTCTGCCGACATCACGAAAGAGTCTTTGAAATACCTCTGCCTGAATTTTTTTTGACAGCGAGCGAATGTTGTCGGATTATCTGCAACCTCGCATGACCGCTCCGGGTCAACATCAAACTAAAGGAAGAGAGCATCATGTCAATCAAAAATTTCGAGCCGCAATACATGAAGATCGGAGTGCTGACAGCCGCGCTTCAGGAACTGACTCCGCGAGAAATCCGCGACAACGATCCCGACCGCGCGATTGAGGATTGGGCTGCGTTCGCCGGAGAGTTAGGCGTCGAGAATATACAGCTTTCCGCCGCGCTCCACCCCAGCCAGTCAGATGTCCCGGCTGAAGCCATGCTCGACCCCGTCGCCAACACGCTTGACCTGCGTGAGCCTTTCAAGGATGAGCGGGCGAAACGTGTGCTCGCGGCGCTTAACGAATTTAAGATTGGTCTTTCAGACATCGCATACTTCGACAACATGTTGCACGAAGACCCGGACTTGAGAAAGAAGAAACACGATTTCATGCTCCGCGTCTTCGATGCGGCGACGCTGCTTGGAACAAACGCCATCTGCGGTTTCGTCGGCAGAAATCAAACGCACGGCATGGATCAGAACCTCTCGGACTTCGAGGAGCATTTCATCCCGCTCTTGAAAGAAGCCAAAGCGCGCGGGTTGACTTATCGCGTCGAGCAATGCCCGATGCCCGGCTGGACGATCAGAGACAACTTTCACAACAACATCGCCTACACGCCCGGCGCGTGGGTTGCGCTGCACCGCATTTGTGAACGGCACGGCGTCGGCGATCAGTTGCGGATTCACTACGATCCTTCACACGCGATACTGATGGGGCAAGACACGCGCTCCATCTTTCAATATCTGAAAGATACCGGGTACGACTTTCTCATCGGCGGCTTCCACGTCAAAGGACAGGTCATTGATGCGCGCGGCGTCTCCGCTTGGGGCTATGGCGGGCAGACAATCCAGCGCGGCGATTGGGTGAACGGCCAGCCCTCTCCCAATCCTGCGGATCAAGCGAACGCATGGCTGAAGCAAACCGCCATCTCCGAGCATGAACTGCCGGGGACGGCGAAGCATGACCCGCTGGCTTACTTACAGAATCGCACGGTTGACTGGCTCGATCATCAACTCGCGGCGCGCGAGCTTTTAAGTTTGGACGTGGCGAACACGCACTTGATTGTCGAGCACGAATATCCGAAAGCGCGGATTCAAGATCGAGAACGGCTCAAGCCAATCCTGCAAGGCTCGATTGCTTTCACGCGCAAGATTGATGAAGCCGCCGCCTGCATGTACGCCTTACAACACGAAGTCTTAGGCGCGCAGGACATCGAAGTTCAAGGCGCAGGGCGCGAGCCTTATCGTTCTTAAATTTTCTGCCACTGCTGCGTGCTGGAAGCTCTCTCGATGGCGTCAAGCACACGCTGATTCTTCACGCCGTCCGCGAAATTCGGCGCGGGCGACTTCTGCTCGTCAATCGCTTTGAGCAGGTCGAGAACTGTGTGCGTGAACGTGTGCTCGTAGCCGATGATGTGTCCCGGCGGCCACCAGCCTGCGATGTACGGGTGCGCGGCATCCGTCACGTTGATCGTCCGAAAGCCGCTGTTCGCTCCCTCTTCAACATAAAGCTCCAGCTCGTTCATGCGTTCCAGATTGAACGCGAGGCTGCCGAGGCTGCCGTTAATTTCAAAGCGATTGTAATTCTTGCGCCCCGGCGCAAACCGCGTGCTTTCGATGCTGCCCACCGCGCCACTCTCGAACTTCACCAGCGAGAGCGCCGCGTCGTCCACATCCACGGGAACCAACGTCTTGCTGCCTGCCTCCACAGGCCGCTCTGAAGTGAAGGTCTTGAGCAGCCCCGCAACTTCTGTCATCTCGCCGACGAGGTAGCGCGCTAAATCTATGACGTGCGAAGAAAGATCGCCCAGCGCGCCTGAACCCGCTTTGGATTTGTCCAGACGCCAGACTCTTGGAAACTCAGGATTGACGAGCCAGTCCTGTAGATAGACTCCGCGAAATTGATTGATCCGCCCGATGCGGCCTTCATCAATTAACTGCCGCGCCAGAGCAACTGCCGGAGCGCGCCGGTAGTTATGACAGAGCATGTTTATCACGCCATGAGCTTGCACGGCTTCGAGCATCTGCTCGGCCTCGTCGAGCGTGTTCGCCAGCGGCTTTTCGCAAAGAATAATCTTCCCGGCTTGAGCCGCCGCGAGCGCCATCGGCAAGTGCGTGTCGCCGGGCGTGCAGATGTCAATCACGTCAATGTCTTTTCTGCCGACGACTTGCTCCCAGGAGGTTGAGTGTTCCTCCCAGCCGTGAACGGCGGCGGCGCGTTTCACACCCTCTTCATCGCGTCCGCAGATAACTTTCATCACAGGCTCGAACGGAGTCTCGAAGAAGTGGCGCACCTGTCGCCACGCATTGCTGTGCGCGCGACCCATAAACTTGTAGCCGATCATGGCGACATTCAAAGTTTTCATCTTTCCGTGCGATTCCTTCCGTGATTAAGCTTTCATGGGTGGCTTTCAGATGCGAATTTCGGACTGATTGTAAGTCAGAAGCAGAGCGTTGAGGCTATGCAAATAGCATAGCGCCGGCTATGGACATCGTCTATCGCAAGCTAGGCGGATGTGCGATGACAATTAAGCCGCAATTAATTTACTGTACGCTTCTAGCTCGACTTGTCCATTTTCAAAATCGGATCAGTGGTTTCCTCTTCGTCAACGGACTAATCAACAGCGTCAATAACTGGAACAGCTTCGGACAGCTTGTTTCAGATCAAGCCACCCGCGCAACTCGAAAGACGCCTGAACACCAGAGACAGGCAATTAGTTGTTGGTCAGGACAAATTTGATTTGCTGTCAGTCAGCCGTCGAGCCTTGCCTGTTCGCTGGACGCGCGAAATGCCGCTCCAAACTGCGGCAGCAAATCTGGACAAGCCCAAACGATACTAAACCCCCCGGAGGATTTTTTGATGAGAAGCATGAAGACAATCTTCGCCGCCGTTGTATTTGTGATCGCGCTGGCCGGCTCTGCCATGGCGCAGAATCCCGGCTCAGTGACAGGGACTGTCAAGGACATTAACGGCGGCGTCGTGCCCGGCGCTCAGGTCACGGCGACCGATGCGTCGAAAGGCATCAATCAGTCGGCGGAGACTAATGACGATGGTGTCTTTGTCTTTGCACAGCTTCAGCCCGGAGCCTATACGATTACCGTCGAGAAAACCGGCTTCAAGAAATATGAAAAAACGGGAGTGGTTCTGAGTACCGGCGACAAACTCAATGCCGGTGATTTCGCGCTTGAAGCGGGCGAGGTCTCGGCGACGGTTGAGGTGCAAGCGGATCAGGGGCAACTGCTGCTCAAGTCCGAGTCAGGGGAACGCTCCGACGTAATTTCAGGCCAGCAGCTACGCAACATCGGTCTCAATGGCCGCAACGTCACGGATTTGGTGAAACTCATCCCCGGCGTTATCTCCGGCGGCGCGGCATCGGGCAGCGGGGCTTCGACGGTCAATAATATTGCCGGGAGCTTCAACATCAACGGCACGCGCAGCGACCAGCACGAGTACACGGTTGACGGCGTGACGAATTTCAATCTGGGCAACAACACCGGCGCGCTCGTCTCCGTCAATCCTGACGCGCTGGAGGAAGTCAAAGTTCTGACCTCGAATTATCAGGCCGAGTACGGCAGATCGGGCGGCGGCTTCAT
>CAXSFM010000031.1:0-30983 GCA_964236735.1 uncultured Pyrinomonadaceae bacterium
TCCTGCTCGGTATTCAACAGACTGGATCGTTCAGGATTCTCGTCAACGTTGAGGCGCTGCCTTAAGGAATAGCAGGTCAACGAAGATAATAGGGCGGCTTCCATCACAGGAGAAGCCGCCCTATTTAATTTGTCCGATTCAGCCTCGTTTTACTGCTCTTCGTTAGAGGACGTATTTTCAACTTCACGCCTTGTTGAATTTCAATATCCAGCTATGCACACTTTATGCACTCCAAATGAATATGCGGATTGAAGCATCATCACCTCAACCCGCAATCCCTTGTGCTTCCCTTCTTTTCCAAGCAGTCGGATTTCAATTCGACATAACGTTAAGTATCACACTCCAAGCTCACGTCTGACTACTTTTCGCTTACCCGCAATCCTGCTCGCTCTGCTTCAAACTTAGCACGAGAATGCCCTAGAATCGTTTTCTCCCTTCCACATCCAATAAACTACGCGCCTGCGCGAGCCTCGCATCAATGGCAAGGGTTACAGGCTGGCTTTTCGTTGCGTAATAGAGCGGCGCGAAATTGATCAAGTGGCTGGATGAACGCCTACCCGCTGAGACTCACACGCAAAAGATGGAAAGACAATCGCCGTCATCACAGTTCGATGATCTGCCGACGGCGAGTTGAAGCAGATAAAAGCAAAGCTATCCCGCGCTCCGGTTGAATGACTTATAGGTGTACGCGGGTCATCTTCGCTGTAATCTTTACGATGAAGATGGAACATGCCGGGCAGGTGTGACGACTCTCGAATGAACGGCAGTTGCGATGCCTGTAACAAGCGTGCCGCACATCGGCCCGGCACTTTCGCTCACCTAACGAATGCTCAGTTACCGTCGTCGCTCGGTGAACGGCTCTACTATAAGTTCTTCGCTTGAGCAAAAGCCAGCATGTTCCATCAACTTCCTGACCCTGATCTTACTGTAAGGCAAGGAGAACATCATGGAACACCAGGTAGCGTTCGCCGCGCTGGTCGGCATTGATTGGTCGGACACAAAGCACGACCTCTGTCTGGTTGACACTCAGACGGGCGTGCAGGAACTATCCATTATCAAGCAGACGCCCGAAGCTCTCGACGAGTGGGCGGGCAGGCTGCGCTCGCGCTTCAGTGGTGCGCCGGTCGCCGTCTGCTTGGAGCAGTCGCGCGGGCCGCTGATTTATGCCTTGCTCAAGTACGACTTCCTCATCTTGTCCCCCGTCAACCCGAAGACACTCGCCAGATTCCGCGAGGCGTTCACGCCCAGCCGGGCGAAGGACGACCCGCGCGATGCCGAGTATCTGGTCGAGTTGCTCATCCATCATCGAGAGCGCCTGAAGGCGTGGCTACCCGATTCAGAGCAGACGCGCACGCTGCAACTCCTTGTCGAACATCGGCGGCGATTGGTGGGCGATCAGACGCGCATCAGCAACCGGCTGAAGGCACTCCTCAAGGGTTACTTTCCGCAAGTTTTAGCGTGGTTCCCCGACATCCGCACTGAGTTGGTGTGCGACTTTGTGCTGCGCTGGCCTTCGCTGGGCGCGCTCAAGGGTGTGCGCCGGGCGACGCTTGAGAAGTTCATGTGTGCGCACAACTCGCACCGCAAGCAGACACTGGACGCGCGGCTCGACGCGATCAAGGAAGCCGCGCCGCTTGTGACCGATGCGGCGGTCATCAACTCTTCAGTGACGATGGTCAAGGCGCTCGCCTCTCAGATGAAGACGACGCTCGCCGCAGTCAAAGAGTTCGATCATCAGATCGAGGAGCTGTGCGAGGCGCACGAAGACTTCGAGTTGTTCGCCTCCTTGCCTGGTGCTGGCAAAGTCTATGCGTCGCGGCTCTTGACGGCCATGGGGTCGAACCGGGAGCGGTGGGCGAGTGCCGACGAGTTATTGCGCTTCAGCGGTGTCGCACCCGTGGTCGAGAGAAGCGGCAAGTCATCATGGACGAGGTGGCGCTACTTCTGTCCGAAGTTCTTCCGCCAGTCGTTCGTCGAGTATGCCGGGGAATCAATCAGACACTCAGAGTGGGCGCAGGCGTTCTACTCATCGCAAAAGGCGAAAGGCAAAAGCCATCAAGCGGCGGTGCGTGCGCTCGCTTACAAGTGGATCAGGATCATCTGGAAATGCTGGCAGACGAGAACGAAATATGATGAGGCGAGATACGTCGAATGCTTGCGCAAGAAAGGATCGGCCTTAGTCCCGGCGATGGCGCGAGATGAAGAAATCCCTTGACACGACACCCTCAGTTAGCTTGTTAGATTGCGAGGTGATCTAAACATTCATTGTCTTCGTTGGCGCTTTTCTTACTATTACAAGACCTACAGAGCAATTGAAGATTTTCTAAGACAGTGAGGCCACCACGTGATACTGGCTTTATGTGATCTACTTGTAAATCTTCAAGTGATCCACAATTTGCACAAGCCAAGCCATCGCGCTCTTCTATTGCTGCCAAATATTTCTTACGCTGATTCGAGTTCAATAATCTTCGTTGAACCTCAATATGCTTACGAGTCTTTGCCCACTGCTCACAATAGATTTCATTCTCGCGAAAAATGTCCAGCGCGACAGAACAAATCTTTGAGATATTAGCAGCACCTTCTATTTCATTCCTTGAATTCAACTTGTAAGTGCAACTTTTGAACTTGGTTGGTGAAAGGCAAGCTGCAGTAACATCCGTGCTGCTTCAACCGCTAAGTTAAAAGGAGCACCGATTGAGTTACACGCAGCTCACCCGCGAGCAAAGATACCAGATTTACGCCTTGAAGAAAGAAGGCCATAACCGCACCGCCATCGCCCGCAACGTCGGCGTGCATAAAGCGACCGTTTCACGCGAGTTGACGCGCAACCTGGGCGCGCGAGGCTACCGCCCCAAACAAGCCGACGAGTTGGCACAACAGCGCCAAAAGCAACGAGTCAGGCCGCGCATCACCGTCGCACAGTGGAGGCAGGTCGAAGAGTTACTGCGCCAAGAGTGGAGTCCCGAACAGATTTCAGGACGCCTCGCGCTCGAAGCGCAGCGCTCGATCAGCCACGAGCGCATTTATCAATACGTCTATGCGGACAAAGCCAGAGGCGGCACGCTCTCGCGCCACTTGCGGTGCCGGAAACAGAGGCGTAAACGCTACGGCAGTTACTCGCGGCGCGGACAAATCCCCAACCGCGTGCTGATTGACCAGCGTCCTCAAGTGGTGGCGCAAAAAGCGCGACTCGGCGATTGGGAAGCTGACACCATCATCGGACTGTGTCACCAGCAAGCCATCGTCAGCCTGGTCGAGCGCAAATCGAAGTTGACGCGGCTTGCCAAAGTTGCGCGCAACACGGCGGAGTCGGTCGCCAACGCCATGACCACACAGTTAGAGTCGCTTGAGGTCAAGACCATAACCTCTGACAACGGGCGAGAGTTCGCCCGGCATCAGCAGATTGGGCAAAGTCTCAAGGCTGACTTTTACTTTGCCCATCCGTATCATTCATGGGAGCGCGGGTTGAACGAGAACACCAACGGGTTAGTCAGACAATATTTTCCGAAGAAAAGCGACTTCTCAAAGATCACTGGCAGCCAGATCAACAAAGTAGTCGAGAGGCTCAACCATCGTCCGCGCAAAACACTCGGCTACAAAACCCCGCATGAGGTATTCTTCAAACTACCCCTTGTTGCACTTACTACTTGAATCCGCGAATCGTTATATGTCGCGATCATCAGAATAAGATTAAACCTGTTGTGTAGTAAGGAAGCACAGCATTGGCTAGTATGAAACAAACACTCTAGCGGGGCTGTCAACGTCAATAGGATGGAAGTCACAGCCCTCTCATAGAATGCCCTCTGTCTTTACCACGCAACAGGTTTATTGAAACGTAAGTTATGAAAAAAGTATTTGACAAGGATAATGCACAAATGAAATACTATTGAAATTGAAATTGATTTTCAATTCTATTGTGTTAGGGAAATTCAAGGACGAAATTCTGACAATTTGATACACAATATTTAATGCATAGCTACCTTGCATATCTGTCGAGTCAGTAGCGTAATACAGCCACGCAAGCTCCACCCTAATATACCTTTCTAACAGCTCCAAATTTGTAGCACTTTGGCGGAATGAACGTATGGAAGATGCTTTTAAAAACTTAAGGTGTAGCGATCTTACGCACGAGCAAGTTGAATCTGTGAGCAGAAGATAGGTCAGACGAAGACATCTCTATTTCCACGAGTGTGAGTTATCAACCGATTAGATATGGACATGCAGGCAGTATAGCAAGAGGAGAAAAATTGTGAAGATACATGTGACAAGGGAAATAAAAAATGGCAAGGGTAAATCGAGGCGGCGTAGATCGAGGTGCTGGGTGTTATCTGTCGGCGCGATGGGCGCTCTGGTGGCGTTTACAGTCGGGAACAGCCATGCCATAGCGCTCGCGCGCGTTCCTCAGAGCGGCGCGACGGCAACCGTGCAGTCGCAGACGCAGAACCAATCGCAAACATTCCGCTTCGACATTCCCGCAGGGACTTTAGATGCGGCGCTCAACGCCTTCCGCAGCATCACGGGCGTACAGGCAGACGTGGCGAACGAGAAAGTTCGCGACCTTCAGTCGCCCGGAGTCTCAGGCATCTATACGACTGAAGAGGCTCTCAAACGACTGCTCGCGGACACGGGCGTCAACTATCGTTTCACTAATCCAACAGCTGTGACGTTGGAGATTCAGGTGCAGTCGGAAGTCGTTGACGTGCGGGAGAGCGCATCCGGCCAGATTGCCTCGCCGAAGTTTTCGGAGCCGTTGCGCGACACGCCGCAGTCAATCACCGTCGTCTCGCGCCAAGTCATCGAGGATCAGGGCGTGACGACGCTGCGCGACACGGTGCGTAACGTGGCGGGTATCAGCATCGCGGCGGGCGAGGGCGGAGCGCAGGGAGACAATCTGACCATTCGCGGCTTCACGGCGCGCAATGACATCTTCCTCGATGGAATGCGCGACTTCGGCAGTTACTACCGTGACCCCTTCAACTTGCAGGAAGTTGAAGTGTTGAAGGGGCCTTCGTCGGTGACCTTCGGGCGCGGCACGACGGGCGGAGTCGTTAATCAGGAGAGCAAGACGCCGCAACTCAACGCCTTCATGAGAGGCACGGCGAATCTAGGCACTGACCGGACGAAGCGCATCACGCTCGACTTTGACCATGCTGTGCCACAACTCGGCAAGGGCGCGGCCTTTCGGCTCAACATCGTCGGCAACGACTCGAACGTCGCCGGGCGCGACATCGCCGAGAACCGGCGCGTCGGCATCGCCCCGTCGCTGGCCTTCGGTCTCGGCACGGCGACACGGCTCACTCTCAGCTACTATCATCAGTCCGCCGACGACACCCCGGATTACGGTATCCCCTGGCTGTTCAACGGCCCTGCCCCCGTCAATCGCAGGAACTATTACGGCTTTAAGGACGCTAACTTCCTCCGAACGAGCGCCGACATCGGCACGGCGCGATTCGAGCACGACTTCAACGACTCCATCAGCCTGCGGAGCCAGTTGCGCTACGCGAATTATTCCCGCGACGTTCAGATTACAGAGGCGCGCGTTCCCACGACGGCCACGTTAACCACGCCGCTCAACTCGATCATCGTCACACGCGGGCAAATCGCGGCGATCAGCGACGAGACTTTCCTTGAAAACCAGACCGATGCGACGTTCAAATTCCGCACTGGCGCGGCTAGGCACACGCTCGTCAGCGGCATCGAAATCGGGCGTGAGACTTCAGACCCGATCCGCTTTGCCTTCACGAACGTTGCTGGAACCAGCCTCCTCAATCCCGACACCAATCAGCCTTACACAGGCAAGGCGACCGTCTCGTCGCGGGTGGACACTATCGCCAACACCTTCGGCGCTTACGTGCTCGACACCGTAAAGTTCGGTGAGAAGTTGGAGTTGACCGCCGGCGTGCGTTGGGATCGTTTCGCTGCGGACTACCAACAGTTCATCGCGCCTGTCTCTGCGTTCCGCAGGGTTGACGGCATGACTAGCTGGCGGGGTGCGGTCGTCTATAAGCCGCGCCCGGAAGGTAGCGTCTATTTCGCGTATGGAACTTCTTTTAATCCATCTGCCGAGTCGCTCGCGCTCACCGCCGGCACCGCCAATGCAGCGCCCGAAAAGAACAAGACCTACGAGGTTGGCTCCAAGTGGGACTTGTTCTCAAGGAAACTGTCTGTGCGCGGCTCGATATTCCGCACGGAGAAGACCAACGCGCGTGAGACATCACCGACCAACGCCCTGTTAGTCGTTCTCTCTGGCAATCAGCGCGTGGATGGCTTCGAGTTGGAGGCGAGCGGTCGCCTGACGGATAGATGGCAGATTCTGTCCAGCTATGCGCTGCTGGACAGCAAGCTCGTCAGCTCCAGATTTTTCCCCGCCGCCGTCGGCGCGCAACTCGCCAACGTGCCTAAAAACTCTTTCAGCGTGTGGTCGAATTATCAAACGCGGTGGAAACTGTCGTTGGGCGGCGGCGGGCAATTCGTGGACAGCCGCACGGCCAGTTCCACCGTCCCGCTCGATCCGGCGACAGGACTTGTCAAGCGCGTGCCATCTTACTGGGTCTTCAACGCCCTGGGGAAATATCCGCTGGGTGAGAAGCTTGACCTACAGTTGAACGTCAACAACCTGTTCGACAAGTACTACTACGATCAATTGCATCCGGGACACATCGTGCCGGGAGCCGGTCGTTCAGCTTTGCTCGGACTCAATTTCAAATTCTGAGCGAAGAGGTGTGTAGAAGACCGTGCTGTTATCAATACCCGATGTCCTGACATCCGAGCAGGTGATGCAGGCCCGACAATTCCTTGAGGGGGCGGAGTGGGTTGACGGGCGCGTCACCGCCGGACACCAGTCAGCGCTCGCCAAAGACAATCTGCAACTGCCCGAAGGCCATCCGGCGGCAATTCAACTTGGCGGGATGATTGTCGCGGCGCTTGAACAGAACGCGCTCTTCATCTCGGCGGCGTTGCCGTCGAGGGTGTTCCCGCCCCTCTTTAATCGCTACGCGGGCGGGCAGTCGTTCGGCAATCACGTTGACAACGCCATCCGGCAGGTGACGGGCACGCCGCATCGCATCCGCACAGACCTCTCGGCGACGCTGTTCTTAAGCCAACCCGACGAGTACGACGGCGGCGAGTTGCTGGTTGAGGACACTTACGGCGTCCACAGCATCAAGCTCCCGGCCGGACACTTGATTCTCTACCCGTCAACCAGTCTGCATAACGTGCGTCCCGTGACTCGCGGTGCACGGCTCGCCTCTTTCTTCTGGATTCAGAGCATGGTGCGCGACGACGGCGAGCGCACGTTGTTGTTCGATCTCGACGTGGCAATCCAGCGCATCGGCAGCGACACGCCCGGACACCCTTCCGTCGTTCAACTGACCGCCGTCTATCACAACCTCCTGCGCCGTTGGGCTGATGTCTGAGCCATTCTCCATCACGGAGATCGTTTGTGTACGCGGCGCGCTCGTTGAAAAATTTGCATGAAGAAACTAGGCCAAATTATTTTCTGGTGTCACCTGATCGCCGGCGTGACGGCGGGCATCGTCATCCTGATCATGTCCGTCACCGGCGTGCTGCTGGCTTTCGAGCCGCAGATCATTCGCTTTGCTGAACGCGAGATGCAGGCGGTTAAGCTGCCGCAGGGAGAAGCGCAGCGTCTCGGCGCACAGGCGCTTTTTGCCAGAGCGCTCGAAGCTAAACCGAACGCCACGCCGACTGCGCTCACGCTTCAAGCTGACCCGAACGCAGCGGCTGTCTTCATGCTAGGACGCGAGGGCGTGCTGTACTTGAATCCCTATACGGGCGAGGTGACGGGCGAGGGCGCGAAGAGTACGCGAGTCTTCTTTCGGTTCGTCGAAGATTGGCATCGCTGGCTCGGCGCGGGCGGCGAAAACCGCGCCGTCGGACGCGCTGTAACCGGAGCTTGCAACACCGCCTTTCTCATCCTCGCCGTCACCGGCGTCTATCTCTGGTGGCCGAAGAAGTGGATGTGGAGAAACTTAAAACTCGTCATCTTCTTCAAGCGCGGACTCAAGGCGCGTGCGCGTGATTTTAACTGGCACAACGTGACTGGCTTCTGGTCATCGGCGGCGCTCATTGTCATCACGGCGACGGGCATCGTCATGTCCTACCAGTGGGCTAACAATCTTCTCTACACGTTGACGGGCAGCCAGCCTCCCGCGCAACAGGGGCCGGCCAATCCCGGCGTCCCAACCGATGCGCCGCGCGCCGGGCAGGCTACGCGCGCGACTTCCAATCAGGGAGCCGGGCGTAACGGCGAGCCGAACAGAGAGGCTCAAATGAGACAAGGCGAGGCGATGCGGCAAGGAACGCAAGCGGCGGTGATTCCCGTTAATCTCGATCAACTCTGGTCGCATGCCGAGCAGCAAGCGCCGGGTTGGCAGGCAATCACACTGCGCCTGCCGCCGCGCTCTGACGCACCTCTCACGTTCTCGATTCGTGAAGGCAGGTCGTGGCTTGAGGCGGCTAGCTCGCAGTTGACGCTCAACCCGGCGACAACTGAAATCGTCAAGTGGGAGCCTTACGCCACGTCCAGCCTCGGCAGAAGACTCCGCACATGGGTTCGTTTTCTGCATACGGGCGAGGCGGGCGGAGTGCCGGGACAAATCATTGCTCTCCTCGCGTCGCTTGGTGGCAGTTTCCTCGTGTGGACGGGACTCTCGCTCGCGTGGCGACGCTTTCGCGGCTGGATAGCGCGGCGTCTCAAGAAGCCAAATCTGAGCGCCAAACCTGACATCGAACTCATTCCCGACTCGCGCGCAAATTGAACATCAAAAATCGAGCGGGCTGTACTTTGAAACGAAAGAAGAGGACTTGAATTGTGACAGCAATATTGAATGGAGATCATGGCAGCGACATGAGGAGCGAATTGCAAGTATGGCGTTGCGCGGCCTGCCGTTGCGTTCATCTGAGCAAAGGGCAAGTGCTGCTGACATTCACGCCGGAGGAATTTACCTCTTTCACGCAAATAGTGGTCGAATGCTATAGCAGCCAGATTCTATTTGAGAACGACAGAGACTCCGCCGAAAACCAGTCACAGGACTTTCAACTCATCAACGGTGAGGTGAACTGAAGCGGAACTGCTCAAGCCTGAGAAGAGCCGGTGAAGCACACGATGTTCGCCGCACAAAAACCATCTGTCCCTTTCAACGCAGAATCGCGCGCGCCGTCTTCATACTCCCGTCATTCTTCGCCGCGTTGAGATGCAGGATGCGCGCCATGATGTCGTAGATGTCTATGTTCTTAAAAGGCCGGGCCACAACTCGCTGCTTGAACGCGCTCCCGTGCGCGATGAATGTGGCGCGCATCGCTGCAAGCTGATTGTCGTAGCCGTGCGCGCCGATGAGATGATTCGGCATTTTACCCTTCTGCCGATCAGACTCATACCGCTCACTCGAAAACATCCGCCAGCCCTCTTCCGCCAGACAGACTATCGGCCCGATCCGTCCATTGTTTCGATAATGAAAACGCGCCGGAATATCTCGTTTCAGGTAACAACGCGCGTGTTGCAGTTTCCCCGACCTGAGCGAACGATAGATGGCTTGCTCTTCGCCTGCTCGTGGGAAGATGTGCGTGACCTCTGCGCCCCAGACGATGTGCGCGGCTGCTTTCGCGTCGAAATAGTTATCGAGAATGACGACGTGCGTCGGCACGACTGTCGCCATGCCGTGATCGGAGACGACGATGATGTTCACCTGATCGTAGATGTTTCGCGCACGCAAGCCCTGCATGAGCCTGCCCACCGCGCCGTCAACTTCCGCAACGGCGGGGCCGACTTCCGGCGCATCGGGGCCGAAATCATGTCCGGCTGTGTCCACATCGCTGAAGTAGAGGGCGAGAAGGGTCGGGCGTTGTTCCGCAGGTAAATCAAGCCACGAGAGAGCGGCATCCACGCGCTCGGAGTTCGGCACTTTCCCATCATAGGGTTTCCAGTAAGTCGGCCTGATGCCTTCAATCGCGGCTTCAGAACCCGGAAAGAAATAAACTCCTGCGTGCTGTCCCTGTTTTTCCGCCGTGACCCAGATCGGCTCGCCGCCCCACCAGCGCCCGTCACGCACCGCGTCGTGATTGCTCATGGAGAATGTGGCATCGAATGCGGGATCGTAAATGTTATTGTCAACTATGCCGTGATCCTGTGGGTAGAGACCTGTGGCGATGGTGTAGTGATTTGGAAACGTGAGCGAAGGGAAAGAAGGCGTCATCCATTTCGCACGCACGCCTTCGGCTGCTAACTGGCTGAGATTCGACGCGCGATATTTTTCGAGATAGTCGGAGCGAAAGCCGTCGAGCGAGATAAGAATGACGGTCGGCTTGAGATCACCTTTCCGGATCGTCGCGGCCCCGATGCCGGAATTAAGAAGTAGCGAGAATATAATCCAGAGCAGAGTGAAAGTTCTGTTCGACGCAACCGGCAGTATACTTTTTTTCATCGGGGCACGCTCTCCATGCAATCTTTAACCAGCAGGAAATCAGTCTCTCCTTCAGTAGGTCTTTAACCGGCTCTTTCTCTTCGCGGCCTTCTCTTCTTCCGTCAACTTGAAGTGGTAATCGTAGATCGAGTTCTCCCAATCACCATACATCGGGTTGGGCAACACTATGAACCGCGTGCCGAACTGTCTCCGGTTTTTCTCTACCGCCGCCATCCTGCTGTCAACCGTCAGACTGCTTTCAAAGACCTCCGCAAAGTCGTTGAGGTTATCGCCCATCAGGAGAACAATTCGATACCTCGCACTGACGGATTGGCGGCGTGGCTCTTTGCCGGGACTTTTGGCATCGGTTCTGACCAGCAAAGTCTGTTCGCTGACATCTGGAAAACCAAGCTTCCGCAAATTGGCCGCCGTCGCTTCTTTCTCGACCTGTTTGCGGTTGGTAACGTAGAAGACGCGCGCGCCTCTCGAAGCGGCGTAGCGGAGGAACTCGACCGCGCCGGGGAGAGCCGTCGCCTCCGCGCGGTTGACCCACTGCGTCCAACTCTGCGCGTCGTAATTCTGCTGGTTCTTCAACAGCGTGGCTTGATAGCGACTGTTGTCGAGCACCGTTTCGTCCACGTCAACCACAACGGCGCGCTTCGCTCTGTTCCGGCGACTGATTCTTAAATCTCTATCCAGAAGCATCCTCGCCAGCGTGAATGCCTGATAAGCCAGAGCGCGCTTTTCTCCGGAGGATTGCGTCCAGAGGATTGCGCCCTCTTGATATTCGTTATTCGCTTGGTTCTGTGTAGCAGGTACAGAGGTCTGAGCAATAGCAGGCAGCGAGTAGATCAAAGACAGAAGGATCAGGCTTGGCAAACATCTTGCAACGTTCCTTTGACGATCAATTTTCATCTCAACCCTCCATGTAAAATTGTAATGAGCCTTGACGCTGGCTCCTAATTTTGTTCGTGTGCGATGGGGTCTTCTTAATATCACATCAATTAAGCGATGCGAAGATAATCTTACCGGATCATCCCTACTTTGGCGTGGGGAATCTATATCGGGTACAGCCGAGCTACGAAGATCACGCCCGGTATCTATCAATACACTTCTATCGATGATTGCATGAGGTTCCGTGTGCTCGGCATCTACTCACGCCGCACGGCCAGGAACAGTGTGCACTTTCTCGAAGAACGGATGATCGGTGAGTTCCCGTTTCCGATCCAACGCATCCAGTCGGATCGCGGAGCGGAGTTCTTCGGCCTAGAGTTTCAAAAAGCGATGCAACGCAACAGTATCAAATTCCGCCCCATCCGTCCGCGCTCGCCGCACCTCAATGGCAAGGTTGAACGATCACAGAAAACGGATAAGATTGAGTTGTACCCGATGGTTGATCTGGCTGATTCAGAATTAGCACAGCGGCTTGAAGAATGGCAGTTCTCTTACAACTGGCATCGCCCGCATAGTTCACTGAAAGGCAAGACGCCGATGGAACGCTACTGTGATTTGATGGAGCAAACCCCGCTCAACGAAGATGCTTGTGCTCATTACGATGCTGACAAAGAAATCATTTAAGAACGCAACTACAAGGTCGAAATGCATTTGCGTAAATTGAAACGATGTTAGTGATACTCACAAATGAGCCAAGTATGTTATGTCTTGTCATGGCTTCCGATAGCCATATTGTTCGAGTATCGCCTGTCCTTTCTCGCTCAACACAAACTCAGTGAAGCGTCGCGCCTCATCCTGCTTACTTGAAGCCTTGACCACTCCCAACGCCTGATCTATCGGTTGATGCAGGCGCTCATCAACTTCGATATATCGCCCCTCATCCGGCTTCACCAAAGCGAGCGGGAGAAATGCCACCTCCGCGTTACCTGTCGCGGCATATTGCTTCGTCTGTGCGACGTTCTGTGCATACACGACTTTTGGCTCGACCTGTTGCCAGAGATTCAAAGCGCGGAGTGATACAACGCTGGCTTGACCATAAGGAGCAAGCTCAGGCTTGGCGATAGCAACACTCTTGACCTCAGCGCGCGTAATGTCCTCGATGTGGGTGATGCTGACGGTGCTTCCCGGCGGCGTCCAGAGCACGAGCCGCCCGCGTGCGTAGAGGGCGCGCGTGCCGGGCGTGAGTAGTCCTTTACTCTCCAGTCCTTCAACGTGTTCGACATCAGCTGCCGCGAAGACATCGAACGGCGCGCCGTTCTCAATCTGCTTGGCGAGGTCAGTTGTCCCGCCGAAGCTGTACACCACGCGCACGCCCCTATCGGCGGTAAACTGTTTTGCTACTTCCGCGAAAGCATCTGTGAGATTAGCTGCCGCCGCGACGTTGATCTCCGTCGTTGCATTGCTCTGCCCGGTTGAAGGAGTGCGGCGGGCGCACGCGAAGTTGATGCCCAACGAAGCGAGCAACAAAGACATACACAGGACTTTGATTGATGCCAGCATCTTCATGTTCTCTCCCTTTCCTACTGAGCGCGTCGGATCGTCAGAGAGTTGACTTGTCGCACCCAGCGCGCCTGCCGCTTCTCATCCGGCACCACGATGCGGAGCGGTCCCTCAGAAGCTGCTAAAGGCTTGCCGTCCCGCCGATCAGCGAGCAGGATGACGCGATCTGTGAAGGCATGATCGAGTTCCGGCAGAGCAAAGACGACGCGGTAATTATCCGCCGCGTCCGCGACCAGAAACAAAGCCAGACTTTTGCCCTTCAGGTGATCGCCGAATTTCACACCGGCCAGCTTCAATATTTCGCCAAGCTCGACGCCCTCAAACGCAGCTTCCTTTCCATTATGTTCTGTGGCGCGTACTGTCCGACGTGGCAGCTTGGCGAGGTCAGCGACGGTCAGCTTGAGCGTGTGTTCGACTTCTCCGCCGACGTTCAGGAGAATTTCTCCCGCCGGTGCGCGCTCCCGCGCCGGTTGCGATGCCTGACCGTAAATTGAAGATGCGAGAGGCAAAGTCAGGATGGTGACAATGCCGAGCCAACGAAGAGTTCTCATCAACCATAAGTTCATGGCAGTTCTCCTTATGCCGTCCTTAGAAGTTGAATTTCAACCCGAACTGGATGACGCGCGGGTCGCCCGCCGAGGTGATCGAGCCGAAGCCCGCCGAGCCGAGCACGACATTCGGCGCTCCGAGCGGGGGCGTATTCGTCAAATTAAAAATCTCCGTGCGAAACTCCAGATCCTTCGTTTCGCCAAAGGGCGTGCGCTTGATGAAGGCGATGTCGGCGTTGCGGTAGTGCGGCCCGCGCACAGGATTGCGCGAGCTGTTGCCGAGCGTGAACTGCGGCGCGACGGTGAAAGCCGCTGTGTTGAAGAAACGTGCGGTCGTCTGCTGCGACGACGAGAGACTCGGGTCGGCGACGCGGTTCGGTCGTTGCATGCCGAAGCCGGCGAAGGCATTGAAGTTCGTCGCCTGCGTGACGGCGAGCGGCAATCCCGATTGCAACGTCACCACGCCGGTCACTTCCCAGCCCTGCAAGAGTTTCCCCGCAACCCCGCCGGGATCTAACATCTTTCCGTTGCCGAAGGGTAGCTCATACGTGAAACTGCCGACGAAGACGTTCGGTATGTCGCCGGTCGAAACGTCGCGCTCCAGCCGCCGGTTGAAGCTGTCGGCGACGGGAAAGTTCGCCACCGGCCCAGTCAGGATCGAAGCGTCGAAGACGGACGAGGCTTCGTCAATTAGCTTCGAGCGCGTGTAGCTGGCAAGGAATGAGAGACCGCGCGAGAATCGCTGTTCGAGCTTGGCTTGCAGCGCGTTGTAGTTGGTGTTGCCGACGTTGTTACGATACAGGCTGACAGTCGTGAAGCGCGGGAACGGCCTGAGCAATTGGGCGCGCGTGATGGTCGGATCGCCTAGAGACGAGTTGCGCGGAATCTGCCCGAAGAACGGATTCGGAACTCTCTCAAGCAGCGTCGCGCCGTGCGCGAGTTGCGCGGCGGTGAGTTGGTTGATGTTCGTATCGGGGATGCCGACATGAGTAATCTTCGACCCGGCGTAAGCGACTTCCACTACCATGTTCTTCGTCAGTTCGCGCTGCACGGCAAAGTTCCACTGCTGCACGTAGCCGGAGCCGAGCCCGCGATCAACCGAGAACACGCCCTGACCGAGTCCCGCGTCCGGCGTCGTCTGAATCGGCGCGACCGACGGCCCTGTTGAGAGCACAAACGCGGGGTTGAGGTTATCAAGCGTGCGTTGCGTGACGGTCTGAATAAACGGGAATTGCGGGACGGTGAAAGGCGTGGTGATGCCCGCCTGCTCAATCCATGTTATCCCGTATCCTGCGCGCGCGCCCGTTTTCTCGCCGATGCGGTAAGCGATGCCGAGCCGCGGGCCGAAGTCGAGTTTATGCAGTTGGCGACCGCTTTCAGAAAAGCCGCTCTGCCCTAAATAATCGAGTTGCTGCGTCTGTAGGTTAAAGACCGCGCCCTGATTATCGAGAATGGTCGAAGGGAAATTGAGCGTGTAGCGCAACCCGGCGTTGATGGTCAGTCGAGACGTTGCCTTCCAGTCGTCCTGCACGAAATATTCCTGAATGTGCGCACGGGGTCTGAGCGCGTCTTGTTGCAGGTCAATGGAGAAAGTCTGCACCTGCCCGAGCAGGAAGCTGGCGAGCGAGTTGCCGGTGAAACTTGAGAGCGCAGTCCCGACGCCGGGGACGCCCTGCGAATTGGTGAACAGCGTGCTGAAGGCGAACTGACCCGTAGGCGACGGCGGTTGAATCACGTCGAGGCGTTCCCAACGGAAATCCAAACCGAACTTCAACGAATGACGACCGCGCTGGAGCGAGACGGCGTCGAAGACTTGCGTCACGTCGGTGCGAAAGTCGGAAGCTGTATTGGCGGGCGAACCCAACTGCTGAAAGCCGGCGATGGTGAAGGTCGGGAGCGTGTTCTGGAATGCCGCGTTCGAGGGGATGCCGGGAAGTCTCAGAGATTGAGAGGCCGGGGCGTCGAGCGCGGTCGCTTGGCGATCAATGCTGCGCCTCGTGTAGCCGAAGCGAAGCTCGTTGACGACGCGCGGGCCGAAGACGCGCACGTAGTTGCCGACGAAGGAAGCGGCTCTCGTGCCGGTCAGTCCGATGACTCCGCTCGTGAGATTGCCGCTCCCTTCGGGCAGCGGCCTCACCGGGTCGGTCACATCCCTTGCATAAGAGAAGCGACCGAAGAGTTGATTGCTATCGGAGAAACGATGATCTATGCGGATGTCGAACTGATCCTGATTCTCGCTCTCATTGGCGACGCGCGAGAAATTGTTCGCCGCGCCGGAGGCGGTCGGAAGCGGGTAGCGATTGAGCAGCGCCGCCGCGACGGGGTCGAACGTGGCGACTGGAATCACGTTACCGGCATACGCCCGCCGGTCGCCGGGACGAAAGAGTTGTCCCGCGCGCGCCTGAATCGTGCTGCCGTTCGTGTCGGTGACATTGATCGGCGTGTTGCCTGCGGCAGTAGTCGTGGCTGTGCCTGAAGGCGTCAGAAAAAGCGGAGCGCCGAGACTGGCGGAGAAGTTGCCGCCCCGTTGCGCCAGCGTCGGCACGGTCGAAGTAAGCACACGCCCGATTAACTGCCGCGTGCCCTGATAGTCGCCGAAGAAGAAAGTCTTGTCCTCGATGATGTGGCCGCCGAACACGAAGCCGAACTGGTTACGGCGAAACACAGGCTTCTTCGGGTTCGCGGCGGTCTGCGGCGCGAACAGGTTGCGCGCGTTCAAGACCTCATTGCGAAAAAACTCGAAGGCCGTGCCGTGAAAATCATTCGTGCCTGATTTCGTGGTGAGGTTGACCACTCCGCCATTGAAACGCCCGAACTCAGCGGACGGGCTGTTGACTTCGACTTTGAACTCCTGAATCGCTTCAGGGATAGGAAAGAAAGCGACCTGTCCGGGTTCGGGTTGGAGTACGGAGATGCCGTCGAACAGGTACTCGTTCGTGCGCGGGCGACCGCCATTGATGCGCGGGAACGATGGCCCGGCGGTTGTCGGCGGGGGCTGCGCAACGCCCGCCGAGAGCGAGACGAGCGAAAGAAAGTTGCGCCCGTTGAGCGGGATGTCCACGATCTTGCGATTGCTGACGACCTGACCCAAACTCCCGGTCTCAGTGCGTAAGAGCGATGCATTGGCGTTGACCGTCACGCTCTCGCTCACCGTGCCAGGTTCAAGCGCGACATCCACACGCACGCGCTCGCCCGTGGCAAATTGCACACCCTCGCGCACCAACCGTTTGAAGCCTGTGGCTTCGACGTTGATGGTGTACGCCCCCGGCTTGAGGTTGGTGATCGTATAGACACCGCCTTCCCCAGTGGTCGAAGTGAATGCCTGACCTGTTGAGACTTCCGTGGCGTTGATCTGTGCCCGGGCGACAGCCGCGCCCGCTTGGTCGCGCACTTCCCCAGTCAGTTCCGCCTGTCCGGCTTGAGCATGAACTACGCTGGCCGGGTAATAAAATGAACAGATGAGAATCGAGACGAAGAGGAAAAAGACACGGGTATAGTTGAGTAGCCGTCCCTGCATGAAAGCTCCTTTCCAAATGTGGGAGGCGTGAGCGTTTCCACGTCACACCCTATCGGCTACTCGCCCGTAGGCCATTGGCTTTTTTTTAACCCGTAGGTATCGGTAGCTCGGAGTTGGTTCAGTTGTTACGTGCGGCGGGCTTCCTGCCTCACCCGCGAATGACCATCACTTCGGTCGCTTTAATCAGGGCATAGACGACGACCCCCTTCTTGAGTCCCAAACTCTGCGCCGCGTCGCTCGTGATGATTGAAGTGATCGTCTGCCCGCTCACTTCAATCGAGACTTGCACGAGCAGTCCCTCGCGGCGGACTTCTGTCACCCTGCCGCGCAACTTGTTGCGCCCGGAGATCGCATCCAGTCCCACCGGCTTCCGGCGAGCCGCCTGCGTCGTCGTGCCACCCGTGAATCGCTCGATCTCTTCGAGCGGGATGCGATGATGCCCGCCCGCCGTTTTAATCGAGCGAATCTTGCCTTTGTAAATCCACTGCTTGAGCGTCGGATAGCTGATGCCCGCCAGTTTTGCCGCCTCCGCGAGTTTGAGTAGTTCCGCCATCGTTTCTATACGCTTCCTTTCCACGTAGTCAATGTTTTCTACACGAAATTATACGGTTCAATACGAATTTTGTCAGTACTCTCTTGTAATACAGGGACATTTCCTTACCTAATGTTCGACTCTTTTAGGCAGTGACGAGGCCATCCAAGTCTAACGGGTCACGACCAAGCTGTAGGTTTAAAAAGACCATCATGGTATGCGCCAGAACTTTGCGAATCAAGCGATGCTGAAAGTGCCATAAGTCATGCACCCGAATCTTGGCGACAGCAAAGCGTTCAGTTAAGTGCGAGCCGACGGTCTCAACAATCTTACGAATTCGTGAGCAGAACTTTCGTAAGGGGCGTGGCTGTGCTTCTGCCATATTTGATCTGACCGGAGTGACTATCTTGACTCCGTATCTTTGCCGCAGTAGTGGCTGGCGAAACGGGTCAATAAAGCCTTTATCTGCCGGGCACAGGCCAGTGAAGCCTTCGACCAAAGCGTTGGTATGGTTGACATCATGGGCGCGTGCCGAGAGCAGAGGAAAGTGCGTAATCATGCCGACGGGAGAGACTCTCAAGCCGAGTTTGAAGCCGTAATAATCCATCTTCTTGGCCGCACAATGTCCATAATCTGCTAAAGTTTTGAAACACCGGTCGCGTCGAGCGCGCGTATAGGTACAGATGGGCAAAGGCAGGGTATCAATCACTCGTACCGGGCTGGCACCTTGTCCGCTGTGCTCGATCAGCAATTGCCAGATGGCTGCTTTAACTTGCCACAGATTAGCGGCTTGGCGGACAAACAAAGAGCGGTTTGGCAAACGGGGAAAGAAGTGGTGGTAATGAGCGGCGAAATAGTTGTAGAGATCGCAATCCTTCCGGAGCTTGAAGTATTCGCCACAGATTTCCATGGTAATGACTTCCTCGTCCGACAAGGCTGGGGCAAAGCCGCCATGCCGCACCGGGCGCTCTCGCACGACTTGCGCGTAAAAATCGCTTACTAAACTGAAGACGGTGATGATAAAAGTATCTCGATCCATCGGAGGTCTCCTATTACAGGGATTGATTTGGTCATCAACCATTGTACAAGGCTTGATCTCCGATGGGTCTCCTTATTAAGAGTCGAACATTAGGTGTCCTTATACGTCACTAATCCAAACCACATAAATACGTGACACGGAAAGTAGGAGATACACGCTTTCAATGTGACAAAATGCAATGTTGATTAATCAGGGTCACTCGGTCTTTTCCGTTTGATTCCATACTCCAAATTCCCTGCCCTCTCAGTAAAATCAAACAAGCTGAAACGTATTATAATTATGCTTTACGTCATGCGTAACTCTGCTATAATCAGAACCGATGATTATCAGCTATCGGGATAAGCGAACACGGAAGTTCGCTGAAGGCGAAACTGTCAGGGAGTTTCAATCCTTCGCCCGGCAAGCTGAACAACGCTTAGAGATTCTCGACGCTGCGCCGAACAAAGAAGCCCTAATGATGTTGCCAAGTAATCGCTTTGAGGCTTTACGCGGCGACCGTAAAGGGCAATACAGCATTCGCATTAACCAGCAGTGGCGCATTTGCTTTGAGTGGCCGGAAGCCAGCGCAGGCCCAGTCAATGCAGAAATAACGGATTATCATTAGGAGTTATGACAATGGCACGCACGCCAATACATCCCGGAGAGATTCTGGCAGACGAGTTAGACGAGTTAGATATGAGCGCGGCAGAATTAGGGCGCACTTTGCACGTCCCGACGAATCGCATTACACAAATACTTAAAGGCCAGCGCGCCATTACCGCCGATACCGCCCTACGTCTTGGCATGTGGCTGGGCACTGGTGCGGAGCTATGGCTTAACTTGCAGAAGTCCTACGAATTGCGAAAGGCACAACTGGAATTAGGTGAAGAACTGAAGACCATCAAGCGCAGAAGACAGCAAGAAGATCGCCCATCATTATAACAACGTGTGCCGTCTTAATCTTTTCCACCAACCGCTCGTTCGCAGCGGCTCTCGCGCAAGGCTTGCGCCGCAGCCAACAGTAGTAGCCCGCGGGGCTGACCTCCAGCACACGGCACATCGCTGAGATGCGAAACTCTCGCTCGTGGTCGCGGATGAAGGCGTACTTTACACCACGCTTCGCGCAAAGTACGCGGCGGCCAATGGGATGGCTCCGCCTCTTCTCCCGCTCGTGTACAAGTGCCACAATGCGGCACTCGCGACACTTAAACTACGGAGGCAAAAAGCTATGACTACAACAACGACGACGATCATCGGCATGGACATCTCGAAGCATTCGTTCGAACTATGGGGCACGGACGAACGCGGTCAGCAGACGCTGCACAAGCGCCTGCATCGTGACAAGGTCAGTCTCTTCTTCGCTAACTTCCCGCGTTGCGCCGTCGCGATGGAAGCCTGCGCAAGTTCTCAACACTGGGCACGTCAGATCAAGGAGTTGAGGCACGAGATTAAGCTCATCCCTGCACAACATGTCATCGCGTATCGCCGCGGCGGCAAGAACGATCAGAACGACGCGCAAGCGATCAGCGAAGCGGCGGCGCGCCCGAGCATGAGAAGCGTGCCGGTCAAGACCACCGACCAGCAAGACTTGCAAGCGATCCACCGCGTGCGCGAGCGGCTCATCCATCACCGCACCGCACTGATCAACGAACTGCGCGGGCTGCTGATGGAGTACGGCATCATCTGCGCTAAAGGTCGCACGCGCTTGCGCATCTGGCTGCGCGAAGCATTCGATGCTGGCGTCGAGACTCTCTCGCCAATGGCGCAAGAGACCTTTCGTTCGTTACGCGATGAACTCAGCGCGCTTGAAGAACGGATCGCCGCCACCGACAAGCGGATCAAACTGGTCTTCGATTCGCATCCGGTCTGCCAGCAACTTGCCACGGTGCCCGGCGTCGGTGCTTTGATCGCCACCGCACTCGTCGCGTCAGTCGCCGAGCCGCAACGCTTCAAAAACGGACGACAGTTCGCCGCCTACCTCGGACTCGTACCCCGACAGCACACGACCGGCGGCAAGCCTAAGTTGCTGGGCATCAGCAAAGCGGGCAATCGGTATTTACGGATGCTGCTCGTCCACGGCGCACGCAGCATCATGTTCCATCATCGTAGCAAGGAAGATTCGCGAAGCAAGTGGGTCGCGAAACTGGTTGAGCGGCGCGGCTTCCACAAAGCCAACGTTGCCTTGGCGAACAAGAACGCGCGGGTGCTGTGGAAACTGCTCACAACACCCGGCGAGACATTCGCTCAACATCTCGCCGCGTGAACGTGAAGACTAACTTTATGATCCGATACCAACTCTTGACTTAGTAAGAACTTCAACTCCGGGGTGCAGACGTCGCACGCAATGATGATGGCACGAGCGGTCGGACACGCCCCTTGCGCGAACCTGGCTAAAAAAGAGAGGCTCACTACCTCGAGCTGCCTATGAGGTCGCAAGGGTGCTCATCCCATCAAGGCTCGGGAGTCTTAGACTCCCACACAACAGAAGCCGGATACACTTGCTGCATCCGTCCTGCCTTGTGCTATATCGTTCGTACTGCGCTTGACCCGGACGGCGGAGCCATACACTTTTTTAAGATGGCGCGCTCCTCCTCAAGCTGCCTGACGCGCTGCCGCAGTTCATATAACTCTTGCTGCTCGGTGGTGCGTTGACCCTGTCCGCGGACGGCTTCCGTTCCTTCTTTCTTCCCCGCTTTAACCCACCGCGACGCGCGTCCACGGCGAGATACCCAGACTCTGTGCCGCGTCTGAGATCGTGCATCCTTGCTCGGTGACAAGTCGCACCGCACCTTCTTTGAACTATTTAGTGAATTGTTTTCGCTCTTTCATCATACCTCCATTCTATCGGTTAAGGCGGAGGCTCTGAAAGTGTCTTATCTCACTGTCTACTTTTGGGGGTTAAGGTTCACACCGCCTTTCGATTCATTGTTTGAGCATCCCACCCGCCCGCTCACCTTGCGGCGACTCACCGCGAACAAAAGGGCATCGGGGCTGTTCAGAAAGCAGGAGATTCGCGCCCTCCGCCTGCTCTCGTAATTGTTGCTGCTCCAACGGGGCGAAACAATTCACAAGAGTTCAGTGCTACTCCGTAGAGAACTGCGTGATCTCACCGGGCTGGCGTAACATCTTATTAACTTCTCCCACATGCAATTCTTCTTCCGCAATCATCTTTCGCGCATATTCTTCCAGCAGCACTGAGCGGTCGCGCACCAGATCGAGCAGCCTTTTATACGGGGTCAGCCCCAGCTTCTACGCGGCCAGCGACTCCAACAAAATAACATTCGTGCCGTGCTTGTGAGTTTCCAGCAAGGGGCCGATCTTCAATGAAGGATGATCGCCAAAGTGGGTCACTAATTCACCCGCTTCCTGAGCGTGCGTCAGGCAAGTATTAGCTTCGCTACGCAGCCAACTGACAATGGGAATGCGATTGTGACCAAACACCATCAAAGAGTAATGCGTGTAGCGCACCACGCCGGCCAGTTCCGTCTCCATAATCTCATTTAACAAAGCGACAGCGGCTGCCTGGTCAAGTTTCTCTTCTGACATCTCTTCCTCCTCTGATCTCGGTATCACGTTGAAGTTGTGATTGTTGCCCGGCGGCTGACTCGTGAATGTGTGTGAGAATCTTCATCGTCTCATGCCACCTTTCGTATCTAATGACTATTTTGGATTCCAGCTATCAATCCACGCTTGGAGTGCAAGGCGCGCTTCAACTTCGGGCTCAGGCATCGTTTTCAACGCCTCCTTGCACGCATTTTGCCCCACGATAACCTTGCCTCCTTCGTCCGGCACGGTGACGCACACAGGCGGGCGCGATGTGCGCGTGCTGTCGTCGCCGTAGAAGTGAATCCACACTAACACTATGCCAGCGCGCGCCTTGCTGGGTTTGGGTGTTGCAATCATCTTGTCACGCCACCTTTCGCTTGGGCGCTGGCTTGGCCGCACCCTTCGTCGGCGGTCTGCCGACTGGACGATCTTGCACAAGCACCAAGTCTCTCTCAAAGATTAAATGAGCCTTGCCGAACCGTGTGGCCGGTAGTTGCCCAAAACGAATCACCTGCCGCACGCGCGAAGGGGTAATGCCAAGCGCCTGTGCAGCCTCTTCGGTGGTTAGCTGTTCCGTATTTCCATTCATGTTCGCGAATCCTACCGCACTCTCTATGTGCGCGCCTTTTGCCTTATGTTGCATAACTGGGGTTCGCGGCAAAAGATTGATATTCAACCTGGGTTGATGCTGTCTGATGAGTAGGCTTCCATCTTTAATCGTCCACCTTCGCTGAAGGTCTCGCGCCACGCGATGCGAAGCGATTTGCCCACTCTTAATTGACGCCGTAGATGATCCCCTCTCCACTGTTGCTGAATGTTTGCGCTTTGTCCGATGTAGAGCATTGCGTTTCCATCGGTGAGAACGCAATACACATCAGCGATAGATAGTAGCCGATCTCGCTTGTCATAATCTACAATAGACCAAAGGCGCGGATTTAAGATCGCGCTGACGAGTCTCTGGCTTTCTTTGTGCGTGGTCTGCCGGGCTGCAACTTCGGCTTCGCAGCGTTCACCGGAATCTCCCAATAATGTCCGGTCGGTGTCATGTGCTTGATCGCGCCCGAAATCTTGTCTTGGCGTAGCCAATTCATCACCGTTGTATAAGCTACGCCCTGCCGCTCTGCGTATTGTTTCGGTGTAACCATCTTTGGTGTCTTCCCATCCATGCATCGCATTGTACCCCCTATAACATTATAGGTACAAGATGATTTTATTCTCTGAGACTACTTTCAGTCCGCGCGCATGTGCGGGTAGAGTAAAAACTCTCGAATTTAATTCGCATTCGCTTTCAGTCCGCACGAACGTGCGGATACAAACTAAACCACTCTGCACTGGAAGTGCATAGTGGTTTAGTTTGTATCCCCTACAAGATTACTCTTGACATAATACTTTGTAGGCTCTCCAATGTTTCTTGTCGGCAAGAACATCAGCAGAGAAGGGGAACCGCAACCATGATTCAGATTCAACGCCGCGAACAATTCGAGCGCGCCGCCGCAAGACTCAACGCCGAGCCACAGAGCATCCGCCGCCATGAACCCGGTCTCTACATCGTCACCAAACAAGAGCAAATGCCACAGCTACCCCGTCCGCATCGAGCGGCAGGAAGGCAAGACCTTTGTGACATGTGGCTGTGAGGCCGGGACGCCGCACTACGGCAACCGTCGCCCGATGGTCTGCAAACATGCGGCTACGCTCATCATCTTCCTGCGCGCCGTGCGTGCGATGCGTGCGAGGACATCGCACTAACAAGCGAAGGGCTTTGGAGAGAAGTGTCTAAGAACTCCCCAAAGCCCTTGAACCCTTTACCAACCAGTGAAGGAAGGAAAAAAGTTAATGAAGAATAAACCCAAACCCCGCCGACGCACAAAGCCGGCGACGACCACACGCCAACCTGAAGACCTCGCCGTCTTACTGGTAAAAGTTTTCACTCATCCCAAATTACCGCGCGTGATGTGGGAGTTCATCGCAGATGGCCTGTGCGAGTTGGACGGCAGTTTCGACAAGTACGAGAACCCGGAAGTGATGCGGGAAGTTTTAGGGCTGAACGGGAAAGGAGGCACACGCTAATGGCAAAACGAACACCACAGCCAGACACGGAAGACCTCGCCGCGCTCTTGTCCAAAGTTCTCAACCACCCGGAACTGCCGACCCTGCTTGCCAACGATTTCGGGGAGAGCATGTGCGAGTTATTCAACGGTCTGAGTCACTCACAACAAAGGAAGGTAGAGAACGACCCCGCGCACATTGCGCTCTTGCTTGCGGCAACTGCCGAGAACGCAGAAGGAGGTGCGCGCTGATGTCCACGAAGACCGAACAATCTGCACCGATTGAAGACGACGCGCCGGATAAAACGCTCGTCAGCTTCGGGGATTGGATCGCGCGCCTCATCACGCATGAAGACGTGCCCGACACGTTACGCAACGCCCTCTCGATGATGGTCGTCAATACCATCTCGAATCAATCCGGCTACGACTGGTCGGACGATCTGGAAGGCTTGCGCTTCATGCTGCCGCGCCTGTTGTTTCAGATGAACGAAGAATACGCCCGCGCCGTCATCCAGACGACGGATGAATTAGTTCTCATGCTGCTGCCGGAAAAGTTGAGGCGGGAGTTTCAAGAGTCGCACTGGCTGAAAGGAGATGCATCACGATGAAAAGAAAACTAACCGCCAGCAAGCCCGCACCCGAACAGAGCATGATGCGGGATGAGGCACGCGCCTTCGCCTCAGGCGTCGCGTCGCATCTCTCAGACCAACTTGACGACAGCCTCTCTTACTTCGTCTTGATGCTCAGATGGTTCGCCTATCAAGCCTCTGATGATGATAGAGAGACTATCTACATGCAGACCGAACAAGAGTATGCCGCCCACTTCAAGGGCGTTGATGAAGTCCTCGTCAAGCAAATGCAGACCACACTTGATGCGCACCGCCGCAGGGTAGGGAAGGGAGGCATGTGATGAAGCGCACAACCCGCCGCCCGCCGCGAGTCTGCCGTCCGCAACCGAAGCCGCGCACCGCGTTGAGACGATAGGCAGTTTGCCACATGGGGTTTGCCTTCGAGCTTTGACCAGTTAAACAAACGTGAGTTCGACATAAGGGATGTCAAGTAGGGAGCTATGGGAAAATGCCCCACTAAGGATATACTCTTCTGCCCACTGCCCTGATAGAGACTTGTCCTTAAAACTCTGGATGCGATTTCACATCAAGTGAAGATCGAGGAGAAAGTCGGCGATAGGGCGGCGCTTGATGTATAAAGAGGTTTCATGCAACAGCCCTTGCACTCCTTATTGTTTCTGTTGGTAAGTATAGCTTTTGTTCCGGCACCCATGATGGGCGCGTCCACAAAGGCCAGCAGCGCTCAAAGCGAGATGAACGGCAAGGACACAAACTTAAAAACGCGCGGCTCCGCAGCACAAGAGAAGCACGCGCGCACACCGGCGCAGAGAAAGATTGATTCGCAACTCCTGTATGCACTATACCGTAAGCACGACGAGGCTGAGGCGAAGGGAGTTCCTTCAGGAGAATTGCGTGTGAAGTTCGACGCTCAAGGAAGAGCGATGGTGAGCATTCGCACGCGCGCCACCAAAACAGTCCTGGCAAAGCTCAAGAGCATAGGCGGGCAAATCATCTCTTCCTCAGAGCGTTATCATGACATACGCGCACATGTGCCGCTGGAAAAACTGGAAGAACTGGCAACTTTGAAAGACGTTCTCGCAATCATGCCTGCCGAAGAAGCGACGACCAATAGCGCCACGCAGTAGCTGCATGGAAATTCTGACCCCCGATAGCGAATATCTTCGATTGTCGAAAGAATATTTTGCTACCTGTCGGCGAAGAACACGAAGCATCGGAATGACACTGAATCGTAAGAATAAACCTCGAGGAGTCCCCAATGAAGAATAGAAACAACCACCAGCCCCTGATACAGAGACGAAAGAAAGCATCAGGCTGGATACGTCTCGCAGTCTTTTCGTTTTCGTTATTTTCATGCGTCGTCGCTGTTGCCTTGGGAGGACTCCTACCTTCTCATCAGCTTCGAGCCTTCGCGCAACTGCAGGGAGGCAGAAGTATCATCCTCAAGCCCGTCAAGAAAGGACAGGGCGATGAACAGATCAGCGCGAGCGTACGCCAGCAGATCGCGGCGCTGATGCAGGAAAAAGCCACACGCTCTGCCGGACGCCGGAAGATGGACTCGCGCCTCATCTACGGCATCAAGATGGAGAGAGGCGAACAGATCGCCGACGGCGTGGACACGCTCGATGTCCAGTTGCCTCGCGACGAGCAAGGGCAAGTCATCGTTGACATCACTGCCAACGTCAGCAAGCAGTTCCTTATTAAGCTGAAACAGGTAGGCGCGAGCGTCATCGTTTCATATCCGCAATACCGCAGTATCCGCGTCGAAACGCCCTTGAGCGTTGTGGACACTATCGCCAATTTCCCCGAGGTTATTCACATTCAGCCGAAGCAGGAGGCGATGGTCTGGCAAGAGGACACGGCGCAGGGTGCCCCTTCGGATGTCAACCCTGAACATCTCCAGAGAACTCGTCCGGGATTTGAGGAGCGCGAGCGCAACATCAGCAAGCGGCTCGCCAAAGCGCTCGATGATTTCCAGCTTAACGTTTACACCAGCGCGAACGGAGGCGTGCGTAAGTCCGAGGGAGACGTAACGCACAAGGCTCTATTGAGTCGCAACACTTACGGCTTTGATGGGACGGGCATCAAAATCGGCGTCCTTTCCAACGGCGTGCGTAACCTAGCAACCGTGCAGGAGTCCGGTGACCTCGGCCCCGTCACAGTGCTGCCGGGGCAGAGCGGCACGGCAGCCGGGCAGTGCGCCACAAACGTCTCATGCGACGAAGGCACGGCCATGCTCGAGATCGTCCATGACATCGCGCCGGGCGCGCAACTCTACTTCGCCACGGCTTTTCCCACCAGTGCCGCTTTCGCGCAGAACATACGCGACCTGCGAACCGCGGGCTGCGACATCATCGTGGACGATATCTTCTACTTCGCAGAGTCGCCGTTTCAGGACGGGCAGGCTCCCAGCGTCGTCTCTCCGACCAACGGCGGCATCGTCACGCAGGCCGTCAACGACGTGACTGCTGACGGCGCGCTCTACTTCTCCTCCGCCGGAAACTCCGGCAACAAGAACGACAACACTTCGGGCGTCTGGGAGGGCGACTACGTTGACGGCGGCCCCGCCGCCGCGCCCATCGGCGCGGCCAACGGCAACGTCCACACGTTCCCCGCCGACGGCACGACCCCCACGCAGCCCTTCAACGTCGTAGTTACGGCGGGCAGCAGCCAGTACAACCTGAACTGGTCAGACCCGCTCGGCGGATCGGGCAACGACTACGACCTCTACGCGCTCAATGCAGCGGGCACGGCGGTTGTTACCGCCTCGACCAGCACGCAGGATGGCGATGACGATCCGTTCGAGGCCATCGGCGTGACGGCGGCTGGCACGCGCCTCGTCATCGTCAAGTTCACCGGCAACGCGCGCTACCTGCGCCTGACGACGAACCGCGGGCGGCTCACCGTCAACACGCCGGGGCAGACCACCGGCCACAGTACTGCCGCAAACGCCTTCGGCGTCGCCGCGACGCCCGCCATCGGGCCGTTTCCGAATCCTTTCAACTCGACGAACGTCGTCGAGACCTTCTCTTCGGACGGGCCGCGCAGGCTCTTCTTCCAGCCGGACGGCACGCCGTTCACGGCGGGTAACGTTTCAGCCACCGGCGGCATCGTGCGTCAGAAGCCCGACATCACCGCTGCCGACGGCGTCTCGGTCACGGGCGCAGGCGGCTTTGGCATCCAGTTCTTCGGCACTTCGGCGGCTGCGCCGCATGCGGCGGCGATTGCGGCGCTTGTTAAGTCTGTCAACCCCGCGCAGACGCTCGCGCAAATTCGTACCGCCCTCAACACCTCGGCCATTGACATTGAAGCGGCGGGCGTTGACCGCGACTCAGGAGTCGGCATCATCATGGCCGACACTGCAGTGCAAGCCACCGGCGCGGCTGCCGGTGCGGCGAACCTGACCATCGGGACGGCCACCATCACCGACATCGGCGGCAACACCAACGGCTTCATCGAGCCGGGTGAGCGTGCGACGCTCAGTATTCCTTTGCTCAACACGGGCATCAATTCCGCGACGACCGTCACGGCGACGCTGAGTTCGACCACTCCCGGCGTTGTGATCACGCCTTCGCCGACGCGAACTTACGCAGACATCGCCGCGACCAACGGCACGTCCACGAACGCGACGCCTTTCGAGTTTGTCTATCAGGAAGGCGCGGTTTACGCCGCTGACATCAATTTCGTGCTGACGGTTACCTATAACGGAGGAATCGTCCGCTCATTCCCGTTCATCATCCCGACTGGAAGGTTGTCGAACGTCTCGACCACGCTCGACACGACCGCGCCGCCCACGCCGCCCGAGGCGACCCTCGCGGCCACCGGCACGCAGACCGGAAGGCTCAACTTTACCTTCCCCATCAGCACCTGCGGGACGACGAAGGCCAACCCCGGCACGACTTCGACTCTCGCGCGTCGCTACGATTCTTACACCTACACGAACACCTCCGCCTCCACCATCTGTGTGTCGGTGCTTCTGACACACTCAAGCAATGTGCTTCTCCACGCGGTCGCTTATGTCCCCACCTTCGTCCCGGCCACTCCCTCGGTGAACTACGCGGGCGATGGCGGAGGCTCTACGACACAGGGTGCGGGCACTGCACAGCTCTTCTCGTTCAACGTCAACGCCGGCCAGACTTTCACGGTAGTCGTCAGCGAGTCCAATCAGAACGGCGGCTTGGGGACTCCGTACAATCTGAGAGTGACGGGGCTACCGGCGCAAGCCGTGCCCGCCAACCAGCCGCCGGTCAACAGCGTACCGGGCGCGCAGAGTACGAATCAAGGAACGCCGCTCGTGTTCACCGGCGCGAACGCAATTTCCATCTCCGACCCGGACGCCGGCTCGAACGTCGTGCAGGTCACGCTGACCGCCACGAACGGCACATTCAGTCTGGGCGGCACGACCGGACTGACATTCACGCCGCCGGGGCCGAACAATGACGGCACCAACGACACGCAGATGGTCTTTACCGGCACGATCTCTGCTATCAACACGGCTCTCAACAATCTGACATTCACGCCGGCATCCAACTTTACCGGCAATGCCAGCCTGACGATTACAACCAATGATCAGGGCTTCACCGGCACGGGCGGCGCGCAGAGCGACACCGACACCGTCAACATCACGGTTACCCCTATCAACATCTTAGCGCGTGATGGGAGAGTGGCTGAGCCTGCAACGGGCACGACTCCGCTCGTGTTCACCGTGGCGCTGTCAGCACCCGCCGGTGCTGCGGTCTCTGTCAACTACGCGACGGCCAACGGCGGCGCGACGCCTGCGACGGGCGGCGCAGCTTGCGGCGGCACGGTTGATTACGTGACCGCATCGGGCACGCTCAACTTCGCTGCCGGCGAGCAGGTCAAGACCGTCTCTGTTTCGGTCTGCGCTGATGCGACAGTCGAGCCGGACGAGACCTTCCTCTTGAACCTCTCGGGCGCGACCGGCGGGACGATCACGGGCGCGCAGGCTGTGGGCACGATCACGGCGGCCAACCCGGCAGGCGTCTTCCTCATTTCGGAACTTCGCACCTCGGGGCCGGGCGGGGCGGGCGACGACTTCGTGGAGTTCTACAACAACACGAACTCGCCTCTGACAGTGGCGGCGAGTGACGCCTCTGCCGGCTACGGAGTCTTCAAGATGGGCACGGACTGCAATGCCACGCCCGTGCTCGTCGCGACGATTCCGAACGGGACGGTGATTCCGGCCAGAGGACATTATCTCGTCGTCGGAAGCCAATACTCACTCGCCAACTACGGCGGGACGGGTGCGGCTGCCGGCAACCAGACATTGGTCTCGGACATCGGCAACGATCAGAACGTGGCGGTCTTCTCGACGGCGACGCTCGCCAACCTCTCGACGACGACGCGGCTCGATGCGACGGGCTTCGACAGCAATGTGGGCGGCGGAGTGTGCGATTTGCTCAGAGAAGGCAACACCTTGCCGCCGGTCTCAGGGACGACGGCGGAGCATTCGTTCTTCCGCAAGGAGTGTGACTTTGTGGCGGCGGTCGGTTGCACGGTGGCGGGCACGCCGAAGGACACGAACGACAACGCTGCGGACTTCAAGTTCGCCGACACGCAAGGGACGTTCATCAGCGGCGTCACACAGCAACTCGGCGCGCCGGGGCCGGAGAACCTGTCATCACCGATCCGGCGCGACGCCTCGATCGCGACGCTGTTGCTCGACTCGACGAAGACGAGCACGGTGCCGCCGAATCGGGTGCGTGACTTGACGAGCAATCCGGGCGCGAACTCGACGTTCGGGACGCTGTCGATACGTCGGCGGTTCACGAACAACACGGGAGCGGCGGTGACGAGGTTGAGGTTCAGGATTGTGGAGATGACGACGTTCCCCTCTCCGGGCGGGGGAGTGGCGGACTTGAGGGCGATCACCTCGTCAAGCGTGGTGGTCTCAGGCATCACGGATGCGGCGACATGCGCTGCGACCGGAACGCCGACGACTGCTCCGTGTTCGGTGACGGTGCAGGGAACGACGTTGGAGACGCCGCCGAGTCAGCCGAACGGAGGAGGGTTCAACTCCAGCATGTCGGCGGGGACAATCACGACGGGGACGCCTCTGGCGAACGGGGCGAGCATCAACGTGCAGTTCCTGCTCGGAGTGCAGACGACGGGCACGTTCCGCTTCCTCATCATCGTTGAAGCCCTTCCTTAACTTCAGGCGCGCACTTTATTGCACGCCTGCACAACACAGACCGCCCGTCGCTTCGTCATGGAAGCGACGGGCGGTCTGCTATTATCCGCTCATCTATGAGGCTTGATGAACTGGAGCGTGTGTACGACGAGGCGCGTGCGTGG
>CAXSFM010000032.1:0-28144 GCA_964236735.1 uncultured Pyrinomonadaceae bacterium
ATCTCAGTAGTTTAGCGCCTCTCAAATTGTGCTTAACTACTCTAGCCCCTTAACAATTAGTTGATCGCTTCTGCGCCACGTCCCGGTTACATCGGGACCCATCTTGGTGTTCATAGCGTTGTCTCCTTTCGAGAGTAATAAAGATTGCAGGTGAGAGTTCGCGCGGCGCGAAGGTAATCGCCTTCGCGCCGCACGCACATTTGATTAGTTACCGTTGAGAGTGAAGGCGAGCAGGACGTTGCCCGGAAGCGATGTGCCGGGGCCGAACGCGCTGTAGCCGCTGTTGACGTAGACCGTGTCGCCGACGACGACCGCGCCCGCGCCGTTGATCGCGCCGCCCTGACCCATCACGCCGTTCGTGCCGAGGTAGGTGCGATAGGTGTCGTACTGCCAGAGGATGTTTCCGTTGCGCGTGTCGTGCGCGCGAAGATGTCCGTCCCAACTTCCTTGAAAGACGATGCCGGGAATCGTCGTCGTCGCGGCGGGAAGCGCGAGGCGGCACAGCGGGCGTCCCGGTTTGCCGTCGCAGCCATCGGCAGGATTCGGCTTGCTCCACAAGACTTGCCCGTTCGATGGATTCAAAGCGAAGAGAGTGCCGGGCTGCGCGTCGTGTGTCGAGACGTAGATGCGCTCGCCATCCCAGCTCGTGCCCCACTGAATGCCTGCGAGTCCGCCCTGCCCGCCCTGACTCAGTTGACGCTGCCAGACGATCTGGCCTGTCGCCGCGTCGAGCGCGTGATAGATGCCGCTCTTTTGTCCAACGCCGACGAGTTTGCGGAGATGGTTATTAACTACGGCGACGAAGATGTTCGGCGATTGCACGTCCCAATCCTTGTCGTTCGGGTTGGAGGTCGGACAGTTGGGGCCGCTGTCCAGAGGCAGTCCGATGTTTTCGGGATTGCACGCAAGATTCCATGTGTCGTTTGGCTTGAGTTGCACGGCCCAACGCTCTTGCCCTGTGCGTATGTCGAGGGCGATGAGCGAGTCACTGCGCGAGGAAGATGGATTCGAGTAGTTCTGCCCCGTGCCGAAGTAGATCGTATTAGTCAAAGGATCAATGGCTGGCGTGCTCCACACCGCCGCGCCGCTCGGCCCGTACTGCGGCGTGCCGATGGAGTTGTAGCCCGTCGGCTGCGCCGTCTCGACCGTGTAGTAGTGCCAAGCTTCCACGCCGTTCGCCGCGTTGAGCGCGACTAGCTTGCCGCGAAACGTGCAACACGGGTAGGTCGGGTCAATCGGGTAACCGCTCTCAACGCTTGATAAACCGATGAAGACGCGGTCGCGAAAGACGATGGGTGAGCCGACGATGCGCGCCGAGAAGTGCGAGTCAATCTTACGCGCCCAAAGGAACGTGCCCGTGGCGGCGTTGAGCGCGTAAACGTTGCCGATGACATCACCGAAATAGACCTTGCCTTCCGAGACGGCGGGCGCATCTCGCACGGCGTTCGCGCCGATGGGCAACTGCGTGCCGCCGCCCGCGACCGAGCCTGTGAATGTCGCCGTGTCATATGTCCACTTGATTGCGCCGGTCTCGCGGTCGAGCGCATAAACTTTTGCGTTCCAGCCGCCGACGTAGATCGTGTTGCCCACAACCGCCGGCTGGCTGGAAGCCGAAGTCACGCCGTCAGGGAAGGCAAACGCCCATTTGAGTTCGAGGCGGTTGACGTTCGAGCGACGGATACGTGTGATGAAGGGGTTGAAGCGCGAGTTGATCGGATCGCGCCCCCACGAACCCCACGAGTCCGTCAAACTTTGCAGGTCGCCGGTCAAGGTAAATGTGGGCGAAACGGATTGCGCCGCCGTCGCGGATGCGAATATGGCAAGCAGAATTAAACAAACGCACGCACATGAAATATTGGCGCGCCATGTTGATCGTCGAGTCATCGTGTGCATTGGTGTGGCCTCCTGAAAAAAACTCAAAGTTAAGTCAGCAACCGAGTAGAAGCGCGAAGAGCCGACGTATTACCAACCTGCATAAAAAAATTGCGGAGGATTGATTGCTGCCCGTTTGTTTGGGTCAGGAGAGATGGAGAGGCACGTGTAGAGACAGTCTTTTTCAGGAGCAGACAGACATGTAGGCAAGGCGCGTCGCTGCACAGAGCGTTGCGCCGATAACTTTTTCGCGGGCAGGATTCTTTGGAGTGTGATGAGAAGCGGTCTCATCAAAGTTGAGAGTACAATGATCGGTTGGCAAACTCGCTGAAGCGTGAACTCTCAACTTTGACACGCTGAAGCGTGAACTCTTAACTGTGACCCTCTCTTGATGAGAGCGCTTCTAACGCGCTGACAGAGCGCTCAATGCCGAGGAAGATCAGGCGATGCCGCGCCGACGCACTCTTTGCAGGTTCCGCAACAGGTCGCGCGCGACGGGCGAGTGCGGGTTCTGTTTGATTAACTTTTCCAATTCCGCTTCAGCTTCTTCCAGCAGACCCGCCCGCGCGTAGGCCACGCCGAGCGCGAGATGAGAACGCAAATTCGTTTTTTCCAGTTGAGCTATGCTCTCACTCTCGTTTGCGCTGAGAACGCGGAAGCGCGCTTGAGGCGCAGGCGCGGCGGGCGCAGTAATTTCCGTACCATCCGCCAGCGTCGCTGTCACCTGCCAGTAATAAATTGCGCCCCGATTTAGAGACGTGCCGGGCGTCCAGAAAATCTTATCGAGCGCGGGACTCTGCTCGACGGCCCTGAATTTCGAATCAACGATAGAGACGGCATAGGACTTGGCTCCCGCGAGCGGACGCCAACGAAACTCTGGTCGCGTCTGGCGGACGATCTTTCCGATTGGCGAGACGAGCGCGAACGATGCGCCGCCCGCATTGTTGCCCATCAACGTGCCGCCTTTACCGTCCGCAAGATTGTCGAGCGACGAAGGCGTTTCAATTTGCCGCGAACGCAAGGCGCGCCTCACTGCCAGTCGCGCATCAGGCGACAGTTCTTTAAGCCCGTTCAAATGTCCCCGCGCATCGAAAGATATGCGAGCCTCGCCATCATCAAGCGCGAACACCTGTGATGCGAGCGGCGCAGGATGACCGCCATGCGGAACAATTTCGGAGGGTGAGTTTAATTTGCCGTCGGGAGAAGAAGCCGTTGATTGTTCAACGTTGGCAGAGTTACCATTCGTCGCGCCGGAAGAAGACGTTGCGGGAGATGAGGTCGGAAGTAAAACATTTTCCTGTGTTGGCGTGACGCCCCCCGGCGCAGACGTGGGATCTGACTCCGGCCTCAAGCGTGCTTGTTCATTTCTCCTCTCCAAGTCATCACTGTCTCTCATCGCAAGCCACACGCCGCCTACTGTGAGCAGGACGAGTACAGCGGCGGTGGCGGCCAACGCCGGGGCAGGTAGCTTGAAAGAGCCGAGAAACGCGATGAAGTTTTGCCATGCGGAAGGCGTATCAGAGGCGGCTACATCGCTGGCAGGTTTTGCTCCTGCGCCGGTGATGAGTGCCTGATACTGCCGGAGATCAGCCAGATCAGTCGCGCAGTCTTCGCAAAATGAGAGATGACTGTCGGCTACCTCACGCTCGACATCATCGAGTTTGTCGTCAACGTAAAGAGCAAGCTGCTCGTATGGAAGATGAATCTCTCCTGCAAGCGACTCTGAGTCATCGGTCTGCGCTATCTGACGGCGCAGGCTCAGAAAGGCCGCGTCCGCTTGGACAGTTGCTTCCAGCCGCGCGCGACATTCGGGGCAGCCGACGATGTGCTGCTGCACGGCGAGAACTTCCGTGACGGACGACTGCCGCGCGGAATAACGTTCAAGCTCTTCACCGCTCAGGTGTTTTGAAGCATCCATTGCCTGCTAATTATCCCGATGGCGAAGACTCGCCGTACTCACTCGAAAATGGTTGGGTGTTTTAATGACACTTCTCCCGTTCATCATTGAAGAGGCGATTTCACAAATGATATTACCATCCGATTACTTTACTTTTTTGACGAGCAGTGCGCTTCTGCAAAGCGCCGGCTCAGGAAGCCTTAACACGACGGGCGAGACGCTCGCGCGCCGATTTTCGCAAATTAATAACCTGCTGGCGCGTCAGACCGAGATGTGCCGCAATTTTATGATCGTCAAAAGGCAATTCTTTCCATAATTCCGCGAACGCTTGCGTCTCAAGATTTAACGTTTTGGCTAACGATTCAGGCGTCGCAATGCCTACAATTATCCACAGATCGACAATGCCGCGCCCGCCTTCGTCGCGCAAGTTCAAGAGCAGCGCGGCGCGCTGGCGAGCAGGTAGATCGGTAATTTCCTCCCAGAGCCGCTTGAGATATGCGCGCCTTTCAATTTCGATTGTGACGGCTGGGCGTTGGTCAACTACCTGAATGCCCGCTCCTTCATCGCGCCCGACGGAGTTGCGTCCCGCGTCAAGCTCGACGGCTTCATCCGTCACGTTCCACCAGTCAGCCATAACACTGGTCAGCAGGTCGAGTTCCACGGAAACGCCAGTCCATTCAAAGATGGTCGCTAGGAGTTGGTATGCGTGCTTTCGATCATGCCAGTCGTGATGTGCTTTCGCGTCGCGTGCAAACGCGCGCGGATCATCGCGCAGTTGTTGCAGGCGCGCGGACGGTGGAATAGCCGCGCCGACGGCGTCAGATGCCGCCGAATTGTGAGCGGGCGTGCGCCATCGCTCGAAGCCGCCGATCCATGAGCCATCTTTAGTTTGCCAGAGAGCAAAATCGTTGTGATGTGTGAGCAAATAACGCAGGCCGTTCTTCAAGCGACGGCGTTGAGGATACGAACGGCTGATATAACGATCATAAGCGTTATAGGTTGTGACGGCGACGTAAGCATTAAAATCGGCGATGGGGCGCGTCAGATGCTCCGCGCGAAACTGCCGCAAGCGCAGGACGAGTTGCAGCATGATCTCGCCGTGTATGTCTTCGTTTCTCGCATGTTCATCAATACGTTGAGATGCGCGGCGGGCATTGCCTGATTTGTATTTGAGGATGCGCGTGACAATGGGTTCGGCATAATCGGTGATTAAGCGCGATAGATGATGCTCGGACGCCGCTTCATCCGAAGCGTTAATAAACGGCAATAATAAATCGTCAACTTGTTTGGCTTCCATCCGCCCAATCCGCAGCAGCTTGTTCGCAGATATAGATAGAAAACCGAACCTCCGCTCTTATCAAGAATAATTATCAACAGCGAGGCACGGGCTTATCGTAACATCAGGCAATTCGCTCATTATTTCCGGTCATGTGAGTAAATGTGCCATTACGAAGGATACTATAACTGATGTGTCTTTCTTCTATCGTCTGCAAGCATCTTTATCCGGCTTAGTAATAAGATTGCCTGTCCCGACTTACATTCCATGTAGAGCCGAGCCTGCTTTACGTTTGGCGGCATGGTGTTTCGTGCATACGAGAATAAAAATAGTAATCGAGTAACATTTATTGCCGGCATCTCGGACGTAACTTTTAAGCTGCTCATCATTACTTGAAGGAGACTTCTTCCGTGTTTTATGTAAGTCTTTGCCGAACGCTGCTGACGGTAATCTGTGCGCTCTGTTTTCTCGCCAGCTCCGGGCAGGCTCTCCAAAATTTGCCGCAACCAACATCCGTCGCAACACAAAACGCGCGCGTAGAGGACTTGGCCTCCAGTCTCGCCGCGGCGCAGACGGAGGAAGAGCGTGCCAAATTGCTCTCAATCAGTCCCGACTTGGTGACGGCGGATTTACGCAGAGCGCTTAACACGCTCGGCGACCGATTTAAGACGAACGGAGATAACGCGCACGCGCTCGCCGTTTATCAGTTGGCTTTGAACATAGCGCAAAAGATTGACGACGGTGAAGGCATTGCACAAACACTCGGTAATATCGGCGTCATCTATCGCGCTCAAGGCGACTACCAAAAGTCGCTTGATTTTCAAGAGCGGAGCGCGAAACGCTGGGAGGAATTGGGGCAACCTACCGGGCAGGCGCGCGCACTGACGAGTATCGGCATCGTGCGATACTTTCAAGGTAACTACGATGCGGCGCTTACCTCTCTCCATTTGAGCCTCAAACTGCTCGCAGGCTCGAAGGATAAAGACACCGCTGCGAGCGCGCTCAACGCCATCGGCGCAATTCATCGCGAGCGTGGCGAATACGAACTGGCGCTGGATTTCTACCAGCAAAGTTTGCGCCTCGCCGAAGCTGAAGATAACAAATTAAGAATCGGCACTGCTCTCAATAACATCGGCGTCATCCATCTTGCGTGGGGCAATTACGCGCGAGCCTTGGAGCATTTTCAGCGCAGTTACGACCTGCGCGCACAGTTAGGCGACAAGTTGGGGATGTCCATCGCCCTTTTGAATATGGGAGATATTCATCAGCTTCAGGGTAACTACAACTTGTCCCTTGATTATTTGCAAAAAAGCCTCGGACTTCGTGAGGCTCTGGGTGATAAAGAAGGCATCGCCACTGTGTTGAGCGCAATCGGCGACGGGCAGCGCCTACTCGGTCGTTACGACTTGGCGCTGCAAAGCGTCCAGCGAAGCCTATCGTTGCGCGAGTCGCTGGGGAACAAGCCGCGCATCGCACAATCCCTGCATAATCTCGGCAACATACACCTGTCACAGGCAGACGACTCTTCGGCGCTTGAGTTCTACGAAAGAGCTTTGGCTTTAGAAGTTGAGGCAGGCGATAAGGAACGCAGCGTCGAGACGCTTAACATGATCGCTCTCGCCTACGAGGCGCAGGGAGCGCCTGAGAAGGCTTTGGAAGCAGCCTCTCGTGCCGCTTTGCTCGCCGGACAGATAGGATATTTGAAAGGCATCTGGCAAGCTCGCGCCGTCGCAGGGCACGCCCATCGTGTGCTCAATCATGCAGACGAAGCTCGACAGGATTTCGACGAAGCAATTAAGACGATTGAGTCCATGCGGACGCAGGCGGCAGGGGGCGAGCAAGAGCGTCAATACTACTTCGCGGATAAAATCTCTCCTTATACCGAGATGGTTGCGTTGCTCGTGGCTCAGAATCGCCCGGAAGAAGCCCTGCTCTATGCTGAACGGGCTAAAGCGCGAGTTTTGCTCGATGTGCTTCGCGCCGGTCGCAGCAACATCAGCAAGGCGATGACGCCGGGAGAGCAAGAGCAGGAAGGAAAGCTGCGGCTTGAACTCTCCACGCTCAACGCACAGGCGCAACGCGAGACCGCGCAAGCACGCCCTGATGCAACGCACCTTGTCTCGCTGCAAAAGCAGATTGATAGAGCGCGGCTCGATTTGAGCGCTTTCACCGACGCTCTGTACTCTCTTCACCCTGAGTTGAGGCTGCAAAGAGGCGAGGAGCCGCCGGCATCATTAACTCAGTTAAGTGATCTTCTGAAGTTCCCGAACACCGCGCTCGTCGAGTATATGATCGGTGAAGAGCAGACGTTCCTCTTCGTCATCAGCAATCCAGAACAGTCGAAGGCGGAGGCGGGACAGACAATGCCGCACACGGCAGAGAGTGCGAAAGCGACATCTTCTGCGCTGAAGGTCTATACGCTTAATATTAAACGCCGGGATTTGATTGATCGAGTCGGGCGATTCCGCCGTCAGATCGCCGAGCGCGATCTGCGATTCAGCGGTGCGTCTCATGCGCTTTACGATCTCTTGTTGGCCCCGGCGGACGAGCAACTTCGGAATAAGAAGATGCTCATCATCGTTCCTGACGAAGCGTTATGGGAACTGCCCTTTCAAGCTCTGCAAACTCCTACCGGATGCTACACACTGGAAGATCATGCAATTTCCTACGCGCCATCATTAAGCGTGCTTCGTGCAATAACTTTGAAGCGACGTGGGCAGACCCTGAGACAGGCATCTCTGCCGGACTTACTGGCATTCGGTAATCCCACGCTCGACTACAATGTAGATCATGCGGAAAAGGGAGACTTGATGTCAGCGGGTCTGGGCGCGCTGCCCGAAGCCGAACAGCAGGTCAAAGCGCTGGCACAAATTTACGGCGCAACGAACAGCAAAGTATATACAGGGTCTGAAGCGCGCGAAGACCGCCTCAAAGTTGAAGCCGGTCAGTATCGAATCATCCATCTCGCCGCACACGGTATCTTGAATGATGTGAGTCCCATGTACTCTTATATTATGTTGGCGCGAAACCGCGCCGATACCAAGGAAGATGGATTACTGGAAACGTGGGAACTTATGAACTTGGATTTGCACGCCGATATGGTGGTGCTTTCGGCTTGTGAGACGGCGCGCGGAAGCGTCAGGGCGGGAGAGGGCATGGTCGGACTGTCTTGGGGTTTCTTCGTAGCTGGTAGCCCTACCACTCTCGTCAGTCAATGGAAAGTGGATTCGGCCAGCACGACCGAATTGATGTTAGGGTTTTACCGTTACCTAAGAATCAATACGCCCACACCCAAAATGCCCAAACCACAACTCTCGGACAAGGCAGAAGCATTACGCGAGACGGCACTCAAACTGCTCTCTAATGAACGTTACGCTCACCCTTTTTACTGGGCTGGCTTCGTACTCATAGGTGACAGCTTTTAAACTCGTATTGATCGGAAGATATGTTTTGACCAATACGCATTCGGACATAAGTAATATTATTGGATGTAATATATTTGATGCTTATTAATAAGTCACTCTAATATTTGGCAGTCGCTTAACTCCTTACCTTCGCTCTTCACTTTTTTGACGGTTCTTGATACAGTGCGCCCGCTTTACGATCTCACCGTCTCACGGAGGTCTCTCATGTCACATCAACCGCAGAAGTCTGGTGTTCCGATCAGCAACACCATCCAGTACATCGTCATTCTCAAGAGTGAGCAGGGCACATGTTGCCTCATCCCGGAGCAGGAGCCGTTTGAGGCCGTCTATCACAAGGTCTATAGCCCCGCCTCGGAGGAAAAGTGCCGGGAATGGATGGCGGAGAACTGCCGGGAACTGGCCTGACACGCGCCCCTGCGTGCGTTGAATGTGCATTCCCATCGCGTTGCCGGAGCGAGGCCGGTGACGCGGATCTCATAGCGCAAGCTATGAGATGTGAGGGGACGCTGCCTCCTGATGGCGGCGTCCCTTTTTCTAGGCCGCCAAGGGCGATAACAGTCAGCGTGGAGGGAATTGTCGACAAAGACGTAAAACACCGCCTGCTATCGGCGCTCTAATGTGTGTTGAGTGCTTTTCTTGTGTAAGGAGAGGAAATCATTTATGGATTCAACATTAATTGCCGGAATATTGGGAACAGCCGGTACTGTCCTTGCCGCCGTCATTGCCGCTTATCGTGACGAGATTAAAAATTTTCTCTTCGGGCCTTCCGGGTACAGTTATCTCAAAGGTACATGGGACGCTACCTGGGTTATCACATCGTCAACGGAATCATCTCTTCCGCCAATTACTGATCGCGTAACTATCACAGGTGTTAACGGGAGGCTGATTAAGGGCAGCGGCATCACTAGTGGATTCGGTAATTGGGCTCTTGAGGGGAAGGCTGCCGAGTTCGCTATTACCCTCTCTTACGCCGGTGAACAGGAAAAGACTGACATGGTGGGCGTGGTAATTCTAAAAAAAGAGACGCCCATGAAGCTAACGGGAGTGTGGTGTCAATATACGCCTGAAGGAAGTTTGAGAAGCGGCACGACGAGTTGGAGCAAGGTTCAGTAGGATGGAAACAAAAGCAAACACTCTCGCCCGGTTACCGGCATGGACCACCAGATCCACAGCCTTTCCGGCCGCTATGGAAACGAGCGCCGTGAGTCCGTCAAATCGCTAGTCCAACGTTGCCTTCGAGCACTGATGTCTTCAGCTGCGGACGCTCTCCGCTCTTCCACAGTGCAGCAGTGTGCAATACCCGATACCTGATTGGCCCGCCGTCCGGTCTTTCGCTCCGTGCAATGGGCCGCGGAATGCACACGAACTCCGTCCGCATTTCATTGCCCGTGAGCCGAACCTTCGCATAGCCATGGCCGCCAAGATCGACGAACTTGAGGTGCGGGGCAAGGTTGGGGTTCGACAGGGAACGCGCGCGCTGCAGATCGAAGCTCTTGGCATATTCAAGGCACGAGCGGACGCCATGCTTCACCAGCATGTTGTACGTCCAGTCGGGCTTCGCGCCGTCCAGCCGATCAGCGAGGAACAGCGGGCGCAGCGGATCGGTCTTGGAAAAACTGTGCTCGTAGGCTTCCATGGCTCCTGCGCTTGATAGCGAGGCGCCGACGAAGCTCAAGCCTACGGGATCGAACTTGCCTGGCGGCAGTTCCGAGGTCGCGTAGCCCGCCCAGAAGCTGTGGCGGTCGCCGGAAACGATAGCGAAGCCGGTGATCTTTGCGACGCGCACGAGGTCGTAGATCTCGGCGCGCTCTCTGTAGGCCGTGCCGTAATCGCCGGTGACGAGCGAGGCATAGGTGGTCTTCGGCCACGTTTCCTTGGTCAGTCCCGGCGGCAGATTTTGCGGGTCGGCGCGCCAGTCGGGTGCGCCTTCTGAATTGCCCCAGATTTTCCACGTCGCGGTTGAATTGCGGAGCCGGTCTTTGAACCAGGCTTTCTGCTCGGCGCCGAGGATCGTCTGCGGCGGTGCGTTGCGCTGCGAATTGGGAACATGCGCGCCATTGAAGCTGACTTCCGCCGGCGGATTCCCGCCGTTGAACGCACGTCCGCCGTCGAGAACCTGCGCCACGTCCTCCGGAAACATGCCCGTGAACTCCGGCCCGAAAGCTCCGGCTGCCGGGTCGCTGAACGGGTCGGCGCTGCGATAGCTGTGCTGATCGGTGATGATGAGGTCGAGGTGTTTGCCGTAGCGATAAGAGCGGTAGCCGATCAGGCTGTTGATCGCGGCCAAGTTGTTTGGCTCGTCGCCAAGGCCGTTCTCGTCCCACTTTTCGATTGCGACATTCGTCACCGCGGGCGGATTGAAGCTTTCGAGCGAGGGTCCGCTGACCTTCTTGCAACGCGATGGCAGATATTCCCACCATGCCTGGTTGGCGGCGACCTTGATGCTCTGGCCGGGCCGCGCCTGGCCGGCTTTCTGGATGCTCTGCCAGCCTTGCCACGAGAATTCGTGGTTGTCCCAGATGGCGACGAACGGCCAGCGCGCGCGAGCGTCCTGGAGGTCGGGGTCGGCGAGATAGCCTTTGTAGACGGCGCGGTAGCCATCGACGGTCAGCGGGAAGTGGAACTTGCCGACCTGCCCGCCGTCCGGGATGCGCGCCACCTCATAGATCGTGCGGTCGTAGCGCGTCTTCACTTCGTCCGGATACTCCACCACCTCGTAGATGAAATCGCCCAGGTGCAGAACGAAATCGAGCTGCTCGGCGGCGGGAGCGCGTTCATCTTCGTAGATCATCCGGCGGTAGGCGTTGAGCTTGCCCTCATTGACATCCTGACAACTCACAAATGCGAAGTTCACTGTGCGGGGATCGTTGGGCAACGGCGCTGTGATCGTGCGGCCGACCCGGCTGCCGTTTCCGTCGGTGTCGGTAAACCGATACCAGTAAGCGCGTCCCGGCTTGAGTCCGCCAATCAGAACGCGCGCGGTCCAGTCCGCGGCGCTTGAGACCGGTGCCTGCGCGTGCGCAATGACTCGGCGGAATGCTTCATCCTCGGCTACCTCGACGGTCAGGAACTGGCGTGTGCTCTGGGCACACGGACGCCTCGTCCACAGGATGACGCTGTGCGGATCGGGATCGCCCGAGGCGACCCCTTGCGGATAGAGATCACGCCGCTCATGCCAGTGGACACGCGAACCTCGAGCCGGTCCGGCCCATGCGAGCGAAGCACCGATTGCTGCTGCAGCTTTGAGAAAGGATCGGCGGCTAATCTTCATCATCTCACTCCGTCCGGGAAGCAGTTGGCGTCACGTCAGGATTAGGACGCGAACGCCCGCTAAGGGTTGCAGCGAGAGTTCGCTCGAAGCACATAAGGCGAGTACGCATCTCGTGGATAAAAAGTTATCTTGCTAAGACTCAACTATTTGCGTAAAGCGAACTACAATTAGACCGCTGGCGGCTATGGGAAATTCCGAACTTTTACCGCCCGCGGACTAAACACCTCCGGCTTTTCAAGCTCCCCCTTTTCTGAGGTAGGCTTCCAACAACCGACAGGGCAAAGGCATTGTGAGTCAGTACACAAAGAAAGGAAGGACATAAGTTTCATTATCGAATGTAATATATTTGATGCTTTTTGATAAATTATTCTAATATTTATCATCTCCTCACCTCCTGCCCCTCGCCCTTCCCTTTTTTTCAAACAGCTTCTAAGGGTTATTCGATTGTCAAACGACCCACTAGTTCTGCTAAATTGATTCATATCGGGAGCATTGAGGCTCTTATAATCGTTAGGGTCAACATCGAAGGAGCGTTGTATCGAACTCAAGTATCAAGCGCCAGATGCTTTTTTTAGCAGAACAGCCAAGTCCCGGAGCCTAGCAATCTGTCTGATCAACCCACAGAGCCGACCCTCCTATTGGACAGCCGACTTCGCGATGCCCTTCTATGGTCTAGGCCGTAAGCTCAAATACTCGATGGCTAATGGAGCCTTGGTGTCGGTGGCGGCGCTGATCCCTCCCGATCACGAAGTCATCATCATTGACGAGAATATCGAGCCGATTAACTTTGAAAGTCTCCAACGCTTCGATGTCATCGGCGTCACAGGCATGGTCGTTCAGGCCGAGCGCATGTGCGAGATACTGCGCCAACTGCGCGCACTGCCGGCGGTGGTCGCTGTGGGCGGCCCGTTCGTTACGGTGAACGAAGGAACGTTTGATGGATTGTGCGACGTGCGTTTCATCGGCGAAGCGGAAGAGACTTGGCCCGTCTTCCTGAACGCGCTCGCGTCCGGCGCGACCTTCGAGACGCGATACGAGCAGGCCGAGAAGACAGACATGTCGCGCGTGCCCGTTCCGCGATTCGATCTGTTGAAGCGTGGCCGCTACGGTACAGCGCCCGTGCAATTCTCGCGCGGCTGTCCGTTTCGTTGCGAGTTCTGTGACATCATCACAATCTTCGGGCGCGTCCCTCGCGTCAAGCGGCCTGAGCAGGTGCTCGCCGAACTCGACGCGCTGATGGCGCAGGGTTTCAGGGGCTGTTTTCTCGTTGATGACAATTTCATCGGGAACAAGGTGGAAGCGAAAAGACTGCTGAGGCAAATTATCGAATGGCAAGAGGCTCGCGGATTTCCGCTTATTTTTACGACGGAGGCGAGCATCAATCTGGCCGACGACCGTGAACTGATTGATTTGATGGTGAAGGCCAATTTTCGGAGCGTCTTCGTCGGCATCGAGACGCCGCGCATGGCGTCTTTGATCGAGACGCGCAAACATCAAAATGTCCACGGCGATTCGCTGCTGGCGAAGCTGTCCCGGATACGTGCAGGCGGCCTCAGTGTCAGCGGCGGCTTCATCGTGGGCTTCGACAATGATGACGAGAGCATCTTTGACGAGCAGTTTGAATTCATTCAGGCGAGCGGTATCGCCACGCTCTCAATCAGTTTACTCACGCCGCTTCCGACCACACCGCTCTACGACCGTCTGCGCGCCGAAGGCCGTCTCGATTTCTCTGACCCGGAACTCATCTACATTCCGAAACACATGACGAGAGAGAGACTCAAGGCCGGATTCCGGGAACTCTTGAATCGGGTCTTTGATGTCGAGGCTTATTTCGACCGCGCCTTTGACGGAGCCGCAGCCTCTCCGGTTCGTCGTCAGTCGGGCGAGCGAAGCGTCGCTCAAACACCCAAGCCGAACTTGAAGCTGCGGCTGCTGTTCTCAGCCGCATGGACTGCACGCGCTCTTTATCTCGCGTTCGTGATGGCCAGACAAGGCCAACTGTTGCGGCATCTCCGCGTCGTCCCGCGCCTGCTCCGAAGGAACGCCGCACTCGGGCGCGAGGCATTCGGATTCGGAGAGATGGTGAATCTCTGGATTACCTACTGGCATTTCGCAAGCGTCACTCGCCAAATCAGCGGGACGCAATTTGGAAGTGTGCCGGAGGCTCGCACCGCCGCACGCGAGATCATGCCGTCGCCTCAATCCTCCAGAGCGTGAATTTCTTTGCGCCACATATTGCCGGAGAGATGGCGCGACACCTCACTTTCCAACATGAAGAACTGAATCAGGAAGGTTGCGATGAAGTAGGCGCTCATGGTGACAGCCAGACCGATCAGCCCGTAGCGGAGGAAGATCGCGACCTTCAACGGAAGATAGATCGTGTAAGCGAGCGCGGACACCTTGGTCGGCGTCTTAGTGTTACCTGTGGCATAGAACGCGCCCGACACGACTTGTCCCGACACGCCTCCGGCGAACGCCCCCGCCAGAGCTATCATCACCAGCCAGAGTGTAGAGACGTTTTCAACCGTCACGCCGACGTGCCCGATGGCGAGCCGGAATACGGGTTCGCTAAAGACTAACAGCAGCACGCCGGCGGCGGTGAGTAACGCAATCAATAGCAGCCGGTTGCGATAAGTACGCCGGTAGTCGCGCCACTCGCCCGCGCCGGCTTCTACCGCGAGCTTCGGCACTGCCGGCGCGATGACTGCCTTGCTCATCACCAAAGTAAGATTGGCGTAAACCTGTTGAGCGACGTAGAGCAGCGAGAGACTTCCCGCACCGCCCATTGAAGACAGGAAGCGGTCGAGCAGAGGCTCGGCTCTCAAGTATGCCTGACCGGGAAGGAAGGGCTTGTAGAGTCGTCGAGCCTCCTTCACGGTCGGCGATCCCCATGCGGGGCGGTGCCAACGTCCGAGCGCAGGCAGCAGCAGCGCGAGCTTCAGGCTATTGTAGAAAACCGTGTTCCACGCCGCGGCTTTGATGCCGAACCTTGGCAATGTATAGACCAGAAAGAGCAGTCCTGCCAGATTCGCCATGACGCCGGAAAGCTCGACCCACACGAACCTCCTGCGCGCGTGCTGAACTGTCCAGAGCGCGACGATCCCGGCGTTGAGCACCATGCTGACGACCTGAATTTTCGTCAACGCGACGGTCAGGCTTTTGCCCTCGTCCGAGAAGCCCGGGACGAGTAGCGGCACCCATGTGCTGCTGGATGCGTATAGAGCGACGCCGAGAATGAAGAAGAGAGCCGTGATCAAGAGGAAGAAGGTCCAAGCGTCTTCACGCAGCCGCTCCGCATCTTTGGTTGAGAGCAGCGGCACCAGCACCGGCAGCAGAGTGGCGTTCAGGAAGATGAAGGCAAGTTGTGGGAGCGCGCACGAGGCGAAGAAAGCGTCACTCTTGAAGTTGATGCCTGTGCGGGTAATGATGTACCAAGCCGACAGGACGGCCAGCCCCGCGTTGCAGGCAGCCAGAACCCCGATATTGATTCCCTGTTTGAACAAAAGTGAAGAGTCTCCCGCCCGCTCCGCCCTTCTTAACGGCGAACGCCCTGTCATCTTGTAGGAATTTAATTTACCTTCGATTTCCATTCGCTCTCTGCCGAGCACTTTTGCTCGCGAAGGGGCAGATGTTGATACGCTGTCTTATGCCGCCTCACCGTCTGAAACAATCTTCTTGTGAATTGATGCGCGCTCTTCGCCAAGCAAGCGCAGGTAGAGTTGTTCGTAGAGCCACGCCGTTGTCTTGACGGGGCGAGCGGCGACGCTCTCTCGCGCCGCACGCGCGCGGCTTCGCGTCGCGTCGCCGTCGCCGCACATCAAAGTCGCTTTCAGTGCAGCAGCAACCTCGTCCGGCTTGTCAGGGTCTGCGAAGAGTGCGCTGCGCTCGTCGAGTATTTCTCTGTGAGCCGGTATGTCTGAGACGACCAGAGGGCAACCGCAGGCCATCGCCTCCAGCACGACGTTGGGGCAGCCCTCGAATCTGCTCAGAGAGACGAAGGCGTCCGCGCGCTTCATCCAGTCGCATAAATTATCCACATAGCCGGTGAAGACGATGCGGTGCGCGATGCCAAGTTCGCGTGCCATCCGCTCAACGTTGCGTCGGCGCGCTCCGTCTCCGCAGATGATGGCGGTGAAAGGCACTTCATCAGCGATATGCGCCAGCGCGGCGATGACGTTCTCGACGTTCTTCCCCAAGTCAATTCGACCAGCGCAGAGCACCACCTTGCCGTGTGAGTTGAACGCGAAGCCGCTCACACTATCACTGTCCGAATTTGTTATTTCATCAAGGGGTATAGAATTCGGGATCATCTCGAGCGCACGTCCGACACGCGCCACGCGCCAGTAGTTGTACCCGCCTGCGGAGTTCGACACGACGACATCCGAGAGTTTGCCGAATTCAAAACGAATCCTGCATCTCCAATCCCCGTTGTGCTTCCACAACGCAGCATACAAGGGAGCGGCGCTGGATTCCTTCAAGACCCAGGGCGTGCGCGTCAGGAGCGCCGCCGCTCCGCCCAGCATGTCCATCGGCGCGAGGATCGTCTGGACAACGTCCGGCTTCAACTTCCTTATCAATCTGATCAGTCTAAAGAAGACCAGACAGTCCTGAATCAACCTCATGAGCCGGAAGTATGTCACAGAGTTCTGGCTACTGTTCCCGCCAACACAGTGCCATACCACGCCGGCGGACTTCAGACGGTCGAGATTCGGGCCACCGCGGCGCGAGGCGACGTGAACCTCATGCCCCATACGCACCATCTCCGGGGTGAGATAGGACAACTGTCTCTCGGCTCCGCCGTAACCGAGGTCAGGGATGCAGTATAGAAGTCTCATGGAACACGATGGCACTGCCTCAAGGCCAAATTAATAAGAAGAACGCTTTCGCGCTCACCATCTAAGAATAGAAAGAAAAACTTGCCCGCGCACAAGCGGTGATTGCGTCCGAAGCAGCAAGCGACCGCTGCTGCTACTCGATCTCGGCGACCGCGACCGGCTCACTGTCCAGCTTGAGAAGCAGCGTTATTCTGGAGACGTTGCGGAGATCGAGACCTTTCCACTCGGCGTAATGCTCGTCCGCGGACTCTATCCTGATGTCCCACAGAACGGCTCTCTCCTCAGTGTTGAAATGTAGATCAATGGTGTCGCCGTCATTCAATTCGTCCGCGCCAACGACGTTCTCTTCCCACCCCTTCGAGTCGCTCGGCGAGATGTAAACGGCACTGAGCGCGCTGCCGGTGAAGTTGACGAGATCGAGACCCAGGCCAACGCCCGCGACGCCTGTGGGAGTCGCCTTCGCCGGTGATGTCTCTTGCGCGCGTAAACCGCTGTCATCCTGCCCGCTGATTGCTCCGGGGTGCGAGGAGCAGCAGCAGGCAATAGCGAGGATGCAAATCAGCGCGACGGCAGCCGCGACTCTGTTGATCAAAACTCTCTTCTTGAAAATCACTTTCTTGAACTCTTCCCGCACGAACGCGAAGCGGCGCGGGTCTGTCTGCCGGATAACTTCAACACTCTGCTTGCACACGGCGTCGCTTGCGGAGATGTCGCACGGACAACGCGATGACGGCTTCGCCACCCTTCGCGCCAAGGACGATTAACAACACCCAAAAAGTGTAGCGAAACCTGTAGAGCGCGCCGACGTTGGGAACCACCAGTCCGAGCAACATCACTCCAAACGCGCTGACAGAAAACAACAGTAAGGCGGCGAGCCGTCGCGGCGGGCGAAACACGGCCACCAGCGCCAGTAACTCGAACACGTACATGACGAGAGTCTCCGCGCCGGAAAGCAACTTCCCGGCGCTCCCTACGCGACTGCCGGCGGAGGCCCACATCTCTGGAAATGGAGCGCAGCACCCGATCTCAAAAGCGCGCGGAATGTAGAGAAGCAGTCCTTCGATGTCTCTGAACCTGATGTCCGGGTCAATGTTCGAGCCGGCCTTTGAATAGACAGCGGTGAACCTGTAACGAACGCTTCCGACTCTCAACGCCATTCTGTTTGCCGCGAGATGGAAACGTCCTATGTAGGTCAGCGACACGTCCTCTAAATGGAGACGAGGCAGGTAGGAGGTGACCGTGGGCACTTTCATGCCTGTGCCCTCGACGGCTTTGGGCTGACCGCTCTGGTCGGAAGGGTAGTGTTTGAACTTCTGTCCGCCGTGCATCGTGTGCGAGAGCAACAACAGCAGCGCGCCCACCGATAGAATCAGGATAGAGGCGACCATGTTCCAGTACAGTGGTCGCCTTTCAACTATTTGACGGACGATGAGCAGAACGAGTCCCAGGAGCACGAGGGCGAAGATGACGATGGCAAAACTAGATCGGATGAGCAGGAGCAGTGAGATGACGATTGTCGTGAATGCACCCGTGGCGACGGCCACGCGCGCGCCGTATTCCCTCGTCACCCAAGTGGTCACGCACAGCACGAGCGTGAGCGCGCCCGCGATGAAGAGAGGATCTTTCAGGAGTTGCAGTGTGTGTAGGAGGAGGGTCGGCCACAGTGCGACGACAACTGCGGCGATCAGTCCCGCTCGTTCGCCGCCGACCTCGCGCCCCAAGGCGAGTGTAAATCCAACAATAGCGACGTAACAGAGGAGGTTGAACGGCTCCGCGCTCAAAGGGCTATCTCCGAAGAGCGGCCCGAAGAGCGCGAACTCGATTGAGAGTACCTTAACATGCACGGGCGCGCTCGCTGTCGCCCATGCTTGAACGCCGTCCTGCCTAAAAACCTCCAACAGATGCCCGGCTCCGCTCTGATATTCGTAGCTATCGAAGGCGAAGGAACCCATGATCCCGTCGCCGTCAATTAAGCCCGGCGCAACCTGCGCTCGTCCCGTCCAGAACAGCCCGACCGCCAGCGCGACGTGCAGGAGCGTCGCGGCTATCAGCAGTCGTCGGCTCCTCGAAATGAAAACGGAAAATCGTCGCCCGAAGAATCTCAGGCTCTCGGTGATGTCCCTGATAATCGGTCTGTTCTGCACCCTTCTGCTCTTCAAACTCTTCCAAAGAAAGCGATGGCACTGAAACTCTTTTTGCGATCCGCGAGTTGGTAGTAACCGCGTCGTGCGCCCTTAATCGTGACGGGCAGAGTGAGACTCAGTGCCTGCACGAACGAACTCTATGAAGTCTTTAATGATAGTGTCGGTTGACGCGCTGGACGGAGCGGCGAACGTGCCTACCAATCCACGTCCTTCCAAGTGTACCTCTGTGAAGATCACCTCTGCCCCGCAGCGCGCGGCCACCTGCATCAGCGCAGGGGCGACGATAACACGTCCCTTGACCGTGGCAAACTCGACCGTTCTATCGCCGTGATGCTCTGCCCTATCCGGCATCGCGCACACCAACTCTCCGCGGCGCAACCTGCTCCGGGTCTTGACGAGAAAAGTGGGCGACGGCTGTACAGTCCGCGCCGTCACCGTGGTTCCGCCGACGCGCATCCGCGGGTCAGGGCTGATCACTATGGGGTCGAGACCGCAGTCGTAAAAGTGACGGATCATCAGCAAGGTGAGCGCCGCATGTGGCCCGACCACTAAGACACCTTTGCCCGCCGCGTATGCCCGTTCAAACTTCTCATACCCTTTAACAGTGACGACCGGGTCGAACCGTGTCCCGTTCCTTGTCAGGGCATTCAGGATGAAATGAAGCGCGATCTCGTGGGGACTATCAAACCTGATCAACTCTTGTTCGCGGTAGGCGTCCGTCATACGCAACAACGGCACTGCGGTGTGTGCGACGAGCACGGCAGCGCCAAAGCGGCAGCAGCGCGGCACAAGCCGCATCACCATTGCGAAACAGATTTCCGCGATGTAAAAGAAATCCTTTCGGTGATTTGGCCGGGAATGTTGCAAAGATTAATTCGAGGTGCGGAAGTTCTCAAGCATTTTTCACTCAGATAGTTACGTTACCGAACTCGCTCCTCTAACTCAAATACTTACCCGCCGGACGAGGGTAGTGTTGCAAGAATTAATTCGACGCGCGAAAGTTCTTCGACTGCATTTCGCTCAGGCAGCTATCTGAAACAGCGAAGCCACAAACTTCGCCTGCCCCTCAGCATCATTTCCACTTAATCTTTTGACCTGCCCTTTCCGTATCATGTTCACAGCTTCAATGCCTTCGAGTGTCCGCTCCGCCGTGTGAAAACACTTGAAGCATTGTGATGCTCTCACCTTCTTTTTGATGAAACGATGATCCTGCTCGATCACATTGTTCAAGTATTTCACGCGTCGCAGCTTGCAGTCCGGTGGCACAATTCGCTCGGCTTGTGAAGTAGCGAATGCTTTAGGATAAGCCGCGTTCTGATCAACCGAGATGGAGAACGGAAGCCTTCGATGCTCTGCCCTCATCATCTTCTTGAAGAAGCGTTTCGCCGCGGAAACATCGCGTTTCGCGCTGAGCATAAACTCGATGGTCTGCCCTTCCTTGTCTACGGCGCGGTAGAGATACTTACATGTCTTCCCGACCTTGATATAGGTCTCGTCAACTCGGAAGGAAGAGCCGCTCATCTTCAAATGAGGTCGGACGCGCTTATTGATCTCCGTCGCATAACGCTGGACCCAACGAAAGACGGTTGAATGATCCACATCAAGACCTCGCTCACGCATCATCTCTTCGACATCGCGATAAGATAGCTGGTAGCGACAGTACCAACGAACACACAAAAGGATGAGCGACGGCTCGAAGTGTCGCCATTTGAAAGGCGATGATTTATGATTCATGAATAGACCTGACGACTCAATTTCGAACGAGCGTGAGGGAGGTATCATAACCGAAAGGCTATTTTTGCAACACAGCCGTGCAGAGGAACTCAGCCACCGCCCGCTTCTGCTCCGGCTTCAGAACTTTTTTCGCAACACCTCTTGCAGCATGTGCTTGTCGAGTGTGAGATCAGCAACCAGTGACTTGAGCTTCTTGTTCTCGTCTTCGAGCTGCCGTAGGCGGGCCAACTCGGCCACGCCCATCCCGGCAAACTTTTTCTTCCAACGATAGAAGGTCTGCTCCGTGATGCCGGTCTTACGACAGACTTCGGCGACCGAAGTGCCGCCATCAACTTGCCGCAAGGTATAGATGATCTGCTCATTCGTGAAGTTCTTTTTCATGCTTCCTCCTTCGGTTAAAGAGCCGTTCGGGAAGCAGAAATCCTAACATTCTTTGTGTCCAGTTTTTTGGGGATGTGTCAACTTACAAGTTGAATTCAAGAAACGATGTTAGTGATACTCACATATAAATATGCTTCAAGAATTTCCACAAAGGCCGACCTCAGTTCACTCCCTACTTTAAGAGAGACCAGCAAATGCCTACGTCACAGGCTATGTTCTCAACCCTCAAATAATGCCCGTCCCCTTCCGCCGTCGCGCAATGGCCGCGCTGTGCAGGTCGCGCTTAACACTGATGCGCTGCACGTAGATGGTCGTCGTGCTCAGATTGGCATGATCGAGCGCATCCTGCGTCGCCGTCATCGAGCCGGTTTCCTCAGACACGATGCGCCCATACGTGTGCCTCGTCTGATGCAGGTGGACATGTTCGATGCCGGCTTCCTTAGCGTAGAGTTTGAGATTACGCACGAAGGCGTGCGACGTGAGCGGCTCTCCCGCCAGCTTCGGATGATCGTGGCGGGTCCACACCGGCGCATCTGTTTTTAAGACATGTAATCGTTGCGCTACCGTCAGGTAGTCAATCAACGCTTCCTTCGTCTCCGTGTCGCGCACTTCCCTCGCCCGGTAGCGTCCACCTTTGACTCGCCCGCCGATAATTAAACCCTCTTCCGTAAGTTGAATGTCACGACCACGAAAACCGATGACTTCCTCCCGGCGCAGTCCCGTACTCGTGTACATCAACAGCAACGCCAGATCACGTTTGGCGACAAGGCTTCCGGTTGAGGCATGCGCCCTGATGATTGAAGTGATGCGGTGCAACTCCTCATCCGTCCAGGATTTCGTGCTTTCAGTCTGATAGGGTTTTGGGGCGCGGGGGCGTGCCAGTAATGCCGGGTTCGTGCGAACGCCCAGTTCACGTTGCGCCCATATGTAGAAGGAGGAGATGAAGGAGACGCGCGCATAAATAGTCGCGGACGCCAGATGGTTGCCGTTTATCTTCTTTATCTGTTCGCACCATTGCCGGACATCCGCGGGCGTCACCTCGCCGGGCACTTTCCCGACTTCTTCGAAGAAGCTTGCTACTACTCTGCGCTTCTTGGTGATCAACTCTTCGCGCCGGCGTGTCGTCGCGCTCGTCGAGGCACTTGCCCATAACTCAATCGCCGTGCGAAGCGCTACATCACGAGGATCGGAGATGGTGAGGTCCGTTTGCGGAAGCGGCCCGGAATGGTCGTGTTTGATCTTCGGTGTGGCAATGCTCATCCGTAGCTCCCTTGTCACCCGTCGTAATAATTCAAATAAAGTTTACCTTCGTAGTCCACGACGCCGATCCGCATTCGATCCAGGAACCCGTATCTTCCGAGGACGTTTCGCGTGAAGGCTTCATCCGCCGCAAAGCACACGCTGGCGTCGAACTCAAAGCCTTCCACTTGTAAGGTGACATCGTGCCTGAAAGTCATCAGAGTGCCGGTCGCAGTTCTGATGAGTTGACGCCCGCCACTTTCGACATCGAGACCCAACTCTTCACCGATACGGCGCTTGAAGATGCAATAGGTCGCGCCCGTATCAATCTTCGTTTCGCACGCGACAAAGAGCTCGCCGAGATTCAGGCGCGCCGTGACTGTAATACTAGATTGTCCGGGGTCGTACTCGGCGAGGCGCGCGAAGGTGAGTTGGTGGCTCACTACCAGCCTCCGAAGCCGACGCTGCCCGGCACCGGCACGTAGTCGATGTAAGCACGTTGAACTCCCGCTGCTTGCGCCGCTTGCGCCGCTTGCGGGTAGGTTGCGCCGACGCCGAGCAATTGGTCGCCATCGAGCGCGACGTATTTTCCGGCGTATTCGGCCTCATGCAGTTTGAGCCATTCGACACGCTGGCGGCGCTTCGTCTCCAGCATGTCGCCATTGGTGGCCGGGGCAGGCAGTGTTGCGGCTGATGAAGGCACTGCTTCCCGTCTTTCTTGCTCTTCGCGCTCTAATGCTTCGCGGAGCTGCGTGCGCTCTTCCGGAGGCAGCTGCCGCGCAGCTTCGATCATCCGTTCTATATTCTGTGACGCCATCGCTTTTGTTGTCCTGTTTAGAGAATCCTTCCGGTTGATTTTCGAGTATATCATATTTCATAAGTAACTATTCAGGTTCGTAAGCCCTTGAGGGCAAGCGGCTTACCAGCGAAGGCGCGCTCCAGCGCGGTGAGCGGTGAGTGTCCCTGCTTGCGTGCTGAAGAGAGGTAGGAACGAATCCGGCAAAATGCTTCGGCACCAGTGGGCGTGCGGAAACAGCCACCAATCTTCTGCTGGAGTTTAACCATCCGAATGTCGCGCTCCGACCCGTTGTTGTCGAAGGGCACGCGGAAGCCCGTCATGAAACGCAAGACCTGATCGCGCTTCGTGTCCAGGCGATAGATGAGTGGCGAGGCCGGGTCGCGCCGCTTAGCCTTGACCACCTGGTACCGCTTTGATAACGGATCAGGCTTCTTCGCTTTCGCCGGTGGGTTCAGTCGCGCCGCGCGCTTCACCAGTCGGTCGTAGCGAGTCGTGAACAGCGCAAGCTGCTCGTCGCTCAACTTCACCTCGTCTTGTCCCTTCGCCCGCTCGACCGCCGCCTTGATGTCGAGCAGCAGCTTCGCGAGCGGGCGCGTCCATTGCTGTTGCTCAGCTGCCACTTCTTCAACATAGACGAGTTCACGCAGCAAGTGGACATTACAGAGCGCGTGCGTCGCCTGCCGGTATTCATCGTAACTGAACCATCCGTCTCTGACGCAGACACCCTTGAACTGCGGGAGGATGCCGATGGCGTCCATCGCCATCTTCCCACGCCGCGTGTCGTAGCCGTAATGCGTGAGATCATCAGTGCGCGCGACATGGATCCAATGGCTCTGGCCCGCCACCCGCATCCCCGTCTCATCTGCGCCCATCACTGCCGCCGCTTTGATGCCAGCCTTGATCTGCTCCTCGACTCTCACTAACTTTGCCGCCGCACGATGCCGTGTCGTCTCGACGGTCCCTGGTGAGATCGAGCAACTGAACAAGTCACGCATCGCCTCCGCGGTTCGTGCGAAGGGCAGCAACTGATACTTGTGCAGGTAGGTGGCGATGGCGCGCACACGCTGTCCGTATTGCACGGGAGCATTGACGCCGCTCGGGAACCCAGCTTTCGTCCGCACGCCGCAACTGTCGCATCGCTTCGTCTGCGCCCAGTGTTCTGTGACTTCTAACGCCGTTGGTGGAAGGTCAAAGACCTGGCGGCGACTGTAGCCGACTACCGAGCACTCCGCCAACAACGCTTTACATCCCCGACACCGTTGCGGCGCATGCACACGCAAGCGATCAGGAAATTCCACTTGCTGGAGCGTCGCGCCCCGGTGCCCCACTTGCCCGCCGACATGCTTTCCAGACTTGCGGCGCAAGGAGCGCGTCCGACGAATGGCGTTCGCCGCTTTCGCGCCCGGCAAATCAAGCGATGGCGGGAGGCCCGAGTTGTGCGAATCGCGATTTACTTCCGTCGTCGCCTCGGCATTCGGCGCGAGCCGCACCCGCTCAAGTTCAGTCTGCAACTCATTGATGCGACGCGTCAGCGCATACACTTCACACTCTTTACGCACTAACTTCGCTTCGACCCGTTTGAGTCGTGCCGCCAATCTATCGTTGCGCTCGTGTTGAGCGTCAATGATCCGCTGCTGATCTTTACCCAGAATCTGCTCAAAGTCGGCGAGTTGGTCAATGAGGTTCTCAATCAGCCGGATCGTCGGCTGCACCCCCTCGTGGTACAACTCATAAAGCTGTTGACGTGTCAGACTGAGCGTCAGCATCGAATGTCTCCCGGAAGGATCTTCTACCCGCCAAACGTGCCGTTCTCTTGCCGTAAAACTAACCTTTGTTTATCGGTTTTGGCTGAGTACCTGAATAAATACCTTCATAATAGTGCTTACAGAAATGGTCTATTCCTGTAAGCCATATTTCTCCAAAGCAATATTATTACCTTTCAGATTGGTATTATTAGTGTAGAATCCACGAGTTGTGAAACATTCTTCGAACGGAGGTGTTTAGCCAAACTCATGCGCGCCACCCGCCGACGAGAGAGGACTCTTGATGCGCTCGCCGCTCCCCTCGGCGTGCGCTCGCTGCTCCGCGCCCTGCGCGAGCGGCTGCCCCGCATCATCCCCAACTCTGAGAAGCAGTTAATACTCTTACTATACGCCGTGAGGCACGTCGAACGCCGCCCCGCAACGGACACCAAGCGGGGACGGCCCGGACGCTTCCGGCGTGAAGACCTGCTCAGGGTGGCGGGAGAGCTGCGCGCCCTCTTGCAGCGTGAAACATCGGGGCGCGTCTCGCTCTCGAGCTTCATCGGTCAGTACCTCCAGGTGCTCCGCTTCCCTTCCGATGTGGGCGAAGCACTCTCATCTGGCGACATCAACTTGCAGGAGGCCTCGAGCCTCGCCCGCCTCACTGCTGAACGGTTAGAGTGTTCTCCGCAGGCAGCGCGGGCGCGGCGGCAGGAGATACTCCTTTCTCATCTGGCCGTTCGTGGTTCGCAGACGCGGTTGCGCGAGCGCGTCAAAGAGGCGCTCGGCGAGACTACCCATACGGATGTGTCCTCCACGGGCATGGCTGAGGTCATCGCGCGCGTCGACGAAATGCTGGAAGTTGACCCGAACGACACGCGCCACCTGTTCTGGGAGGAGATGAAGCGCCTGTTTTTCGCCATGCGGGAGATCGAACCAGTTGATCTTGATGACGAGATTATGGATGATTTCCTGAGTGCGATGGACGGAGTCTCGAACGTCCTTTTGCGCGTCGAGCGGCGAAGGCAGGAGCGGCAAAAACAGGAGGGCGCGGGCAGGATGCCCATCTAGCTGTAATTGCTCACCGGGGTATGACTTTACGGGACTGCCCCCGCACTTTATACCCCTGTAGTACAAAGTTATACTACAGGGGTATAAGTTAAATATTATCGCGGTAAATCCTCGTCATAGTAGTAATGGCGTGGGGGGCGGCGAGCACCCGGCGGAAGCTGTTCCAGGTGCAGTTTGAATTCAGTTCCCTGCCTGGTGGCGGTGTTGTAAATGTTGAGACGCTCGATGAAGCCGAGGCTTTCGAGTTGCTTGACGTTGATGGCGCACTGTTTCTTCTCGAGGCCGGTCAGCTTCGCCAGCTTCTCGTATGAGGTAAAGAACGTCTTCTGTCCCGTGCCATGTGTGTTCTCGTAGAGCACCTGGCAGATACGCAGCTTGCCGGCGCGGCCGCCGCTCCGGAGCACGAACCCCCAGCGCGCGACGAACTCGTCGAAGGTCATTCGGGGAGGCGCGGCCGGTGGCGAGGACAGTGCCGACTTCCCCGCTGCATCTACTTCTCCGGCGGCGCCACCACTGGGTGCCACCCGTGATTCGGCCCGGGACTCGTCAAGACGGCGCACCGGAGCAACCAGCTCACCTTGGGCACGCGGAAGCAGCCTCACCGGCGGCGGCGCGCTTTCCGGCGCGGTCTGAGCCGCAACTCCCTCGTCGGGCAACGCCTCAACCCCGCGCGCTTCATTCTCGCCGTCACCCGGCACCTCAAGAGGCTCACGTGTCGGCGGCTTCATCCGCCCGAGCAGTTTGGAGGTCAGCGATACGTCGCGGTTGACGATGTCATCGAGCCCGCGATGCAGCGCCCTCCTTTTCGGCTTTTCTCGACCTGTCATAGATGTCCAGCAGTTCTTTCGCCAGCCGCGTGAAGTCGAAATACCCCGACGACTTCTTGTCGTATTCCATGATGGGCTTGCCCGCTCCCGCCGCCTCCGTTAGCTTCACGTTTTTGTGGACCGTCGTACTGAGCATCAGCGACTCGAAGAAGCGCTCGACCTCCTCCCGCACCTCCCGGTCCATCTTCTGCCGCTGGTCGTAGAGGTTGACGAGCGCGCGAATCACCAGGTCGTAGCGCTGGAACTCACGCTGCACCTCGGAGAGCGTCTCCATCAACTGATTCAGGCCGTAAAGCGCGTAATAGCCGCAATCGATGACGATCAGGATTTCGTCCGACGCCACCATCGCGTTGATCGTGGAAGTTTCGAGAGCGGGCGGCGTGTCGAGGATGATGAAGTCATATTTGTCCCGCACCGCCTGGAGCCTCGATTCGAGCAAACGCTCCCGGTTGCGGCGGCTGGAGAGCATGGCCTCCATGTTCGGCTCGAGCGCGTTCGGGATAATGTCCAGGTTCGGCTTGACCTTCAGGATGTACTGGTCGATGTCGGGCGCATCTTCCATCAGCAGGCGGAAGGTCGTCTTCGTGATCTCCCGCGGATCGATGCCGAGACCGACCGCCAGGTTCCCCTGCGGGTCGAGATCAATGGCCAGCACTTTCTTGCGGAAGTGAGAGGCGAAGATGCACGCCAGATTCAGCGCGACCGTCGTCTTGCCAGTGCCGCCCTTGGCGTTGCAACAGCTGATGATTCGACTCATGCCGGAGGACTCCTGCCGTTTGCTCATCTGCTCTGGGTTCGTTTCAACATCAACCCGTTGACGTCCACGCGCTTTACAAGTTTGACGCGCCGGTCCAACGGGTCATGCTCGTAAGGGAGGGCGCCGCTGCCGATCAGGGCCGACATCTTGTTGGCGCTGATGCCGAGAATACGCCTGGCTTCAGCGACGGTGACCAGTTCCGAGTCGTTTGGTATCACGGCCTTCGACGATGCCATTTCTTCCTGTCCTTGGTAGATGGAACTCATAAACCCTTGCTTCTAACAGAATAGGCGTAAGGGTGTCAATAACTATCTCAACTAATCTCAAACAATAGGGAACTAATGGGCATCGTCAGCACATTGGCTTTGAAAGATCGCGAATTTGCGGGGATTTGCGACCCCGTAGAACAACTTTATACTACAGGAGTATAAGATTCGACCCCACCCTCCTAAGGTCAGACCCCTGCCCTCGCAGATTAGTCTACAGAGGTCATACCTTCGTCCCCGGCAGCACAACATCCGTCCTCAAGGGTCGCACTTTCGGGGGCGGCGGAACGAGATCGTACCGCCGTGGACGAAGGTATGACCACGGGATTTACAGGCCGTCGTATTTTGTGATTAGGTGTCGGGGAAATTCGCGGGCGTGTCTGTGTGACGCCTGAAAGGTAAACGGCCCGGAGCGCGACAGTTTGGCGACCTCAGCGCTCGGGGCCATTCGTAAAACTCGCCTGACAGCGAGAGGGCGGAGCTTTGTTTTAACTTAAGACAAAGCCCATGCAGTTTACACGCCGTCCCATCGCTGTCAAGCCTTTTCGGAAAGTGGGACTGTCTAAATCAAAGCAGACAGCGATATAATGCTTGATATGATTACTTGT
>CAXSFM010000033.1:0-11566 GCA_964236735.1 uncultured Pyrinomonadaceae bacterium
GTCGCCCGTCGTGCGCGGGCGTGAATTGAAACACGACACGTCCACGCGAGCGCCGTCAGCCAGAGGTCGCCCGTCGTGCGCGGGCGTGAATTGAAACGTGCCTTTGACATCGACCGTCGCGCAAAGCGCGCAGTCGCCCGTCGTGCGCGGGCGTGAATTGAAACAACGCGGTTGCGAGCGTGCGAATTCGGGGCGCGGTCGCCCGTCGTGCGCGGGCGTGAATTGAAACACGTCGTCTGCGTTAAATTTCTTGGGCATCATCGTCGCCCGTCGTGCGCGGGCGTGAATTGAAACCGTAACCGGCCATAGCCATGCAATATCGCTGATGTCGCCCGTCGTGCGCGGGCGTGAATTGAAACAGCCCAGCAGTGTGCTCGCGATGGATATCGACGTCGCCCGTCGTGCGCGGGCGTGAATTGAAACTGGTCTAAAGAGCGCCCGGTCGGTAAACGGGGCGGTCGCCCGTCGTGCGCGGGCGTGAATTGAAACGAAGTCAGCCCCCGTCTTACCGACATTGAACAAAGTCGCCCGTCGTGCGCGGGCGTGAATTGAAACGAGGCCAAGATCGCGGTGATGGCAAAAAGCGCCAAGTCGCCCGTCGTGCGCGGGCGTGAATTGAAACAACGAGGCTTGGATAGGTCGCTGCAAGCTGGACGTCGCCCGTCGTGCGCGGGCGTGAATTGAAACGGCGTATCGGAGTTGCGCAAATCGATCGCGACCGGTCGCCCGTCGTGCGCGGGCGTGAATTGAAACGTGGCCGTCCGCTACAACCTGGCTGCGCTCGCCGTCGCCCGTCGTGCGCGGGCGTGAATTGAAACAATGATCGCGGGGCGCGACGGGTCGCGATCAATGTCGCCCGTCGTGCGCGGGCGTGAATTGAAACAGTGAGCACACAGGATTACCAGACGCTACGAAGTCGCCCGTCGTGCGCGGGCGTGAATTGAAACAAGTTAGTCGCAAATCAGCCGACCCCGCTGCAGCGTCGCCCGTCGTGCGCGGGCGTGAATTGAAACAGCGATGCCTGCCTCCCCTGCCGCGTCACCTTGTCGCCCGTCGTGCGCGGGCGTGAATTGAAACGTATTCGTCCCGCTCGCGAATAGTACCGGGTCGTCGCCCGTCGTGCGCGGGCGTGAATTGAAACCGCCAAGCGGTTGTATGCGCCGAGTTGGCGCTTGTCGCCCGTCGTGCGCGGGCGTGAATTGAAACATCAACACGTCTCAGATTAGCCACTCCTCCCAACGTCGCCCGTCGTGCGCGGGCGTAAATTGAAACGCTACAAGCGAGTCAGTGTTCCAAATCGTGCTTGTCGCCCGTCGTGCGCGGGCGTGAATTGAAACAGACGTGGCCGAAGCCGAGCCGGTGAAGGTGAGCGTCGCCCGTCGTGCGCGGGCGTGAATTGAAACAACGCCCGCCGCGGTACGTAGGGCCTTCGTGCCTGTCGCCCGTCGTGCGCGGGCGTGAATTGAAACGAGCAAAGCGAGCCGTGCCGGCGCCCCCGCAAACGTCGCCCGTCGTGCGCGGGCGTGAATTGAAACCGGGAGATCGCCGCGACGCTCGGGGTGACGGCCGTCGCCCGTCGTGCGCGGGCGTGAATTGAAACCGCAACCGCGGCGTCAATCGAGTCGAGCGTACCGTCGCCCGTCGTGCGCGGGCGTGAATTGAAACCAAGTGCTTCCGCCTGAACCGAGATTCGCCCACGTCGCCCGTCGTGCGCGGGCGTGAATTGAAACTTACACCGCCAGTTAACCTTGCACCGGGTCAGGTCGCCCGTCGTGCGCGGGCGTGAATTGAAACCACGCCGCCAGTCCAAATGATCGCGGGGTCCGGGCGTCGCCCGTCGTGCGCGGGCGTGAATTGAAACTGTGAGCTATCCCGAGCTCGCCGAGCTCTGTGGGTCGCCCGTCGTGCGCGGGCGTGAATTGAAACACGACACGTCCACGCGAGCGCCGTCAGCCAGAGGTCGCCCGTCGTGCGCGGGCGTGAATTGAAACTCGCATGACCAGAAGTTTAACTCAGACTCACGCGGAGTCGCCCGTCGTGCGCGGGCGTGAATTGAAACTTGGTGACACGCTGAGTGCGCAAGAGGGAGTGGGTCGCCCGTCGTGCGCGGGCGTGAATTGAAACAGGCTGACCCAGCGCCAACGAGCAGCGTGGCCGTCGCCCGTCGTGCGCGGGCGTGAATTGAAACGGTTCACGCTTTTGTGACTAGCGTTTCCGCGACTGTCGCCCGTCGTGCGCGGGCGTGAATTGAAACACCGAAGATCAGCTGACCCCCCTCTCTTTCGCTGGTCGCCCGTCGTGCGCGGGCGTGAATTGAAACGAACTCGTGGCGCTCTGTCATGGATTCAAGCGTGTCGCCCGTCGTGCGCGGGCGTGAATTGAAACCAGGACGAGGGACTGAACCTGAATGAACTGCCGGTCGCCCGTCGTGCGCGGGCGTGAATTGAAACACTATCGGACGCGCTCGCCATTTGGCGTAGCGCGTCGCCCGTCGTGCGCGGGCGTGAATTGAAACATCAACTGCCCGAACACCTCGTTATCGTACATGGTCGCCCGTCGTGCGCGGGCGTGAATTGAAACATGCGAAACCACGCGCCAGTAGCGCGCGAGATCGGTCGCCCGTCGTGCGCGGGCGTGAATTGAAACACTTGGGCGCCTCCTCGAACACCCGAGAGAAGGTCGCCCGTCGTGCGCGGGCGTGAATTGAAACTCGTACTACGGGCGCGGCTGATCGCGGGTCAGTGTCGCCCGTCGTGCGCGGGCGTGAGTTGAAACGCGGAGCTGAGCTACGCGGACCTGAGCGACGCGGTCGCCCGTCGTGCGCGGGCGTGAATTGAAACGCCAAGGTGAAGAGATAGCTGCCTGCGGCGCCGGTCGCCCGTCGTGCGCGGGCGTGAATTGAAACTAAGACATCGGCTTCAGTTAGTATTGCTCTTGGTCGCCCGTCGTGCGCGGGCGTGAATTGAAACACCCGAACCCGGTTATCGTTCCCCACCACGGACGTCGCCCGTCGTGCGCGGGCGTGAATTGAAACCGAAATGCCAGGATGTTCCACTTGAGCTTGTCGGTCGCCCGTCGTGCGCGGGCGTGAATTGAAACTCTGCGTTTCGCGAGAGCGCTCCGAGCTGCCGAGTCGCCCGTCGTGCGCGGGCGTGAATTGAAACCGTCGACCAAGAGCCGACTTCGCCGCCCACCTGGTCGCCCGTCGTGCGCGGGCGTGAATTGAAACAGAATCAATGACCTCGATTGAAATCCTCATCGCCGTCGCCCGTCGTGCGCGGGCGTGAATTGAAACACGCCCGCAGTACTGACCCCGCTCAGCTTTGAGGGTCGCCCGTCGTGCGCGGGCGTGAATTGAAACATCCCGTGCGCCTTGGCGACCGTCTTGACGCGCGTCGCCCGTCGTGCGCGGGCGTGAATTGAAACTGGGAGTGCTGTGCAATGCGTACCCGCGCACCGTCGCCCGTCGTGCGCGGGCGTGAATTGAAACAATCGCGATACCGTTGTACAGCGCGATACTTGGGTCGCCCGTCGTGCGCGGGCGTGAATTGAAACTGCCGTGTCACGTGACCGCGGTCAACGTGGATGGTCGCCCGTCGTGCGCGGGCGTGAATTGAACCTACGCGAGAGCCCGGACCCCGCGATCATTTGGAGTCGCCCGTCGTGCGCGGGCGTGAATTGAAACTGGACGCGTGGGCGAAAAACACGCGGGCGTATGGTCGCCCGTCGTGCGCGGGCGTGAATTGAAACAACGTCAGTCGCCGGGGCGGAACCGTCGACCGGTCGCCCGTCGTGCGCGGGCGTGAATTGAAACATTGTAAATACCACTACCTAGCGCGCGGCTCTCGTCGCCCGTCGTGCGCGGGCGTGAATTGAAACTTGGTGCCCAGTGAACTACGCGCGTTTCGCCGAGGTCGCCCGTCGTGCGCGGGCGTGAATTGAAACCGATCGCGCTGCCTGCCGTGGCCCCGGCAACTGCGTCGCCCGTCGTGCGCGGGCGTGAATTGAAACAGGTTCATCGGGTCGAGTGTTCGGAACGCGGCCGTCGCCCGTCGTGCGCGGGCGTGAATTGAAACTCGAGGAAGGCGCCCGCGTTACCGCGCGACAGCACGTCGCCCGTCGTGCGCGGGCGTGAATTGAAACGCAAAACTGCCGGCGAGGCCGCACGGTGGATCAGTCGCCCGTCGTGCGCGGGCGTGAATTGAAACGGAATCTCGCGCAGCCGTTTGAACGCAATCGCGATGTCGCCCGTCGTGCGCGGGCGTGAATTGAAACATCCTCACCCAGTCGCTCGCCGTGACGCCCCGGTCGCCCGTCGTGCGCGGGCGTGAATTGAAACGAAATCGTTTTGCTGGACGGTGCCAGTTTGCGGCGTCGCCCGTCGTGCGCGGGCGCGAATTGAAACGTGATGTAGGGGCGCGAACAGCCGAGCAGCCGAGTCGCCCGTCGTGCGCGGGCGTGAATTGAAACAAGTAGTTCATGCGAGAATGTGACAGTCCAGTTGTCGCCCGTCGTGCGCGGGCGCGAATTGAAACTATCCCTGGTACGAGGCTAGCGAATACGCGACGGTCGCCTGTCGTGCGCGGGCGTGAATTGAAACTAAGACCATTGGTGGGATCGAGGGGCGTGTCGGGTCGCCCGTCGTGCGCGGGCGTGAATTGAAACAATTTACAGGCGTGGTTACGCCACGCGGTTTTTGTCGCCCGTCGTGCGCGGGCGTGAATTGAAACAGAATGGCGGCACGATCGCGGATTTCAACGCGGTCGCCCGTCGTGCGCGGGCGTGAATTGAAACATCGATTTGAGGTGGGATCACGGCAAGGGCGTGGTCGCCCGTCGTGCGCGGGCGTGAATTGAAACGTTAAAAGCGAATTGCTGCGCGCACATCATGGGTCGCCCGTCGTGCGCGGGCGTGAATTGAAACAAAATTCGCGGGCTCACCTACCGAGCGCATGGGGTCGCCCGTCGTGCGCGGGCGTGAATTGAAACAATAAGCTGAACGCTTTCCTTCTCGCGCTCACGTCGCCCGTCGTGCGCGGGCGTAAATTGAAACCACGAGCCTACGCCCGGCGGGTGCCAGTATCTGGTCGCCCGTCGTGCGCGGGCGTGAATGAAACCGGGTCGGTTTGTTGCGACCGAGATTGTGACGGGTCGCCCGTCGTGCGCGGGCCTGAATTGAAACGTGACCGGGTGATGATCGGCTGCGGCATGGGCGGTCGCCCGTCGTGCGCGGGCGTGAATTGAAACATTGACCCGAAAGGTCTTTATCCAAAAATGTCTGTCGCCCGTGTGCGCGGGCGTGAATGAAACCGTCATGGGCATCACGAGCACGAACGGGGTGAGTCGCCCGTCGTGCGCGGGCGTGAATTGAAACCGATTAAACGCGCGAGCTTCGGCATTCGGGTGGTCGCCCGTCGTGCGCGGGCGTGAATTGAAACAAGCTCGTTGAGGTGGGCGACCTGCCGGCCATCGGTCGCCCGTCGTGCGCGGGCGTGAATTGAAACACGACCGCCTTCGCCACAGAGCGAAGCTGTGTGGTCGCCCGTCGTGCGCGGGCGTGAATTGAAACGCGCCGACGCTGACCGCGTCGAGGGTTGAAACGGTCGCCCGTCGTGCGCGGGCGTGAATTGAAACCAACGACCAGCGCCGGCAGTGCCGGAGCCGTGGCCGTCGCCCGTCGTGCGCGGGCGTGATTGAAACGTAAATAGAGGTACGGATTTGGCCCGCTGGCAAATTCGAGCGGATCTTTGGAGATGTAGCGACCGAGCTCGGGCGCGTAGTAGCGCGCCAGGTTGTAGTAGAGCCCCGTTTGGTCGTCGACGTATTGGCCGGCGCAGCCAGACGACGGCTCGGCGTGTACCGCATTCGAAACTGCCGCCGACACGGGCTTTCGGCGGAAGACGTCAGCGACGCCGAAGGCTGTGCCGTCCCTGACGGGCAGTGCGACCATCCAAACGAGGGCCGAGGCCTGCGATGGGCGGGCGGAGTGGCGGCGGTTCGACGACTATTTCACGACGGCGCAGTCGTCGATCACGACGCTGCTGGTGTTGTTGTCGTAGTTGCATTCGTCGACGAGGCGAGACCCTTTGCCGGCGTCGTTGGCGACCATGGTGATGGTGGCGCCGCCCGCGACGTTGGTGGCTGGAACTTCGCAGCTGACGGTTGCGCAACCCCCCACCGGTACGGGGCCGTTGGACACGGTCTGGCAGACGCTCATGCCAGCGCTGGCGGCGCCTAGGTAGAAGGCGGCCGGCATGTTGGCGCCGACGCCGCGTAGCCCGCGGTTGCAGACTTTACCCGTGAACACCACGCCGCCATCTTTGGTCAGGGTGCAAGCGTCTGTCTTGTTTAGAGCTCCGGTGATGTCGGCGAGATTGGCGGAGGTGCTGCCTTGGCGGTTTTGGCGGTAATTGTCGAGCTTGGGGTCCAGATAGTTTTGCATCCAAGCTGAGGTTTTCGGCACCGTGCCATTGTCGTTCACGTTGGTCACGCTGTACGCGTGTTGGTTCCACATCGAGCGGGAGGAGGCCCAGCGGTCGAGCGCGTCGCGGTACACGAAGACGCCCGTGAAATATTTATCGGCCACCGCGCGTGTGTCGACTTGGCCGTGCATCATTCGGCAGACGTTGCCGTTGCCCGGCGTACCGGCGACTGGGCTCGTGCATACGAGTCCGGATTCGACGTCGTTCCCATCGGTGATGGGCGCGTTCCAGGTGTTGCCGCACTCGAGGTCCGTCGCGCATCGGCAGAACCCGGTGTCGCATTTTGCAGACGGACAATCCTCGTTGGTCACACAGCGGAGGCCCTTGTATAGTTTGTCGACTTTGCCGTTCTTGCGCGAGTCGGGATCGGAAGGGGTGCGTGGTTCGGCGGTTTGTGGCCCGCAGGTTTGGAAGGCGTAAGCGTTGGAGCTACCGCCGAAGATCAATTTCGAGCGGTCCGAGTGATCTGGATCGGCGACGATCGGCTGCTCCCACCACGTGGCCGAGCTGTGATACGTGGAGAACAAGACGTCCCCGGTTTTGCCGTTGTAGACGCGCACGAAGCATTCATCCGCGTACACCGCCTCGGCGGCGCCATCCCCTTCGAAGTCGAAGATGGTGGAGCCAGTGGTGCCAGAGGTGCAATCTTGTGAGGACTGCGCCCAGCGGATGAAGTGAGCTTTATCAGCGCACGTTTGACCTGCGTCCGCACAGTCGAGGTCGAACACGCGATACGCGAACGCCCCTGCGGACGCCAGCTCCGGCATGCCGTCGCCGTCGAAGTCGCCAATCGTGGGGGCCCCGCCGCGTTCGCCCGTCGCCATGCCGCCCGGGCAGGCGGGGCCTGCGGGGAAGTCGACGCGCAACAGCGCTTCACCCTGAAGCGTATAGATTCCGACCATGCCGGTGGATTCCGAGCCGCCCACGGGGCCCGCGGCCACGACTTCGGCAATGCCGTCCTTCTTGCTGTGATCGAACTTGCCGTCCGAACCGCGGGTCCCGAAATCCGCAAAACCGTAAAAGGCCGCCGCCGTGCCCGGCGTGGTCGCGTTGAGACCAGGGTACTTCTTCGTCCAGCCCGTGCCGCTCCAAGAAAAGACTTGATTGGCGACCAGATCGACGGTGCCGTCATGGTCCAGATCGCCCAGCACGGGGTCGGAGGCGAGGATCACGGGCATCCCGCCGGGCGTGATCTGTTTACCCGTGACGCCGTCGAAGACCTCGCCGTCGCGGCCGATGACTTCGGCTTTGCCGTCGTTGTTCAGGTCGTGCAGGGAGACGCCGTCCCAGGACCCCGGATCGGTGTTGACCGCGCCCGTGGTCGATTCCCACAGCACGTCCCAGTGGTCAGCCCTCCAGGTGAACGCGACGATCTTGTTGTTGTTCGGAAAATTCTCGTGCGTAACAATCTCCGGTTTGCCATCGCCGTCTAGGTCGCCGATTGCGGGCGTGGCCGCGTCGCGCACCGCGGGGCCAGCCTTGATGACTTCGTCTTGAGCGCAGTTTTGGCCGTTCAAAATGCGGATGCGGCCGCCCGTGCCGTCGCCCTGCACGGCGCCTGCTTGACTGTCGGACGCGACGAAGATGATTTCGGCGGCGGTGCCGGAGTCATTCGGAAGGTCCGCCACGAGGGGCGTGGTGAGCACCTGAGAGTGCTTGGGGAATGGGTCGTTAGCCGTCGGCCCGGTCCATTGACACTGCAGGTTGGGGGCGAACACTCCGACTTTGAAGGCGGTCGTGCACGCGAGATTTTCCGGCTTGGTGTCGAACACGACGCACACGCCGTCCGCGGCGCTGTCGATGCGGCAGTCACCGCTGCAGCAATAGGTATCGTTCATGCACTGTGCGTCGGACGTGCACGCGTTGCCTTTGGGCGAACAGGCCCCGCCGTCTGCCGTCTTCACGCACACGTCCCCGGGGCTGCTGCAGGGCGTGCTGGCGCTGCATTTGCTGAGTACCACTGCCGGAACACCTCCGCTGCCGTTGCCCCCCGTGTTGATGCCCGGGGTCCCCGCCAATGAGAACCCGCCGCCGGCGTTCGCGTTGGCGGCCGCGCCGTCGCCACGCGGTCCGGAGCCGCCGTTAGAATTGTTTGCCGAGCAAGCCGCAGCAATGGCCACGACCAGCATCAACCAACCCGCGACCTGGCTCGACACGCTGCGACGCTCCGTCATGCGAGGCAGTGTGACGAGAGCCGGGCCCCGTCAGTGTCCAAAAATTCTCATTCGAGTGGCGGTTCTACCGCTCGCGCGAGAGTGCGCTAAGTTTGGCGGGGAATGTGCGTCCCAAAGCCGGCGGAGCGAGCTCACAGGGTAGGCCGATTGGGACGCTGGCGTCGTCTAGGGGCGGCACTCCTGGTGCTGGGCACGGTATTGCTGGGCAGCATGGCGCGCGCCGCCGAGCCGGGGGACGCGTTGACGATTTCGTTGCTCACCATGGGCCCTGGCGAGCACCCGTTCACCAAATTCGGCCACAGCGCGATTTGGGTGCACGACGCGCAGACGGGCCATGACGAGGTTTATAACTTCGGCACCTTTGCGTTCGACTCTCCGACACTGCTGCTCGACTCGGTGCAGGGCAAGCTACCCTACTGGCTGTCGGTGCAAAGCTTGCGCGGCACCCTGCTCAGCTACGGGCAGGGGCATCGCTCACTCCTGGCCTCGGAGCTCGAGCTCACGCCGGCGGAGCGGAGCGCGCTGTATGCGAACCTCCGGGAGAACGAAACGCCGGAGCATCGCTATTACCGCTACGACTATTATCGCGACAATTGCGCGACTCGAGTGCGCGACGCCATCGACAGGGTCGTCGGTGGGCGCGTTCGCGCGTTGTCGCAGGGGCCGGCGCGCATGAGCTATCGCGCGCACACGCTGCGCTTGGTGGCTGATGACCCAACGCTGTATGCAGGTTTGGATCTCGCCGTGGGGCGGCAGACGGACGCGCCGATTACCTTTTGGGACGAGGGCTTTTTGCCGGACCGGCTGCGCGATTTGATGCTCAACACGACCGTAGTGCGCGGTGGCCAAACGCTGCCACTCGTGCGCGGCGAACAGCTGCTTCTCCCGGCTTCCTTGCCCCTACCGCGCAGCGCACCGCCGGAATGGCGGGGCCGTTACTTGCGCGCGGGGGTAGCGTTTGGCGCGCTGCTGGCGGCTTTGGGCTTGGGCGCGCATTACAACGCGCGGGTGCGGACGGCGCTGGGAGTCACCTTCGTCGGGCTTGGGGCGACACTGGGAGGGCTTGGCTGCGCGCTCAGTTATTTAACGTTCATTTCGCTGCATTCAGCGGCGGCCGCCAACTACAACGTGTTGCTCGTGCCGCCCTGGTCACTGCTATTGGTTGGCCTTGCGCCGAGCCTCGTGCGTCGCAGACGGTGGGCGTGGCGGCTGGCGCGCTGGATCACGGCAAGCGCACTGTTCGGCGTGTGCATCGCGCTCGCAGTGCACGCCGTTCAGCGTGACCCGCAGCAAAATTGGCAGGAGATTGCGTTTGCGCTGCCCTTTTGGCTGGGCGCCGCCGCGGCAGCGCAGCTTGCCGCGATCTAACGCCTAGTTCACGCGCTAACATCGAGCCGACTGCTTGCCGCGCAATGGGTCGGCAAGTACGCTTCGCGAAGGCTGCGATCCGCACGGCCTATGCCGAGCACCACTCATGATCTGCGCAGAAACGAGAGAAGGAACTGATCGAGCACCGCGGCTCCCGAGGGGCGCGCTGCTGGAAGCGCGGCCGAAAGCGGTCGAAGGATGAGGGCGCCCGCGCATTTCGCCAATGACGGACCGCTCAAGCCGGGGGACCACTTCCTCAAGTTTGAGATTCAGGGGTTGCTCGGAAAGGGCGGGCACGCTTGGGTCTATCACGGCTACGACGCCTTCCTCGACCGCCACGTCGCCATCAAGGTGATCCCCCGGCCTGCAGAGCCCGGCCGAGATCTTGCTCGCCGCGCGCAGCTCGAAGCGCGCGTGTTGTGCCGGCTGCAACATCGCAATGTGGTGCACGTGATTGATGCGGGGGCAACCATCGAAGGCGCCGTCTACATCATCATGGAAGTGCTACACGGGCGCACGCTGCGCGACGTGATCCACGAACTTCGCCCGCTGGGCGTTCGGGAGGTGCTGTGGTTGGGGGCCGAGATCGCCGAAGGCGTGCAAGCGGCACACGAGCAGCACGCCATCCACCGTGATTTGAAGCCTGAAAACGTCTTTATTGCAAAAGACAATGCAGTCAAAGTGCTGGATTTTGGGATCGCCAAGTTTCTCGGCTATGGGGCGGCCGTCACGCAAAAAGATCTGCTTCACGGCACGATGCTCTACATGAGCCCGGAGCACCTCCAAGGCTTTGGGGTCACGGCGCGCAGCGACATCTACGCCCTCGGCACGATCTTGTATGAGGCGTTCGTTGGCGTCCCCCCCTGCATGATGGGCACCCGGGAGCCTACCGTACAGGCCATTGCCTGGAGCCAGCTGAACCAAATGCCGCCGCCGCTAGACGAAGTCACCAGCGCCGTGCCCAGCTTCGTTGCGCGCGTCATCCAACGCATGGTCGCGAAGGAGCCGGCCGACCGCTTCAGCTCCATGGCAGAGGTCGCCTCAGTCCTGCGCGCTCAGGCGCAACGCTTCGAACGAGAGTGTTCCGGAACGCTCGCCGCGCCGCGCGAGCTGTGGCGTGGCATGGCCGCGAGAGCAGGAGAAAGTCTGGCCTCGCCCCAATCAATCAGGACAGAAACCGAGCAAATTTCGGCGAATTTCGGCTTTGCGCAATCGACCTTCAACGGTCAAAGCGGAGACACTGCGCCGCTTGCACCACACCCCCCCGCCCGTCCGATCTCGCCAACGCCCCTGCCTCGCAGCCAGAGCGCGCACGTGCAGACAGCCGCGACAGCACTACGACTACCTGCGCCACGCCCAGTGGCCAGTGAGGCAGAGGTTCTGGCTTCCACGGGCGCCTCGAGTGGGCGTCGCGTCGCGCGGCGAGTGCTGGCGGGGTTGGGGGCACTGGCGATCATCGTCGCCCTTTTAAGTGCGAGGCGCGTGTTGCGGCGCTCGGCGGAGCCAGCATTGGCGGCCAGCACCCGGCAGCCCATCACGGTCT
>CAXSFM010000033.1:11576-26223 GCA_964236735.1 uncultured Pyrinomonadaceae bacterium
CCAGCACCCTCGGGAGCTTCAGACCCTGCCGATGCCGCGCTGGCCGCAACTGCACCGCCGGAGCTCTCGCGACCGATCCAAACCCCGGCAGCGGCCGAAGCCGCGGCAACACCGCCGCCTGCGGCCAGCACAGAGACGGCTGCAACCGCGCGTCACCCGCAGGCCCCCTCGGGTCCCGGGGCGAGTAAGATCGCGCCGAAACCGCAGGTCGCCGCACCGGCAAGTGGCCTCTGCGAACCTGGCACAGGCAGAGTTGAAGGTCGGACGCTTTCGTGAAGCGGCGGCACACCTCGAGTACGCGCTCGCCAATCTCCCGCCCGAGCACGCCGACCAACGCGCGGCAGCCGAAACGAGCCTGAGAGAATGCCGCGCTCACCTGAGCTTGGTGCGCGTCTCGGTCGACGTGCCGGACGCCGCGATTCGTCTCGACGGGCAAGAGCTTGCACCCGAAACAATATCTGAACAATTGTTGCTCGACCCGGGCTCACACAAGCTCGAGGCATCAAAGAGGGGTTACCTGATCTCGTCGCGCGACTTTATGGCGACGGCAGGTGAAGAACGAGAGGTCCGCCTCGTGCTCGTCCCCGAACCTCCGCCGAGCACGGTTGGCAAGGCCGACGCCAGGCGCGTTTCTTCGACCATTCCAAACGCGAAGGCGCCGGAGAGCTCGGCCTACTACAACTCCGCCCGCACGTGGGCTGTCGTCGGTGGCGGCACAGCGACCGCGATTGCCGCAGGCCTAGGAGTTTTCTTCGAGCTCCGCAACGCCTCGTTGAAAAGCGATTCCGCTGAGCTCCAGACGCAAATCAGCGCCGGAGTGTCGCCCGCCATTGCCGCAAAGAATACCGAATGCGCGGCGAGCACGCAGAGGCGACCGGCCGCTTGCGACCAGCTACGACAAACCAATGACAAGCGGTCGAGCGCCGCCGCCTCCGCCAACGTGGCGTGGGTCGCCGCGGGCGTGCTGGGCGTCGCCACCATCACCACCTATCTCGTCTGGCCAAAGGAAAGCCAACCGGGTCAGAGCAACGGCGCGCGGTTCACCATGACTCCCTGGTTGCTGGGAGCGCGCGGCGGCGCTATGCAGGTGGATTTTTAGATCATCGCAAGTCTAGCAATCGATCAAAGATTGGGTTCTGTGGTCTGCCTCGTCGAGCAAAACACGACCCGTGCTTGGAGAGCTACGCACGCGTCGGACTTGATCAGGTGCAACCTGCGCGACCGCGCGCGGCGCCCCACGTGCGCGGCGTGACGCCATTCAGAGTTTGAATTCAAACTTCGATGGGCGTGGGCGAACGACCCGCGGCGCGCTCGCTTGCTAGCGCGCTGGGACGCCGAAGGCTGGGTGCTCTTGGCCACGCTCGGCGATCATCAACATCTAGGCACTCTCGAGCGGGCAACATTCGCTGTAGGCTTCGGAGACCCAGCGATCGCCGCGACGCCGAGCTCTTCCGCGGTCCATCACCGCGGAGGCGCGCAGGCGGGTTAGGTGGCGCGTGAGCCGCGGATTCGAGTCACGTCGGTCGGCGGTGCTCAAACGCGCTGGCTGTTGAGCTAGAGCCGCTCCCCTGAGCTAGCAGGTCTCACAGCAGGCGGCGTGATCTGGCGCGCAAAAAACCGCGCACCCCCCCGGGACCGATGGCTACGACATGCAGGTCGCTCCGCTATCGACCCGCTCGTAGTTCCGATTTGATCGAGAGTCGGACCGGTGTGACCCAACCGTATTGGCGAGCGCCGTTCGCTAGTCGTCAGCCAGTCGGATTCCGGGTAGGGTCCCCTGAGGGCGCGTGCTGGGTGACGACGAAATACTAGTCGAGACGACATTTCGAACCTTTCTGGTTCGCGTGGACCGTTTTCGACAGATACCATTGACCGACGACGAGCGCGAAGACGGCCTGCGCCTCGCGTTGGAGCTGCGGTTTGGGCTCGGCTTCGGCGATCCGGACTCGCAGGTCGCCGCTCAGCGACTGGCGCACGCGCTCATCGGCACCGGACCCCTTCGGCTACGCCGCCCGGACACGACGTTCGAGACGCAACGGTTTTTCGAGCAGCTGCGCGGTTTTCTGAAGGACGAGCTGGAAGCCGGAAGGCTCGTCGTTCTGCAGGAACCCGCGATCGCCAACGTGCCGGAGCAAGAACTCACCGTGCGCCGCCCGCGGCTGAGCGAGCAATCACCTGCAGAGCTGATTCCGCGCCGTGAAGCGCCGCTCGAAACGTCGTTCGAGGTGCGGTTCGTCGATGAGATTGGCCAACCCATCCCTAGGCTCCAAGTGCAGATTGCAGCCGGCGAACGCGTCGAACGCGTGACCACCAACGCCGCGGGAGTCGCCTTCCTCGAAGGGACCACGGCGGGAACCGGCACAGTCAGCGTGCTCGACCTAGCCGCGCTCGAGAACATCCTGGAGCCGCGTTGGGCCAAGCCGCGCACCGGGAACGCGCCGGGCGGGTTGAACACCACCGAGCAGGTGTTCGACCGCAACACTCTGAGCGCCACAAATATCAAGGGCGGCGTTCCCAACACGATTGTGATCAAGCCGCTTCTTGCCAAGGACATCTTCTACGTCGTGCGCGTGGTGGACGAGCTGGGCGTTTCTGTGGACGGCGTCGCTCTACAACTCGAAGTCGCCGGAACGCCAAGCGCCTTGCGAACCAACGCAGGGCTTGCGCGTCTGGATGGTGTGCAAGGACGAGAAGCGACGCTCACGTTCACCGACGTGGATGCCCTGCGGGAACTACTCCGGCCGCGCTGGGATCAGTCAGGCCGGGCTAGCTCGCCCTCGTTGGTCGAGCCCGCAACCGACACCACCGTTTTGGCCTTCTCCGATGACCTGGGCGCTTTTCCCGTTGCGCCGGTGCAAGTGAAAACGTTCAGCATCCGGCCGAAGGTCGTGCGCGCACGATTGTTCGGGCAGTTCTTCGATACCGCCAAGGCATTTCTTTTGCCGGGGGCGATGAAGACGCTCCAAGAGCTATCTGAAATCTATTCCGAACATCCGGCGAGCACGGTGCTGATCGTCGGCCACACGGACACTCAGGGCAAGCCAGACAGCAACGACCCGTTGTCCCTCGAGCGCGCCAACAACATGGCAGCCTACTTGCGCGACGATGTCGACGCTTGGCTTGCGTTTTACAACGACGACATCGAGCCCCAAAAGCGCTGGGGCGCTCACGAAGATGCCTTGATGATGTCGGTCCTGCCGGACAGGGACAAGCTGCTCCTTCACGGCGATCCAATTCGCGATTATCAGCGGAGTCGCGGCTTGACGGTCGACGGCGACGCTGGCGCCGAAACGCGCCGGTCGTTGATCGGCGAGTACATGGCTGTGGACGGAACGACGTTACCTGCCGACATTCATGCCGTGACTCACGGTTGTGGCGAAAATTTTCCGCAGGATCCGGAGCCCGACGATACGGCCGACCAGCTCAATCGAGACGTCGAGCTGTTCTTCTTCGAGGGGAAATTGGGCGTTCAGCCGCCTCCGCCCACCAGCAATTCGGGTCCTAACTCGCCAGAGTATCCCGAGTGGCGCGAGCGCGCTCGCGAGACCCGCAACTTCCGCGTGATCCCCGGCGTCACCACAGTGTCCGCGGCGCGCATTCCGATGCGCTTCTCGAATCGGAAGAGCTTTCCAAAGCCCAGCGCGCTGCCAATGCTGAAAGTGCTGGGGCAGGCCCTGGCCGCCGATCCTACGCTGCTTTTGGTCTTGGTCGGGAATGCCGACCCGACCGGAACCGACGACGGCAATTTCAAGATCTCCCTCGAGCGCGCCAAGGCGACGCGGGCGTGGCTGCTCAGAGACAAAGCGTACTTCCTCGCGCAATTCGAACTCCAAGACAACAAGCAGAAGTGGGATTGGGAGGAGCTCCAATGGATGTTGTACGCGGCGCGCCCTGCCGGCACGCCGTGCTACGTCGGCATCGCGGACGGCTTTCCGGGGGAGCGGACGGCGAACGCCTTGGGAGCTTTCCAGCTCGCCACCGAGGGGCTCCGTGCGACTTATGCCGCTGACCAGGAGACCGTCGAGAAATTGGTGGACAGTTACCTGGCCACGCTCGACACGCCTGACCTGCCTCCAGATCGCGTGCGCGTCGTGGGTGGCGGAAGCTGGACCACACCCGAGGCCTATGGCTCGAGCCCAGCACCAGATCTACCGGACTTTTCCCCCGACCTGCGCCGGGTTGAGGCGTTCTTATTCGACCAGGAACCCACTCCGCCAGTCGGTAGTTTTCCAACCAAGCGCAGCGAACCCACTGTTTACACGCAATGGTGCACGCAAGCGACGACCGAGCTCAGTGCCGTACCGGATCCTGTCGCGCTGCGCGCCTACGATCCCAATAGCGGCGCGCTCGACCAGCGCGCGGTGCTCGTCGCACGCGTCGACGCAGATACCGGCACGGTAGCGATGGGTAGCCTCACGACGTCAGCACAGGGCACGTTCGAAGCGCCGTTGTCCAACGGACATTACTTTGCGCAGACCAGCGTGCGTGGCAACGCCGCGATGATCACGTTCCTGATCGATGCGGACGAGAGCTGCGGAGCGGCGTTGGCGTTCGAAGACATCAACGGGCTCGAAGCACTCTCCATCGGATAAAATGGCAAACGGCCGTACTCAGAGCAAATTTCTCTTCACCGTGGTTCCCCACGATCTCGGGCTCATGCCGCGTTTTGATACGGGGCAGGCTCGAATCGTATTTGGCCTCAGCGCCTCCGGCAACGGCATACTTTCGGACGGCGGGAGCGCGCTACTCGCGGTTTATGATCTGGATCAATACATCCAGAATCAGAGCAACCTGCCGAACGGGGATTCCGATATCGGCACGTTCAACGGCACAAGGAGCTCGTTCAACGCGCCTTTGCAGCAGCACGAGGTGAGCGCTGGCACTGGCCTCTTACTGCTCGCGCAGCTTTCATTCAGCAAGCACCCAGCCCCCAAGAACTCGGCAGAGAATTGGATCGTCTCCCGGGTGATGAGCAAGGAAGAGATCCAGGCACCCACGTTCGAGCTCCGCGTTCAAATGCTGAGTCGCATTGATGAGGACGGCAACAGCGCTCCGCAGAGCCCGATCCAGTATCAGACGGTCGGCATTGCCGGACCGGCGGCGGTTGACTTCAACGCGCTCGTGATTAAGAGCGGTCAACGTAAGATCGCGATTCGGATCCTCTCCAGCGACTCCGCGCAGATATTGCTGTCTCAGCTCAACGTCGTGCATTGCGCCGCAGCAACTCCGCTATTGATTCGCTATGCAAACAGCGGCCGACGTCCGAAGGTGGGCGAGCCGGCGCCGGGGGTGGAAAGAGCCACGGCGAAGCCTTCGCGGCAGCCGCGATTCGACCCGAGCGGGCTCTACGTGCAACGGCTTCCACCGTTCAACAAGGCAGTGGAGGTCAACGACATTGATGCGCCCAGCTCGCTCTGGCTCCACCAGATCGGGCACACACTCGTGGGCTGGTATTTCCCGGTTCCAAACCAAATCCTCACTGGGAAAAATCCGCACACCGGGCAACCGTTCTTCTCCAGCAATCAGCAGGCGCAGATCCTCTTTGGCAGCCGGCTTTGCCTGCTGGCCACACCCAACCTTCACTCTTGGGGCGTTCCGTTTCTGCACAAGAAGCCAAAACAGAACGCCGCGCATTTCGTGGCCTTGAGCAGCCCGGCTGCCGGCGACGACCCTGACATCCTCAACACGACAGACGCCGCCTCCGTGTTCGCCGGTCGACTGCTCGCCGGATGGATGCAGCTTCACAACTCAGGCAACGACGCCCTGGTGCCTTCGGTGAGCGTATCGTTGAGCGACGCCGCTACACCGTCCCTGTTCGTGAGGTCCACGACTCAGTCGAAGCTCAGCTTCGAGCTGGAGACACTCCTTAACAAGACGCTCACGACGGGCGTGAATGCGGTTGACTCCGCGACTCAGCAGGCCGTCGCGAGCGCGCTCCGAACGCAGTTCGTGGAGCCATTGCCGCCCAAGATTTTGAGCGAATTGATCCACGGCGTCATCGCGCCTCCCAGTCCAAATCCGGCCCAGCCAAAGAGTCTGATCGAAGCCGTGGTTGCTTGGCGCGCGGCGAATGACGCCGCAAACCTATCGGTCGAACGCGTCGCCGAGGCCCAGATGGATCAGGCCCTTGCGACAATCGCCAATGGGCTAGTGACCGCGAGTCCGAACCCCAATGGGCCTCTATCGGACGAGCTGGTGGCGCAAGTCCGCGGCATGATGCGGACGACTACCGTGTTGAGCTCGAACTTCCTTGGGGCGCAAAATATCTCGATTCTCGAGACGCTCGAGCAGGCCATGGGCCAAATGGTTCAGCGCGACATGACGGTCAAGACCGGGGTGCTCAACCCGCTCCCGAGGGAGCCGGACTACCAGGTCTTTCTTCAGCAGAACAACTTGCCCGGGTTCGCGGCGTTTGGCATCCGCCCGAATGGCAGCTTTAAATACAAGCTGACCTTCACGCCGGTGACGGTTGCTGAGGCGGACGCGATTATCGTCAAGGGGTCGGTTGGCGGGTTCAGGCTGAAGATAGAAAAAACTCTCGGTGATGGCTCCGCTAACGATCGTTTTCCTCCCACGACCTATTTCGGGATCATGCTCGGTGGCGGAGTGGGCGCTAAGGTGGAGTTCAAGCCGTTCAGCGACTTCAAGGACCCGTCGTCACTGCTGAAGCCGGGCGGTAGCGGGAGTCCAGTGGACTGCGAAATCAAGACCTTTTTGAACCTGTTCCCGCAGCATTTTACGCTCGCACGGATGGCGTTCTTCGCGCAAGCACTGCCTGGCATCAAGTTGAGCGTCGGCTTTGGAATTGGCGTCGAGAGCGGAGAATCCGAGACGGTTGTGAGCATCACATTGCCGCTCCGCATCCCCACCGCCGTGCTGGAGACCACGATCAAGAGCGGTGCGTTCTTGAAACCCAAGGTGTCAGGGCCGAGCGTCGACTCGGTCAAGGGCGAGCTTCAGAAGTGGAAGGGGGCGTTAAAATCGGGCAAGGCGCAGGACGTGCCGACGGCGCAGGTCAGTGTATCGCTCTATCAGCTGACCTTGTGCCTTGCGATCATCGTCCTAGATACAAACCTCAACTCGCAGCCGCGGCCAGACGGCAAGGCAGAGCCGATCGACGAGCTGATCGACAAATCGCAAGACGCGACCATTCTGATGCGCGGAGCCGAGTTCCCAATCAACTCTGCCGTGGTGAGCGAGAAGGCTCATCAACTGCTCGAGGTACGCTTGGCCGTGCAGCGCAAGTTGCTCGAATATCAGGGTGGTTTTATGGATATTCAAGGCACGACCTCGCCTGAGTGGGCAGAAGCGCAGGCCAAGGAGAAAGCGGGCAAGGAGACTCCAGACCAGGCTCGAGCGGAGGCCCGGGCGGCGAACCTCAAGCTATCGACCGCCCGAGCCGAAGCCGTACGAGACGCAGTGTTCGCGAGCGTCGGCACGCCAGGACACGGCTTGCTGGACGCCGGTCGCGATGTCCGGGCGGTGGGGCTCGGGTCGGAGCCGTTCGACCCGACACTGCCTCCCGCATCACCACCTCCGGGAAATAGGGCGACGCCGCGGATCGTCTTTACCGATCCGTTCACGCCTGGTCAGGAGGCGACGGTGAACGACGAGCAACAAAATCTATATTGGAAGATGCGTAACGTCGACATTCAAATGAACGGCGTGTTCACGGTTCGACTCAAGGGCGCGCCCACGTCGTCGAAGAGATAGTGAACATCAAGGACTGCGCGCCGGCTGGACTGCCGAGCAGTCGTAACTCAGCTCTCGGGGAAAACAGGCGTTTGCCAAGCAGGCATCGTCGGTAATTTGTCGGTAGTAGTTGCTGCCCCAGCACACTACCGAGCCGTCTAGCTTCTTGACGCAGCCGTGTGCGTCTCCGAGGCGCACTTCGGCGTTGTTGGCGCCGAGCCGCTTTTGCTCCACCGGCGAAGGCTCGTCGACCTCAGCCATTGCCTTGCGCTCGGGGTCGTACGCCGTACGGGTCGACACCACTTCCTTGCCGTTGCCCCCCCAGCACCAGACGGTGTGATCTGTACGCGTGGCGCAGAAGGTGGCCGCTCCCCCCACTAGGTGAATCGCCGAACCTGATATAGATAAGACCTCGTGCAACGAGCGGAAATTGTACTCGGGGCAAGGGGCGGCCTGGCAATGCGAAAGGGCACCCGTTCCCCACTCTCCGGAGTTGGTGCCACCCCAGCAATAGAGTCTTTGCGATTTTGTCAAAGCGCAGCCTGCTTGCACGCCAACGGCGCCCTCTGAAAACTCGTCTGGCAGTGTGCCGACCTTGACCGCACTGTCCGGCTGAGCCGGAAGCGAGCCCCAGAGAACGTAGGGCGAGCCATCCGGCTGCGTCCAGCTGTATCCCCCCCAGCAATACACGTCTCTGCGGGTCGCGGCGCAACCGAGGGAATTGCCGACGCCGACCCAAATCACATCTGACGGCAGTCCTTGGATCGGTGTTGGCTCGTAGCGTCCGTTGAATCCTATGCAAAACACCTGCCCCTCGCGCACCACGCATGTGTTTTCTTGGTTCGCGTCGTAGCTCTGGATCCCGGTGCCGAATCTTCGCATTGCGAGCGGGGTTGGCTCCGTGTCGTGACTGGGATGCAGGTCGAAGGAGTTGCGTCCCCAGCACCAGAGGGTGCGGTCTGCATCGAGCCCGCAAGTTCGGCCGGGCGAGAGCCGAATCGAATTGAACTGGCTTGGCATGGCGACCCAAGGGCGCGGGGCGCTCAAGCCGGGCCACTCACCGTGGGTGAAGGCGAAGCCATCGTTTTCACCGCGACAGCGATAGCTGCCATCCCGGAGCCTGAGGCACGTGGCGTCGCCCCCCGCGATCACGTCGACAACGCACGCTGCCGACGCACCGCTCCCGTGACAGCTTTTACTGCAGCCACTGACAACCATGACCAGCACGCTAAACAAGATGTGTCGAACAAACTTCACGTGAACTCTCGCTTGAACCCGACCATACCGCACAGAGCACCCGCAAGCCGACCTCTTCCTGCCGGGGAGCGTGTCCACGGTCGGTTCGAGGGCGCCTGCGGCGTTTAAGAAGTAGCGAAGATCAAGGCGCGGGGGCCGGAGGGACGGCCTGGCAGTCGTAGCTCAGCTCTCGGGGAAAGCAGGCATCTGCCAAGCAGGCATCGTCGGCAACTTGGCGGTAATAGTTGCTGCCCCAGCACACGACTGAACCGTCTAGCTTTTTGACGCAGCCGTGTGCTGTGCCGAGCCGCACCTCGGCGTTGTCCGAGCCGAGTCGCTTGAGTTGAATGGGCAGCGGCTCGTCCACCTCGACCATCATCTTTCGGTCGGGATCGTACGTCGTGCGTGACGAGACCCGCTCATTGTTGTTGTTGCCCCAACACCAAAGGGTGTGGTCAGTGCGCACGACACAAAACGTAGCACCCCCGCCCATCAGCTGAGTCGCGTCCCCGGAGACTAGAGCGACCTCGTGCAAAGAGCGAAAGTCGTGCTCAGCGCAAGGGGTGTCGTCACAGCGGGTGATGACTCCCGTTCCCCACTCACCCCAATGGGCATTGCCCCAACAATACACTCGGTGCAGGTTTGACAATGCGCAGCCTGCTGCCGCGCCGAGGGCGCCCCCGGCAAAGTCGGCCGGAAGCGAACCAACCTTCACCGCTGTCGCGGTATCGCCACGGAAGTCTGGCTCGATGGCGTGGGGCGAACCGTTCGGCTGGGCCCACCCATACCTCCCCCAACAAAAGATGTCTCTGCGGGTCGCTGCGCAGCCCAACCAGATCCCAACGCCGACCCAAATCACATCTGGCGGCAGCCCCTGAATTAGCGTGGGCTCGTAGCGTCCGTTGAATCCTATGCAAGAGACGTGTCCTTCGCGCACCACGCACGTGTTCTCTCGGTTCGCGTCGTAGCTCTGGATCCCGGTGCCGAATCTTCGCATTGCGAGCGGGGTTGGCTCCGTGTCGTGACTGGGATGCAGGTCGAAGGAGTTGCGTCCCCAGCACCAGAGGGTGCGGTCTGCATCGAGCCCGCAAGTTCGGCCGGGCGAGAGCCGAATCGAATTGAACTGGCTTGGCATGGCGACCCAAGGGCGCGGGGCGCTCAAGCCGGGCCACTCACCGTGGGTGAAGGCGAAGCCATCGTTTTCACCGCGACAGCGATAGCTGCCATCCCGGAGCCTGAGGCACGTGGCGTCGCCCCCCGCGATCACGTCGACAACGCACGCTGCCGACGCACCGCTCCCGTGACAGCTTTTACTGCAGCCACTGACAACCATGACCAGCACGCTAAACAAGATGTGTCGAACAAACTTCACGTGGGCTACCCCGGTTTATTACCACACGCGGAAAATCGCGTCCGCTCTAGGCTCGGGATCGACCGATGATCGAGAGCTCAGGGGCTGTGGCGCGCGTGGTGCGCATTGAGGACACGCGACACTTGCGAGGGAACTCAGAGCCCGCTATGGAACCGGAATGGGATTCCAAGTGAGCGGGGAACCTTGGCCGTATCAGGAGCTGGGCGACCAACAACGTCGTCGCGCGGTGCAGCACACCCGGGCGGATGTCTGGCGCACGGCCGCCGTCATGACCTGCCTGCTCGCGCCGTTCGGTCTGCTATTCGGCGCCGTCGCATTGTGGCTAATGCGAGGTATCTCGGCGAAGATTGACTGCCAATCAGAGAGCCAAGCTGACGCCATCTTGAGAACCGCTCGCGCCATCGTGCTCGCGGGGACCGGCCTTGGCCTCGTGGCAGCGCTCTTCGCACTGGTGACCATGGCAAGTGGTGCCTTGCAATTGTCCTATGAGTCGCTGCAAGTCCGCCAATGACCGCGCCGGTCCGTCCGCGCGCCGCGACCATCGCGGCGGTCTTCTGGCTATACGTGGGGGCATCATGGACGCTAGCTGGGTCAGCCATGGGGATGGCCTCCATTGCGCTGGTCGAGCACATGCCGGGCATGGGCTACGCGGCACTCGACATCCTTCCCTGGTTCTTCCTGGCGCTATTGGTTTGTGGCTTGCTCGGTCTCGTGGGCGCGCTGCGCCTGCTTGCTCTCCATGAGCGCGGCCGAGGCAATGTCGAGCGCGCCAACTGGGCGGCCGTCACCATCATCGCCGTATTCACGCTGCGCTGGGCGTACGGGACTGCGATGTTTACTTACGGGCGCAACACTGTTCTCGGCACGTGGGATCGCGTTGGGCCAGCCCTCGCAGGTCTGGCCGCCGGCGCGCTCGCCGCGCTCCCTTTCTTGCTTATGGCATTGATGCTGCGTAAACCGGCGACAAGAAACGCCATCCGTAGTGCCCAGCTGCGCGGTGATTGAGCATATCGGACCGTGCCGTCCGTCGCGTTGAAGTCTCGATAGAGATGAAGTCAGGTTGACACCGCGTTGGCCGTGAAAACATTCGAGCTGTCAAACGAAATGGAGCTGACCCGATGCAGGCGCGTCGTCCCAGTGAGGGCCAGGTGCGTCCGCGCCGTCCCCTCCGCATCAGCCACAGACGATGCAAATTAACTTCCCTCGGGGTTGCCAGTCGGATCGATGAGCGCGACGGTCCAGCGACGAAAACACCCAGCGTGTGTTAGTGAATCAGCCGTATGTCCTGTGCACACCATGGGGCAAGCGCGGCGGTGGAGTTTCCCGGAATTTCCGGACAGATTGTTAGGGTGACTATGCCGTGAGCAGACCGGAATTGGCCAGCTCGAAGTTGATGGGTGATTCGTTTCCGGCGGCCGAGTGGCCGTCGTTCCGCGTTGTAGTAGTTCTCGATGTAGTTGCCGATGGCGTCGTACGCTTCCGACCGTCCGAGCTTGCAGCGCAACCGACAATAGCCCGTCGCGAGGAATCGCGAAACCGCGTCGCGCATTCGGAGGTGACAAGCTCGCTTTGCTCATTGGAGCTCAACACGAACACCCGCCCCGCGCCGTCACTCGCCCGAGCTCAGACGGGTTGGCGATGTTGTCACCAGGGAACTGCGAAGCCGGGTAGTCGGTGCACCACAGGAAGACCACTTCGTAGCCGGCCGGAGCGCCTGCCGCTGGCTGCACAATGACCTGCTCAAGGCTGCAAATGTCTCGAAACACGCAGCGCGGTGGATTCGACAAACTGCCCCCCGCGCTTAGAGCATTGGCCAGCAGAGCCGGATCCGTGACCAACAGACCGTCGGCCGAATTTGGTTGTTCGTCGTACTCGATGGGGTGCGCGACGACCGCCGGCGTGCGTCGTCGAATGCCAGGGAAAAATTGCGGCAGGACGTTGGGCAAGCCGAACCCGTTCACGTAGAAGGCGTGAAGGCTCTGGCATCATTGATGTCGCCGCCCGGGATGCGCCCCCCCCGGAAGAAGCGCCGAGCTCGAGCGCAGTGTCGACGCACTCGAGCAATGCCTTGGCCAGAGCTCGTCGGAAGGAGTTAATACCCTTCCGGTCACAGAGTTTGCCATGTCGGCAGTCTAGTGCGTTGGGCAAGTAGATATCGAAATCCTCCTTTGCGACTCTAGCAACTACTTTTTCGCAGTGAGCTAGTGCAGCGCATGTGAGTTGATGCGAAGTATTTTGCCGAGTCGCGGCACTAGCAGCCCGCGAAGCAGGCGTGGGGCTCCGGGGCGACAGCCCCGGTGAAACAGCCTAGTGCACCGCGTGCCGCGAAGCGGAACAATCGCTTGCGATTGTTGATGGCATATCACATGCGGTGCACTAGGTATTCATCGGGGCTGATGCACCGACTCTTCTCGCACCTCCGACCGCGCCTTGAGCGCCGACGCAGCGCGTCCCGGTCGTAGACGATAGAACGCGCCGAGACGCGGTGAGGTAGACTTGCCGCTCACGACGGCCCCACAGTGGGGGTGCCTGCTGGAACCGAGTATTCGAGCAGGGCGGTAGGCGGCGAGACCTGCGCGCTCCGGGCCATCGATCCCGGGGTGGTGCGCTGTTTTGCCGCGCCCGATCACGCCGCCTGCTGTGATACCTGCTGGCTCGTGGCAGCCTCATCAATGACCGTATTCGCGCAGACGCAGCACTCTATTTTCTTGGTCGTCGTCTGCGCATGGGGAGTCGCTGCCTGCGGCTCAGACGCCAAGCCGGAAAGCCCTGCGCCGTTCGAGCTTCAATTCGCGGCGTTGGTAGACGGACACGCGGTCGGTTGTAGCGATGACTTGTATGGCTTCGGTCCGTCGGGCGATTCGCATCTCGGCATCAACGATCTGCGCTTCTACCTCAGTAACCCGAAGTTCAAGGACGCAGAGGGGCGCGAGGTCGAGGTAGTGCTCGACGAGAACGAATTTCAGTACGCATCGCCGGACGGCGCCGTCGCGCTCATCGATCTGACTGGCAACAGCGAGGGAAGTTGCAGTGCATCGTCCGTCGCGTATGCGGAGGGGACGGCGCGGACGCACCTGGCTCTCACTGGGACGACGCGTCTGCATCAGGTCAGCTCCGTCTCGTTTGACGTAGGAGTGCCTCAGAGTCTCATGAAAAAGACGATCGCGACGGACACCCCAGAGGGCGCACCATCTCCGCTGAACGAGATGTACTGGAACTGGAACACCGGCTACCGGCACTTCGTCTTCAACTTCAGCGTGCGTGACGACACAGGCGCAACCGGCGCTGGCTACGTGCATCTCGGCAGTCGCGACTGCGCCCCCACCGGGGACGGTATCAAGGCACTCGAGGATCGCGACGCCTGCACTTTCATCAACACTCCGTCGGTCGCGCTCGATTCGTTCGATCTGGACACCGACGCGGTCGGGGTCGACCTTCGCAAAATCGTCGACGGCGTCGACTTCATCGCGCCAACCTATGACTCGGCCACGTTCGAGGTCATCGGCGAGGGGCCCGGAGTCGAGTGCCACTCGTCCCCGATGGAGCCGGACTGCACGCCGGTGTTCGGCAGCTTCGGTCTGGACATGACGACCGGCGCGGCCGATGCCCAGAAGGACTCCGCGTTCGTCAAGATCGCGCAGGTCCCTCGCCTCCGATAAGCGGCGAGGCACGCTCACGATGAAGTCGAGACCGCGATCTTGGCGCGTGCGGCTTGCCGCGAGCGCCCTGATGCTCACGTTGCTCGGAGCCGGGTGCTCTGATCCGCCGACCGCCGTTACCTCTGACGCGGAAACGCCGGAGCTCAAGTGGCGAGCCATCTTGGCTATCCCGGACTACCTCGAGGTGCCGGCGATCCCCCCATTCAATCTGCCTTCGCCGGAGAAGCTCGCCCTCGGACGGCGACTGTTCTACGACCGGCGGCTGTCCGGAAACCAGACCCAGTCGTGCTCGAGCTGTCACCAGCAAATGCTCGCGTTCACGGATGGCAAGAGGATGCCGACCGGCTCGACCGGCGACGCACTTCGGCGGAACAGTCCGGGGTTGGCCAATGCGGTTTACCACTCGACACTAACTTGGGCGAACAACGGCCTCTTGGCGCTCGAAGATCAGCTGCAGGTACCCATCCGAGGGGACAATCCGGTGGAGCTAGGGGTCAGCGACGGCAATCTCGCCAAAGTCCTCGCCCGCTTCGATAGCGACGCCGCATACGCCGAGCAGTTCCGCGCTGCCTTTCCAGGCAGTCCCTCCGGCGTCACGGTCGAAAAGTGCATCTTTGCCTTAGCGACATTTTGCCGGTCGCTAGTGAGTGCCGACAGCCCATACGACCGCTTTCTGCGAGGCGATAAG
>CAXSFM010000033.1:26233-26699 GCA_964236735.1 uncultured Pyrinomonadaceae bacterium
GACCGAGCCACAAAGAAGAGGCGCAGCTTTGTTCAACGGCGAAGAGCTCGAATGCTTTCACTGCCACAGCGGTGTCAACCTGACTTTATCCTATCGAGACTTCAACACGACTGACGGCACGGTCCGATATCCCTTCTTCAACAATGGCCTGTATAACGTGGATGGAAGTGGCAGCTATCCGCCGAGTGATCAAGGTTTGTACGAGGTGACATTGAATCCTGCGGACCGCGGGCGCTTTCGGCCGCAGGGGCTGCGCAACATCGCGTTGACGGCGCCTTACATGCACGACGGCAGCATTCCAACGCTCACTGACGTGCTCAAACATTACGCCGCTGGCGGGCGGCTCATCGAGTCCGGGCCGTTCGCGGGCGACGGACGTGTCAGTCCGCTCAAATCCGGGCTGGTGCGCGGGTTTCAAATCAGCGAGCAAGAGATCAAGGACGTCGTCGCCTTCCTCGAGTCCGTG
>CAXSFM010000034.1:0-24600 GCA_964236735.1 uncultured Pyrinomonadaceae bacterium
AACGAGGTATTCTTCAAACTACCACTCGTTGCACTTACAAGTTGAATTCAAGCAACCTTTTATCCTCCCCATCTGATGACTTCAGAAGAAAGATATAACTGGGCAAAAGAGGTAATTGAAATTGAAGTGAGCCATTCAAGATTTCGTCAATTCTTCGCAGTACATGAAACCGAAGCTTGGCTATTAAGCCAACCAGAGCTATTTCCGGCAGGAATACTTAGCGGACTTCCGGGCAGAATTACTAAGCCTGAAACTGTTAATTTCACAGAGCCACCTGCCAAACTACTTAGACGTCTTTACCAAGATAGACTCCATCGAGATTACAAGAAAGTTGTGAATGGTAAAGAATTATTTGATCGTCTTGATCCTGAGGTCGCTTATGATAGATGCCCCAAACTTAAAGAGCTTTTAGATGAAATGTTGAAATTAGCACAAGATGCCTTGTGAATTGAAATACGCTTCTGACACCTCATTAAAGCCGACGTCTCAATAACGAATCTCAAGCACCCCTTCTCAAATTCATGATTCCATATTGCTTGCTTGGTGCAGATTAGCTCAGATACGCGGCGTTTTTGCTTTGCCCGTTCGCGAGGAGTCGGCTAATCTTCGTGGATGCCACAGACCAGACACGTCGAGCGACACTTTACCGATAACGATATTGTCCGCGACATCGTGATCGGCATGTCGGACGGCTTGACCGTTCCTTTTGCGCTGGCGGCGGGACTCTCCGGCGCGGTCAATTCGTCGAACATCATTATCACGGCGGGGCTGGCGGAGATCGCCGCCGGTTCAATCGCGATGGGGTTGGGCGGCTACTTAGCGGCGAAGAGCGACGCCGAACATTACGAGAGCGAGCGAGCGCGCGAGGGAGAGGAAATCATCTCGATGCCGCACGAGGAGATGGCGGAAGTGGCGAAGGTCTTTCGCTCTTACGGGCTGCATGAGGCGGAAGCCGCTCCCATCGTCAAAGCCTTGAGCGAACGACCGGCAGCGTGGATAGATTTTATGATGCGGTTTGAATTGGGGTTGGAGAAGCCGAATCCGAAACGCGCGTTGACGAGCGCGCTCACCATCGCCGGAGCGTACATCGCAGGCGGGCTGATCCCGCTCTGCCCGTACATGATTTTATCGCAGGCGCAAGTTGCACTGCGCGTCTCTGTGATTGTCACGCTCGCGGCGTTGCTCGTATTCGGTTACGTCAAAGGCCGCTACACGGGTTCGACGCCCGTGCGAAGCGGTATCCAGACGATGCTCGTCGGAGGACTCGCCGCCGCCGCCGCCTTCGCCATCGCACGCGCCATCTCGTGAGCGACTCCGCAACATCAGCGCGTGGGCTTCTCAACTTTCGCGTTTGTAGAGTCCGACAAGGACGAGCGCCGCGCCGATGATGATGTGGAGAATGTCGTCGGTTGTCTTCCATTGAAAAACCTGTTCGGGGAAGAGATGCGCGAAGCTCGCGAAGGCTTGATACAAATCGAGGAGGCCGAAGCCGACGTTGAAGGCGCGGATAAAATTGTCTCGCTTCGAGAGTGAGAGCAAAAGTCCGAGCGCGCCGAAGATGATGTGAAAAATGTTATAAGCGGTCGCCCCGCTCGTTAGAGCCTTGTCGGCGGGGAGGATGAATCCGAGCGCGCCTGTGAGGATTAGGACGGGCGCGAAGATGAGCAGGCCAAAGTGGTTCAGACGTTTTCCGTTGAGCGCCATCGAGTTTCCTCCCATCACACGGCGAAGCGAAAAAATTAGGCGATGAGCTTCAAACTTAAGCTTGAAGCTCATCGCCTAAAATGTATCACACGCGCCGCGCCCGGCTTATCTCTCTTTGCCGGCGGCGATGGTGACTTTCGACGCGATTACAGATAAGAATCGCGAGCGCACACTCATGTCTCAATGTGCCGTGACGAGGAACACGTCCCACGCCCAGCGACCGAGTTGCGCGTCATGCGTGTCCTTGACCTTCGCGCGATAGCGAAATTGATTGCCGTACCTGTCTGTCCGCTTCGACTCTGTGTAATCGAGGCCGATTGATTTCAGTCCCAATTCTTTGAGCGCGTGCAACTCCTGCGCTTCCGAGACGCCGTTGTGGTTTGCGTCCTGCCACAGACGCAAGGAGGAAAAGATGGCGTCGCGCTTTGTGATAAGGGCGTCACCGTCGCCGCCGTTCGCAGGCTTGTCGTACTCGACTAAAGCGAGAAAGCCGTTCTTTTCCACTCCTGCCGGCGGTTCGGGCTGCGGCGTGAAGTTGCCGAACAACTCCCGACCGTTGTCAATCGTGCCATTGCCGTTTCTGTCAATGGCGAGCCATGCGTCATCAGAGTCTGCGGCTGTCCAGGAGAGATGCTCTCTCGTCCCGTCCACATCGAGGTCGAAGTTCACTCCATTCGCGCCATCGGTGAGGTTGAATCCATTGCCGGAGACATCTACGACAATAGGAGAAATCAGATAGTCACAGCGGCAGGTATTGAAATTCCACACCCCTCCCGAACGGCAGTCCGGCTCGTTGTCGCAATACCATGGCGTGTCCTGACAATATCCGCCCGAGTAGTTCCAGTACCATCCCCTGTTCTGACATCCTGCGGGAGTGATGGGCGGCGTGGAATAGGGCTGGCAGCAGTCAGTTCCGTCGTTATACTCGCCGGAATCACAGCCATAGCTCGATGGAAATGCGTGATAGTCTGCCGGAGAGTTTCCATAACAGAGGCAAGACCACTGTGGCGGAAATGGGGCTGTTGGTTGATTCGGCGGGCAACTACAATTCGTAGGATTGGGTTTTGTGTTCGGGTCGCAATCCGGCGTCGGCGTCGGTTCCGGCGTCGGCGTCGGTTCTGGCGTGGGGTCGGGGCAAGCATCCAGTAATATGTCTTCAACGCAATGAAGACCCGCGCTTGGGCCGTCACAAGGAATGTCCTCAGAAGTATATAATGTGCACCGGCCCGCCGGATCAGTGCAGGACGCCGAGCCAGCATTATTTACCTCTATCCCACAGCAAACATTGGTGACATTCTTAAGGCGAAGGCAAGATGAACTGGGACAACAAATGTCTGGACGGGCAACAGAACTAGCGACTGCGGATTCAGATTTCTTCGACACAGAAAAACTTACCGGCAGGAAATTTGCCGGTAGAAAAGAGAAGGATGATCGAAGTGGCATTATCCTCAGATAATCGGGCGGCTCGTCTTTTACATTTGTCGCATTCTCCTCATACCCTATATTCTCCAAGCAGGAATTAGATGCACGCTCTTTGTGTATGTCAAACGAGTGTCCGGTAGGAGAGCGAAATCCTGTTCCATCGCCGAAGTTCAAATTTACGAAAATGAGATGAACTTTTTTAGGCTCGTCTTTCGCAATGCCGCGTCTGATGACGAGCGCCTCCCATCCCCTTTGAAGTTGAGGGGGGATTTTGAATGTGTAAATCTCGCCGGGCTGGATTGGCACATCCTCTGATCGAAGCGGAACATCAAAGTTTATCAAGTCCGCTCTGCCGTAGCTTAAGGGGAAGGCTATTGGATGGTCGGTATCACCTTTCACGTCCGGTAGTTCGACAAGCATTCGCAGATGATAGATCGGCTTATTTGAAACATTCTTGACCTCGACTTCAAACTCGCGCGCCCAGTTCTTGTTCTGTAAATCTTTGAACGATTTCTCACTCTTGAGATTGATCTTAATCGGCAAGTGATCGGGCAAGGTGTTTTTGAACTCCCTTTCAATGACAGGCAATGCGGGAGTCTTGTCCTGCGTAGATTGCGCTGTGCCAGACACAATTCCCATCACACACAACGCGAGAAGCGCGATTAGTAAGACACCTTTGACGACATTTGGTCTTCGACCTTGAAGTTGAGAATTTGTATCTTGAGAGTTCATCAATTTGCTCCTTTGCGACCATCATTGAGGTTAACGGAATCCTTGAGAGGATTTCGCAAGGTAAGCGTCGTGCGCCGCTGGCGCGAGTCAAGGCGAATCGTATGCTCGCCGCGCGGACGGTGTCAATAAAACTTCGGGCAGCGCGTTTCGATGTTTAGTCGAAGCGTGCTGCCCGAAGTTTGAGCTAGCGCCGTTGATGCTCGCCGAATCTATTTCTCTTTATCGGCGGTGATGGTGAATTTCGACGCGATTACAGATAAGAATCGCGAGCGCACACTCATGTCTCAATGTGCCGTGACGAGGAACACGTCCCACGCCCAGCGACCGAGTTGCGCGTCATGCGTGTCCTTGACCTTCGCGCGATAGCGAAATTGATTGCCGTACCTGTCCGTCCGCTTCGACTCTTTGTAGTCCAGACCGATTGATTTCAAGCCCAACTCTTTGAGCGAGTGCAACTCCTGCGGCTCTGAGACGCCGTTGTGGTTCGCGTCCTGCCACAGGCGTAAGCTGGAAAAGATGGCATCGTGCTTGGTGATGAGGCCGTCGGCGTCACCGCCGTTGGCGGGCTTGTCATACTCGGCGAGCGCGAGAAAGCCGTTCTCGTTAGGTGATGGCGTTTGTGGCGTGAAGTTGCCGAATAACTCTGTGCCGTCGTCCATCTTCCCGTTGCCGTTTCTGTCAAGCGCGAGCCATGAGTCGTCCGTCCCGGCAGCCGTCCATGACAGGCGCTCACTAGTGCCATCGCCGTTAATGTCGAAGCTCACGCCGCCTGCGCTATCGGTGAGATTGAAGCCATCGCCGTTGACATCAACCACAATTGGCGAACTTCCATTAACACGGCACTGGCAGGTGACCGAACTGTAGAAATATCCTGAGCCGCAGCTCGGATGGTCGGCGGGGCAGACGCAATGTCCCGTTGAGTCTAACTCTTTCGGCGGAGTGCAGACGGGCTTGCAACAGTCGTGCCCGTCATTGTACTCGTCGGAATCACAGCCATAGTTCGAGGGAAATAAGTGATAGTCCGCTGGACTACCTAAGCAGAGACAAGACCAGACCGGCTGATTCGGATTGCCTCTATCGCATAAGCAATTCGTGGGATTGGGTTGTTCGTTCGGGTCGCAATCCGGCGTCGGCGTCGGTTCCGGCGTCGGCGTCGGCTCTGGCGTGGGGTCGGGGCAAGAAGGTAGTAAAGTGTCTTCAATACAATAATGGCCTGCGCCTGCGCCGTCACAAGGTATCTCCTCAGAAGTATATGCTGTACACGATCCTGCTGGGTCAGTACACGAGGCGGATACAGCCCCTCTTACCTCTATCCCGCAGCAGACGTTTATGGCGATTTTTAAGTGATGGCAAGGCGAACTGGGACAGCAAATATCTGCACGAGCAATAGAACTACTGCTTGCTACTTTAGGTTTATTCGACACAGAAAAATTTACCGGCATGAAGCTCGCCGGTAGAAAAACTTTGGATGTTTGAAATAGCTGCGCTTCTAGATAATCGGGTGGCTCGTCTCGCACAGCCATTGCATTTTCCTCACCCCTTTCATTTCCCAAGCACGAACCAGATGCACGCTTTTTATGTATGTCAAACGACTCGCCAGTCTGAAAGCGAAATCCCGTTCCGTCGCCGAAGTTCAAATCATCAAAAATGAGATGAACTTTTTTAGGCTCGTCTTTCGCAATGCCGCGTCTGATGACGAGCGCCTCCCATCCCCTTTGAAGTTGAGGGGGGATTTTGAATGTGTAAGTCTCGCCGGGCTGGATTGGCACGTCATCTGATCGAAGCGGAACATCAAAGTCAAACAACTCTGCTCTGCCGTAGCTTAAGGGAAAGGCTATGGAGAGGCCGCTTTCACCTTTCACGTCCGGTAGTTCGACAAGCATTCTTAAGTGATAGATGGGCTTATTTGAAACATTCTTGACTTCGATCTCAAACTCGCGCGCCCAGTTCCTGTTCTGTAAATCCTTGAACGATTTCTCACTCTTGAGCTTGATCTTGATCGGCAAGTGGTCGGGCAAGGTGTTTTTGAACTCCCTTTCAATGACAGGCAAGGCGGGAGTCTTGTCCTGCGAAGATTGCGCTGTGCCAGACACAATTCCCATCACACACAACGCGAGAAGCGCGATTAGTAAGACACCTTTGACGACATTTGGTCTTCGACCTTGAAGTTGAGAATTTGTATCTTGAGAGTTCATCAATTTGCTCCTTTGCGACCATCATTGAGGTTAACGGAATCCTTGAGAGGATTTCGCAAGGTAAGCGTCGTGCGCCGCTGGCGCGAGTCAAGGCGAATCGTATGCTCGCCGCGCGGACGGTGTCAATAAAACTTCGGGCAGCGCGTTTCGATGTTTAGTCGAAGCGTGCTGCCCGTTTAAGTTATTGCCCGTTGATGCTCGCCGAGTCTATTTCTCTTTGTCGGCGGTGATGGTGAATTTGGACGTGGGCGCGAGCGACTGGCCGGAGACGCGGTCGCGGACGCGAATCGTGATCTCGTACTGGCCGGGCGCGAGCATGCTCGTCGGGAGCAGGCGCGCGAGCGTCAGACGCTGGCCGCCGTCGGAGAGTCCGCGCCAGTCTTCGGCCTGCTTCAAGATTTCCTTGCCATCTTTGAGAAGCGCGTACTCGACATCAACCGAGGGACGCAAAGTCGTCTGGTCAATTCCCGCGTTATAGACCTGCATGTAGATGCCTACGTCCTGGCCGCGCTTGTACGTGCCGGCGACGTTGGGAATCACTTTGAAGCCGCCGATGGAAAACATGCCGGGCAGTTGCTCGCCGAGCGTTTGCAGTTTGACGGCCAACACCATCGTCGAGGTCGCGAGCTTGTTCGGCTCGAACTTCGGCACGGTGAAGCCGATGGGCTGGCTATGCTGCGTGCCCTTGTTCACGTCGCGCACGAGCACGTCAACTTTGTATGTGCCGGGCGGAAGCGGGAGCGCCTTCTGATAAATAGACTTGCGCGTCTTCGCGCTCGCCAGTTCTTCCACGGTCGCCGAAGTCGTGACGGGGTCTTCAAAGCTCGTGACGCGCCGTCCCGCGACGGACGTGACGCGCCCGGTGATGTTGAGACGCGCTTGTTGGATGCCGCCCGCGTCCTTAAAAGTCAGATTGTCGTTGTCGGTCTGAATGGTGATGGCGGTGATGACGCGATCATCCGACTGACGGAAGAAGTCCACGCGCGCGTCGAAGTCGAGCGCGCTGTCTTCGGTCGCGCCCGTGCCGGTGACGGTCAATCCATTTTCCGATGCGCCGACAATCGGCGGCGCTTTCTGGAGGTCGCTCAAAAGTTGGAGGCGCGTGAAAGGGCTGTCGGACTCACGCGCGCCGGGGCCGGAATAACCGATGCTGCTCGCGCCAGAGATGCGATCCGCTTTGCTGGAGAGTCCGAGTTCTTCTGAGGTGGTCAGTCCCGCGCCGGGCACGTTCAAGAGCGCGTCCTTCTCGTTCGGCGAGCGCGCGATGCGATATTCGCCGGAGCCTGTCGGGTCAACGAACTCGATCTCGACGCCGGAGCCGACGCCGGGCAAATAACGATAGAACCACTTCTCAAACGGGTAGGTCGAAGTCGTGCCGCCGCCCTCTGTGGACTCGCGGTCATAAGTGCCGCCGGATGGATGCGACTCTTTCTCGTGCGGCGGGCCGAACATGATATAGATGCGCCCGCGGTCGCTCTTCCAGCCGGGGATGCCGGAGGCGAAGTGCTCGTTGGCGTAAGCGATGCGCTCGTAATATTCGTCCTTGTACTCGTTCTCGTCCGTGTCCGGGTCTGGGTCGCGCTTGTGCCAGAAGATGTCTATGAACTGCTCGCGCTCGTCATCGGAGACGAGCTTTTTGAAGGCGCGCTTTTCATCGTCCGTGATGATGTAGGGCACGTCCTTCTCCAACCACTCTTTGTAATAATTGCGTTTCTCTGTCTTGACGTTCCGCTCGCGCGAACCGGGGTCTGACTGGCCTTTATCCTTTTGCTGCGCCCAAGCGGGCGAGGCAGAGGCGGCCAGAAACGTAAAGGCCAAAGCGAGGGAAAGCATCCGTTGATGACGAGCCATCATAAGTCTTACTCCTAAATTGTTGCAGGTGTTGCTATGCACGTTGATCTTTGAAGTCGGACGCGCCCGGGACGTTTGATAGCGCATCTGTTAGGGGGTTTGTAGCGTGAATTGAATCAGAAAAAGGCGACGCTGGAAGCCCGCCGTCAAAAGCATCCCACCGAGAGGCTCGAAATCCAGACATCGCCGAACTTTCGCGCCGAATTGTAGAACCCAACTGAGACACAGTCAAGGATGCGACCGGCGGAGTTACGGTTGCCCCCCGTTGCCTCTTTACTCCGTCGTGCGGGGCTTGGCGAACATCCACGCGATGAAGATTGAGATAACGTAGAGGACGAGCATCGGGGCGGCGAAGAGCAGCATGTTGGGGATGTCGTTCGTCGGCGAAAGCACGGCGGCGGCGATTAAGATGACGACGAGAGAGATGCGCCAGTGGCGTACCAGAAAACCCGCGTTGACCAGCCCGATGCGCGCGAGAATGTAGGTGATCGCCGGCATCTGGAAGACGACGCCCATCGCCAGCATGATGAGGACGATGAAGTCGAAGTAGTCCGAGGCGTTGAGAAAGAGCCGAAAGTTCGAGCCTAAGCCAAGCAAGTAAGCCGCCGCCGGTGGAAACAAAATGTAGTAAGCGAAGGCCGCGCCGATGACGAACGAGATCGTCGAGAGCAGGATGAACGGCAGCGCGTAGCCGCGTTCGTGCGGGTAGAGGCCGGGCGCGATGAACGCCCAGATTTGCCACAGCAGAAACGGCACGGAGAGGCAGACGGCAGCGTAGAGAGACACTGACAGATAGAGCGAGAAAGGCTCCATCGCCGTCCGCACGACGAGCTTGTCTTCGATGCCGGGCATGGTTTCGGGCTGCGCGTTGAAGTCCACGGGCAGCCGCACGCCTTTCGGAATAACGGTCTGGTTGGCGTAGATGGCTTCGTCCGTGAAGACGCCGACAGCGCCCGTCGCGTCCTTGCCGACGCGCGCCGCCACAGACGCGCCCGCCGGTATCACGCTCGTCCCCAGCTTCGTGGATTCAGCGAAGATGTATCGCCCGACATCGCCCTCTTTAATCGAGTTGAGCGGCAGGATTGTCTCCTGTCCCGTCAAGCCTTGCAGCGCGAGAGGTCTCTGCGCGGCGTCGGCGAGCGCGCGGCGAATCGGGACGGAGAGAAAATTATAAATGTGGTCGGAGACGAACCAGCAAAAAATGAGCGCAACGAAGACGAAGAGGACTGAACGGATGAGCCGCCCGCGCACTTCGTCCAAGTGGTCGAGAAAAGACATCTGCCCGCTGAGTCGCGTCTCTTCGCGCTCCGGCTCTCGATTTTTGGACGGTAGTTTTGCGGGCATCTTGGAGGTGAATTTTTGTGTGCGGCGTCTGCGTGCTGTTGCGGTCGCGTTGGATTTAGAGCCAGTCTTCTTTGCCCGGCGGAGGAGTGGTAGCAGTGACGGCTTTCGTCTCCGTCGTTTCGTGCGAACTTGTGTCTGAATCGGTGGCCGTGAAGGCGTCGGATGTGCCGCGCGAAGTGTGGCGCGCGATAGTGGTGGCGGACTGTGTCTCGCTCATCGTCGCCATCTGCGGATCGCCCACGCTGCTCATCAAGGTTTCGTCCACGCCGCCCGTCAAAGTCGTGTCGCTCGCTATCGCCGCCGCATCAACGTCGCTGACGGCTGGCAACCCGGCGCGCGAGACGGTCGCATCCTGCGAGGCGCGTTGCCCTCCAATGTCCAGTCGCTCCATCTCGACCTCGTGCTCCCATGTGCGCTTGAACTCGTCCGACGCGCGCTTGAACTCGCCCATACTCTGTCCCAGTTTGCGCGCCAGTTCGGGCAGCTTGCGCGGCCCGAAAACGATCAAGGCTACGAACGCGATGACCATCAACTCGCTCGTCCCGATGGTCTCTAAAAATGCGTAATAGGCGTGCAACATCAAGTTCAAAGTTCAAGGTTCAAAGTTCAAAGTTGAAAAGCCAGCCCGTGACTTTGAACTTTGAACTTTGAACCTTGAACTACTCCTTACCGTACTCCGGCGGATAATAAATCACTTCGACGGCGTGGCCGCTGACGCCCTTCGTGTAAAAAGAAAGCGTGCGGTCGCGGTGCTCTTTGACGGGACGATTCTCGCGCCGCGCCGCCGCGTCGAGAGCCTCGCGCGTCTCGACGCGCAGACCCAGATGCGGCGGATGCTTCGAGCCGGGCGCGAGCAACGCGAGACCGAAGCCGCGCACGTCTCTCAACATCGCCCAGTCGTCGTACAAAGTCTCGACGCGAAAACCCAGACGCTCGTACTCGCGCACGTCTCGCGTCAAGTCCTCCGACTTCATCGCGATGTGGTCAACCACGCCCGCGACACGCACATCCGTTTCTACATTCATACTTCTCACACTGAATTCAAAGGTTCAAGGTTCAAAGTCAAGAAGAGGTTTCTAACTTTGAACCTTAAACTTTGAACCTTGAACTATTCCTCTTTCCACGCTTCGCCGTAACGCTCGCCGGAGACGATGCGTTCGAGCGCGAAGCGACCGGGATAAGCCTTGTCCGGGTCTTTCGCGCGACCGATGGCGAGCAGGCAGACGACTTCGCCTTCTTCGGGGATGTTGAACTCGCGTTTGACCGCCGCCGCGTCGAAGCCTTCCATCGGCGCAGTGTCGAAGCCGTAAGCCTCCGCGACGAGCATCATCGTCGTCAGAGCGATCATCGTGTGGCGATTAACCCACAGCGCCGGGTCAAAGCTTGAGACGAACCCGAGCGCGCCCTGTTTATACTGCTCGACCGTCGCCGGATTGCCCGCGCCGCGCTCCGCGCCTTCGCGGAAAATTTCGTCAATGTTCGTCTTCCACTGTTCCTTCATCCCGACGGCGATGATGACGACCGGAGCCTGCGAGACTTTCGGCTGATTGAAGGCCGCCGCCTGCAAACGCGCGCGATTCTCCGCCTCGCGCACGACGATGAAATGCCACGGCTGTAAGTTGTAGCCGCTCGGAGCCTGCGCCCCGAATTTGAGAATCGCATCGAGATACTGCTGCGGCACTTCCTCATCGGTGAAGGCGTTCGTCCCGCGTCGTTCGAGCACAACTTCCGTGATCGTTTTCAGCGACGCGCCATCGAACTGCGTCGTCGGATAATCGTTCGGCTTGTCCTGCATCTCGTCAATCCTCTTGATAAAGTTAGCGTGATTTACAAAGCGAAAGAATTGTACCCCCTCGCGCCGCGCGCACAAAACGAGGAGAGCAATCAGCAATCAGCGGTCAGCAGTCAGCAAAGACAATTAGCGATTCGATATTTCGATTCTCAATCTCGAAATGGCGAAGCGGCTTTTAGCTGACTGCTGACTGCTGAACGCTGATTGCTTTCTTGACATCTTCGAGACTGATGCGCGAACCTCAACGAAGTTATCAAACACCATGAAGGGAAAATATTTATGAAGCGAGAGACGCCGCGCATTGTTTCGCTCTTGCCGTCGGCGACGGAAATCGTCTGCGCGCTCGGCCTCGAAGATGCGCTCGTCGGCGTCACGCACGAATGCGACTATCCGCCGACCGTCCGCGACAAGCCGAAGTTGACGGCCAGCCGCATCTCGCACGAGACGATGTCGAGCGCGGAGATTGACCACGCCGTCCGCACGCAACTCGACGGGCACGGCTCGATCTACGACCTCGACGAAGAAAGTTTGCGCGCGCTCGAACCGGATTTAATCATCACGCAGGAACTGTGCGACGTGTGCGCCGTCAGCTACAAAACAGTTCAGCAAGCCGCGCGCATGTTCGAGACGGACGTTCAGGTCGTCTCGCTTGAGCCGCAGACCATCACGGACATCTTCGCCAACATCCGCATCATCGGCGAATTGACCGGGCGCGCGGCAGAGGCCGAGGCATTCGTCAACGAACTGACCGTGCGTGTTGACGCGCTGGCCGTCGCGATGTCGGCCATTGAAACACGCCCGCGCACGCTGATGCTCGAATGGCTGGAGCCGCCGTTTGCGCCCGGCCACTGGGTTCCCGAACAGGTCGCGCTCGCCGGCGGCGAACACACGTTCGGGCAGGCCGGCGGCAAATCAGTGCAGACGACCGCCGCCGCCATCCGCAATTATGCGCCGGAGGTCATCGTGTTCATTCCGTGCGGCTACTACAAAGAGGACATCATCCGCGCGCTCGCGACGGCGCGTCTGCCCGCCGGCTGGCACGAACTGCCCGCCGTCCGCGCCGGCGAAGTATGGGCGGTGGATGCGACAAGCTTTTTCAGTCGTCCGGGGCCGCGCGTCGTGGACGGCGCGGAACTGCTCGCCTCGATCCTGAACCCCGACATCTTCGGCGCGCCGGATAAAAATTTCGCCGTGCGCGTGAGTCCAGATTCGATGCTCGTTGAGCAACTATAGAACGTGACGCCTCAGTGGAAGCAAGAAATCAATTTACAAGGATGGATTAGGATAGACAGGATAAAGCAGGTGATGAGTAATGAGTGATGAGTGATAAGTGATGAGTGAAAGACAAGAAACTTCGCCCTATATTCATCATTCCGCATTCATCATTTGTCTTTCATCCTGTCTATTCTGTCCATCCTTGTAAATATTTTGCTTTGACAAAAATGAGCGTGGACAGAACACGCGCCCTTTCCGAAAACTATGGCTCGAATGAAGAAAGCAACAGCCGCGCCCGTCGCAGACAGAAATGAGTCAGGCACGCTTGAAGATTTCGCGCGTGTGGCGGAGTCCGTCTCAGCGACGACGAAGAAATTGGAGAAGGCCGCGCTGCTCGGCGCGTATTTTGATTCTCTCGACGACGAAGATTTGACGCGCGCTGCGCGCTACTTCGCGGGGCATCAGTTCGCCTTGAACGACATGCGGACGATGAACGTCGGCGGCGGACTCTTGCGCGATGCGATCAGCGAAGTGACCGGTCTCGCAGTGGAAAATCTGCGCCCGCGCTACGTGCGGCTCGGAGATTCGGGCGAGGTCGCGGAGGAAGCATTCGCCGAGACGTTGAAGGAAAACGCGCAGCCGACTTTGACGCTTGCCGAGACCGCCGCGCTGATGGAAGTGTTAAGCGACACGCGCGGGACGAAAAATAAACGCGCGCTGATGGTTGAAGCTCTGCGACGCGCGACGCCGCTCGAAGCGAAGTATCTCGTCAAACTGCTCGTCGGCGATTTACGCATCGGCCTCAAGGAGGGTCTCGTCGAAGACGCCATCGCGCGCGGCTTCAAGCGTCCACGCGCGAGCGTGGCGATGGTCAACATGCTCACCGGCGACATCGGCGAGACCGCCGTGCGCGCCCGGCATGACGAACTCGAAGGCGTCTCGATGCGCCTGTTCCACCCGCTCAAATTCATGCTCGCGACCGCCGCCGCAGACCTCGCGGACATCGCGCGCACAATGCCGGAAGAGTTTTACGTCGAAGATAAATTCGACGGCATCCGCGCGCAGGCTCACGCGCAAGCCGGTCGCGTCGCGCTCTACACGCGCACGCTCGACGAAGTGACGCATCGTTTTCCCGAACTCGTCGCGCCGCTCAACGCTCTCTCGACGGATGCCGTGCTCGACGGCGAGATCGTGCCCGTGCGCGGCGCAAACATTCTGCCGTTCAGCGAACTGCAAAAGCGTCTCGGACGCAAAACCGTGAGCGACGAATTGCTCGCGCAGACGCCCGTCGCTTTCATCGCTTACGATGTGCTCTATGCTGCCGGGCGCGTGCTGATAGATGAATCGTTCGCCGAGCGCAGGCGCGTGCTCGAAAGTCTCATCGCGCATGGTGATGGCGACGGCAACAGCAGCAGCAACGATGACCACGGCGCGGCGTCTCTCTCAGCGTTGCGTCTGTCAAAAGCGAAGCGCGTGACGGATGTCTCCGTGCTCGATGCGGAGTTCGACGCGGCGCGCGCGCGGGGCAACGAGGGCTTGATGTTGAAAGACCCGCGCTCGTCTTACAAGCCGGGCAAGCGCGGGCGCGAGTGGTTGAAGTTGAAACGCGCGCTGGCGACGCTCGATGTCGTCGTCACGTCGGTTGAGGTCGGGCACGGCAAGCGTCGCGAACTGCTCTCGGATTACACGTTCGCCGTGCGTCGCTCGGAGGAAGACCCGGAGCTTTTGAACATTGGCAAAGCATATTCGGGGCTGACGGATGCGGAGTTGGCCGAACTGACCGTATGGTTCAAGGCGCACACCGTGCAGGAATTCGCGCACGGGCGCGTTCGCGTCGTCGAGCCGTTGATTGTGCTGGAAGTGACCTTTGATCGCGTGCAGGAATCGAAGCGGCACAAGGGCGGATTCGCCTTGCGCTTTCCACGCATCCTGCGCCTGCGCGAAGACAAGTCGCCCGCCGAGATTGACACGCTCGAAGCGGTGCGTCGTCTCGTCGCGAGCAATGAGGCGGATGCGCCGGAAGACGCTTGAAAAGTTGTTTCGTGTGATGTCGTCGCCGCGCGGTGATTGATGCGACAAGCCAAAGACGCGCGGAGTGCGGAAACGTCGCGACGTAGCTTATAATTTCACGCTTCGCGCGCGGCTGTTGTCAGTGAAAGCAATCTTCCATGCACATTCTCGGCATCTCGGCTTACTATCATGACTCTGCGGCGTGCCTCGTGCGCGATGGCGAGATCGTGGCCGCCGCGCAGGAAGAGCGTTTCACGCGCAAAAAACACGACCACGATTTCCCAGCGCGCGCCGTCGAGTTTTGTCTGCGGCAAGCTGGCATCACCGGCGAGCAAGTTGACTACGTCGCCTTCTACGACAAGCCGCTTTTGAAATTCGAGCGTCTGCTTGAAACATACATTGACTACGCGCCGCGCGGCATCCGCTCGTTCCTGATGTCCATGCCGCTCTGGCTGCGCGAGAAGCTGTGGATACGCGAGCAGGTGGCGCAGCACGCGAGCTACAAAGGCAAGGTGCTTTTCACGGAGCATCACGAATCACACGCCGCGTCCGCTTTTTTCCCTTCGCCGTTCGAGTCGGCGGCGGTCTTGACGATGGACGGCGTCGGCGAGTGGGCGACCAGTTCTTACGGCTACGGCAAGGGCAACGAGTTGCACCTGCTCGCCGAGTTGCGCTTTCCGCATAGCTTAGGTCTGCTCTATTCCGCGTTCACTTATTACACGGGCTTCAAGGTCAACTCCGGCGAGTACAAAGTGATGGGACTCGCGCCCTATGGCGAACCGCGCTACGTCCAAATGATTCTTGACGAGTTGGTTGACTTGCGCGAAGACGGCTCCTTGCGTCTCAACATGAAGTACTTCAACTTCGCGCACGGCCTGACGATGACCAACCGACGCTTCGATGAACTTTTCGGCGGCGCGCCGCGCAAGGCGGAAAGCGCTCTCACGCAGCGCGAGATGGATTTGGCGCGCTCCGTGCAAGACGTGACGGAAGAAGCCATGCTGCGAATGGCGCGTCACGCGCACAAAGTGACGGGCGAAAAAAATCTCTGTCTCGCGGGCGGCGTCGCGCTCAACTGCGTGGGCAACGGTCGCATCCTGCGCGAAGCGCCGTTTGAAAACGTGTGGATTCAACCGGCGGCGGGCGACGCGGGTGGGAGTCTCGGCGCGGCGCTCTCCGTCTGGTATCAGTATCTCGGCCATGCGCGTGACGTGGAGACCATGCGCGGCTGCGGCACGAGCAGCGTGAGCGGCAGCGACAGCAGCGACGGCGACAATAACAGTAACGCTGTCCTGCACGCCGACGGGATGCGCGGCTCGTATCTCGGCCCGGCTTTCACGAACGAAGAAATCGAGGCGTTTCTCTCGACGACGGGCGCGAATTTCCGGCGCGTGAATCATGCGGAGTTGGCGGAGATTGTCGCGCGCTTGTTGGCCGATGAAAAAATCGTCGGATGGTTTCAGGGGCGGATGGAGTTCGGGCCGCGTGCGCTCGGCGCGCGGAGCATTCTCGGCGATCCGCGCTCGCCCCGTATGCAGTCGCAGATGAATCTCAAGATTAAGTATCGCGAAAGTTTCCGCCCGTTCGCGCCTTCGGTCTTGCGCGAGCGCGTCGCGGATTATTTCGAGCTTGATGCAGACTCTCCTTATATGCTGCTCGTCGCGCCCGTGCGCGAGCACTTGCGCCGCGAGATGACGGGCGCAGAGGAAAATCTTTTCGGCATCGAAAAACTCAACGTCACGCGCTCGACCTTGCCCGCCGTCACGCACGTTGATTACACGGCGCGCGTGCAGACCGTCCGGCGCGAAGACAATGCGCTCTACTACGATTTGCTCGCGGCCTTCGAGCGTCTGACCGGTTGCGCCGTCCTCGTCAACACGAGCTTCAACGTGCGCGGCGAGCCAATCGTCTGCACGCCGGAGCAGGCTTACACATGCTTCATGCGGACGGAGATGGACTGTCTCGTCGTCGGCGACTTCGTGCTTCTCAAAGACGAGCAGGGCGCGTGTGCGTTCAAGGATGACGCGGCGGCGTGGCAAGAGGAGTTTCAACTTGATTGAGCCTGAGCGACAACAGAAAGCGAAGCGCGCGACGACGGCGACGCAGCCGGAAGTGCCTAAGGCGCAGGCGCGCAAGACCGCGCTCGTCGTCGCGTGCATGCTGCTCTTGCTAGCCGCCTGGAATTATTATCGCGGGCGGATGAACTTCGTCGCCGCGCTCGGCGGTGCAGGCGTCGCGCTTTTAATCATGGGACTGTTCGTGTCCGCGCTCGCCAGACGCTTTCATGTTTTCTGGATGCGTCTGGCGACGTTGCTCGGCTGGGTCAACAGCCGCATCCTGCTCTCGCTGATGTTCTACGGAGTGTTCGCGCCTTACGGCCTCGTCTCGCGCCTCTTCCGCAACCCACTCGACCGGCGCGCGGCGAGACGCGAAAGCTACTGGACGCCGCGCAAGGCGACGCGGCAGACGAAAGAACAATTCGAGCGTCTGTTTTAATGGCTTCGCGACTTGGCGACTTTGCGTGAGATAGATTTTCACGCCAAGGCGCAAAGTCGCAGAGAAGAAGCGCAGCAAGTTAAGAGTGAGTCGGAGCGTCTTTATTTAAGGAGATTGAAGGGATGAGCAAGTTTTCACTCGCCACTGAAGTCTGGTTATTTTTGCGGCAGAACAAAAAGCTGTGGCTGCTGCCGATTATCATCGTCCTCTTGTTGATGGGCGTGCTTCTCATCTTCGCGCAGACCTCCGCGCTCGCGCCTTTCATCTACACGATTTTCTGATTCGTTAACAATCCTCACCCCGCACACGTCAAACATCCTGCGCGCCACTGCCTGACAGGGCGCGCGGCGGATGAAACAAAAATTCACTTGTTAACGAATCTCGCGCCGCCCGCGTCATATATTTTGCAAGGCGGCAATTTGAGAGACAGAGCAGCGCGCGAGACGCTTCGGCAGTTCTGAACATGGAAACGAGCGCCAATCTTTTGCTGATGACCGGACATCTCCGTCCCGCGCGGGATGCGGAGCCGACGATAACGGCGACGGTGATGGCAGCGTCCGGCGTTGAGACTGCCGCCGCCGTGCGTGTCGAGGATGATGAGTCGCCCGAAGCCGCGCTCGTCGCCTTGGCGCGAAACGGCGACGGGGACGCTTTCGGCCAGCTTTACCAACGCTACGCCGCGCTCGTGCATGGCATCTTGCTGGCGCGCGTGCCTTACGACGAAGTCGGCGATTTAGTGCAGGACGTGTTTCTTTCGGCGTTCAAGAAACTCGACAGTTTACGAGACGCGGCGCGCTTCGGCCCGTGGGTCGCGATGATCGCACGCAATCGCGCGATGGATTTTCACAGGCAGCATCGAGAAACCGAAGAGCTGACGGAGAACGTGCCGTCCGGCAGTTCCGGCGCGCACGGCAGCAGCAGCAAAGCAGAGGCGTCGGAAGCGCTCGCGGCGATACGGAGTCTGCCGGAGGCGTACAGGGAGACGCTGGTGTTGCGTCTCGTGGAAGGCATGACGGGGCCGGAGATCGCGGCGCGGACGGGACTGCAAGCCGACTCTGTGCGCGTCAACCTACATCGCGGGATGAAAATTCTGCGCGAGAAGTTAAAGGTCGGGAGTCGAGAAATATGAGCGACTACTTGTGGGACAAAACGGGCGAGCCGGACGCGGAGGTTGAGCGGCTCGAAGAACTGCTCGGCGAGATGCGTTACCGTCCGCGCGAGTTCGAGTTGCCGCCGGAGATGAAAGCGACGCGCGCGATGATTATCACCGCGCCGCGCGTCGTGAGTTTCAAGACGCGCCGCGCTTATGCCGCCGTCGCCGCCGCGCTCCTACTCGCGCTCTTCGCCGGAGCATGGTTCATCACGCAACGTCACGGCGACGCAGCGAATGAGGCGCGCATCAACCACGCCGCGCCACAAACGCCAGCCGCGCCTGCGTCCTCGACTGGTAAAGATTCACGCACGCCGCAACTTGCGCGAGAACAAGAGCAGATAGTTGAGAGGCCTCAGCAAATTATTGAAAGTCCGCAGCCGACAGAGAGGCGCATGAGATTGGCGAAGGCGGCGCGGCGCGGCGCGTTGAAGGCGCATGACGAACTCGTCGCAGCCAACGCCGCACGCGGCAGTAATGATGCGCGCATGACACACGCCGTCTTCAGTGTTGAGGAACAGCAGCAGGCGAAAGAGCAATTGATGTACGCGCTACGTCTGACGAGTTCGACGCTCAGCGAAGTGCGCCGGAAAGTTCAGGAGACGAATGAGAAGCCCGCTTCTGAAGAGCGGCATAAGACGAGATGAATGGAGCAATTATGAAATCAATCAACGCAATCACAAAGCTCGCCGCCATCGTGACAATGATGATGACGCTTTCAATCGTCGCGGCGCACGCGCAGGCGAACACTGACGCCGGCAAGGGCAAGCTGCAAATAGAGAGCCTCGACCAACTCTCGAAGAAGGCCGCGCAGAGCGTCAACGTCGAGATGGACGCGAGCGTCCTCAAACTCGCCACGATGTGGCTCAAAAAGGACGACCCGAAAGAGCGCGAAGCCATCGAGGCCATCAACGGCCTGCGCGGGATTTACGTCAAGCATCTTGAGTTCGATACGCCCGGCGGCTACACGGACAGCGATGTCGCCCCGATACGCAATCAACTGCGCGGCGCGGCGTGGACGAGAATCGTCGAGGTGGTGAGCCGGCGCGAGGGCGCGAAGAACGCGGAGGTCTATCTCGCCACCGACAACGGGCGCGTTGACGGCCTCGCCATTCTCCTCATTGAGCCGAAAGAGTTGACCGTCGTCAACATCGTCGGGATGGTTGACATCGAAAAACTACGCAAGCTCGAAGGCAGCTTCGGCGTGCCCGAACTCGACATTCATGTTGACACCGAAGACACGCCAAAAAAGAGCCGCGTCACCATCACGACATCGCCGAAGACGAAGCCGTAAGGGGCGAAAGGTAAGCGCGCATGAAAAATTTCATCTACAAGTTCACGCTCGCCGCGTCGCTCTGCTTGCTGCTCACGCTCGCTGCTGCGCCGCACGTCGCGGCGAAAAGCGCGGAGATGGGAGATGTCGTCAAGCTCATCGAAACGCACTACGGCGTCAGGCACAAGGGGACGCCGCTGCTCGCGAAGGTCGGCCTCGGCGCGGGGAAGATGGTCGCGAAAAGGATGACGCACTACGCTGAATACGGGAGCGTCAAGTTCGCCTACTTCGACGATCAGGATTTCACTTCACGCGCGAATGCGGGCACAGGCTTCGCGAACTCTCTGCGCGCGACGTTGCATCCCGCGTGGGCGTCGCTCGTCGAAGTGCGGCTCGACGCGGACAGCGAGCAGACCTACATCTACACGCGCGAGGCGGGAAAGTTTTTTCAAGTGCTCGTCATCACCATCGGGCAGCGCGACGCGACGGTCGTGCAGGCCGAAGTCGCGCCGGGCAAATTGATGCAACTCCTCAAAGACCCCGACGCGGCGGGCAAAACCTTAACCGACGAAGCGTCGGACGACACGCAGCAATAACGATTCCCGCCACGAATGTTTTTGTCAGCTTTACTCTCCCCGGAAAGCGACACGCCAATGACGAAAAGCAAACTGTTCCTTGTCGCGCTTGTGATGCTTCTGCTCTGCGGCAGCGCCGCGTTTGTCAGAGCGCAGGAGACGGAAGAGACCGTCCGCGTCCGCACGCGCGTCGTCTTTCTCGATGCGCTGGTGCGCGACAAACGCACGAGCGCGCTGGCTGCGGATTTGAAGCCGGAAAATTTTGAAGTGCTCGCCGACGGGCTGCGTCGCGAAGTCACTTACTTCAGCCGCGAGGGCGACGCAGACCGCAAGCCGCTCGCGCTCGTGCTGGTCTTAGACCTCAACCGTCTCGGCGCGGGACGTTTCCTGCGTCGCACGGAAATCCTCGAAGCCCTCGCCGCAGAGTTGGGCAAACTGCCCGCGCGCGATGAAGTCGCCGTGTTCGCGCTCGACGTGCAGGGCACAGGTCAACGCGAGTGGCTCTCGTCCTTCACGCACGAACGCGCGCAAATCGCCGCCGCGCTCTCGTTTGTGCCGACGCTCGTCGCCAACGGCTCTGAAGGCGACGCGCCAGCAGACACCACCAAGACGACGGACGACAAAGATAAACCTCACGCCGCGCCGACGCCTTCACCGACGCCCGCTCCCACGCCGACGCCGCCGGATGATGACAATAACGCGGATAAAAAAGAGGGGACGGACGAAATCAAAACGGTGAACAAGGACGGCTCGACCTCAATCAAGTACGTGAACAAGGACGGCGCGATGGTGACGAAAACGATCAAGCCGGACAAGAGGGTGACGGTTGATATTGACTACAGTCCCGAATTTTCCGCCGCCGTCCATGAAGCCGTTCTGCGAACGCTCGCCGAACGTCCCAACTCGCAGGCGGCGATTGTCTGGCTCTCCGACGGCATCGCACCCATCGAGTACAAAGACCGCGATCAGGCTATCGCGAGTCTGATTCAATCCAACGCCATTTTCAGCGCGCTCACGACCGACATGAAGACCGGATTCAAATTGTTCAAGCCGATCTTGAGTCCGCTCGGCAACTGGGCCGGCATGAGCATCTACGGCACATCGCAGTTCGTCGCCAGAAAGACGGGCGGCGAGGCCGTGCGCGTCAATCGCCCGGACGACTACGCCGCCGGCCTGCGTAAAATCATCGGCAACCTGACGGGACGCTACGCGCTCGGCTTCACGCTCGCCGAAGCGGAGCGCGACGACGGGCAGATGCACGCGCTCGAAGTCCGCGCCCGCGCGCGTGATGCGAAGGGCAAAGATCGCAAGCTCGAAGTCGTCTCGCGGCAGGGATATTTTATGCCGCAGGAAAACGAGAACGCGCAGAAGATGTCGCCGCCGCCACAACAGGTCACGTCGAAGCCGGACGCGCGCAAACAAAATTAAGGGACACATCATGGCAAGAGTAGCGTCGGGCAAAGCTCAATTCGCATTCAACAAAATCAGCCTCTTATTCATCATCGCCTTCTTGCTTTTCCCGCGCGCCGGAATTTCGCAGGCCGTTTCTCCCGTCGAAAATGCGCCGCCGCCTGTTGCCGTCTTGAAGTGGAAATTCAAGACGGGCGGCAGCATCTATTCTTCGCCCAACGTCGCGGGCGGCGTGGTTTATGTCGGGAGTTATGACAATTATCTCTACGCGGTGGACGCCGCGACGGGCGAGAAGCGTTGGGCATTCAAGACCGATGGTCGTGTCCTGTCGTCGCCGACGGTCGCGGACGACGCAATTTACTTCGGCGGCCAGGACAATCGTTTCTACGCGCTCGATGCCGCGAGCGGCGCGCTGAAATGGAAGTTCAAAACCGAGTACGCCGTCATCTCTGCGGCGAAGGTCGCGAGCGGCGTCGTTTATTTCAGCGGCACGTCGGGCGCGCTCTACGCGCTCGACGCACAAACGGGGGCGGAGAAGTGGCGTTTCAATCCGGCGCGCGGCGTTCCGTCTTCGCCGATAATTATGGGCGACACAGTTTACTTCGGGAACGCGCGCGGCCTCTACGCGATTGACCGCGCGACGGGCGCGAAGCGTTGGAAGTTTGAAACTTCATCAACCGTCGTCGCCGCGCCCGCCTACGCTGACGGCGCGCTCTACTTTGGCAGCCTCGACGGAAATTTCTACGCGATTGATGCAAGCGACGGAAAAGAAAAGTGGAGCGTGAAAGCGACGGGCGGCGTGCCTTACTCTGCCGCCGTCGCTGAAGGAGTCGTGTACTTCGGAAGTCTCGACGGCAAGCTCTCCGCGCACGATGCCGCGACGGGCGAGGCGCGTTGGAAAATTCAAACGACAGACGGCATCACGTCCGCGCCCGTCGTCTCGGACGCGCTTGTCCTTTTCGGCACGACGCGCGGCCTCTCTGCCGTCAATGCGCGCGATGGCCTCCCCGCGTGGAACTTCATCAACGAGCGCACGACGACAGCCGCGCCCGCAACTATCGGCGGCGTCACTTTCTTCGGCAGTTGGGACGGAAATTTGTACGCGGTGCAATGAGAGGCGAAAGAGTCGGAGCGCGTTTCAAAATAACCACAGAGAGGAAGAGTTATTCACTCTCGCTTGCAGAAAGAAGAGTTGTCGAATGAGTTGTTGGTGTGTCATCTCGTCGCGGCTACTCACTATAAATCTTCCGGTTTGAGTCCCGTCTTCTTTGCCATACGCGCCAACATTTTAGGCCCGATCTCTTCTTTATCGTGGAAAGCAAAGACTACGTCAGGCCAATCCGAGCGTGCGAGTGTTTTGTGAGACTCGACTCTCGTTTGACGCTCCATCCGATGCGGAGAAGCGCCGCGAGAACACGTTTAGCTTTAGCTGATGACCATTGACTCATGCTGCTGCAAAAGAGATGTTCACAAATTCGTGAGCGCTCTCTCCATGTTCAAGCCGGTCTGCGAGCACACGTAACGCCAGAGCCTGCGCTTTGGCAAGAGCCTCATCAGATGATTGCCCGTAGGCTAAGACACCCGGCATTTCGAGGACTTCCGCCAGCCATCGGCCATCGTCTTCTTGCTCATATTCAACAGTAAAAGTCATCATCATTCACCTCGGCATCATCCTATCACGAGAAACAAAAGCGAAGCCGCCCAACGCCCGAGTTAGCCCGCGCCGAGCGAGTTAGGACACAAGATACGTCGAAGACAGAATGATGAAAAGCACACTGTCGAGGCGTCGGGTTGAATAAGTTGTTAGCCCGCGTCGTCACCTTCCTGCTATCCACAAAACATTCTCTATGAATGCCGCCTTTCCTTCTGTGTATGCTTCTCGGTTCTCTTCGTATTTTTGCGCCAACTCACTTTTCAGCTTTTCATACTCCTCAGCTACTTCTGAGTGCTTTCGTAGATAGTCCCGGAACAGAAGATGACTTCGCCAGAAATCGCTGTCTAATTCGGCCAGATGCAAATGATGAGTTCTTGGCTCACCTTTGACGAAGTAATGCCGACCCGGAATTCCACTCTCGCCGCGATATTGATAACCAAGACCTTCAATCGGCGCGATGCACTTCTCGACATCCGCGATCTCTCGCACGGCGACCGCAATATCAAGGATAGGTTTAGCGGAAATCCCGCAGAGAGAAGTGCTGCCCACATGCTCAACTGCAACTAGATGCTCACCTACAGCGTCACGCAGTCGTACATCTTCTTCAGCAAACAGTTGATGCCAGAGTTCAGAGTGCGGCATCAACCTCACTATTCCTTTAGGTAATCCAAGCATATCTATTCAAGTCAGCGGGCTAACGCCCGGCATCACCCGCCGCCCCGAGCGATTGAAAGTGGATGAGAGCCGTCGTGTCGGCGGTCGGATGCATGCCGTTGTTATGCCGCGTCAGAAACCGAACAATTTCTGACGGAAGTACACTCCCATTACGGTGAATAGAATGAATCCAAGCACTCCCAACACAATCCAGCTAATTCGTTTCTTTCGCTTCTCGTTTTTTCTCGTTTCAAATGTGCTATAAGGCAGCATTGCTGGAATGATTTGTAGCATTATAAGCACTCCGACGGCTCCCAAAGTTATAGATGCAACAGCGGGAATTTTAGCTAGAAGCTCCTTATCAATGCTGAACACAATGGTAAGCAACGCTCCAATCAGCAGCATAGTTATCGTTCCAGGAAAAAGATGCCACCACTTATTTGAGGTTTCATAGCTTCCTAGAATTGAAAATACTTCTGAGGCTATCCCAGCAGTAACTTCGCGCGCAGAAGCACCATCATACTGAATTTCTAGTTTAGACAAATCTTTAATTATGGCGAAGGTAATCTCTATATTTAAACTTTCATTCCCTCTACGTGTGCCTTCGAGCTTAATGCGTAATGTATCATCTGGAAAATAATTTCTTTGGAATTCCCCAACACTATTCAGCGTCTCCATACCAGATGAATCAACAACTGCAAATTTATAGGTTCGACGAGTAGGAAAGTCTTCTGAGGAACTAGAGTCTGCCGTTTTTCGCTGGATATAATTCTCTAAATCCAGCAATAGCTTTCGCTCAATCAGGCAAGAGGGGATGATTTTCGTGAGAGAGTAGGCCATCAGAATTCCACAATATCATCAATGGGCTTTTAATATGCAACCAGCGGGCTAACGCCGCGATTCAGCCGCGAGCACAGAACATGAAAGATAAAAAGGTGCGTCATTGCGAGTCGGCTGCAATAGCTTGATAGACCGCCGCTGATCGAAGCAAGTTGGCTGTCTTTTGCTTTCGATCTTCACGATGCGTCAACATTATCACCTTTGTTTTTATGCGAAGCGGTCTATCAATCATTAGATACCGTCTTGAGCGTCAAGCAGTTTTTGCCATCTCGGGGTCGAAGGG
>CAXSFM010000035.1:0-24059 GCA_964236735.1 uncultured Pyrinomonadaceae bacterium
CGAACGAGGTATTCTTCAAACTACCACTCGTTGCACTTACAAGTTGAATTCAAGCGGAAAGGTTTGCGGAAGGGAATCCCAAAAAGAAAGAAAGTGAAAATTATCAATGAGACTTTGCTTATATTTCCATCCATCGTCTGAACTTGCGGGTAATGATGTTGCCAAGTGTTCCAGCAGAATTTCTTTCCATTGAGATGCAATTTCTGGATGCTGCGCGATACCCTTAGGTGCTTGCAAAACTCTAGATAAACTAGGGCTGAATTTGCTACTCCGGTAGTCTATGCGCGTGCTTATTGCTGATTGCCCATATCCAACTCCAAATATTGCAAAGTTTTCAGGCGTGATAGCGATTCCATGTAAACAAATTAGATCGTCAGGAAGAGATGGCCTTAATGCTTGTGGATGCTCTTTCGGATAAATATAAGTAGCATAAAACCATTGATCCCATCTCTCCCCTTCTTCATCAATACTCACAAAGACGTAAAGTTCTCCTTCAATGCCGGGGCGATTAACGGGAAAGCTCCTGACTTTGAAAATTGCGCCTTCTTTCCCTACGTTCGGCGCCTCGTAAACAAATTGCTCGGATTTTTCTGCGACCACGCATGTTGTTGTCCCTATATCATCCACAAAAACTGGAAATTCCACGCGCCGGCACCATTGTGTGATTAATTCTGTGAGTTTCCCTTGCGGTAAAGACTCTCGAAGTTCAACCTCAATACGAGTCCCGCCCGTATGCCTGTCACTTCGCTCTGTTAGCAGATAATTACGGGGGCCTGTCAGGATGAGGCGTATAGGCTCATTAGGATGTAATGAACTCGGCTTAAACGTATCAACGATAACATTGTCGCTGACAGCGAAAACCGATAGGAAACCAATACCGAAGCGGCTGGTAGGGATAAAGCGAAAGTTACGGCGAAATTCGTCTGTCGTGTAATAGGAGCGCCCTACTTGCAAGAAGCATTTTTTGATGATGTCTCTGTCCATACCGATTCCGGCATCATCTATGATTAATACTTGTCTGTCCTCATCTTCTTCTGAATATTTATTCTTTATCTTCCTGACCGCCAGACTAATTTTCACCGGATAGCGGCGGCGACGCTCTTCCTCTACCTGTGTAGGATATTCAGGTGTTTCAATACCCTCTTTAATCAGGTCGGCGTACATTTGAGAGCGGTTGGCGTCCAAAGCATTTTGGATTAGCTCACGAATAAAGACCATAGGGTCGTCATACACATCGCGGACGAGGCGTTGAAAGATGGCTTCATGATCTAACTCAAAAGTCCATTTCGATGGGATATATTTTGCGTCAGGTGCGGGACGTATAACAATGGTCGCACCCGTCACATCTAAAGTTGCCACTGGCGGCTGCCATTCCTTGTGGAACTCAGCCCGGCTCATCAATATTTTTGCCTCACGCACCTCATCTACAATCCACTGGCACCAGTCCTGTAGAACGCGATGCTCTTCCTGTTTTTCACACTCGGCGGTAACTTCAATCCTGGTCGGCGATGTGGAACGGTGAATAATACGCTGATACTGTTCCCAATGTGCATAGCTATCCGCAGGTAAGGGACTAGCTGCATTCATTAACATCGGACACGCTCGGTCGTAGGACATATCAAGCAAGTCACCCAATCTCAGAAGAATGGCTAGCAGCCTAACGTTGACCGAGCAGCCTTGAATGTCACGTTTTTCCGGGAATTTCTCTTTATCCTCCAATTCATAATGTCGAAGGCCGTGTGCGATGCAAATGTCCGCTATCGTGCGTTGCATCGCGATATCCCCGAAGGCGAACCGTCCCAGATGATTTTGATACTGCTTTATCACATCTGCCGCACGTAAATGGTGAGAGCGGCGTATGAATTCAGCTATTAGGAATCTTGCTTGGAGGTCTGCAACAAAGTGTCTTGTTGTCTCGTCAAATTCGCCCGCTCCACGCCGCAGGTCTTCAATTTCACGCCATCTCTTAGCGCCCCCACCTTCGCCTGACACCCAGTTTTTCCAGTCAGGATTAGAAGTAATAATTTCAAGCTTCTCCTTATCGGCTGTCACCATTCCTGCGTCGTGGAGATAAGCAGCGGCAATTAGTATGTAAACTTCTGCCGGCGAAAGTTGTATTGATGGCTGTAACGGGTCATCATCTTTAAAGAGTAGTTTGGATAACTGAATCACGATTTCGTCGCTGTGATTAACGGTGTGTCGTGTGTAATGAGGGAATGTTTGAGGAATGTAACTTAACCAGCCTTGTACTGCGTCGCGGAGTTCTAACACCTTCCCGTAATAAACTTTATTCCTAGCCTCTAAGTAAATCATGAGGGCTGTTTGTTGAGGCGCAAGGTTCATGAAGAAGACCTCCGAGTTAGCTGAACTTTCAAATCACGCTTGTAAACAATAAAAGTTTTATCCCAAAAAAGTAAAGACCGGCGAGGTTATCAAGTCTGCGCCGGTCTTGATGTTTGAGTTACACAGCGTGTTTACATTTCGTTATCTGCTTCCGCCACGTCGGTGAATGCGTTTGCTCTCCCTGCAAGATTTGCCACCGCGCGCTTAAGCTCGGCTGGCTCGACCGGCTTTGAGAGATGCACCTGATAGCCCGCCTCTAAAGCGCGGGCGCGGTCTTCGGGTTTGGCGTAGGCCGTGAGCGCGAGCGCGGGGATCATTTCGCCGCCGCATTCAGTTTCCAAAGCACGCACCTTTTCAATCAATTCATAGCCATCTATCTCAGGCATTCCGATGTCAGAGACGAGCACGTCCGGCGTCCTTCGTTCGATCTCGCGCAAGGCTTCGGCGGCTGTTGAAGCTGTCACCACGTCGGCATCAGCGCGCGAGAGAAAGGCAGCGAGCATCTCGCGCGTGTCCGGGTCGTCGTCCACGACGAGCACGCGCACGCCGGCGAGGTTCGGCGGATAGTTGACGCCGGGTTGCGTCTCTGTGGCTTCGCCCGTTCCCTGCTCTAAACTTATGGCTGGATTTTCGACTCTGCTGTAGAGGCCGAGCAGCGGCAGGCGCACGCTGAACGTGGCTCCGCGCCCCGCGCCTTCGCTGTGCGCGCTGACCTTGCCGCCGTGCATCTCGACGACGTGGCGCACAATCGCCAGTCCCAATCCCAGACCGCCGTGCGTGCGCGTCATGCTTCCGTCGGCCTGACGGAAGCGGTCGAAGACGTAGGGCAGAAACTCCGGTTCGATACCCTCGCCCGTATCGCGCACCGAGACTTCAACCTGCGATTCGACGCGCCGCACGCTGACTTGCACGCGCCCATCTTTCGGCGTGAACTTGACGGCGTTCGAGAGCAAATTCCAGATCACCTGCTGCAAGCGGCTCGCGTCGGCCAGCACAGGCCCCGCCTGCGCGTCAAAGGTCATCTCGATGACGATGTTCTTCGCGTCGGCGGCGGGTCGCACGGTGTTGACGGCAGTGTTGGCGACGAGAGCCATCTCGACGGGCAGCGTGTTGAGGTTGAGCTTGCCGGTGATGATGCGCGAGATGTCGAGCAGGTCTTCGACGAGCCTCGTCTGCGCGTCGGCGTTGCGCTCGATGGTTTCCAGCGCGCGGGACAGCGTGGCTGCGTCGAATTTTTCCATCCGCAACATCTTCGTCCAACCGACGATGGAAGTCAGAGGCGTCCGCAACTCGTGCGAGGCGGTGGCGAGAAACTCGTCCTTCAAGCGGTTGGCTTGCTCCGCTTCGGCGCGCAGCTTTTGCTCCCTGTCGAGCAGGCGCGCTTTCTCTTCTTCCATACGCTTGCGCTCGGTCAGGTCGAGGACGAAGGCGACCGTCTCATCTTTCGCATCTTCGAGGGGCGCGAAGCCGACGAGCACGGGAATCCTGCCGCCGTCCTTGCGTATGTACTCTTTCTCCCAGGGCGTGTTCGCCACACCGGACTTATCTTCTTCAATTCTTTGTAAATCAAGCGTGCGATATTCCGGCGGCGTCATTTCGTCGAGATGCAATTCGCCGCTCAACAAATCTTCCCGCGTGTAGCCGACCATCCGCAGGAATGCGTCGTTGGCCTCCGTGATGTTTCCGGCGCGGTCGGCCATGATGACGCCGATGAGGTTCGACTGGACGAGACGGCTGAAGCGCGCTTCACTGGCCTGTAACTCCTGCTGCAAACGCTCGCCCTCGCGCTGGCGCAGAGCCTCCAACTCCACGTTCGCTCTCTCCAGATCGGACTTGCGCGCTTCCGACAGACGCGCGGCCTGCACCAGCGCGAGAGTTTTAGGGACGAGCGGCGGCAGCACGATGGCCGTCGCGACGGACGCGGCGGCGGTCACGAGTTTGACGTAGCCGGAGAGCCAGTAGGTCGCGTTCCACAGCGTCCACACTTCCATGAAGTGCGTCATGCCGCAGGCGATGATGAAAAGTCCGAAGGCGAGAAAGACCCAGTGAAACGGAATGTCCTGTCTGGCTTGATGGACGAGATAGGCAAGCGTGCAGGAGATAGCGACGTAGGAGAATCCGATCAGTGTGTCCGTGCCGACGTGCAGCCACACGAGCGACGGGACCCACAGATAGCAATGCCCGTGCGGCATGAACGATTCTTCACCGAAGCCGGAAGTGAACAAGTTCGCGGCCAGCCCCGGCCACATTAAAAGCAGTACGACGGCAGCGGCGGCGAGCGCGAAGCCGTAGCGCGCAGTTCGCCAGCGCGGCATCTTCAGTATGTTTCTTCCCTCAGGAAAGCCCGTCGGCGACACGTTGTCATTCGGCATGATTTAATCCTTCTAATGAACCTTGCTGCATGGTTCGCTGATGAGGGCGATCACGAATTGAGGCGTCCACGAAAACCACCTTCAATTTTTTGAGGCATAGAGGCGCAGGCCAACCTCATTCCGTCAGAAATATTTGCACAACTATCCGCGTCAGATTTCGCGCGTGCTGTTTGCCAATTCGGGAATCATTGTCTTATCAATGTCACCGGCGGCGAGCGCGGCCCGTGCCTGCGCGCTGACAATATCGCTCATCGTCAACAGGCCAACCAGACCATGCCCTTCTCCACGCTCAAGCACGGCCAGTTGGCGCGACTTCGATTTATTCATACGAATCACTGCGCGCACGAGTGGTTGATCGGGGAACACATAACCGCCCACCTGTGCGATTTGCCGGATCGTTTGATGGCTCTCGCCTTCCGCCATCATGCGCCGGAGACGCGACTCGCTCACCATGCCGGCAAAGCGGCCTCCGTCTTCAACCACCGGGTAAGTTGAAAAGTCATAATTGCCGGTGCGTTGGATGGCTTCCGCCACTGTCAGATGTGCGGATAAAGTGACGGGCTTCGTGGTCATGGCCTCTGACACGAGCAGATGCTCTAAGGCGTGCGTGACCGCGCCCCGGCGATGCGGTAAGCGGATGCCGTCCTGCTCCAGCAGAGCCTCGTAAACGGGGACGGGTCTGAAGCGATGCGCGAGCGCGTAAGCCGTCATATTGGCGATCATCAGAGGCAGGATAAGACCGTAGCTGCCCGTCATCTCGAAGATGATGAGCACAGAAGTAATCGGCGCGCGAATGCTGGCCGCGAAGACCGCTCCCATGCCGACGAGCGCGAAAGCTCCGACTTCGTTGCCGGAATGGCGCAGGACAAGTTGATCGAGGAAGCCAATCGCGCCGCCGAGCATCCCGCCGATAAAGAGCGCGGGAGCAAATAGCCCGCCCGCGCCGCCGCTCCCGTAAGAGAAAATCGTCGCCGCCAACTTGAACGCGCAGAGCACAAGTAACACTTCCAACGTCAGCTTGCCGGTCAGCGCGCCGGCCAGCGTGTCGTAGCCGCCGCCGGTAACGCCGCCGGACTTAAGCCACCAGAGCGCGATCACGGCGAGCGCGCCGGTCAGCGTGCTGCCGATAGCAGGCCGCGCCCACGACGGAACGACTTTGAGACGTTGAAACCACCCGCGCACTTTCAGCAGCGACTCCGTAAAGATGAGCGAGACGAAAGCTCCGGCCACGCCGAGCACAGCGTAAAAAAGCAGCGACGAAGTATGCTGTAAACCATAGCCCGGCGGCACGTCGAAGACCGGATGCTCGCCGAGCACGCCGCGCTCAATCGCCGCCGCGAGAGCCGCCGCGACGATCACGCCGGAGAGCACAGTTTGATCTAAATCGCCGACGACCTCTTCGACCGTGAAAGTCACAGCGGCAATCGGCGCGTTGAACGCCGCCGCGATGCCAGCCGCTACGCCGACGGGCATCAAGCGTCTTAGATTATCTTTCGAGAGCGCGGCGGCACGACCTAAGAGGCTCGCAATCCCAGCGCAAATCTGCACGGTCGGCCCCTCGCGACCGAGCGAAGCGCCAGACCCGATTTGTAGCGTGCCGACGATAAATTTTCCGACCGTCGCGTGCGTGAAGGAGAGTTTTCCGCCCTTGATGGCATAAGCGACTTTGACTTGTGGGATGCCGCTTCCGCGCGCTTCGGGAAAGACGTATTGCAAGAGGATGCCGCTCAACAATCCGCCGAGCATCGGCGTTAGAATCGTCCACCAAATCCAACTGTGGCCCGGCGCTGCCATCGCCCGTCCAATCAGTTGGCCTTCGGTGACACGGATGGCGAGATGGAAGGCGACGGCGGCGAGTCCGCACAGCACGCCGATTAAAATCGTGAGGGCGAAGACGCGCTGACGCTCTGTTGGAATCAGACGCAGGAACACGCGCAACGCCGCGAGATTAGCGCGCCGCCAATGTGGCCGCCACAGTCGCAGCCTTGCTCTCAATCGTCGAGTGCGTGTCATCAATTTATGTTCAGCAAAATGATGACACGCACTATATCAAAAACAAGCTTCTTGCTCTCGAAGAATAAATATTGTTTCCGCTGCAAGAGAAATAAATCATTGCCGGGACGACAATAAAATGATGAATGAGATACTGAAAACTCAGGCATCCTGTTGGAGCATCGCCCGCCCATCACGCAGCAACAAAAAGACCGGCGCGGCCATGTAGCCTCGCGCCGGTCTGATTCGTCTGTGTCGCGTGAAAGAATTAGCGCGCGGCGTGATCTGCCGATTGCAGGAAGGCGAGCAAGTCTCCCGTCAAGCGTTCCTTGTGCGTCGCTAGGACGCCGTGCGGTGCGCCGTCATACTCGATCAGCGTGGCGTGCGGGATGGCACGCGCCGACGCGCGCCCGGTCGCATCAATGGGCACGGTCTTGTCGGCGGTTCCGTGAATGATGAGCGTCGGCACGTTGAAGCTGGCAAGGTCGGGACGAAAGTCCGTCGTCGCAAAGGCTTTGGCGCACGCGAGCGTCGCCTTGAGACCCGCCTGCATCGCCGTGTGGCGCGACCATGCGAGGACTTCATCGCTGACCGGCTGCGTGACCAAGCCGACGCCGTAGAAATCCTTGAAGAAGCTCGCGAAGAAATGCGCGCGGTCTTGCTTCATGCCTTCTGTCATCTGCGCGAACGTCGCCGCGTCAACGCCTTCCGGGTTGTCTGCGGTCTTGAGCATGTAGGGCACGACCGACGAGACGAGCACGGCCTGTGCGACGTTCTTCCCCGCGTGTCTGGACATGTAGCGCGCGACTTCGCCGCCGCCCATCGAAAAGCCGACGAGCGTCGCATCGGTCGCGCCCGTCCCCTCGATGACGGCGGCGAGATCATCGGCCAGCGTGTCGTAGTCGTAACCATCCCACGGCTGATCTGAGCGACCGAAGCCGCGCCGGTCGTAGGCTATGGCGCGCAAGCCCGCGTCGGCCAACGCCAGAGCCTGATCGTCCCAGCTATCCGCCGAGAGCGGCCAGCCGTGAATGAGAATCACGGGGCGACCTGTGCCCCAATCTTTGACATAGAGTTTCGTGTTGTCCTGTGTCTTAATGTACGTCATTGTTTCCCCTCCCCTTGTTTGAAGTCGGTCAAGATGTATCGTTCGGCCACATCTTTTGTTTCAAGCAATACGAATAACAGAGACGTGCCGGTTTGCGTCTGCGATACCGCCAACCTGCGATTGAGCACGAGCGAAGCGCTGAAGTTACGCTTATTTAATTTTCGTCGCAGTCGCCTTGTATCCGCCGCCCGGATACGTCCATTCGACGTTCATGGTATTACCGTCGTCGCTGAATTTGCCTTTCATATAGCCTGAAGAATTTTTCTTTTCCATCCAGATCGTGAGTTCATCGCCGTCCATCTCATACACGTAATCCAGAGTCATGCCGTCAATAACGCTGTACACGCGCGTCTTGATTTCCGCGCTCGGTTCGGCTCCGAATAACTGTTCGTGTCCGATGATTTCAATGCCCTTGATCGGATGCCCGTCGCGTTCAAAGTCAAAACGCTGGATGAGGAAGAAACCGCCCTCCGCCCACTCGAAGGTGTTCGTTCCCTGCAAGCCGCCGGATACTTTCCATGTGCCGATTAGTTTCTCCAGACTTTTAAGGTCGGGATTCGGTTGCGGCGTCTGGCGCGCGGCGGGCGCGTCATGATTTTTCGACATCAGTTGTTTTCCTTTCAATCTGATTTCAGCGTATGTCTGCCGCTTGATGATGACACATCGCAGAGACGTTTGTATTTTTCCAGTCGTCAGATTTCCCTGATGATTTTCGCTCTTATTGAGTCGTGAATCATCGCCTCGCGTGGTCTTATCACACGGCAAGACGACTTTTACATCCATCCACAGGACAAACACAAGTCTGATGATGCGAAGGGTGGATTTCCATCAACGGCTCAAATATAAAATTGATCATGTGAAAGAAAAAGACCGGCGAGAGACTTCAACATCTCGCCGGTCTTTGACTGCCAATGTCTATTGCGATGCGCGTGTGGCAAATCATGTCTGTGAGTTATGTCTGCGGGGCCGTGGGCTGCGCCGGCTCTGTCTTGGCGCGTCTGGCCGTGTGTGTGGCGCGCGTGACGTGGCGTGCGCTTTCCCATGCGGCGAGCGTGGAGGCGTCGGCGTGAAATTTGTTGCGGACGATGGCATCGAGGCGGCGGACGGCGTCCATCCCGCGCGCCAGCGTCTCATCAATCGAGGCGGTGACGTGCGCGTCGCGCCCTGTGTTCTGGCTGCCGGTGGTCTGTTCGAGGTCTGCGATGTCCGTCTGCAAATCTTCGAGGAAGGTGGCGGGCAATTCGTGGCGGATAAAAACGCCTTTCAGGTCTTTAGCAAGCTATCCCTGAATCCGACTTTCACCGTGCGCCCTCAAGAATCGCAAATATCTCATCACGGGAGACGGATTCGTTGTTCAGACCCTCTTCAACAGCACGCGCCAGAGCAATATCTTCCAACGCTTCTTCCACAATCTCCTGCACCAAGCCTCGATTCTCTTCGAGAGCTTCGACCAAAGCTGATTTCAACAGATGTTTCAGCGTCGCTTCATCAAATGTTGCCGTCGCCATCTCACCACCTCCATTTCGCTGAGGTTAAAATTAACATCGTCGCTTCGGTAAAAGGAAGGAATTCTAACGCTTCGGCATCAGCCGTCGCGCATTTGACGCGATGAGAATAGCGTCTCGCGCATGAAAGCTGCGCTATTCGCGCTCCGGTTAAATGAGCTGTTAGATGGCGTGTTTATTTTGAGGCGGCTATTGCTGATGAGCCTCGGCGTAGATTCGCAGTGCCGCGTTGATGCGCTGCTGAAACTCTGCCCCCTGCGCCTCAAACCACTTCAGCACATCATCGTCAACACTCAGGGTAACGGCGGTTTTACTCTTCGGCATCCGCCACTGCGCCCGAGCAAAAAACTCATCCTCTAATGGCGGAATATCTGAAGTATCAATTTCTCCATCCGTCATGCTGTCAATTCGTGCCCAATCCGTCTCTGAGGGCTTCTTCAAATTTCTTACGCTCATGTTTCAATGCCTTTCGCAAAGAGATAATCCGTATTGTCTCTGCGCCGCGTTCGGTGAAAACCACAACGACAATCCGGTTGCCGAGAAGACCTATACCGCTCCAGCGATCTTCGCCATACTCTTCTCTCGTCTCAAGAGCTGTCCGCATAGGAGATTCAAAGATTTCCCAAGCATCGGCGAAGTCAAAGCCATGTTTGCGAATATTCTCTTGGTTTTTGTCTTCATCCCATTCAAAGTTCACGAGAGAAGTGTAATCGGATTCAATTTGTTAAGACAAGCCTACGATTAGCAAAAGCAATCTATCGCTGGAATTGAGCGGCTGACCGCCAACCGCATCCAACCTGATCGCAAGGAAGTTTGCTGAGAAGCATTCTATTGGGCTGTTCGCTCGAATCACTTGTTCGACAGAGCAATTGCAGAAACCATTTACCTTTCGAGAAGATACCTTTCCTTCATATCTTCAAATTCGAAATAAGCCAACTTCCCAGCTATGCAAGAAATCAACGTTCCCATACCATAGCCGATTGTTTCCGATAGAGCCTCACGCAACGGCATCTCTTTCCCATCAATTCGACCATTCGATGACATGATGTAGCAAATTTCCGGCGCACCTTTATGCTTCAACATCTTTTCAACTGAATTCGCAGATTGTGAACCTGTAGGAATCAACGTAGCATAACGACGATCTAAATCATGGCAATGGTCGAGACCGGAAACTATCTTCTTCCTGCCTTTAATACTGTCCAACAGCGACAAATACCTGTCCTTCTTTTCCAACACGATAAAGGATCGGGCAAACATTTCTTCGTGTACGTTCATATAAATTTTAACCAAAGAAAAAGACCGGCGAGATGTTGAAGCCTCTCGCCGGTCTGAGTGTTTGTGTTGGACGTGCGGAATTACTCTTCGCCGTCCGCATCCACCGCTTCGCTGTCGGCGGCGACGGCGGCGGCTGTCACGGCGCTGGGGCGCGGCGGGACGATGTGCGCGGGTTCCTCGCCGCCGAGGAGTTCCGAGAGGCTTTCGGCGGCCTGCTCCTCGCGGTTCTGCTCGATGGAGGGGTCGCGGTCAACCTTCACGTTGCGGTAATACTCCATCCCTGTGCCCGCCGGAATCAGTCGTCCCATGATGACGTTTTCCTTCAGGCCGCGCAGGTGATCCACACGACCGGAAATCGCCGCCTCTGTCAGGACGCGCGTCGTCTCCTGAAATGATGCCGCAGAGATGAACGAGTCGGTTGATAGAGACGCCTTCGTGATGCCGAGCAGGAGCCAGTCTGACTTGGCCGCCTCGCCGCCCGTCGCGATGATGCGCTCGTTCTCGTCCGAGAAGCGGAAGCGATCCACCTGCTCATCAAGCAAGAACTCCGTGTCGCCGACATCCGTGACCTTCACCCAGCGAAGCATCTGCCGGACGATGACCTCGATGTGCTTGTCGTTGATGTTGACGCCCTGCAAGCGATAGACCTCTTGAATTTCGTTCGTCAGATATTCCTGCAAACGATTCATGCCGAGCACGCGCAGGATGTCGTGCGGATTGAGGGGGCCGTCCATCAAAGCCTCGCCGGCACGGACGCGGTCGCCTTCCTGCACGTTGATGTGCGTGCCGCGCGGGATGTCGTACTCGCGCTGCTCGCCGTCATCGCCGGTGACGATCAGCTTGCGCTTGCCCTTCGCGATGGGGCCGAGCGAGATGATGCCGTCAATTTCGGACATGATGGCCGTCTCGCGCGGGCGACGCGCCTCGAAGAGTTCGACGACGCGCGGCAGACCGCCCGTGATGTCTTTCGTCTTCGTCGTCTCGCGCGGAATCTTGGCGATAATGTCGCCCGGTTCCACCACATCCGCGTCCGAGTGCATGAGGTTCGCGCGGACAGGCATCTGATAGGTCTTCAGAATCTTGTTCGCGCCGCTCCTGATTTCCAGACGTGGCTGCTTTTTCTCATCTGGCGAATCCTTGACGACGAGACGTGACTGCCCCGTCACTTCGTCAACTTCCTCGTCAACCGTCACGCCCTCTTTCAAATCCTGATACTTAATCGTTCCGGCGACTTCCGTCAGAATCGCGAAGGTGAACGGGTCCCACGTCGCGAGCAGTTGATCCTGCTTGACGCGCGCGCCGTCTTCGACGTGAATGTGCGCGCCATAGACGATCTGGAAGCGCGCGACTTCGCGGTTGCGCTCGTCGTGAATCGTGACCGAGCCGTTGCGGTTCATGGCGATGATCTCGCCGCGACGATTCTTGACCGTCAGCAGTTCGACGTAATGAATCGTGCCGTCCGTGCGCGCTTCGTGCTTCGACGACTCTTCGAGACGCGCCGTGCCGCCGATGTGAAAAGTACGCATCGTGAGCTGCGTGCCCGGCTCGCCGATACTCTGCGCGGCGATGACGCCGACCGCCTCGCCGATGTCAACGGGATTGCCCGTCGCCAGATTGCGACCGTAACACTTGATGCAGACGCCGCGACGTGTCTCGCAGGTCAGCACCGAGCGGATACGGACGCGCTGGACGCCGGAGCGTTGAATTTCAGCCGCGAGGTCTTCGTTGATCTCGTCGTTGGAAGTGACGATGACGCGACCCTCGACCGGGTCCATCACATCGTCGAGCGCCGTGCGTCCGACGATGCGGTCGCGCAAGCTTTCGATTTCTTCGCCGCCCTCGATGATGGCCGAAGCGTAGATGCCTTTGAGCGTGCCGCAGTCCGGCTCGCTGATGATGACATCCTGCGCCACGTCCACGAGCCGGCGCGTCAGGTAACCTGAGTCGGCGGTTTTCAACGCCGTATCCGCGAGACCTTTGCGCGCGCCGTGCGTCGAGACGAAGTATTGCAACACGTCCAGACCTTCACGGAAATTCGACCGGATCGGCGTCTCGATGATTTCGCCCGAAGGCTTCGCCATCAATCCGCGCATCCCGGCGAGCTGTCTGATCTGCTGCGCCGTACCGCGCGCGCCGGAATCGGACATGATGAGAATCGGGTTCGATTCCTTGTTGACTTTCTCGCTGGCGTCCATCGCCTTGAACATTTCTTTGGCGACCTTGTCGGTCACTTCAGACCAGATGGCGATGACCTTGTTGTAACGCTCGCCGTTCGTGATGACGCCGTCGCGATACTGCTTATCAACTTCGATCACGTCGCGGTCAGCCTTGCCGACGAGTTCTTTCTTCGCGGGCGGCGTGACGAGATCGTCAATGCCGATGGAGATGCCCGCCTTCGTCGCGTAGAGGAAGCCGAGACTCTTCAAGTCGTCGAGCATCTTGACAGTCATCTCGTGGCCGAGACGCAGGTGGCAATAGCTGACGAGCGCCTGCAAGCCCTTCTTCTTGAGCGTGCCGTTAAAATAAGGCAAGCCCGGCGGAATCTGGTCGTTGAAGATGACGCGCCCGACCGTCGTATTGATGACGCGGCGGATGTTTTCCTGTACGGCTCCGCGCATCACGTCCTGCGTGTCGTGTTCCTGCGTTAAGTCCATCAAGTCGCCTGCGAGCCTGAGCTTAATCGGCGTCTGCGTCGTCACTTCTTTGGCGTCGAGCGCGAGCAACACTTCGTTCGACGAAGCGAAGACGCGGCCTTCGCCCTTCGCGCCCGGCCTGTCCTTTGTCAGGTAATAGCAACCGAGCACGATGTCCTGCGAAGGGACGGCGATGGGCTGGCCGTTCGCGGGCGAGAGAATGTTGTTCGACGCCAGCATCAAGACCGACGCTTCGATCTGCGCTTCGGGCGAGAGCGGAATGTGGACGGCCATCTGGTCGCCGTCGAAGTCGGCGTTGAAGGCCGTGCAGACGAGCGGGTGAATCTTGATCGCCTTGCCTTCAACCAGCACCGGCTCGAACGCTTGAATGCCGAGACGGTGAAGCGTCGGCGCGCGGTTCAGAAGAACCGGGTGCTCGCGAATCACTTCTTCGAGGATGTCCCACACGACCGGCTCCTGCCGGTCAACCATCTCGCGCGCCTGCTTAATCGTCGCGGCGTACTGCTGCTTCTCAAGCTGGTTGTAGATGAACGGCTTGAAGAGTTCGAGCGCCATCTTTTTCGGCAGGCCGCACTGATGCAGTTTCAACTCAGGCCCGACGACGATCACCGAACGACCGGAATAGTCCACGCGCTTGCCGAGCAGGTTTTGACGGAAGCGTCCCTGCTTGCCCTTCAAGGTGTCGGACAGAGACTTGAGCGGGCGATTGTTGACGCCGCGCAGCACGCGACCGCGCCGACCGTTATCGAAGAGCGCGTCAACGGCTTCCTGCAACATGCGCTTCTCGTTCCGCACGATGACTTCTGGGGCACGCAACTCCATCAGTTTCTTCAAGCGGTTGTTGCGGTTGATGACGCGGCGATAGAGATCGTTCAAGTCCGAGGTGGCGAAGCGTCCGCCGTCCAGAGGCACGAGCGGGCGAAGCTCAGGCGGGATGACCGGAATCACGTCGAGAATCATCCACGCGGGGCTGTTGCCGGACTTCTTGAATGAAGTCACGACCTTGAGCCGCTTGGAATATTTGAGTTTCTTCTGCTGCGAAGTCTCGTCCTTCATCTTGAGGCGCATCTCGACGGCCAACTCTTCGACGTTGACCATCAAAAGCAATTCCTTGATCGCCTCCGCGCCCATCTTCGCGACGAACTGGCCGGGGAAATCGCGCATCAACTCGCGGTAACGCTCGTCGGTCAAAAGCTCGCGCTCTTTGATGGGAGCGTCGCCCGGATCAATGACAATGTAGGACTCGAAGTAGAGAACTTTTTCGAGTTCGCGCAGAGGGATGTCGAGCAAGTGGCCGATGCGCGACGGCAAGCCCTTGAAGAACCAGACGTGCGAGCAGGGCGAGGCGAGTTCGATGTGGCCGAGACGCTCGCGGCGCACTTTGGCCTGCGTCACTTCGACACCGCACTTGTCGCAGATGACGCCCCTGTGCTTCATGCGCTTGTACTTTCCGCACAGGCATTCCCAGTCCGTCACGGGGCCGAAGATGCGCGCGCAAAATAGTCCGTCGCGCTCCGGTTTGAACGTGCGGTAGTTGATCGTCTCCGGCTTCGTCACCTCGCCGTGCGACCAGTGTCTGATCTTATCGGGCGAAGCGAGGCGGATGCGAATTGACTCGAAATGAGGAGCGAGTTGCGTTTTATCTTGCTGGAATCGAAACACGTTTTAATCTCCGTAAGCAATTAAGCCGCTATCAGTTAAACTTTTCGGGGCGACGGGATAAAAGTCCCGCCACCCTTCCCAAGCTGTCCGTCTTATCAGTCCAGGAGTCCGCCGCCCGTCGTGGGGACAGCGGCGAGCGCTAGAGGCTCCGCCATTTCTTCGCCCTCCGCCACGCCGTCTTTGTCGAGCAACTCCACGTCGAGGCAGAGCGATTGCAATTCTCTGACGAGAACGTTGAAGGACTCCGGCACGCCGGGATTGAAGTCTGCCTCGCCCTTGACGATGGCCTCGTAAATCTTCGAGCGTCCGGCCACGTCGTCCGACTTCGCGGTGAGCAGTTCCTGTAGGATGTGCGCCGCGCCGTAGGCTTCCAAAGCCCAGACTTCCATTTCGCCGAAACGCTGCCCGCCGAACTGCGCCTTGCCGCCGAGCGGTTGCTGCGTAATCAGACTGTACGGCCCGATTGAGCGCGCGTGAATCTTATCGTCCACGAGATGCGACAGTTTCAGCATATAGATGTAGCCGACCGTCACCATCTGCTCGAACGGGTCGCCGGAGAGTCCGTCGTAGAGAATCGTCTTGCCGGAATCGTTGACGATGCTCGGCAGTCCCAACTCCAGCAGGCGCGTGTTGGACTCCTTGATTTTCTGCTTAATCTCCGGTTCGGTCGCACCGTCGAAGACCGGCGTCGCGAAGTGCATACCGAGCACACGCGCCGCCCAGCCTAAGTGCGTCTCCAGAATTTGCCCGACGTTCATGCGCGAAGGCACGCCCAAAGGATTCAGGACGATGTCAACGGGCGTGCCGTCCGGCAGGTACGGCATATCCTCTTCGGGAAGAATCCGCGCGATGACGCCCTTGTTGCCGTGGCGTCCGGCCATCTTGTCGCCGACCGACAGCTTGCGCTTCATGGCGATGAAGACCTTGACCATTTTGATGACGCCCGGCGCGAGTTCGTCGCCCTGCTTGAGCTTGGCGATTTTCTCGTCGTAGATGTCCGTCAGGATTCTGATTTGACGCTCTGTGCGATCCTCAAAATCCTTCACGTCCGCCGGAATGTCCGCGCCACGCGCGCCGGCCAACTGCGCTTTGCGGAGCGCCTTCGGCTCGATCCCTGAGAGCATCTCGCGTGTGATGGCCTCGTTTTTCAAAACGCGGACTTCCTTGTCCACAACGAGGTCTGCGGAGAGCTTGCGCCCCTCGAAGAGTTCGTAGATGCGCGCGTCGCGCTGCTCGCGAAGGATACGCATCTCGTCTTCCATGTCGCGGCGCAGGCGTCCCTCTTCCTCTTCTTCAATCGAGAGCGAACGCTGATCGCGCTCCTGTCCTTTGCGCGTGAAGACCTGCACTTCGACGACCGTCCCGTCAATGCCCGGAGGCGAAACGAGCGAAGCGTCTTTCACGTCGCCGGCCTTTTCGCCGAAGATGGCGCGAAGGAGTTTCTCTTCCGCCGTCAATTGCGTCTCGCCCTTCGGCGTCACTTTGCCGACAAGAATCGAGCCGGGTTTGACCTGCGCGCCGATGCGGATTATCCCTGCGTCGTCCAAGTCCCGGAGCATGTTCTCGCCGACGTTGGGAATGTCGCGCGTAATTTCCTCAGGCCCCAACTTCGTGTCGCGCGCTTCGATCTCCAACTCCTCGATATGGATGGACGTGTAGAAGTCGTCCTTAACGAGATGCTCGGAGACGAGAATCGCGTCCTCGAAGTTGTAGCCGCGCCACGGCATGAAGGCCACCAGCACGTTGCGACCGAGCGCGAGTTCGCCCTTGTCCGTACACGGCCCGTCGGCGATGACCTGCGCCTTCTCGACGCGCTCGCCGATCTCAACAATCGGACGCTGGTTGATGCATGTGTTCTGGTTCGAGCGTCGGAACTTCGTCAGAGTGTAGATGTCCGCCGTCACCTCACGCGAAATCGTGCCGTCAACATTGTGGTCTGCACGGACGATGATGCGCTCCGAGTCCACGTAATCCACCACGCCGTCGCGACGCGCCGAGACGACCGCGCCGGAATCTCTCGCCGTCACGCGCTCCATGCCGGTTCCGATGTACGGGGCTTCGGCGCGCAGCAAGGGCACGGACTGGCGTTGCATGTTCGATCCCATCAGCGCGCGGTTCGCGTCGTCGTTCTCAAGGAACGGAATCAGCGACGCGGCGACGGAGACGAGTTGCTTCGGGCTAACGTCAACGTACTGGATTTCTTCGCGCAAGGAGAGAATGAACTCGCCGGCCTTACGCGCGGCGTTGCGCTCGTTGACGATGTTGCCGGATTCATCCAGTTCGATGTTGGCCTGACCGATGACGTACTTATCTTCTTCCCACGCCGTCAGGTAGAACGGGAACGACTCGTACTTGGCCTTTTTCCCGTCCGCGCCGAGACGCTTGTTGGCCTTGTCCACATCCTCCTGCGGCACGTGGTCGCCCGGCTTGAACTTCGTGTCCGCGCCGTTCAGGACGCGCACGTATTCGACGACGCGCCCGTCGCTGACCTTGCTGTACGGCGACTCGATAAAGCCGAACTCATTGATGCGAGCGAAGCACGACAAGCTGGAGATAAGGCCGATGTTCGGCCCTTCCGGCGTTTCAATCGGGCAGATGCGACCGTAGTGCGTCGGATGCACGTCGCGCACCTCGAAGCCCGCGCGCTCGCGCGAGAGTCCGCCTGGCCCGAGGGCGGAGAGTCTGCGCTTGTGCGTAATCTCGGAGAGGGGATTCGTTTGATCCATGAACTGCGAGAGCTGCGACGAGCCGAAGAACTCACGCACCGCCGCCGTCACCGGCTTGGCGTTGATGAGATCGCGCGGCATCGTCGTCTGCATCTCCTGCTGGATGGACATCTTCTCTTTGATGGCGCGCTCCATGCGAACGAGTCCGATGCGGAACTGATTTTCAAGCAACTCGCCGACGGCGCGCACGCGACGATTGCCGAGATGGTCAATGTCGTCCGCGAGATATTCGGTCGTGTTCTTACGCATCTTCAAGAGATACGTGATGACCTGCACGAAGTCCTGCGCGGAGAGAAGCGGGTCGCTGATGCGGTCGCGCTCCGGCCTGCCCATTTTGATGTTGAACTTCAAACGTCCGACGCGCGACAAATCGAACTTGCGGTCGTCGAAGAACATGCCCTCGAAAAGCTTGTAAGCAGTTTGCACCGTCGGCGGGTCGCCGGGGCGCATCTTGCGGTAAATTTCCAAAAGCGCGTCAACGGGCTTCGTGATCGCGTCCTTCTTCAAAGTCTGCGCGAGCACCGCGCCGAGGTCGTCGCGTTCGGGAAAGAAGACCGTGAAATTCACTGTGCCGGCGTCGCTGATCTCCTGAAGCTTGACGGGGTTAATCTCCGTGTTGGCCTCGATGAGAACTTCTCCCGTCTCCGTGTTGACCACATCGCCGAGCGCATAAGCGCCCTCGAACTGTTGCGCGTCAACTTCGATTTCCGCGATGTGCGCCTTACGCAAATCCTTGAGTACGGTGGCATTGATTTTTTTGCCCGCGCGCACAATCGGCTCGCTCGCGCCGCGTGCTTTAAGGTCGTGCTCGGACTTCATGCCGGACAGATTCGTCGAGCCTTCCGCGCTCACCTTCATAAAGAGGCGACCGCCTTCGGCGCGCACCTCGTCGGCGATGTAGAACGCGCGCAGAATGCTCTCGTCCGTGAACGAAGAGGTCTTGACACGATCTTCCATCTCCGCATCCGTGCGTGGAGCCTTCGAGTCGAACTCCGGGTTGAGCCAGATGCCGAGAGCGCGCAGGAAGATCGAAGCGAGAAACTTGCGCTTGCGATCAATGCGGACGTAGAGCAGATTTTTCTGATCGTACTCGAACTCGACCCACGAGCCGCGATACGGAATGACCTTCGCGAGATACACCGGCAGCTTCTCGAAGAAGACGCCGGGTGAGCGGTGAAGTTGCGAGACGATGACGCGCTCCGTGCCGTTGATGATGAACGTGCCGTTGTCCGTCATCAAAGGGATTTCGCCGAAGAAAACTTCCTCTTCCTTGATGTCGCGTATCGAGCGCGTGCCGGCCTCAATGTCTTTGTCATAGACGGTGAGGCGAATCTTGACCTTGAGCGGCACGCTGTACGTCATGCCGCGTTCCTGACATTCCTGCTGGTCGTGCTTGTGCTTGAGGCCGACCGGCTCGCCGCAGTTGTCACAGAGCGTCGGGCGGACGGCGTTGAAGGTTCCGCAACTGTGGCACAGCGTCTCGCCGGGCACGAGCGGGTCAACCTTGACGAGCGAGCCGCAGTTTTTGCAGTTCGCGCGCAAGTAACGTAGGCCTTCGAGCCTGCCGCACTTGCACTGCCAGTTACCGATGTGGAATTCGACGAAGTCCAACTCCGCCGTGCCGCGAAAATCCGAGATCGGGAAGACCGAACGGAACACGGCCTGTAATCCCGTCGGCTCGCGCTCTTCGGGCAACAAGTCCATCTGGAGAAAGCGATTGTAAGAGTCGCGCTGAATCTCGATTAAGTTCGGGATACGCGCGGCGGTCTTGATTTTCGAGAAGTCGTGGCGCGTGGGCGGCTGGCTCTGGCGGCGTCCCGCGCCGGTAGTGCTCAGTTGAAGCGGATTTGCAGACATCAGGAATTCCTTATTGTAAAGCGATCAGCCGTCAGCAGTCAGCGATCAGCTTTGTTTTGAATAATCGGCTTGGTAAATAAATTCGGCATCTAGCCAGTCCCGCAGGCTGACTGCTGATAGCTGACTGCCGACAGCTATCGTCCAGAGACGCCAAAGCGCGGTCAGAGCGCACGAGTCTCTGACCGCTTTGGACGAACCAAAAACGGTTTGTTGATTCAAAGTTTTTGGGAGTGACGCCAGTGCCTCAATACTCCCCCACCTTAGCAGGAAACGAAAACAGTGACAAGTGACGAGTGACGAGATGAAGACAAGCGTTTTAACTTGTCACTCGTCACTCGTCACTGCTTTTGTGCTATTTCACTTCGACGGTCGCGCCGGCATCCGCCAATTTCTGACGGACGGTCTCGGCTTCGTCCTTCGTGACGCCTTCCTTGACGGCCTTCGGAGCAGCCTCGACGAGGTCTTTAGCTTCCTTCAGGCCGAGCGCCGTGATTTCACGGACGACCTTGATGACGTTGATCTTGTTCGCGCCCGCGGCTTGCAGAATCACGTCAAACTCGGTCTTCTCTTCCGCCGCCGGAGCAGCTTCGCCGCCGCCCGCCGCCGGAGCCGCAGACATCATTGCCGCTGCCGCCGAGACGCCGAAAGCTTCTTCGAGCATTTTTACCAGTTCAGAGACTTCTAAAAGAGTTTTGCTTTTTAGTGCCTCAACGATTTCTTCATTTGAAAGTGCCATGATTACCTAACTCCTCCTCAAAAGGGTTCCAGTGTGCGGTCTTGTTTACGGTTCGCAGCAGGAGAACCCACGGGACGCTCAACACTCGGCCTACTGCATCGCAGACCTCGTCGAACGTCCGAGCCGTCTGTAAGGGCGATCTGACAAATCGCCCCGCTCGTTTTCCGCGTCCGGCTGACTCGAAAGAGATTTCAAACCTGAAATCTCAAATTTCAAACTTTAATTTAACTCGCGGCTTCTTCGCCGCCGCCATCTGTCTGCTCGGCGACCGGCTCACCGCCAGTCTTCAATTCGGCGGCCTGCTCGTCGCTACCACTCTTCAACTCGGCTGTCGGCTCGTCACCATCACTCTTCGGTTCGCTGATCGGCTCGTCGCCATCATTCTTCAACTCGGCGACTGGCTCGTCACTACTCGTTGGTTCGCTGACCGGCTCGTCTTCTTGCTTCGATTCCACAATCTGCACGTCGCCGCCACTCTTTTGTTCTCCGATCTGTTTGACGACGACGGCCAGATTGCGCGGCACTGCCGAGAGCACCGTGACGAGGCGTTGCGCCTGCGCGTTGATGACGTAGAGAAGTTTCGCGATCAACTCTTCCTTCGGCGGCAGGCTGGCGAAGGCTTCGACCTGCGCGAGCGCGACGACTCGGCCCTCGACGACGCCCGCCTTGAACTTGAAAACTTCCGGGTTGTCTTTCGCGAACTTCGATACTGCTTTCGACAAACTGACCGGGTCGCCCGTACTTAACGCGATGGCCGTGACGCCTTTGAAGTGCTCGATGGCTCCCTCGTAAGGAGTGCCGGCGACGGCGCGTCGTGCAATCGTGTTCTTGACCACGGCGTACTCTGCGCCCGCTTCACGCAGGCGATTACGCAATTCCTGATCTTTCGGCACCGTCATTTTGCTGAAGCCGACGAGCATCCCGGCGGTCGCCGCCTGAAATTGCTGCGTGAGGGCTTCGAGGTCTTGCTGCTTCTGTGCTCTGGTCTTCATTTTCTTTCAAGCTCCTCTACGCGCCTACTTAACGTAAGCCGCCTCGTCCAACAACACACCCGGCCCCATCGTCGCGGCGAGGTTAACTTTTTTGACGTACTTGCCCTTGGCCGTCGAAGGCTTCGCTTTGACGACGGCGTTCAAAAGCACCTCCGCGTTCTCACGCAGGAGTTGGCCTTCAAAGGAAACTTTGCCGATGCCGACGTGAATGACGCCCGTCTTATCAACGCGATATTCGACCTTACCGGCCTTCGTCTCGCGCACGGCGGTGGCGATGTCGAAGGTCACCGTCCCGGTCTTCGGGTTGGGCATCAGGCCGCGCGGGCCGAGCACTTTGCCGAGTCCGCCGACGAGACGCATCATGTCCGGCGTCGCGATGACGGCGTCGTAATCGAGCCAGCCGCCCTTAATCTTGTCCACCATGTCCTGTCCGCCGACGAAATCCGCGCCGGCTTCTTCGGCCTCGCGAACTTTGTCGCCCTGCGCGATGACAAGGACACGCTTCGTCTTGCCGATGCCGTGCGGCAAAATGACCGTGCCGCGCACAAGCTGGTCGGCTTTGCGCGGGTCAACGCCGAGCCACATCGTCAACTCGACGGTTTCGTCGAATTTGGCGAAGGCGATTTCTTTGACTTTCGTGAGAGCGTCTTCGAGCGTGTACTTTCTGCCGTGCTCGACTTTTTCCAGAGCCGCACGATACTTCTTTCCGTGTGCCGCCATAACAACTCACCTCCGAGGTTCAAGCGAGACGTTTTGTGCGCCCCTCCCTCTTCAAAATGATGAACGCGGAGTGATGAATGATGAGTGAAAGACAAGGTCTTTGCTTTTAATTCATCATTCCGCATTCATCACTCATCATTTATTCCACCGTCAAGCCCATGTTGCGCGCCGTGCCTTCGATGGTCTTGATGGCGCTCTCCAAACTCGTCGTGTTCAGGTCGGTCATCTTGAGCTTGGCGATCTCTTCGATTTTCGCGTGCGAGATAGAGCCGACTTTTTCCTTGTTCGGTTTGCCTGAACCCTTCGGCACGCCCGCCGCTTTCTTCAAGAGGTCGGCAGCCGGCGGCGTCTTCGTCTCGAACGTGAAAGAGCGATCAGCGAAGACCGTAATCACGACCGGGATTTTCAAATCCGGGTCCATCTGCGCGGTCTTCGCGTTGAAAGCCTTGCAGAACTCCATGATATTGACGCCGTGCTGGCCGAGCGCGGGGCCGATAGGAGGAGCCGGATTGGCCTTGCCCGCCGGAACCTGCAGCTTGATGTAACCTGTAATTTTCTTAGCCATTGTTTTAGTAAATAGTGAATGGTAAATGGTGAATGGTGAATGCGTTTTTTCTATTTACGATTCACCATTTACTATTTACCGGCTAGTCTTCTTCAGTAAACGTTACTTTCTCGACATCGAGAAAATTTAACTCGACCGGCGTCGAACGCCCGAAAATCGTGACCACTACTTTGAGCGTTGATTTGTCGGCGTTCACGTCCTCGACCTTGCCTGTAAAGCTCGCGAACGGGCCGGACTTGATACGCACCGTCTCGCCGTGATTATAAGTGAACTTCGGTTTCGGCTTCTCCGCCGCTTCCGTCACGTTGTGAACGATCTGGTTCACTTCGTCGGGCGTCAAAGGCGTCGGGTTCTGTCCGCCGACGAAGCCGGTCACCTTTGGCGTGGACTTGATCAAGTGAAACACGTTGTCGGGGATGTGTCCCTTGTCGTCGCACTCCACCTGCACCAGCACGTAGCCGGGATAGAACATACGCGACGATTCGACGCGCTTGTTGCCGCGCATCTCGACGACCGTCTCGGTCGGGACGAGCACTTCCGACACTTCGCTCTGGAGGTCTGTGTCGCGGACGCGCGCCTTGAGGCTATCGCGTACCTTTTTCTCATGTCCCGAATAAGTGTGGAGGATGTACCACTGCTGCATTGTCTTCAACAATTCCCCGCCGCGCTGTTCCTTTAGACGGCTCCGAACAACCAATTAACAAAACGCTGTATCTGCTCGATCACGAACGCCAGCCCGCGATCCACTGCGAAGAGGTACGTGGCGAAAAAAATGACCGCGATAATCGTGATGATAGTCGTGTTTCTGACTTCAAGCGCCGTCGGCCAGGAGACGCGCCCTAACTCGGCGCGGATGTCGCGCACGAACTTTCCAATGCGCGTGACGAAATTATCGCGCGACCCGACCTCGCCGCGCTCGCGACGCGCCGGGCTGCCCTCCGAGCCTTCGCCGTAACGCGCCATCCGGGGCGCAGCGCCGCTCGCGCTGCCCGACGAACTCGCGTGCTCGGTGGCATACTCCGTCTCTCTTTCACCCGGCTCGTCGTGACCGCTTTCCGTCATCTATTCGTCCTCTCTCTTCGCCACCCGACTCTCACACTTTCAACTCTTCAACAGTCAACAGGGGTACCAGGATTTGAACCCGGACTTTCGGTTTTGGAGACCGACGTGCTAACCGTTGACACTATACCCCTCCAAGAAATGATGAGCGCTGAAAGCTGAACGATGAATAGGCGGCGGCTTGTCGCTTTTAATTCATCGTTCCGCATTCATCATTTACTTAGTCTCTTTGTGTGATCGGTGACAACGGCAGCGATTACAGAACTTGCTTAACTCAAGCCGCTCCGTCTTCGTCTTCTTATTTTTCGTCGTCACGTAGTTGCGGCTTTTGCATTCGGTGCATTGCAGCACAATGTTATCGCGTGGCATAGCTCACCTTCTTTAACTTAAAGACTTTCGATTCTTCCCATCGGACACTATTCGACGATATCGGAGATGGTGCCTGCGCCCACCGTTCTCCCGCCTTCACGGATCGCGAACCGCAACCCCTTCT
>CAXSFM010000036.1:0-19744 GCA_964236735.1 uncultured Pyrinomonadaceae bacterium
AGCTTGCCCTTCACTGACCAAGTTCAAAAGTTGCACTTACAAGTTGAATTCAAGCTTCTTGTAAAGCGTGTGGCTTTGCGTCTATGCTCGTCGTGTTCTGACAATCAAACAATCTGGACGGTGAAAAGCCATGGCGGAGAAGAAGCACAGCATTCTGGCGGTGATTCTCGGCGGCGGCGCGGGGACGCGCCTGCATCCTCTGACGTTGATGCGGTCGAAGCCGGCGGTTCCGCTCGGCGGCAAGTATCGTCTGGTGGATATTCCGATCTCGAACTGCATCAACTCGGACGTGATGCGGATGTTCGTGTTGACGCAGTACAACTCCGCTTCGCTCAATCGCCACATCGCGCAGACCTATCGTTTCTCGCAATTCTCCAACGGCTTCGTCGAGATACTCGCCGCCGAACAGACGCCGCATAGCCCGCAGTGGTTTCAAGGGACAGCCGACGCCGTCCGGCAAGTGCTGCCGCACATGAGCGACTGGGGTATCAACACTCTGCTCATTTTGTCGGGCGACCATCTCTACCGGATGGACTACCGCAAGTTCCTCGCGCGCCACTTCGAGACGGACGCGGACGTGACCGTCTCTGTCATTCCTTTTCAGCGCGAGGCGGCGGAGGAGTTCGGGCTGTTGAAGGCCGAGGCGGACGGGCGCATCGTCGAGTTTCGAGAGAAGCCGAAGGGCGCGGCGCTCGAAGAGATGCGCGTGGACACGACCGCTTTCGGCCTGAGCGCGGAAGACGCCGAGCGCAAACCGTTCCTCGCCTCGATGGGCATCTACGTTTTTAAGTTCGACTGGTTGAAGCAACTGCTCGCGCAGAACGAGCAATGGATGGACTTCGGGCGCGAGGTGATACCGGCGGCCATCGAAGGCGGGCGCGTGCAGTCATATCTCTTCGACGGTTACTGGGAAGACATCGGGACGATCTCGGCCTTTCACGCCGCCAATCTCGACATGACGGCGACGCTTCCGAAATTCAATTTCTTCGACACGGATGCGCCGATCTACACGCGCGCGCGTTATTTGCCGCCGTCGAAGATGAACAACTGCGAGGTCAACAACTCGATCATCAGCGACGGCTGCATCCTCAACCGCGCGGTCATCAATCGCTCGCTCATCGGCTTGCGGACGCGCATTGATTTCGGCGCGAACGTGGAAAACTCTTATCTGATGGGCGCGGATTTTTACCAGTCGCTCGAAGAGTTGGAGGCTGACTCGCGCGCCGGCCATCCGCACATCGGCATCGGCAAGGACGCGGTCATCAAGAACGCCATCATAGACAAAAACGCACGCATCGGCGCGGGCGTCCGTCTCATCAACGAGAGTGGCGTGAGCGAAGCGCAAGCCCCCGACGGCAGCTACTTCATACGCGACCGCATCATCATCGTCGCCAAAAACGCCACCATCCCGGACGGCACGGTGGTGTGAAGCGCGCGACTTTCAGAGCGGGCAATCTAATTTATATTTGAGAGAGTTTCAGTTGGCGCGAGCCGCAAGCTACTGGTTAACGCGGCTTGTGTCGGATGCGAAGGGACGTTTACGCAATTCGGGCGGAACGTTTGTCTGTCGCGTCGTATCGTCCTGCGCCGTGGTCGTCGCCGGCGTCGCTCCGTTTGGTTTGTAGATGTAATTGTCGCGCGCGCGGACGACGAGATTCGGACGCTTGACGCGCACTTTGAGTTCGCGTCGCTCGACGCTCGCGGATTGCTTCGACGGATAGTAGCCGAGACTGTACTGGCGTCGCAGTTCTTCGGCGATGTTAGTGAACGCTTCCTCGATGTAGTGCAGGTCTGCGCCCTGAAAATTTCGCCCGCCGCTTTTCTCCGCCAGTTCGCGCAGGTACGCGCCGCCGCGTTCGTATTCTTCGCGCGTCGTGCCCGTCCCGCCTCCGCCGCCGCCACCCGGCCCCCGGCCTCCTCTTCCTCCGGGAAGTCCGCCGCCGAGTATGACCAGTATGTCGCCGATGCTTGAGCCTCCGCGACGTGAAGGGGGTCGTCCCGGCCAACCGCCTCCGCCGCCTCCGCCGCCTGCCATCTGCTGATCGTTGTAGGTGTCGTATTGCAGCGGATAGATAAGCGCGTCGAGTTCTTCGGCCTCGTCAACCGTGCTGCGATAGCTGGCGCGCTTGCTCGTCGTGTCCACTCCATCGGTGAAGAGCACGATGGCCTTGCGTCCTTGAATTTGACTGAGTTTCTGTTTGATGACGAAGTCAACGGCGTCGTAGAGTTTCGTGCCGTCGCCCGTGCGCGTGCTGCGAATCGCGCTGCGGAGAGTGCTGCGGTCGCTCGTCGCTTCGGTGAGGACACGTATTCGATCATCAAAGGAGACGACGAGGACGCGGTCGTCCGGTCTTAGCTGATCCACGAAGGCGAGCGCGGCATTCTGGATGTCTTCAATCTTGAAGCGCGTCGAGCCGCTCGTGTCAATCACGAGTGCGACGGTGAACGGCTGCTCGACCGAAGCGAAGTAAGCGACTTGCTGCTCCGTCCCGTCCTCGAAAATCCTGAAATCCTCTTTCCGCAAATTCGGGATGAAACGCCCGTCGCGATCCATGATGCTGACGGGGATGGTCACGAGCGCGGTGTTAACGCGCACCACTTCATCCTCGCCGACTTCCTGCGATAGGTCGCCCGTGTGCGAGGCGTCGGGAGCCGGCGTCTGCGTGTCCGCGCGTGGCGTCGTTGTCGAAGGCGAAGCGGTTGAAGAGGTGGGTGCATTCGTCGGCGCGCTCGTCTGTCCGGCACGGCGCGGGCGCGCTTGCCCGAAAGAATTGTTTGTTGACACGACGAGCAGGGAGAGGAGTAAGCTCAAGATAAAAAACTTTTTCATAACTGTTGACTCCTACGAAACGATGCGGGCGGAAAGCCAAAACGAGGCCGGACACAGCTTTGATGCGAGCGGCACGCAATGGATGCTTTCGAGTTTCGTTGATAAATCACTGGAAATTTGCATCTTTTGCGCTCTATGTGTTGAAGCCAAGCCGGGGAACCAGAATATATCAAACTTCCCGCGATTGGCTGATAAAAGCGTTCGTCATCTTTAATCAACGCTCCCGCGCATAATCGAATTGAAGACGAAAGGGAACGTGCCCCACGTCTGCGCGCGGTGCTGCGGGCGGAACCCGAAGAGGACGACGCGGCCTTTGCCCATCGTCACTTCGACGAGCGCAGCTTTGCCCGCGAGATACTGCGGCCCCAGCAGCCAGCCGGAGCGCAGGATGTCTTCTTTCTTTTCCGGGTAGCGCGCGACAACGCGGACGCGCGCCGCATCCGTCACGTCAAAGGCCGCGCTGTTGATGAAGTAAGCGTCCGTCTCTCGCGACATGCCGCGCGCGAGCGGGTCTTGCGTGTCAACCTCGATGCGAAGGATTGAGCCGGGACAGTAAAACTCCGAAGACTTAATGCCTTCAAGCGCGTTCTTGAGCGGCAGTTGAAAACGCTTAATCGCTAACTCGGTCGAGTCATCCCAGCAGACGAGCGTGCCGCCTTCCTCGACGAAGCGGCGCAGATTTTCGACGCCTGCCTCCGTGATGCCGCCGGTAAATTCTGCGGGCGCGCTGTCCTTCGAGCGGCCTTCGACGATTTCTCTGAGACGCATCGAGGGCAACACGATCACGTCGTACTTCGCGTGCAAGCTGCCAGCGCGCACGTCCCGGTCGAGCAGGGAAGCGTAGGGCACGTTGAAAGTGTCGAAGACGTAGCGCGTCCATCCTTCATCCATCGAGGCCGTCCAGCTTTTGTAGAGCGCGAGGCGGATGGGGCGCGTGATGGGATTGTGAATCGGCGAAACGTCCTTGTATTCGACGACGGCGCGCGCGCGATCAACCCAGTGCGCTTCTTTAATACCACTAATCAGTCCCAAGTCTCGCCGCACTTCCGTCTCGTCGTGCAAAAGCGTCAAGCGTCGCTCATTCTCCTTCTCGCGGATGCTCTGGACGGGAAAGACCTGCACGCCCATCTGCATCGGCAGCGTCCAACCGGCCACGTCGTAGGGGCGTTCGGCCTCGCCGCCAGCGGTGCGGCGTTCGGGATAGACTTGCTTCTCGAAAAGCGTCTGCACGTTGGCGCGATAGGGTTGCGCGAGCGGGATATAGTAGCTGCCGGCAGGCGTCTCGGTCGGATTTTGCGAGAGGTCATTGTAGATCGTGCCGCGAGCGGCGAGCATTTCGAGGTGCAATTCTTTGTCGAGCCGATAGATTTCGACGCCCTGTTCGACGAGAGCAGTGATCATCTTAGCGACGTTCTCATCCTTGCCCTGACCGGCGGGAATCACGTAGCCGGTCACGGAATCTGTAAACTCACCTGTGCCGTTGACGGCGCGTTGACCGAGCGCATAGAAGTCGCGCAGGTATTGAGCGCGATACTTCGCGGCCATCGAAAGGATAGAACGCGACGCGCTCAACTCCATCCGCATAATGTCGCGCGCGTGCCATTCGCCGCCCGGCCAGGGGTCTGGAAAATTCGTCGCGGATTGAAGCGCGGAAGGCAGGCCGCGCGTCGAGGCACGGGCTAGTTGCTCGCGCGTGACCGTCAGAGGCGTCATCAGTTTCGCGCTCGCCGCTTCGGTCAGGATGCCGATGGAGTTGTGAAAGTACGGCGCGGTGCGAAAGCCGCCGTGCCACCACGTATCATAGACGCCGTTGGTGAGGATGCCCTGTTGCCCTTCGGCTTGCAGATCGGCGGCGATCTTGTGACCGAGCAAGCCTACTTGACGCAAAAGCACTGGTGCGATGTGCGGGTTCGGTGGATCGTAGAAGGGTGGGACGAAAAAGCGCGAGCCGGTCTGCCCCTGTTGATGCACGTCATAGACGATCTGCGGAAACCATTCTTTCCATAGCAGGCGCGTCACGGCGCGCGTCTCTTTGAGGTTGAGCATGAACCAGTCGCGATTGTCGTCGTGCCCTGCGTAGGCGTGGTAAAGCTCCGGCGGTTCTGTGCCTTCGTAAGGCGTGCCGAGAGTTTTGCGATACCAGTCCGAGACGATGTCCACGCCGTCCGGGTTGGGCGAAGGGATGAGCAGCAGAATCGTGTTGTGCAGAATCTCAAGCGTGTCCGCATCGCGCGCCGAAGCGAGTTCGTAAGCGAGTTGCATTGACATCTGCGAGGCGACGATTTCCGTCGAGTGAATAGAGCACGAGATGGCGACGACGGTCTTGCCGGAGTCAATGAGCTTTCCGCTAAAATTTATCTGGCCGTCAATCTTGTTGACTCGCGGGTCGGCGAGACGACGCTGAATGTCTTTGTATTTCGGCAGTTCGCGTATATTCTCTGCCGCGCTGATAAGAGCGACGATGAGCGGTCGCCCCTGAGTTGACGTGCCGATCTCCTGCACGAGCACGCGGTCGCTGGCTTGATCGAGACGCGCGAAGTAGTCCGTGATTTGTTTCCAGCCGGCGACTTTGCGGTCATCGCCGGGCGTGAAGCCGAGCACGTCGCGAGGCGAAGGGAGGCGCGCGACGCCGCGCAGCATCTCTTCAGAATCGGCGACGGTCGCAGGATGCAGTGTTGTTTGACGTTGACGGCGTTGCCGTGCGCTGGCGTCGTGCGAGAGAGAGCCGCAGAACAAGAGACACGCAAGGCCAGTTAAAAGTATGGAGCGAAGAGACAGACGAGATGGAAGAGACATCGGATGCATTCTGAAACAGTTTCCCGTGAAATAGAAAATCAAGAGCCGAGCGGAAGAGCGCTTGACGCAGAGTCTAGCACAACGATGTGGGGCAGGCTGGCGGGGCGTCTGTGGTTCTGGTGGTCGCTCTTCTGCGCTGGCGCGCTGCTGCTCATCTTCGGGCCGCCCGCGATCATTGCCGCCGACATTGCAGGCCGTCCAGAATGGGTTTATCCGTGGGCGCTCTTCGGCGCGCGCAACTGGCTGCGTCTGAGCGGCGCGCGCGTGCGCGTGTACGGTCTGGAAAATCTCGACGCGAAAAAGTCATACGTCTTCGTCGCCAACCATCGCTCATTCCTCGACACGGCGACGCTCTTTTTTCATCTACGGCGGCGCATCGGCATTTTAGCGAAAAAGGAATTGTTGAAAGTGCCCATCCTCGGCTATGGCATGGGTCACGTCAACATCATGGCGATTGACCGCTCGAACCGCACGCGCGCCATCGAGACGATGAAGGACGCGACCGACCGCCTGCGGCGCGGCGTCTCCATCGGAGTCTTCGCAGAAGGGACGCGGGCGCGACCGGGCGGGCTGCTGCCGTTCAAGAAAGGCGCGTTCTACATGGCGATAGAGGCGGGCGTCGCCATCGTGCCCGTCGCTATCAAACACACGGACATGTTGATGGGGAAAGGCACGGGCATGGCGCGTCCCGGCCTCATCGAAATGGTCGTCTTGCCGCCCGTCGAGACGGAGGGACTGACGACGGATGAGGATGTCAAACGTCTCGCCGAGCACGCCAGAGAATTGATCGCGACGGAGTTAGGAATGAACGACGTGAAAGACTCGAAGTAAAGATACAAAGCTCTCGACTAATTTTCGGTGAGAGAAAAACATGAAGGCGACGCCAGTTGAACCTGCGCGTCGCCTTCACTCGTTTGTCGTTGAGAAGAATTTACGGCTTGGTCTTCACGGGCGGCTTCGGGGCTGTGGTGGTTGTCGTCGTCGCCGGCGTGGGAGTCGTGGCCGGTTCCCTATCGCTCTTATCAATCACGCCCGGCTCGCCTTCCTCGATGACGCGACCCTTGCCTTTGAGTTCGGCGAAATCCGTGTAGCGAATCCTCATGCGGAGATGCACGGTATTTCCGTCCTTAAAAACCAAATCATCGTCAGCGTAGGAATAGGTCGGGAACCAGAAACGCCCGTCAATCTGCTCGCGGTAAGTCTCGAACGTAGGGAATCGCTGATCGAATTCGGGCACGCCCTTGCCCTTCGCTTTGACGATTTGATAATCCTGCTGGTCAATCCAGATGCGCCCTTGAAAGTAACGCTCCAACGCTTTCGACTTCTTCAGCGCATCCAGACGCTTCTGATCTGAGAGAATTTTGGGCGTCACGTCGAAGACGTAAAGGTCGAGTTCGTCAATTTTCTCTGTGCCGACGTAAGTGAAATTGTAATCGTTAATCTTCGAGGCTTCGAGCGCAAAAGCCTGCACGCCGCCGAGGTCTTCGAGGTCTTCGTTGGTGACTGAAATTTCCGTGATCGTCGGGATCGGGAAAAAAAGTATCTTCTCAAAGCGGGAACCCGCGTCGTCGAAAACGAAACGCGACGTGCGGTGAAACTCGCCGGAAATCTGCCCGCCCATGCCGATGGTCTGGAGTACTGCGTCGCGCTTGAACTCGTAATTGTTGAGCGCGCGGCGAAACCGCGTCTCGTTCGCCGACATCGTGCGGATAATCTTATCCACGTCAGCCGGCACGCCCGAACGATTGATAGTCGTCGCAGTTGTGGCCGCTGCCGCCTTCGTCTGCTGTCCCTGTGCGATGCCGTGCGTGAGCGTCGTGATAAAAAACGCCGTCGCCAAAAGAATGAGCCAAGAAGATCGTTTCATGTTGATGAATCCGCCGTGTTTGGGATGTCGTGCAAGCGTCCGCGCTCTTGAACAACGGAGCGGGTTTTATGCACCTCGTTCAGATGCCGCTAGCCGCGCGCGTGTTGCCAGCGCAGACACGGTTTGAGTGCGCGCTTGGGAAGCTGTTTAGCCAGCGAACTCGACCTCCACGCGGCGCGGAATGATGCCGCGCGACGCGCCTTCATCGAGCAGGCGTTGGACGGCGACGCGGCCCCGTTCCGTGTAATCGAGCGTCAGTTTATTAACCCACATTCCGACGAAACGGTCTGCCAATTCCGGCTCCATGTCGCGCGCGAACTGCATCGCGTAATCGAGCGCGTCGGCGCGATGTTCGAGCGAGAAGCGGATGGATTCGTGCAGGAAATGCGAGACGCGCGCGATCAACTCCGCGCCGAGTTCGCGACGGATGACGTTGCCGCCCATCGGCAGCGGCAGCCCTGTCCACTCATGCCACCACTCGCCCAAATCCACGACCTTATGCAGCCCCATCGTTTGATAAAAAAGCTGCCCCTCGTGAATCAGCAAGCCCGCGTCGGCGTCGCCGTTTTGCACGGCCTCGATGATTTTGTCGAAGGGCACGACGACGTACTCGAAGTCCGGGCACAGAATCCGTAGTGCGAGAAACGCGCTCGTCAGCGTGCCCGGCACGGCGATTTTCAGGCGTGGCAAATCTTCAATCTTGAACGCCTCGCGCGCGACGACGATGGGGCCGTAGTTATCGCCGATGCTTGCTCCGTGCGGCAGCAGCACGTAGTTCTCGGCGATATACGAATAGGCGTGAAAGCTAATCGCCGTCACGTCGTACACCTGGCGCATCGCTTTCTCGTTCAAGGTCTGGATGTCTTCGAGCACATGCTCGAATTTCAGGTCGCCGGTGTCGAGCTTGTTCGTCGCCAGCGCGTAAAACATAAACGCATCGTCGGAGTCCGGCGAATGCGCGACGGTGATGGTGCGTGTTTCGGTTGCAGTTGTCATAAATAACTTTCTTAGGTTAATTGAAATCACGATTTATGCGGCAGTCGTTTCACGAATCACAGAATTGTAGAGCGTGTCACGCTCAACCGCGACGAAGCCCGCGTCTTCAATGAGCGAGACGATTTGCGCCTTCGAGATTTTCACTTCGTTGTTCGACTCGACAGAATAACTTTCCGTCAACTCGCCGCCTTGCGTGATCGTGCCGTCGAGGTCGTTCGCGCCGTAGTGAAGCGCGACCTGAGCGAGTTGTCTGCCGAGCATTACCCAGTAGGCTTTGATGTGTGGAAAGTTGTCGAGCATGAGACGCGAGACGGCGATGGTCTTGAGAGAATCCACGCCGGACGGCCCCGGCAAGTGCGAGAGTTGCGTGCCCGGCGGATAAAAGGCGAGCGGGATAAAACACTGGAAGCCGCCCGTCTTGTCCTGCTGCTCGCGCAACTGTACGAAATGGTCAACGCGGTCTGCCACCGATTCGATGTGACCGTAGAGCATCGTCGCGTTCGTTTTCAAGCCTGCGGCGTGCGCCTTGCCGGAGAGTTCCAGCCAGCGCGCACCATTCGTCTTGTGCGTGCAGATCATTGAGCGCGTCGGCTCTCGGAAAATCTCCGCGCCGCCGCCCGGACACGAATCCATCCCGGCCTCCATCAACTTCTCGATGACGGCCTCGTCCGTCATTTTGTAGAAGTGCGCCATGTGATCGAGTTCGACCATCGTGAACGCCTTGAGGTGCAGGCGCGGGTATTCGCGCTTCAAGGTCGAGAGCAAATCCGTATAGTAACTGAAAGGAAGTTTGGTGTTGAGGCCGCCGACGATGTGCAACTCGGTCGCGCCTTCGCGCACGGCCTCGCCCGCGATGCGTTGAGAGTCTTCGATGTTGTGCGTGTAAGCGTCCGGCTGTCGCGGGGTGCGGTAGAAGCCGCAGAATTTGCAGTCGGCGTAGCAGATGTTCGTATAGTTGAAATGGCGATTGACGTTGTAATACGTCGTCCGCCCGTGCAGGCGTCGCCGCACCGTGTCTGCGAGTTTAGCGAGCGCGGGCAAATCGTCCGACTCGAACAGCGAGACGCCATCGTCGAAAGAGAGTCGCTCGCCCGTTTCGACTTTGAAGGCGAGTTCGTTGAGTTTTGCGTCGTGTGAAAAATTCATGGCTGTCAGGTCAAAATTTTAAGAATTACGAAATCGTAGTGCTGCAAAAACAAAGCTCATTGCAACGACAAATATCCCGATACTGGCATCGTCCCACAGAGTTAACTGCCAAGCATCCTCCGTGCCGAAAAACAGATCGGGATTAAAGTATCTGCCAACACGAAGGACAACGTAGGAAACGCCGAGACTTAGTGCACCGAAACCTAAGAGTTTGAATCTGACGTGCTTATCCATGAGCATTGAATAATATGGCTGACCCAAACGTCACTAACAGAATGACGCTGATGAAGGCGTTCGTCGTGAAAAACGCCGCGTTGAGTTTCGACAAATCGTCGGCGCGCACGAGCGAGTGTTGATAGACGAGCAGCGCGCCGGTCAACAAGACTCCAACGAGCGCGACGATGCCGAGCGAACTCGTCGAGTATAACGCAAAGAGCGCGGCGAACGCCCCCGCGTGAAGCAGACGCGAGACCCACAGAGCGCGCGCGATTCCGATGCGCGCGGGAATCGAGCGCAACTTCGCGGCGCGGTCAAATTCATAATCCTGACAGGCGTAGAGCACGTCGAACCCGGCAGTCCAGAGCAGCACGACGAGCGAGAGCAAAAGCGGCACGGGACTATCGAGCGAGCCGCGCACGGCGATCCACGCGCCCGTCGGCGCGATGCAGAGACACCAGCCGAGAACGATGTGCGAGAGCGAAGTGAAACGCTTCGTGTACGAGTAGAGCAACACGCTCGCCAGCGCGACGGGCGCGAGGATGAGCGTCAGACGATTGAGCATCGAAGCTGCGACGAAGAAGAGCGCGGCGGAGACGAGCGTGAACGTCCACGCGAAAGAGACGGACAGCGCGTCGGCTGGGATCGCGCGCGTCGCGGTGCGCGGGTTGGCCGCGTCGTACTTTCTATCGGCGATACGATTGAAAGCCATCGCCGCCGAACGCGCGCCGACCATCGCCAGCGTAATCCAGAGCATCTGCCACCACGACGGCAATCCGCGCGCCGCCAGCAACGCCCCGAGAAACGCGAAGGGCAAAGCGAACAACGTATGCTCGAACTTAATCATTTCGAGCGTCGTGCGGATGTTGTGTACGGCAGTCGCCATCTCTAGTTCACACGATTGCAAAATTCAGTCCAGCCAGATCACGGTTGAATAGCGTTCTCTTCATCGCTCGTTCTGGCAAATCGCCATAGCTACCAAAAGCCGGTGGCAGTTTGCCAAACGCGGCTAGCTAACTTTTCAGAACCGGGAAGCAACCACAGAGGACACAGAGAGGCACTGAGGAAGAAAAGAGGATGTGTGTCCTCTGTGCCTCTCTGTGTCCTCTGTGGTGAAAATTTTTGAAACGCACTGTCAGTCTCTTTTCACAGGTTAGATCACTTTCCAATAATCGGGCGATTCCTGCATCTGCGGGTCGGGTCGCTCCATCCAACGCTCAGGCCGCTTCAGTTCGATGAAGCCGAAGCGTCGGTAGAGTTCGTGCGCGTCTTTCGTCGCCAGCACCCAGCGTCGGAAGCCCTGCAAGTTTCGATGCGAGAGGATGACTTCCATCAGCCATTTCGATAGACCGCGCCCGCGATCTTCTTCGACGATAAACACGTCCGCCACCCACGCGAACGTCGCGTAATCCGTGACGACGCGCGCGAAGCCGACTTGCCTCGCGCCCTCATAGACGCCGAAGGGCAGAGAGTTTTCAATCGAGCGTTGGATGACTTCAAGCGAGCGTCCTTGTCCCCAGTAACTTTCTTCGCTGATGAAGCGTTTGATGAGCGCGAGATCGAGCCGCGCGCGGTCAGCGCTGATCGTGTACGCGCCGCGTTGCCATTCGTCGTCGTGTTGTTGCTGTGTCATGTTGAAAATATTTTACGCGCGTGAGGCAGACATACGTTGCGCTGTCGCGTCTCAATCGCCTTCGACTTCGGGGGACGCAGTCGGATCGCCTTTCCATTGCGTGCGGTTCGCGTGCGGGATGCCGAACTGGTCGAGGATGCGAAAGGCGAGATGGTCAACGAGTTCTTCAATCGTCTGCGGGCGATGATAAAAGCCCGGACTCGCCGGCAGAATCCGCGCGCCCGCGTGCGCGAGCTTCAACATGTTCTCAAGGTGAATCGCATTGTACGGCGTCTCGCGCGCGACGAGGACGAGCTTGCGTCCCTCTTTGAGCGTCACGTCCGCCGCGCGGTGGATGAGGTTCGTGCCCGCGCCCGAAGCTATCGCGCCGAGCGTCCCCATCGAACACGGCACGATGACCATCCCGTCCTGTCTGTGCGAGCCTGATGCGGGCGTCGCCGCCAGATTGTCGAGACGATGCACGCGCACGAGTTTCGAGTCCGCAGGGAGCTTGAGCCATTCATTGATCGCCGCTGTCTCGCTGCCACTACCGCCGCGCAGATTCACGCCGAGTTCGACGCGCGCGACGATGTGCGCCGTCTCCGACATGATGAGATTGATGCGCTCGACCGTCCCGCTCGCCGCCATGTGCAGCAAAGTGCGATGCGCGTAGATTGCGCCGGAAGCTCCGGTGATGGCGACAGTTAATTCCATAAAGCAGTGGTCGGTGGACAGTGGACAGCAAAGACAGTTTTTCAACTGATTCCAAGCCATAATGCTTATTAAATCTACGTTACAAGCACCAACCGCTTTTCGCGATTAAATTCAATCTTACAGGTTGATAGCTTGCCATTGATCATCTCGCACTCCAAACTCTTCAGCCGCTACTTCTTCTGCCTCATTGAGTGACTCGTGCCAAGTGTCACCATAAAGATCACCTTCCTGTGACGCATAGCATAGTAGATAGCCAGATCCATCAAATTGAATTTCGAGATTTAATGATACGTCACGGATAGGCATAGGCAGTGGATGAGATGTGCCTTCTGGCAACCATCCAGAATGCTGCGTTCCGCCAACCCGCACCTTATGAGCAGAAATTCTTTTTACCACTGTCATAATCACAAAGTATCCAAAGGTTTATCAGGCCAACGAGATTTCATCTTTTATCCATATTAAGAGGCACATAGCGCGAAGAGCAAGCGAAGTGAATTTCGGTGCGTGTTGGCTGAGATGCTAGAATGCCCGCTCAATGTCGAAGGGTGATGCGTTTGAGTTTGGTGCGATGAATAATCAAGAGTTAGAAAAGTTGCTGCGCTCATATAGGAGCGGCGAGTTGGGGGAAGCGGATGCCACGCGGCTCATCGGCAACATGCATTTTGAAGACCTCGGCCACACGCGGCTCGACACGGCACGGGCGGAGCGACAGGGCTTCCCCGAAGTCGTCTTCGGCGCGGGCAAGACGCGCACGCAAATCGTCGAGATCGTCGAGCGGCTCGTCGCGCGCGCTCCCAACGTGCTCGTCACGCGCACGGATGAAGCGACGTTCGGCGAAGTCCGCAACGTCGTGACCGATGCCGAGTGGCACGAGTCCGCGCGCATGATTCGCGTGCGACGCGACAGAGAAGTGCGCGGCATCGGCCCCGTGCTGATCGTCACCGCAGGCACGAGCGATATTCCGGTCGCCGAAGAAGCCGCGCTGACGGCGGAAGCGATGGGCAACGAGGTCGAGCGTCTGTGGGACGTGGGCGTGGCGGGCGTGCATCGCGTCCTGGCCGAGCGCGAACGTCTGAGGCGCGCGCGCGTCATCGTCGTCGTCGCAGGGATGGAGGGCGCGCTTCCCAGCGTCGTCGGCGGCCTCGTCAGCGCGCCGGTCATCGCCGTCCCGACGAGCGTCGGCTACGGCGCATCCTTCGGCGGCATCGCCGCACTTCTCGGAATGCTCAACTCGTGCGCCTCAAACGTCACCGTCGTCAACATTGACAACGGCTTCGGCGCGGGCTTCGTCGCCAGCCTCATCAACAGAAAATGATGAATGCGGCAGTGATGAAAGATGAATAAAAACAAGAAAGTCCTGCTCATCACGCATCACGCATTACTCATTACTTTGCTTTTCTTCGCCGCCTGCGGTGTGCGACATACGCCCGACCTCGAACGTATTTTCGCGAACTCGCACGGGCAGACGGGCAAGCGCCCGCTGATCATCATTCCCGGCATTCTCGGCTCGAAACTCGTCAATCAAAAAACGGGCGAGGTCGTCTGGCCTTCCGCGTTTCGCTCGGACGTGGACGGGTTGAATTTGCCGACGACGCCAGACCTCGCCGCCAATCGTGACGGACTTGTCGCCGCGCAGATCGTCGAGACGGCAAAGCTCGCGCGTTACGCGCCCGACATGTACGTCTATTACGAACTCATCCAGACTCTCAAACGCTTCGGCGATTACAAAGAGGGCAACTGGGACGCGCCCGCACCCGATGGCGACCGGGATACGTTCTACGTCTTTCCCTACGACTGGCGGCGCGACAATGTCGAGACGGCGCGCGAACTCGTCAGGCGCATTGACGCGCTCAAGCTGAAACTCGGACGCCCCGACTTGCGCTTCAACATCGTCGCGCATTCGATGGGCGGACTCGTCGCGCGCTACGCAGCGATGTACGGAGACGCAGACTTGCCGCCCGACTCCGTCGCGCCGAAACCCGATTGGGCTGGCGCGCGCGACATCAACAAGATTTTCATGTTCGGCACGCCCAACGAAGGTTCCGCCGAAGCCTTCGTGTCCCTGCTTGATGGATTCTCGATCACCGACGGCGTGCGTCGCCGCGTGCATCTCTTGAACAAACTGACGCGCGAGGATGCGATGACCTCGCCGGCGATTTATCAACTGATGCCGCACGGCACGCAGACGAGATTTCTCGATGAAAATTTGCAGTCGTTGAGCGTTGACCTCTACGACCCCGCGACGTGGAAGCGTTACGGTTGGGGCGCAATCAACAACACGAAGTTTCGCGCCGACTTCGAGCAAGGGAAAATCAAAGGGCAGGAATCACCGGCGACGACCGGCACGCTCGACGAACTCGACGCTTATTTCTCCGTCGTCCTCGCGCGCGCGCGCCGCTTCCATGAAGCCCTCGATGCGACGGATGATGTGCGCTCGTCGTCGCCTGCGCCCGTCACGCTCTTTGCCTTCGGCGGCGACTGCGAAGAGACGCTCTCCGCGCCCGTCATTCGTCGAGACGCAAAGAGTGGCAATTGGTTGACGATCTTTACGCCGCGCTCCTTTCGCACGCCGGACAGACGGCGCGTCACGCGCAGGGAACTCACCCGCGCGATGTATGAACCCGGCGACGGTCGAGTCACACGCGCGTCTCTGCTTGGTCAACATCTCGCAGGTGAAAGAAGCAGCCTCTTCTACAACACGACGCTGCCCATCGCTTACTCTATCTTCGGCTGCGATTCACACACCGACCTGCCAAGCAACAAAATCCTGCAAGACAACGCGCTCACACTGCTCGTGGACGAGTTGGTGAAGTAAACGGGAAAACCAAAAAGAATTTTACAAGGATAGACAGGATGAGGAAGAAGTGATGAGTGATGAATGCGGAATGATGAATGAAGAAAAGCATTTGCCCCATATTCATCACTCATCACTCCGCATTCATCATTTGTCTTCCATCCTGTCCATCCGTGTTAATAATTCTTTGCGGACATCTCGACTCTTGGTTTTGTGAGACTTTCTGAATAATGATTGACACTCCTGCCGTGACGTTGTTCATCTGTTTGATCGCGATTGTTTACATCCTCGCGGCGGGCGTGCTGGTGCGAATCGTGCTCCGGCGTTTCGGTCATGTGGAGACGCCTGCGCGCGCGCGGCGGCTGGTGGAGCGAGCGATTCTATCGCTCGCAGTGGGCGGCGTGTTGTGCTTCGCTTACGCTTACTTTATAGAGCCTTACTGGCCTGAAGTGACGCACGTTCGCATCGAGAGTGGCAAGCTTACGGGCGCGTCCCGGCCAGTTCGTCTCATCCACATTTCGGATTTGCACTGCGATCCGCAGGCACGGCTCGAAACGCGCCTGCCCGACATCATCGCCGCGCAACATCCTGACCTTATCGTCTTCACAGGCGACTCGATCAACTCGCCCGAAGGCTTGCCCGTGCTGAAAACTTTGCTGACACGTCTCGCGCAAATCGCGCCGGTCTATGCTGTCAGGGGAAACTGGGATAGCTGGTTTTGGGCGAGCCGCGATTTGTTCGGCGGGACGGGCGTCAAAGAATTGAAAGATGAAGCGTCGAGAATCGAAGTGGCCGGCGTCGAACTCTGGATTGCGGGCGCGCCATATGGAGACGCGGGGAAGATTAAAGACGCGCTCGACGTTGTGCCGCCCGGCGCGTTCACAGTCTTGCTCTATCACACGCCCGATGAAATTCTCGACGTGGCCGGGTTGAATAAAGTTGACCTCTATTGCGCGGGGCACACGCATGGCGGGCAGGTCGCGCTGCCGCTCTACGGCGCGCTCGTTACGCTCTCGAAATTCGGGAAGCGTTACGAGGCCGGACTCTACCGTGAGCGCGAGACGTGGCTCTACGTCAATCGAGGCATCGGGATGGAAGGCGGCGGCGCACCACGCGTGCGTTTCTGGTCGAGGCCGGAAGTAACCTTGATTGAACTTGTCGCGCCGACGACTCACTGACACGCTGTTGAAATAAAGCGCAGCGAGAGTTAGAGTGAGTCAGCCATTCACACAGACGTTTTCACAAACTAAAGATGCGGCGAAAGAGATGCGCGCGAAACCTCTTGAAGAGTTTCCGCGTTGCGCTTCCGGCATCGTCACGGAGAAATTTATGAAGAAAGTTTTGTCTTTATCGTTGTTGCTCGTCTCTGTCTTCGCGCTTGTAGGAGCGCAGAAAAATTCCGCCATCTTCGCGCAGACGACGCGCGCGAGCGGCGCGCAGCAACAGCAGTCCATCAAGCTGACGGTGGACGCCACGGAAGTTCCGCGCAAACTCTTTCACGCGCAGATGTTGATTCCCGCCGCGCCGGGGCCACTGACCCTGTTGTACCCCGAATGGATTCCCGGCGAGCACGGGCCGACCGGCCCCATCATCAATCTCGCCGGACTGAAGATGACGGCGAACGGCAAGACGCTCGCGTGGCAGCGCGACGCGGTTGACATGTACGCCTTCCACGTCGAAGTGCCGGCGGGCGCGAAGGAAATCGAAGTCGCGCTCGACTATCTCGCGCCGACCTTCGCGGGTGGTTTCTCCGCCGGCTCCTCGACGACTTCGCATCTTGCCATCGTGACGTGGAATCAACTCGTCCTCTATCCGCAGGGCGTCGGCTCGGACGACATTACGTACACGGCGAGTCTGCGCCTGCCCGAAGGCTGGAAGTTCGGCACGGCTTTGACCGTCGTCAAACAGGGACGCGAGCGGATTGATTTCGCGCCAGTCTCTCTGACGACGCTGATTGATTCGCCTGTCCTCGCGGGCGAAAATTATCGCGCCATAGATATTTCCGCGAGCGGTAGTCCGCACGTTGAACTCGATCTCGCCGCCGACAGCGCCGTTGCGCTCGACGCCAGCCCGCAGTTTCAAGCGGCGATGAGAAAACTCGTTGTTGAGGCCGGCGCACTCTTCGGCGCGCAGCATTACGAGCACTACAATTTTCTGTTGACCTTGAGCGACCGCGTCGCGCACTTCGGGCTTGAGCATCATCAATCGAACGACAGCCGCGTCAACGAGCGTTCGTTGATTGACGACACTTACGGGCGGCTCGCGCTCGGCGTCGTCTCGCACGAGTACGTCCACTCGTGGAACGGCAAATACCGTCGCCCCGCAGGACTCGCCACGCCCGACTATCAGCAACCGATGAAGGGCGAATTGCTGTGGGTTTATGAAGGTCTGACGCAGTATCTCGGCAACGTCCTCGCTGCGCGCAGCGGCATCTGGACGCCCGAAGAATACCGCGAGCATCTCGCGCAGATCGCCGCCAATTTGGATCACCGTCCCGGAAGACTGACGCGCCCGCTCATTGACACGACCATCGGCGCGCAACTCTTCTACAACGCGCCTTCCGAGTGGGCGGCGGATCGTCGCGGCACGGATTTTTATGACGAAGGGTGGCTCATCTGGCTCGACGCCGACACTCTCATCCGTCAACAGACCGGAGGCAAGCGCACGCTCGACGATTTCTGCCAGCGCTTTCACGGCGCACCGTCTGGCGCGCCCGTCGTCAAGACTTACACGTTCGATGATGTCGTCAGCACGCTCAACGATGTCGCGCCCTACGACTGGCGCAAATTCCTCAACGACCGCCTCTACTCGACGGACTTCCACGCGCCGCTCGACGGCATCGCGCGCGGCGGGTGGCGTCTCGCTTATGACGGGACGCAGACGCAGCTCATCAAAGACCTCGAAAACGGGCGCGAGTCCGTCGAAATGGGCTACTCCATCGGCCTGCGCCTGCAAACGAACGGGATGATTCAGGACGTGATTTCAGGCACGCCCGGCGCGAAGGCGGGCTTGGGGCCGGGCATGGTCATCACTGCCGTCAACGGGCGCAAGTGGTCGTCCGACGTGCTGCGTGATGAAGTCAGCGCGGCGGCGAAGTCGAAGACCGCGCCCATGGCGCTGCTCGTCAACAACGAAGGCGCGATGAAGACCTACACGATTGACTATCACGGCGGCGAGCAATACCCGCATCTCGTCCGCGACGACACGAAGCCAGACCTGCTCGGCCAAATCCTCGCGCCGCGCACCTCGAAGCCTTAAAGTCATTAGCCGGAACACACGATTACGAAAAGGAAAAGGGCAGCTTGTGAGGGCTGCCCTTTTCTACTTTCAATAAAACCTCGCTTGTTAAAGAAATTAGTCGCCGCCCTTCGCGAGCATCTCACGAAAATGTTCGCGCCAACCTTCCGGCAGGGCTTCAACCGCGACGACGCGCCGCATCGTCTCCACGTCGTCTTTGTCTCGCGCATACAAACGTATGATGTCGGCCACCGAGACTTTATTTTCATCGCGCTCGATCAACTCGATTTGATCACCCGCGCGTACTTCACTTTCGCGCAGCACGGAGAAATAAAATCCAGACCGACCGCTTTGCATAAAACGCTTGATGATGTCCGTGCGCCCGAACTTGATGCCGAGTTTGTAACAGGGCAGGCGCGGCTCCGTGACCATAATTTCCGCCGACCCGATGCGGAAGCGATCACCGATATTGACGCTCGATTCGTCCAGCCCTTCCGTCGTGAAGTTCTCGCCGAACATTCCCCACGGCAGCTCCACGCCCGGCAACTCGTCGCGCCAGTAATCGTAATGCTCCGACGGGTAAGCATAAATCGCTTTCGTGACGCCGCCATGCACGCTTAAATCCGCCTGCCTATCGCCGTCAAGATTGAGCGTGCGAAGCATCAACGCGCCCTCGACCGGCTTTTTGTAAATGCCCGTCGAGACACTCTGCCCGTTCGACATCACGAGACGCGGGCGACCGACGTTGAGTGAGATGATTTTCACCGAATTTCACTAATCATCATACGCCATCTAGCGCACATGTTATGGGTACGATAACAAGTTCAAGCCTGTGATAAAACGAAAGTCGCGTTGGTTCTTTGTAATGAACGCTTCGTTGTGAACGAGTGCCGTCGCTGCGATTAGTCCGTCGGGAATTAACAAACTGTGGCTCAAGAAATACTGCTCCAGCAAAGCAACAGCACGGTCAGAAATTTGGCTGGTGATTTTCAAGATTTGATAACGGCTCAAAAACTTTTCGAGGTCTCTCAACTCCGTTTTGTTTCGACAGCCGACAATCAGCTCCAACTGCGTGACCGCGCTGATTGCCAGTGAAGAAATTTTCTCAAGTCCTAACAAACAATTTATCGCATTAGCTTCGCCACGCGCCACGTCAATCAAAATGTCCGTATCCACAATGGTCAAAGCCATCTCACTTGCTCCAATGCGTTTCGCGGACATGGCGCACCCAAGCGGAACTGTCGCTCATATCTTCGCGGTCGCGCCACATTCCGACAAATGCTTCGCCTTCTAACTCGGAAGGCGGAACAATGTTTGGCGCATCTTTATAACGCTCTCGTAGAACAGAGATAAAATCCTCAAGCTGTCGCTGTGCTTCAAGCGGCAGAGACTTGATCTCGCGCAAAATTTCTTCGTTCGTCATCACGCGCCTCCGCTTTTATTTTCACGCATCCTCAAGATATGTCAACGCTGTTAGACCGCGGGGACTGTCTAAATCAGAGAAGAGACGGCGTCAATCAAGTTGATTGGATAACG
>CAXSFM010000037.1:0-17270 GCA_964236735.1 uncultured Pyrinomonadaceae bacterium
GCTTGCCCTTCACTGACCAAGTTCAAAAGTTGCACTTACAAGTTGAATTCAAGCATCCTTTTTGGATCTCACAAAAGAAAAGAAGCAAGGAGAAGTTTCCCTGCTTTAGAATAAATACTCTACAGTGGGGAATAGTTCCTTGCTGCGGGCAGAACCGCGCTGAAGCTCAGCCTTCAGTTGCTGATTTCTGAGTCTATGTCAATTAAAAGCTCTATCATGATTATCGGGTCGCGAGACGTTGAACGCGGGCAGGCGCAGATTTTGTTCGAGCAGCATCTGTCGCCTTTCCTCTCTCAGGGGCGCACATGGCTCGTTGGCACTGCACACGGAATTGACCATTGGGCATTAGAATGGCTGCTGGAGAATACTGAAATCTGTTGGGGTGTGGTTCCGTACACGCGTTTGAAACAGCCACGATGGGTTCAGCCCTGGCTCGAACAACTGGATAGGATCATCGAGTTGCAATTGCCGCAACGCAAAACCGCCAGCGCGATAAGAAACCGTCATCTGGTTGATCTTTCCCAGATAGTGTTTGGCTTTTGGACAGGTCGTGGTGGCGGCATCACCAAGGCGCTTAAGTACGCCCTGCGACAGCGCAGAGAGACGCACGCCATTCCGATCTTTCCAAGTGATGATGCACAAGTGACATAGATTGATTTGGATAAATCCAGCGAAATTCTTCGGGAAATCAGAGATAAAAAACTACTAATCTGCTTTGTTGTGTTGTCTTCGCAAGTGAATCTGATAGCTCAACAATCCGCGAATTTTATTAAAATAAAAAAAATGACAAATCAAAACCGGCAAAATTTTGAAAATCATTTCGCAGAAGAAACGCTGCCGTCGCAGAAAGTTTATTCGTTTAGAGATTTGCCGAAAGACGTTCGGGACAAACTGCTTCAAATGCAAAACACCGACGGCGATTTTCTGAGGACGAGCGAAAAAAGCTCGGTTCTCGCCCAAGTGATTTTTTTATTTCTGGTGCTGAATATTTTCGGCGGTTTTGTTTCCGCTTTTGATTTTTCCAAAACTGACGCGGTAAAGATAATCTTTTTTTCGATCGGTTGTGTTTTGTTCGCGCTTTGGACGGCTTATTTCGGTCGGAACATTTACCGAATGTTCGCTTTCCCGATTAAAAATCACATATCTGACACGGACGCAGCTTATCGAAACCAAAAACGGCACGATCAAATATCGTGATTTAAGAGATGTCGTCGAAATTGTTTTGGATAAAACTGCGAACAGGTCAAGTTCGGGCGGGAGCGATTATACTTTAAAGCTGAAATTCGCCGACGGCGATTGCTATAGATATCTCTTTGAAAGATGGTGGACTGAGCATTTGTCCGAAGCCGAGCAATGGAGGGAAAAGGCGACTGTTTGGCGAGACGAAGCCGTCGGCACAGCGAAGCGCGATGATGCTGCGTATTTCGATTCGCGTTACGTTATTCAAAAATCGGCGATGGCGAATATCCCGATTTTCAAAGAGAGTCTCCGATTTCTGTCGCCGCGCTTTTTGTTCAAAATTACATTACTGTTGCTCGCGGTCTTTTTGGTCGTTAATGTGCTCACGATGTTTCTTTGAGAACGGCGTGTCAACAAAGATTGTATTTCAAAATCTGAAGTTTGGAAACGTCAACCACTATATCTCCAAACGAATTTTGTTCTTGACGAATAATGATTTTGTCGTCGCATTTGCCGATGACGATTGCCCAAGTGGTTTTGTCGTAATAAACGATGTTGCTGAGCGATAAATCTTCAGGTTTTGCCTGCACGATTGAAGGAAAAATCTCGCTGACGCGAACTTCCGTTGATGTATTATTCTCGCCGAAGCGCACGCGAAAATTGTCGCTACTCTTAACCGGCAGTTAGGAGACGACGCCCCTTCTCATAATTGTTAAAGCGTTAGCTTTTTTGATAAACGATGTCGCCGACTTTCAAATTAACGTTGTTTGGCCACTTGCCTTTGCCACCGTAACGATAAGTGCCGATGCGCGCAATTGCGCCTCGAAAATCGCTCCACAAAAAATGCTGTCCGTCGACGCGTGTGATGCCGCTTGCGTCATAAGATTTGATTGATTTTCTTTTCCCCTTGCTCAACAGATAAAAAAGAGCGAGAGCCAACAGCAGATTAAACGAGCCGATGAAAATCCCGCCGATTCGGGTGCGGCTCGCTTTAAAGCTGTCGAACAGCAAAAGCAAACTCATACCGCCGAAAAAAATGTAAAAAATAACAGCCGCGATGGGGTGAATTCGACCATATAAAACCTCCACTCTATGCGGCGGTTTTTCGAGCGCGCGCCAGTCAATTTCTTCGTATTGGAGATTCCTTATTCTTCGATAAGTTTTGACGGAGCGAATCAGCAGGAATAACGCGATGCTCAAAAATAAAAGCATCACCGCGCTGACCCACAGCATTTGTTGCCGGGAACGCGAGGCATCGCCTTCGCTCATAGCGATAATGAATTCCGGTTTATAGCTGCTGCCGGCGAGCGTTTTAGGATGTTGGCGAATTTCTTCGGCGTGCGCGACTGCGCGGCGGTAATCTTTATAACTCCCGTAATCTATTACTCCGAAGCTAATACTACCGAGCAATAAAAGTATGGCGAGCGTCGTGGGGAAAGCGATTTTATCAGGGCGTTCGGTGCGAGGCTTTTTCAACTTGTCTTTGTTCATCAATTATTTACGCGATTCGTCGGCGACAAAATCGGCGGCTTCGAGCAGCGGTACGACGGCGTTTAATAATCTTTCGACTTCCGCGCGATTGCCCTGCATTCCGAAATCAAACGCCGCTGTCGGCATACCGGGAACTTTCAGCAGCACAAAGCTCAGTGAGAGCGTCGCGCCGGTTTGAACGTGACGCATCTGATTGCTGTCAATCGTCGCGGCATCGGCGATTACATTCGACTTATGATACTCGAATCGCCGAAGTCTGAAATACTCTCCGTGCCGATTGGTCGTGATATTTTCGGTCAAATATTTGACCGCTTCAGGCGCGAAACTGAATATCTGCGAAAATTCGCCCGAACCTTGATATTCTTTCAGCAAAGGCGCGATTGTCGCGTAGAACGGCAAAATCGAAGTCTCGAATTTAACACCGCCCGGAGTAAAAAATTTAACGTCCGCCGCCGTCGCGCCGGACGAAGTGAAAACGCCCCATTTTTCCAGGTTCGATTTTTGCGTTGCCCGCACGGGACTGTAAGTTTCGCCGTCGGGCGTAACATAGATTTGCTCTATACCGCCGTCGGGCGAACGTGAAAACCCCCAATTCTCCAGATTTGATTTTTGCGGCGCGGGCGGCGCGGATATTTGCGGCGAGGCATCAACGTCTTTCTGAAACTCCTGCGGAGTAACGTTTCTGACTTCGCCGTTTTCGCCCGCGATGTAATAAAAGAAATGCTCTTTCTCGCTGTTTGGCGAACCTGTCCAATCAACATTTTTCATCGCTTCGGGTTTGACAACATTCGAATAAGATTTCTGCACGACGTAGCGCGAGCCGTCGTCGTTGCCCGCGCGCCACGTCGCGCCGTAAACTTTTTCGTAGATTTTTTCAAGATACGCCGCTTTCAAATCGCCGCCTTCCGTCCACGACGGCGGCACGCGGCAGTAAAAAACGCAGTCGTAAGTCGCCTGCTTGACGAAACCCGACGGCAGCATCAAGCCGTCTTTGACGACGACGATGACCGTCTCCAGAGGCACTTTCCGCCGCTCGCCGGAGTTTTGAGAATTAATCGGCGGAATGAAGACGGGCTTGCTCGCAACGTCGCCGTCTGCCCGCGAGTCGCCGGACAATTGCCGGTTTAGCTTTTCGAGATATTCCTTAGTCGGGCGCAGCTGTTTGAGCGGAAGGAAAAATCCGTCGCTCTCTCGATCAGAATTAAACCAGATGCCGTGAACGCCGTTCTCAATAAATCCTTCGAGATAATCAATAATTTTGTCGGTCGGAACGTTCAGCATCTTCACCGAACCGTCCGGCGCGGTCAAATTGTTTTCTTTGGCGAAACGCTGCAAACGATTCGTGTCGGTGAAGGCGCGAACCATATTGCGCCCGCCATCAAAGTCCGCCTTTGAAGCGACATACGGATGGATGTCGGGAAGTTCGCCGCGCGCGACAAAATGCCATACGGGAAGCGCGAACGCCGCGCCGAAAAGTCGGTTCAAATCTTCTATCGCGCTGCCTGACTCGTTCGCTTTGCGAGCCAGCGCATCAAAATCTACTTTGTTTGCCATAGAATTATTTCCTTATGAGTTATGCGGTTGAAACGAAAGGTGGCAGAAACGCGCACGCAGTAAGCGTGTTGAGTTCAGGACAGGGCGGTCGGCAAGTGGAACCAAGCGGACTCGCATCACAGCAACCCGGACGGCACCGTTAACCAACTGTAATCTTTGATTGACAACTCATGCCATGAAGTGAAGAACCGCAACCTTAATGAGCCACCGATGAATGATTGTTAAAGACGAATCACGACCGGCTCGAACCGCTCATGTCATAAATCACTGATCGTTCAAAGGTCACTTTTCGTTGCATGGCCTGAGGCTATAACTCTCCCAACAGTGTCATAGTTTGGACACTATCTCCTGTGGATTCGCTCATTAACAACTTTATACTAATCATATGGTCTCGGATTTAGCGCTATTTGAAGTGGCATGGATATTGCTCATCCTAAAGACATTGTTCCTCAGAGACTAAACATGGGGAGAGCTTCATCTCGGTTTAATGGGAACTCGAAGCTGTCGAAGCAGGAAAGGATCAGCGATGACGGCTTCACAAATGCAACACGATCTGTGCTATCAGGTGAGCCACAAAATAATGGGCGAGGGCATCGTGCGCCGCATGGGCAGCTTGTATCACTTCTGGGATCATGACAGACAAGAGAGAGGTATCATCAACGCCGATGACTTGTCTAGAATTACTCTCCTAACAAGATCGTCCCGAGTTAAATTTGAGGCGAATAAACACAGAAATGTGACTCCTGTTGATTAACTAATACAGTAAGATATTTTTAAGTTTAGTAAAGCTTCGGTAGCTTTGAACTTTACCCCGCGTCAAGCCTTCCCTTGAAATGGACTTATCGCTCTTACCTCAAACGCCTTTTCATCGCTGGCCTCTTTTCGGCACATTTCCATCTGACGAGTAAACGCTATGATCCGGGTCAGCACTCCTGATTGCTGAAGAGAATGACTCATTTCACGCCTCACTTCGCCTTTTACACCAAGGCGCAGAAAGAGGCAGAAAGTAATAATGCAATATGAAGTGGACTATCAAGAAGAACATCACAGCGAGTTTCCTAGTTGCGCTGGCAATGATGATTGTCATGGGTTGGATTTGTTATCACAGCACGGAAGGGTTAATCACCAATAATCGTTGGGTCGAGCACACACATGAGGTAGTAGACACACTCGATGATTTTCAGCAGGACTTGGCTGTTGAAGCGGAGGATCAGGGCAGTTTCCTTAATACTGGTGATGAGCAATACCTTAATTCTTACCGGAAAGCTCAGTCTCATCTCATCCTTCAGCTCAAAGCTGTTAAGAGTTTGACGATAGATAATGCTCATCAACAACTACGGCTTGAGACCCTAGAGCCAATGATTAATGAGAGGGCATTGATATTTGATGAAATAGCTACGCCTCATCGCGACAGGGGAACCGACGCTGCGCGAGACATCCAGACAAAGCGCAGCCAGCAGTTAACGGCAGGTATTATCGACATTCTCAATGCTATGGAGCAGGAAGAAAGAGATTTACTCGTGCTCCGGGTAGCGCGCGCGGAAACGAGCGCGCAATACGCAGTGCTGATGCTTTTCGGGGGCATTTTGGTGAGCGCCGGTCTGCTCCTGACCGTCTTTTATTTCCTTAACAGGCAAATGCTCGTGCGAGCTCAGTCCGAAGAATCGCTCCGTCAGAATGAAGAGAGGTTTCAATTGGTTGCCCGCGCCACCAAAGACGGTATCTGGGACTGGCAATTGCTCACGAACGAATTGTGGTGGAACGACAACTTCCCACGCATGTTCGGCTACGGCGTTGACGAGCTTGAGAAAAACGTTGAGACGTGGGCGAGCCGCCTACATCCCGATGACACGGAACATATCGAGCAGGAGTTGGCACAAACCCTTGAGAGCGGCGCACAGACATGGCTGCGCGAATATCGCTTCCGTCGCCGCGATGGTTCTTATGCTGTTGTCTCCGATAGGGCATACATCAAGCATGACATCACAGGGAAGCCGGTGAGAATGATCGGCTCGGTGACCGACATCACTGAGAGTAGAAAGGCGGAAGATGCGCTCTCCGAAAGCGAGAAGCGCTATCGAGAGCTAGTGGAGAATAGTCAGGGACTTATTTGCGTGCATGACCTGGACGGCATTTTGTTGTCAGTCAATCCGGCTGCCGCTCTCACGCTCGGCTTCACTTCTGATGAAATGGTCGGAAGAAATCTGGTCGAATTCATCGCGCCATCCGAGCGCCCAATCTTCAGTCATTACTTGCGGCGCATTGCGACAGAGCCGAGCGTTAACGGTCTGATGAATATCTGCGCCAAAGAAGGTGAGGAACACGTCTGGCAGTATCGTAACGCGCGTGTTGAAGAGCACGGGAAGAAGCCCTACGTGCTCGGCCACGCGCAGGACATTACTGAAAGCAAACGAATGGAGGAGGCGCACCGCGAGAGCGAAGAACGCTTCCGCCTGTTGGTTGAGGGCGTCCACGATTATGCCGTCCTGATGCTTGATGCCGATGGTCTGGTGAGCAGCTGGAATTACGGTGCGGAAAAGATCAAAGGCTACAAGGCCGGGGAGATTATCGGAAAACATTTTAGATGTTTCTACACGCCGGAGGATCAACAAAAAAAACACCCCGAACATGAACTGGAGATCGTTACCGCCGAAGGTCGCTATGAAGAAGAAGGCTGGCGCGTCCGCAAGGATGGAACGACTTTCTGGGCCAATGTAGTCTTGACGGCTCTGTACGATGCAAGTGGGAAATTACGCGGATTCTCGAAAGTGACGCGCGATATCACGGAGCGCAAGCGCATGGAAGAAGAACTAATGCAAGCCCACGATGCAGCCCTCGAATCCGTTAGATTGAAGTCGGAATTTCTCGCCAACATGAGCCACGAGATTCGCACTCCGATGAACGGAGTGATCGGTATGACCGGACTCCTGCTTGACACCGAACTAAGTGCTGACCAGCGTGATTTCGCCGAAACAATTCGTCAGAGCGGCGACTCGCTGTTAACTATCATCAACGATATTCTCGACTTCTCGAAAATCGAGGCCGGCAAGCTTCAATTCGAGACGCTGGATTTTAATTTAACTCACGCGGTTGAGGGAACGGTCGAGCTGTTAGCCGAGCGTGCAGGGGATAAGCGGATCGAGCTAGCCTCACTCATTCATAGCGACGTGCCGGTAGAGCTTCGCGGCGACCCGGGGCGTCTGCGGCAGGTGCTCACCAATCTGATCGGCAATGCCATCAAGTTTACCGAAGCAGGCGAGGTCATCGTCCGGGCCGAGAAGCAAAGCGAAACCGACGAACGGATCGTCATTCGATTTACAGTGCGCGATACTGGGATCGGCATTAGCGAAGCCGCACAGCGCAAACTGTTTCAGGCATTCACGCAGGCTGATGGCTCGACGACGCGCAAGTTTGGCGGTACAGGACTGGGATTAGCCATCTCAAAACAGTTGGTCGAATTGATGGGCGGTGAGATCGGCATCACCAGCGAGACGGGGAAAGGCTCGACCTTCTGGTTCACTGCCGGCTACGACAAACAGCCCTTGAAGGCCATCGCCGCTCAACCGAATGTCACGAGCCTTGATAAGTTGCGGGTTCTGATCGTTGACGATAACGCGACGAATCGAAAGATTCTCTCGCATCAACTCGGCTCATGGGGGATGGTTCACGCAGAGGCCGATTCGGGATGGCGAGCACTTGAGTTATTACGAGAGGCAGTAGCGCAAGGCGCGGCTTACGATCTGGCGGTTCTCGATTTGATGATGCCGGAGATGGACGGGTTTGAACTGGCGCGTGCCATCAAGTCTGACGACGGAATTGCCGGCACGCAACTGATCTTATTGACCTCGTTCGGGCAGCGTGGACATGGCGCGACAGCTCGTGAAGCCGGTGTCGCAGCTTATCTCACCAAGCCTGTGCGCCAGTCTCAGTTGTTCGACTGCCTGACAACCGTGATCGGCCACACATCGTTAACCGCAGAGTCAGATATCTCATCCACACGCGCCACCTCAGAACTGCTCACCAAGCATACTCTGACAGAGACAAAGATGATGACGAATAAACTCATCCTGCTTGCAGAGGACAACATCGTGAATCAGAAGGTGGCTGTGCGCCAGTTGCAGAAGCTGGGCTACCGCGCTGACTCGGTCGCCAATGGCAGAGAAGCGGTGGAAGCCTTGGGACGGATTCCTTACGACCTTGTGCTGATGGACTGCCAGATGCCGGAGATGGATGGCTACGAGGCGACTGCTGAAATCCGTCTCCGCGAAGGGGAGACTAAACACACGTTCATCGTGGCGATGACGGCGAATGCCCTTGAGGGAGATCGTGAGCGATGTCTTGCGGCAGGGATGGATGACTATGTCTCCAAGCCCGTCAAGCCTGAAGAACTGGGAGCGGTGCTCGACAGGTTATTATCAACTGCTCACCAGAGCGTGGATGCAGATAATGTGATAATCCCGGAGATTTTGCTGCCTGTGGATATGGAACGACTGTATCTGGCAATGGGGGACGAGCCGGAGGAGTTGGCCGACATTCTCGCCGTTTATCTAAGCCAGATGTCTGAAAGCCTTGAAAAATTAGACATTGCCATCGAATCGAAAAACGCTGCGGAAGTAGACATGATTACCCACAATTGCATTGGTGTTAGCGCGAATTGTGGAATGGTTGCGATGGTCGAACCGCTCAGTGAGTTGGAACGCATGGGACGTGACAATCAATTGGCAGGTGCAGCCATCGTCAGCGCGCATGTGGGTAGGGAGTTTGAGCGAGTCAAACTCTTCCTCGAAGAGAACTGTTTGTAAGAGGTAGTCATGTCTGCAAGCACGAAACCGCATCTTTGGACGCGCGCCATCCTGCTGCTGGCTGCGCGCCGGCGCAGGCTCATCCGGCGTCGGCGCATTGAAGAGTCTTTGCGCGCGAGCGAGGAGCGTTACCGCCTTCTCACCGCCGCCGTCCCGCAGCAGATTTGGACAGCCGGCCCGGACGGTCATCTCGATTACATCAACAGTCGCGCGTTCGACTATTTCGGACGTACTGCAGAAGACGAGACGCTGTACGGGACGGGCTGGCTCGAAGTAGTGCATCCGGAAGATGTGCCGTCGGCAGTCGAATGCTGGACACGGTCGCTCGAAACGGGCGAGCCTTACGAGACGGAGTTTCGCTTGCGACGCGCGGACGGTGAATACCGCTGGCATCTGGCCCAAGCCTTCCCCGTGCGTGATGCTGAAGGCCGGATCAACAAATGGTTCGGCACCAACACGGACATCCACGACCGCAAGCTCACCGAAGAATCGCTCCGCAAGTCGGAGGGGTACCGCAACCTCTTCCGCCACGCCAACGATGCGATCATGATCTTCGAGCCGGAGAGCGAAGTCGTGATTGATGTCAACGACCGGGCGTGCAAGATTTACGGTATTCCGAGGGATGAGTTCATCGGGCGCAGCATCAAGGAGATGTCGCAGGATGCGGCGCGCGGGGAACAGCAACTTGAACACCTGCTTGTCGAAGGAACATATCAGGAGTTCGAGACCGTGCAATATCGCGCCGACGGGACGTCGATCCGCTTTTTGATCAACGCCTCGGTAATCGAATTTCAGGGGCGACGGGCGGTGCTGACCATCAACCGAGACGTGACGGAGCAGAAACGCGCACAGGAGCGTCTGCAAAGGTCGGAGGAGCGTTTCAGAACACTAACGGAGAACGTGCCTATCGGCATCTACCGCACGACCCCGGACGGGCGCGTGCTGGTCTCCAATTCGACGCTGCTGCGTTTGCTCGGATTCGACTCTCTCGAAGAGCTTGCCGCTTTCAATCTTGAACGTGATGACATCGGCGCCCATCGCCAGAGAGAAGAATTCAAGGCGCTCGTCGAGAAAGAGGGAGAAGTCTGGGGATACGAGACCGTCTGGACGAAGCGCGATGGCTCCGAGGTCAACGTCCGCGAAAACGCTAGAACGATCCGCGACGCGCAGGGGCAAACGCTTTATTACGAAGGGACGGTCGAAGACATTTCCGAGCGCCTAGCTGCGGAGGAGGCGTTGCGCCAATCGGAAGCGCAGCTCCGGCAGACGCAGAAGATGGAGAGCATCGGCACGCTCGCCGGGGGCGTGGCCCACGACTTCAACAACCTGCTCACAGCCATCAACGGCTACAGTGATCTTACCCTGCGGCAACTTGAAGAACATGACCCGCTGCGCCACAACATAGAGGAGATCAAAAAGGCCGGCGAGCGCGCCACCGCGCTCACTCAACAGCTTCTTGCTTTCAGCCGCCGTCAGACATTGGAACGTAAAAACATTAACCTTAACGAGACGATCACGAACATGATGAAGATGTTGACGCGCATCATCGGCGAAGACATAGAGGTGCGCTTCGCCGCGACGGGCAATCTTCAGACGGTGTGCGCGGACGCCGGACAGATTGAGCAGGTGGTGATGAACCTCGCCATCAATGCCCGCGATGCGATGCCCGACGGCGGGCAGGTCATCATCGAAACCCATAACGTCACGCTCGGTGATGATTACTGCCGTCGCCATTCTTATGCCAAGCCCGGCAAATACGCGCGCATCATGGTGTCAGACACCGGCACAGGGATGGACGCCGACACGCTGAAGCGCATCTTCGAGCCGTTCTTCACCACTAAAGGGTTAGGCCGAGGGACAGGCTTGGGCCTCTCGATGGTCTTCGGTATCGTTAAGCAACATGACGGATTCATCGAAGTTTATAGCGAAGTCGGGCAGGGCACTATCTTCAAACTCTATCTGCCGGTCGAGGAAAGGATGGACGACAAGGAAACCCATGAAGCGCTGGCTCCTGTTCGGGGTGGTAGGGAAACGATTCTGGTAGCCGAAGACGAAGAGACGTTGCGCGAGTTGGTGAGAGATGTTTTAGAAGACTTGGGCTATACGGTGCTCTTAGCAAAAGACGGCGAGGAGGCCGTGGAACTCTTCGCCGCCCATCGCGACCGCGTGGATTTGCTGATGTTCGACATGGTGATGCCGCGCCTTAGCGGGTCAGAAGCTTACGAGCGGGTGCGAAGCCTCGCCGGAGATGTATCGCTGATCCTGATGACTGGCTACAGCGAGGAGACGGTGCAGAGCCGGTTCGTCAAGCATCACAGGTCACTCGAAGAGGCGAAGGTTGTGCTGCTTCAGAAACCTTACGGAGTCGAGGCGCTCGGGCGCAAAGTGCGGGAGGTGCTGGACGGAACACGAGATTGAGTGGATGAAAGGCTCGCTCCACAGACTGTTTAAGCCTTCGCGGGTTGTCTCTCTCCTCACAAAATATCGCTTTGTAGCCATTGCCGTTGTTGCGAGGCTTGCGTGAGCGCGTAGTTTAGACAGTGGGTGGGCGTGGAAATTTACAGGACAAAAGCGCCACGAGTTTTACATGAAGAAGTCGATCAAGTCGCCCGTACCGGCGAACCAGCAGCAACGATGCGAAACCTGATCGCTGCCATATGTTCAGCAAGATGAAAAGCGCTAGTACGTTTAGTTTTGTGAGCAAAAATGGCGCATAGATGACTATTGAAATTCAACAAAGGCCCCATATTGAAAATCAGTCGGATAACAATCACGGCCTTTTAGGAAAAGAAGATACCTTGCTTGTTACCGCAATGCGCTTTGACCAGAGCACATCCCTCGTCACATCCACTCACCGAAAGCACCACTCATTCGGGTATATCCTCAGTAATGTAGGAATCACACAATATCCGCAACGCTCATCCGTCTACAACCGTAGATAAAGGATGCGGCATGCCCGAAGCGGATGACACCAGAACAGGATAAGAAGATCTCTGAAGTGGTCAGGCGGGAACAGTCCCGGCTCCGCAACTTCATTCGCCGGCGTGTGCCTGACCCGCGCGACGCTGACGACATTGTGCAGGATGTCTTTTGCAAGCTCGTTGAGGCGAACCGTCTCCTGATGCCGATAGATCACGTCACCGGCTGGCTGTTTCGCGTGGCGCGTAATCGCATCACCGATCTGTTCCGCCAGAAGCGACTGGAGAGTTTCAGCGACTTCCTGGCAGGCGAAAACATATGGGGCGACGACGAAGATGAGTTGCTGCAATTGGAAGATCTGCTGCCTGCGACCGATGCCGGGCCGGAGGCGCTTTATCTTCGACGAATGCTGCTCGATGAACTCACGCTGGCCGTTGGTGAATTGCCGGAAGAGCAGCGCGTAGTGTTTGTCGGACACGAGTTGGAAGGGCGCAGCTTCAAGGAGATGGCGGCTGAGACGGGCCTCAGCATCAATACGCTGCTTTCGCGCAAACGCTATGCAGTGCTGAATCTGCGCGAGCGTTTGCAGAGCATTGACGAGGAATACACGAAAGGGTGAGGGAAGAGAACATGAGAAGGAGATTGATTTTCATCGCTCCGGCGGCGCTTCTGGGAATAGCGCTCTTCAGCTTCATCGGCGGCGAAGTAGTACGGCTCCTGTGGAATTGGCTGTTGCCGCCGCTCTTTGGCTGGCACGAGCTGAACTTCTGGCAAGCGATTGGAATACTGGCTCTGTGCCGCATCCTCTTTGGCGGATTGGGCATGAACAATTGCGGGCGCTGCAATTCCCGCCAGCGTAAGGCCGGTCGCTTGGAGCAGTTGACACCAGAGGAGCGAGAACAATTGCGGCAAGGCGCGGCGGGGCGCGGACATCGTGGAGATGGATTCTTCGATCCACCTGCCGGTGAAAGCAGAGAGCAATGAGGCCATCGCGACCGCGTCCACAGCAAAGCCGAATTATCACGGCCTGATCTGGCAAAGTTGCTCATCGTGCGCCATGTACTCTTTGATTCAAGCATACGATGTAAGGAGATCAGATGACTCGCACAACGAACGCACGACTCGCCGGCCTGACGTTTCTTTTCTACATCGCGTTCGGCATCTCCGGCATGATCCTATACAGCCGTGCGACGAGCGCCGAAGGAGTTGCCGCGAAGCTCGCGCGCATCGCCGATCATGCGACGGACGTGCGCGTCGTTATCTTGCTTTCGCTGCTCGGTTGCTTCGCGGCCATCGTGCTGGGCGTCGCGCTGTACGGGATCACGCGCGATGAGAACCATGAACTCGCAGTGCTGGCTCTGGTCTGTCGCATCTGCGAAGGAGTATTCGGTGCGAGCAATCTCCCGAAGATGCTGGGGCTGCTGTGGCTCGCGACGGCGGGTGCCGGAGCCGGCGCTCCCGATGTCGAGACAACGAACACGCTCGGCACGTTGCTGTTGATGCCGGTTCCGAGCGCGCTCATTGGGGCGATCTTCTTCGCCGTGGGAAGCATGATCTTCTCATTGCTCATGCTTCGTGGGCGGATGATTCCCGTTTCACTCGCGTGGCTTGGCGTGTTCGCGTCGGTCGTGCTCGTGGTGTGCCTGCCACTGCAAATGGCCGGCTTCCTCACAGGAGCGATGACAGGGTACATGTGGATACCAATGCTCGCATTCGAAGTTCCGCTCGGTCTGTGGCTCCTCATCAAAGGCGTCGCCACCACGCCGGCGCGGAGGACAGCGGCATGACGTTACTTCCTCTCCACATCATCGCCGGAGCGATAGCCCTGGCTGCGGGAGCCGTCGCGCTTTATGTGTTCAAGGGAGCCAGGCTGCATCGCCAAAGCGGGATGATTTTCGTCTACGCCATGTTGGTGATGTCGGCCAGCGGTGCCGTGATGGCTGCGCTGAAACCGAATCGGGGGAATGTGATGGGCGGTGTGTTGACCTTGTATCTGGTGATCACAGGTCTACTCACGGTACGACGCCGTGTGGCCGGATTTGATTGGAAGAATGTTGGTGCCATGTTGCTGGGGCTGACAGTCGGGATGATGGGTCTCAAGTTCGCGCTCGATGCGTTGCACAGTCCCAACGGCATGATTGACGGCTATCCGCCGCCGCTCTATTTCATCTTTGGCACTGTGGCGCTGCTGGGTGCGTTCGGGGACATCCGTGTCATGGCAGGGCAGGGTATACAGGGGCCGCGTCTTCTGGCGAGACATTTGTGGCGCATGTGCTTTGCGATGTTTATTGCCACCGGTTCATTTTTTCTGGGCCAGGCGAAGGTATTTCCCAAGCCAATACGCATCATTCCGGTGCTGGCGATTCCGGTGCTGCTGGTGCTGTTACTGATGCTCTACTGGTTGGCGCGCGTGTTGTTGATGCCAGGATATTCTCGCCATACTCCGGGCGAGGGGCAGTGAAGCGTTGAAGTAAGAACGGGCGTGTCCCTGGCATCCTCGTCGAGGCATCGCCATCACTTTTTCTATCTGAGAATCTTGGAGGAATTAGAACAAATGAATGCAGACAAACAAACTGCGAGACTGGCAGGTTTACTTTTGCTTTTGGGCGCAGCTACATCGTCCTTCACGCTACTCTATGTTCGATCCAGATTGATCGTCTTTGGAGACGCTGCGGCCACGGTCAACAACATAATTGCCTGCGAGTCATTATTCCGCGCCGGGATCGCCACGAGCATTCTGGGGCAGATCTTCTCGCTCTTTTTTGGTCTCACGATCTTTCGATTATTCAAGAACTTTAATCAAACATTGGCGATGGCTCTGTTGATATCTCTCCTTGTGGGCGTTGCCGTCGGAACAATTAATTCGTTCAATAATCTGGCTGCTCTGACGCTCGTCACGAATGCTGATTACGTCAGAGCGTTTCAACCGGAACAACTCGATGCCCTCGCCATGACCTTTCTCAGGGTGAATAATTATGGAGTCGGTCTCGTTGAAATGTTCACTTCACTGTATCTCTTTTCGCTCGGACTGCTGATCATCAAATCAGGCTATCTCCCACGAATCCTCGGCATCTTGTTGATGATCGGAGCCTGTGCGTTTCAGGTCAACACCTTTACCAAAATACTCGTCCCGCTATTCTATCCAGGATTGATCACGCAAATGACGATGTTTCTCAATGCTTTCGGGCCGCTCGGTACGATGCTGTGGCTGATCATTAAAGGAGTGAAAAAGCCATTGCAGACACGCATTGGTTAAGTGCGTGCGTGCGCTTTCATAATTCGACCCAAAACATTTTAGGTTGAAGCGGGCAGCCAACCAGGGTTGTGTTGCAAAAATAGCCTTTCGGTTATGATACCTCCCTCACGCTCGTTCGAAATTGAGTCATCAGGTCTTTCATGTGATGGGAGAGGTCGGTAGATTGCGGCGTCCCTTTTTATTGACGCACCAGTATGCGCCGCACTATCTTTCATGCGATAGGGAGTCGTGTGGTAAAAGTCGCCCCTGAGAATGGAGGAAGGTGTTTGAGAGTCGTCGTGAAGGCTATAACCATCGGTATGGTGGTCATGCTTGCCGGGACAATCCCACGCAACATCATCTTCGTAGCCAATCTGCGGTACTACCCAATCGTCCCTTGGGCAGTGCCGCTCGTGGCTGTCTATCTGTGGTTCTTTTGGCGATATCTGAACGGTGCAGGTCAGCCTGAATCAACGGCGGAGGAACGGCGCACGAGCCTTCGCGCCAATTGTGTTTCAAGCCACGTGTGGGCATGGTCACTACTTGCTGGCGGGCTTGGCATCGTTGCCTTAGTCATTGCACTTCATCTAGCCAATCGCATGGTCGTGCTTCCTCAACAGCAACTACCCGATCTGACGCAGGTGTCGAAGTTCACAATTCTATCTTTGCTGCTCATGTCTGCTCCTGTCGCTGGCATCGTCGAAGAAGCTGCATTTCGCGGCTACATGCAGAGACCCATCGAGCGGCGCTACGGGTTGGCGATTGCGATTCTGGTCACGGGGACGATGTTTGCAGTTGCTCATCTGGACTTCACGCTGATTCTCTTGCCCTATTATGTGGCAGTGTCCGCGATTTACGGCATCACAACGTATCTGACAGATTCAATTCTGCCTGCCGTAGTACTGCATACGAGCGGGAACATTTATTCAAACATTGATCTATGGCTGCGCGATCAGGCGGAATGGCAAGCCTCGTCAGATACTACCGAGCTAATCTGGAAGACCGGGGTTGATACGTCGTTTTGGATTTCGAGCATTGCGCTCTTAATGGTCGGGGCTGCGACCGTGTGGGCATACTTCCAACTCGCACACGCCGTTCGGAAATCGCTAGCCAGCGTTGCGTAGTCCTAATCGCGGGCAGCCGCACACCGGAAATAAGTTGTATATGCGGAATGGATTCGTCATATACGGTAGTTAGCCTTCTCGATTCTGCGAGTCATAAATGAAAACCATTGTCTTCTTACTACTACTAATCACGCTGGCGGGACAGCCTGCCTATGCCAAAGGCAAGGTCAATCTCAAGAAGTATAGAAATACAAAGCTGGGCTATGAATTTCTTTACCCCCAGAAATATAAGTTAGCTGCTTGCGGTGACCAGTACGACCCGCACCCATGCGTTGGCTTCGATGTTGTCCCGGGGGATGATGAGCCGGAAGTCTACGTTGTTATGCTTTCAATGGGACTCGAACAGGCGCTAAGAGATGATGTGAACGTCCTATTCGAGAAGGTCGGCGGGAAATGGATCAAGCATGGGCGGGGCGCAGATTCGCCCACCACATCAATTAGTGGTCGTGGCTGGAGAGGCTTGTACGCGGTGACCGTCTGCGGCATATCGGATGAGACGGGATTTCATGCCGCAGGAGGAGATTGTCTTTCAGCAGTGCTTAACAAAGGCAGGAGAACTTTTCTAATTGAGAGTGATGGAACAGTCCCTACACGGCAGGTGCTGAATACCATCGTTAAGACATTCAGGATGAAGTGAGTTCCTTCGATGGGAAGCCTGACATCAAGTTTGAAGTGCAACACTGACTAAGATTCATAGTAACACTCCAGCGGCGTCTTGAACCCCAGCCGCTTGCGTGGCCTCAGGTTGAGCTTGCGGGCGATTGAGTTGCATTGATGCTGGCTCAAGGCAGCCATACTGGTTCCTCTCGGCAGGTACTGGCGGATCAGGCCGTTGGCATTCTCGTTGCTGCCTCGCTCCCACGAATGATATGGACGGGCGAAGTAAAAGAGCGCCTTCGTACACGCTTCGAGAGGGTGTAAATAATTTTGTGTAAATGGTCGTCACCGATAAACTTCGCTTTCGCT
>CAXSFM010000038.1:0-16056 GCA_964236735.1 uncultured Pyrinomonadaceae bacterium
CTTGCCCTTCACTGACCAAGTTCAAAAGTTGCACTTACAAGTTGAATTCAAGAAAATACATTGTACTCAAATCTACACTTAAAAAGCTGGCTGAGTATTATCCCGGCGTGCATGAGTTGATACCAAGTCAATCCTATTTCGATGCTGTCGGCAGGGTCTCGCCGTACAATTACGATGGCAAAGCTCTTAGCTATGACGAGGCTATGGAGTTGCTCGACACGCAATTTCAGACTAGCCATCCGGGAACTGCTAGCCGAAGTTTTCATAGTCTCTCTAAGCAGGACGATTGGCGCAATGACACATCGGGCATAGAGTATCATCACCTATTCGGGATCAGGAGAACCGCAGACACTATTGGAACAGTAGTCGCCAAAAACGTACAAGTTTGCGCTAAATCCAGCGTCTGCACGACCAGACGCATTTTTGATACCTTACCAATCACAGGTGACGGGACTGTGCCAACATTCAGCGCTAGACGTGTGTTAGGCAGCATTAATCTAAATGCCCCAAATGTGACTTTGGCTAACGGCAATCTTAAAGGATTTAGTTGTAGCAACGGGTGTGATGAAAATCTTCATCCAGTCGATCACACTGGATTAGTAAATAACCCTGATGTTCAAGCCGAAGTCATACGCATATTGCTGTCACCTCTGCAATCTCAAACTCAGGGTATTACTGAAACACTAGACCAAACGACTGCAGATGACATTTCGGAGCCAGAAGCCCAACCAGCATACTATCTGAGAGTGATTGGTGCGTCATCAGGAACGGTGCAAGACAGTTCAGGCAATATCACTAATCCTCTGAGTGACCCGCCGGATGCTAATGTACCAAGTGTTACATCCTATGGTTTAGGCGTTAAGTCTTTTCTCGCTATTATGCCAGTTGACCAAACCTACACCATTACCTTACGGACTGACGTAACTCCGATGATGATTGATCTTACTGAAGGGACGGACGCTACCACGACTCGGGCGATTCGCTACCAAGACTTATCACTTCCGGCTGGCGTCACCGCAATCCTAAAAATCACTCCACAAGGTGTCGAATCTCTTAAATATGACGGTGACGGTGACGGTACTTTTGAAACAACCATATCACCCAGTGTTTCTGTAGCTGGTACTACCGCCCAAGACACGGAACCGCCGACGGTCAGCATCAGCGCGGCGACGCAGCAGAGTGCGCTACTTGTTACGGTCATCGCTGCTGATGCCGGATCGGGAGTTAAAGGCATTTTCTACTCACTGGACGGCATGAGCTTTCAGCCGTACACAGCACCCGTCAGCGTTAACCCTAATCAAGGGACAGTCGTTTATGCTTTTGCCGACGATAACGTAGCCAATCGCTCCAGCCTCATTACTTACTACCCGTCCGCCACAGGTAATCAGGTTGATAACGCGCAGTTCTTCGTCCGCCAGCATTACCTCGACTTCCTCAACCGCGAGCCTGATGCGTCGGGGCTTGCCTTCTGGACTAATGAGATTACTTCCTGCGCGAGCAACGCACAGTGCCAAGACGTGAAGCGCATTAACGTCAGCGCGGCCTACTTCCTCTCGATTGAGTTTCAGCAGACGGGCTATCTGGCATACCGCGCGTATAAGGCCGCCTACGGCAACATACAGGGCAAGCCCGTGCCCATCACACGCGACGAGATGCTATCCGACATGCAGCAGATCGGGCAGGGGATAGTCGTCGGCGTCGGCGATTGGGAGCAGCGTCTGGAGCAGAATAAGCGAGCCTTCTTCGATCAGCTAGTCACGCGCGAGCGGTTTACTACTTTGTACCCGCAGACAATGACGCCTGAGCAGTTCGTGGATGCTCTGAACGCAAATGCCGGAGGTGCGCTCTCACAGGCGGAGCGCGATGCGCTGGTGAGCGACCTCAAGAGCAACGTGAAGACTCGCGCGCAGGTCTTACGGGCGGTGGCTGAAGACGCTGACCTCACACGGGCGGAGACTAACAAAGCCTTTGTGCTCATGCAGTACTTCGGATATTTACGACGCAACCCCGACGACCTGCCGGATACGAATTTTGGGGGCTGGCAGTTCTGGCTCTCAAAGCTCGACCAGTTCAACGGCGACTTCGTCAAGGCCGAGATGGTCAAGGCGTTTCTCTCTTCGACTGAATACAGACAGAGATTTTCCCCGAACTAAAGTTACGCGCGACATCGGCGGCACGGCGCACACGATGGAGTTCGCCGAGGCCGTCATCGCCGAGATGGCATAGCATCGTTGAGGGATGAAGTTGGCAAGCGCGGTTTTTGAGCGTTCGCATTTCTTCATTCACATCTTCGTTATTGACATGTTTTATCCGCCGCCGGAAATTCCTTGACAGTCTCCGGCTAACCTCATAGATTCTTGTCCGCTCTCAAGTTGAAATTTTCGTTTCGCCAACTCGCTTCCGGCTCTGAAGCCCTGTGGAGTTTGTTCGGGCAAGTGTTATTGCTCGCCGCAGAAAAATTTCACTCCCCGTAACTTGTTCGCCTCGCACATCCGTTGCCTGTTCGCATGGCACAGAAAATCAGCGCGCCAATGTCTATTAACAAACTGTTTTGAAGTGAAGGAGAACTCGTATGCTTCGCCAACATGCTTTATCGCATCGCTCCAGAAAGACGGTCAGTCTGCTGCTGGCCTTGATGTTGATCTGCTTGATGCTGCCGACTGTTTCGTCGTCCGCTGCGGCAACAACACGTCGCAGCCGCGCCGCCGCGACCGCACCGCAGGAGGCGCAGATACCCGTCATCTCGCCCGGCTCGGCTTACCGCCAGACGAACCTCGTCTCGGACATCCCCGGCTTCGCGCCCGTCCAAGACCCGCTGCTCGTCAATCCTTGGGGCATCTCGATGACTGCGACCAGTCCTTTCTGGGTCGCCAACAACGGCACGAGCACGACGCAACTTTTGCGCGGCGACGTATCGGGCAGTCCCTTCGTTCTCAACGCCAGCCCGCAGACCGTGACCATTCCCGGCGGGTTGCCGACGGGCACGGTCGCGAACCCCTCGACGACCGACTTCGTCCTGCCCGGCGCATGTGCCAGTGCGCCCTGCACGGCGCGTTTCCTCTTCGCGTCAATCACGGGCAACATCACGGGCTGGAATCCGAACGCACCGGCGGCGGGTTCGACGACTGCGATCACCGCCGCGAGCCAGCCCGGCCACGTTTACACCGGCCTCGCCGTCGCCAACAACGGCACGAACCATCTCTACGCGGCAGACTTCGCCAACGGCAAGATTGATGTCTTCGACAGCAGTTTCGCCTTGCAGTCAGCCGCCAGCTTCCCCTTCGCCGACCCGACTATCCCGACGACATCCGGGAACACTTACCACGCTTACAACATTCAAGCCATCGGCGGCTCGCTCTACGTCACCTACGCGAAGGTCGGCACGGACGGGCACGACGAGGCGGGCATCGGCAACGGCTTCGTCCGCCGTTTCAACACCAACGGCGTCCGCGACCTGACGTTCGGCATCAACAACGGCGCGCTCAATTCGCCATGGGGTCTGGTCATCGCGCCCGCCTCTTTCGGCATCTTCGGCGGCGCGCTGCTCGTCGGCAACTTCGGTGAAGGCAATCCGAGCGTCCACGCCTTCAACCCGACGACCGGCGCGTTCCTCGGCACGCTCCAAAACGAAAACGGCGACGGCATCGTGATTGACGAGCTTTGGGCGCTCGCGTTCGGCAACGGCGGCAACGGCGGCGACGTGAACACGCTCTACTTCTCCTCCGGCCCTGCCAATGAGGAGCATGGACTCTTCGGCAAGATTAACCCGACGACCGCCTCGGCTACCTCGCTCGTGCAGTTCTCATCAGATTCCTTCGTCATCGGCGAGGGCAGCGGGCACATTGATGTCACCGTCACGCGCTCCGGCGACGCTTCGGGCAGCGCGTCGGTCAACTACAACACCTTCGACGAGTCGAGCGTCGGCCACGCCTCGCAAAAGAGCGACTATGAAATCGCGCTCGGCAAAGTCACCTTCGCCCCCGGCGAGACCTCGAAGACATTCCGTGTCCTGATCATCAACGACAGCTTCGTGGAGCCGACGGCTGTGCCGGGCATTGAGACTGTTAACCTTGCGCTCTCGAACCCGACGGGCGCGGGCGTCGGGTTGGGTAGCCCGAACGTCGCGAATATTTCAATCACGGACAACGACTTGACGCCGCCAACCACGAACCCGGTTGACGACGCGCAGTTCTTCGTCCGCGCGCAGTATCTGGATTTCCTCAACCGCGAGCCTGATTCGGCGGGCTTCGCCTTCTGGACGAATCAGATTACGTCCTGCGGCGCGGACGCACAGTGCATCGCCGTCAAACGCATCAACGTCTCGGCGGCCTTCTTCCTCTCGATTGAATTTCAGCAGACGGGAATGCTCGTCTATCTGACGGACAAAGCCGCCTTCGGTAACACTCCTTTGATCGGCACGCCCGTCCCCGTCCTCTACGGCCAGTTCGAGCGCGATACGCAGTCCATTCAGCAGAACTTCGTCTTCGGCACGTCCGGCGCGGACGCGCAGCTTGAAGCGAACAAGCAGGCGTTTTTCAACGACTTCATCACGCGACCGGATTTTCTCGCCCGGTACAGCGCGCTCACCAATCTCCAATACGTTGACGCTTTGATCGCCAATACCGGCGTGACCTTCACGACGGCAGAACACGACGCGCTCGTCAACGGACTCGGTGCCGCAACCGAGACGCGCGCGACCGTGCTCAGGAAAGTGGCTGAGAAACAATCTTTCTCTCAAGCGGAGTTCAACCGCGCGTTCGTCCTGATGGAATATTTCGGCTACCTGCGTCGCGACCCGGATACCGCCGGATACAACTTCTGGCTCAACAAGCTCAACTCCTTTAGCGGTAACTTCGTGCAGGCCGAGATGGTCAAAGCCTTCCTCTCGTCGAGCGAGTATCGCCAACGCTTCGGCCCGAGCTAGAGACAAGCCGCCGTCACTCTTTCAACTCGCGGCAACGGCGCGGCTGAAAAATTACGGCGACAAACAATCGAAGGCCGCGCGCATTCAACTTACTCAGTTGAATGCGCGCGGCCTTCATTTTTATCAAATGCCGGACGATGTGTAATCTAACGTGCGCTCGAACACGCTTCTACGCAATCGGCGCGGTCTCGCCATCTTGAACTGTCCCCGCCGTGTCTCCGGCCAGCACGATGGTCAGGTGGTCGGGGCGAAAGTGTTTGCGAATCGCCGCGTTCACTTCATCAATTGTCACGGCTTCGATGAGTTGCGCGAAGCGGTCTATGTAGTCCGCGCCGAGATTGTAAAACTCCGCGTTCCAGAGCGCGGCTGCGATTCCCCCGTTCGTCGAGAGAGAGACTTTGAACGAACCGATGGCGGAAGACTTCTCGTCTGCGAGTTCAACGTCGCGCACGCCCGTCTCCACGTAGTCGCGCAGCACTTCGAGCGTGGAAGCTATCGCGCGCTCGACGTTGTCTGGATTCACAGAGACGGCGATGTACCATGGCCCCGCCGCCAGCGTCGGCGCGCGAAAGCGCGAGGCGATGCCGTAGGTCAAGCCCTCCACGTCGCGCACCTGAAGCCCAAGCCGCGACGAGAGCGTTGATTCGCCGAGCGCGCGATTGGCGAGCAGCGCGGCGTAGTAATCTTCCGCATCGCGCCGGAGCGGGACGGCAGAGCCGAGCAGAATGTCCACGCTCGCCTTGTCCGCGATGACGACAGCTTCGCGCCGCGCGCCCGTCTGCATGTCAGGGTCAGTGACCTCAAGAGCGACGCTCTCATCCCGTCCCTCGAACGTCTCGAAGGCTTGACGAAATTGCCGCGCCGCTTCGTCCGCGCGCACATCGCCAGAGACAGTCAGCACCAACGTCCGTCCGCCGTAATACTTTTCATAAAATTCGCGCACGTCCCTTGTCGTGATGGAGGCGATGCTTTCGACCAGTCGCTCGCCCGCGTGCGTGTAAAAGGGATTGGCCTCGTCGTAGATGAGTTGGGTGAAACGCTCGTAGGCGCGCAGGCGCGTGTCCGACTGTTGCTCCTGAATCGCCGCGACGGTCTGCTGCTTCAACTTCTCCAACTCGTCCGCGGGAAAGATTGGCGCGCGCAATTCTTCGGCGAGCGTTTCGATGAGCATGGAAAAATCTTTGGCGAGCGAGCGCCCGCCAATCTGCATGGCGAAAGCGTCTGCGGAAAAGTCGAGTTCCGCGCCGACATCTTCGAGCCCTCGCGCCAGTTCGAGCTTGCTGCGCTTTTGCGTCCCGCGCTCCAGCATCTTCGCTGTGATGCGCGCCAGACCCGGCTTGTCGCGCGGCTCGAAATGCGAACCCGCGCGCAGGCTGCCGCGCAGGGAGACTATCGGCGTCGCGCTGTTTTCCAGCACGAGCAAAGTCGCGCCCGTCTCCAACTCGATGCGCGCGACACGAGACGCGAAGTTCGTCAGCCCGCCATCCCTCTCAGGCGTCACCACCGCGCTCGCCGCATCGGACGACTTCACTTTATGCGCGTCCATCGAATCATCAACGGCGTGCTGCTTCTCTCCCGTCGTTATCTCCGCCGGCGTTGTTGTCGCCGATGCCAACGTCTCCGGCTTTTCCTCCGGCTCGTGTTGATACTTCCAACCGTGCGGCCTCTGCACACTCAAACTCTTGTTCGCAGCCGCGCGGTCGCCGTTCTTCGCAGTCCCGCCATCAACGTTTGCTCCGCCGCCCGCCAACGCCGATGCCGCGCTCTGCTTCGGAATGAAAAGGCCGACGGTGCGATTGTCTTCCGTCAAATATTCGTGCGCGACGCGGCGCACGTCGCCGGGCGTGACGCGCGAAATGTTCACCGCATAGTCTTTATAAAAACGCCAGTCGGCGACGGCCTCAGCCTCGGATATTTGCATGGCGATGTTGGACGTGCCGTCGCGCCCGTAGGCTTCGTGCGCGATAATCTGTCCCTTCGCACGCTCGACTTCTTCCGCCGTCATCTCATCCTCCGCGACGCGCGAAACTTCGGCGAGAATAATTTCCTCGACCTGCTGCGGCGTCACGTTCGGAGCGACCGTCGCGTAGATGCTGAAGAGGCCGGGGTCACGAAACTGATCCGCGCGCGCCTCGATGCTGACGGCTAACTCGGTCTCGACGAGCGCCTGATACAGGCGGCTCGTGATGCCGCCCGCGAGTGCGATGGAAAGCGTCGTCAGCGCATAAGTGTCGTTCTGCTGCGCGTGCTCATCGCTTGTTGCGCGTGCAGCCAACTCCGCGTTTGAGAGCACGTTCAACTGTCCGAGAGCCGCCGGCGTGCGAAACGAAACTTGCACGAGCGGCAATTCGCCCGCGCGCCGCACCACAAGGCGTCGCTCGCCCTCCTGCTTCGGCTCGTCCGTATAAACTTCGGGGATCGCTGTATCGCTCGACGTGTGCGCGCCGAAATATTTCAAGACCAACTCAAGCGCGCGCGCCGTCTCGAAGTCGCCGACGACAATCGCCGTCGCGTTGTTCGGATGATAGAACGTGTCGTAGAACTCTTTGAGCCGTGCAGTCGGCACATGTTCCACGTCCGCGCGCCAGCCGATAGTCGGATGATGATAAGGATGCTCGCGAAAGGCCGTCGCATAGACCGCTTCATCGAGAACGAGCAGCGGCTCGTTCTGCCCGCGCTCAAGCTCGTTGCGAACTACGGTCATTTCGGATTGACGGTCGGCGTCAGCGATGAAGGAGTTTCGCATCCGGTCGGCTTCGAGGCGGATGGCGAGTTCGAGTTGGTCGGACGGCACGGTCTCGAAATAATTCGTGCGGTCGTACCACGTCGTCGCGTTGTAGTCCGCGCCGATCTTCTGGAGCGTGGCGGCAATCTGCGTGTTGCGTTCTTTGTTGAAGGTCGGCGTGCCTTTGAACAGCATGTGTTCGAGCAGGTGCGTCGAGCCGGTGTGACCCACCGCCTCGTTGCGCGAGCCGACTTTGTAGAGCACCAGAAACGTCACGACCGGCGCGACGCGATTCTCCACGAGCAACAGCTTGAGTCCATTCGCCAGCTTGTACTCGCGGATGCCTCCCTCTTCGGCAACGAACTCGACGCGCACATCAGATGTCTGTTCTCTCTGCACTTCGTTTGACTCTCCTTCACTAAAAATCCACGCGCCGACGTACACCGAAACGCGCACACATAAAAATTTCGGCTGGAGTGTGAGATGCGACGGCGATGACAAAGTCCATCCTAACAAATCGCCTGTGGAGAGGGAATTTCAAACATAGTGAGTTGAAGAATGAAATGATTGTTGCTTTGCATCGCAAAGGACTTGACAGTAATGCGATGACGGTGTATCGTGCGCGCATGGCTGTCGTCCAACAGTTTCAAAATCCATCCGCCGAATTCGAGCAGCCGCCCGCGCTCCATGATCGCGCGATGGACAATCTGCGGTTCATTCGCGAGACGATGGAGCGCGCGTCTGCGTTTACTGCCGTCCCCGGCTGGGGGCAAGTCGCCATCGGCGCGACGGCGCTCTTCGCCGTGCTCGTTTCTTCGCAACAAAAATCTTTCGCCGCGTGGCTCGGCGTCTGGCTGGCTGAAGCGCTTATTTCACTCGTCATCGCCATCTGGACGATGTACCGCAAAGCGCGCGCGGCGGCGACCCCGCTTCTCTCACAGCCCGGCAGAAAACTCGTCATCAATCTTTCGCCTCCCGTCTTCGTCGGCGCGCTGCTCACCGTCATCTTTTACCAGCACAATTTGACCGAGCTGTTACCCGGCATGTGGCTTTTGCTCTACGGCACGGGCGTCGTGACGGGCGGGGCTTTCTCCGTGCGTCCCGTCCCTGTGATGGGGCTGTGCTTTATGCTTCTGGGCGCGGGCGCGCTTTTCTGTCCCCCAGCGTGGGGAAACATTTTTATGGCCGCCGGCTTCGGCGCGCTCCACATTATTTTCGGCCTGCACATCGCGAGGAGCTACGGTGGCTAGACAAAACGCAATCCCGAAAGAACGAGCGACGGGCGCAAAGAATGGCGCTAATAATAATCAGGACAGCAGCCCGCGTGGCGGCGGCATTCAACGCAAGGCATCCGCCAGTGAAGCGACGACAGAGGCCGCTGGCGGCCCGGCGACAACCGCCGACCTTGATCGCCTCATACATGAGCGCGTCCGTCTCGCCATCGTCAGCGCGCTCGCCGTCAATACCTCACTGGCCTTCAACGACCTCAAAGACCTTCTCAAAACCACCGACGGAAATTTAAGCGTCCACGCGCGCAAGCTCGAAGAAGCCGGTTACGTCTCCTGTAGCAAATTCTTCGACGGGCGCACGCCGAAGACGGAGTATCGCCTGACGGTCGCCGGACGGCGCGCTCTCGGACGTTATCTCGATCACATGGAAGCGGTCATCCGCGCAACTCGCGGGCGATGACAAAGTTGACGGGGCGCACAGCCCTGATTTTTTTTGCCCGAAAGCTTTATCATGCAAAGGTCTTTATTTGAATCACAGATGCGATTCGTGGAAAACCGGAGCGAACAGATGAGGAAAGAAACGAGGCGGAGCGTTCAAGCGCGGCAGCAACGTGTGCGACAGCGGCGAGCGCGAAGATGGCGGCGAGTTGCCGTCAGGCTATTGTTGCTCGCGCTGCCCGTGCTGTTCTGGTCAACGGTGTTCGCGGCGCAGTCCGGCGCGCGTCTTCCTTCACAAGTCGCGGATGCTTTGCCGGACGCGGCGCAGTTATTAATCGCAGTCGCGTGCTTATTCTTAATCGCGCTGCGTCTCAGTACGTCAATAATTTTCAAGTTGCCGGAGAGCTTTGAACTTCTTTTCACCGAAGGAGAGAAACAGACGTGAACACGAACGTGAATCTGGATGCGACTCTCGGAGCGCTGGCGTTTTTGGGGACAGGGTTCGTGCTGCTGTTGCTGGCCTTGACGCTCGGCTATCTGCTGGCGACGAGAAAATTTGTCGGCGCGCATCGCGTGTTGCTCGCGGGCGTCTTGATGTTGGGATTGTACGCGGGCGTGATGCTTCTCTTTTCGCTGTCGAGCCGCGAGCAGGTTCTGGCGCGCGGCGCGGAGAAATATTTTTGCGAGATTGATTGCCATCTCGCCTATTCGATCCTGGACGTGCGAAAGACGAAGACGCTCGGCGACACGGCTCATGGAGCGACGGCTGCGGGCGACTTCTACGTCGTCACTCTGCGGACGCGCTTTGACGAGCGCACGATTTCTGAGCGGCGCGGCGACGGAGCATTGACGCCGAACCCGCGCGCGTTGTCCGTCTTCGACGCGCAAGGGCGCGAGCATCACGTTTCGGCAGAAGGACAGCGCGCACTGCAAGTTTCAAAGTTGGAGGGCACGTCGCTCGACACCGCACTGAGGCCGGGCGAGATGTACACGACCACGCTCGTTTTCGATTTGCCGACGGACGCGCAAAATCCCACGCTTCTCGTCAACGAATCGGACGCGCCGACGCGCTTCATCATCGGGCACGAGAACAGTCTTCTGCATAAGCGGACGCTCTTTCAGCTTGAGCCTCTCAGCGCGCCCGACGGAGAAAACACAGTTGGAAAACTTTGACGTGGTCATCATTGGCGCGGGACTCGCGGGTCTGCAGTTGGCGAGGCTGCTGGCGCGCAGCGGAGACGTGCGCGTGCTGCTCGTTGACCGCAAGCGCACGCTCGACGAAGCGATTCACACGATCGGCATTTTCGTCCGTCGCACGCTCGAAGATTTCGACTTGCCGGAGAGTTGTCTCGGCGCGCCCGTCAGACACGTCGCGCTTTATTCGCCTTCGCGCCGCCGCGTGTTGCGGCTCGAAAGTCCGCACGAAGAGTTTCGCGTCGGACGCATGAAACAACTCTACGCGCGCTATCTCGAAGAAGCCTTGCGCGATGGCGCAGAGTGGTCGCCCGCCACGCGCTACGTCGGAAGCGAAGCGTTGACGACAGCGACGGCGGAGTCAGCAACGACGACGACGAAAGCGCACGGCTCGGTCGTGCATCTCGAAAGCGGTGGGCGCGCATGGTCGGTCAGGGCGCGCGTGCTCGTCGGTGGCGACGGGGCGCAGTCGCGCGTCGCGCGTGATCTGGGACTCGACCTCAATCGCGAATGGATCGTCGGGGTTGAAGACGTTTGGCGCGGTGTGCCGCTCGCAGGCGCGCCGCCGTGCTTTCATTGTTTCCTCGACACGAGACTCGCGCCGGGCTATCTCGCATGGGTCGTCAACGACGGCGAAGAGACGCATCTGGGCGTCGGCGGATATGCCGCGCGCTTTGATCCTGTGCGCGCGTTGGAAGAATTTCGCGCGAGCGTCGAAGGCATGTTTGATTTCAGCCGCGCGGAAAAAATCGAGCGGCGCGGCGGGCGCATTCCTGTGGGCGGCGTGCTGCGTCGAATCGCGTGCGAGCGCGGCCTGCTCATCGGCGATGCGGCGGGCGCGGTCTCGCCTCTGACGGCGGGCGGACTTGATCCTTGCCTGCGTCTGTCGAGCCTCGCCGCGTCGGTCATCGCGGACTACGTAGCGACGAATGACACGGCGACGCTCGCGCGTTATGAGGGTGAAAAGTTTCGCGCGCGTTTCGCGTCGAGACTGTGGATGCGGCGCGTGTTGTCGGGAATCAGGCAGCCCGCGCTGCTCGAACTCGCGTGCGCGTCTCTGCGTCTCGCGCCGCTCAAGCCGCTCGCGTGGCACGTCTTCTTCGGGCGCGGTTCGTTTCCTGATGTTGCTGCGGAGAGCGCGCTACAGCGTGCGGCGCGACGCGCGACGATTTGAGAGCCATGAATCAATTTGAACATCAACGCGCATCGAGCGACGTGGACAGCCACAGGCGTCTCGCGTGGTTTCGTCCAGTGCCCGGATTGCTTGAGGGGGAGTCTAATCGTCTCGCTGAAAAGATTGGGAAATTGCTTGAGGAGAATTTGACAGTTATGACCAAACGTATCATTGCCATCGCGTTTATTTTCATCTGCGCGTCCGTCGCGTGGGTCATCTTAGGCGCGACAATTTTCTCGCGCACTTATGATTCAGGGCAGACGCTCGATACCAGCGTCGTCTCGACATGGGGCGCGCCGCACACGCAGTCACCGCCCGTCGCATCGTGCGAGCGCGTCGTGCCGAAGACGACCGAGACGGTTGAGAACGGAAACAAAAAGACTCTCACCGAACAGGTGAAAGAGACTAACTATCTGCCCATCGAATCGAGCCACCTCGACGTGAATCTCGATCTTGAGCACAGGCAAAAGGGTTTGCTCTGGTACAGCACTTACAAAGTCGCCTTCGCCGGTGAATACGCTTTCCGCAACACGACCGACCAGAACAAAATTACGTTCACGCTGCCGTTCCCGACCGAGCAGGCCATCTACGACGATCTCGTCTTCACGGTCAACGACGCGCCCGTCACAGTCTCGAACGAGAAGAACTCGGCGGTCGGCACAATCGAAGTCAAACCCGGCGAGACGGCCTTGCTCAAAGTCGGGTATCACTCACAGGGGTTGACCGAGTGGCGTTATAACTTCGGGAGCGGCACGGTCGCGCAGGTGCGAGAGTTCACGATGCGGATGCGGACGAACTTCAAGGGGATAGACTTTCCCGAAAACACGCTCTCGCCTTCGGAGAAAAAAGAACGGGGCGCGGGTTGGGAACTTATGTGGAACTACAAGAATCTCGTCTCAGGTTTTCAGATCGGGATGAAGATGCCGGAGAAATTACAGCCGGGGCCGCTCGCGGGTCGGATCAGCTTTTTCGCGCCGGTCTCGCTCTTCTTCTTTTTCTTTTTGATGTTCATCATCACGACGATGCGAAAAATCGAGCTGCATCCGATGAACTACTTTTTCCTCGCCGCCGCGTTCTTCTCGTTTCACCTGCTGCTCGCCTACATGGTTGACCACGTCTCGATTCACGCGGCCTTCGCCGTCTCGTCCGTCGTCTCGATTTTTCTCGTCATCAGTTATCTGCGGCTCGTCGTTGGGACGCGCTTTGCGGCGCGCGAGGCGGGCGTCGCGCAGTTCATCTATCTCGTGATGTTCTCTTATGCGTTTTTCTTCAAGGGCTTCACGGGGCTGGCCGTCACCATCGGCTCGATTCTGACGCTCTTCGTCGTCATGCAAATTACGGGTCGCGTGCGCTGGGCGGAGAAATTCTCGCCGAAGACGGATGGCGACGATGCCAAAGATGAGAAGAGCGCGGGCGGAGACTTCGCAGGCCAGACCGCGCCGTCAGTCAGCGCCTGATTTTTAATCACTACCACATAAATGAAAGGGGATGCCGGCCTTGAGCGCGGCATCCCCTTTCAGGAAGTGCGACACACTAATTATCCGGCAACTGTTTTACCCGCGCTATGCTGCTTTGACTTGCGTGCGAGCAGGCGGGCGACCGTTTCGGCGATGAGCAACGCTTCGTCGGGCTTTTTCAGAAACACATTTGCACCGGCGCGGCGCGCGCTCGTCTCCGCTTCATCGCCGGAGAGCATGATGATGGGCGTGTGCTGGCGGTGCGCCATCTCGCGCGTCTGCCGGATTAACTCGACGCCGGTCGTGTCTGGCAACAGGTGGTCGAAGATCAGCGCGTCGTAGCGCGCGCCGCTTTCGAGCCGCTCCAACGCCGTCGCGCCGTCGCCGCACGTCTCAACCATCCATCCATCCGCGTCCAACAAGCAATCTTTACTATGAACGCGCGGAAGCAGATGATGCATAGTCATCTGCATTAACTATTTATGCAGTATTCTTCTCTTATTAACGATTACTTCGACTATTACTACCGTCATAAGCATAAGGACAGCGAAGAGGCTTAAAGGTGGTATGTTTCTGAACAGAATAAGGAATAAACACTGTAAGGTAAATGTTATGAGACAGAGATAATTGAGCCACAAGTATTTTTTCTTGTGGCTTACTCCAAAGAAAATAAACATCGTCAGAAGAAAACCAATCGAGATTTGGACGAAATCCCAAGCGGCGATTCCAATCTCCGAATAGACGTTGTCCATCTGAACCTCCCATCGTAATTTAATGACCACTGAGCGGAAGGTTTAAGTTCACCATCAGAAAATAAAATACAAAATGATGAACTTAAACCCTCTCAAAAGAATAAATACCCTATCCGCCCAGTCGTGTGTATGCCCTCTTAATTCTGCTTAGTTCCTACTCAACAAATTGCATCACCGGACTAGGAAAACGTCCCAAGCCCAACGCCCAACTTGCGCGTCATGTACGTCTTTGACTTTTGCTCGATACCGGAACTGATTGCCATACTGATCTGTACGCTTCGACTCTTTATAGTCGAGGGCAATAGATTTCAATCCAAGTTCGGAGAGCGTGTGTAACTCGTATGACTCTGAGATGCCATTATGGTTTGCATCTTGCCAGAGGCGTAGTCTGGAAAAGATGGCATCCCGATTATCAATAATGCCATCGCCGTTACCACTATTGGCTGACTTATCGTATTCAGCGAGCGCGAGAAAGCCGTTAGGTTCATCTGATGGTGGTTGTGGCGTGAAATTGCCAAACATTTCTGCTCCATTATCTATGGTGCCATTGTTATTACGGTCAAGAACTAACCAAGCATCATCTGAGCCAGCGGATGTCCAGCTTAAACGTTCAGCCCTGCCAATACCATTGAGATCAAATCTTACGCCGTTAGCAGCATCTGTCAGGTTGAATCCGTTGCCAGCAACATCCACGACAATGGGACTTGAGCAACCGCCATCTGAGCATTCACAGCAGCCCGTTTCAGGATTAAAAAATTCTCGGCTAGTACATTGTGTGTGACACTGCGGTGGAGGTGGAGACACAACACAATTGTTGGCTATAAAATTATAATACATGCCCATGTCCTGACAGGCTGCTTGAAGTTGTTGTTTTGTTGGGCGAGGAGGTTCAGGAGCACCGCATATCCGAATCGTTTGAGAACACTTAGCTGCTACATAGACTCCAACTACCGGATGCACGAGCAAAACACCGAGACAGGATAAGCCGACTGTTTCAGGACAAAGCGCAATTAAGCCTCCTATTGACCCAACGTATGCGCTTATAGATAAAAGGCATTCAGAGATTGATATTACACAATCAAGAGAACCATCTAAGGCACGATTTTTTACCGTTGCAAACGTGACTCCTGATAACACTGACTTGTCGGAAAAGATTCTAGTGTTTTCCATCAATTCTTTGAGGTCAGGGTTATTCTTGATACTCGCAACTATTACTCGTAGTTGCCTTTCTTCATTGGGAGCAAATTCTTTCTCCGCACTCCCTTCGCTGACCTTCAGCGTAATGCTTTTGTTCTTGTACTGAAAGCTGATGTCAATTTCGGTCTTGCCGTCACTGTCTGTCTGCTTCCTTGTGTGTACAAAGAACGTGTCTCTTATTGTCTTAAGTTGCGTTTCGGTTTCATAATCTGATTGGCGAATGAACTCTACCTCGCCGAGCTTTGTTTCCTTGACGATCTGAAGCTTAAAGTAGTCAGGTGACAAGTTCACATATCTCCCCTTAGTGCCATCGGCTTTTTGCGCGAACGGAATATTGTCCTTATCCAAACCATACTGAAATAACTTGTTTGCGCTAGCATTCAGGGTACCCGCGAAATTCATGAGCTTATAACTCTTCATCTTCCAACGGCTGTCGAAAGACAGACTCGTGAAAGCTATATCATCAATCATCTCGTTACTGCGTTGTTTGACCTCTGGTTGAGCAGCAGGCACATTCATGATCGAATTGCTCTTAGCCTTAGTGCCGTCTTTGCGACTCACCGCCACTAGAGACGTGAACGGAGCGCAGAGCAAGAGCACTAATACACACGAAAGAAACGAGAAAACAAAGTAATGAGAAGGTCTTTGAGATTGATAGGTACGCATGGTTGTAGAGTCTCCTTTGAGGTTGAAATCTCAGCCACCATTGCGCTAGAATTGTTCTGACCAGAACGCATTCTTTGCACAATTGCAGCAAAGGTTGTGTTGACTGTGTGGCTCCGCGGTTCAGTGTCACCTGACCGCGGAGCTTTTGCTTACATCTTTAGAAGAAACGGGAGAATCTATATCGATAGATCCCGATTTAGTGTTGAGCAGCACAAACCTTCCGTTAAAAAGTCAAAAACAGTAGATAATAGACCTCTTGCAAAAGTGATTAGCTGAGGCCGAGTTCATAATTGTGCAGCC
>CAXSFM010000039.1:0-13421 GCA_964236735.1 uncultured Pyrinomonadaceae bacterium
CTCATCTATGAGGCTTGATGAACTGGAGCGTGTGTACGACGAGGCGCGTGCGTGGTGCGTGGCGCGCGGCTACAGTGGACACGATCCCTTCGACGCGCTCAACAGCCGACTTTTTCAAGCTGCGCCTTTCCTCCCACACTCGCGCGCGGCGCGACTCGCGTGGACGCAACTCTTCAAACGCTCGCCCGTCAATCTCCGCACGCTGGCGCGCGTCCGCGCCGGGCGAAATCCGAAGGGCACGGCGCTCTTCGCGCTCGCCGCTCTCTCTCGCTTCCGCACGCACGGCCACGAAGAGGACGCCGACGAGGCTCTCTCTCTGCTTGACGACTTACTCTCCGCGCGGCTCGCCGCACCGCACGGGGCGGCGTGGGGGTACAACTTCGACTGGCAGGGGCGCACCTTCTACGCTCCGGCGGGGACGCCGACGCTCGTCCCGACGGCCTTCGCCGCGCGCGCGCTCGTCGAAGCCGCGCAAATTTTCGGCGACGCGAAATATGCGGACGCGGCGCGCAGCGCGTGCGACTTTATTCTCCGAGACCTCCCGCGCGCGGAAGACGCTGCGGCGGATGAAATCTGTTTCAGCTACATCCCCACGCAGAGGACGCGCATCTTCAACGCCAGCCTACTCGCAGGCGAAACGCTCTCCGCCGTCGGCGCGCTGACCGGCGAGCCAGAGTTGCGCGACTATGCTATTCGCGCAGCGCGCTACGTCGTCCATTACCAGCGCGAGGATGGCTCGTGGGGCTACGGCGCGGAGCCGTATCAATCGTGGGTGGACAACTTTCACACGGCCTTCGTGCTCATCTCTCTCTCGCGTATCATCAAAGACGCTCGCGCCCCGGATGAAAACTTTTCGCCATCCTTGAAGCGTGGCTACCTCTTCTGGCGCGAATCATTTTTTCTCTCGGACGGCTGGCCGAAATATTATCCCGACAGACTGTATCCGGCGGACGTGCATTCGGCGGCGGCGGCCATCGTCGCCTTCACGGAGTTGCGCGAATTGGACGACGATGCAGGCGTGCGAGCCGAAAAAACTGCGCGCTGGGCGATTGAGAATCTGCTTGATGCGCGTGGCTTCTTCTATTATCAACGCAGACGCTTTCACACCGTTCGCGCCGCGTATATGCGTTGGGGTCAGGCGTGGATGCTCTACGCCCTCGCGCGTTTGTTGGAGACGAACAAAGAGCAATGAGCGGCCTCGCGGCGTCACGAGTTTTCGTCGCACCGCACTGCGCCGCGCACTCGTTTGACGGAAGTCGCACGCGCGTCTTAAGGTATGCGCCGGATAATGTTTTGTTGATGCGCTGCTTGGGTGAGCGTCAAACGACGGCTCACGACTCTTCTGACATGGCCTCGCCCGCTTGTCGCTTGAAGCGACGGTCAGGTTCGCGAAAGTTCTTCAGTTGTTATGCCAATCTCGACAGATGTGCGTCTCGGCGAAGGCGTGAAGATTTTTCACCCCGACCTCGTCAATCTCTACGGCTGCACCATTGGCGTGGAGACGAAGATCGGCACGTTCGTCGAAATTCAAAAGGGCGCAGCAATCGGCGCGCGCTGCAAAATTTCTTCACACACATTTATCTGCGAGGGCGTGACGATTGAGGACGAAGTCTTTATCGGTCACGGCGTCATGTTCATCAACGACATCCACCCGCGCGCCGTAAATTGTGACGGCACGCTCCAGAGCGAAGAAGACTGGCGCGTGGTCGAGACGCGCGTCAAACGTGGCGCATCCATCGGCAGCAACGCGACCGTGATGGGCGGAGTGACAGTCGGCGTGAGCGCGCTCGTCGGCGCGGGCGCGGTCGTCACGCGCGATGTGCCGGACTATTCAATCGTCGCCGGCGTGCCCGCGCGCGTCATCGGCGACACGCGAGAGCAGAGCGCGACGCCGCCGCAGGAAATCGCGGAAGCGGGCGGACGGAGAACGGAATGATCGGCGTCGGCGTCATCGGATACGGCTACTGGGGGCCGAACCTCGTGCGTAACTTCATGGAAGCGCCCGGCTCGAACGTCGTCGCCGTCAGCGACCTGCTTGAAGAACGCCTCCGCCCGCTCGCCGCGCGCTACCCGACGGTTAAAACGACGAAGGACTACAGAGACCTGCTCCGCGACACGAAGATTGACGCCATTATCATCGCCACGCCCGTCTCCACGCACTTCGACATCGCCATGCAGGCGCTCAAGGCGGGCAAGCACGTGCTCGTCGAGAAACCCATCGCCGCGACATCGGAACAAGCCTCGCGCATGATCGAAGAGGCCGCGCGCCGCCGTCTCGTCCTCGCCGTTGACCACACCTTCATCTACACGGGCGCGGTGCGTAAGATTCGCGACCTCATCGCGACGGGCGCGCTCGGCGACATTTATTATTACGACTCCGTGCGAATCAATCTCGGCCTCTTCCAGCACGATGTGAACGTCATCTGGGACTTGGCCGTCCACGACCTTTCGATCATGGACTACGTGCTGCCCGCGCGTCCCGTCGCCGTCGCCGCGACAGGCATCAGCCACATTCCCGGCCAGCCTGAGAACATCGCCTACATCACGCTCTTCTTCGCAGACCGGCAGATCGCGCACGTCCACGTCAACTGGCTGACGCCCGTCAAGGTGCGCCGCACGCTCATCGGCGGCAGCGAAAAGATGATCGTCTATGACGACCTTGAGCCAAGCGAGAAGGTCAAGATTTACGACAAGGGCATCACCGTCGGGCAGAAGCCGGAAGCGGTTTACGAGTTGCTCGTCAGCTATCGCTCCGGCGATATGTGGGCGCCGCGCTTCGACGCGACCGAGGCGCTCAGAACTGAGGCGCTCCACTTCATTGAGTGCGTCGAGCGCAAAGAAGAATGCATGGAAGCGGACGGGCGCGCCGGGCTGCGTATCGTGCAGATGCTCGAAGCGGCGGAAAAGAGTTTGCACGCGCGCGGCCAACTCGTCGAACTACCTTCGGATGGTTAAAAACAGATGATTCCTTTTGTTGATTTGAAAGCTCAATACCTGAGTATCAAAGCGGAGATTGACGCCGCCGTCGCGCACGTTCTCGACACGACGCAGTTCATTCTCGGCGCAGAGGTTGAAGCGTTCGAGGCGGAGTTCGCCGCCTATTGCGGAACGCGCTATTGCGTCGGCGTCAACTCCGGCACGAGCGCGCTTCATCTCGCGCTGTTGGCCGCCGGCGTCAAACCCGGGGACGAAGTCATCACCGTCAGCTACACTTTCATCGCGACGGCGGCGGCGATTCGCTACGCGGGCGCGACGCCCGTCTTCGTCGAGATCGAGCCGCAGACCTGTCTCATTGACCCGTCGAAGATTGAAGCCGCCATCACAGAACGCACGCGCGCCATCATCCCCGTGCATCTCTACGGACAGTGCGCGGACATGGATGCAATCAATGACATCGCGCGTCGTCACAATCTCGTCGTTATCGAAGACGCGGCGCAGGCGCACGGCGCGCAGTACAAAGGGCGGCGCGCGGGAAGCTACGGCGACCTCTCTTGCTTCAGTTTTTATCCGGGGAAGAATCTGGGCGCATACGGCGAGGGCGGCGCAGTGCTGACGAACGATGCGGCGTACATGAAGACGCTCAAGGTCTTGCGCGACCACGGACAGACGCGCAAGTACGAGCATGACGTGCTCGGTTACAACAACCGGCTCGAAGGAATGCAGGGCGCGGTCTTGCGCGTCAAGCTCAGACATCTCGACGAATGGAACGCCGCGCGCCGCGCACACGCCGCCGAGTATCGTCGCTTGCTCGCCGGCTCATCGCATGTGCGCCTGCTCGAAGAACCTTCCGCCAGCGCGAGCGTCCATCACATCTTTCCCGTCTTCACGCCGCAGCGCGACGCTTTGATCGAGCATCTCAAAGCGTCGGGCGTGAGCACGGGCATTCATTACCCGATTCCGGTTCACTTGCAGGGCGCGTTCAGCGATCTCAGCTTTCGCGCGGGAGATTTTCCCGCCACCGAGCGCAACAGCCGCGAGACTCTGTCGCTGCCGATGTACGCCGAACTTTCAAGCGAATCGCTGGCGCGCGTGGCCGAAGCCGTGCGTAGTTTCAACGAACAGGCGGTGGCGGCTCTTCATCTCTGAGTGCGCTGGGAGCGCGGGCATCTGCGGCCCGCCAACGAGCCGTCAGGCAAGTCAACCCTTTCATGCACGCGCGCTCGACGAGTTAAATCTTTTCGCGCTGGCGCGCTCAATGCGGGCAAGATGCCCGCGCTCCCAGGTGACATTCAATCGCAATTCGCTATATTTGTTTTTGTGCATATCTGGATTGATCTCGCCAACTCGCCGCATGTGCCGTTCTTCCGCGCGTTGATTCCCGAATTCCTCGCGCGCGGCCACGAAGTCGAGACGACCGCGCGCGACTTCGCGCAGACCGTCGAGATGGCGCGTGACGCTCACCTCAACGTGGAAGTGTTGGGCGGTCAAGACGGCGGCAATCGCGCGCTCGCACGCAAGGGCGGAAACTTGTTGGGTCGCGCGGCGTCGCTCGCACGTTGGGCGCGCAGTCGAAACTTCGATCTCGCTGTCAGTCATAACTCTTACGCGCAGATTCTCGCCGCGCGCCGGCTCGGCATCAGGAGCGTGGTGACGCTGATGGACTACGAGCATCAGCCGGCGAATCATCTGGCGTTTCGCCTCGCCTCGCGCGTCATCGTTCCGTCGGCGTTTCCCTCTGCGTCACTGCGTCGCACGGGCGCGCGCGCGTCCAAGGTGCGCCGCTACGAAGGCATCAAAGAGGACGTGTATCTCGCGGACTTTCATCCCGACCCGCGCACGCACGACTTATTGCTTGAGCAGTTCGGCATTGACACCGACAGCGATTTGCTCGTGACGGTGCGCCCGCCTGCGCGCGAAGCGTTGTATCATCGTTTCGAGAATGAGTTGTTCAATGAGTTGCTGGAACACTTGAGCGCGCCGCCCGGCGTGAAAATTATCCTGCTCGCGCGCGGCGAGGCTCAGTTGAAAGAATATGAGGCGCGTAGTGCGTCGCGCCAAAACATTTTGCTGCCGCGCGTCGCGCTCGATGGGGCGAACTTGATCGCAGCGTCAGACCTCGTCGTCAGCGCGGGCGGGACGATGAATCGAGAGGCGGCGGCGCTCGGCATCCCGGCGGCCACCGTCTATGCCGGACGCTGGGCTGCTGTTGACGAGCAACTCGTGCGCGAAAATCGTCTCAAGCGCGTCACCACGCGCGAAGATGTGCGCGTCCTGCGCGTCGAGAAGAAGGCCGCCGCTGTGCCGCGCCGTGCGACGAATGTGCGAAAGGAAGTCGCGGATTTGATACTGGCGTGACCCGTCAGAGCGATGTCAGAATCAGCGACGATGGCAAAAAGATTTTCTTCTGTCGCTTCTTTGCTTCCGACAGGTCACAGCCTTGAGATGTATGCACGCTGAACATTTCGACAACGTCAAGATGAAGACGAGCGAGGCGCGCGCGGCGGCGCGTGCTCCGCGCTGGGCGATGCCGCTGGTGAAGGCGTCGCTCATCGCGGCGGACGTGTGCATCGCCGCCGGCGCGTTTCTCGCGGCCTACACGTTGCGCGAAGGCGGCGTGCATTTGATTCGCTTCACGCTCGGCGAGGGCTTTGTGTGGTCGCCTGAATTCGAGCCTTACGCGGTGCTGCTGTTGTTCGTGTTGCCGATTCGATTGCTCGCGCTCGCCTACTACAATCTCTATCGCCTGCGCGGAGAGTTCTCTTATGTCGAGGATGCGGCGCGCGTCTTCAAGGCCACGTCGGTCGGGTCGCTCCTCATCGTGGCGGCGGCGTTTCTCTATCGCGGCGGCTACGAGTTTCGCTCTTTCTCTTACGCGCGCGCGGTCTTCGTGCTCGACTTCGCGCTCGCGCTCGCCGCTTACTTCGCGCTGCGCCTCATCGTGCGCGGCGCGCAGAGCGCGATCAGGCGGCGCGGAGTTAACTTGATTCCGACGCTCGTGGTCGGGCGTGGAGAAGCGGCGGCGTTGTGCATCCGCGAGATGCGCGAGCAGCGCGAGTTGGGTTATCGCGTCATTGGCGTCGTCGAGAGCGGCGCGGCATTTGATGATTCGATGGCTGACGAGTTCGAGGGCGTCAACGTCGTCTGCGACATCGAAGGCTTGCCCGAAGCGATTCGCGAGACGGGCGCGAACGAGGTTATCATCACAGACCCGCGTCTGCCCGGCGATCTTTTGTTCGACGTGATGATGCGCGTCGGGCGTCAACGTCGCGGCGTGGAGTTTCGCATCGCGCCGAGCCTCTTCAACTGCCTGCCGCGCAAGACGGAGATTGACCAGATCGGCGCGCTCCCGATGATCCGTCTTTTCCGCGAGCCGCTGTCGAGCGCGTCGCGCATCGTCAAGCGCGGCTCGGACATCATCATCGCGACGCTCGCGCTCGTCGCGCTGTCGCCCGTCTGGAGCGTCGTCGCGCTGTTCATCAAACTCGACTCGCGCGGCGCGGTGCTCTACCGTCAGGAGCGCGTCGGGATGGACGGGCGCGTCTTTCTCTTCCTCAAATTTCGCACGATGCGCGCCGGAGCCGACGACCGCGAGCACCGAGAATTTCAACGCAAGTACATCGAGGGGCGACCCGAAACCAACCTCGGCGATGATGACCGTCCTGTCTATAAACTCTACGCAGACCGGCGCGTGACGCGCGTCGGGCGCGTGCTGCGTCGCTTGAGTCTCGATGAATTGCCGCAACTCTTAAACGTCTTGCGCGGCGACATGAGCGTCGTCGGCCCGCGCCCGCCGATTCCTTACGAAGTCGAATCCTACGCGCTCTGGCATCGCAAGCGTCTCGACATGAAACCGGGCGTCACCGGCCTCTGGCAAGTGTCTGGTCGCAACCGTCTCTCGTTTGAAGAGATGGTCAAGCTCGACCTCTTCTACATCGAGAATTGGTCGCTGCTCTTAGACATCAAAATCATTCTCCGCACGCTGCCCGTCATGCTGCGCGGCGATGACGCATATTAGAAAATGATGAATGATGAGTGATGAATGATGAATAAAAACCTAACGGATGAAAGCGTGACCGGCAGCGCGGGAGACGCTCATTCATCACTCATCATTCATCGTTCATCATTTCACATGTGGCTTGAACGCGCGCTCGTCGCGTGCCTTTTTTTGTTCGCCTTCTGCGCGCCGCATTCGATAGCGGCGACGCAAATCTCGTGGTTGCTGGCGATGGTGTTGTGGGTCGCGCGCTTTATGATGCCGCCGCGCCCGCGTCTCGCGCGCACGCTCGTTGATTACGCGCTGCTCGGTTTCTTTATTCTCACTTTTATCTCCGCGCTCTGCTCTTATGAGCCAATCGTCTCCATCGGCAAGATGCGCGCGGCGAGCCTGTTCACCATCGTCTATGTCGTGGCGGAAAATATTTCCGACCGGCGCACGGCGCGCAAACTCGCGCTCGTGCTGGTCGCGTCGTGCATGTTGAATGTGCTTTACACGTTCGGCGTCTTCGCCATCGGGGACGGTTATAAAATCGAAGGACTCAGAGAAGAGAGCGCGCTGTATCAGGCGGGCGTTCGCTCCGGCGATACGATTCTCGAAGTTGACGGGCGGCGCGTCGAAGACATCAAGCTGCTGGCCGACCGCCTCGCTTCCGACGTTGATGGAACGAAGGCGAAGGTGCGCGTCTATCGTCTTGAGTTTTACTATCCTTTTGAAGTTGAGCGCGGGCATTTGCTCGCGGGAGACACCGACGCGGCGAGGCTCGGCATCGAGAGTTGGACGCGCGGGCGCGACGTGCGGGCGCGCGGGTTTTACGGGCATTACGTCACCTATGCGGACGTGCTGCAACTCATCGCGTCGCTCGCGCTCGGTCTGTTCATCGCCGTCAGACGAAAGTGGAGTTGGCCGGGCGCGCTGCTCGGCGCGGCGGTGTTGTGCTTAATCGGCGCGCTTATCCTGACGGTATCGCGCGCCGCGTCGCTCGGATTATTGTTGTCGGCTTTCGTCATTGTGCTGGCGGGCGCAAGCCGCCGGACGCTGCTCGTCGCGGCGGCGGTCGCTCTGCCGCTCGTCGTCGCGGGGCTGTTCGTCTTGCAGCAGAAGCGGCAGGTCGGCTTCATTGATCCGAAGGAAGGCTCGACGGCGTGGCGGTTGATGGTTTATCGCGAAGGCTTGAGTTTGCTCGTGCGGAAGCCGCGCCACTTACTCGTCGGTGTCGGCATGGATTCCATCAAGCGACGCTATCAAGAGTTTGACCTCTTCGATCACGGACGGCAGAGCATCGGGCATCTGCACTCGACGCCCTTGCAACTGGCGGTCGAGCGCGGTCTGCCGACGCTCTTCGCATGGCTCGCGCTCATTTTTATTTACGGGCGGATGCTCTGGCGTCTCGCGCGGCGCGGCGCGCTGGACGATTGGGTCGAGCGCGGCCTTGTGCTCGGCGCGCTCGGCGGCCTCGCCGGTTTCCTCGTGAGCGGCATGGTGCAATACAACCTCGGAGATTCCGAGGTGGCGGAGATTTTTTACTTCATCATGGGACTGACGCTCGTCATCGAGCGATGCGCGCGGCAGAAGAGCGTCGCCGCCGCGCCGGATGTCGAAGCCGCGCGCGTCAATGTGGACGCATAGATGTTGGCTCGTGTAAAATCGCTCCGCTTTGGTTGAAAGTTTTCCGGTTTTAGTCCTGCCAAACCCTCTTTCAAATTAAAACCTCGTCACGGCTTTCAATCGTGATTTGCATGATCAAGCATTCACAGACAGCGCACGGCGGCGCGCACAAAGAGCGACACGAAGCGGCGGGCGGCGGCGATCAAACGCACGCCGGCCAACTCGAAGCCGCGCGCCTGTTGCTCGACGAGGGGCGTTCGAGCGAGGCCGTCTCAGTGTTGAATGCGCTCGTGAAAAATGCGCGCGGCGTTGGTGATGCGTCGCTGCCAGCGCTCGCTCGTGTCGCGCTCTCAGAAGCGCAGATGATGGAGGGACGTTTCGGCGACGCGCTCGCTTCCGTCGCGATGTATGAATCAACGGACGCGCGTCGCGCGCTCGAGACGGAGACGGACATCCGCGTGCGCGTGCAGTTGGGACTCTCGTTCAACTACACGGGCGATTATCCGAAGGCCATCGCGCTCTTGAACGCCGCGCTCAGGGACACGCCGGAGACGGGGGCGGACGAGCAGCGCGGGACGATTTACGCCGCGCTGGTGCGCGTCTATCGAAGCATCAACGAGTATCCGATCTCGCGCGACTACGCGGGGCGCGCGCTCGAACATTTTCGTCACACGGGCGACTGGCGCGGGATGGCGGGAGCTTACGTCGGACTCGCGCTCGCGGATTTGTTGCAGGGCAGCTACGAAACGTCGCTCGCGCATTCGGAGCAGGCGGCCACTCTCGTCGGCGACCGCACCGCGCCGTTTCTGCTCGGACAGATTTACGCCAACATGGCCGGAGCGTGCTGGTTTCTCAGGCGACCGCACGAAGGCATCCGCCACCTTGAGCGCGCGATAAATTATTACGAGCGCACCGAGCACAAGAGCAATGCCGCGCTCGGCTACAACAATCTCGGCATCAATCTGACGCTCATCGGCAAGTGGGAACGCGCGCACGAAGCCTTGAAGCGCGCGCTCGAACTCGCGTTTGAAGTGGACGAGCGCGGCGCGCAAGTGCCGATGATTCTCGACTCGCTCGGCGATCTGCGCGTGCTGCGCGGCGAGTTGGAGGAGGCGCAAAGTCTGCTTGAGCGCGCCGTCAAACTCGCGACGGAGAACGGCAACAAGTGGTACGCATCGCAGGCTCTACGCACGCTCGGACGCTGTCATCTCGCGATGGGCGGCGTTGACGCTGACCGGCGCGTGCTTGAAGAGGCTGAAGAATCGCTCGCGCTGGCCGAGCGCATCGGCGACCGTCAGGCCATCTGTGAATCCAACTTGCTGCTCGCGGAAGCGCACTTGCGTCAGGGTGCGTTGATGAAGTGCGACGCGCTGTTAAAGAAAGTGTCGGAGTTGACCGAAGACACGGTCGGCGATCTTGCGATGACGGGCGAGGCGCAGCGCGTCGCGGGGCTGCTCGCGCTCCGGCAAGAGAACGCGACGGCGGCGGCGCATCACTTCGGGCGCAGCGTCTCGATCTTTGAAATACTCGGCGACCGTTACCACAGTGCGCGCGCGCATTTTGAACTCGGACGTGCTTACGCCACCGCGCAACCGGAGCGCGCCGCCGAATCGTTCAATACCGCCATTCTCATCTTTCGCGAACTCGGCGCACGACTCGATCTCGAACGCGCCGAAGCCGCGCTGTCCGCGCTCGGTTACGAGTCGCCGCTCGCGTCCGTCGAAGCGGCGACGACGACGAGTCCGCAGCTTTCCATCAACCGTCTCGTCGAGGCCGTCACTTCGCGCGAGTTGCTCTTGCGTGAACTCGCCGCGCTCGTGCGACAGGAAGTCGGCGCGGGGCGCGTCCTCGTGTTGGAGCCGTGCGAAGAAGATGCGCGCAATGGTGGCGGCAGCGTCAAGAGCAAGATCGCAGGCTCGCAAGGCTACGCGACGGCAGATAGCGAGAGCCTGTTGGCGGTTTGGAACAATGCGGCGTCGGATGAAGAAAGAGAGAGGATCGCGTCGAAGCACAACGCCGCGCTCGTCCATTTGCGTGTGGCGCCCGCCGCGCCCGCGACGCTGCTTGTCTCGCCGCGCGGGGCGGTTGAGGCCACGTCAAGCGGCGAGCTGTTCGGCACGCTCATGCGTCTGGCGGAAATCGGCCTCGACCTCTGCGCCTTCCGCGCTCGCGCTCGCAAGGGACATGACGGCCAGCCGCAGACCGCGCAGGCCGGGCAAACCATCATGCCCGGCTTCATCCACGCCAGCCTCGCCATGTCCGCGCTCGTCGAAGAGATTCAAAAGATACGGTCGTCGGACGTGACCGTCCTTGTCACGGGCGACTCCGGCACGGGCAAAGAACTCGTCGCACGCGCTGTGCATACCGTCTCGACGCGCCGCGCCAAAGTCTTCGTCCCCTTCAACTGTACCGCTGTGCCGAAAGAACTCTCCGAAGGCTATCTCTTCGGCTATCGTCGCGGAGCCTTCACCGGCGCGACGCAGGACTCTCCCGGCGTGATTCGCACCGCTGCCGGCGGCACGCTCTTTTTAGACGAGATCGGCGATTTGCCGCTCGACGTGCAGCCGAAGATTTTAAGATTTTTGCAGGAAGGCGAGATTCAACCGCTCGGCGAGCAAAGACCCGTCAAGGTTGACGTGCGAATCATCGCGGCGACCAACAGCGACTTGGAGCGAATGGTCGAGGACGGCAGGTTTCGTGAAGACTTGTACTATCGCCTCAACGTGATTCGCTTGAGAGTGCCGCCGTTGAGAGAGAGGCGCAGCGAGATTCCGACCATCGTCAGCTATTACGTCAATCACTACGCCGAACGATTCAAGAAGCAGGATATAAAAATCACGCCGGAGACGATTGATCTGCTGATGGTGTGCGACTGGCCGGGCAACGTGCGCCAGCTTTGCAACGAGCTGCAACGCGCCGTCGCACGCGCCGAAGACGGAGCCACCATCACGCCCGACCAACTCTCGCCCGAACTCCAACGCGCCGCGCCGCCACTACCGCCGCAAGCTGCGTCAGCTTCATCCAACGCCGACACATCGAACCGTGTCGCCGCCGCCGCTGCTGACATCCCGCATGATGTCTCGCTCGCCGTCGCCGTCGAAGACCTTGAGCGCAACATGATCGCCGCCGCCCTCGGCCAGCACAAAGGCAACGTCACGCGCGCCGCACGCGAACTCGGCCTCACACGTCGCGGCCTCCAACTCAAACTCGCGCGCTACCAGATCGCCGCGAACGCCTGACGCAGCATCCGACCCGCTCAACAGGTGCGGAGAATCGCGTTTTCACCTGCTCCACAGGCATTTTCACCGTTGCGACACGCACTTTCATGCTTGCGAACCGCGTTTTCACTTTTACGAAGTGGATTCTCATGCTTGCGAAGCGCACTTTCACCTCTACGAAGCGCATTTTCGCCGCTGCTAATCGTGTTTTCACGTCTGAGTTGCTCGTTTTCACGCTTGCGAAAGCGATTCTCGCGGTTGCGAAGGGCATTTCCGCGCGTGCGAAGCCGGTTCGCGCGTTGGAGTCGGACGTTTTCACGTCGGAGAAGTGGATTCTCACGCGAAAGTGGCGGGTTCATGCGCCTATCTCCCGGCACTTCTAAAACAAGAGAGCAAAAGACGCGGCCACCGCCTCGCCTCCGGCATAGAAGAAAAGCCCCGCCAGATGCGGGGCTTTCTCTTAAACATCTTTATTAGATTCAGCGAACCTCCGCCGGATTCTGTGCCAATAAAACTTGCTGTCTCATTTAATGAATTCAGAATTCGATTATTGATCCGACGTTCTGAGACGAAACTTGAGCATAAGGATGTGAGTAACGAAAGGGCTGTCTAATTTTTCTTATAAATGATCGTACATTTCTTAGAATGTTCCTCGCCGTTCGCAGTAATGGCTATTAAAGTTGCTAGCAGTTTGTCAGGCTCATCAAATCCTACATCGGCAATGTCGAATTGAAGCCAACCTTGGCGAGGTTCTTTAGGCCCAAGAGTGATGAAAGATCCCCGGGTTGCATTGATATTCATAATCGGTTGCCCTTGTATCACTACTGCTGCAGTGTCCCAATCAAGTAACTCGCCTTGACGTATCTCTCCTTCTTTCGCATATGTTACATGATCCGTATCAAGTATCTTTGTCACTAGCTTAAAATTCTGAATCATTAAGTGCACGGGACGAGGGTTTATGAAGCTAATGTTAATGCTTATCCGCAATCCTCTATCACCGAGTCTTCCCCCCGGATAGAATCCTTCGAATGAGGCAGAAAGAATGCTTAAGTCAAGCTTCTGATATAATTCGCGCAGCCGTTGACTTGAAAGACTAAGGCCAATAACTTCCAAATTTTTGGGATATACTCCTATCTCATCAGAGCCACCCTTAACCGTGATCTTCAAGCTACTGAACCGAAACTCATCACCATCATCTGATGAGTTGAGAATGTCGGCTATTTCATCTCTATCAAACCATTGACGCAAGATGAAATGCTTGCTTTCTGCATGTTCACAATATCTAGCAGGATTCTCTATGATCTTGTTACGCTTGCTTAGTAACCGGGCGTTGAAAAAGATGTCACCTTTTACTGAATCTTCATCAATAGCAACTGTATAAACAGACGTGTTTAATATGATGAACTTGAAATCAACGTATAGCTCTTTTAGCAAATCGTGTCCAATTATGTCGCACTCTATCACCTTCACGCGCTGATCAATGAACTTCTTATCTTGATCAGCCACTTCATATAACCATCTATATTGAGTCTTGTATATTTCTAATTCCTTGTCCTGAAATTCGGGCCTCCTATTATCTGATGACTGTAATGGTGTGGATTTACTTAACTTGAATTCAACTTGTAAGTGCAACGAGTGGTAGTTTGAAGAATACCTCGTTC
>CAXSFM010000040.1:0-10953 GCA_964236735.1 uncultured Pyrinomonadaceae bacterium
AAGGTAGCTTTCAAAGAGCTACATTCTTTAACCTAAATTTGCATGGGTGCTTATTACTTGAACCCGGAAAGAGAATTACGCCGCATTTATCGCAAAGCAGCGATGTTGGGCGAAGAAGGCTTCATTTTCAAACTCCGCCGCACTTATCGCAAAATTGCGGGGAAGCGTAGTCAAGATGATGTAGTACGGCAATCCTTGATAACTGTAGTAAATGACAAAAGATTCTGGCGCGAAGAGGTGCTTGAGATTGCAGTCAATCGCGCGGAGGAAAAAGCGCGCTTCAGCCAGTTATTCATGGAACAAATAGGGGAGGAAAGTAACGAATATAAAGACATAGTTACTGCTTTCTACCGTGCAGTACATAATGGGTTACGCAAGAGCCAGCAGTGGAAAGAACAAGCAAAGGATTGGCGCAATGAGATAGAGCGCGAAAGACTGGAAGCCCGTGTGGTCAACGCTACAGAGACTAGACGAAGAACAGTGGAAGTGAATGAAGATGAAGATGTGATTGCGCGCGAAGGCGCCGATTTGGCTCAACTCACACTGGCGCAAGACGAATTACTGGAGTTGCATGAACGGGCGCGCGCTCATAAGGATGCTGAGTTGGCCTTACAAATTGCTTATGAACTGAGCGTTATTCGGGACTTTAAGGGAAATAGAGCCGGCGCACGCGAGATATTAGATAACACGCTCGACCTCGTGTTAAAGCAAGATAAAAACGCGCCGCGTGACTTAAAGATTCGCGTTCTGGCTCGCGCAGCTCATCTTGCAAACAAACAGGGGGAATGTGAAGAGGCGGAAAAATATGCGGGTATAATGTTGGAATTGAGTCGAGAGAACAATCAAAATGTAAATGTCGCAAGGGCGCTTCAATATTTAGGCAGGTCAAAATATTTCCGCTGTGACTCTGAGTGGGCGCGTGAGTTGTTAGAAGAGAGTCTGATTCAATTTCAAAGTCTAGAGCCACCAGATTTAACAGGGGTCGCTTGGGTGCAGTTCGATTTGGGAATGCTCGAAGTTAATCAGGGAGACTTAACGGCAGCACGTAGCTGGTTGGAGAAAAGTTTAGACTTACATCAAAGAAGCGCTAATAACATTGATGAAAATGGTGAAGGAACGATTCGCGTTAATCTTGCATTCGTGGTGCATAAGCAAGGCGATTGGAAGGCTGCACATGCCCTCATGACTAAAGCAAGGGAGTTACTGGAGGGGAAAAACTATCACCGCTGGTATCTTCATTTCCTAGGGCGTCTTAATATCGACGAAGACAATTTTGAGTTAGCGCACAATCGTTTCAAGCAAAGTTTGAATTTATTTCAGAAGAGACAAGATAAATTAGGTATCATTCGATCTCTGCTAGGTTTCAGTTACTTGGCAGCAAAACAAGGTGACTGGGGAAAAGCGGTAACACTGATAAGCGCTGAGAATACACAACGAAACAAAACGGTAAATGTGCCTTTCCCGTTAGATTGGGAAGACGAAAAGAAGTTCATTGAAACAGGGGCACATGAGGTGCTTGGAAAAGCGGCATTTGATGTGGCATGGATTAGAGGCGAAGCGATGAATTCGGATCAGGCAATCAAGATATGTCTCACCTAACAATAGGCAAACATCAACTTGCTTCAATGTAAATCTCCGCTCCACGATGACGATTAGGCTATCGCAGACTTGAGAAAACAAATGATCAATGAATATTCTGGTGACAGGCGGAGAGGGTTACATCGGCAGCGTGGTGACGGAAGAGTTATGCCGCGACGCGCATCGCGTGGTGGTTTACGATAATCTCTCGAAGAGACACAAAAGCGCGGTCTCGCCGAATGCCACGTTCGTCGAGGGCGATTTGATGGACGCGGCGACTTTGCGCGAGACGCTCATGGCGCACGGCATCGAAGCGGTAATACATATGGCAGCGGCCTCGCTCGTCGGCGATTCGGTCATCGAGCCGGCGAAGTATTATCAAAACAACGTCGTCGCCGGATTAAGTTTGCTTGATGCGATGCGCGCGACCGAAGTTAAACGTCTCGTTTTTTCTTCGACGGCGGCGGTGTACGGCGAGCCACAGAAGCAGCCGATTGAAGAAGCGGACGTGACCGCTCCGACGAATACTTACGGCGCGACGAAGTTGGCTTTTGAGCACGCGCTTCATTGGTACGAAAGAGCCTACGGCTTGCGCTCGGCGAGCCTGCGTTATTTCAACGCCGCCGGCGCGAGCGCGGGTTGCGGCGAGATGCACGCGCCGGAGACGCATCTCATCCCGATAGTCTTGCAGGTGGCGTCGGGGAAGCGACAGGCCGTAGAAATTTACGGCGACGATTACACGACGCGCGACGGGACATGCGTGCGCGATTACATACACGTTATTGATCTGGCGCGGGCGCACATTTCGGCATTGAAAATTCTCGACGAGCGGAGCGCGATCTACAATCTGGGGTGCGGCGGTAAAGGCTACAGCGTGCGTGAATTAATCGAGACGGCGCGCGAAGTGACGGGCGCGGAAATCCCCGCGCGGACGGCGGCGCGACGCGCGGGCGATCCGGCGACGCTCATCGCCAGCAGCGCGAAGATCGAGCGCGAGCTTGGGTGGAAACCTGTGCGACAGGATTTACGAGAGATTATCGCGTCGGCTTGGGAATGGATGCAGCGATACCCGGACGGCTACGTCGAGCACGAGACGGCGCAAGCGTCAGTTTGAAAATCAAAAGTGAGCATTTCAAAATTCTCATTATCGCGAATGCCAAAGCGTGACGTTGAAAAGAAGAGGCCGGGACGTGAATCCCGGCCTCTTCGCTTTTGGTGATTGACGTGCCTCTCTTGTTATTGACGCGCGCCGCCTCCGCCGTTCGCCGCGCCGCCTGTTGTGGCGGGTCGCCCTTCAGAATCAACGAAGGTGATGCGTTCACCGATCTCGTCGAGCGAGCGCAAGCCTTTTTCGATGGCCTGACGGTCGCCGACGATGACGACGGCCATTCGCGACGGGTCGAGGTAACGATTGGCGACGCGGTTCACGTCTTCAATCGTGACGGCCTGCACGTTCCCGATGTAGCTGTTGAAATATTCATCGGGCAATCCATAAGTGACGACCGTCTCTAAGCGTCCGGCGATTTGTTCGGGCGTCTCGAAGGTGCGCGGGAAGCCGCGTATGATGGACTGTTTCGCGCCTTCGAGTTCGACGCTCGTGACGGGAATCTCGCCGCGTATGCCGCGCAACTCTTTGAAAAATTCCTCGACGGATTCTTTCGTCGAGAACCCCTGCACGGGAGCGGAAGCGGTGAACGGCCCCGCGCCGCGACGGAAGTCGAAGTTGGAATTCGCGCCGTAAGTGTAGCCCTTATCTTCGCGCAAATTGAGATTGATGCGCGCCGAAGATGCTCCGCCGAGAATACGATTCATCACGAGCAGCGGAAAGTAATCCGGGTTCGAGCGCGGCACTCCGACCTGCCCGATGTTGATGACCGACTGGACGGAGCCGGGACGGTCAATGACGTATAGCATCGTGTGTTCGCGCGCGACGGGTGCGGCGGTCACGTCCACCGCCGGGACGTGCGCGCTCTGCCATTTACTGAAAGCCTTTTCAAGTTTCGCGACGACAACATCCGTCTTCACGTCGCCGACGACGATGAGCGCGGAATTGTTCGGGCGATAAAATGTCTCGTAAAACTTTCGCACGTCCGCGCCCGTCAGTGCGCCGAGCGATGTCGCGTCGCCTGTCAGAGAATGCCCGTAAGGATGATTGCTGCCGTAGAGCACGCTCTGATAGACGAGGTCGGCGGTGGCCGCAGGATTGTCGCGCCGCTGTTTGAAAAAAGTCTGGCGTTGCAGACGGAGGCGTTGCAAATCTTTGTCGGGGAACGCCGGGTTGGTGATGACATCCGCGTAGATGTCGAGCGCATCGTCGAGATGGCGTGTCAGCGTCCTGAGCGTCGCGGTTGAAGAATCCCAACCGGCGCTCGTGGAAAGCGACGAGCCGATGCTCGCCAACTGATTCGAGATGTCGAGTGACGTGCGCGTGGCAGTGCCTTCGTCAAGCATGTCTGCGGTCAAGGAAGCGAGTCCGGCTTGTCCCGCAGGATCGCCCGCGCCGCCCATCTTGACGACAAGGTTCATGCTCACGATGGGGACTTCATGTTGCGGGACGACGATTACTTCGAGTCCGTTCGAGAGTTTGCGATGCTCGACGCCGGGCAGCGCGAACGTCGGGTCGGCCTTCGGTTTCGGCAGCAGAGAGAGGTCAACGGTCTTCTCTTTCTGCTTTGACTTCGGTTTGCCCTGCGCCGCTGTGCGCGCCGTGCCGTTGCCTTGCGGAGCGTTGCGACTCTTGTCGCCGGCCGCGGCAGAGTTGGGCGGCGCGGCTCCGCCGGGTTGCGTCGCGCTCGCTTCGGTTTTGGTGATGGCCTGCGCGCCGGACGTGCCCGCGTTCGTGCCGGGCTGCGGCGCGCCGGTCGGCGTGGTCTGCGAAGCGGCGTTCGCGCTGCCGGCCTGCGTCGTGCCAGCGGTCTGTTGAGACGGCGTGGCGATGGCGTCGCGCGGCGACGCGGGAGCGACACCGGCTGCGCTCGTTGCTCCCGTCGCACGCGGCACGACCGAGAGGACGTAACGCTTATCCGTCAGATACTCATTCGCCACGCGGCGCACTTCTGCGGCGGTCACACGACGATAGCGCGCGAGGTCTTCCTCGAAGTAGCCGGGCTTGTTGAGATAGGTCGCGTAATTGTTCAACTGGTCGTCTTTGCCGCCGAAGCCGCCGACGGTTTGCAGGCCATAGACGAACGAAGCCTCGCGCGCATTGTAGGCGCGTGACAACTCTGCGGGCGTCGGGCCGTCGGCCTTCATGCGCGCGATTTCGGCGTTGACGATTTCTTCAATCTCGGCGAGCGTATGGCCGGGCTTGGCCGTCGCGACGAGTTGAAAGATGCCGCCGATCTCGCTCGTGTTGTTGAATGACGAGGCGTCCTGCGCGATCTGTCTGTCGTAGATGAGCGTTTTGTAGAGGCGAGAGCTTTTGCCGCCGCCGAGGATGTTTGAGAGCAAATCAATCGCCGCTTCGTCCTTCGTGTACTGCGGGACGGAGTGCCACGTCATGTAAACGCGCGGCAGTTGCACGCGGTCTTCCACCTGCTCGCGGATTTCTTTGTCGAGATGCGCCGCCGGCGGCGTCGGGCGCGTGATGTCCGCGCCGCGCGGGACGACGCCGAAATATTTTTCAATCATGCGACGCGCGTCCACCGGATTAAAGTCGCCGGAAACGGCGAGGCTGGCGTTGTTCGGGACGTAATAATGTTTGAAGAAGCTCTTCACGTCGTCGAGCGAGGCGGCAGAGAGGTCTTCCATCGAGCCGATGGGCGACCAGTGGTAAGGATGTCCGGGCGGATACATCGTCTCCGTGATTTTGTAAGAGGCGACGCCGTAAGGTTGATTGTCTATGCGCTGTCGTTTCTCGTTCTTGACGACATCGCGCTGGTTGTCGAGCTTCGTCTGCGTCATCGCATCAATCAAGCCGCCCATGCGACCGGCTTCCATGAAGAGCGCGTCTTCGAGAAAGTTTGACGGCACGACTTCCCAGTAGTTCGTTCTATCCTGCGCGGTCGAGCCGTTAATCGCGCCGCCGAATTCCTGTATCACGGGCACGTAATCGAGGTCGTAACCTTTGAAGCCCTGAAACATCATGTGCTCGAAAAGATGCGCGAAGCCCGTGCGTCCCACCTCTTCATTTTTCGAGCCGACGTGATACCACAAGTTGACGCCCACAATCGGCGTCGAGTGATCCTCATGCAGAATCACTCGCAGACCGTTCGGCAAATGATATTCGGTGAAAGCAATCGGCGGCAGCACGCGCGCCGTGCCGCCCGTGTTTTTCGCCGCGACGGGTTTTGCGCCCGCAGTCTTTCCTTTGCCCCTCTGCGCGAAGGTCGGCAGCGCGGCGGGCGTGAGCAGCACGGCGACGAGCACGGCAATGATAAAGCGTCTCCAAAACATGATTGAAATCTCCTTCTTCTCCGCACGCAGGCGGCGATAAGCATTCGACGGCCAAGAGCGCATCACAGACAGGCGTCCGCTTGATGCGAGTGATATTTTTGAAATTGACAGGGGAACTGGAACTTGCGAAGCATTCTAACCCGCGCGTCTCGAAGGGCGCAATATTGCCTGCCCCTATGCAGCTTGTTAGAATTTCAAGAGCAAAAATTAATAAGGATGGACAGGATAGACAGGATGGAAGACAAATGATGAATGCGGAATGATGAGTGATGAATAGAGGGCGCAACTTCTTTGCTTTCACTCATCACTCATCACTTATCACTTATTACTCATCACTGCTTTATCCTGTCCATCCTGTCTATCCCTGTTAATATTTCTTTGCAGATTGAGCGATAACTTCATGGAGACAAATGACTCTTGAAACAGATTTCATCGTCGTCGGCAGCGGCATCGCGGGTTTGCGCGCCGCGCTTGAGTTGGCAGGCGCGGGCGCGCGTGTGACGGTGCTGACGAAGGATCGGCGCGAGGAGTCGAACACGGAATACGCGCAGGGCGGCGTCGCCGTCGCGTTGTCGGAAGACGACGAGGCTTCTTTGCACGAAGACGACACGATGAGCGCGGGCGCGGGATTGTGCGACGAGCGCGCGGTCGAAGTGCTGGTCGAAGACGGGCAAGCCTACATGCGCGAGTTAATCGAATGGGGCACAGAGTTCGACCGCGAGGGCGGCGAGTTGATGTTCACGCGGGAGGCCGCACATTCGCGCAACCGAATTTTGCACGCGCACGGCGACGCGACGGGGAAAGAAATCGTGCGCGCACTGCTCACGCGTGCGAGCGCGGAGCGGCGCATCACTTTTCTCGCGCACGCGGCGACGGAGAGTCTCATCGTCGAAGACGGGCGATGTTGCGGCGTGCGTTATCTCGACCCGCTCGTGCGCGCGCCGCGTGAGTTGCGGGCGCGTGCGGCCATCATGCTGGCGACGGGAGGTGCGGGCGCGTTGTTTCAGCACACGACGAACCCTGCGGTGGCGACGGGCGACGGGATGGCGATGGCTTACGCGGCGGGCGCGGAGTTGGCGGACATGGAGTTCGTGCAGTTTCACCCGACCGCGCTCAACCTCGAAGGCGCGCCGCGCTTTCTCTTGTCAGAGGCTCTGCGCGGCGAAGGCGGCGTGCTGCGGAATGCGGCGGGCAAGCGTTTCATGCCGCGCTATGACCGGGCTGCGGAACTCGCGCCGCGCGATATCGTGACGCGCTCGATTGTCTCCGAGATGGAGCGGACGGCGACGCGCACGGTTTTTCTCGACATGACGGCGTTCGACGCGCGTTTCCTGCGCGAGCGTTTTCCGAAAATTTATGAGACGTGCGCGCAGTACGGATTAGACCTCGCGCGCGACCCTGTTCCCGTTTCGCCGGCGGCGCACTACATCATGGGCGGCGTCCGCACAGACCTTGAAGGGCGCACAACGCTCGCGGCTCTCTACGCGGCGGGCGAAGTGGCCTGCACGGGCGTCCACGGCGCGAATCGTCTCGCGTCAAACTCGCTCCTTGAAGGTCTCGTCTTCGGCGCACGCGCAGGGAAGGCAGCCGCGCAGGATTCAACGAACGAGCGAGCGATGCGCGTGCATGTTGAAGAAGAAAACACGCTCGCGCGGGAATCTGCACATGACGACGTTGACGCAAACGAGCATGACGCGGGGCGAAGCGGCGCGGAGGCTCTGGCCGTGCGAAAGCGCGTCCGTCGTTTGATGTGGGAGCGTGTCGGTATTTTGCGCTCGCGCCAATCGCTGCAACGCGCGCTGACAGAGTTCGAGCAAATCGGACGCGCGCGCCTGCGTCCCTCTTCGCGCAACTTCCTGTGCGTCGCCACCATCATCGCTCGCGCCGCGCTCTGGCGTGAAGAGTCGCGCGGCGGGCACTTCCGTGTGGACTTCCCCGCACGCGACGACGCAGCATGGCGCGTGCATTCGATTATTCAAAAAGATGCGGGCATCGCTTCGAGTCGAGTTGTGGATTTTGGTGCGGGCGTCAAAGTTTAATATTACTTTGAAGAATGACGATGCCTGTAAAGCGATACACCCTTCATCTCGTTGAGGTTAATTTGCTGACACTTTTATCAAGTATCGGCGTTAATACTACGACGGATAATTTATGGTCACTGTCATTTGGGAGGATGAATTCTATGAATAAAAAATACCACGCAACGATTCTGGTCGCCGGTGTGTTTGTGTGTCTCGCAGGCGGAATGCTGGTGAACAGATTTGCGACGGCTCAAACGGCGCAGTCCGTGCCAGCTTCGCATAAAACGGAAGCGCAGAAGTGGGAGTATTGCGCCGTCACAGACATCTCTTATATTTCCGGCGATTTGTCCGGTGCTTATAGCCGTGTCATTGTTGTTTACTCCGGCGATCCCGGAAATCGGGTTGAGATAAAAGTCGCAGCAACGCTTGATGCTGTGATGGTGACGGCTTCTAAACTCGGCGCGGACGGATGGGAAATGATAGGGCAAACCACAAGAGATGCGGGCGGATACAACGTCAACTATCCGTACTTCAAGCGACCGGCCAAGTGAAAGGCGTTTCGTCTGATGGCACGTTACGAACAACTGCACGATTGGTCGCTCGCGCCGCGCGCGGCGGTCGATTTGCAAAAGAAATTGCGCGAGCGCGTGCGCGTCGTGCCGTTGCGGAAAAATATCGAGACGGTGGCGGGCGCGGACATCTCTTTCAACAAGTATGAGCCGACGCTCTACGCCGGCATCGTCGTGCTGCGTCTGCCTTCGCTCGAAGTGGTTGAAGAAGTCGGCGTCGTGTGCGAGACGACGTTTCCATACGTGCCGGGGCTGCTCTCGTTTCGCGAGACGCCGCCGTTGTTGAAGGCGTGGGAGAAGTTGAAGATTGAGCCGGACGCGGTGATGTTCGACGGGCAGGGCATCGCGCACCCGCGCCGCGTCGGCATCGCGTCGCACGTCGGTCTGTTGATTGATCGTCCGACACTCGGCTGTGCGAAGTCCGTGCTAGTCGGGAAGTACGAGGAGCCGGAGAGCGAGCGCGGAAGTTGGACGTTGCTCGTGGATAAGGGCGAGGTTATCGGCGCGGCGCTTCGCACGAAGACGCGCGTCAAGCCCATCTGGGTTTCGCCCGGACACTTAATTGACCTCACGTCCGCGATTAAGTTGACGCTCGCGTGCGACGGCGGCTATCGCCAACCGGAGCCGACGCGCGCATCTGCTCGTCAACGCACTGAGGCGCGGCGAGCGTGCGCCTAGTTCAGAGGAAGCAAGCGCAAAGAGAGAGGTCGTAATAGAAGAACAGCAGAGCTTCGATCTTTGACTTAAAGCCGCTCCTAAAATGTGTCACGCTTGCGACCCATAACGTGACGTCCGTTGCGCTGACTTGATAATGTGCCTCTCTAAAGCAGAAATTGCTTAAAGCGCGCTCCTCAATTCCAGAGCTTACGTTGATTGAACATAGAATGTATGATGTTTAAAGTTTAGCAAGAAATTAGATAGGAGATGCAAAGATGTATATTAGCTCTCTTGAAATTGAAGGTTTCCGCTCCTTTAAAAAGGCAATATGGGAGCCAAGTCGTCTGAGTGTGATTATTGGTGCAAATGGCACTGGTAAATCGAATTTGTTACGCTTTCTTGGCTTAATTTCAATGACTGCCGAAGGAGGACTAGCGGATGCTGTTCAGCGTTCAGGTGGTATGAGCGCAATTACATGGAATGGGAAAACTTCAAATATTAAATTCGCACTCAGAGTTATTCCTAAAGATATTTATCATGAGCCAGACTATTATAAGGTCGAATTGTCACGTCTGGGAATGGGAAGTTCTTACCGCATTAACTATGAAATAATTGCAAATCATGCCCGAGTCGCTACGGGAGAAGTGCAAAATCCGTTCAAATATTTAGAACGAACTCCTCATCATGCTGTAGTTTTCGATGAAGACGAGCATGGTCTTGTTGCGCCCGAAGAATCAATCCCCGAGGATGAGACTCTGTTATCTACATTAGCGGGGCCGTTCGTTAATAATCGTCGTATTCCAACGTTTCGTCAGCAACTAATAGGCATCACGATGTATCACGAACTAGATGTTAGTCGTCAAGCGGCGATGCGCCAGCCTGTGGTGGCTCGCGCCGAGCCACGAGTTAACTATGACGCCTCAAATTTAATATCAGTCATCCATACTCTTTATACAGGTGATCGTGAATTTGAAGAAAATATTGATGCTGCTATGCGTGCTGCGTTCGGCGAAGAATATCTTAAGTTAATCTTTCCTCCTGCCGCAGACCAGCGGATTCAGTTGCGCGTTCGGTGGAAGACTTCAGAAACTTCTGCTGTAGATTTGTCAGATGGTACGCTCCGATTTTTATTTCTTTTAACTGTTCTCGCAAGTCCTAATCCAGCAGACGTTATAGCGATTGACGAGCCGGAAATAGGTTTGCATCCCGCAATGTTGCCTATCATTGCAGAGTACGTGGTCGAGGCAGCTTTACGTACTCAGGTCATCTTTACTACACATTCCCCACAACTGCTTGATGCATTCACCACAACTAAGCCAACCACTACTGTTACAAAGTGGCATGATGGCGAAACGACATTGCACAATCTAAGTGGTGATAATCTGAATTTTTGGCTGCAAGAATACTCGCTCGGCACGCTGTTTAAATCCGGTGAGCTGGAGCGCATGTCATGAAATTCGTTCTCTTTGTAGAAGGTTATACGGAAGATAAGGCGCTGCCTGCATTCATCAAGCGTTGGCTTGATAAAAGATTGCCACAACCTATCGGGATTAAATCCGTTCGTTTCGAGGGATGGGCAGAATTACGACGAGAAGTTAATAAACGTACACATTTATATTTTAAGAGTCCAGAGTCAGCTAGTATAATAGCTGTTATCTCGCTTATAGACCTTTACGGCCCAACTTGAATTCAACTTGTAAGTGCAACTTTTGAACTTGGTCAGTGAAGGGCAA
>CAXSFM010000041.1:0-6294 GCA_964236735.1 uncultured Pyrinomonadaceae bacterium
CGTTATCCAATCAACTTGATTGACGCCGTCTCTTCTCTGATTTAGACAGTCCCACGTCCGCGCCGACAATAGTTAGAGCCATTTGCTAATGTTTGATCAGGCGCAGAGAAAAGCCCCGCGCTGAATCGTAATTCGGCGCGGGGCTTTTCTCTGCGTTCTTGAAATTATCTAACTCTCTTCTTCCGATTCAACTGATTCGGCCTCTTCGGCCTGTTCCACCGGCTTCTTTGGGAAGAAGTCCGCCAACTCACCGAGCGAGGCCATCCCGCCGCCCGCGTCCGATGAATATTGTTTGACATCATGCACCGGCTCGTCGTGTTTGGCGGCGCGGGCTGAGAGTCCGATCTTCTTGCTGTCCTGTTCGATGCGAAGAATACGGAAGTCCATCTCCTGCCCGACCTGCGCCACATCTTCCGGCTTCTCCACGCGCTCGTCCGACAACTCCGAGACGTGGCACAAACCTTCGAGGCCATCGGCCAGTTCGACGAAAGCGCCGAAGTTAGCGAAGCGCGAGATTTGCCCGTGGACGATGTCGCCGGGCTTGTGCTCGTTGACGAAGCGATCCCACGCGCTTGGCTCCGTGTCTTTGATTGAGAGCGAGAGACGGCGATTCTCGATGTCTATGTTCGTGATGACCGCGTCAATCTCCTGCCCCTTCTTGAGCATCTCGCCGGGATGTTTGAAACGCTTGTTCCACGAAATGTCCGAGACGTGGACGAGACCGTCAACGCCCTCTTCAACTTCGATGAATGCGCCGAAGTCCGTCAGGTTACGCACGCGCCCCGAAACTTTATCGCCGACGTGATAGCGGCTCCGCAGCGTCTCCCAGGGGTTCGACTGCGTCTGCTTCATGCCGAGACTGATGCGACGCGCGCGCGGGTCAACGCCCAGTACTTCCACGTCAACCGCGTCGCCGGCGTTGACCATCTTGCTGGGATGCTTCATCCGCTTCGACCAGCTCATCTCCGAGACGTGGACGAGACCTTCGACGCCGGGCTCGAGTTCGATGAACGCGCCGTAATCAGTGACGCTGGCAATCGTGCCATGCAGGCGCAACCCCGAAGGGAAACGCTCCTCGACGCTCTCCCACGGGTCGGGCAGAAGCTGCTTGTAGCCGAGCGAGACGCGCTCGCGGTCGCGGTCGAACTTCAAAACTTTGACCTGCACGTTGTCGCCGACCTTGAACAACTCGCCCGGATTCTGCAAGCGTCCCCACGACATGTCAGTCACATGCAGCAATCCGTCAATGCCGCCGAGGTCAACGAACGCGCCGTAGTCGGTCAGATTCTTAATCTGTCCCTCGACGATGATGCCTTCTTCCAGATGGTCGAGCGTTTCACTCTTCTTGCCTTCGTTCGAGACTTCGAGCAGAGCTTTACGCGACAGCACGACGTTCGAGCGTTTGCGGTTGAGCTTGATGACCAGAGCCTCGATCTCCTGATTGCGGAGAGATTCGAGATTGCGGATAGGCCGCACGTCAACCTGCGAGCCGGGCAGGAAAGCGTCCACGCCGTCCACGTCCACACGCAGGCCGCCCTTGACGCGCTCGATGATGCGGCCTTTGACCGGCGTCCCGTCACGGAAGGCGACTTCGAGATCGTCCCATGAGCGCATTCGCATCGCGTCAGCGCGTGAGAGGATGGGGACGCCTTCCTGCGTCTCCATATTCTTGATGAGCACGTCAACTTCGTCACCGCGCTTGACCATCAACTCGCCGTTCTCCATGAACTCTTCAGCCGGGACGAGTCCTTCGGATTTATAGCCGAAGTCAATCACGACGCCGCGATCCGTGATGCCAACGACTCTGCCGCTCACGACCGAGCCTTCCTGAAAAGCGGCTTGCTCCTGCTCGTACTGGTCGAGCATGGCGCCGAAATCCATGTCGCCGCCGCTGCGTCCCTGCGCGTCGTCATCATCCTCATCGTCGGCTTCAGGCGCGACGGGCGCGGCTGGCTCGTCAACGGGCGCTGATGCGGTGGCGGTTCCTGCGGAAGCGACGTTTGAAGATGAAGCGACATCCTGCTGCGGCGGCGGTTCAGAAGCAGCAGCGTTTTCAGTGGCGGCTGCCTGCGGTGAGTCGTTGGGCGTCACGCCCGGCGCTGATTGTTCGTTAGTGGGTTCGCCGGTTGACGGCTTGTTATCTTCTGTGGACATGCAAACTCCTGTCGGACTCCTGCCTCGAATACGGCGCGTTGAAAAACAGTTCGCGCCTCACCCGGCTCAAGCATTCGCGCGATGCGCTGTAGATACGAGAAACCCGTTGCTACAGCAGGCGTGCGCCCATGCTTGATTTGAAATTAGCTTGTGATGATTGACGGAAGCCGGAAGATTTGAGGGAGGGGTTATGAGCTGAAAGCTCAGTTAAAGGGGTCGCCAAAAGTTTTCGTTTCCTCACGCCCGTGGATCACCCGCATGATCCGCCAATCACCTTGCCATGTGCCAGGTAGGAACGCAATTTACACGCCGGAACAACCGCCTGTCAAGGCGCGAGAGTCTGGCAAAAGGAAAAAGGCGCGAGGCAAAAATCGAAGATACGCATCCTCTCTGTGCCTTCCGCCTTTTTCCTTTTGCCAGACAGTTTTACTGTTTTGACGCGGCGCTGGCGTCGCGTCGCGCGACAAAGACTCCGGCAGAATGCGATCCGATGAGAATGCGATTTGAGTCGCGCGGGTCAAAGGCCAGCGCCCACACGCGACGGCTCGGCAGCGGCGGGTCAACGCGCTGCCACGTCATGCCTGCGTCCGACGAATGAAAGACGCCGCCGCCCTCGCTCGTCGAAAAGACGCGCCCGCCGCGCTCGTATGCGTTGCCGACGTAAAGCTCGTCCGGGTTCCCTGCGTTGACCAGAATGCTCGTGAAACTTCCCAGCGGAAGACCGCCGCCGCGCCGCAACCATCTCTCGCCGCCATCGTGCGAGATGTAGAGTGTTTGCGTCGTCCCGACATAGACGTAAGCGGAGCGTTTCGGGTCTTGCTCGATAACGTTGATGGGAGCCTCCGCCGTGATGTTCCTCACCTGCTCCCAACTCTTGCCACTGTCGCGCGAGACGAGGACGCCCGACGTGGCCGTCCCGACAAACACCGTCATCGGATTTTGCTGGCTCGTCGAGACGCAGAGCGTGCGCGCATCGAAGCCTTGCCCGTAGGCCAGTCTCTCCCAGCCCTTCTCGACATTGTAGGTGCGGAAGAGTCCCGTGTTGGTCGCGGCGAGCAGACCGGGGCGTCCGTCACGCTCGTCGAAGGTGTGCGTGATGAAGTTAATCGTATCCGTCAGATAGACGGGCGCGGCTTGCACGGAGTCGGCGGTTGCTCCCGCAGACTGCATCCCTCCGCCGAGTCCGAGCGCGTTCAGCGTCGCACTGTCGAATTTGCCGGTCACAGGGATGCCCTTGTCGGACTGAAACTTTCTGACGACGCCGACGGTGTGCGAGCCTGCCACGCCGTCCGGCGTGCCCACATCGTAACCGGCAGCGTTCAAAGCTTCCTGCGCTTGTTTCACGCTCGCATCATTCGTTGACTTCGGCGACGGCTTCGGACGCGGAGGCGCAGTCTCCTGCCCTGCGGAGGTGGCGGCAGTGCGCGATGAAGCAGTCGCCGGCGACGCAGCGTGGCGACCGGCGCGCGCGCGGCCTCTGGCGGGGCGCGAAGAGGCCTTCGGTTTCGGCGCGCCCATCGGCGACCACGACGCGCCGCGATCCGTCGAGCGGTAGAGGCCGTAGTTCGTGCCGAGATAAATGATGTTTCCATCCTTGAGGTCTTGCAGGATTGAGTAAGCGATGAGACGACCCGGCATGTTGCGCGCAGACAGTTGCCACGTCGCGCCGTCGTCGTTGCTGACGTAGAAATAGCCTCCACCCGTCGCCGTGTTGATGGTCGTCGCGTAGATGCGTCCGGGCTGCTCGCGGTCTGGCAGAATGGCGTAGGCGCGGCGGCCGGAATAGCCTTCGTTGCTCGGCGTGAAAGTGCGCCCGCCGTCGCGCGAGATCATTACTCCGTAGTTATTCGTGCCGATGTAAATCGTGTCTGGATTCTTTGGATGGACAGCGATGGCATTGACCTCGAAGCTCTGGCGATTCGTTGTCACCTTCCAGTCTGCGCCGCCGTTGGTCGAGAGCCAGAAGCCCTCGGTCGTGCCCGCGTAGATCACCTGTGGCTTCGCCGGGTTGATGATGATGGCGCGCGTGCGGCGCGACTGCGATGGAATGCCATTGACCTTATGCCAGTTTCCGCCGGCGTCCTTCGTTTCGTAGATGCCGCTGCACGCAGATGCGATGACGTGGTTCGGACTGTGGTCGTCAATCTCGATGGCGAAGATGTCGGAGTCGTCAATGATGCCCTGCTTGACGATGTTCCAGGTCTGCCCGCCGTCCATCGTCTTGTATGGCAAATACCAAGTTCCCGCATAGATCGCGTTTGCGTCGCGCGGATCAATCGCGAGCGACTCGACATTAATCAAGCCGGGCGTCGAAGAAGTCGGCAGTTGTTCCCAGGAGTCGCCCGCATCCTTCGAGCGGAAGACGCCCGTGTTCGTCCCTGCGACCAACACATCCGGGTTCGATGGTGATTGCGCCAATGAATGCAACGCCTCATTTTTTAATTGCTCGGACTCGCGCCACGTCGTGCCGCCATCAGTCGTCTTGAAAAATCCGCCGGGTTCTTTGTGCCTGTGCGCGGCGGCGAAAATAACCTTCGAGTTGCGCGGATCAACGATGAGACTATCAACGATGAGGCCGGGACGATTGAAGCCGGGAAGGCGCGACCACGTCTGCGCGCCGTCGGTCGAAGCGTAAATTTGCCCGTCAATCGTGCTGAAGTAGAGATGTTGCGGGTCTTGCGGGTCAACGACGAGCGCGCGCACGTCGCCGCCCATCGGCCCCGTCACTTCCCAATTGAGCAGACGCTCGCTGGCGGCGGACTCTTTGTTATCGTCAGCCTTCGCGGGCGCAGCAAAGTTGGTCGCGAATGTTGACGAGAGAAAAGCGAGAAGCATGAAAGAGGACAGGATTTTTTTCATTGAAGGATTCATTTGTCGGATGTACCAAAAGTTACAGGTCAGAGAATACGGATTAAGTGTCGCCATCCACTGCGAAGCTATTATCTACATGAAATTCGGTTTTGCAATTTCTGGCGGGAGAGGAATTGAACACGCCTTTTATGATGCCTTGTCGTCGAAGGCAGTTGTACCCCGCAGGCATTCACAAAAGAAGCGGGCGATGTTTCGATAAGTGAAACATCGCCCGCCCCATCTTCTCGACAGCCAGGCCACACGCTTGCCTTAAGTTCAAACTAGCGTGCGACATGATTGTCGTCTTTACTCTTCGTCATCGTCATCGTGATGGCGGCGTGTGCCGCGTCGCGGAGCCGCCATCGGCTTCACTTCGCTCGCATCCACCGTCGGCGACGCCGTCGGCAGTGTCGCGCCCGTCGGCACTAAGTACAACTCCACCGCCAGGTCTTCACGATAACCGCCATCCACCGTCACGATCCGCGACGCATCTACGCCGCGCGTCGAGACGAGGTAGTTCTTCGCACGATCCGCACGCGCCTGCGCTTCACCCGCTCTCCCGCGGCGTCCGCCGTAGGCGATGATGTAGCCCTGCGCCGTCGGATTGTTCTGTAACTCGATGGCGTAGTTGTCCAGTCGCGCTTTCTCGTCGTTGAACCGCACGTTGCCGTACTCGTCTATCTTGCGTGCCTTCGGAGTCTCAGGGAAGCTGGTTGTGCAGCTTGCGGAAGTCGAGCAGCTACGGTCGTAACCACCCACATCCAGCGTCGCCGTGATCGTCGAACCGCCGGCCACGCTGGTCGTGTCAACGGTGATCGAGGAAGTTCCCTGACCACTGCTGATCGTGCCTGCCGAGACTGTCCAGTTGTACGTCGCTGTCACGTTCGTGTCGCCGCCGCTGACATTCGCCGTGAACGTCACGGGCTGTCCAATCGTCCCTGTATCCGGGCAACTAACCGAAACTCTCGGACATTCCGGCGTCGGTTGCACAGGCGTGATGCAGTTGCAGGCTTCGACCGTCACCGTGCTCGATGAAAAGGCGATGCAGCCGCAGCCGTCGTCAACTTCCACCGTCACCGTGTAGGTTCCCGGCGTCACTCCCGTCAAATCTAGCGTGGCATTCGCTCCGTCACCCGTCACGCGACCCCCGGTCGTCGAATAGGTGTAGAGCAGTGTGTCGCCATCCGGGTCAGTCGCATTCGCTGACAGTGCGACGGTGCCCGCGTTCGGCGTGCAGTTCGGGTCTGGCACTTGCGGCAAAGTGCAGTTAGCCGGCAAGACGACCTTGCT
>CAXSFM010000042.1:0-3810 GCA_964236735.1 uncultured Pyrinomonadaceae bacterium
ATAAGAAGGTGAATCTGTTCGGCATCTTTCGCCCTGATAATTTCTGCGTGACTTAAGCACCCATGCAAATTTAGCTTTACCCATTGCACGGGTTAGACGCTTGAAAACTTAGCCAAAAAAACGAAAACTGCGGGCTGCGTCTCAGTTGATGGTGTCATGTAATTTTGCATGGGTGCTTATGAAAGCGTTGCGAACGTCAATAGTCGGTTTCTGATTGATTCGATAGATGACTTTTGCCGATATGTGGATCAGCCAACGGTGCTGGTGTTGGATAACGCGCCGACGCATCGCTCGAAGCTGTTTCAATCAGAGCATGAGAAATGGATGGAAAAAGATTTGTACGTCTTTTTCTTGCCGCGCTACTCGCCGCACTTGAATAAGGCAGAGACCTATTGGCGCAAAGCCAAGTATGAATGGCTCAAGCCTGGCGACTATGGATCGTTCAGCAAATTCAAGAAGAAGGTACATCACATCTTCAATCAAGTGGGCGCGGAATATAAGGTAGCTTTCAAAGAGCTACATTCTTTAACCTAAATTTGCATGGGTGCTTAGCGCGTTCGCAACTCCTCGCAAAGGGGATTTATTCAAGGAGATTTGACATGAGAGAGCAAAGACAGAGCAGGAACATTAAAAAACAGCCCCGTTCCGGCTTTTTAAGAGTTGGCAAAAAAACTCTTCCAACGCTAGTGATTCTTACTCTAGCATTGATTGCCATTGGCCTGACTCCATTGCCACAGTCAATGTTCAAAGTGACCGCCCGTAGCCAGCAAAAGCAGGCCAACTTGTATCGGAACGTCAAGAGCGAACCCATCAGCGACAGTGTTCTCCAACAGATACAAGCTCTGGAAGATGAGAAAGCTTCTCGTACGCCGGCGCAACGAAAGATCAGTTCGCGACTTCTCTATGCGTCCAAGATACAGCGCGGGCAGGCTATCGCCGCAGGCATTCAGACGATGGACGTTGGCGTCGCGCCGGATGACGCGGGACGGGTTGAGGTTGTCATTTCAGCCGACGTGGACGATGCCCTGCTCACGGCGCTCAAAGAAATGGGCGTGGAAATTGTGAAAGCTTATCCGCAGCATCACAAGATATACGCTAAAGCTCATCTATCTCAATTAGAGGCCATCGCCGAACACTCGCAAGTTCACTTTATCGGCCAGAAGGCAAGGGCGACAACTCATCAGCTAAATCCCACAAAAGCCAGCCCTGCTGCCGCGCCATCGGGCAAGACATCTTTCGAGCAGCGCGTCGAAACTCTTCGCCGCGCGTTTGAAGCCAAGGGTCTCGGAGTTGCTCATCCCAATCTGATTCCGAACGGCTACAATGGCATCGGCGTGGCTAATGCCGAAGGCGTCATCACGCACGGAGTTTATTCCACGCGCGGGACTTTTAACACGGACGGCACGGGCATCAGAATCGGCGTCCTGTCTGACGGCGCGGACAGCGTCGCCTCCAGTCAGGCGACGGGCGATCTGCCTCCGACCTGTTCAACTCCGGTCATGCCGCCGGCCAATGAGCATTGCGTCAACGTCGCGGATAACACCGAAGGCGGCGACGAAGGTACGGCGATGATGGAGGTCATTCACGACCTGGCGCCTGGCGCTCAACTTTACTTCGCCACCGCGTTCACCAGCCCTGAAAGCTTCGCTCAAAACATCCGCGACCTACGCACTGTGTACGGCTGCGACATCATTGTTGACGATGTGGGTTATTCAAACGAAGCGCCGTTTCAGGATGGTCAGGGACCGCTCGTCGTCTCGACCTCGGATGGCGGAGTCATAGCACAGGCGGTTAACGATGTGAACGCGGCGGGCGCTCTCTACTTTTCTTCCGCTTCTAACTCCGGCAATAAGAACGACGGCACTTCCGGCACATGGGAAGGCGACTTCCTGAGCGGCGGCGCTTCTGCTACTCCGCTGCCGGCGGGAAACGTGAATAATTTCGGGGGACAGAACTATGACCAGTTGACCTCAGCCGCACCATACATTGATCTTTTCTGGTCTGACCCCCTCGGTGGCTCATCAAACGATTACGATCTCTTTGTCCTCAACAGCGCCGGCACGACAATCACAACGGCCTCGACGGATATACAGGCCGGAGTGGGAGATCCTTATGAGGAGTGCTATCGTGCGGCAGGCTATCCGGCTAATTCGCGCGTCGTAGTTCTACAGAAGACGGGTGCGGCCAATCGCTTCCTCCATGTGGACACGAACGGCGCTACCATGTCAAAAAACACACAGGGTAGCACGCACGGCCACAACGCTGCTTCCGGCGCTTACGGTGTGGCGGCGACGGCGGCATATTCGCCCTTTAATTTCGCGCCGACAGATTTGCCCGGCCCGTACCCGAATCTTTTCAACACGACCAATCAAGTGGAGAAATTCAGCTCTGACGGCCCGCGCCAATTCTTCTTTCAAGGAGACGGCACGCCCTACACGCCCGGCAACTTCTCTTCGACCGGCGGCACAATTATTCAGCAACCTGTAATCACCGCAGCCGATGGTCAGGAAGTGACAGGCGCAGGAGGCTTTCCAAATCCTTTTTACGGCACATCCTGTTCAGCACCAACTGCCGCCGCCATCGCGGGATTGCTTAAATCCGCAAATCCTGCCTTGACTCAGGCGCAACTTAAGACCGCGCTGACCAATCCCGGCGACATAGACATCGAAACGGCGGGAACAGATCGCGATGCTGGATTCGGTATCGTCATGGCTTATTCGGCGGCGCAAACTGCTGGTCTCACCGGCAAAGCATTTCTTGAGTTCGGTTCTTATACGCTAGCGGAACAGAGCGGCAACGGCAACGGATTGATCGAGCCGGGCGAGACCGCACAACTCACCGTCAATCTGAAGAACACCGGCTTGCTCAACGCGACTGGCATCACGACGACGCTGACGAGTGCGACGCCGGGCGTGACGATTGTCAACAATTCGTCCGCTTACCCCAATCTGGCGTCAGGCGGCGGAGCAGCCAACAATACGACTGCTTACACCTTCCAGTTGGCGAATAATCTCTCGTCGGTTGATAAGATCGTCACTTTCACGTTGACGACCAATTACGCGAATGGCTACAACGCCACCGAGCCGCTGACCTTCACGGTGCAGACTGGGCGGCAGTCAATCACGACCGTGCTCGACACGACCGCTCCGGCGACGAGTATCAACTTCCCGACGACTGCGACGGGGACGCAGACGACGCGCATTTCCCGCGCCGACCCTCCAAGCTCCTGCGGAACGGCGAAGGCTTTCCCCGGCACTGCCGGCTCAGGTTCCAGACGGTTCGATTCCTACACGCTCACCAACTTTAATGGTGTGGCAACGTGCGTCACCATCACGCTGACGCCCGATAAGGCCTCGACCGATTTCTTACAGGCGGTGGCTTATCTCGGCAGCTTTAACCCGGCGAGCATCGGCACCAATTATCTCGGCGACACCGGAACCAGCTCCATTCCAGGTTATCCGAAGACCATGTCGGTCACTGTTCCGGCAGGTGGGACTCTGATCATCGTGGTGAATGAAACAACCGCTTCCGGCAGCGGAATCGGCACGCCTTACACTCTGCAAGCTTCAGGCTTGCGCTTGTCTGCTCTCTCGGCGACCCCGGGGCAACTCAACATCAGCGAGTTTCGCCTGCGCGGGCCGAGCGGCGCGAACGACGAGTTCATCGAGATTTACAACGCCAGCGGTGCGGCTCAGACCGTCGCCGATTCAGGAGCAGGCGCCGGCTACGCCGTCGTCGCCTCGGACGGCACGCTGCGCTGCACGATTCCGAACGGCACGGTGATTCCGAATCGCGGCCATTACCTGTGCG
>CAXSFM010000043.1:0-3328 GCA_964236735.1 uncultured Pyrinomonadaceae bacterium
ATGCCTTTTCACCAACACATTTCAAAATTCACACTCGCGGCGCTGCTCATCACCGCTGTGGCTGCTCGCGCCGAGACGCTTGAGCAGATCACGGCCGAGGCGCTGCGAAATAATCCTGAACTCCGGGTTCTGGAGCAAAGTATCGCCGCCGCGAGAGGCGGGGTGACCAGCGCCCTCACTTTTTCGAATCCTGAACTCGCTGTCGCGCCCGGCGTGCGACGCACTCGCGATGGCAACGATCGCGCGAATGAATTTCACGGCGAAATCTCGGTAAGTCAGCTCTTCAAGTTTCCCGGGAAGCGCGCGCTGGAGATCGCGATCGCCCAACACAATGTCGAGTTGGCGAAACTGGCGCGAGAAGCATTCCGCTTTCAGGTCAGCGCGAAAGTCCGGCGCGCCTACTATGACTTTGTCGCTGCGCAGAAGATCGTCGACGCGCGAACCGACCAGGCTGGTTCCGCCAAGACATTCGTCGAATCGGCGCGGAAGCGGGTCGAAGCGGGATATGGATCGGACTTCGAATCGGTGAAGAGCCAGGCGGAGTTGATCGCCGCCAACAAAGCTCTGCTGCAAGCGCGTGGTCGCATCGCGACTGCGCGCGTCGAGCTGAACTCATTAATGGGGCGTCAGCCGGCAGCACCGTTGAACGTCGTCGGCAGTCTCGAAAACGTGCAGCCGCGTGGCTCGCGCACCGACTTCGTTGCCTTGGCGATGGCGCGGAATCCAGCGATCCGAACGCAGATGCGGCAGGCGGAGTTGGCCGGGTTGCAGTTGCGCTCGACCCGCTTCGGCCGGCGACCGGACTTCGCGGTCGGGCCGCAAATTGAATACACGAAAGACGAACAGACTTTCGGCATCGGGGCGACGTTTGCATTGCCCTTGTGGGATCGGAAGAAGGGCGAGATTGCGACCGCCAGCGCGGAGCAACAGAAGGCGATCGCGGCGATCGAGAAGACTCGCGCAGAAGTTATCGCGGAGGTGACCAAGAGCGCCGCGACTCTTGAAACCGCGAAGAGCCAGCTCGCGCTCTATTCGCCGGCGTTCCTCGACAGCCTGAAAGCTTTCAGCGCGCAGGCCGAACAAGGCTACGCGCAAAACACGACCACGCTTCTTATCTACCTCGACGCGAAGCGCACTTACTTCGACACCCTCGCGGACTACTACGAGTCGCTCGCGAACGTCGCGCAAAACCGCGCCGAATTGGAGTACGCCGTAGGCGTCCCTCTTGGACAGAATCCCTGAATCCTATGAAGCCTAATCACACCAATCCGCCGCGAGCGCTTGTGCTCGCTGTCGTTCTCCTAACCGCATTCGGTTGCTCGAAGAAAGAAACCGCCAAGAAGCCGGAGCATGCGGAAAAGCACGAAGAGAATATCGTCACGTTAACGAAGGCGAACCTCGAACACGTGGAGATCAAGACGGCGGCCATCACGCCGGGAAACATTGATACAACATTCAAGGCCGCGGGTCGTGTCAGCGAGAACCTGAATAAGACGGCGAAGATTTCGAGCACGCTCGAAGGTCGGCTCGTAAAGCTGAACGTCGATCTGAACGACAAAGTAAAAGCCGGTGATGTCCTAGCGCTGATACAGACGCCGGAGCTGCTCGGGCGCGCGCTCGAGCTCAAAGCTCCGATCGATGGCGTGGTCATCGATCGGAAGGCGACTACGGGCGAGCTGGTGAGCAAGGAAAAGGAGATCTACGTGATCAGCGATCCTAACGACCTGTGGGTGATCGCGGAGGTAAAGGAGCGCGACGTTGGCTCGGTGAAGGTCGGGCAGGACGCGACCTTCTCTGTGCTCGCTTATCCCGGCGAAGTCTTTCGTGGAAAGGTCGTGCGCACCGGCAACCAGGTGGAAGCGGAATCGCGTACGATGGAGGTGCGGATCGAAGCCGACAACGCCGACGGGCGACTCAAAGCGGGCATGTTCGCCGATGTCGAGATTGTCACGACTACCCTGCGCGACGTTGTCGTTATCCCGGATACAGCCGTGCAGACAGACGAGGACAAACAAATCGTCTTCGTCGCGCTCGATGGGAACAGGTTCGAAAAGCGCGTGGTGAAGCTTGGGATGGAGCAACACGGACGCGCGCAGGTTCTCGAAGGTGTGAAAGCCGGCGACACGCTCGTGACGCAAGGGAGCTTCATCCTCAAATCGGAGATGCTAAAGGGCGAGCTTGGGGAGGAATAGCGCATGATCAACGCCGTCCTGAACTTCTCGGTGCGCCAGAGGATGCTGGTGATTCTCGGCGCCGTGATCCTGACCGGATTCGGTCTGCTCTCACTCAAGCAAATCCCGATCGACGCGTTCCCTGACGTGACCAACGTGCAGGTGCAGGTGCTCGCGTCGGCCGGTGGCATGTCGCCGCCGGAGGTGGAGAAACTCGTCACGCGACCGATCGAAATTCAGATGGGAGGTCTCCCGCGTCTGATGGAAATCCGCTCGGTCTCGAAAATCGGGCTGTGCGCAATCACGATCGTTTTCGAAGATGGGGTGAACGACTACTTCGCGCGGCAGCTCGTGTCGGAGCGGTTGTCCGGCGCGCGCGAAAGCCTGCCCGCAGGTGTGGAGGTGTCGTTAGGCCCGATTACGACAGGACTTGGCGAAGTGTTCCAGTACACGCTTGTCAGCAAAGACCCGAAGTACGACGCGACCGAACTGCGCACGGTCCAGGACTACATCGTGCGGCCACTGTTGCGCACCGTTCCCGGCGTCACAGATGTGAATTCGTTCGGCGGCTTGGTGAAACAATTCCAGGTCATCATCAACCCCGACCGGTTGACCTCGCTCAAGGTTTCGATGCAGCAAGTGTTCGAGGCCTTGGCGAAGAACAACTCGAACGCGAGCGGGAACTTTATCGAGCACCAATCGGAGCAGTATGTCGTACGCGGGCTTGGCTTGGTGAAGGGCACCGGCGACATCGAGAACATCATCGTAGCGACGCACGAGCACACGCCGATCTATGTGCGTGACGTAGCAGAGGTGAAGATCGGCGCGGAGTTGCGGCAGGGCGCGGTGACCGCAAATGGCGAGGGCGAAGCAGTCGCCGGAATCGTGTTGATGCTGAAAGGCGCGAGCGGGCGCGATGTCGTCAACGCGGTGAAGGAGAAACTCCCCGCGATTCAGAAGGCGCTGCCAAAAGGTGTCCAGCTGGTGCCGTTCTACGATCGGACGGAGCTGGTGAAGAAGGCGATCCACACCGTGACGAAAGCACTGCAGGAAGGCGCGATCTTCGTGCTGATTATCTTGATCGTGCTCCTCGCCGACGTGCGTAGCGCCATCATTGTCACGCTCGTTCTGCCGCTGTCCGCGCTCTTCGCTTTCAT
>CAXSFM010000044.1:0-3267 GCA_964236735.1 uncultured Pyrinomonadaceae bacterium
ACAAGTAATCATATCAAGCATTATATCGCTGTCTGCTTTGATTTAGACAGTCCCGGCTAAAGGCGAGCGGTGACAATGATTTGAAGCGCGGAAATGAGGAGAGGCGGGACGATTTTCTGCGCCCCGCCTCTCCTTCGTTTCGCGTTTGAGAATCGCAGTTTAGTCGGACAGCAGCAGCCCGTCGGAAAGAATCAGTCCATCGGAGAGGATCATTCCATCCGACAGAATGAGGCCGTCTGAGAGCAGCAAGCCGTCCGAGAGAATCAGGCCATCGGAGAGAAGCAAACCGTCGGAGAGAATCAGGCCATCCGACATCAGCAGACCGGCGTTGACGAGGATAGCGTCGGACACCAGCAGGCCGTCGGAGAGCAACAAGCCGTCCGAGAGCAACAACCCGTCGCCGTGCTGCGTGCCGTCGCTCAGGATGATGCCGTCACTGAGCAGCATTCCATCGCTCAAGATCAAGCCGTCGCTCAACAACATTCCGTCGCTGACGAGCAGGCCATCGCTCAGGAGCAAGCCGTCGCTCAAGATTAAGCCGTCACTCAGGATGATGCCGTCGCCGTGCGTGTAACCGTCGCTCATCAAGAGGCCGTCGGAGAGCAGCAAGCCATCGCTCATAATCAGACCATCGCTGAGGATAATTCCGTCGCTCATCAGAATACCCTTGCCGAGTTGGATGCTGTCGAGCAGCACGGGGCGATTGGTGAAGAGAACGCCGGTCGAGTAGAGGACGCGGTCGCTCTGCTTGACGCGCTCGCCGCCGATGTTGGAAATCTGTTCGAGCGAGTTGAGCGTCACGCCGCGTGTGAAAATCTTGTCGCCGGCTTTGAGCTTGTCGGCGTTCGGAACAATCGCGCGTGCCATCGAGACGGCGGCGATGGCGTTCACTTCGCCCGCGCCCTGGCTGAGAATGTTCTGCGCCTTGCTGACGAAGAGCGAAGCGGGCAGCGCGTTCGCCGTGCGAAGCAGCGCGGCTTTGGCGAGCACGGGCGTCAGGGACTTGTTCGCTTCCATCATCAGCGCGATGACGCCGGAGACGACGGGCGCGGAGAACGACGTGCCGGAGTATTTGAAGTAGTGATTGCGAAGCGCGCTCGCGCTCGTGGGTTGAATGATGCGGTCGGGAGCGAGCGTGCCGAGCGTCGGGTTATCGAGCGACATCGCGGCGACGACGCGGCGACCGGGCGCGACGAGGTCGGGCTTCGCGAAGTGGTCGTACTGCGTCGGGCCTTTTGATGAAAACTGCGCGACGGTGTCGTCCGAGCGGCGCGCGGTCGCGTGCGAGTCGGTCGCGCCGACGGTAATGGCGTAAGGCGAGTTGCCGGGGCTGTTGATCGCGCCGAAGACCTGCCGGTAAATCGGTTCGCCGTTCGCGTCGTGGCCGACGATGTCTTCGGTGTGGCCGTTGTTGCCCGCGCTACAGACGACGGCGATGCCGGAGTGGACGGCGCGCGCGACGGCCTGCGAGAGCGGGTCTGTGCGGAAAGATTCGCGGACGGGAGCGCCGAGGCTCATGTTGATGACGCGAATGTTGAAACGCTTCTGATTCGTGATCGCCCAGTTGATGGCGTTTAAGGTCGCGCTCGTCGTGCCAACGCCGTTCGAGTCAAGCACTTTGAGGTCAATCAAATTCGCTTCGGGCGCGATGCCGATGTAATTGCCGGGATAGCCGTTGGAGGCCGCGCCGTTGCCGGCGGCGACGCTCGCGACGCCCGTGCCGTGCCCGTCGCGGTCGCCGTCGCTCATCAAAAGGCCGTCGCTTAAGATGAGTCCCGCGCCGTCCACGCCCGCGCCCTTGCTGCCCGTGAAGTTGACGGCGACGACGACGCGCGACTTGTTATCGTTCTTCTTTTTCTGAAAGTCCGGGTGACGCGCGCTGATGCCGCTATCAATGATGGCGATGCCGACGCCCTTGCCCGTCAATCCCGCGACGCTGTTCGTGCCGGCCTGCACCTGCGACGCGCCGGTCGTCTCGCGCGTGATGTCCAACTCCGCTTTGACTTGACGGTCGGGCGAAACGTAAGCCACGTCCGCGCGTGCGGCGAGTTCGGCGACGGCGTTGGCGGGCACGTCTGCGGTGATGGCGTCGAGCGCGGCGAAGGTCTGACGCCGCGCGCCGCCCTTTCGTGTGACGGCATCGTCGTGCGCCGCCGTCGGCTGGCCTTTGGTCTGGATGATGACGCGGACGGTCTGCGTCGAAGCGGCCTTCGCGGTCAACTCCGGCGCGACTTTGCTGTCGCGTCGCTGGCGGCGCGTCTGGTCTGTGTTGTTCGCCGCTGCGAAGACGCTGGTGAGCGGCGCGAAGGTGACGAAGAGCAGGCTGATGACGGTCAGGATGGATGTGATGCGGCGCAACATGATGGATTCTCCTTTTTCACTCTGGTGTGCCCATCCGTCGCGTCTGCGGCGTTTCGGGCACGCGGTTGATTTTCAAAACTTGTTGGCGAGAAAAGTGGCGATGCTTAACAGGCTCGGCAGCGTGCGACACTCTCTCGCTTCTGCCTTTTCTCAACGAATCGCTGTCAACCATCTGCCACTCTCTATTACAACCATCGTGCCAACTCCCTGCGCGACCGCGAATCCATCACAAAACCCTGTAAACATCGGCCTTTTCGCACAATTCCCCCACGCCCGCACAAACACGCGCGCCGCCCTCCAAAGCGATACTTCCTTCGCACCGCTTCATCTTCCAGCGAAGGCAATTTCAGATTTTTACTGGTGAGAGAGAGTTTCCGGCAGGCTTTCGGTGAGTCTCAACGCGGGTGCGAACGAGATATGCAGGCGATACTTCGTTCGCACTGACTTTTTACACGTCAATTAAGTAGGCACTTTAGACTTTTTCTGTGTAATACATATAAAAAGTCATGGTAGGCTTGCGCTATGTCTAAACAAGATATGCCTAACACGCCATCAGATAATAGTATCGTGCCTCAATCTGAAAAGAGCCTTGTGCATATGTCGTCATCACAGGGAAAGAAACTGCTTAAGTGGTTCACTCTTGAAACCATTGGCAATTGGTCATATGACCAGATTGGCGTCTTAGGAAGATCAGCCTTCATAACCGCTCTGATGGCATTTGTTGTTCGATATGCCAGCAGAATCCCACTTGATATAGAACTTATCATTGCTCTATTTATTGTTGCCCTTATCTTTTTTGGTGTACAGCGTTACATTGAAAAGTATCGTAACAAACAGCCAAAGGTAACATTACTTGAATTCAACTTGTAAGTGCAACTTTTGAACTTGGTCAGTGAAGGGCAAGCT
>CAXSFM010000045.1:0-2760 GCA_964236735.1 uncultured Pyrinomonadaceae bacterium
AGAGCGAGAGATCGTGCATCGCGTAAAGGATGCGTCGCTGCGAAGGCTTCAATCCATCGCGCGCATCCGGCAGCGCGCGAGAAATGATGACCGACATCGAGTAATCGAGGAACGACCTCGAGACTTCTTCGGCAACGTTGATCAGCTCTAGCTTTTCGTTCGGGTTATACACGGAGTTTTTTGGACAGGATTAATAGGATTTTACAGGATTTCGGAAATCGACTTCCTCAGGGTAAGAGGTCGGTAGGCGGTGTTTGCGTTTAAACTGGAGCGACGTTGTTCCGAAATTGAAGAGCAATCCGAAATCGCGATTCGTCGCGGTCAGATAGTTTACCAGCTGAACCTCGTCGGCTTTCGTCAGGGCGAGCGTCGCCTTCAGTGCGCAAAGTAAGACCTCGTTGATGACGAGGTCGGCGACGAAATCACCAACGATCACATTCTCGTAACGAACTTTGATGTGTTGCGCGAGCTCGACTGCAGGAGCAGCGCGTCGCAGTTCATAAGCGAAAGCGTTGAGGTAAACAGACTCCAAAAATCCCGGTCCAAGAGTGCGATGAACCTTCATCGCGCAACCAATGACCTGCTCAGTAAGCGCGTGAGAATCGTCCGTCTTCAATCCTGCAAAATCCCGTTAATCCTGTCTGAAATCAGACGTCGAGGTTGCGAACATTGAGGGCGTTATCCTCGATATATTGACGACGAGGTTCGACTACGTCGCCCATCAAACGCGTGAACATTTGGTCGGCTTCGACCGCGTTGTCGTCGTTCAGATCGACCTTGAGGAGCTTGCGCTTGTTCGGGTCCATCGTGGTGTTGAACAACTCTTTCGCGTTCATTTCACCGAGACCTTTGAAGCGTTTTATCTGCACGCCGCGACGTCCGATCTCGACGATCTTTTGGTGAATCTCGGGAATGGAAAAAAGCGGATGCGCCGTCGCTTTCTCGCCGTCGCCTTCGATCAACTCGAAGATCGGCCGATCGCTCGCGGCGTAGTGATCAACCTTCAGACCTTTGCGGGCGAGCTCACCGATGAGCTTCTGAATCGTGGTCGCTTCGTGTAGTTCCACCTTCTTAGCGCGACGGCGAATGCCGTTTGATTTTGTCGTGGCCGCGGCAGGCGCGAGCGGCAGTAGCTCCTGGCCCATCTCGACGTCGAAAAGATTGAGATCGAGATTTTGCTCGTGGAATTTTCGGAGCTGCTGCTCGTCGTGGAAGTAGGTCACGGACTCGTCATTGCCATCGCGGACTTTGACCAAATAAGCGGGCAATTTTCCGCTCTTCGCATCGCGCTTGGCGAGGAAGGTCTCGAAGTCGCCACCGTGACGTCGAACGGACTCACTGAGCTTGGAAAGCTTTTCGAGCGATTCGAGAATGTCCTTCAACTGCGCGGTGCTGAGTTCCTTTCCGTCCGCGAGATTTTTCAGGCGAACGTCTTCCGAGCCTAACGAGATCAAAATTTTGTTTAGCTGCACGTCGTCGTCGACGTATTCCTCGCGCTTCTTGCGTTTGACCTGATAGAGCGGCGGCTGCGCGATATAAACTTTGCCGGCCCGGACCAACTCCGTCATTTGCCGGTAGAAGAACGTGAGCAACAGGACGCGGATATGCGACCCGTCCACGTCGGCGTCGGTCATGATAATGATGCGGCCGTAGCGCAGTTTTGAAATGTCGAAGGTGCCCTCTTCTTTGCTGCCGTTGCTACCGTCCTTCGCGTCCTCCTTCGGCTTGCCGATACCGGTACCGATGGCGGTGATCATCGATTGAATTTCGGTGTTCTTCAGCGCCTGATCGAGACGTGCTTTCTCGACATTGATCAGCTTTCCCCGGATCGGAAGGATCGCCTGATACCGCCGATCGCGTCCCTGCTTGGCGGAACCGCCGGCCGAGTCGCCCTCGACAATGTAAAGCTCGGTCAGATCGGGATCGCGTTCCGAACAGTCGGCTAATTTCCCTGGCAATCCGCCACCGGTGAGCGCGCCTTTGCGGATGGTTTCGCGCGCTTTCCGCGCTGCTTCGCGCGCGCGGGCCGCGGTAAGGACCTTCTCGAAGATGCGTTTCGCGATCGGCGGGTTCTGATCGAAGTAAGTCATCAGACCCTCGTAAACGACCGAGTTGACGATGCCGTCGATCTCGGTGTTCACGAGCTTCACTTTGGTCTGCGACTCGAAGCGCGGATTCGGCAGTTTGATGCTGAGCACGCAGGTCAAACCTTCGCGGGCATCGTCCCCAGAGATCGCTGGATCCTTGTCTTTCGTGAGATTATTCGTTTTCGCGTATTGATTAACCGCCTTGGTCAGCGCGCTTCGAAAACCGGTGAGATGCGTACCGCCGTCTGGGTTCGGAATCGAATTCGCGAAGCAGAGGATCTGATCGTTGTAGCTGTCGTTATACTGCAGCACGACGTCGACGAAAACCTCATCGCGTTGCCGCGAGAGAATGACCGGCTTGGGATGGATGACCTGCTTGTTTTCACCAAGCTGCTTCACGAATTCCTCGATCCCGTGCTTGTAGAAGAACGTCTCCTTTTTCGGCGATTCGCCGCGTTCGTCCGAGAGCACGATTTCGAGCCCAGGATTTAGGAATGCCAGTTCGCGCAAGCGGCTCGCGAGCCGCTCGAATTTAAACTCGACCGTGATGGTAAAAATGGTCGGATCCGGCAGGAAAGTGATGAGCGTGCCGGTCTGTTTTTTATTCTTCAGCTCGCCGATGACTTCCAGTCTTTGCGTGGTCTTTCCGCGCTCGAAACCCATGTGATAAACC